>NZ_JAWJUU010000002.1:0-803917 GCF_032918305.1 Rhodovulum sp. FJ3
GAAGGTCAGAGGTTCAAATCCTCTCCCCGCAACCAAATTATACCTAAAGCCCCAGCAAATCGCATGGGGCTGTTTGCGTTCTTACGGATGGCGCTAAGTCCAGGCGCGGAGTGTTCAGGGTCTTGTGGGGCGCTCGCCGATCCATGGGCCATTTCGGTCTGTTCGCGTGATTGATACCCACCGGTTTTCGGCGGAGTTACACCAGTCAACAATGACGGGGTCGATTGGTCGGTCGACATAGTCAATAAGGCTGCCTGTCTTTAGGTCTCTCCTTTCTAGATTGGTTGGTGGGATCAACCGAGAGATTGCTTCCCCTAGAGCGGCAAGCTGGTTTCGCGTGACTTCATCGTTTTTCCGGAACTTTGACCTCATGCGCAAAGTATCGGTCGTGAGTGCTATGTCTTCCGGCATCCCACGCTCTCCTGGAACGAAGAGTCTGCATCCCAAATCCGTTTCCGCATGTTTCGTTAGGCCGGTATACCTTGGCGCCGGAAATTGCCAAGGCGAAAATTGGATCTCGACAACGAGTTGATCAGGGGCCGGCAAGACTCCGAACTCTGGATCGATGTTTAACTCCGCCATACCAGATGCTCCGGTGATCAGCCAAGCATGCCAATAGTCAATCTGTTCCGGCGTGGTTGCTTCAAGGCGCTCTAGCTTGTGGGCGTCGGTAACCACTGGCCGCACCAATAGGGCATCGGGTAAGGTCAGGCATGCCTCACTAAGAATTCTGCGCGACGTCTCAATGGTGATTTGATCAAGGTGACTTTCCCAATAGGTCGTTTGTCCTGTGAAGTCAGCGTTGCGATGGGCCTCTGGGTTCGTCTCTTTGGGCATGATCCCGTTTACGGTCACGCCAAAGGTGCTGCAAAATTGGCTGAGCGATATCGTGCCATCATACTGCGTCCCGATTTGCGTCTGTAGGATGCATTGACCGTCGTCTACTGCACGAACACCTGGCACATTGGCGACATGGACGCGCAGTATGCCGCCACGATACCGAACGTAGACATCCAGGCCATCATGGGTTTTTCCGTAGAATTGTGAGGGACACGACCCGCCACCGGCAAGATTGGCAAGGTCAAGTCCAAGAGGTTCAGGACGCTCGGGGGTATGGAAAGTGAACATATTCATTGCTTGACGCTCCAATGCGGCAAGTTGATGTCGGAGACGGTTTTGTTGTTGGGTGAGAGGGATTGTGCCATCTCAATTTTTGCGGAACCTGCCCAGTATCGTGTTTATCATGCGCGGCCCTTATTTGGTGGTGGTATCGTCATGCACTCGTGCCTCAGCAATCCCCATTGCCGGGCGTGAGGGTTTTTGCGGCCTACATTCCAACGCCATCCGTTCCCTCACCCGAACGTGGTACGGGCATGAGCTCCCTCATCATCGGGTTAATGCGGGCGACATCCGTGTCCCTTGACCACCGCGGGAACGGGCCCGATATGGCGTGCAAAGGCAAGATAAAACAACCCTTGGGAGAAACCTATCGCCGCAAACCCGCGATGAGAAGCCCAATCCGCCGCGCCGTGAAGGTCTGATCCGGAATTGACTTCACCGCCTTGGCGATATTACCTCGGCAAAAAAGGGGATATGAACGATGGGGCAGGCACTTCCGGTCATTGCAATGTTTTGGAAGGGGAGTGAGCTTGGCTGGTTTGAGCGGCTTTCGATCCATTCCTTTCTGCATCAGGGGCATGTGGTCAAACTGTTCCACACCGATCCGATGGACCCACAGATCGAGGGGCTGGAACTGGTGCCCGTGCAAGAGGTCTATGATCCGCCCCGTCGCCTTGCCAAAAACGCGGCGCCGTCGTTTCTGGCCGATATTTTCCGTCTCTACCTGATGAAAAAGACCGATTACGTCTGGATGGACAGCGATATTCTGGCCGTGCGTCCGGTGAGCGTGCAGGACGGTTATGCGATTTCGTGGTCGGGGCCGAATAGCTCGGGGCAGATCAACAATGCCACCTTGCGGTTGCCGCCCGATTCAGCCGCGCTTGATCATCTGCTTGAGCATATCGAGAACCCCGAAATCGTGCCCGAATGGATGAACGCGGATCAGCGCCGGATCGTCGAGAAAACGCCGGTCGGGCGGCGGTTGCTGAAACAGGGGAAACTGTTGCGGATCGTCTATGGGCCGCGCGGGTTGAACCATGCGTTGCAAAAGACGGGCGAACATGTGCACGCGCGTCCGATGGATGTCTATTCGCCCGTGCCTTGGTGGCTGAGCGATCTGTTCTTTGCCCCGCCCGCGGGGGTTGAGGCCTTTGTGAGCGAGGACACACAGGTCGTCCATCTGTTCAAGGACCAGATGCGCAAATACAACGCCCGCCGCCAACCGCCCGAGGGGTCATATCTGGACCTGTTTGCCAAATCGGTCGGGTTCGAGGGCTAAGAGACCTGTCAACTTGGCAGGGACGGGCTATTGTTCATCCCAAGCCCCATGTCGGGCGGATTTTGAATTTGGATGACCTATGGCTTTGGACCCCCGACCGATTATTGCACGGTTTTATTGGCAGGCGCGCCGTCTCAGCCGCGTGTTGTGGGTGCGCGTGGCGCTTTATACCGCGTTGGCCTTTCTAGCGGCGCTGTCGGCGGAACTGTTTGATGGCTATATCCCCGACGGCCCCAAAGACCGGTTTACCCAAGCTACAACCCTGCCCATTCTGACAGTTCTGGCGAACGGGATGCTGGCGGTGGTGACGTTTTCGCTGGGTGTGATGGTGTCCTCGCACCGGACCTTGGCCGATCAATCCACGCCGCGCATTCACCGCCTGTTGGCCGAGGATTCCGAAACACAGACGGTTCTGGCAACGTTTCTTGGGGCCTTTGTCTTTGCGCTGACGTCGCTGATCCTGTTTCGCGCGGGATATTATAGCGACAGCGCGGCGGTGATCGTGTTTGGCGCGACGGTGTTCGTTGTGGCGGCGATTGTGCTGTCGCTGGTGCGCTGGATCGGGCAATTGTCGCGGATCGGGTCCTTGGCCTATGCGTTGGATCAGGCCGAGACGGCGGCGGAACAGGCCCTGACACGTGCGCGCGATGTGCCCCAACTGGGCGGCGTGGCGTGGTCGGGGGACGGCCCGCCCGATGGGCCACATGTCGACATCCCCGCGCCCGGGTCGGGCTATGTGGCGCATATCGACATCGAAGAACTGCAATCCTTGGCCAAGGACCGCGACGCGCGCATCTATGTCCGCCATCTGCCGGGCGCACGGGTGTTGCGCGGGCAGTCTGTGGGCTGGATCACCGGTGATCAGGGCGGCGATGCGCCAAGCCGGTGTTTCGTCGTGTCCGAAAACCGCACCATTCAGGATGACCCGACCTATGCGCTTGCCATATTGCGAGAGGCCGCGTCCAAGGCCCTGTCGCCCGGCATCAACGATCAGGGCACAGCGGTTGAGGTGATCGCGCGCCTTGAGCGGCTGCTCTGGAACTGGAGCCACCCTGAGACCGACCAACCCACGCCCGATCCCGCATTTGACCGCGTGTACCTGCCGCCGCTTGATACCGACGCCCTGATCATTCAGGCCTTTCGCGCGATTGTGCGCGACGGGGCGGGCAATGCCGAGGTTCTGTTGACCATGATCAGCGTGCTGTGCCGTCTGCGCGCCTGCACGACATTGCACCCTGAGGCCGCGATTGACGAGGTGCTGCGCGACATCTGGGATCACGCGCAACAGGGCCTGACGACCGAACGCGAGATCGCCCGCATTCGTGCGGCCCTGAACGACGCGGGTCTCGACGTCTAATCCGTCGTGTTGTCCAGATAGAACGGCAGGTTGCGCAGCGTGCGTTCCGCGTCGTTCAACGTGTCGTGCACATGTTGGGACATCTGGGCAAAGGCCTCGGCACTCAGGGTCGCGAACAGGTTGTCGTTCACCCTGCGCAGGACCGCGGACAGCTCGGTAATGCGTCGACCGGCCTCGGGCGAAATCATCAACAACACGCTGCGTCCGTCCTCGGGGTTGGGGTGTTTGACCATCAGCCCCTGATCGATCAACAGACGCGTTTCCTTGGTCACATGGGCACCGGTCACGCGCAGGGCCTCGGCCACTTGCGCCACGGTGCGCCCCGTCTGGCCCTGATGTTGGGCGAGGTGCAGCAGGATGTTGTATTGCGGTTTGGACACCTCAAGGCGTTTGGCAAATTCCGCCCGCATCTGTTCGATCCGCGCGGCCAAGGCCGTGACATCATAGAGCAACCGGCGCAATTGCCGGTCGTTGCCATCCACCATCAATTCGGGCCGCGTGATCGTCAGGGGAAAGGAAAACGCGTTGCTCTGATCCATGGGGGCCTCCGGCAATAAGGGCAGAATCGTTAACTGACCTAGCTATTTCGGTCAAGCACCTGCGCCATCACAATCGGGTCGGGCGGGTCACATTATGCATTCACTTAGTTTACTTGATTAGCTAACTGACCTGGCCTCATATCTCTCCCACACGCAGAACAGGAGAGACCGACATGAAACTGTTTATCCCCACCTTGGCCGCAGCATTGGTATCGGCCACCGTCACCTTGGCCGAACAGGCCCCCACCGAACACCAAGGTGTCAGCGTCTCGGGCCGTGGCGCGCTGGAACTGGGTGCGCAAATCCCCGAGATGGAGGGCTTTCAGGTGCGCATCCGCCAAGTCACCGTTGAACCCGGCGGCGTGGTCGCCGTCCATGGGCATGAGCACCGCCCCGGCGCGTTTTTCGTTGTTTCGGGCGACGGCGTGATGGAAATCCGTGGCAAGGAAAAGCACCACATCGCCCCCGGCACGGCGGTTCTGGAGAGCAAAGAGGTCCATCACTGGGTCAAGAACGAGGGCGATCAGGCCCATCTGTTCGTCTTTGATATCGTCCCCGTCGAAGACTAATACCGAGTGCTTAGGTGCGATTGCGGCGGTCCGAATTTGGGCCGCCGTTTTGCGTTTTGCGGGCGTCGCGCGGCGGATGGCCGAACCGTGTGCGATAGGCCGTGGCAAAGGCTGGCGCGCTGCCAAAGCCGGTCATCTGCGCCACATCCGCCACCGGCAGAACGGTTTTGCGCAGGATGTCATCGGCGGCACGCAGGCGCAGATCGCGATAGGTGGCCATCAGGCCCTTGCCGATATGGGCATCGAACAGGCGTTGCAATTGGCGCGTGGACAGGCCCACCAGATCGGCGATCTGATCACGTGCCAACGGGTCGGACAGGTGGCTGTGCATAAGGTCAAGGGCGTCCTCAACCGCGCGGGGCAGGGGGCCGAACTGTGCACCGATGCCCGCCTGTTGCGGGGCGTCGGGCAGGCGGATGTCGGTTTGGATGAACCAATCGCTTATCTGGCGGGCAAGGGGCGCGCCATGGTCCGCGCGGATCATCGCGTACATCATATCAAGGGGCGCCGCGCCGCCCGCACAGGTCAACCGGTCGCGGTCGATCACATAAAGACGCTGCTCCACCACGAACCGGTCGGAGAGGGCGCGCACCTGATCCAGATGGTGCCAGTGAACGGTAAAGCGGCGTTGATCCATCACGCCCGCCCGCGCCAGAACCGCCGCCCCGCCCGAGATGCCGCCAAGGGGAACGCCGCGCCGGTCCATGTCGCGCAGCCACGTCATCAGGTCCGGATCGCGCAAGGCCATCGGATCGCCGCCCGCGACCACAAACACCATATCAAGGGCCCCCGCATCACGCAGGCGCGTCGTCTGAAACCCCGCCCCAAGGGAGGCACCGACCCAGCCGCCCGATGTCGACAGCGGCACGAGGTCATAAAGCGGCTTTGGCGCAAACAGGTTGGCGGCGCGCAGGGGCTCCATCGCTGCGGCGGTGCTGAGCAAGGCAAACCCGTCGATTAATACAAAGCCGATCCGCTGCATCTGTCCGTTTAGATTAAGTATTTGTCCCAAGGTGAAAGGTAAAGCGCGGCGCGGGGCGATACAATGGGGGAATTGGATGTGGGGAGTTTCATGCGCTTTTCCGGATTTCGGGTGTTGCAACAGGCCCTGACGGGGCACAAGGGATGGGGCGCGCTGTGGCGCGATCCTGCGCCCAAGCCGGCCTATGACATCATTATTGTGGGCGGTGGCGGTCACGGTCTGGCAGCCGCGTTCTATCTGGCCAAGACCTTTGGTCAGGCGCGGATCGCGGTTCTGGAAAAAGGGTGGCTGGGGTCCGGAAACATCGGACGTAACACGACGATTATTCGGTCGAACTATCTCTTGCCGGGGAACCAGCCGTTTTACGAGTTCTCGATGAAGCTGTGGGAGACCCTTGAACAAGAGGTGAACTTTAACGCCATGGTCAGCCAGCGCAGCATCATCAACCTGTTCCATTCGGACGGGCAGCGGGATGCCTATCGGCGGCGCGGGAATGCGATGCATCTGATCGGTGCGGGGGGCGAGTTGCTGTCGCAGGATCAGTTGCGCGAGATCGTGCCGTTCCTGAATTTCGACAATGCGCGGTTCCCGATCAAGGGCGGGTTACGGCAGAGCCGCGCGGGCACGGCGCGCCATGACGGGGTGGCGTGGGGCTACGCGCGGGCCGCCGATCAGTTGGGCGTCGATCTGATCCAGCATTGTGAGGTCACGGGGTTCCTGATCGAGGGCGGTCGCGTGCAGGGTGTTCAGACCACGCGCGGCGACATTCGCGCGCCCAAGGTCGGTGTGGCCGTCGCCGGGTCAAGCAGCCGCGTGATGGAGCGCGCGGGCCTGCGTCTACCGATTGAGAGCCACGTTTTGCAGGCCTTTGTGTCCGAGGGTCTAAAGCCCACCATTCCCGGCGTCATCACCTTTGGCGCGGGGCATTTCTATATTAGCCAGTCGGACAAGGGCGGTTTGGTCTTTGGCGGCGATATCGACGGCTATAACTCGTACGCACAGCGCGGCAATCTGGACGTGTTGCAGGATGTCGCGCAGGGGGGCATGGCCCTGATGCCGATGATCGGGCGGGCGCGGTTGTTGCGCTCTTGGGGCGGGATCATGGACATGTCGATGGACGGCTCGCCCGTCATCGACCGCACGCCGATCGAGGGGCTCTATCTGAACGCGGGCTGGTGCTATGGCGGGTTCAAGGCGACGCCTGCCTCGGGCTATGCCTTTGCCCATTTGCTGGCCACGGATCGTCCGCATGAGACCGCGAGCGCCTATCGGTTGGATCGGTTCAACCGTGGCTATGTCATTGATGAAAAGGGCGTCGGCGCCCAACCCAACCTGCATTAGGAGGCGGCGATGTTGATCCCTCATCCGCTTTTGGGCCCGCGCGATGCGTCCGAATTCACCTATCTGGGCGATGCGTCCCTGATGAACCGGCCCGATGGTATGGCCGACGGGGCCGAGGCCACGTTTTGCGACTATGTGTTTTTGCGCGACAACCCCGCCGGTGTGCATCGCGAACTCTGGTTTCATGAGCACGGCGACCGGTCGTGGTTGATCGTGACGCGCAACACCCTGACGCATGAGGTCTTGGGCGCGGAACTGGCGCACAAAGGGGGACAGGCATGACGCGGATTTCCGGTGGCTTGATCGACCGTGATGCGGTTTTGCGGTTCACCTTTGACGGGCGGGCGATGACGGGTGCGCGCGGGGATACCTTGGCCTCGGCCCTATTGGCCAATGGCGTGCAACTGGTCGGGCGCAGTTTCAAATATCACCGTCCACGTGGGATTTTCACAGCCGGATCGGAGGAGCCCAATGCCCTGATCACCATCGGTACGGGTGCCGCGCAGACACCAAACACCCGCGCCACGGTGGTTGAACTGTCCGACGGTTTGACCGCGTTCAGTCAGAACCACATAGGCGGTTTGACCCGCGATGTGATGGCCGTGAACGATGTTCTGTCGCCGTTTCTGGCGGCGGGGTTTTACTACAAGACCTTCATGTGGCCGCGTGCCTTTTGGGAGCGTCTGTATGAACCCATCATCCGGCGCGCCGCCGGTTTGGGGCGGCTGTCGATGGAGGCCGATCCGGGCGTCTATGATGAGGGCTATTTGCATCCCGATGTGTTGATCGTCGGGGCGGGTGGGGCCGGTTTGATGGCCGCGCTGATCTGTGGGGCGGCGGGATTGAACGTTGTTCTGGCGGATGAGGACACGCGCGCCGGTGGGCGCCTGTTGGCCGAGCGTGAGGTGCTGAACGGTGCGCCGGCGCCCGAGTGGGCGGATGCGGTGGTCGCCCAGTTGCGTCAGATGGGCAACGTCCGGATCATGCCGCGCACGACGGTCTTCGGCGTCTATGATCACGGTGTGTTTGGCGCGGTGGAACGGCACGCCGATGGCCCTGTGCGCCAGACCTTGTGGCGGATCACGGCGGCCCGCACCATTGTTGCGGCGGGCGCGATTGAACGCCACATCCCGTTTGAAAACAACGACCGCCCGGGCCTCATGTTATCGGGTGCGATGCGCGCCTATGCCAACCGCTGGGCCGTGACGGCGCAACGGAACGCAGACGACCCCATCGCGATTTTCACAAGCACCGATGACGGCCACCGCACCGCCCGCGATCTGGTCGCGGCGGGGGTGCCTTTGGCCGGTGTGATCGACACGCGCGCGGATGTGCCGGTGTCGCCGGACTATCCGGTGTTTCGCGGCGCGACTGTGACGGGCAGCAAGGGACGCAAGGGGCTGCGCGCGATCCGTGTGGAGGGCGACGGGCCTGCGCGCTGGATCACGGCGGGGGCTTTGGGCGTTGCGGGGGGATGGAACCCGAACATCGCCCTGTTGACCCAGCGCGGGGCCGCGCCGTCATGGTCCGAGGCGCACCGCGCGTTCCTGCCGACCATCGGTGCGGGCGATGCGATGGTGGCCGCCGGTGCCGCGCGCGGATGCGGGGACAGCGCGATTTCCGCCATTGCCGACGGGGCCATGATCGCGCGGGACGTGGTGGTCGCCCTCGGGAAATCTGCGCCCGACATCCCCTTGCCCGAGGCCGAGGCCGTCGGCGCGGACATGCCCGCCGGTGACATCTGGCATGTCCCGTCCAAAAGGCGCGCTTGGGTCGATTTCCAGAACGATGTGACGGTCAAGGATATCGCCCTCTCGCACCGCGAAAACATGCGCTCGGTCGAGCATCTGAAACGTTGGACCACCCTTGGGATGGCGACGGATCAGGGCAAAACGGCGAATGTCACCGCGCTTGCCCTGATGGCCGAATTGACCGGTAAACCGATCCCCGAAACGGGCACGACGCGGTTCCGTCCGCCCTATACGCCGGTGTCGCTTGGGGTGCTGGGGGGCGGGGATACGGGCGCGTATTTCCGGCCCCGTCGCCTGACCCCGACCGATGCGTGGGCGCGCAAACAAGGCGCCGTGTTCACCGAGGTTGGCCCATGGATGCGCGCGCAATATTTCCCCCGCGCGGGCGAGCATCATTGGCGTCAAACCGTCGATCGTGAGGCCATGGCGGTGCGTTCAGATGTCGGGATTTGCGATGTCTCGACCCTTGGGAAAGTCGACGTGCAGGGGCCGGATGCCGCCGTCTTTCTGGATCGGATTTACGCAGGCATGATGAGCACGCTCGCCGTGGGCAAGGTGCGCTATGGCCTGATGCTGCGCGAGGACGGGTTCGCTTATGACGACGGCACCTGCGCTCGGATGAGTGACGAGCATTTCGTCGTCTCAACCACCACGGCACAGGCGGGACTTGTGTTTCAACGCATGGAATTCGCGCGCCAATGTCTGTGGCCGGACCTCGATGTGTCACTGATGTCGGTCACGGATGCATGGGCGCAAATCGCCGTGGCGGGTCCCAAGTCGCGCGCGTTGCTGTCGCGGATGGTTGACGAATTCGACCTTGGGAACGCGGCATTTCCCTTCATGGCCTGTGCGTCTTTGACGGTCTGCGGGGGATTGGCCGCACGCCTGTTCCGCATCTCTTTTTCAGGGGAGCTGGCCTATGAACTGGCCGTGCCCGCACGCTATGGCAATGCATTGATGGAGCGTCTGATGACGCTCGGCGCGGACCTGAATGTGACGCCCTATGGGACCGAGGCGCTTGGCGTCTTGCGCATCGAAAAGGGCCATGCCGCCGGGAATGAGTTGAACGGTCAAACCACGGCGCAGATGCTGGGGCTGGGGCGGATGGTATCGGTCAAAAAGGACGCGATTGGCGCGGTCATGTCACGGCGCGAAGGTCTGGCACATGATCCCCGCCGGTTGGTCGGTTTGATGCCGGTCGAGGCCGAGGGGACGATGGTTGCGGGCGCGCATCTGTTCACGCCTGATACCCCGCGCAACTTGGATCACGACCGTGGTTGGGTCACGTCGGCCTGCTATTCGCCGCATGTGGGGCGCTCCATCGCATTGGCCTATCTTGCCGATCCGGTGGAGGGCGAAACGGTCATCGCCGCCAACCCGATTGAGGGGGGCGACTTGACCTGCCGCGTGGTGTCGCCGCATTTCGTTGATCCAGAGGGGGGACGCCTACGTGACTGATTTGCTTGCCACTTATGCGCTGGGCGGCGGTACGCCGTCGGTCGTCAATCATGGACCCTACACCTTGGCCGAGCGCGGCGATCTCCGTTTGATGTCGCTCGCCTTTCCGACGGGCTTACACCCTGAACACATCGTGGGAGTGGCACCCCCACAGGCCGGACAGGGACAATTCGGCGGCGCGGTTGACGTGATCTGGACCGGTCCGTCGCAATACATGGCGATGGGCGCGGATCTCACCGCTCTCGACGCAGGTGGGGCCCGCGTCACCGATCAATCCGACGGCTGGATCACGCTGGACATTTTGGGCGGCGACATCGACGCGTTGTTGCCACATCTCGTGAACCTCCCGCCTCGCGTCCTTGCACCCGGCGGGGCAACCCGCACCTTGATCAGCCATTTTAGCGCCTTCGCCCTGCGCCCCGAAAAGGGCACCCTGCGCCTCCTCGTCGCGCGCAGCTACGGCGCCGACATGTGGCATCACCTGTCTCAGATCCTTTCGCGCCGCGCAAAAACTTGATCCGGCGTAGGATTTCGCGCGCGCTTCTGTTTTCATCTTGGCAAAAATACTCTCGCCGAAGGCGTGTCCGACATCAGCGCCGGTATTGGGTATCGGAACAGGGCGTTTCGCCCTTGTGTCTGGCGCGCGTTCCGTGAACCAATGCGCGTGATTCACCAACTAAACCAACGGGGTACAGGATGTCGTTTTCGCCGGAACTTTTGGCCGAGGTACGGGCGCGTTTCGCCCATGTCGAGACCTGCCCGTTCACGGGGCCGCGTGTGTTCTTTGAGAACGCGGGCGGCGCGCTGGCCCTGAAATCCGTGGCGGAGACAAGCGCCACCTTCGCCGCCATCCCCGACAACCAAGGGCGCGCGAACGCCGCCGCGCAGGCCTTGGTCGACATCATCGCCAAATCCCGCGCCGATATGGCGACCCTGTTCAACGCGCCCGGTGGGCAGTTCTTCGCGGGCGAAAGCGGGACCGAGCTCTGCTTTCGTCTGATCTCGGCGGCCTGTCTGGATGCGGGGCCACGCGGCGGTCGTGTCGTTGGATCGACGCTGGAACATCCCGCAACGCGCAGTGCGACGCGCCAATGGGGTGAACGCGCGGGGCTGCAGGTTGTGCATTTCCCCCATGACGCGGCGACGGGCACCGTTGGCGTGGACGCCTACCGCACCGAAATCACGCCCGATACGCGGGTTGCGACGATCATCCATACCTCGCCCGTGACGGGGATGGGCGTGGACGTTGCCGCAATTGCTGCCGAAATCCGTGCGGTCGCGCCCGACTGTTTCATCATCGTTGATGGCATTCAGCACGCCGCGCACGGGCGCATTGATCTGGCGGCCTACGGGATCGACGGCTATGTCGTGTCGCCCTACAAGATGTTCTCGCGCCACGGCTATGGCATGGCGTGGGTGTCGGATCGTCTCTCGGCGGTGGCGCATAATGCGCTCGACGGTGCGCCTGCCGGTGCCTGGGAACTGGGCACGCGGGACACGGGGGCCTATGCGACCATGTCCGATGTGGTGGCCTATTTCGACTGGCTGGGGGCTGAGGTCAGCGACGAAACCGATCCCCGCGCGCGGATCGAGGCCGCAGGCGCCGCGATCCACGCCCATGAACAGGCCCTGACCGATGCGATGTTGCATGGGGTTGGCAATCGTCCGGGACTGGCCGATCTGCCGGGGATCACGATTCTTGGCGGCGTTGAAAACCCCGCGCGTGAGGGGCTGGTGTCCTGTGTGGTTGCGGGCCGCCCGTCCGAAGAGGTGGTTGAATACCTGAACCAGAACGGCATCCGCACCCATACGCGCAAGGCGGATCATTACTCGGGCAATGTCCTAAATCCGTTGGGGATGAGCGACTGTATCCGCATTTCCCTCTGCCATTACAACAGTCTGGATGAGGTCGGACGCCTGTTGGAACTGATGGCCGATCTGACCACCCCCGCCGCCTAATTCCGCGCCGCCGAGGACAGCCAGTCGCACAGATGCGTCAACGCCTCGGTGCGGGGGCGCGAGGTGGGCCAGACGATGAAATAGGACCCGTCGGTGGGCGTCGGCGCATCCCAGAGCGGGACCAACCCCCCCGTCGCGAACTCATGCTCGGCCACAAAGTCGGGGAGCAGCGCCGCCCCCAGACCCGCCGCCGCCGCGCGGGCCAGTGTGGCGAACTGATCATAGAGCGGGCCGCGCAACCGGCTGGCCTCAACCCCTTGGCGCTGGGCCCAGTGCTCCCACCCGCCGGGGCGGGATTCCAGATGCAACAGGGGAATGGACAGGATGTCCTGCACGCTGGGCCTGCCACCGGGATGCAGGGCGGGCGCACAGGCGGGGATCACCCGATCGGCACAGATTTCGACGTGGTCCACACCGGGCCAATCGGGGCGCCCGTAATGGATCGCGGCATCGAATTTTTCGCGCTGGAAATCGAACTGGGTCAGGCGCGTGCTCTGGTTCACCAGAACGTCGGGATAGAGGTCCATGAACCCGCCCAAGCGCGGCGTCAGCCAGTACATCGCGAAGGCGGGCAGAACGGCCAGACTGATCTTGGCGCGCGAGCCGCTGGCGCGCAGGTGCAAGCTTGCCGTCGCCAGATCGTTCAGGGTCTGGCGCACCGAATGCGCGTATTGCTGCCCCGCAGGGGTCAGGCGCAGGCCGCGCCCTTCGCGGTGGAACATATGCACGCCGATCTGATCCTCCAGCACACGCAACTGGCGACTGACCGCCGAGTGGGTCAGCGACAATTCATCCGCCGCCGCCAAGGTCGTGCCCAGACGTTCCACCGCCTCAAGCGCCAAGAGGGAACTGATCGAGGGTAGGAACCGGCGCGGTGCAATCATGTTCGCTTTTCTCCAAGGTTCGTGCGTATTTAGCACTTATTCGGGCGGATATCAGCCGCTAATGTGAATTTAGCGAACAAATGGACGGGTTTGATATCGGCCCGTCCCACGAAACAGGAGAACCCCATGTCACATGAACAGACCCTCGCCGCGGCGGGGCTGAACGCACAGGACCTAACGGGCGGCACATTGGCCGTGACCTCGCCCATCGACGGGGCCGTTGTGGCGCATGTGACCGAGACCGATCCGTCGGACATGGCCGCCATCATCGCGCGTGCGGGCGAGGCGTTTACCGCATGGCGTCAGGTACCCGCGCCGCGCCGTGGCGAGTTGGTGCGCCTTTTGGGCGAGGAACTGCGCGCGGCCAAGGACGAGTTGGGCGCGGTGGTCACGCTGGAGGCCGGTAAGATCACGTCCGAGGGTCTGGGCGAAGTGCAAGAGATGATCGACATCTGCGATTTCGCGGTCGGGCTGTCGCGCCAATTGTACGGCTTGTCGATTGCATCCGAACGCCCCGGTCACCGGATGACGGAAACGTGGCATCCCGTCGGGCCGGTGGGGATCATTTCGGCGTTCAACTTTCCCGTTGCGGTCTGGTCGTGGAACGCGGCGGTGGCACTGGTCTGTGGGAACCCGATCATCTGGAAGCCGTCGGAAAAGACGCCCCTGACCGCGATGACCTGTATGAAAATCCTGAACCGCGCGATTGAACGGTTTGGCGATGATGCGCCCGAAGGTCTGGCGCAACTGGTCATCGGCGGCCCCGAAGTGGGCGAGGCCATGGTTATGTCCAAGGGCGTGCCGATCCTGTCGGCCACCGGTTCGACCCGCATGGGATCGATTGTCGGGCCCAAGGTCGCGGCCCGCTGGGGACGCAGTATTCTGGAACTGGGCGGTAACAACGCGATGATCGTCGCGCCCTCTGCCGATCTGGACATGGCGGTGCGCGCAATCGTGTTTTCCGCCGTCGGCACGGCGGGGCAGCGGTGTACCTCGCTGCGCCGGTTGATCGTGCATAAATCCGTGGCCAGTGATCTGGTTGAGCGTCTGCGCGCGGCCTATGCGTCTTTGCCCATTGGTGATCCGCGTACCGAGGGCACGTTGATCGGGCCGCTGGTCGATGCGGGTGCGCGGGACCGGATGTTGGCGCAACTGGACGCCGCACGGGCCGAAGGTGCGACCGTTTACGGCGGTGAGGCCGTCACCGATGGCGTGCCCGCCGGTGGGGCCTATGTGTCGCCCGCGCTGGCCGTGATGCCCGAACAGACCGACACGGTGCGCGAAGAGACCTTTGCGCCGATCCTCTACGTGATGGAATACGACACGCTGGAACAGGCGATTGCGATGCAAAACGATGTGCCCCAAGGCCTGTCGTCCTGCATCTTTACCCTGAACCTGCGCGAGGCCGAGACGTTCCTGTCCGCGACCGGTTCGGATTGCGGCATTGCCAACGTCAACATCGGGCCGTCGGGCGCGGAAATCGGCGGGGCCTTTGGCGGCGAAAAGGAAACCGGCGGTGGCCGCGAAAGCGGCTCGGACGCGTGGAAGGGCTATATGCGCCGTCAGACCAGCACGGTGAACTATTCCGCCGAATTGCCGCTGGCCCAAGGGGTCAAGTTTGACATCTGACACCGATAGGCCGCTCTGGCGGCTCGGCGCGTCCGACCTGATCGGGTACGCGGGCATGACGGGGGACGCGCAGGCCGATCTGTTGGTGATCGGCGGCGGGTTCACCGGATGCGCCGCCGCGCTTGAGGCCGCCACGCGTGGCGCGCGGGTGGTTCTGGTCGAGGCCGCCCAGATCGGACACGGTGGATCGGGGCGCAACGTGGGTCTGGTCAACGCGGGCTTGTGGTTGCCGCCCGATCAGGTCTGCGCGGCCTTGGGCGACGAGGCGGGAATGCGGTTGGTCGCTGCCCTTGGCGCGGCGCCCGATGCGGTGTTCGGTCTGATCAACACCCATGGCATCGCGTGTGAGGCGCGGCGCGCGGGGACCCTGCATCTGGCCCATGCGCCGAGCGGTCTGCGTGATCTGGAACATCGTTTGGCCCAAGGGAACCGGACCGGTGCGCCCCTGCGTCTGCTGGATGCGGGGGAAACGGCGGCGCGCACAGGATCGGCGGCGTTTCACGGCGCGCTGTTTGATCCGCGTGCGGGGACGATCCAGCCGCTGCAATACTGTCGGGGTCTGGCCCGCGCGGCACAGGTCGCGGGCGCGGCGATCCACGAACATGCGCCCGTGTCCCGCCTGACGCGGCAGGGCGATCATTGGGCCGCGCGCATCGGGGCCTATACCGTGCGCGCGGACGCGGTGTTGATGGCGACCAACGCCTATCACCGCGGTATGGGCGCGCCACGTGGGGCCGCGCCGACCTATGTGCCCGTGCGATACAGCCAGTTCGCCACCGCGCCCCTGTCGCCCGAAATGCGCGCGCGCATCCTGCCCGAGGGCGAGGGCGCGTGGGACACCGCGATGGTGATGTCCTCGATCCGCACGGATGCGGCGGGGCGTCTGATCGTCGGCGGCATCGGCGATGTGGCGGGCGCGGGGCGCGGGGTCCATCACGCATGGGCGCGTCGCAAGCTGGCCGCGCTCTATCCTGATCTGCGCGACATCGCGTTCGACCATGTCTGGCAAGGCGATATCGCGATGACCTCGGACCATGTGCCCAAGGTGGTTGAATTCGGCCCCAATGCCCTGTCGATCTTTGGCTATAGCGGGCGGGGCATTGGTCCCGGCACCGTGTTTGGCACCGCCGCCGCGCGTGCCCTGACGGGCGGTGGCATGGACGCGCTACCCCTTGCGCCCGTGGCCGGACATCGCGAACCGCTGGCCCCCATCAAACGCCATTATTACGAGACCGGCGCGATCCTGACCCATGCGATCAGCGCGCGCCGCCACCTGAGTTGAGGATGATATGACCGATTTCCTACACCCTGACGCCATCCGCACCCTGTTTTCGCGCGCCATGTCGGACATGTATCGCGCCGAGGTGCCGCAATATGGCACGCTGATCGACCTTGTGCGCGATGTGAACGCGCGGGTTCTGGCGGAGAACCCCGCGATGCGCGACCGGATGCGCGCGGCGGATGAGCTGGACCGGTTGGACGTCGAACGCCATGGCGCGATCCGTGTGGGTACGCCGGCGGAACTGTCGCTGATCCGGCGGATGTTTGCGGTGATGGGCATGGTGCCGGTGGGGTATTATGACCTGTCCGTGGCGGGTCTGCCGGTGCATTCGACCGCGTTTCGCCCCGTCGATCCGCATTCCCTGTCGCGCAATCCGTTTCGGGTGTTCACATCCCTGATCCGTCTGGAATTGCTAGAGGATCAGGATTTGGCGGCCCGTGCGGCCGAGATATTGAACAACCGTTCAATTGTGACACCCGTCGCCCTGCGCCTGATCGAACAGGCCGAGGCGAAGGGCGGTTTGACCCAAGCCGAGGCCGAGGCGTTTGTCGCCGCCGCGCTAGAGACCTTCCGCTGGCATTCCGAGGCGACGGTGGACGCCGATACCTATTCCGATCTGGTCGCCGCGCACCGTCTGATCGCCGACGTGGTCAGCTTTCGCGGACCCCACATCAACCACCTGACGCCACGCACACTGGATATTGACGCGGTACAGGCCGAGATGCCCGCGCGCGGCATTTCCCCCAAGGCCGTGGTCGAGGGCCCGCCGCGCCGCGCCGCCGATATCCTGTTGCGCCAGACCTCGTTCAAGGCGCTGCAGGAACCGATTTCGTTTCACGGCGAAACCGGCACGCACACCGCGCGGTTTGGCGAAATCGAACAGCGTGGCGTCGCCCTGAAACCGTCGGGGCGGGCGATGTATGATTCCTGTCTGAACGACGCGCGGGGCCGTGTGTCCGTCGGCCCGAATGGAGAGCGTGCGTCGGAATATGTCGCGGCCCTCTCGGATGCATTCGCGGGCTTTCCCGACGATCTAACCGCGCTGCGTCAACAGGGGCTGGCCTATGTCCGCTATCGCGCGGGCGCGCCGGTCGATGGCACGGCGGCCTCGGTTGAGGACCTGATCGCGGGCGGGCATCTGATCGTGGATCCGCAAACGTATGAGGATTTCCTGCCCGTTTCGGCGGCGGGGATTTTCCAATCGAACCTTGGCTCGGATGAACAGAGCAATTTTGGTCAATCCGCCAACCGCGCCGCGTTTGAGGCCGCGCTGGGCGCGTCGGTTTTGGATGAACTGGCCCTCTATCAGGCGGTAGAGGACGAGAGTTTTCGCGCGGCCTTGACCCTGCTTGGACAAACGCATTTGATCAATGCCGCCTGACGTCGGCAAGGGAGGGGCGGTTATGGATTTGAACACCGTGATTGCGCGGGTGCTGGAGACGCCTGCGCGCGAGGCGCGCAAGATGATCGCCGTGGTCGGTGCACCCGGCGCGGGGAAATCGACGATTTCGGCCCCGTTGATGGCGGGTCTGGCCAAGGCTGGCGCGCGGGCGGCTGTGATCCCGATGGATGGCTATCACCTTGATGACCGTATCCTTGGGCCGCGCGGGGACCTGCCGCGCAAGGGCGCGCCGCATACCTATGACGTGGGCGGGTTTCGCGCGATGATCGACCGCGTGGCGCGGGGCGATACGGTCTATATCCCCGTATTCGACCGCAGCCGCGAAATCGCCATCGCAGGGGCCGAGGAAATCGGCGCGGATATCGACACGGTGGTGGTCGAGGGCAACTATCTGTTGTTACAGGACGGCGATTGGGCGGGGATCAAAGATCGCTGGGACATCAGCCTGTTTCTGGACGTGCCCGAGGAGGTGCTAGAGCATCGTTTGATGGCGCGCTGGCGGGATTTGGGGATGTCCGAGGATCAGGCGCGCACCAAGGTGGCGGGCAATGACCTGATCAATATGCGCACGGTTCTGGATCGTTCGGCCCCTGCCGATATCACCGTGCCAAACGGCGGGTAGGGCGCCCGATTTCGCAGGCGCCCCAATGTCTTAGCCACGGTTGCGCGCGACCATAATCATCGCACCGGCAAGGGCCAGCGCGGTCACACCCAGAACCAGACCCCATGCGGTGTCCGACCCGTGCGGGTGCAGATGTGCCCCCCCATGGGCCAATGCCGCACCGGTGGTTCCAATCAGGGCCGCCATTGTGGTTGCCAGTTTTGTCATGCCTCAATCTCCTGTTTGCGCGCGCGCAGAAAGTCGCGAATGTCCATGACCTGTTTTTCGTCCATGGACACGTAAATCAGACCCATATTGGTACGCTCGGTCACCATCTGGGCGGGGTAGGGCAGATAGCTTAGCTCACGCGAGCCAAAGCTCGGCGCGGCGGTGCCGACCTGCCATTCGGTTTTCAACTCAATATCCACCAGTTTCAAGACCTTATCGCCCCCTGTGCCGGGCCGTTCAAACGGAACACCGGCCAGTTTTAGATAGCTGGGCTTGTCCTTGGCATTCAGGAACCCGTCAATGAACTGGGTCGCCAGAACCTGCAAATCCGCCGCATCGTCGTGGTGATGCATATGGCTGTGCAGGTGATCGCCATCATGGGGATGGTTGTGATCATGCGGGTGGTGGTGGTCGTGATGGTGATGATGATGCCCGTCGGGGCCGTGATCATGGGGCATGGCGACCTCAGAAATGCGGTTTCGGGTTGGACCAGCGTTTGCCCTCGAATTCCCCGTGCGGGACCGAGACCGGCTTGTCGATATGGCGTTTATGCTTGCCCAGCGTGCCGTTGCTGACCATTGCGCCCAGAACGTCCACGATCACCCGCGTCCCCATCAGGGCGGTGATGTCGGAGGTGTCATAGGGTGGCGAGACCTCGACCAGTTCCATGCCGCAGATCCCTTCGGCCGCGACCTTGGACGCCAGCGCCAGCGCCTCACGCGGCAGGAACCCACCCGGTTCGGGCCAGCCGGTGCCGGGCACAAAGCCACAGTCGATACTGTCGATGTCAAAGGACATATAGACCATGTCCACGCCATCCCATGCCATCTCCAGCGCCATTTCGGCGGTCTTGTCGACGCCCATACGCTCCATATCGGCCATGGTGATGATGTTGGTTTCGCGTTCGCGCGCGACCTTGACCGCCTCGCGCGGGACCTGCCAGCCGCCGATGCCGACCTGAACAAGGTTCTTGGCGGGCACATTGGGCAGGTTCGTCGAATGGAACCACGGGGTGGTGTGCATCCGTTCGTCCAGATCCTTTTCCTGAATATCGGCGTGGCGGTCGAAATGGACGATGCCGATTTTCTTGGACGTGCATTCGGCGATGCCGCGCACACAGGGGAAGCCGATGGAATGGTCGCCGCCGATCATGATCGGCAGGGAACCCGAGCTGAACACGTGGCTGACGGCGCGGCTGATCTGGTCGAAACTCTTCTCGATATTGGCGGGGATGGTGAACACGTCGCCGGCGTCGCACATGGTCATCTGTTCGCGCAGATCGACGCCGATTTCATAGTTGTAGGGGGTGTAAAGGGCGCTGATCTTGCGCACGCCTTGGGGGCCGAACCGCGTACCGGGGCGATAGGTGGTGCCCCCGTCAAACGGAATGCCCAGAACGGTGGCGTCGTAATTGGCGACCTCTAGAACGTCCTCGGCATAGGGGGCCTTGAGGAAGGTGTTGATGCCCGCGTAATGGGGCAGTTCCCCGCGCGCAAAGGTCGGGATCGACTTGTCCTCAATGGTGTCCGCGCCGGTCAGACCCATGCGCAGCGCCCAGCGGCGTTCCTCATCCCAGCGGCCTTCGGGCAGGTCCTTTTCGGCCTGCATTGCCTTCCATCCGCCCAGCTTGGTCAAGTCGGGGTGGTGGGCGCGGTTCGCGCGGGCGGCCAGAGCGTCAGCATGGTCGCGCGGGTGGTGGGAACGTGTCCGATCCATCGGATTAGAGAGCATCGGTAATGTCCTTTGTCGTAGGTGGGTTGAGGTGTTGAAACGGAATGCCGCCATCTCGGGCGTCAAAGTCGTAGGTGATCGTAGCCCCGTAGGCGCCGGGGTCGTGGGGGTCCCAGCGCGGCTTGTCAAAAACCAGAACGCGGTCGCCCAGCTTGAACCCCTCTTCAAGGTCGTGGGTCACCATGAACACGGTCATGCCGGTCTCATCGCGCAGGGCCTGTAGGAATTCGTGCATCTGTACCCGCGTGCCCGGATCCAGCGCGCCAAACGGTTCGTCCAGCAGCAGAACACGCGGTTTCGCGATCAGGGCTTGGGCGATGGCCAGACGTTGCTGCATCCCGCCCGATAGGGAGGCGGGGTATTGATCGGCCACGTGGTTCAGGCCGATCTTGGCCAGCATATCGTCGGCGTTTGCGCGCGCCGCCGCCTTGGCCCCGCCAAACAGCGCGCCCCAGCGGGTGGAGAACGATTGCCCCGCGATCAGGTTGTCGCGCACAGTAAGATGCGGAAAGACCGAGTATTTCTGAAACACCACGCCGCGTTCGCGGTTGGGTTCGAGGGCCGGTTCGCCGCCGTCGATGCGGATGCTGCCACGGGTCGGGCGTTCCTCGGCCAAGAGCATCCGCAGGAACGTGGATTTGCCACAGCCGGACGCGCCAACGATCGAGATGAACTCGCCCTCGGCCACGTCGACATTGACGCGCTCTAGGATGGATCGGTCGCCGTAGGCCTGCCAAAGATCGCGTACTTGAACAAAGCTCATCGCGACACCTCACGGGTCTGGCGCTGTCCTATGGGGAAACGAAAACCGGTCATAGCCCTGCCTCCATCCACGGAAAGGCGCGGCGCGACAGGCGGCGCAGGGCCCAGTCGATGACAAAGGCCAAGAGGGTGATCCACATCACATAGGTCAGGATCACATCCATCGCCAAATAGCGGCGCACCAGAAAGATGCGGTAGCCAAGGCCGACGTTGGACGCCACCGCCTCGGCCGCGATCAGGAACAGCCACGCCGAGCCCAGCGACAGGCGGATATTCGAAATCAGACGCGGCAGGATTTGCGGCAGTGCCACGCGCAGGGCGATCACGCCGCTGGATGCGCCCAACGTCTGGGCCTTGACGATCTGTTCGCGCGGGATGTCCAGCACGCGCTGGGCTAGATCGCGGGTCATGAACGGGGTAATGCCGATGACGATCAGAACGATCTTGGACAATTCCCCAAGGCCGAACACGATGAACAGGATCGGCAACAGGGCAAGGGGCGGCACCATCGACAACACGGCCACAAACCCCGACAGACCCGCCCGCGCATAGGGCAGCAATCCGATCACCATCCCCAGCGTCAGGGAGATCACCGCCGAGACCGCGACACCGACCCCAAGGCGGATCAGGCTGGCCCATGTGTCTTTCCACAACAGGATGTCGCGCGTGCGTTTGTCGGGTTCAGTGAACAGGCGCACCGCCGTGTCCCAGATCGTGCCGGGCGCTGGCAACAGCTTGTCCTGCGGGTTCGCGGACAGGCGGATATCGGATCCGATCGCATAGGCAATCGCAATCACGATAAACGGCAGCGCGGCCAGAAACACGGCGCCCGCACGGGCTGGGGTTTTGTTGATCAGACGCATGGGATCACAGGTGCAGGGTGGGGATGTCGGGCCACCGAATGGCGGCCCGATCCGTCATGCGGGATTACAGCGCGCCGTCGGCGGCCATCTGCATATAGGTGGCGTCATAGCGGAACTTGACGTTGCCCGCGTCGCCGGTGGTCGACCCGTCAGGATAGGCCACACCGACGTAATCCGCGCTGGGCGCGCCTTCGCCAAGGATGCCCTTGTCAAACAGGAACTCGGCCACGCTGACCATGGTGGTCGGGAGGTCGGGCGAGGTCGCTTGGGCTACGGCGGCGGCGGGGTCAAAGAACATCTCGGTCGCGCCAAGCTGGGCCTGATAGCCCGCCAGATCGGTGCCCGATGCGGTCGCCATAGCCGTCAGGGCCTCAGGATCGCCTGCGGCCATCAACGACATGACCTCATACCATGCGCCCACAACGGCCTTGCCGAAATCGGGGTTCGCGGCCAGGGTCTCGGTGTTCACCACCATCAGGTCCAGAATTTCGCCAGGGATTTGTGAGCTATCAAATACATTGGTGGCATCGGGATTCGATCCCATGATCTCCGACACCAGCGGGTTCCACGTCACAACCGCCTCGACGTCATTGGTGGCATAGGCCGCGATCATATCCGCGTCCGAGGTGTTGATGACGCCATCAAGATCGGCCTCGGACAGGCCAACGGTATCCAGACCGCGTGCCAGCAGGTAATGCGACACCGACAGTTCCACGAGGTTCACAGGCTTGCCCGCCAGATCGGCCAGCGTGCCCTCACCCTTGAGGATGACCGCGTCATTGCCGTTGGAATAATCCCCGATGATCAGGGCCGTGGTGTCCACGCCGCCGCCCGACGGGATCGACAGGGTGTCCATGTTGGTGGCCGAGACGCCGTCGAATTCACCGGCCGTGTATTGGTTGATGGATTCCACATAGTCGTTGATCTGAACGATATCGACGGTGATGCCGTATTTGTCGGCCCATTTGTCCATGATGCCGCTGTCCTCAAGGTATCCCCAAGGCATCCAGCCCACATAGATCGACCACGCCAGTTTGAAATCGGTTTTCTCTTGCGCCATCGCGGGCAGCGCACCCGAGGCCAGCACCCCAATCGACAAGGCCGTTGCGGACAATAAGGTCTTTTTGATCATAGTCTTCCCCACTGTGCGTTCCGCCAATTGATTGTGGATTGGCCGCAGGCGGAACAAAGAGATGTGGCGCGGTCAAAACCAGCGCAGTAGTCTCCCGGGATTTTGGCCCGCCGTGTGCCCCCGCGGAATTTGCCACTGGGGTAGCGCTTCTCGGACCAGACCCTTTGCCCATCGGGCGGCGGCGGAACCCTAAACGCTCTGCCCGTTCAGGACAGCCGATTCCGCCCCGCACGGGCAAGGGGCGCGGGGTCGGGGTTGCGGGGGGATATGGGGTGTTTTGCGTATTGCTGCCCGAAATTTGGGCGAAACGCGCGGCAAATGGGCGGTTCCTGCGCGGGTTTTGCCCCTAATGGCGCAGTCGCTGGCGGTATTCCGTGGGCCGTTCGCCGGTGTGACGGCGGAACACGCGCGAGAAATAGGCGGGGTCCTCAAACCCCATGCGATAGCCGATTTCGGCCACGGACAGGCGGGTATAGGCCAATTGGCGGCGCGCCTCTTGGATCATCTGCACCTCGACATAGCGCGCGGCGGACAGGCCGGTTGCCGCGCGGATCACGCGGTTCAGATGCGTCGGCGTGATGGCCAGATCGGCGGCGTATTCGGCCACCGTGCGCCGATCACGCAGACCCGCGCGCAGCAGATCGTCAAACCGCGCCATGATGTCGGGTCGGGTGGGGGCCGCCGTATCCTCGGGCGCGGGCAGGGCGCGCGCCACCTGACACAGCAGATCAATCGCCTGTGCGCGCAGGGCCGGAATGCGAAACGCATCCTGCGCCGCGTGTTCGCCCGCCAGACGCGCCACATGGGTCTGTATCGCCTCGGTCAAATCCACATGCCCCCAGCGCGACAAGGGCGTGGCCAGCGGCCCGTCGCCCGTCAGCACATCCGCAAATTCCGCCACCGGCAGGGTCAGAACCCAGCCCCGCGTGCCTTGGTCGAACTGGAACCCGTGCACGGTCATGGGCGGGACGCTAACCACCTGACGCGGGTGCAAGGCGTGGCGATCCCCGTCCAGTTGCACATGCCCGCCGCCCGTTTCAATCAGGAACAACTGATGCAGGTTCGGGTGGCGATGCACGGCAATAGACCAGTCATGCGCCGCCGCGCGGTCCACGATCCGTTCCACGTGCAGAACATCTGGAAAGGGGCTGGCCTCTCCATAGAGGTCGAAGTTCGGAATATGCCGGTCAGATAGGGTGCGCATGTTCCAAATGTACCAGCGATTGCGCCCACCGTCCATTAATCCGCTGCATGGATGTTCTATATTCGCGGTCAGGGAATATGGAGATATCTATGAAAACGCAGGTTGCCATCATCGGGGGCGGCCCCTCTGGGCTTTTGCTATCGCAACTTTTGAACAAGGCGGGGATCAAAACCGTCGTTCTGGAACGCCAAACGCGTGAGTACGTTCTGGGCCGGATTCGCGCCGGTGTGTTGGAACAGGGCTGTGTCGATCTGCTGCGCAAGGCGGGCTGTGGCGACCGGATGGACCGCGAGGGCATCCCGCATGAGGGCTGTTACCTGTCCACGGTCGAAGGCATGTTCCGCGTCGATTTCAACGTCGCCATCGGGCGGCAGGTCATGGTCTATGGCCAGACCGAGGTCACGCAGGACCTGTATGAGGCGCAGGATGCTATCGGCGCGACGATCATCCACGGGGTGTCGGACGTGGTTCTGCACGATCTGAAATCTGACGCGCCCTATGTGACCTACACCGTCGATGGCGTGGAACAGCGTCTGGACTGCGATTACGTCGCGGGGTGTGACGGGTTCCACGGGGTCAGCCGCCAATCCATCCCCGTCGACGTGCGCCGCGAATATGAACGGGTCTATCCGTTCGGCTGGCTGGGCGTTCTATCGCATACGGCTCCGGCGGCGGATGAACTGATCTATGCCAACCATCCGCGCGGGTTCGCGCTGGCCTCTATGCGCAGCAAGACCCTGTCGCGCTATTACATTCAGGTGCCCCTGACGGACCGTGTCGAGGATTGGTCGGATGAGGCGTTCTGGGATGAGCTGCGCCGCCGTCTGCCCGCCGAGGTGGCCGAGACGATGCAGACCGGCCCGTCGATCGAGAAATCCATCGCCCCCTTGCGCAGCTTTGTGACCGAGCCGATGCGCTGGGGCCATTTGTTCCTTGTGGGTGACGCCGCGCATATCGTGCCGCCGACGGGGGCCAAGGGTCTGAACCTTGCGGCGTCGGATGTGAATTACCTGTATGAGGGCCTGCGCGCAGCCTATCTGGACGGGGATCAATCGGGGCTAGAGCAGTATTCGGAAAAAGCACTGGCCCGTATCTGGGGTGCGATGCGGTTTAGCTGGTGGATGACGTCGCTGCTCCACCGCTTCCCCGAGCAAAACGAGTTCGATCAGCGCATGCAGGAAAGCGAACTACAACAACTCGCCACCCTCAACAGCGCACAGGCCACCATGGCCCTGAACTATACCGGCCTGCCGTATTGATCGTGGAAATGAAACGCCTCAACCATGAAAATGGTTGAGGCAATGATCAGCAGGAATATCGCTGCCTGTCGAATTGGAATTCAGTCGGCGCCAAACATCTGTCCAAGGTGTAGGGGACATTTCCTGATTGAAGGTTGAACACGTCGCCCGAAAGTGACGAGATTGTTGTGCGCTGGGCGAAGTCTAGGCTTTCACAGGCGTATTGATCGCCTCTGGTGCCGGTGACCGAATTGAAACTGATTTCGGTCGAGCGCCAACAAATCGCGTTCTGTTCCCGTATCCTGTCTTTTTTGTATTCCTCACTCAAAGCGACCTGATTTCCCGGATACCAAAGCCACGCGTTGCCGGAATTTCCGATGTAATTGATCTGAAACCCGTGGGCCAAATCAAAGGAAAGATAGGTTACTCCCGCCTGTGGATAAGACGGGAAATGGTTGGTTCGGGAATTGACCTCGGCGATCGCCGACGTGGGGTCGGCGGGCTGTGGCGTGCTGATGCATCCGGCAAGGGGCAACACGACCGCAAGCGCCTTTAGGAGCGTTAAAGCAGACACTTAGCACTCCAGTCGCACGAGCCAATTGAAGTCGCCAGAAAACTTGTCGTGGAGGTCGACCAAGTTGGCGGTCCGGATGTCGCCTGACAAGAACGCAAGGACGCCAGCATCCATTGTGCCATCGCAGTGGCTGACCGCGCGCGACGCGGCCTCGACATCTGCCACAGTGTAGGACGGCGTATCGCCGACAGGCCGGATCAGTGCGGAGTTGCGTTCGGTGACAATTGCGACGCTGAATAGCTTTCCACCAACGTTTACAGTTTGCGCTTTGGCCCAAGCCGCTTCGTTCTGGGCGATATTGACCTTGCGTTGGGCCTGTTGTTCGGCGGTGAGATGGGAGCCGCTGCAGGCCGTCAAAACCGTGGTGATCAGAATAAGGGGCAGTGTAAAACGCATTCTTTTTTCCTAATTGGCAGCGCAACTTTTGCGCGCATCAATTAGATGTCGCACAATCAAAACCACCAATCACGAGCGCTTTACTCTCGGGTCTGTGAACGGGTGTGCGGATTAATGTACGACTGTAAGGGGCGCGTTCTCGTCGTTTTGCCGAGGCGTGGGCCGCAAGACGTCCTTTCCCTTACTCACCCCGTGCGCTGGTTTTGACGTGGTCGACAAAGGCGCGGACGCGAGCGGGCAGGTGCGCGCGGCTGGGGTAGACGGTCCAGACGGCCGTGTCGAAATCGGTCGCGCTGCCCTCTACGCCGGGGAAAAGGTCGATCAGGCGGCCCGCTTGTAGATCCTCGGCAATGGTCCAATCGGCCAAGAGGGCCACGCCCATCCCTTCAAGCGCGGCGCGGCGCACGGCCAGTGCGCTTGAGATCGCAAGCGCGGGGCGCGGGGTGACGGCGATGGGCGGGCTGTTGCGATCCGCGCGAAACTGCCACGCGCCGCCGAAACGGGGCAGGGCGAAATGCACCCCGTCGTGATTGGTCAACTCCTGTGGATCGGTAGGCCGCCCCGCGCGCGCCAGATATTCGGGCGCCGCGACCGCGCGGTAATGCACGTCAAACAGCTTGGACACGACAAAGGCGCCCTCAACCGCGGGGCCAAGACGCAGGGCCACGTCGATCCCTTCGGCGGCGATGTCGATGCGCCCGTCGCTGAGGATCAATTCGATCTGGACCCGTGGATAGGCCGCGCGAAACGCCCTCAGGCGCGGGGTCAGCCAGCGTTCGCCAAACGCGACCGAGGTCGTCACCCGCAACAGGCCCGAGGGTTCGCGGATGGCGTCGCGGGCCACGTCGGCGGCCTCGGCCAACCCGTCCATGATCGCGCTGGTCCGGTCCAGATAGATGCGCCCCGCCTCGGTCAGGGACAGGCGGCGGGTTGTGCGCTCAAACAAGGTCAGGCCAAGCGCCTGTTCCAGCGCGGCCACACGGCGCGACACGGAGGATGGATCGACGCCTTCATCGCGGGCGACGGCGGCAAAGGACCCGAGGCGGGCCACATCGGCAAAAGTCTGAAGCAGGGACAGGTCCATAGCAGTCCTATTCGTGCGAGATGTGCATGAGAGTATGTCGTATAGGTCGATTTCTCGCAGTATGCGCAGGGGTCATAAAGGCGTCAACCAAGTGATTTGGCCCAAACAGGAGAGAGACCATGTTGACACGCATCACCACACTGACCGCCTTGACCCTGACTGCCATGGCTGCGCCCGCCTTGGCCGAGCCGCATGAATGGACGCTTGACCTTGGTCACGCGCATCTGGGTTGGGAAATCGACCATATGGACCTGTCGCGCACCGTTGGACGGTTTGACGATTTTCAGGGCGAGTTCCTGATTGATGAGGCGCATCCCGAGAACTCGAAAATCACCGTGACGGTTGAGGCGGCTTCGGTGAATTCAAACCACGTCGGGCGGGACAACCACATCCGCAACGCCGATTATATGAACGTGCCGGCCTTTCCGACGGTCACCTTTACCTCGGGCGATATCCATATGACGTCCGAAACCGAGGGCACCATGGCGGGCACCCTGACCATGCTGGGCGTCAGTGCTCCGGTCGAGTTGGACTTTACGCAGGTGGCGGATCGCCTCTATCCGGATTTCATCCCGAACTATGACGAGATCCGCACGGCCAGCTTTGAGGCCACCGGCACCATCACCCGCACGGATTTCGGTATGGATTTTATCGCCTTCCCCGGTTCGCCCACGGGAACCGAGATTGACCTCGACATCCATTTCGATCTGGTGGATTGCGCGTCCCTGCCTGCGGATAAGGCGCAGACGAACGTGCCCTGTAACTGGGGTTACGTCGATGGTTTCAAAGGCCCGAATGAGGGCTAAGCCCGCCTGCGAAACCGGTCATCCGGCACAGTGGATCATGGCGGTCGCGTTGACGGCCATGATCGCGCTTGGGCTTGTGGGGTCAAGCGTGGCGGTGCGCGCCCTTGTGACGGATGACCTGTTTTCGCCGGTCCTTACTGTTGATCCAAAGGAGTATCATTCATGACCACGACCCCCGATTTGACGGGCAAAACCGCGATTGTCACCGGTGCCTCGCGCGGGATTGGCGCAGCGACGGCGCGCCATTTGGCCAATCTTGGTGCCCATGTTGTGTTGGCCGCGCGCTCTGCCCCTGCGATCACGCGCCTTGCGGATGAGATCACCGACACCGGCGGCATGGCCACGGCGGTCGCGACCGACGTCGCGGACAATGACGCGGTGGCGGCGCTGATCCACGGGGCGGTGTCTGCGACGGGACGGTTGGATCTGTTGGTGAACAACGCAGGGCTGATTGATCCGATCGCACGGATTATGGACAGCGATCCCGAGGCCTGGTCGGGGATCATCGATGTGAACGTCAAAGGGGTCTATTACGGGTTGCGCCACGCCATGCCGGTCATGGCGGCCCAAGAGGGCGGGGGCACCATCGTCAATATCTCGTCCGGCGCGGCGAATTCGTTTCTTGAGGGGTGGTCGCATTATTGCGCCTCCAAGGCCGCCGTTCAGCGTCTGACCGGCGTCGCCCATAAAGAGGCCCACGGCATGGGCGTGCGCGTCTTTGGTCTAAGCCCCGGCACGGTCGCGACCGAGATGCAGGAACAGATCCGCGCCTCGGGCATTAATCCGGTCAGCCAGATTCCGTGGGAAAACCACATTACCCCCGATTGGGTGGCCCGCGCGATTGCCTTTCTGACCACGGCGGATGCCGATCAATGGCTGGGCACCGATTTTTCCCTCAAGGTCGATGAGGGGCGCGCGGCCATCGGCATGCCGGCCTAGGGGCCGCGCGACAGGCAAAGAAAAAGGGCGACCCGATGGGCCGCCCTTCGCCATTTGTGATCCAGAACCGGATTAGCCGATGATCGCGTTCAGCGTGGCCGAGGGGCGCATCGCGGCGGCGGTTTTCACCGGATCGGTGTTGTAGTAGCCGCCCAGATCAACGGGCTGACCTTCGACCGCTTTGATCTCGGACAGGATCGCCTCTTCGCCCTCGACCAGTTGCTTGGCGATGGGGGCAAAGTGCGCGGCCAGATCGGCGTCGTCGGTTTGTGCGGCCAATGCCTCGGCCCAGTAGCGGGCAAAGAAATAGTGGCTGGTGCGGTTGTCGTTCTGGCCGACCTTACGCTCGGGGCTGTTGCCGTTTTCCAGAACCTTCTGGGTGGCGTCCTCAATCGCGGCACCAAAGACAGCGGCCTTGGCGTTGCCTTTGTCGGCGAGGAACTTGAAGCTTTCGCCGAGGGCGCAGAATTCGCCAAGGCTGTCCCAACGCAGGTGGTTTTCTTCGACCAGCTGTTGAACGTGCTTGGGGGCCGAGCCGCCCGCGCCGGTTTCAAACAGACCGCCGCCCTGCATCAGGGAGACGATCGACAGCATCTTGGCCGAGGTGCCCAGTTCGAGGATCGGGAACAGGTCGGTCAGATAGTCGCGCAGAACGTTGCCGGTGATGGTGACGACGTCGGTGCCTTTGACCATGTGCTCCAGCGTGAAGCGGGTCGCGGCCTGCGGTGCCATGATCGGGATGTCGACACCGGCCTCTTTCAGGGCGGGGGTGACGTATTTGATCAGTTCGGCATCGTGCGCGCGGTTCTCGTCCAGCCAGAAGGCGGCGGTGCCGGTGGCCTTGAACCGACGTACGCCCAGTTTGATCCAGTCGTCGATCGGGGCCTTTTTGACCGTGGCCGAACGCCAGATGTCACCGGTGCTGACGGCGTGGCTGTGCAGGGTGCCGCCGTTGTCCAGAACGATTTCCACGGTGCCTTCGGACGGGATTTCAAACGTGGTGGGGTGGCTGCCGTATTCTTCGGCTTTTTGGGCCATCAGACCAACGTTCGAAACGGCACCGGCGGTGGTGACGTCCAGTTTGCCGTTGGCTTTGAAGAAGTCGACGGTTTCCGCATAGACGCCCGCATAGCAGTTGTCGGGGATACAGCATTTGGTGTCGGCGGGTTTGCCATCCGGACCCCAGCCGATGCCACCGGCACGGATCACGGCGGGCATCGAGGCGTCGATGATCACGTCGCTGGGCACGTGCAGGTTCGTGATGCCTTTGTCGCTGTCGACCATGTACATCGGCGGGCGCGCGTCCAGAGCGGCCTTGAGGTCGGCCTGCAGGTCAGCATCGTCCGCGATCAGTTTCTCCAGATCGCCGATACCGCCGTTCGGGTTCCAGCCCAGAGCGGCCAGTTTGTCACCGTGCTTGGCGATGAAGTCCTCAAGGTAGACCGACACAAAGTGGCCAAAGATGATCGGGTCCGAGACCTTCATCATGGTCGCCTTCAGGTGGACCGAGAACAGAACGCCGGGCTCCATGCTGTTGACTTCGGCCTTGATGAAGTCGCGCAGCGCCGAGGCCGACATAAAGGTCGCATCGACGATGGTGCCTTCTTCGTAGTTCAGGCCGTCTTTCAGAACGGTCTGGGTGCCATCAGCGGCGGTAAAGACGATTTTCGCGCCACCGGCCTGTGCGGCGGTGATGGTGGCCGATTTTTCGTTGGCGAAGAAATCGTTGCCGGGCATAGAGGCGACGGTGGTCTTGCTGTCTGCGGTCCATTCGCCCATCGAGTGCGGGTTGGCCTTGGCGTATTCCTTGACGGCCTTGGCGGCGCGACGGTCCGAGTTGCCTTCGCGCAGGACGGGGTTCACAGCCGAGCCTTTGATCGCGTCGTAACGGGCGCGGATGTCTTTTTCCTCATCCGTTGCGGGATCGGCGGGGTAGGCGGGAACGGCAAAGCCCTGCGATTGCAGTTCCTTGATCGCGGCGGTCAGCTGGGGCACCGAGGCCGATACGTTCGGCAGCTTGATGACGTTGGCATCGGGCGTTTTCACCAGATTGCCCAGTTCGGCCAGATCGTCCGAGATACGCTGATCTTCGTTCAGGTAGTCGGGGAAGGCCGACAGGATACGGGCCGCAACCGAAATGTTGCGCGTTGCGACGTCGATATCGGCAGCCGCAGCAAAAGAGCGGATGATCGGCAACAACGAGGCGCTGGCCAGTTCGGGGGCTTCGTCAACAATGGTGTAAATGATATCGGGTGTCTTTGTCATAGCTATGATGTCCGTCATCTCCGCGATCAGAATGCGATCGGCCCGCGCGCGGGAAATGGGGCCGACCGTACACAAAAGCGCAAGGTGCGCAGGTGTGTGTATCTTGGCGTATCGCCTAGCGGACGGGCGGGGGCAAGTCAATGTGTGCAATTGTATGCAATGGAGGTTTCGGGCGATTTTCCTTGCGGCATAGCGTCTCTTGGCTGTTAAATTTCACCTAGGCACGGGGGTGTTTGATCCTTTGGCGGGGATCGGGGGGCGTCACTGCGATGGGCTGGGCTGAATCGACACAGATTTTCGCGCCAAAGCTGTGAAATATGTAACCTAAGTGCCGCCTTGGTCGTTAAACCTACAGGGCAGAAAAGACGCTCCCGCATGGGCGGGGCAGGGTCAGGGGGAAACCATTGATTACCGACGGGATGCTGTTTGCGGATGAGGTGCGCTCCAAGATCATAGGGCTGCGCATGGTCAGCCGCGGGCGACTGGGCGTGCATATGGCGTTTTACGCGGTCTGTATGCTGGTCTGGACGTTATCCTTTTCCACCGCGATCAGCGTCCACGGCCAAAGCACCCTGTTTTTACAAAGCACGCCGCACATCTCTCTCTTCGCGATCGTGCTGGGCATCGTGGTCTTTCCGATGCGGATTGTGTGGTACCCGCTGGTGGTGTTCTGCGGTCTGTACGGGATCAGTCTGCTATTTCCGTTCATGCAGACGGCTGACGCGCCCGATCTGGGTGTTTTGTTGCGGCTGCATCTGTTGAACCTGACCGTCAATCTGGCCGTGGGTCTGTTTGCGGGGCTGGGCGGGCGATGGCTGCATCTGTTTTTGATGGGCCGTACCGATCCGATCAGCGCGGATTTGGCCCTGATCGGGGTGAACTTTGCCGTGGTCGTGCCGATGTGCATGGTCATGATGGTGGCCCTGTCCGCACTGGGGCCGGTGGTCGTCGGGCCGTGGTGGGGCCAAAGCGGGTTTTCCGACATGTCCTGGACCGAGGTGTTCTTTCGCGGACTGCGCGCGTCCTTTGTGTCCTCGATGGCGATGATTTTGGCGGTTGAGGCCCCGCGCCGTCGCCATTTCCTGCGCGCTTTGATGTTCCTGCCGGTCTTTGGCGCCATGATCTGGATGTACTACACGGGGATCTACATCGCGCCGATCGTGGAAATGACCCTGCTTCTGACGTTTCTGGCGGCGGTTTTGTCGGTCAACCTTGCGCCCATCGTGGTGTTTGGGGGCGCGGCGGCCTATTCCCTGACCACGGGCGTGTTCATCTATCCGGTGTCCGACGACCCCGAATTCGGCCTCTTGTCCGAGGCGATGTCGGCGGCCCTGACCTTTATCCTGTTTGCGATCCTGTTGAACAAGACCCGCCTGCGGTTTGAGGCCGATATCCAACGCCTGACCGTGACCCGTCTGGAGAACGTGCGCGATTTCGCCGACATCGGTCGGTTTACGGTGAACCTGAAACGCGGGCGCATGGTTCTGGACGATGCGGCCAGTCGCATTCTGGATTTTCCGCATGTGGTCGATTTGCACCGCGTCAGCAGCCGCCTGCGCCCCGAAGACAGCGACAAGGTCGAAGAGGCCCTCAGCAATGTCGGCGCCGAGATGAACGAATTCACCCTGCATTTCCGCAGGGGAGGCTCGGCCCCGCCTGATCCCAATGACGTCGAGGGTACGGCGTTGATCAAGGTCTATATCGCCTATGAACTGCGCAAGGGGCGGCGGGCGATGGCCTATGGGTTCCTGATCGACATCACCTCGGAGTGGCGCAAAGAGGTCGCGCTTCAGGACGCATTGGATCGGCTGAACGAGAAACAGGAACGCCAGAAAGAGCTGTTCTCGATCATCTCGCACGAATTGCGCACGCCCGCGTCGATCATTGCTATGCTGATCGAACGGATGGATCTCGACCCCGACTGGACCGAGGTCAGCCCCAAGATCAACGAGGCGTCCGAGCAGTTGCTGGCGACGCTGGGCGATATGCGTCAGGCGGTCTATCCCGAACGCAACCTGCCGGTGCGGATGCAACCCATGGCGCCTGCCAATATGATGGAGCGCGTCATGAACAGCTTTGACCAGATGGCGCGCGATCATAACGTGCGCCTGTCGGTCGATCTGGGCGACGGGGCGCATGACATCTGTATGATTGAGGTGAACCGCGTGCGCGCCGCCCTCAGCAACCTGTTGCGCAACGCACTGCTGCATTCAACAGCGCAAAACGTCATCATCGCCTATGAGGCCCAGTACACCGAGAAGGGGCGCGTTGGCCAATGGTCGGTGATCGACAACGGTCAGGGCATTCCGCCTGAGGATGTCGAGAAAATCTTTGAACCCTTCCGGCGTCTGTCCAACGGCACCAAGCGCGTCGATGGCAGTGGTCTGGGCCTTTATATCGTGAAATCCGCGATTGAACTGCTGGGCGGCAAGGTCTGGCACAGCGACAGCCCCAGTGGCGGTGCGCAGTTCACCTTTACCCTGCCCGAAAGCCTTGCCAAGGGCGTCGTGGCCCCCGCGCGGCCTGCTCTGGATGTGCGGGCGGTTGCGGCCACTCCCACGCCGTCAAACGATGTCACCCCCCCGAAACCTGCCGCCGCCGAGCCCGCCAAAACCGTGGTCGACGGCTGTGCCTTGGTGGTGGAGGACAGCGAGATCATCCGCGAAATCATGGCCGCTGTCTTGCGTCAGCATTTCTCGAAGGTGATCGTCGCCAATGACGGGGTAGAGGGTTTGAAAATGGTCGATGACCATACACCCGATATCATCCTGACCGACCTCTTCATGCCCAATATGGCAGGGGATGAGATGATCGCGAAACTGCGCCCCGATTTCCCGACCCTGCCGATCATTGGCGTCACTGCGGCCGTTGTGGGAGAAGAGGCCCGCCGGTTTGAGGTCGCAGGCGCGGACCGTGTGCTGGCCAAACCCCTGCGCACGGAAAACATCGCGGAGATTGTGGAACAGTATTTCGGCGCAGGCCCGTCGCGTGCCACGCGGGCCTGAGCGCGCTTAGTCCGGTTGAAACCCTGCGATCAACCGGCGCAACCCGAACAGGGCGCCGCCATAGATCGCGGCCAAGGTCACAGGGCCGGAATAGGCCAGCGTCGCCACGCCCGACAGGCCCTGACCGACGGAACAGCCCATGGCGATGATCCCGCCGATGCCCATAAAGATCGCGCCGCTGACCTGACGGCCAAGCTCACGCGGGTCCTCACAGGCCTCCCACCGGAACAGGCCCTTGATGGACGATCCGATAAACGCCCCCGCCAGAACACCGGCGACCGATCCGACGCCGAACCCCATGCCGCCCGACGAGGACATCATGAGCCACAGCAAGCTGCGCCCCAGAGGCGCGGTAAAGCTGTGCCCCTCAACGGGGACGGCGCCGAACGTCTGATCGTTCAGGGCCGAGGTGCCCCAGAATGCCATCGTGATCGCCAGACCGGCGGCCACGCCCCAGATCACCCGACGCGGCGCGGCGCGCAACGGCGCATAGGACAGGCCCCACGCCGCAACGCCAAGGGCGATTACCGTCGCAAAGGCCAGCGGCGGCAGCCCCGTCAGCGACGACAGGGTGTGCGCGATCCCTTGGGGGACAAAGCTTATGTCTTGGGGGAAGAGGGTAATGCGCAGTTGCGCCAAGGGACCGTTCAGGGTCACAAACCCCGCAATCGCCATCACGACGACCACGACCATCGACCGCAGGTCGCCGCCGCCAAACCGCGCCAGCGCGCCAAAGCCGCAATTCCCCGCCAAGGCCATGCCATAGCCGAACAGCAAGCCGCCCGCGATGCTGGCCAAGGGGTTCCATTGGATGCTGTGATAGATTGTGGCCTGCAGGTCGATCAGACCCGCGTCTGCCAACAAAAACGTGCTGAAGATCGCGGTGCCCAGAACCACGCCCCATTGGCGCAAACGGCGTTGGTCATCACCATAGGCGGCGCTTTCGATGGCACCCAATGTACAGAATTCGCCCAAACGGGCCGCAAGGCCCAGCACAATGCCGGTGCACAACCCGATCAGGGCCGCAATAACCCCATAGGGTAACGCGTCCATATGTTCCTCCCTCGGCGCAAGGCCGTATTAGGGGGCGTTGCAGAACATATCGTAGACCAAAGCGATCATGCGACGCGCACGATCATCCGCCAGCGAGTAATAGATCGCCTTGCCTTCGCGACGGTGTGCTACAAGCCCCTCCAGACGCAGCCGTGCCAATTGCTGGCTGACCGCTGCCTGACGGGACGATAGCAGATTCTCCAATTCGGTCACTGTCTTTTCACCAGTGGAAAGATGACACAGGATCATCAGGCGGCCCTCATGCGAGAGCGCCTTTAGAAAGTTCGACGCGGCTTCGGCCTTGCTGACCATGTCGTTGGCCAGTGCGACCTCGTCGTCCTGACTGTCCAAAACAAACCCGCCTTCCATTCCCATAGCGTGCGCTGCCTGTGTCATGTCATCCCCATCAGCGACCGAAATCGCTGTCTGTTCCGTCCAAAATCTCAAATCCCAGTCCTGCATATAGCATCGCAGGGGGGCGTATTCGAGTATATGCGGCGTTTTAGTCCCATTTTTGGGGCATGTGCCGCATTTTTGCCCATTTAACCGCCGACGGACGTGTCCTCGGACCGGTTTTGCCATTCGGGCAGGGGCTCTAGCATCATGCCAAGAAGGCCCCAAAAGAAATCCTCGCCCGGGTATCCCTCAAGCCTGTTGATTTCCGTCCCGTCCTGCAACAGCACAAAGGTCGGTGTCAGGCGCGGCTTGGATTTCAGGGTCACACCGTCGGGCAGGGCGGTGCGAATTTCGTGATGCACCAGCGGCGCAATGCGCCCTTCGGCGGTTTTGGGATAGATGGGGCCGATCTCGGCCTCCCACCGTTCGCAATACACACAGCCCGGTTGATCCACCATCATCAACGTCAATTCCGCACGTGCAGCCGTGGCCATCGCCATTGTGGCCAGTGCCAGTGCTGTGATCCCTGTGCGTATCGTTTTCATTGACGGGTCCTCTGATACATATAAATATAGTAATATGTTTTTGGCTGCACGGCAAGGGAGGGCCACGCGTGCCGGATATTTCGTTTTTAGGGGCCTTGGTTGCGGGCCTCTTGTCGTTTCTGTCGCCCTGTATCCTGCCGATGGTGCCGTTTTACCTGTGCTATATGGCGGGGACGTCGGTTGCACAACTGCGCGACGCGGATGGTTTGCCCCCCGAAACACACCGCCGGTTGATCCTGTCTTCGGTCACATTCGCGCTGGGCGTGACGACGGTGTTTGTGCTGCTCGGGATGGGGGCGACGGCCATCGGGCAGGCGTTTCGCGATTATATGGACGCCCTGCGTTGGGTCGCCGCTGCTGTTCTGATCCTGTTCGGGCTGCATTTCATCGGCGTGCTGCGGATCGGCCTGTTTTACCGCGAGGCGCGGGTCGAGGGGCCAAGCGCACCTTCGGGGCCGATAGGGTCTTATGTGATGGGTCTGGCATTCGGGTTCGGCTGGACGCCCTGTGTGGGGCCTGCGCTGGCCGCGATCCTGATGATTGCGGGCGGCATGGGGGATGTGACGCGCGGGGGGCTGTTGTTGTTCACCTACGGCATCGCCATGACCAGCCCCTTTATCATCGCCGCCATTTTCGCGCGCCCGTTTTTGGGCTGGGTTCAGCGTAACCGCAAATACATGGGCCATGTCGAAAAGGTCATGGGCGGGATGCTGATCCTGTTCGGCGTGCTGATTGCCACCAATACCGTGTCCCTCATTGCCCAATGGATGCTGGACACATTCCCGATGTTCACCCGTTTCGGATAGACCAAGAGGAGGGTCTGATATGAAGCACCTGACCGGTTTGATCGTGGGGGCCATGATGGCCGCCCAAGCCGCCATCGCTGCGCCGATGGGCGACGATGGCCTGCATAAACCCACGTGGCTGCGCGATACGTTCAAGGATATGTCCGAGGATCTGGTCGAGGCCAATGCCGAGGGCAAGCGGATGCTGGTCATCTGGGAGCAGCGCGGATGTATCTATTGCCGCAAGATGCACGAAGAGGTCTTTCCCGATCCCGAAATCGACGCCCTGATCCGCGAGAACTATTTCGTGGTCCAGATGAACCTGTTCGGTGATGTCGAGGTCACGGATTTCGACGGCACGACCCTGTCGGAGAAGGACATGGCGCGGCGCTGGGGCGTGGTGTTCACGCCGACGATGATGTTCATGCCCGAGGACGGCGAGGGGGTGGAAAACGGCGGTGAGGCGGCGGTCGTTTCGATGCCCGGTGCATTCGGTCGCGGAACGACTCGGGCGCTGCTGACGTGGGTGCTTGAAAAGGGCTACGAGGGCGAAGAGCATTTCCAGAAGTATGTCGCGCGTGTCCTTCAGTAGGTAAAAACATCAAAAGAAACAATGCGTTGACGGGGTGTAAAGTGGCATTCCAGACAGTGGATACCAATGCATGCAAAAAATTATATTTGTTGTTGCGTTCCCCGCAGGGCGTCGGTTACGCTCAACAAAACGTGAAAGGCTAAGGGAGGAGTCTTCGAATGAAACCTACGCTAATTGGCGTCACGTGCCTGATGCTTGGGGCGGGTGCGGCGGTTGCTGAAACCGCACCGCAGGCCGTCGAGTATGACGAATACGGCGCAGTTGCTGCATCGCTGAGCGGGGCGGCAGGGGACCCTGTCGAGGGCCGCGTCGTTGTCAGCACGAAAAGCATGGGCAACTGTGTTTCCTGCCACGCGATCAGTGAAATGTCGGACGTTCCGTTCCACGGAGAGGTGGGGCCGGTTCTGGACGGTGTTGCTGACCGCTGGAACGAGGCAGAACTGCGCGGGATCGTGGCCAACGCCAAGATGACCTACGACGGTACGATCATGCCCTCGTTCTACAAGGACACCGGTTATGTCCGTCCGGGTGACGCCTATACCGGCAAGGCCGCAAAGGTCGATCCGCTGCCCCCGCTTTTGACCGCGCAACAGGTCGAAGACGTGGTCGCATATCTGATGACATTGAAGGAAGAGTGACCGCCCTTGGCGCGTCCCCTTTGAAAAGGAGATCAACATGGAACTGACACGACGCGACACACTTGCGCTGGGTGCGGGGGCGGCTGCGGCGGCTCTGGCTCTGCCGGCCTTTGGTGCGGTCGAAGATTCGATTGCCACCTTTACCGGTGGTGCTGCGGTGGGTGACGGCGGTCTGACGCTGACCACGCCCGAAATCGCGGAAAACGGCAACACCGTTCCGATCGAGGTCGACGCCCCCGGCGCTGCGGCGATCATGGTTCTGGCTTCGGGTAACCCGACGCCGGGCGTTGCGGAATTCAAATTCGGTCCCTTGGCGGCGGCCCAGCGTGCCTCCGTGCGCATCCGTCTGGCGGGCACGCAAGAGGTCATCGCGATTGCGAAAATGGCCGACGGCAGCTTTGTGCGCGCATCCAACACCGTCAAAGTGACCATCGGCGGCTGCGGCGGCTGATCAGAGGAGAATTAGGAAATGGCAAAAGGCGTAAAACCCCGCGTTAAAGTGCCCAAGTCTGCGGCTGCAGGGGACTCGATCACCATCAAGACGCTGATCAGTCACCCCATGGAATCCGGCCAGCGTAAGGACAAAGAGGGCAACCCGATCCCGCGTTCGATCATCAACCGGTTCACCTGCGACTTTAACGGTGAATCCGTGATCGACGTCACGCTGGAACCGGCTGTGTCGACCAACCCGTATCTGGAATTTGACGCCACTGTGCCTGCGGCCGGTGATTTCAAATTCACTTGGTACGACGACGACGGCTCGGTCTACGAGGAAACGAAATCAATCTCGGTCGGCTAAGGCTGAACGCTGGTTTCACTTCAGGGAGGAAGAACATGAAACTAACGTCGCTCAAGGTGGTGGCATCGTCCGTACTCGCACTGACACTGGCAACCGGTGGTGCACAGGCGGACGATATGGCCAGCCTCGTGGTCAACGGGGAAACCGAGATCGTCACGCAAACCGGTGCTCCGGCGCATATGGAGTATGTCGACGAAATCCGCTCGGGTTGGACATTCCGGACCTCGGAAACCCAAGCCCTTCAGATGGATGACTTTGACAACCCCGGCATGATCTTTGTCGATCAGGGCATGGATGTCTGGAACACCGTCGAAGGCAGTGCAGATAAGTCTTGTGCATCCTGCCACGAAGGCCCCGAAAGCCTGAAGGGTCTGCGCGCAGAACTGCCCAAATGGAATGAGGACGCCGGCAAGGTGTACACGATGGAAATGTACATCAACGATTGCCGGACGGAACGCATGGGCGCTGACGCTTATGGCTGGAACGATAAGGACATGGTCAACCTGACCGCTCTGATCTCGGTTCAGTCGCGCGGCATGCCCGTGAACGTCGCCATCGACGGTCCGGCCCAATCCACTTGGGAGCAAGGCAAAGAGATGTATTACACCCGCTATGGTCAGTTGGAACTGTCCTGTGCGAACTGTCATGAAGACAACTATGACAACTACATCCGCGCCGATCACCTGAGCCAAGGCCAGATCAACGGGTTCCCGACCTACCGTCTGAAGAACGCCAAGCTGAACTCGACCCATGCCCGTTTCAAAGGTTGTGTGCGTGACACCCGCGCCGAAACCTTCAAGCCCGGCTCGGACGAATTCGTCGCCTTGGAACTCTACGTCGCCTCGCGCGGCAACGGCCTGTCGGTTGAGGCCCCTGCGGTGCGCAACTAAGCATACCCTCCCCATGCGCGTGCTCCACGCGCGCATGGGTCATTCGTTTGTTCCTTTATCTTACCCCACACGCCACGGACCGCATTCTGCGGGCACCGGACGGCTTTCTGCATTCTGAACGGAGTGAACACGACAATGATTTCGCGGCGAGATTTCCTGCAAGCAACCGTGGCGGCCTCGGCGGTGATCGGCGCGTCTGGCGTTGGTAACTGGTCCCGTCTGGCGGCCCAGCAAAAGCTCAGCCAGAACGATCTGCTGGACTTTGACACCTATGGCAACGTCACGCTGATCCACCTGACCGACATCCACGCCCAGCTGCGCCCGATCTGGTTCCGCGAACCCGACATCAACATCGGCGTCGGTCAAGTGAACGGCTTGCCGCCCCATGTGACGGGGCAGGATTTCCTGAACCTGTTCGGCTATAAACCGGGCACGCCCGAGGCCTATGCCCTGACCTATATGGACTTTGTCGCGCTGGCCAAAGGCTATGGTCGCATGGGCGGCATGGACCGCGTGGCCACTGTCGTGAACGCGATCCGCTCGGACCGTCCCGAGGCCCTGTTGCTGGATGGCGGGGATACGTGGCACGGGTCCTATACCGCGCACAAGACCGCCGGTCAGGACGTGGTGAACGTGATGAACAAGTTGCGCCCCGATGCGATGACCTCGCACTGGGAATTCACGCTGGGGATCGACCGCGTGAATGAAATCGTGGACACGCTGGACTTTCCGTTCCTTGGCGCGAACATCTTTGACGCCGAATGGGACGAACCCGCCTATGAACCCTACAAGATGTTTGAACGGGGCGGGGCCAAGATCGCCGTGATCGGTCAGGCCTTTCCATATATGCCCATCGCCAACCCCGGCTGGATGTTCCCCGGCCTGTCGTTCGGTGTGCGCGAGGAACGCATGCGCGAAGTCGTCGCCGAGGTGCGCGCGGCGGGGGCCGATCTGGTCGTCTGCCTGTCGCACAACGGGTTCGACGTGGACCGCAAGATGGCCGCGCAGGTCGACGGGATCGACGTGGTTCTGTGTGGTCACACCCACGACGCACTGCCCGAACCGGTGATGGTCAATGAAACCCTGCTGATCGCCAGTGGCTCGAACGGTAAATTCGTCAGCCGCGTTGATCTGGACGTGCGCGATGGTCAGATGATGGGCTTCCGTCACAAGTTGATCCCGATCTTTAGCGACGTCATCACCCCCGATCCCGAGATGGCCAAGGTGATTGAGGCCGAGCGCGCCCCGTTTGCAGGTGAACTGTCCGAAGTTCTGGGCCACACCGATAGTCTGCTGTATCGGCGCGGCAACTTTAACGGCACATGGGACGATCTGATCTGTAACGCCCTGATCGAAGAGCGTGAGGCCGACATCGCCCTGTCGCCCGGCTTCCGCTGGGGGCCCAGCCTGTTGCCCGGCGATCCGATCACGCGCGAGGATCTGCACAACGTCACGTCCATGTCCTATCCGGCGGCCTATCGTTCGGAAATGACGGGCGAGATGCTGCACATTATTCTCGAAGATGTGGCGGACAACCTGTTCAACCCCGATCCCTATTACCAACAGGGCGGCGACATGGTGCGCGTTGGCGGCATGGGCTATCACATCGACGTCTCCAAACCCCAAGGCAGCCGGATCACCAATATGACCCTGCTGAAAACGGGCGAGGCGGTTGATCCCGCGAAAACCTATGTCATCGCCGGTTGGGCCAGTGTGAACGAGGGCACCGAGGGTCCCGCGATCTGGGATGTGGTGGAAAACTACATCAAGCGCAAAGGCACCGTGACCATCGACCCCAACCAATCCGTTCAGGTGACGGGGGTCTAAGGTAGGACTGGACACATTCGCAAAAAAGAATATAAGTTTTGTGACTTCGGAGGAGGTAACAATATGAGCGATTCACGCGATCCCTTTACCACGCGCCGTGGCTTTCTAAAGGCCACCGCGGCGGCGGGTGGGGCGGCCATGACCGCCGGTGCTGCGCAGGCGGCAGGTGATCCCCTGATCACGGAAAAGCAACCTTGGGCACAGGCCCTTGGCGACGGTGTGGATGCCACGCCCTATGGTCTGCCGATCAAGTTCGAAGAGGACGTCATCCGGCGCAATGTGCCGTGGCTGACCGCCGATCCGATCAGCTCGATCAACTTTACGCCGATCCACGCGCTGGACGGGACGATCACGCCGCAGGGCTGTGCGTTTGAAAGGCATCATTCGGGCGCGATCGAACTGTCGAAATCGGACTATCGCCTGATGATCAACGGTTTGGTCGATACGCCTCTGGTGTTCACCTATGCCGATCTGGAACGCTTTCCCCGCGAAAACCACGTCTATTTCTGTGAATGCGCGGCCAACACCGGCATGGAATGGGCAGGGGCCCAGCTAAACGGGGCGCAGTTCACCCATGGTATGATCCACAACATGGAATACACCGGCGTGCCCTTGCGCACCCTGCTGGCCGAGGCCGGTCTGGATGCGGCGGGCGATTTGTCGGACAAGTGGGTCTATGTCGAGGGCGCGGATGCCTCGTCCAACGGGCGCTCGATCCCGATGGAAAAGGCGCTGGACGATGTTCTGGTCGCGTTCAAGGCCAACGGCGAGGCCCTGCGCATGGAGCACGGCTATCCCGTACGTCTGTGTGTCCCCGGTTGGGAAGGCAACATGTGGGTCAAATGGCTGCGCCGGATTGAGGTCATGGATGGCCCCGTCGAGAGCCGCGAAGAAACCTCGAAATACACCGATACGCTTGAGGACGGCACCAGCCGTAAATGGACATGGGTCATGGACGCCAAATCGGTTGTCACATCGCCCAGTCCCCAATCGCCCATCACGCATGGACCCGGCCCCTTGGTCATCACCGGTCTGGCGTGGTCGGGGCGTGGCGCGATTGAACGCGTGGACGTTTCGATTGACGGGGGCAAAACGTGGCAGACCGCGCGCCTTGGGGCGCAGGGTGTGAAAAACGCCCTCAGCCGGTTCTATCTGGACATTGATTGGGACGGCTCCGAGATGCTGCTCCAGAGCCGCGCGATGGACAGCACTGGCTATGTTCAGCCGACCAAAGCCCAGCTGCGCGAGGTGCGCGGCCTGAACTCTATCTATCACAACAACTGTATCCAGACGTGGTGGGTCAAAGAAAACGGAGAGGCCGAAAATGTCGAAGTATCGTAAGATCCTGATGGGCGCGGCCGCCGGTTTTGCACTGGCCGCTGGACCTGCTGCTGCAGAAAAGCTGGGCCTTGGGCGCGCGGCCCTGCCCGAAGAGATCGCCGCATGGGATCTGGACGTTAGTCCCGATGGAACGGGTTTGCCTGTCGGGTCTGGGTCGGTTGAGGATGGCGAGGCGCTGTTTTCCGAGGCCTGCGCGGTTTGTCATGGTGAATTCGCCGAAGGGGCGGGCAACTGGCCCAAACTGGCCGGTGGGGATGACACGCTGGACCACGAGGATCCGTTGAAAACGGTGGGGTCCTATTGGCCCTATCTGTCAACGGCGTGGGATTACGTGCACCGGTCGATGCCATTCGGGAACGCCCAGAGCCTGAGCGCGGATGAGACCTATGCGATCGTGGCTTATATCCTTTATTCCAACTACCTTGTGGATGATGATTTCGTGCTCAGCAACGAGAACTTCCTTGAGGTGGAGATGCCGAATGCGGACGGGTTCATCATCGATGATCGCCCCGAAACCGAGTATCCGCAGTTTTCGCAGGCCCCTTGCATGGAGAACTGTAAGGACAGCGTCGAGATCACCATGCGCGCCATGGTTCTGGACGTGACGCCGGACGAAGAGGGCAGCGAGGAAGGCGCGGTTGAAGAGGCCGCAGCGGTTGTCGAAGAGGTGGTTGAAGAGGTCACCGAAGAGGTGGTTGAGGTCGCCGCGGTTGCCGCACCCGATCCCGCGATGGTCGAGGATGGCAAGAAGCTGTTCAAGAAATGCGCCTCCTGTCACATGGTTGGCGACAAGGCCAAGAACAAGTCCGGTCCGGTTCTGAACGGGATCGTCGGTGGCGCGCCGGGCGCGGTGGAGAGCTTTCGCTATTCCAAGGCGATGACCGAGTTCGCCGAGGGCGGCAATGTTTGGGATGCGGCCGCGCTGGACGCGTTTTTGGCCAAGCCAAAGTCCTTCCTGAAAGGCACCAAAATGTCCTTTGCCGGTTTGAAGAAGGAAGAGGATCGCGCGGCGATCATCGCCTATCTCCAGAGCCACAACTAAGGCCAGACAGATCAAATTGCGCGTGGGGCGGTCCGGAAACGGGCCGCCCTGCGTCGTTTTAAGTGGTAAGCGGGATGTGAGTATTTGGGCCAAGATGAAGGCCGAAAGTATCAGGTGAACTGACCGTCGCAGAAGAGAAGCGGGCGGTGGTCGCCCGAGACGGCGTCAAGGATCTGACCAAGGACGATGTGGTGATCACCGCCGGGGTAGACCGCGTGGCGTTCGCAGATAAGGCGCGCGGCGCAGTCCTCGAGCAGGGGCAGATCATGCGGGCCGGTCGTGAAGGGGCCGCAAGAGAAATCGTCGCCCGATTTCGCGAAATGACGCGCGATGTCCAGTTGGTGATCGGCCAGCACGTGGATGGCAAAGTGGCTGGCGTCGACGAAATGGGGGCTGCGCGCGGATTTGGTGGCGGGGCACCACAGGACCAGCGGCGGGTCCAGCGAGACCGAGGTGAAACTGTTTGCGGTCATCGCCAGTGGACCATTCGCCGTGCCGGTCGTCACCACGGTCACCCCGGTCGCAAAGCGGCCAAGGACGCTGCGCAGATCGCGGTGCGAGAGGCCGTGATGGGGGGTGTCAGGCATAGGGTGGTGGTCCTTAGGGCGCGGGTATCGGGCTTGGTGTTCAGATAACATGTTCGCGCCTTGGGGCAAGGGGCCTTTGGTGCGCGGTTTTGTGCCCTGTCATAAAATCATAACGAAACTGAAAACTTTCTGTCGCCTGATCGTCTTATCCAGCCCCTCAACAGGGACTGAGGGAAGTGCGACATGCTGAATGTGCGCAAGGTGACACGGCTGTTTGGACAAAAGGCCGCCGTCGACAATGTGAGCTTTGATGTAGACCGGTCGATGATGATCGGGATTATCGGGCGGTCCGGTGCGGGGAAATCCACCTTCCTGCGGATGTTGAACCGTTTGACCGATGCGACGTCGGGCGAAATCCTGTTTGAGGGGCGCGATGTTCTGTCCCTGCGCGGCAAGGACAAGCGCGCGTGGCAATCCGATTGCGCCATGGTTTTTCAGCAGTTCAATCTGGTGCCGCGTATGGATGTGATCAGCAATGTTTTGCACGGCACGTTGAACCGGCATTCCACGTTGCGCACCGCCCTGAACCTGTTTCCGCGTGACGATATTGAGCGCGCGATGGATATCCTGGACCGTTTGGGCGTGGGCGAGCAGGCCCCCAAACGCGCCGAGGCCCTGTCGGGTGGTCAGCAACAGCGCGTGGCGATTGCACGTGCCCTGATGCAGGATCCGCGCGTCATTCTGGCCGATGAACCGATTGCAAGCCTTGATCCGATGAACGCCCAGATCGTGATGGACACGCTGCGCCGTATTCATGACGAGGACGGGCGCATGGTGATTGCCAACCTGCACACGCTGGACACGGCGCGCCGGTATTGTGACCGCGTGATCGGCATGCGGGACGGGCGCGTGGTGTTTGACGGCACGCCCGAGCAACTGACCACGGGCGTTGCGCGCGACATCTATGGCGCCGATGAGGGCTTTAGCGAGGCCGCCACATCCACCGCCATCGAAACGATTTCCGACGCGCCAATTCCGGCGTGATCTGAATGCATCTCCCCGGTGGGATGCCGGGGGACTTAACCTGGAGACCTATCATGAAAACGATCCTGTCGGCCCTGCTGGCCACCACTGTCATCGCGATGCCCGCAATGGCCGAAGACATCACCGAATTCCGCATCGGCATTCTGGGCGGCGAAAACGCCCAAGACCGTCTGAACAGCTTTCAGTGTCTGGCCGATTACACCACCGAAACTCTGGGCGTTGAAACCAAACTGTTTGCTCCGGCTGACTATAACGGCGTGATTCAGGGCCTGCTGGGCGGCACCATCGACATGGCGTGGCTGGGCGCATCGGGCTATGCCGCGACCTATCTGCAGGACCCCGAGGCGGTTGAGCCGGTTCTGGTTAAAATCAACCTCGACGGTTCGTATGGCTATCACTCGATCGGTTTTGCCCGTAAAGACAGCGGCATCACCAAAATCGAGGACCTGCAAGGCAAGACCTTTGGCTTTGGCGATCCGAACTCGACCTCGGGTTATCTGATCCCGTCGATCGAAATCCCCGCCGAATACAACGTCACCATGGAATCGGGCGATTTCTTTGGTGAGGTCCGCTTTACCGGTGGTCACGAGCAGACCATCGTTGCCGTTGCGGGTGGCGACATCAACGCCGGTGTGACCTGGGCCGATGGTCAGGGCGAATGGGAAGACGGTTACAACTCGGGCGCGCTGCGCAAAGCTGTTGACGCCGGTCTGGTCGACATGAACGATCTGGTTGAAATCTGGCGCTCGAAACCCATCCCCGAAGGTCCCGTCGTTCTGCGCAAGACCCTGCCCGAGGACGTAAAGGCCAAGATGACCGCGCTGGTGGATGGTCTCTATGACCGCGATCAGGACTGTACCTACACCGTTGCCGGTGGTGAGACGCTGGGCTTTGACCCGATTGGTCACGACGCCTATCTGTCGATCATTGCCGCCCGTCAGGCAAAATCGAACTAAGATCACTTGATCCAAGCGGGTCGCGACATGTCGCGGCCCGTCTTTTTATGCGGGGCAATCACAGATGAGCGATACGGCACTAGGCCACTACATGGGTGGGGGCACGACACGGGACGCCTATTTCGAAATGGTGCGGCGCAAGCGTCTTTATGGCGGGCTGACCATTCTGGTTTTTGTTGTTTTGCTGGTGTCGGGCTTTGTTCTGGCCGATGGGCGCAATGCCGGTGGGTTCTGGGACGGCCTGTCGCAACTGGGCGATTTTCCGGCGACCGTCGTGGCCGAAGCGTGGGAGAGCCGTGCCGACATGCCCGCGCATCTGGTCACGTATTTCCCCGCGCTGATCGACACGATCAACATCGCCGCCGCCTCGACCCTGATCGGGGCGATGATCGGCGGGTTGCTGTCGATGCTGTCCACGCGCGGTTTGGCGCCTGTGCCGTGGTTGATCCCGATTTGTCGGCGCATCATGGACATCATGCGTGCACTGCCAGAGATCGTTCTGGCGCTGGCGTTTATCTTTATTCTGGGCGGCGGGCCGGTTCCGGCCATGATCGCCATCGCGTTTCACACTTGTGGTGCGCTGGGCAAGCTGTTTTCCGAAGTGAACGAGAACGCCGATCTGAAACCGGTCGAAGGTCTGGCGTCCGTCGGGGCAAGCTGGCCTCAGCGCATGTGGCTTGCCGTGGTGCCGCAGGTCGCGCCGAATTACCTCAGCTATGCTTTGTTGCGGTTTGAAATCAACATCCGCGCCTCGGCGATCCTCGGTTTCGTGGGCGCAGGCGGCATTGGTTATGAGCTGAAGAACACCATCAGCTGGGGCCAAGGCAAGTTTGATGAGGCAGCCGCGATTTTCATCCTGCTGTTCCTCGCCATCGTCGTCGTTGACAACCTGTCCGATCTGGCGCGCAACCGTTTGACCCATGGGGGCAAGAAATGACCGACGCGGTGATGCATTCCGAAATTCACGCGCTGTTCCGGCGGAAACGGCTGATGGCGCTGGCCCTGCCGTTCATGGTTCTGGCCTATCTGGCCTATGTGGTCTGGACCTTTGATGTGGTCGGCCTGATGCAACGGGCCGAGCCCGGTCGCGCGCAGACCCTGTTGGCCGACAGCTATTCCTACAAGACGCATATCACCCGCTCAAACCGCAGCGGCGATTGGGACGCCGCGATTGAGGGCGAGCGTAAAGGCAAATATGCCGAGGGTGTGTTCCCTGCATGGGCCGTTCTGAACGACACCGGCATGACCATCGCCCTGAACCACGGGCAAGAGGTCCGGGTCAGCCCCGAGGGCGAAATGCGCTATGACGTGCCGGGCTTTGGTCTGATCACGGCCCTGCCGACGCGACGCGGGATCGAAACCAACCTGACGCCCGAGACCGCGCCGGAGTGGGTCAACCTGTCCAACACCCGCCTGTCGATCACGACCGAGGGCGGGCGCGTCAATGTCACCAAGTCCAAGACCGAGGTGTTTCGCTATTTCACAGGGTGGGAGCTGTTCTTTTTCACGCTAGACAGTCCCTATCACGGGCATTCCCTGACCGAGATCCTGTTCGGTGATCAGATTGATCCGAGCCGCGGCAATATCGCCGGCGCGCTGCATGATTTCTGGACGAACTCGATGTGGCACCATCATCAGGTCGCTTGGGCCATGTTCGAAACCATCCTGATGGCGTTTCTGGGCACGATGGCGGCGGGTCTGATCGCGCTGCCGTTGGCGTTCTTTGCGGCACGCGGGTTCAATCCGTTGCGCAGCACGCGGTTCGCCCTGCGGCGTGTGTTCGATTTCCTGCGCGGGGTGGACGGGTTGATCTGGACCATCTTGCTCAGCCGTGCGTTCGGGCCGGGGCCGTTGACCGGTAGCCTTGCGATCATGCTGACCGATACGGGGACCTTCGGGAAACTGTTCTCCGAGGCGTTGGAAAACACCGACAAGAAACAGATCGAAGGCATCCAGTCGACTGGCGCGAACCGTCTGCAACGCTATCGCTTTGGTGTGCTGCCCCAGTTGATGCCGGTGCTGTTGTCCCAGATCCTCTATTACCTTGAATCCAACACCCGCAGCGCCACCATCATCGGCGCGATTACGGGGGGCGGGATCGGTCTGTTGCTGACACAGGCGATGATCACCCACAAGGATTGGGAAGAGGTCACCTATTACATCATTCTTGTCGTGCTGATGGTGATGATGATGGACTGGCTGTCGGGCTGGCTGCGGCGCAAACTGATCAAAGGGGGCTGATATGGCGCGCCTGTCGGCGACCGAGCCGTTCATCCACCCCGATTGTGCGATCGTGAACTCGACCTTTGGCGCCTATACCGAGGTGGGGCAGGGATCGCGCATCCAGAACTCTGACTTTGCGGATTACGCCTATTGCGACCGCCTGTCCGATATCGCCAATTCCAGCGTGGGGCGGTTCAGCAACATCGCCGCCATGACACGGATCGGGCCGACGGACCACCCGATGACGACCGCGTCGCTGCACCATTTCCTGTATCGTTCGGCCGATTATTGGGATGATGTCGAAAACGACGCGGAGTTCTTTGCCCTCCGCGCCAGCCGCCGCACCGTGATCGGTGCTGACACATGGATCGGGCATGGCGCGATTGTCCGGCCCGACATCACCATCGGCACCGGTGCCATTGTGGGCGCAGGCGCCGTCGTGACCCATGATGTCGCGCCCTATATGGTCGTCGCCGGCGTGCCTGCCACGCCGATCCGCGCCCGGTTCGATACCGGGATAGCGGATCGATTGCTCGCCCTTGCATGGTGGGATTGGTCGCACGACCGGCTGCGTCAGGCCCTGCCTGATTTCCGGTCCATGCCCGCCGAGGCGTTTCTGGAAAAATACGAAACGACCTAAGGCGCACGCGCCTATTCGGCTGCAAGGCTCATCGGGGAAATCCGGTGGGCAAAGCGATGCGCGGCCTCACCCGTCAGATAGGCCAGACGCCCGCCCGAGATCGTCATCTCGACCTGACGCGTCTCTGCATTCACCACGCACAAATCGGCGCGCCGCCCGTAATCAATCCGCCCGCGATCAGGCTGGCGCAGGATCTCGGCCGGATTGGTCGAGATCAGCGCCCACGCCTTGGGCAGGGACAGGATACCCGCATCGACCAAGGTCCACGCGGCCTCGGCCAGCGCGGGGTAATAGTAATCGGACACCAGCGCATCGCACAGACCCTGCCGCACCAGATCGGCGGCGGCGATATTGCCCGCCTGCGAGCCACCGCGCACCACATTGGGCGCGCCCATGATCACCGGATCGCCCATCGCATGTGCTGCGGCGGCGGCGCTGCGGCTGGTGGGGAATTCGGCCAGTCGCGCGCCGATCATCGAATAACGTTCGCGCGTTTCCCCGTCGGGGTCATCATGACTGCCATAGACAACGCCCAGACCGTCGAACGCCTCGGCCAGACGGCACAGATGGCGGGGGACCTCACGGCCACGGGCCATGGCGGTCTCGACAAGGGTCATGTGATCCTCGGGGGTACGACCGGCCTCGCGCGCCCAATGGGCCAGACGGGCGGGGTCGTTTTGCATCAACTCCATCGCTTCGGGCAGGTGGTTGTTAAACACCACATAGTCGATCCCGAATTCCCGAACGGCGTTCAACAGGGCGGGGCCACTATCGACCAGATGGGTTTCGCACCGCACCTGCAGGCGCAGATCAATGGACGCGCGACGGCGGAACCGGCCCACGGCGCGCATGACCTCAACCGCGCGCTCGGGGCTGCGGCGTCCGCCTTCCCAGCTCCAGCTCTGGGCCAGCCACGCGGTCGTCACCCCGTGCGACGCCGCATCGCGCGCCACGCTGGACAGGCCGATGTTCAAGGAAAACGGCGCGGTCGGGCGGGGGGCGACGTGACGCTCAAACGCATCGCCGTGCAGATCGATAATACCGGGCAGGATCAGATACCCGCTGAGGTCGACCTCGGGCAGGGGGCCTTTGGTGATACGACCGTCGGCCACGGCAACCGAACGTTGCTGAAGCTCGCCGTCACGAAGGACGGTTGCGCCGGTAAAGCGCAGCGGGGGCAGGATATGCGACATGACACTGCTCGACATGACAAGGTTGGTTTGGCTGTGGATAACCCTGCTCTGTATCGTGACTGTGACATTTCGCGGTGCGTTTTATGACGGAACGCGAAAAATTCGCCCTCATTTTAACCGTCTGGCGTGATGACAAGGCTGATCCGGTCGCCCGCGAACCATGTCAGGCCAAACTCGACCGGCACTCCGTCTGTGTCGATGTTGATGCTCTGGGTGCGCAGGATCGGCGCGCCGTCCTGAATGCGCAGGTTCAACGCCTGTGTCGCCGTGGCCAGTTTCGCCGTCAGCCGCGTCTCGGCCCGCGTGTAATCATGGACACCCCCACGGGCCAGCGCCTGTGTCACCGATTTCGTTTCGGCCAGATCAACCAGCATCTGCGGCAGGCGCGTTGCAGGAAACACCGATTTGAACAGGGCGACGGGGCTGTCATCGGCCAGCGATATGCCCTCATAGACATGGACCTGATCGCCGTCGTTTAGGCGCAATGCCTCGGCCTCACGCGCATCGGGCAGGCGGGTTTCAAGGCGCAGGATCTGTTTCGCGGGCAACCGTCCCTGATCCGACAGGTTCTGGTGAAACCGCACGCGCCGCCCGATGGGGTAATCGGTGGGGCGGCTGGCCACGAACACGCCCGCGCCACGGCGGCTGTGGACCGTGCCGTTGGCCGCCATTTCCGACAGGGCGCGGCGCACGGTGTGGCGGTTGACGCCAAACCGTTTGGACAGTTCCGCCTCGGTCGGCAGCTTGTCGCCCTGCGCGTAATGACCGTTGGCGATGTCCGCGCTCAGGGTGTCCTGAATGCTTTTCCAGATCGGGGTTTGGGCCATGTGTCACCTAATCTTCACATCTTCGGTGTTGCTGGGGGCGGGGCGAGTCGGTTATGATTTGTCTAGTTGTATAGAGCTCTAGATAAATCGGCAAGTTGTCTATGACACAAGAATGGAATGACCGAAAAACGTGGATGTCGCTGCTGGCCAAGGCTCCGGTTGAGGCATTGGCGCTGGCGTGGGATGAGGCCGATTTGGGCCCTGACTACCGCTGGCTGCGCCGCCCTGAAACGGGGGCGGTGATGGTGCGCGGACGGATGGGCGGCACGGGTTTGCCGTTCAACCTTGGGGAAATGACCGTCACGCGCTGTGCGCTGGAACTGGCGGACGGGGGCGCGGTCGGACACGGTTATGTCCAAGGACGGGACAAGGGGCACGCGGAACGCGCGGCGCTCTGCGATGCCCTGATGCAGACGGATGCACGCGGCGCGGTGGTTGAGACGATCCTGACCCCGCTGGCCACACAGGCCGCAATGGCCAAGGGCCAGCGCGCCGAGCGTGCCGCCGCCACCAAGGTCGATTTTTTCACAATGGTACGCGGAGAATAAGCATGAGCACGATTGCGGCTATGAAGGGCGGGTTCGACGATCCTGCGGTCGACGCGGCCCACGGGTTTCGCGCGCTGTTGAACGCGATGGCGATGCCCGGCACGATCCACGACGTAACCGGCGCGGTACCGGTGGCGCCCTTGTCGGTTGCGGCGGGTGTGGCCATCCTGACCCTGTGTGATCCCGAAACGCCGGTCTATCTTGCGCCCTCGCATGACACCGATGCGGTGCGCGACTGGATCACCTTTCACACCGGCGCGCCCTTTGTCGGGCCCAGTCACGCGGCATTCGCCATCGGCACGTGGGAGGCGTTGATGCCGCTGGACCAGTTCCCGATCGGCACGCCCGAATACCCCGACCGGTCCACCACCTTGATTGTCGAAATGGACGCGCTGGCGCAAACCGGCGCGACCCTGCGCGGGCCGGGCATCCGCGACAGCGCGCAAATGAACCTGCCCGATGTGGGGGCGATGGCGGATAACGCGGCCCTGTTCCCGCTGGGCGTTGATTTCATCCTGACCGCAGGGGCACAGGTTGCCGCCCTGCCACGGTCCACCAAAATCGGAGAGCGCTGATGTACGTAGCTGTCAAAGGGGGCGAGGCCGCCATCGACAACGCCCATGCGTGGCTGGCGTCTGAACGCCGTGGCGACACGGATGTGTCCGAACTTGGCATCGCGCAAATCCGCGAGCAGCTGTCCCTTGCCGTCAATCGCGTGATGGCCGAGGGCTCGCTCTATGATCCCGATCTTGCGGCGCTGGCGATCAAACAGGCGCGCGGCGATCTGATCGAGGCGATCTTCCTGATCCGCGCCTATCGCACGACCCTGCCGCGCTTTGGCCTGTCGAACGCGATTGAAACCGCCGACATGGCCTGTGACCGCCGGATTTCGGCGACGTTCAAGGATCTGCCGGGGGGACAGGTTCTGGGCCCGACCTTCGACTACACGCACCGCTTGCTGGACTTTGCACTGGCCGCAGAGGGGGGCGAGCGCCCCGAGGTCGTAACCCGTCCCGCCGACCCCGCGCCCATGCCGCATGTCACGGGGTTTTTGAACCGCGATGATCTGATCGAACAGGAACCGTTTGGCGATGACACGCCGTCCGATCTGACGCGTGAGCCGTTGGAATTTCCGGCGACCCGCGCCCTGCGCCTGCAATCGCTGTCGCGCGGGGATGAGGGGTTCGTGCTGTCGATGGCCTATTCGACGCAACGCGGATACGGCCGCAACCACCCGTTCGTGGGCGAATTGCGCGTCGGCACCGTGGCGGTTGAGATGGACATCCCCGAACTGGGCTTTGCCGTCGAGATCGGTGAGGTGCAGGTGACGGAATGTGAAACCGTGAACCAGTTCGCGGGCTCAAAAACCGAAAAGCCCAAGTTCACGCGCGGCTATGGTCTGTGTTTCGGGCATACCGAACGCAAGGCGATTTCGATGGCCTTGGTGGATCGCGCGCTGCGCTGGAAAGAACTGGGTGAGGATAACGTCGGAGTGCCCGCACAGGATGAGGAATTCGTCCTCAGCCATTCCGACAATATTCAGGCTTCCGGGTTTCTGGAGCACATAAAGCTGCCCCATTACGTCGATTTCCAATCTGAACTGGAACTGGTGCGCAAACTGCGCGCCGAGGTGGAACGCAGTCAGGCGGCCCCGACGCAAGAGGCCGCCGAATGACCTCGCTCGATCTATTCACCCGTGTCGATCAGCCAGCCGCCAGGACCGGCCACGTCATCGGGCAGAACATGCGGCAATGCTTTGAAAATCACGGCGCAGGTCAGGCCGCTCAGCAAAATCTGATCAAATGTAATCGAGAAAATAAAGTCCAACACGCTGTCCCTCATATGCAACCGGGACATGTGTCACATCAGAAAAAGGCCGAAACATGACGCAATCGGGTCAATATAATTTCGCCTACCTCGACGAACAGACAAAACGCATGATCCGGCGCGCCTTGCTCAAGGGGCTGGCGATCCCCGGATATCAGGTGCCGTTCGCCAGCCGCGAGATGCCGATGCCCTATGGCTGGGGCACGGGCGGGGTGCAGGTGACGGCGGCCTGTCTGGTGCCCGAGGATTGCCTCAAGGTGATCGACCAAGGTGCGGACGACACCACCAATGCCGTCTCAATTCGCAAGTTTTTTCAACGCACTGCGGGCGTTGACGTGACCGAAGAGACCACGGCGTCGACCGTGATCCAGACACGTCACCGCATTCCCGAGACGCCCCTGCGCGAGGGTCAGATCCTCGTCTATCAGGTGCCGATCCCCGAACCCCTGCGCTTTATTGAGCCGCGCGAGACCGAGACGCGCAAGATGCATGCGCTGGCCGAATACGGTCTCATGCATGTAAAATTGTACGAAGATATTGCGCGTCACGGGGCGATTTCGACGGCCTATGCCTATCCCGTCTCGGTTGAGGGGCGCTATGTGATGGACCCCTCGCCAATCCCCAAATTCGACAACCCGAAAATGGAAATGGCAGGCATTCAACTGTTCGGCGCAGGGCGTGAGCAACGCATCTATGCCCTGCCGCCCTATACCCGTGTCGTCAGCCTCGATTTCGAGGACTATCCGTTTGATCCCATGCGGGCCGAGCATCCCTGCGACATGTGCGGGGCCGAGGACACCTATCTGGACGAGGTCATCATTGATGACGCGGGCGGGCGCATGTTCGTCTGTTCGGACACCGATCACTGCACCGCGCGGCGCGCCGCCGGACATCGCGGCCGCTTGGCCGCCACGGAGGACGCCGCATGAGCACCGCACCCTTGTTGCAGGTCCGCGATCTGCATAAATTCTACGGCGACCGGTTGGGCTGTGGCGATGTGAACTTTGACCTCTATCCGGGTGAGGTTCTGGGCATCGTTGGGGAATCCGGATCGGGTAAATCGACCTTGCTGAACTGTCTGGCGGGGCATCTTGCGCCGGAACGCGGGCAGGTTCTGTTTGACACCCGCGATCAGGGGCTGGTCGACACGCTGACCATGTCCGAACCGCGCCGCCGTCTGTTGGCGCGCACCGATTGGGCCTTTGTACATCAGCACGCCCGCGACGGTCTGCGCATGAATGTCAGTGCGGGCGGCAACGTCGGTGAACGCCTGATGGCGGTCGGGGATCGCCATTACGGCAATATCCGCGCGCAGGCCATCGACTGGCTGGACCGCGTGGAAATCACCGCCGACCGCGTGGATGACCGCCCCAGCGCCTTTTCCGGCGGGATGCAGCAGCGCCTGCAAATCGCGCGCAATCTGGTGACCGGTCCGCGTCTGGTGTTCATGGATGAACCCACCGGCGGTCTGGACGTCAGTGTGCAGGCGCGTCTGTTGGACCTGCTCCGCGGTTTGGTGCGGGAAATGGGCCTTAGCGCCATTATCGTCACCCATGATCTGGCGGTTGTGCGTCTGTTGGCGGACCGTCTGATGGTTATGAAATCCGGTCACGTGGTCGAAAGCGGCCTGACCGATCAGGTGCTGGACGATCCCCAGCACGCCTATACCCAGCTGCTGGTCAGTTCGGTTTTGCAGGTTTGAGGGCAATTCGATGATCCATCTGGAAAATGTGCAAAAGACCTTTACCCTGCACAATCAGGGCAGTGCGGAAATCCCCGTTCTGTCGGGCGCGGGGTTCACGGTGACCCCTGGCGAATGCGTGGCCCTGTCGGGCGCGTCGGGGGCGGGGAAATCCACCCTGATGCGGATGATTTACGGCAATTACCTGACCCAAGGCGGGCGGATCATGATCGGCGATGTGGATGTCGTCACCGCCGAGCCGCGCGAGATCCTGAACCTGCGCCGCGATACATTGGGCTATGTCAGCCAGTTCTTGCGCGTCGTGCCGCGTGTGCCGACGCTGGACGTGGTGGCGGAACCTTTGCTGCGGGTCGGCACCCCGCGCGATGTGGCCGAGGCGCGGGCGCGCGATTTGTTGGCGCGGCTGAACATTCCCGAACGTCTGTGGTCGCTGTCGCCCACCACCTTTTCGGGCGGCGAGCAACAGCGCGTCAACATCGCGCGCGGCTTTGCCCATGCGTTTCCCGCGCTGTTGCTGGATGAACCGACGGCCAGTCTTGATGCGATGAACCGCGCGGTGGTGATGGACCTGATCCATGAGGCCAAGGCGCGTGGCACGGCCATCGTCGGCATTTTTCACGACGCCGAGGCGCGCGCCGCCGTCTGTGATCGCGAAATCGACGTGACCGCATTCACGCCGGGGATGAACTGATGTCCGGTCGCCTGATCGTTGTGGTCGGCCCGTCGGGCGCGGGCAAGGACACGGTGATCGACGCCCTGTGTGCGGCGCGCCCCGACCTGATCCGCGCGCGCCGTGTCATCACCCGCCCGTCCGAAGCGGGGGGCGAGGATTTCGAGGGCGTCAGCGAGGCCGACTTCGACACCCGCGCGGCGGCAGGGGCCTTTGCCCTGCACTGGGGCGCGCATGGGTTGCGCTATGGCATTCCGGTTGAGATCGACGGCCATCTGGCGGCGGGGCGGGACGTGATGTTCAACGGATCACGGGGGATTTTGACCACCGCCTTGGCGCGCTATCCCGAAATGAGAACGCTGTTCATAACGGCGGATGCGGATGTACTGGCCGCGCGTCTGAACGCGCGTGGGCGTGAGGACGCCGAGGACATCGCGCGTCGCCTGAAACGGGCGGATTACGCGATGCCTGCGGGTGTGAACATGGTTCGGATCGCCAACAACGGCACCGTTCAGGCGGCGGTGGACGCCGCCCTGTCGGCGCTTTATCCGGCAAGGGTGTGACGGCTGATATAATGGAACATCCCGTCCTGATCCTCTCCGAACAGACACAGCGCGTCGATCACAAACGGCGCGGGCAGCATCGCGCCCATGACCGGCAACAGGGCCGTGCGCGTGGCGCGGGCGTCTTCGGGTGTCAGGCGTCCGGTCAGGGTGATGTGAAACCGGAATTCATCCATCACGAACGGGTATCCCCAACGCTCCAGCAGGGCGCGTTGATGGGCGCTCAGGGCTTCGGGTTTGCGGCGCGCGATTTCGGCGGCGGTCAGGGGGGCGCGATAGCTGTCCAATGCGGCCACCACATGACCGGCCAGCGCGTTCAGATCGCGGGTGTCGCCCATGGGGATCAGGGCCAGAAACCCGCCCAGTTGCGCAATCTCGATCCCGTCGGTTTCGACCGGCGACAGGGTCGCGCAGAGATCGCCAAGGGCGCGGTCCAACTGGTCCTGCGTGACACCGTCATCCAGACGGAAGGGGGCCTTGATCGTGGCGTGCATCCCGTATTTGCGGGGCGTCGCGGTCAACGCGTGCACGGGCGCGGGCAGGTCCTTGACCTCGGGCGGATCGACGGGCCCACCGGCCACCGGATCCCAGCCCAGCCACGCGGCACCAAATTGCGACAACGCGCCCGGTTGGGGCGCAAAATACACGGCATATCGTTTGAAATCTGTCATGGGCAACGGCCTAATGCGGGGGTGCAACAGTCGTATGACAGCCCTGCCATGAACCGCCCGTTCCCGACAAGGAGCATCACATGAGTGAAACAGTTTTTAGCAACGCGCGTCTGGTTTTGCCGGATGAGGTGATCACCGGTTCGCTGCGGATCGCGGACGGAATCATCACCGACATCGACGCGGGCACGGACGTGGCGGCGGGTGCGGTTGATTGCGGCGGGGACATGATCCTGCCCGGTTTGATTGAGCTGCACACCGACAACCTTGAACGTCACATGCAACCGCGTCCCAAGGTCGATTGGCCCCATGCCAGCGCGATCCTTGCACATGACGCCGAACTGGCCGGGACGGGGATCACCACGGTATTTGACGCGATGCGGGTGGGGTCGATCCCCACGGGCAAAAGCAACTATGGTGCCTATGCGCGGCAACTGGCGTCCGAGCTCTGGGCGCTGCGCGACAAGGGGGCTCTGCGCATCAGCCACTATTTGCACCTGCGCGCCGAGGTGTGTTCCGAGACCCTGATCGCCGAGTTGGAACAATTCGGCCCCGAGGACCGCGTCGGCATCGTCAGCCTGATGGACCACACCCCCGGTCAGCGTCAGTTCCGCGATCTGGACAAGTTGGCCCAATATGTCATGGGCAAACAGAACATGACCCCCGCCGATTTCGAGGTGCATGTGGCGAACCTGATGGATCTGCGCGCGCGGTTTGGAGACGACCATGAGGCCGCAGCAGTGGCCGAGGCCCGCCGGTTCGGTGCCGTGCTGGCCAGCCATGACGACACCACGGTTGAACATGTCACGACCTCGGCCAGCTATGGCATCCAACTGGCCGAATTCCCGACGACGGTCGAGGCCGCAGAGGCCTGTCACCTGAACGGGATCAAGGTGATGATGGGCGCACCGAACCTGATCCGTGGCGGTTCGCATTCCGGTAACGTTGCGGCGTCCACGCTGGCCGAGATGGACCTCTTGGACATCATGTCGTCGGATTATGTGCCTGCGGCCCTGATGATGGCGGCGGTGATGCTGGGCGATCTGTGGGACGATATGGCGCGCGGCATTGCGACGGTGACGGCGGCCCCCGCCGATGCGGCGGGCCTAAGCGACCGTGGCCGTCTACAGATCGGCAAACGCGCCGATCTGTGCCGTGTGATGCGTGTGGATGGCGCGCCCTTGGTGCGCGAAACGTGGTCCCAAGGGCGGCGCGTGGCCTGAGGCCTGTTTACCCGCGGCGGCTGTCCATCGCGGGGCGCAGACCGTTCAGGTCATAGCCGAATTTCGATGCGGCCTCGACCAAGGTGTCGGGGTCTGTCGTCGACGCGCTTGCCACGCCCCATGCCATCGTGGACCGCGTGCCACTGCGGCAATAGGCCAAAACGGGTTTGGGGGCGTTTGCCAATGCGGCCTCGAACCCCTCCACCGTGTCCAAGGTCAGGCCGACGGCGTTGCTTACGGGGAGGAAAAACGTCTCCATCCCTGCGGCCTTGGCGGCGGCCTCAATCGCGGCCCAATCGGGTTGGCCGGGTTCCTCGCCATCGGGGCGGTTGCAGATCAGGGTGCGATAGCCCTGTGCGGCGGCCGTGGCCACATCGGCAACGGAAATCTGGGGCGAGGCGGCGAAATCTGGGGTAATGGGCCGGATATCCATGGGCGGTCGTGTTCCTAGTGTTTGGCCTTGGTTCAGGCCAAGCTAGCGGCAGACGACAGCGATTGCCATGGGATTTTGCGCCACGTTCACGTGAAAGGGCGCCCCATGGGGACGCCCTTGATCACGGTTCAGGCAGATGCGCCCTATTCGGCGGCGATCTTTTTAAAGGTCATGTCGGGCTGGGCCAGATATTCGTGGCCACGGAACATGCCCTGCCAATAGATCGGGGGCAGCATCCGTTCCTTCAGGAACCACGCCGCGCGGGTCGGCTTCATCCCGTCCAGCATCCATGTCGGCAGGCTGGGCATGATTTTGCCGCCATAGCCGAACTCGGCCAGAACGATTTTGCCGCGCTCAACCGTCAGCGGGCAGGACCCATAGCCGTCATAGGACGCGACCGGTTCCTTGCCATCCATCACGGCCAGCGCGTTCACGGCCACAACGGGGGCCTGTTTGCGCACGGCGGCGGCGGTTTTGGCGTTGGGCGTGTTGCACCCGTCCCCAAGGCCAAAGACATTGGCGTAGGTCTTGTGCTGCAGGCTGTGCTGATCGACATCGACCCAACCGGCGGCATCGGCAAGGGGCGAGGCCTTGATGAAATCCAGACCCGTTTGCGGCGGGCAGACGTGCATCATGTCGAACGGTTTTTCCACGGTGGTTTTGGTGTCGCCATCCGTGACCTCGAACGTCGCGATTTTGGTGTCGCCATCGACCTTGATCAGGTTGTGGAAGAACGACAGGGACGCGTCATAGCGTTTCACATATTCCATCAGGGCAGGGACGTAATCCGCGACCCCGAACAGAACCCCACCGGCGTTGCAGAAATCAACGTCGATGTCTTTCAACACACCGGTGCGCAGCCAATAGTCCGACGACAGATACATCGCCTTTTGCGGCGCGCCCGCGCATTTGATCGGCATCGGCGGCTGGGTAAAGATCGCTTTGCCCTTGCGGGTCGCTTGGACCAGTTCATAGGTGTAAGGGGCCAGATCGAAGCGGTAATTCGATGTCACGCCGTTTTTGCCAAGGGTCTCGGGCAGGCCCTCGATCGCTTCCCAGTTCAACTTTAGGCCCGGCGAAACGACCAGAACGCCATAGCCATAGCGCGCACCGTTTTCCAACGTGACCTCATCTTGGTCGGGATAGAACCCCGCGACCGCGCCACGGATCCATTTGACGCCGTCGGGCAGGACCTCATGCATTTTGCGGGTGGTCTGGGCGCGGTTGAACACGCCAGCGCCCACAAGGGTCCAGCCGGGTTGGTAATAGTGGTCTTCACGCGGTTCGATGATTGCAACGCGCAGATCGGGACGCCGTTTCAGGGCCGAGGCCGCCGTGGCCACCCCACCGGCACCGCCGCCCACGATCAACAGATCAAAGCTTTCGGGTTTGATCGAACCGGTATCGACGCCGAACCGTTCCTCCATCCGCGGGCGCAGGCCGCCAAGGTCATAGCCCGCCGATCCGGTCGCCGCCAAAATCGCATCGGGCGACAGCAGTTTGGAGCGCGCCATCGCCCAGAGCGTGGCCGAGCGTGTCCCCGTCCGGCAATAGGCCAAAATCGGGGCCTTGCAGGATTTGATCGTGTCCTCGAACGCGGTCAGGATGTCGTCCGTCACCACGCCCGGCTTGATCGGGAGATAGCGGAAATCCACCCCCGCCGCGCGGGCCGCTGCCGAGATTTCGGCGGCTGTGGGTTGATCGTCTGCCTCGCCGTCGGGGCGGTTGCAGATGATGGTTTTATAGCCCGCCTCGGCCGCGCGCGCCACGTCCGCAGGGGACAGTTGGGGCGATGCGGCAAAGCTGGGTGCGATCGGCTTGATTTCCATAAAGTCCTCCCATGGGGATCAGGCGTCTGGGGTTGGACTATTTATATATAAAAATATGAATGTTTATCAAGACGGCATTTCAATGGGTGCGTTCACACCCAGAAGATGCGCCAGATCATCGGGCAAATCGGCTGGCATCAGGCTGTTCACAAGCCAGTCGGCGGTGCTGTGATCCTGATGTTCGGTGTAGAAATCGGGCGTCACAACCACGCGCAATCCCGCGCCTTGGGCCGAGCGCAGGCCGTTCAAACTGTCCTCGAAGGCAATCGCCTGATCGGCGGGCAGATCCAGTCGCGACAGGGCCAGTTGGAACAGGTCGGGCGCGGGTTTCTTGGCGGCGACCTCTTCGCCCGTGGCGATGACGTCAAAGATGCCGGTCGCCGGAACGCCCCATGCCGATTGGGTCAGGGCGTCGACATTCGGGCGGCTGGTCGTAGTGGCAACGGCACAAGGAACGCCGCGCGCACGAGCCCCGTCGATCAAGTCCCGCACGCCGGGGCGCAGGGTGACGGCCCCACCGGCCAGCATCTCGCCATAGATCGCGGTTTTCGCGCGGTGAATGTCGCGCAGGGTGGCGTCGCTGGGCACTTCGGTGCCCAAGGTCGCGCGATAGGCCCCCATGCGTTCGACCCCGCCCGTGGTGTTCAGCAGATCGCGGTACATGTCCCGCGTCCAGTGCCAGTCCAGACCGGCCTCGGCAAAGGCGCGGTTGAACGCGGCGCGGTGGGCCTCTTCGGTTTCGGCAAGGGTGCCGTCGACGTCAAAGATCAGCGCACGCAGTGTCATGCCGCCGCCGCCCCCAGCATATCCGCGATCAGGCGGGGCAGGGCGTCGAAATGGTCAAAGGTCACATCATGCGGCAACTGATCGACCGGCGTCTTGCGATAGCCTTGGGTGAACAGGGCAAAGCGCACCTTGGCGGCCTCGGCGGTGGCGGCGTCAACCTCACTATCGCCGACATAGACCACATCGGCGCATCCCAGATCGGCGATGACCTTTTGCAAGGGCGCGGGGTGGGGTTTGCGTTCAGGTAGGCTATCGCCACCCACGATCACGTCGAACATATCGCCCATGTTCAGATCGTTCAGCACATCCATCGTCGCGCTGTAGGGCTTGTTGGTGCACAGGCCAATTTTGATCCCCTGTGCGCGCAGGCCCGTCAGAACGTCCATCACCCCGTCATAGGGTTTGGTCAAGGCACTGCCATCCGCGTGATAATGCGCCAGAACGCGGGCGGTCAGGTGCGCGTGCTGTTCCATCGACAGGCCCTGATCGGCAATCACCAGTTCCACCAGACGGGGCAGGCCGTTGCCGATAAAGGACACGATTTTCGGCAGGTCCAGCGGTGCCATATCCAGTTCGGCCAGCATCGCGTTCACGGCGGCGCGGATGTCGGGCGCGCTGTCGATCAGCGTGCCATCGAGGTCGAAAATTACTGCGCTCATGCTGCGTCCTTCCATTTGATCGAACAGCCCATAGACGGGATTTGGTCGGCGGGGCCTTGGCCGGTTTCGGCCACTTGTTTCATCGCGAGATAAAGATCGCGGCGCAAATCCGCAGGGCCGGTTTCCTTGCGCGAGGCATCCAGCCGTCCGCGGTATTGCAGGGCCAAATCGCCGTTAAAGCCAAAGAAATCCGGCGTGCAGACCGCACCATAGGCGCGGGCGACCTCTTGGGTCGCGTCATGCAGATAGGCGAAGGGGAAATCCTGTGCGGCGGCCAGCTCTGCCATCTTGTCAAAACTGTCCGCCGGATAGGCGTCCGCGTCGTTCGAACAAATCGCCACAACGCCCACGCCCAAGTCCATAAGGTCACGCGCATCGCGCAACATGCGGTCCAGAACCGCCAGAACATAGGGGCAGTGATTGCAGATAAACATGACCAAGGTCCCGTTTTCGCCCCGCACATCCGACAGGCGCAGACGGCGTCCATCGGTGGCGGTCAGTTCGAAATCCGGTGCGGTCCATCCGAAATCACAGACGGGCGGTGTGGCTGCCATGGTTTACTCCCATTCCATTTCTTCAAACACCCTGCCTGCGTTTTTGGTGGCCAGTTCCTCGAACGTGTCCAGCCGCGCATAGGGGCTTTGATCTACGTAATAGGCGTCGGTCAACGTGCCGCCCGCCTCGATATGCGCGCCGATCTTGTCGCGCAGATAGACCAGATAATCGCGGGTGAACCGCCGGACCTGATCCATATTCGTCGGATGCCCGTGCCCCGGAATGACATAGGTCGCGCCAAGGGGTTCAAACGCGTTGTCCCATGTGTCGATCCAGTCGGACGTATCCGTGTCCGCAAACAGCGGCAGCATGCGTTCGTGAAACGCCATGTCCCCCGCAATCACCAAGCCCTGTTCCGGCAACCAGACCGAGATATCCCCGGCACTATGCGCCGGACCCAGATGCAGCACCTCAATCGCGACATCGCCAAAGGGCACGTCATAGCGGTCCTCAAACACCTCGGTCGGGCCTTGGGCGCGGCTGTCACCGGCATAGGGACCGGCGTAATTTTGCATCCCGCTCAGGATTTCGTATCCGTGCGCCTCAAATTCCTCGGCCGCCTCCACATGGGCCAAAACCGGCACGCCCTGATCCACCCAATAGCCATTGCCCAGCATCGCGTGCCCCTGACCATTTTCATTGATCACAAGGCGCACGGGTTGATCGGTCACCGCACGGATTTCATCGTGCAGCGCCGCGGCCAGCGCATTATTCGCCCCCGCATTCACCACAACGACCCCATCGCCGGTGATCACAAAGGACAGGTTGTTGTTATGGCCTGCGTTGGCCTCACCCGGCGGTGCGGTGGCCCCGATGGCCGAAAACACGTTCGGGATCACCTCAACCGGTTTCGAATAGAGGGCCGAGCCCGGGTATTGATCCGCGATATCCTCGCTGGCTAGTGCGGGCAGGGCGGCCAAAATCGCCGCCGCGCCCAGTGTCGTTGTCATCATAAAACGCATCATCATCACTCCTCCACGTGTTCTGTTTGCTAGATACATACAGAAAAATGAATATGATGCGCTATGAAATTCATCCCACGGCGTTTTCCGCTGCGGCACGAATGGCGCGGATGTTCTCGCCATAAGGCGCGGGGTTCTGGACCGAGCCGCCCTTGAATACGCCAGAACCGGCGACCAGAACATCGGCACCCGCCGCGGCCACCAACGGCGCGGTCTCGGGCGTCACACCGCCGTCGATCTCGATATGGATCGGACGATCACCGATCATCTCGCGCAGCTTGCGAACCTTTTCGACTTGGCTGTGGATGAACTTTTGCCCGCCAAAACCGGGGTTTACGGTCATCACACAGATCAGATCGACCATATCCAGCAGATAGTCCACGCTCTCAACCGGCGTACCGGGGTTCAACGCCAGACCCGCCTTGCACCCTGCGGCGCGGATCGCCTGCATGGTGCGGTGCGTATGCGGACCCGCCTCGACATGGGCGGTGATCACATCGGCACCCGCATCGGCATAGGCCTGAATATAGGGGTCCACCGGCGCGATCATCAAATGCACGTCCATCACGGTCTTGATGTGCTTGCGGATCGCCGCGCACAGGGGCGGGCCAAAGGTCAGGTTCGGCACGAAATGCCCGTCCATCACATCCACATGCACCCAATCACAGCCCTCGGCCTCAATGGCCTCGATCTCTTGGCCAAAGTTCGCAAAATCCGCAGACAGGATCGACGGCGCGATCTTGATGGAACGGTCAAAGCTCATGGTCAGTCTCCTTGCGGGGTGGGGCGGTCCACATCCAAACCCCCTTTGAATACGCGGCTGGCCCGAATGTCGCTGGCCTCAATCGTGCTCAGCGCAACCGCATCCAGCGGGCCTGAGGCACTGGTAAACAGCCGGTTCGCCTGACGCAAGCGCGCACGGTCCAACGCATTGCGCAAAGAACGGGCATTGGCAAAGTGCGGCTGCCCACGGCGCAGCGCGATATACTCGTCCAACGCCGCCTCGGCCTCTGCGCTCAGATGGTAATTCTGATCCGCCAACATCTGACGCGAGATCTCCAACAACTCGTCATCGCGATAATCGGGGAACTCGATGTGATGCGCGATCCGCGACCGGAAACCGGGGTTCGCGCTGAAAAACTTGTCCATACGGTCGGCATATCCGGCCATGATGACCACCAGATCGTCGCGGTTGTTCTCCATCACTTGCAATAGGATCTCGATCGCTTCCTGCCCGTAATCACGTTCGTTGTCAGGACGATACAGGTAATAGGCCTCGTCGATGAACAACACGCCGCCCATCGCCTTTTTCAAAACTTCCTTGGTCTTGGGGGCGGTGTGCCCGATGTACTGACCCACCAGATCATCGCGCGTCACACTGACCAGATGCCCCTTGCGCACATAGCCCAACCGATGCAGCAACCCCGCCATCTTAAGGGCAACCGTGGTCTTCCCCGTACCCGGATTGCCGCTAAAGCTCATGTGCAGCGTCGGCGTCTCTTGGCTCAGCCCCATCTGACGCCGCGCCCGATCCACCAACAACAACGCCGCCGTCTCGCGAATGCGCTCCTTGACCGGCTCAAGCCCGATCAACTCCCGGTCCAACTCGTCCAGAATCTCCGCAACGCCCGAACTCTGATACTCAGCCGCCAAATCCACCGTTGCCGGAACCGCCGCCGTCTCCATCACATCACCATCCGCGCCCATCGCCTGTCCTTTCATCTTGGCCGAAATACTCCGGGGGGACCGGGGGGCTGGCCCCCCGGCTCCGTTTTGTTACCGCGCGACGTCCCACGCGTATTTCTGGGCCCGATCCACGTAATCCACGCGGGTCATCTTCAGGCTCGGCTCGTCCTTGGGACGGTTCACGATGAAGGACATCTGCACCGATTCAATGCCACGCTCGTCCTCGAAGGCGTTGATGCGGATGTACTTGTCACCATGCACCTTGCGGCAATCGTCCAGTTCCATCATCGCGCCCTTGGCATCGCGCAGATCGAACATCGGATGGCCCCACATTTCCCAATAGGTGTTCCGGGGGTGGGGATCGTCGGTGTATTCGATCCCGATCGCCCATTCATTCTGCAGACAATATTCCACCTGCGCCGTGATCTGGGCGTCGTCCAGATCGGGCAGAAACGAAAAGCATCCCTGAGTGATACGCATCTTTGGTCTCCTTACATCGCAGGGGTTTCAAGCGGCACGAAGTCGGACGTGTCGGTCGAAGTGTAGTTGAAGGTGATGTTGCCCCATGTATCCAGCGCGGCCTCCAGCGGTTTGCACCATTTGGCGGCGGCACGCAGGATCTCGGGACCCTCGTTCTTGATGTCGCGACCCTCGTTTCGGGCCAGAACCATGGCCTCAAGCGCCACACGGTTCGCGGTCGCACCGGCCTGAATGCCCATCGGGTGACCGATGGTGCCGCCGCCGAACTGCAGAACCACATCGTCGCCGAACAGGTCCAGCAGCTGGTGCATCTGACCGGCGTGAATACCGCCCGACGCCACCGGCAGGACCTTGTTCAGATCGGCCCAGTCCTGTTCGAAATAAATGCCACGGGGCAGGTCGATCTCGTTATGGGTCTCACGGCAGACGTTGTAGTACCCCTGAACGGTCAACGGATCGCCTTCCAGCTTGCCCACAGCGGTGCCGCAGTGCAGGTGGTCCACACCGGCCAGACGCAGCCATTTCGCGATCACGCGGAAGCTGACGCCGTGGTTTTTCTGGCGGGTATAGGTGCCGTGACCTGCGCGGTGCATGTGCAGGATCATGTTGTTGTCGCGGCACCATTTGCTGATCGACTGGATCGCGGTCCAGCCGACGATCAGGTCGACCATGACGATGACGCTGCCCAGCTGTTTTGCGAACTCGGCGCGGGCGTACATCTCTTCCATGGTGGCGGCAGTGATGTTCAGGTAGTGGCCCTTGATCTCGCCGGTTTCGGCGCTGGCCTTGTTCACGGCCTCCATGCAGTAGAGGAACCGGTCACGCCAGTGCATAAAGGGCTGCGAGTTGATGTTCTCGTCGTCCTTCATAAAGTCCAGACCGCCCTTCAGGCCCTCATAGACCACACGGCCATAGTTCTTGCCCGACAGACCCAGTTTCGGCTTGGTCGTTGCGCCCAAGAGGGGCTTGCCGAACTTGTCCAGACGCTCGCGTTCCACGATCATGCCGGTGGGCGGACCTGCAAAGGTTTTCACATAGGCCACGGGGAAGCGCATGTCTTCCAGACGGGCGGCTTTGAGCGGCTTGAAACTAAAGACGTTGCCGATGATCGACGCGGTCAGGTTGGCGATCGAGCCCTCTTCGAACAGGATCAGGTCATAGGCCACATAGCAAAAGTACTGACCGGGGTTGTTGGGGACCGGTTCGACCTTATAGGCCTTGGCGCGGTAGCTGTCGCAGGCGGTCAGACGGTCGGTCCAGACCACGGTCCAAGTCGCGGTCGAGCTTTCACCGGCCACGGCAGCGGCCGCCTCGATCGGGTCCACGCCCTCTTGGGGGGTGATGCGGAACAGGGCCAGGACATCGGTGTCCTTGGGCTCATAATCCCCGTCCCAATAGCCCATCTGGGCGTATTTCAGAACGCCGGCTTTGTAGCGTTCTTTCCCTTTGATTTCCTTGGGATTGCTCAGGTCATTCATGCCGGTTCTCCTCCTATAGGTCGGCTTGCGCTGCGGGTGCTCAGGCAGCGGCTTTGGTATCGGTTTGCGGGTCCAGTGCGCCGCTGGCATAGCGGGCGGCCATGTCGTCCATGGCGATGACCTTGATCTTGCTGGCGTGACCGGCGGCGCCGAAGCGTTCGAAACGGTCGCGGCACAGATCCTCAAGCTCGCTCATCGCGGGGATCAGGAACTTGCGCGGGTCGAATTCGTCGGGTTTTTCCATCGCAATGCGGCGGAATTGACCGGTCATGGCCATGCGGCAATCGGTGTCGATGTTGACCTTGCGCACACCCATTTTGATGCCGCGCTCAATCTCGCCGACGGGCACGCCATAGGTCTGGGGCATGGCCCCGCCAAAGCTGTTGATCAGGTCTTGCAGGTACTGGGGCACGCTGCTGCTGCCATGCATGACGAGGTGCGTGTTGGGCAGCTTTTCGTTGATCGCGCGGATGGTCTCCATCGACAGGATGTCGCCATCGGGCTTGCGGCTGAACTTGTACGCGCCGTGGCTGGTGCCACAGGCGATGGCCAGCGCGTCGCATTTGGTGCGCAGGACGAAATCGACGGCCTGATCGGGATCTGTCAGCAACTGGTCATGGCTGAGCTTGCCCTCGGCGCCCGAACCGTCCTCGGCTGCGGCCTCACCGGTCTCTAGGCTGCCCAAGACGCCAAGCTCGCCCTCGACACTGGCACCCACAGCATGGGCGGCCTCGGTCACGCGGGCGGTGATGTCGACGTTGTAGTCATAGGACGCGGGCGTTTTCATGTCTGCCTCAAGCGAGCCGTCCATCATCACGCTGGTGAAGCCGTGGCGGATCGCCGACAGGCAGGTCGCCTCGTTATTGCCGTGGTCCTGATGCAGACAGACGGGAATATCGGGGTTCATCTCGGCCAAGGCCGTCACCATATGGCGCAGCATGATGTCGCCCGCATAAGAGCGCGCGCCGCGGCTGGCCTGCAGGATCACGGGCGCATTGGTCGCCTTGGCGGCGGCCATGATGGCCAGACCCTGTTCCATGTTGTTGATGTTGAACGCGGGCACGCCATAGCCGTGCTCGGCCGCGTGATCCAGCATTTGACGAAGGGTGATAAGCGCCATGGTTTCCTCCCTCAGGCGGCTTCTTGGGCGCGTTCCAGCGCCGCGATACCGGGGAGGACACGCCCCTCCAGCCATTCCAGAAATGCGCCACCGGCGGTGGACACATACGAGAAACTTTCGGTGGCACCGGCTGCGTTCAGGGCGGCCACGGTGTCCCCGCCGCCCGCAACGCTGGTGCACAGACCCGCGCGGGTCAGTTCGGCCGCCGTGCGCGCAAGACGCACCGTGCCGGTGTCAAAAGGCGGGATTTCGAACGCGCCCAGCGGGCCGTTCCACAGCACGGTTTTCGCGCCTGCGATCACGCCCTCAAACCCTGCGACGGATTTCGGACCTGCGTCCAAGATCATCGCGTCAGGCGGGCAGGCGTCCCACGGCACAACCTCATGCGCGGCACCGGCGGCAAATTCGCGCGCGATCACCACATCATCGGGCAGGTGGACCGCACAGCCGTGTTGTTTGGCCAGATCCAGAATGCGGTGCACCGTGTCGATCTGATCGGTCTCGCACAGGGATTTGCCCATCGCCGCGCCCTTGGCATAGAGGAACGTGTTGGCCATGCCGCCGCCGATGATCACGCCCTGCAGACGAGTCACCAGATGTTCCAGGACGGCGATCTTGGTCGACACTTTGGCCCCGCCGACAATGGCGACGGACGGGCGTTTGGGCGCATCCAGCGCAGCGCGCAGCGCCTCGAGTTCCTCAATCAACAAGGGGCCGGCGGCCGCAGGCATCAGGGTGGCAATCGCCGCCGTGGACGCATGGGCGCGGTGGGCACAGGAAAACGCGTCGTTCACATAGATATCGCCAAGCGCGGCCAGTTGGCGCGCAAGGGTCATATCGTTGCGTTCCTCGCCCGGCTCAAAGCGCAGGTTTTCGCACAACAGCACCTGACCGTCGCTCAACGCTCGCGCCGCATGTTCGGCGGTCGGACCGGCGGAGGTCTCGCAAAAGGCCACGTCGCGGCCCAAAGCCTGTGCCAAGGCATCGCGCACCTGGATCAGGGAAAAGGCGGGGTTCAATTCGCCCTTGGGACGGCCCAGATGGGACAGGATGACCAAACGCGCACCCCGTTCCAACAGCGGCAGCATACCGGCGGCAAAGCGGGTGATGCGGGTGGCGTCGCTGACCTTGCCGTCCTGCAAGGGGACGTTCAGATCGGCGCGCACCACAAGGGTTTTGCCCGCGACGTCCATGTCTGTGATGGCGGTGATGCTCATTGCAAAAAGCGCCCCATCGCCACGGCGGTGTCCGCCATCCGGTTCGAGAAACCCCATTCATTGTCGTACCACGCCATGACGCGCACAAAGGTGCCGTCCATGACCTTGGTCTGGTCACAGTGAAAGATCGACGAATGCGGATCGTGGTTGAAATCACAGCTGACGTTTTTCACGTCGGTATAGCCCAGCACTCCGCGCATCGAGCCATTGGCGGCGGCGCGCATGGCCTCGTTGATTTCCTCGGCGGTGGTGTCGCGGTTTGCCTCAAACGTCAGGTCAACCACGGACACGTTGGGGGTGGGGACGCGGATCGCGACGCCGTCCAGCTTGCCGTTCAACTCGGGCAGGACCAGACCCACGGCCTTGGCCGCGCCGGTCGAGGTGGGGATCATGCTGGCCGCTGCGGCGCGCGCGCGGTAGAGATCCGTGTGGTTGCGGTCGAGCGTGGGTTGGTCGCTGGTATAGCTGTGGATCGTGGTCATGAACCCGCGCTTGATCCCGACGGTGTCGTTCAACACCTTGGCCACCGGCGACAGGCAATTCGTGGTGCAGGATGCGTTCGACACGACCAGATCGTCACGGGTCAGGGCATCGTCATTCACACCGAACACGATGGTCTTGTCCGCATTGGTCGCGGGGGCCGAACACAACACGCGTTGCGTTCCGTTTTCGAAATGCAGGGCCGCGCGGTCGCGCGAGTTGAACGCGCCCGTACATTCGAGCGCCACGTCGATCCCGTCCCACGGCAGGCGGGTTGGATCGCGGTCCGAGGTAAAGGAAATCGGTCCGCGACCCACATCAAGAGTGTCGCCCTTAACCTTGATTTCATTCGGGAAACGTCCGTGAACACTATCGAACCGCAACAGGTGGGCGTTGGTTTCGACCGAGGCCGAGTCGTTGATCGCCACGACCTCGATGTCGTTTCGTCCGCTTTCAATCACGGCGCGCAGGACATTGCGTCCGATGCGTCCAAAGCCGTTGATCGCTACTTTGATGGTCATACTGGAGGTCCTTATGACAGATAGGCGCGGGCCGCGTTGATGACGGCCGCAGAGGTGATGCCAAAGTGCTGATAGAGCTGCGCCGCAGGGGCCGACGCCCCGAAACCGGTCATGCCGATGAACGTGTCATCACTGCGCAGCATCGCGTCCCAGCCTTGCCGGATCGCGGCCTCAACCCCGATACGCGGGGCGGTGCCCAGAACCTTGGCGCGATAGTCCGCGTCTTGATCCGCGAACAGTTCGAAACAGGGGGCCGAAACCACGGCCGCTTGGATGCCCTCGACCGCCAGATCCTCGGCGGCGTCGATGGCGATTTCGACCTCGGAGCCGGTGGCGATCAGGGTGATGTCGCGCGGTCCCTCGGCCTCGCGCAGGACATAGGCCCCGCGCGCGGTCATGTTGTCCTTGGGCGCACCCGCGTCGCGCAGCACCGGCAGGTTCTGGCGTGACAGGGCCAGGGTGCTGGGCCGTGCGGATTGGGTCATTGCGACCTCCCAGGCCTCGGCGGTCTCAACCGCGTCACAGGGGCGCATGACCAACATGTTGGGCATGGCGCGCAGGCTGGCCAGATGCTCGACCGGCTGGTGCGTCGGGCCGTCTTCGCCCAAACCGATGCTGTCATGCGTCATGACATAGGGCACCGGCACGCCCATCAGCGCGGACAGGCGCATCGCGGGGCGGCAATAGTCGCTGAACACCAGAAACGTGCCGCCATAGGGGCGCAAACCGCCGTGCAGGGCCATGCCGTTCATCGCCGCGCCCATGCCATGTTCGCGGATGCCGTAATGAATGTAGTTCGCGCCGTAATCCGTGGCCGACACGGGCGTCATGCTGCCCGCGCGGGTGTTGTTCGATCCCGTCAGGTCGGCCGAACCGCCGATCATGTCCGGCACGATTTCTGTCAGGACGTTCAGGGCCATTTCGCTGGCCTTGCGGGTGGCGACCTTGGGGCGCTGGGCGCAGAGGGTCGTCACATAATCAGCCACCGCCGTGCGCAGGGTCACCGGATCGACGGGCGCGTGGGCGGCGTCTAACTGGGCGCGCTTGGCGCTGGACTTCAGGCGTTGATCCCATGCGGTGCGCGCCTGATGGCCGCGTTCGGCCACATCGTGCCACGCCTGATAGACCTCGGCGGGGATTTCAAACGGTGCATGGGGCCAGTTCAGGGCGGCGCGGGCCGCCGCGATTTCATCGCCGCCCAAGGGGGCACCGTGAACGGACGAGGTGCCCTGTTTGTTGGGCGCGCCGTGACCGATATCGGTGCGGCACGCGATCAATGTGGGGCGGGGGTCCTGACGGGCGGTTTCAATCGCCGCGCCAACCGTGTCGTGATCATGCCCGTCCACGGACAGAACATGCCAACCGGCGGCGGCAAAGCGCGCGCCCTGATCGGTCGAGGTCGACAAATCGGTTGCCCCGTCGATGGTGATGCGGTTGTCGTCCCACAGAACGATCAGACGGCCAAGGCCAAGATGCCCTGCGAAATCAATGGCTTCGTGGCTGATCCCCTCCATCAGGCAACCATCGCCCGCGATCACATAGGTATAGTGATCGACCAGATCGTCGCCATAGCGCGCCTGCATCATCCGTTCCGCAAGCGCCATGCCGACGGCGGTGGAAATCCCTTGGCCAAGGGGACCGGTCGTGACCTCAATCCCGTCGGCATGGCCGTATTCGGGGTGACCGGCGGTGCGCGCGCCGAACTGGCGGAAATTGCGCAACTGATCCATGTCCATATCGCCGTAGCCCAGCATATGGTTGATCGCATAGACCAGCATGGATCCATGCCCCGCACTGAGGACAAAGCGGTCGCGGTCCGCCCATTTGGGCGCAGACGGGTCGACGTTGACAAAGCGGTTGAACAGAACCGCCGCCACATCCGCCATGCCCATCGGCATGCCCGGGTGGCCCGATTGGGCGGCCTCGACCGCGTCCATGGTCAGGGCGCGGATGGCGTTTGCCATCTGGATTTCAGTGGCCGTTCTGGTGGTCAGGTCTTTCATGACGGTCCCCTTTGGCTCAGGCGCGGCGCGCTTCGGACACCAGACGGTCGATCATCGGTGTCAGGATCAGTTGCATTGCCAGATCGGCCTTGCCGCCCGGAATGACGATGGAATTGGCGCGGCTCATCCAGCTGTCGTGGATCATCGAGGTCAGATAGCTAAAATCGATGCCGCGCGGGTTGGCGAACCGGATGACCACAAGGCTCTCGTCAGGGGTCGGGATCCAGCGCGCGACCAGCGGGTTCGACGTGTCCACCACCGGCACCCGTTGAAAGTTGATGTCGGTCTGGGTGAACTGCGGGCAGATGCAGTGCACATAGGCGTGCATCCGGCGCAGGATCGTGTCGGTAACGGCCTCGGTCGAATAGCCACGGCTGGCGCGGTCACGGTGGATTTTCTGGATCCATTCCAGGTTTATGACCGGCACGACCCCGATTTTCAGGTCCGCATGTTTGGCGATGTTGACCTCGTCATTCACCACCGCGCCGTGCAGGCCCTCATAGAACAACAGGTCACTGTCGTCGTCGAACGCGCTCCAGCCGGTGAAATGCCCCGGCGCGACGCCGTATTTGCGCGCCTCGTCATCGTCATGGACGTAATGGCGGGTTTTGCCCTGACCGGTTTCGCCATATTCGCGGAACACGCGTTCGAGTTCGCCCAGTTCGTTGGCCTCATAGCTAAAGTGGCTAAAGGTCTGGTCGCCCTCGGAATACCGGCGTTCAAGCTCGGCCTTCATGTCGGCGCGGTTATAGCGGTGAAAGGCATCGCCCTCGATCGACACGGCCTTGACGCCTTCGCGGCGAAAGATCTGGTCAAAGGTGTGTTTTACGGTCGACGTGCCCGCACCGGACGAGCCCGTCACCGAGATGATGGGGTGTTTCTTGCTCATTTTTTCGAATTCCTCAGGCGCGGAACAATCCGCGATTTCCAAACAGGGCCGAGACCTCATGCTCGGGTAGATCGTAATAGGCGGCGACGCGTGCGACCTTGTGGGTTGACCCGAAAATAAAGGGCGTGCGCGCATGCAGGGCAGGGGCGGTCTGGCCAAGGATCGGGTCGGACCCGTCCGTCGCGCCGCCACCGGCCTGTGTGATCACAAAGGCGATGGGCGCGCATTCATAGATCATGCGCAAACGCCCGTTTTCATAGCCGTCCCGCCCGTCGCCCGGATACAGGAACACGCCACCGCGGCTTAGGATACGGTGGGTTTCCGCGACCAGAGAAGCCACCCAGCGCATGTTGAAATTCTGCGCGCGCGGCCCCTCTGATCCGGCCAGACAGTCGTCGATATAGGCACGGACCGGTTTGTCCCAGTGGCGATAGTTCGACGCGTTGATCGCGAACTCGCGTGAGGTTTCCGGCACGCGCATCTCGGCGTCCGTGAGTGTCCATTCCCGCGTGTCAGGGTCCAAAAGGTACGCCTGAACGCCGTTGCCAAAGGTGACGATCATCATCGTCTGCGGGCCATAGATGATATAGCCGCCTGCGCGCTGTTCGTCGGTCGGGCGCAGCACGCTGGCCAGACCGGTGTCCTTGGCGTCGAAGATCGAAAAGATCGTGCCGATCGACACGTTGGCGTCGATGTTGGATGAGCCGTCCAGCGGATCAATGGCCAATGCAAACGCACCCTCAGGGTTCAGCTCGACCACGTCTTCCTGTTCTTCGGAGGCATAGAAACGCACCCCCGCAGGACCCAGTTTCGCGGCAAAGGCATCATCGGCCAGAACGTCCAGCGCCTTTTGTCCGTCGCCATCTGTGTTGGTGCCAACCTCATCGGCCAGCGACCCACCCAGCGGCCCCCGTTGAATAGTGCGAGACAGTTCCGCCCCCACAGCGGCAAGCGCCCCCATCACCGCCGACAAATCAGACGGGATATGCGGCGATCTGTCGATCGTGACGCAGCTTTTCATATTTTCCTCCCATGTGGCCCGAGGTGGGCTACGGGATTGAAACTGGCGAAAATTTAGGGAATAAGAAATTTAATAAGGTGTAAGGTCGATTAAATAAAAATAAATGGCAAACAACGCAGCTATATCTTTCAAACAGTTACGCGCTTTGATTGCGGTAACAGACTGCGGCTCGATAACGCAGGCGGCCCAACTTTTGGGTCTGACACCCCCCGCCGTACATACGCAGCTGCGTCTTTTGGAGCAGAATTTCGACTGCAAGTTGCTGGATCGCAGCGGGGCCTCGCCCAAATTGACCCTTCAGGGGCAGACGGTTCTGGAGGCCGCGCGCGCTATCGATTCGACCCTCGGGTCCTGTGCCCAACACGTGCGCGCCCTGAACGAGGGCAAAGAGGGTCAGGTGGTTCTGGGCGTGGTGTCCACCGGCAAATATTTCGCCCCCGGTCTGGTGGCGCGTCTGCAAAAGGCGTTTCCACGGATTGAGGTGGTGATGAAGGTCGGCAACCGTGATCTGGTTCTGGGGTGGTTGCAGAACCGCGCGCTTGATCTGGCGATCATGGGACGCCCGCCACGGATGCCGCCGGTGGTGTCGGTCCCCCTTGGTCAGCACCCCCATGTCATGATCGCGCCCCCCGAACACCGTCTGGCGCAAATGGCCGAGGTGCCTGCCGATGACCTGCTGGATGAAACGATCCTGTCGCGCGAAGAGGGCTCGGGCACCCGTATCCTGATGGCGCGCTATCTGGACCGCGTGGGGCAGGGGCGCCCCTATAAGACTGTTGAACTGGGATCGAACGAGACGATCAAACAGGCGGTGATGGCGGGGCTTGGGCTTGCGCTGATCTCACGTCATACGGTGACCGATGAACTGGCCGCCGGACGGTTGGTGGAATTGCCGGTGGCGGGCCTGCCCCTCGTGCGGCAATGGTTCTTGCTGCACCATGAAGACATGCCTCTGACCCAAGCGGGCCGCACCGTCCACGACTTTATCGCCGCGCAAAACGGGTCGTTCCTGCCCGCCTAGGGGGTAATTCGCGCCGGCCTAAATCTCGTCGGCCACCGTGGCGGGGGTATCAGGCCCGTCGACAAATATCTCGCCCTCGCGTTCTTCCTCTTCGGCCATGATGGCTGAAACCTCGGCAAAGACCGCCGCCATATCCAGCATCTGAATAGGCTTGCGCACGGGCCGCGAATCCATAGCTTTCTCAGGCTCAGGCTCAGGCTCAGGCTCAGGCTCAGGCTCAGGCTCAGGCTCAGGCTCAGGCTCAGGCTCAGGCTCAGGCTCAGGCTCAGGCTCAGGCTCAGGCTCAGGCTCAGGCTCAGGCTCAGGCTCAGGCTCAGGCTCAGGCTCAGGCTCAGGCTCAGGCTCAGGCTCAGGCTCAGGCTCAGGCTCAGGCTCAGGCTCAGGCTCAGGCTCAGGCTCAGGCTCAGGCTCAGGCTCAGGCTCAGGCTCAGGCTCAGGCTCAGGCTCAGGCTCAGGCTCAGGCTCAGGCTCAGGCTCAGGCTCAGGCTCAGGCTCAGGCTCAGGCTCAGGCTCAGGCTCAGGCTCAGGCTCAGGCTCAGGCTCAGGCTCAGGCTCAGGCTCAGGCTCAGGCTCAGGCTCAGGCTCAGGCTCAGGCTCAGGCTCAGGCTCAGGCTCAGGCTCAGGCTCAGGCTCAGGCTCAGGCTCAGGCTCAGGCTCAGGCTCAGGCTCAGGCTCAGGCTCAGGCTCAGGCTCAGGCTCAGGCTCAGGCTCAGGCTCAGGCTCAGGCTCAGGCTCAGGCTCAGGCTCAGGCTCAGGCTCAGGCTCAGGCTCAGGCTCAGGCTCAGGCTCAGGCTCAGGCTCAGGCTCAGGCTCAGGCTCAGGCTCAGGCTCAGGCTCAGGCTCAGGCTCAGGCTCAGGCTCAGGCTCAGGCTCAGGCTCAGGCTCAGGCTCAGGCTCAGGCTCAGGCTCAGGCTCAGGCTCAGGCTCAGGCTCAGGCTCAGGCTCAGGCTCAGGCTCAGGCTCAGGCTCAGGCTCAGGCTCAGGCTCAGGCTCAGGCTCAGGCTCAGGCTCAGGCTCAGGCTCAGGCTCAGGCTCAGGCTCAGGCTCAGGCTCAGGCTCAGGCTCAGGCTCAGGCTCAGGCTCAGGCTCAGGCTCAGGCTCAGGCTCAGGCTCAGGCTCAGGCTCAGGCTCAAGGCCCATGCTCACGCCCGTGTCTTCAGGATCATCGCCGTCGTCGCTTTCGTCGCCGACCTCTATCACCTCGTCAAATTCCGCACTCGGCGTCTCGTCCTTGGCGACCTCATCGAGGCCCATGAGGGCGTCGAAACCGTTCTCCTCATCGGCTTGTTCCCCGAGGCCCATATCATCAGTGGTCTGTTCGACAGGCCCTCCATCGAGATCATCCTCGCCAACCTGCGCATCAGTCTCTTCAGCAAAAGCGGCAAACGGGTCCGGCATCGCCCCCTCGGTTGCATCAACCTCCTCATCGTCAAGGTTGTCTGTGTCCCCAACGTCCAAAGACGGCTCTGCTGCTTCACTCTCGCAGGCGGGTGCAGGAAGGTCGACGGGATCTTCTACGTCCTCATCATCCTCCGCAAAAGCTTCATCGACCGGCGCAGTGCCGTCAGCCTCTTCTGCTGTCTCGACAATCTCCTCAGCCGTCTCTTCCGTGACCGTCTCCTCTTCGGCAGGGTCCTCAAACGCGGCAAACGGGTCAGGTGCGGTGTCCTCTGCGGGCACTGCGAGGTCATCAGAGACGGTCTCTTTCGCGGACGCATCCTCGTCCGCGATGTCGTCCATCATCTCAGACATCAAGGACGGTTCTTCGGCAGTATCTACATCTTCCTCAAGGGCCTCAGACACAGGCGCGGCGCCGTCCGCCTCTTCGATGGTCTCGTCGAACACCTCAGCCGCGTCGTGCGTGACCGGCTCCTCTTCGGCGCTATCCTCAAACGCGGCAAACGGGTCCGGTGTGGCGTTGTCGTCGGGCGCGTCGACTTCATCGGTGCCATCGTCTGCGATGTCGGTCTCGTCCGCGACGCCGTCTGTGATGTCGGTAGCCGCGGGCGGGGCGTCCGGCGCTTCGTCCTCAGGGTCGGCCTCTTCTGAGGTGTCTGCATCCCCGTCTTGATCAAGGACATCTGCAGTAGGGTCGTCCGCGTCTATTGTGATCTCCTCAATCTTCTCGTCGGCAACTTCTTCAACGCTCAGTGCACTGGCCGCTTCGTCCTCATCTGCGGTAGGGGCTTCCTCTGCATTTTCCTCAAACGCCGCAAACGGGTCCGCAGTGGGGATCTCCTCGGGCGGCTGTACATCCTCGACAGACGGTTCGTCCTTGGACGGTTCATCCGCCTCGGTGTCCATGTCCTCAGCGGTGTCAAACGCCTGCAGGGCCGCCAGGGGATCATCCTCAGCTTCGTCGTCATGGTCGTCGTCCGAGGGCTGATCGCTCTCGGTTTCGGGGGCGAGGTCTTGTTCCTCGTCGACGTCAGAGGTCGCAAAGGGATCGGCGCTCTCATCCTGTTCTGGCGGGGTGGGCTCCTCGGGGGCATCAAACGCCTCGAGCGCGGCCAAAGGGTCGTCTTCGTCCGATGGTTCTGCGTCGCCGTTGTCGTTGTCGTCGACCGCAACTGCGTCCTCTTCCTCGGTGGTGTCGGCGCGTTCATCCTCAAACGCAGCGAAGGGATCGTCGGCCACCTCTTCAACCTCGTCCGATGCTGGTTCTGTCGGTTGGTCGCCCGCGTCGGCCTCGTCTTCCGCAAATGGATCGAGCGTCTCTTTGTCGGGCGCATCGTCTTGGGTCGGCTCGGTTGGCGTGTCCTCCTCAAACGCGGCGAACGGATCGGGGGTGTCGATTGCCTCGGGCGTCCCGGGCTCTTCGTCGGTCTCGGGGGGCGAGGTTTCGGTCGTGTTCTGTGGTGCGGGCTCGGCCTCTTCGAACGCGGCAAATGGATCGTCTGTAGCCAGCGCCTCAGTCTGCGTCGCATCATCGGCGGCGGTTTCTGCGTCTTCGAATGCGGCGAACGGATCCTCGGGCGTCTCGTCGGTGGCAGATGGCTCGCCCTCATCAGCATCGAGCGCAGACATAAGGTCCGAGAGATCCCCGTCGCCTGTGTCTTCAGCGGTCGGGGTGTCGTCCCCGTCCCCAAACGCGGCCATCATGTCCGACAGATCCGAGGTTTCGGCGTCGGCCTCGGGGGTGGGTTCGGCGTCGTCTTGGTCAAAAGCCGCCATCATATCGGACAGATCGCTGTCCGGTTTCGGGGCCGTGTCCGTGGGGGCGTCCGCGTCGTCAAAGGCCGCCATCATATCGCTGAGGTCGGTGTCCGCCTTGGGCGTGGCATCGGTGTCATCATCGTCACTGCCGAACGCGGCCATCATGTCGCTGAGATCGGTATCGGGTTTCGGGGTCTCGGGCGCATCGCCGTCGCTGTCATCGCCAAACGCGGCCATCATATCCGACAGATCACCACCCGCATCCGCCGCAGGCGTATCACCGTCGTCGTCGGGCGCATCAAAGGCGGCCATCATGTCTGACAGGTCATTGTCGGGGGCGGCTTCGGGTTCCGGTTCGGCCAGCATCGAGGCGACACTGTCGAGATCGACCATCGAGACGACCGGTTCGGGCTTGGGTTTGGGCGGGGGGGCTTCTTCGACCACCTCTTCTTCGACCGGCTCGGGGGCGGGCTTCTTTTTCTTGGTCGCCTTTTTGGCGGGTTTGTTCAGCGCCTCAAGCTGTTCATTGAGCAGTTTCAGGCGTGAGGACAACAACACACGACGCGCGGCCGGTTCGCCCTCGGACGTGAACGCGGCCCCCATGCTGGAACTCAATTCCAGCGGGTCATGCTTGCGCAGACGTTTCAGCACATTGGTCACACCTGTGCGCAGCGCTTTGGCATAGGGCGTTTCGCCTTCGGGGGTCGACGTCTTTTTGCCGGTCATGGGGTCCTCTTGTGGTCGATGCCGTCCAACTTGGCACTTTCCTTGCAAATAACGGTCCAGATTGCCGAAACCGGCACGTAAAAAGTGTAATTAGTCAGAAAGACGGGCCAATGACCTCGATCAGGGACCATCTGGGCGTACATGCAAGCGCGCTGCAACTGCGCGAACAGCGGACCGAAATCCTTGCGTCCAACATCGCGAACGCGGCGACGCCGGGCTTTAAGGCGCGGGATTTGAACTTTGCCGCAGAACTGGAAAAGGCGGGCGGAATGGGCCCGATGAACACCAGCCACGCGCGCCATATTCCGACAGGTGCAGGTGCAGGCGCGGGGGCGGGGGGCCTGTCCTACCGCGTGCCGACCAACCCGTCGTTGGATGGGAACACAGTCGAACTGGCGGTCGAGCAGATGGAGTTTTCGGAAAACGCCCTGCGCTATCAGACCAGCCTGACCCTGCTCAACCGTAAAATCACCGGTCTGATGACCGCCATCAAAGGGGAATAATCATGTCCGAGGTTCGCAACGTATTCGACGTCGCCGCGCGCGCCATGTCCTCGCAAATGATGCGCCTGAACACGGTCGCATCGAACATGGCCAACGTGAATTCCGTCAGTTCCACACCCGAGGGCGCGTTCCGTCCGCTGCGGCCTGTGTTCGAGGCCCAATATAGTGACGCCATGGCCCAATCGGGCCTGTCCACGGTGGATGTTTCGGGGGTTGTGTCGTTGAACCGCGAGGCGGCCAGCCTCTATCGCCCCGACCATCCGTTGGCCGACGAGAACGGGTTTGTCTACCAATCCACCGTAAACGTGGACGAAGAGATGGTCGAGATGATGGAAGCCAGCCGCCAATACCAAAATAATTTGGAGGTTGTTTCGACCGTTCGCGAAATGATGGCACGAACCGTGCAGATGGGCCGCTAAGCCATCTGCAGAAAGGGTAGCCGATGAGCACAACGATTAACACAGCACAGGTCCCGACGGGGGTTCAGGTCTATGACACCGATCCCGCCGTGCAGGGCAGTGGTGGCCAGACCGATCTGGGCCAAGAGGACTTTCTGCGCCTGATGACGGCGCAGTTGCAAAACCAGGACCCTCTGGAGCCGATGGATAACAGTCAATTCCTGGGTCAGATGGCCCAATTCTCAACGGTGGCGGGTATCGAACAAATGAATGCGACATTGAACGCGGCAATCGGCGAAATGGGTCAGTTCCGCGTGGCGACGGCGTCCACTTTCCTTGGTCAGCAGGTTCTGGTGCCGGGCACCACCGCGCGTCCCGATGATGCGGGCACGATCCAAGGGGTGGTCGATCTGCCCAACGCCGTCGATAGCCTGACCGTCACCTACAGCAACGCCGAAACCGGCGCGGTGCTGGCGGTGCAGGATTACGGCACACAGCCCGCCGGATTGGTCGGGTTCAATTGGGATGAGATGCCACAGGATCTGGTCGATCAGAACACGCAGGTGCGCATCTCGATCGAGGCCGAAACGGCAACGGGTCCGGCGACCCTGACGCCTTCGGTCTTTGCCGAGGTCATGTCGGTCGAGATGTCGCCCGACAGTTCCGACATCACCCTGCAAATCGAAGACTACGGCGCAATGAACAGCATGGAGGTCACGGTCCTGCGGTAACGCAGACACCGTTCACCAAGGAGTACCAGTAAATGTCAGTAAATATTGCCGTCACGGGCCTGAATGCGGCCCAGACCGACATCGCCAATACCTCAAACAACATCGCCAACGTGGGCACGATCGGCTATCGCGCCAGCAGCACCGAGTTCGGCGATATGTACACCAGTTCCCCCTACACAGACCCCAGCACCACGGTGGGTTCGGGCACGGAACTCTTGGCGGTCAAACAGGACTTTAGCCAAGGCACCGTCACCAACACCGGCAACACCTTGGACATGGCGTTGCAAGGCGCGGGCTTCTTTGTGATGCAGACGGAATTGGACGGCGGGTCCGAAATTTACACCCGCGCAGGGTCCTTTGGTCTGAATTCGGACGGGTACGTGGTGGACTCGGGCGGTAATTTCCTCATGGCCTATCCCGTAGCCGAAAACGGTGAAGTCCTGTCGATGGAAAACAGCGCCCTGCAACCGGTGTCGATCCCGCTGCAATCGGGCAATGCGACCGCGACCACCGCGATTGATATGTCGGTGAACCTGTCGACCACCAACAGCGGACAGCAGGCCGCCGTGCCCCCCGCCGCCGCGTTCGATTTCACCGATCCGACGACCTATGCCTCCAGCTCGCCCATCAGTGTTCTGGACGCCGAGGGTAAATCGCTGGACGCGATGGTCTATTACGTCAAGACCGCGGAACCAGATGGGGTGAACACCGAAACGACCTATACCGCCTATCTGGTGGTTGAGGACGAAATCCTGACCCCCGCCGATCCGGCGGATGCTGAATTGACCTTTGACCAGTTCGGCGTGCAACTGACCGGTAACGGGGCGGTAGACTACAGTTCGGCAAACTACGATCTGTCGGTGGATATGTCGGGCTCGGGCCTGCAACAGAATGCCACCGCCATCATCAGCTATGCCCAGAACGGCGAACAGGTCAAAGGCCTAAGCGGTCTGGAAATCGACAACAACGGCGTGATCTATGCCAGCTATGGCGACGATCTGCCCACGGCTGTGGCGCAGGTGGCCTTGGCCAACTTTTCCAACCCGCAAGGCCTAAAACCCATCGGCAGCGCGGATTTCACCGTCTCGACCGACAGCGGCCTGCCGATCATGGGGCAGGCGGGCAAGGCGGGGTTTGGCGAATTGCGCTCCTCCGCTCTTGAGAGTTCCAACGTCGATCTGACCGAGGAACTGGTCAATCTGATCTCGGCCCAGCGGAACTATCAGGCGTCGGCCAAGGCGCTTGAGACCTCCTCGGGTCTGGCCCAGAGCATCATCAACATCCGGAACTAAGGATAATCCGCCATGGATCGGATGATCTTCACCGCCCTGAATGCGCTGCATAACATGCGCGACACCCGTGTCGTGCAGGCGCAAAACCTTGCCAACCAGAACGTGCCGGGCTTTCGCGCCGATCTGCCGAACGAGGGCAGCACCAGCTTTCTTGAGGCGATGGGCAGTGAAACCACCCGCGCGTTTCAGTTGGAAATGGGCAAGAGCGGGTTTTCCGATGAGGCGGGGTTCCTGTCCCCGACCGGCGAGGCGATGGATATCGCCATTGCCGATCAGGGCTATTTCTACATCCAGCCCGAAAACGGCGAGCCCGCTCTCAGCCGTCGTGGTGATCTGCGACAGGGGGCGGACGGGGTGCTGCGCGACGGGGCGGGGAATGCCCTGCTCGACACGGCACTGGCCCCCATCGCCCTGCCGCCGCACCGGTCGGTGACGATCAACGAGGTGGGCGAAATCTGGATCGAACCCGTAGGCGGCGCGCCGGGCGCGACCCAGTTGGCCGCGACGATTGCGACCGTCATTCCCGATGACACCGTGCGCCTGTCGAAATCCGAGGACGCCAATATCCGCAACCTCGACGGCGATCTGCCCCCGCCCAATCAGGGCGGCAAGGTATTGCAGGGCGTGCTTGAGGGCAGCAACGTCAACACGATCAACGAATTGATCATGCAGATCGACAACCAGCGATCGTTCGAATTCGGCGTCCAACTGGTCACCACGGCCAAGGAACTGGACGAGGCGGGCGCGCGTCTGCTGCGCATGCCCGAAGGGTAAAATCCCGCGACTTGGCACAGGCCTTGCACAGATAGTCTGACCCCACTGTTCGGGGATACGAGTATCAGGAGTGCAGTCTATGTCAGCCAGTGCAATGCACGTCGCCAAGACCGGTTTGAATGCCCAGCAATCCCGCATTCAGGTCATTTCCAACAACCTGGCCAACGTCAATACGACCGGTTTCAAACGGGATCGGGCCAATTTTGAATCGCTGCTCTATCAGGTCCATCGCCCCGGTGGCGCGCAGACGTCCGAGGCGACACAGCTGGCCTCGGCCTCGGCCATCGGGACGGGCGTGCGCATGGTCAGCACGGAAAAGCTCTATACCCAAGGGTCGATGATGAACACCGACAACGCGCTCGATGTTGCGGTGGACGGCATGGGGTTCTTTCAGGTGCTGCTGCCCGACGGGCGGATCGGCTATACGCGCAACGGTTCGTTCTCGCTGAACGCCGAGGGCACGCTGACGACATCCAGTGGCTATGTGGTCCAGCCCGAAATCAACATCCCCCAAGACGCGCTGAACGTCACGATTTCCGCCGACGGGATCGTGTCCGTGACCCAGCCGGGTGCGGTTGACCCCCAAGAGGTGGGCCAGCTAACGCTTGCGACATTTGCCAACCCCCGTGGTCTGGAGCCGGTGGGCGAGACGTTCGTCGTTGAAACCGTGGCCAGTGGCGCGCCGGTGGTCGGCGCCCCGTTGCAGGACGCGACCGGCAAGCTGGTCCAAGGGTCGCTTGAGGCGTCCAACGTCAATGTGGTGCAGGAACTGGTCGATATGATCGAGGCCCAACGCGCCTATGAGGTGAACTCAAAATCCATCTCGGCCTCGGACGAGATGATGCGCTTCTTGTCGAATAATCTGTAAAAGGTAGCCCGTTTATGAAAACCCCGATCCTGTGTCTGGCGGCCCTGTCGCTTGCGGCCTGTTCCACCGATATCGAAAACGCCCGCAGCGCCGATTACGCGCCGGTCTATCCCGTGAATGCCCCCGTTGATGACGGGTTGATGCCCACGGGCGCGATCTATGGCGGGGGGGCGGCAGGTCTGTTTGCCACCGACCGCCGCGCGGCGCAGGTGGGCGATATCTTGACCGTGGAACTGTCCGAGAATTTCGCGGCCAGCAAATCGCAAGGGTCCTCTACCAGCAAGACCGACAACTACGGCGTCGATATTCCCGATCTGCTGACGGGCGGGTTTGATGACGCGTTGCTGGGGGGCGGGTCGTCCTCGTCCTTTAGCGGGACAGGCTCGGCGACGCAGAGCAACTCTCTCACCGGTCGCATGTCGGTCAGTGTTGTGCGGGTGTTTCCGGGCGGGAACCTTGAAATCCTTGGCCAGAAAAAGCTGACCCTGAACAATGGCGATGAATACATCCGCCTGTCGGGGATCGTGCGTCAGGCCGACATCAGTTCCGGCAATATTGTTCAGTCCGAGCGGATCGCCAACGCCGAAATCAAATACATCGGTGCGGGCCAGATCGCGGATGCGGGCAAAAAGGGCTGGCTCAGCCAGACCCTCGATACGATTTCTCCGTTCTGATCTGAGGTAAAGGATCCGGTTATGCGTGTGTTTTTGCGGTGTGTTCTGGCCCTAGCCCTCTGCGTTGCGCCCACTGGGGTGATGGCGGATCGGCTCAAGGATATGGCCTCGGTCGCCGGTGTGAGGTCGAACCCGCTTGTGGGCTATGGCCTTGTGGTCGGCCTGTCGGGAACGGGGGACGGCAATTCGCGCCTGACGCTGCAATCCATGCAATCGCTGATCTCGCGTCTGGGGTTGGAAACGGACACCACGGACCTGAACGCCAAGAACGCCGCCGCCGTGATGGTGACGGCGGAGCTGAGCCCGTTCATGAAACCCGGTCAACAGATGGATGTCACCGTGTCGACCGCCGGTCAGGCCAAGTCGCTAAAAGGTGGGACGTTGTTGATGACGCCCCTGATGGGGGCCGATGGGGAGGTCTATGCGATCGCACAGGGCAACCTTGTCGTGGGTGGCCTTGGGGTTGAGGGCGGCGATGGCTCATCCCTGACCGTGAATATCCCGACCGTGGGCCGCGTGCCGGGTGGCGGCATGGTCGAACGCACTGTGCCGACCGCCTTTTTGGACAGCGAGTTCATGATCCTGAACCTGCACCGTCCCGATTTTTCCACCGCCGCCGCCGTGGCCGAGGCGGTGAATGAGATCTTCGGCCCCGAGGTCGCTGTGCCTCTGGATGGGACATCCGTGCGCGTGCGTGCGCCGTCCAATCCCGCACAGCGCGTGTCGTTCATGGGTCTGTTGGAAAGCATTGAGGTCGATCCGGCCCCGCCGCCCGCACAGGTCATCGTCAACGCCCGCACCGGCACGATTGTCATCGGCGGCAATGTCCGCGTGACCCCCGCCGCCGTCACCCATGGCAGTTTGACCGTCCGCGTGAATGAGGATTTCAACGTCGATCAGGGCGCAACGGTTGTCGCTGGCAATGACGGTGTGGTCGTGGCCCCCGATGATCCCGTGGTGACGCCGGACACTCAGGTCACCGCGTTTGAGGAACCCGCAAAGGCGTTTGTGTTCGATCCCGGTGTCTCGCTGTCCTCGCTGGTGGATGCGATCAACGCGGTGGGGGCGACCCCGTCCGATCTGGTTGCGATCCTTGAGGCGTTGCATCAAACCGGTGCTCTGCGCGCCGAGTTGATCGTGATCTAGGGGGCAGTGATGGACCTGCCCAGCATTTCCCGCTCTGGTCTGCCGCTGAACGCAGGCGCCCCTGATGCCACCCAGCGTGAGCAGCAGTTGCAAGAGGCCGCCCGCGCGTTCGAGAGCATTTTCCTGCAACAGATGATGAAGGCCGGTCGCAACACCGAACTGGGCGATGACCTGTTTGGCAGTTCCGCCGTCGATACGACCCGCGATCTGCTGGATGAGGCCGTTACGAACAGCGCGACCAACGGGCCGGGTCTGGGCATTGCCGAGGCGGTCTATGACCAATTCGCCCCCCATGTTCTGGGCAGGGGGTATAAACGATGACCACCACCGGCAACCTGATGAACGTGGCCCTGAGCGGGCTGCAGGCCTATCGCACCGCGCTGGGCGTCACGGGTGAAAACATCGCCAATGTCGAGACCGAGGGCTATCACCGCCGTGATGTGGTCCAAGAGGAACTGCGCGGCGCACAGCCGACGCCCTTTGTCTCGGGCACATCGGGGCAGGGGGTGCGGGTCACCGATATCCGCCGCGCCTTTGACTCGTTGCTGGCGGATCGGGCGCGCGATACCGGATCGGCCCTGTCTGCCGCCGAAACCTATCTGCCCGCGATTGAACAGCTTGAGGAACGCATGACGCCGGGCCTTGGCGGGCCGATCGATTCACTGGACAAGATGTTTGCCGCCATGACGGGTGCGGCCGTGGCCCCCGACGATGTGGGCCTGCGCAATGTGCTGATTGAGGCCGCAGATGCCTTTGCCGCATCTGTGCGCGATCTGGCCGCCGATCTGACCGCCCTTGGCGATAGCCTGATGGATCGCGCCACCAAAACCGCGACCATGGGTACCGAAATCCTGCGCCAACTGGCCGAGACCCAAGAGGTGTTGAACGCCACCGGCGACAGTGCGGCGCGCAACTCAATCCTCGACCGGCGGGATAAACTGTTGTCCGATCTGGCAGGGATTGTTGAGATCAGCGTGACGCTGGATGATCGCGATATGGCGACCGTGACCCTTGGGGATAATCCGCAGGGGCCGATCCTGTTGGAGCGGGGCCGCGCCGCGACCCTGTCGGTCACGGAAACGGGGTTGGTCGAGGTGACACCGGGGACCGTCGGGGCCACGACCCAGACGCGCATCCCGTCGGGCGGTCAGGTGCAGGGCCTTTACGACGCGCTGGGCGTGGTGGCCGATACGCTGGTCGATCTGAACGATTGGGCGCGCGGTCTGGCCGCCGAGATCAACGCAGTCCACGCCAATGGCGTCGATCTGGACGGGCAACCGGGCGGGGATATCTTTTCGCTGGACGGTTATGCGGTGACCCCTGCGGTGATCAACCGCGGCACCGCTTATGCCGAGATCGAGTTGAACGATGGCGGTCCCGCACCAAACGCGCCGATGCTATTTGTGTTTGACGGCGCGGAATGGCAGGGCACCGATGGCGACGGGAACGCGATTGGCGCGGGCGCGGGGCGCATAAACCTGCCAGGCCTCAGCGTGAATTTCTATGGCGATGCCGAGGCGGGCGATGCCCTGTCTCTGTCACCGACGGATGGGGCGGCGTTGAACATGACGCTTGTCCTTGACGATCCGCGCCGGATCGCCGCCGCGGGATCGGTCATTCTGGCGGCTGCGCCTGAAAACACAGGCACCGGCGTGATTTCCGCCGCGCCCTCGCGCCCTGATGCGCCCGACGGGGTGACCGATCTATCCACCATCTTTGGCGCGGCCCCAAATGGCACCGATGCGGTGACGTTTTTGCAGGGCGGCGCGGTCGGAGTGATCCCTGCGGGAGCGGGGTCCGCGACCCTTTATAGCCTTGGCCAGCAATCCCAGATGCAATTCCCCGTCGGGACCGGCGCGGCGGGGGGCTCGCCCCTGAACGTGACGGTGGACGGGGTGGCCTATAGCTTTGATCTGACCGCGCTCCCCGCATGGGGGGATTTGGACGGTTTGGCGACGGCCCTGAACGGACCCGATGTGATGACCGGCGATGAAATCACGCTGGGACAGGCGGGGGTGTTCGCCTCGGTTCAGGACGGGGCGCTGACCCTGACCGCCGGTTCGGGCACGATTGATGCCGCGAGCTTTGCGGGAACCGCTGCCGCCGTGACCGAAATTGCCGCCGACGGGTCGGATGTGCGCGTGTTCACGCGCGAGGGACGGCAGTTGTCCGGCCCCCCCCTGACCCCCGAAGAGGCGGCGGCGTTCCTCACCCAAGGCAACGGGTTTGTCGAGGGCGCGACCTATGACACGTCCCTGTTGAACCGCGCCGAGGGCTATCGGGCCCTGACCCAGACACGGGCCAATGCGGCGGGGGATTACCGCGCCGACATCGGGGCGACCTATCCGGTGGTGACGTGGTCGGGCACCGTGCCCGCGCCCGCCGACCCGATCAGCGACGTGTCCCTGTGGCTACAGGGCGACGCGATCGGCACGGTCACCTTGCCCCAAGGCAGCAGCGCCAAGCGCGCCGCCGAAACCCTGTCTGACGCGTTCCCCGTCGCGGTCTCGGCCAGCACGCGGGTGATGCTGGAGATCCCCGATGACGGGGCGGTCAGCTTTAGCCTTGAGGGCGACAACCTGACCCCGCTGGCCCTAAGCACAACGGTATCGGGCGGCGATCTGGGCACCCTCACGGATGAGATCAACACCCTGTCGGGTCAGACCGGTATCCGCGCGGAACTGTCGCCGGATCGCTCGCGCATCCTGCTGTCCCATGATCAGGGCGAAACGATCACCCTGTCGCGGTTCACCCATTCCACAGGCGGGGCGGTGAACCTGACCCGCGTCGATGACGCGGGTGAGCCGATTGAGGGCGCAACGACCCTTGGCGGGGCGACGGGCGTGGATGCGGCGCGGCTGCGTGGGGTGATGACCCTGACCTCGCCGCAGGAGTTCGACATCACGGTGGATGGCGTCGCCGCAAGCACCGCGCGCGACACGCTGCAATCGGGGATGGTGATGCGACAGGTGTCGCAGGCCGGTGGCGCGCAGGCGTTCACCTTTGCCTTTGATCCCGCGATTGACGCCAGTCAGGGCGACGGGGTCAGTTCACTGGCCGGTGGCGCGCAATACGACATGGCGATTGACACCGGCGCGGGCGATCCGTGGGCCGTGACCGTCACCAGCCTGTCGGACGATCTGCAAACCAACGCCGATGTGGCCGCCGCCATCGCCGCCGCCTATCGCGAAGACGCCCCGAGCAGCCGGATCACCGGTCGCGCCCTTACCGCGCTGCCCGCCGATGGATTGGGGACCAGCGTGTTTTTGGGCGATCAACGCTATGACCTCTTGGTTGAGGGCGGTGAGATCACCGTGACCGGCCCCGAGGACGGGCGCGTCACGGCCTATTTCGACACCAGCAACCAGTTGGTCGTGGAAACGGTCGGCGGTTCGGTCAATGGCGATGCGCTGCGCCTTGGGGACGTGCCGCGCAACGCGGTGGCCTTTGGCGTCGATAGTGTCACCCGCGATCTGATCGGGACGGCGGTTGATTTCGACACGCTGCCCGCGGGCGCAAACAGTTTTGACATGGTGGTCGACGGCACGACGCATTCGATAACCGTGACCCGCGCGGGCGGCAACGTGATCCCGTCTGTGCCCGCCGATTTTCCGGGTGCGGTTGCCTATGACGCGGGCACACAGCAGATCACCTTTACCCTGAACGACCCGACCGTGTCGGTGGACATCCCGCCCAGCGAGATCGCCACCTCGGCAGGGTTCCAGACCGCAGGCGCGACCCTGTCCGTGGTAGAGGGCGCGTTGATCCTGCAAACGACCGACGGGCGCGTATTGGACACCGACATCACCGCCAGCAGCCTTGCCGACAACCGCATCACCCTGAACGGTCTGCCCGATGAGGACCTGTTGGTGTTCATGTCGGACACGGGCGCGCTTGGCCTTGCGGGGGCGGTCGATATCCCCGCCGATCCGCCGCTGAACGGGCCGGTGGAACTGCGCGTTCTGGATGGCGCGCGCGGCTTGGTCGAGATGGTCGATATCGCGTCGGGTGCCTCTATCGCGACGCGGGTTCTGGACGATACGGGCAGCGCGACCCTTGGCGGGTTTTCCGTCACCTTGTCGGGCCAGTTGAACACCGGCGACCGCTTTACGATCTCGCCCAACACGGACGGGACGGGGGATGCCCGCAATCTGGAAACCATCGGCGATATGCGCCTGTCCGATCCGGATGAGGGCGTGGGCGGGTTTGCCGTTCTCTATAATCGGTTGCTGACCGATGTGGCGGCCAAGGTGACGGGCGCCGAAACCCGTGAAGAAACCGCCACCGCCCTAAAGCAAGGCGCCGATCGTGACGTTGCCAAGGGTGCCGCGGTCGATCTGGACGTCGAAGCCGCCAACCTGATGACCCAGCAACAGGCCTATCAGGCCAACGCGCAGGTCATTCAGGTGGCACGCCAACTGTTTGACACGCTTATCAACTCGCTCTGAGGGAGCTAGGCCATGACCATTGGAACCTCGATGTTTTCGCAACTGAACGCTCAGGCCTTTAGCCGCGTGGGCGCGGAAATTGCGGATCTGCAGGAACAGATTTCCTCGGGCAAGAACGACCCGCGCGCCTCGGCCGATCCGGTGCGCTCGGCGCGGTTGTCGGTGGCGCGGGAACAGAAATCCAGCCTTGAGCGCTATGACACGAACCTTGGCCAGTTGGAGAGCCGGTTGAACCTGACCGACACGACCCTGTCCGAGATCACCAATATGACCCAGCGGTTGAACGAAATCACCCTGCGCGCCGCGTCCAGTTCCGTCACCTCGGCCGAGCGGGAGACGCTGCAGATCGAGGTGGATGAGTTGAAACAGGGCCTGTTGGATCTGGCCAATACCCGTGATGAGATGGGGCGCAACCTGTTCGGGGGCTATCGCATGTCGGGGCCTGCGTTTGAGGACACGTCGAACGGGGTGCAGTTTCTGGGCGACGGGGGCGTGCATGCCTTGCGGGTTTCGGAAACCTCAACCTTGCCCAGCGGGTTGAACGGCTCGGACGCCTTCATGTCCATCGCCGCCGGCGAGGGGGCAGAGCGCTCGGTCTTTGACCTGATCGACGATCTGTCGGCCTCCCTTGGGGTGGGCACGGACAAATGGCAGGACGAGGTGCAGGGCGATTTCGGCATCACGCTGGACCTCGCCCTGACCCGCGCGCCGCAAACATGGACCATGACCGTCTCAGGCCCGTCGGGTGCCGCCGAGGTCAGCGCGGAATTGGTCGCCGGCGCGCCCGCACCGATGGTCGATGCGATCAACGCGGTCTCTGCTGATACCGGTGTAACGGCGACCCTGTCCGATGACGGGCAGACGATCGTCCTGAACTCCCCCGAGGGCGCGGCGGTGTCGGGGTTTGAAACCGACCCGTTGCGGCGTGATATTCTGGCCCGTGTCGGCGTCTATGATCGCGACGGTAATCAGGACGGGGGCCGTATCCCCGTGGTCGCCGAACGGATGATGCCCGATGCCCAGGTCTCTGCCCTGCGCACGGTCAGTGACCACATGGCCGATCTGCGCGCCAAGGTCGGCTCGCTTGGCGCTGTGGTTGAGGCACAACAGAACACGATCGAAAACCGCATGGTCGCCCTGCAACAGGCCATCGCGGAGCTTGAGGATCTGGATGTCGCCGCCGCGATCACCGAATTGCAGTCGCTGATGCTGACCCGTGATGCGTCGCAACAGACCTTTGCACGGATCACTCAGACGTCTCTGTTCGACTATATCCGCTGATCTGAAGCCGGTTGGCGCGGGGTTTGCAATCAACCCTGCATGATGACACGCCTGAGCAAAACCCGCCCCTATCGCACCGCCGTCGGTTTGTTGACGCTGGCCCTGACGTGGACAGTGTTCACGCCCGCCCATGCGTCCGTGCCCGACTGCGAGGCCTTGGCGCGGGTGGCGGGGCTTGAGACCGAATTGCCGTGGGAATTGCTGCCCGCCATTGCGCGGGTGGAATCCGGGATCGACATGGGGGGTGGCGCGCGCACCGCGTGGCCATGGACCCTGAACGAGGGTGGGCAGAGCCGCTATTTCAAGACCCGCGACGAGGCCCTGAGCTATCTCAAAGACGCGGTGTCGCGCGGTGTCACGAATATAGATGTGGGCTGTATGCAGATCAATTATCGCTGGCACGGGGAAAAGTTCCGGACGCTGGCGGATATGCTGGACCCTGAACAGAACACCGCCTATGGTGCGCTGTATCTTAGCAACCTGAACCGGCATCTGGACGATTGGGCGGCGGCAACCGCGCGCTATCATTCCTCTGATCCGACGCGGGGAAGCGCCTATTTCCAAAAGGTTAGCGTGGCGCAGGCCGAGTTGAACCGCACCACACCCGCCTTGCCCGGTACGGGGGCGGGGGCGTTGATGGCGATGTCGGACGCGCCTGCGATGGGCTCGACCCTTGGCGATACGCGGGGCGGCGGTGTCGTGTCTCGCGGTCGTGGGATCACGGCGGCATCTGCCCTTGGGGCGTTGATCCATGTGCCTGCGGGTGCTGCGGCCAAGGACCCCTTTGCCGACTATCCGACCTTGCCCGACATGCCCGCATCGGGCGAGGGATTCCAACTGGCCGCCACACCCGAAACCGACGGAACACGCGCCATTCCAGAGGCCCTGATGGGGCGGGCGGATATGGTGCGCGCGCTGCAGGCGGACTTTGCCGCGCAACCCGTTGGCGATTCTATGAACATTGTCCACAAGGGTGTCGACGGAACGACGTTTGGATTTTGACGGTCGCAAATCGCGCCAAAAATACCCCACAAAGTATATATACATACGGGCATTCGTAGTTTCGACTATGCCCTTGCCACCGCGTCCCACCACTTCGCGTCAATGAAACGTCGCGTCCGGCAATCTACCCTAAAGTGAAAATGACACCCAACAGCCACACTCACGGGCACCACTCACGAAACGGGGACACGGGATGACGACACATTGGGCGCCGAACGGATCGGATCAGACAGACGCGGGCGACATCCTGCCAGAGGTTGAACGCCTGTTGGTGGGCAGTTCCGAGGGCATGAAGCAGGTCAAACGGTTGATCAGCATGGTCGCCCCCGCCGAGGCCCCCGTGATGGTTCAGGGCGAAACCGGTGTGGGCAAGGAACTGGTGGCCGAGGCATTGCACGCCGCATCCGGTCGCTCGGGTCCGATTGTCGCCGTGAACTGTGCGGCGATCCCGTCCGAGCTGTTGGAATCCGAATTGTTCGGCCATGAAAAGGGCGCGTTCACGGGGGCCGAAAAACGCCGCATTGGCCGCGTCGAGATGGCCGAGGGTGGGACGCTGTTTCTGGACGAGATCGGCGATATGCCCCTGTCGCTGCAGGCCAAGCTGCTGCGGGTTCTGGAAAGCAAACGCATTCAGCGCGTCGGTGGCAACGAAGAGATCCCCGTGAACTTTCGCCTTGTGACGGCGACGCACCGCACGTTGGCCGAGGATGTTGAGGCAGGGCGGTTCCGCGCCGACCTCTATTTCCGGATCAACGTATTTCCCCTGATGGTGCCGCGTCTGGCGGAGCGCACCGGCGATATTGCCGAAATTCTGGAACGGATGATCGAACAGCAAACCGCGCGCTCGCCGAACCTGAACGCGCCGCATTTTACGCTGGATGCGATCCGCGCGCTGTCCGCCTATAGCTGGCCCGGCAATGTGCGCGAGCTGCGCAACCTGATGGAACGCGCATTGGTCATGTTCCCCGGTCGTCTGATCCAAGAGGCCGATGTGCAAACCGCGCTTCTTGGCGGGGCGATCAAGGGCGGAGCGGCGAACGGTGGCGCACGCAGCACCCTGCAACCCGGTGCTTTGCCGGGGCCGGATATGTTCCATGTGACCCTGCCCGAGAGCGAGACCTTGGACATGCGGGGATACCTGCGCGATATCGAGGCCGCGCTGATCGAAAGCGCCCTGCGTCAGAAAGAGGGCTGTGTCTCGCACGCCGCCGATGCCCTGCGTCTGCAGCGCACGACGCTGATTGAAAAGATCAAAAAGCTGGGGATCGAAAAGCCCGCCGCGCGTCCGATGTAAGCGGGGCAAGGGATGCGAAAAGGCCCGCCGGTTTGGCGGGCCTTTTTCGTTCGTGATCCGCGTTAGTTATCCGCGTTCCACGCGTTGACGAGGTTGGTAAGGTACTGGCCCGTCGAATTCATCTCTGTGATGATCCGCTCCATCTCGGCAAAGCGGCGGATATAGCGTTCCTCAAGCTCAATCGCCTGTAGGTTCAGGTCATTGATGCTGGCCTGATCTTCGGTGATCGTGTCGCCAAGGGCACGTTCACGCCGCCCGATCATGCCGTTGTCGGCAAGGATCGCGTCCAACTCGTCGCGCATGGTTTCCGTCAGGCTTTTGCCATAGGTGATCGTGGCGGCGGTGGTGTCGGCGGGGACGGTGATCGACACGCCCGCCAGATCGCCGGAATAGGCGCGATAGCGGATTGTGCCATCATCCAGCGGGGTCGCGATGACCTCGGTGCCGTTCAGAGTGGCATATCCGGTGTCGGGGTCACGCACGAAATCATAGCTGCCCGCGGGGGCGCCTCCGGTGATGGTGCCGCTGACGGTGATGTCGGGGCTATCGGCGCGCAGACGGTCGGTGACAATCGCATCGAAGAGGGCGGGGTTGGCGGCAAACGCCTCATCAAACACGGTGCGGTTCAGCGACAGCGAACCATCGCGCAGGGTCTGCACCCCCAGATCGGACAGATAGACCGGCGCGTCGCCAAAGCCCTCAAGCCCGCCGTTGATCAGGCTGTTCAATCGGCGACCAAGCGCATCGGCCACCGGATCGCCCGCTAGATCGCCAGCCGCCTCACCACCATAGGCGCGCCGTGTCACATCGCGCACAAAGGAGGTGGTGGTGTTGAGCTGATTGATCAGGGCGTCGAGCACGACAAAGGCGCTTTCGCCATCTGCGGTGACCGAGACGGTGGCGGGGGTCGTCGAGACCTCATTCAGGCGCAGGGTCACGCCGTCGATCACGTCGTCAAAACTGTTGCTGTCGCGAAAAACCGCGATCCCGTTCAGCAAGACCATCGCGTCACTGGCGGCTTGGACCTGTTTGTCGGCGTTGGTCGTGGTCGTGTCGAACCCCGCGATGTCGATGCCGGTGCCCGTCGGGGTGCCCGCCGGTGTCGCGGTGAGGCGCAGGGCATTGCCGACGCCGAACTCACTGCTGACCCCAAGGGACACCGTGCCGTCGCCCACGTCCAGAACCCGCGCGGTGACGCCGGTCACGGCGGACAGTTGATCCGCCAGATCCTGCAGCGTGGTGCCCTCGGCGATTTCAAGCGTCACTGGGGCGTTGTCGGGGTTCTGGGCGAAACTTTGGGGGATTTCCTCGCCAAACCAGACACCGGTCTCAATCGTGATCGTCCCCGCGTCCAGCGTCGCATCCGGCCCTGCAAAGCCCGAGAATTCAAGCACTTGGGGCAGGGCAAGTGCGACGACCTCAATCTGGGTATCGGTCAGTTCGGCCGCCGTCACATCATTCAGGGTCGCAGTGACCGAGGCGTTGGAACTGAACACCGCCGTAGAACGCGCGGTCGAGGCCAGCGCAAGCGATTGATCGAGCGCCTCAATCTCGGCGCGCACAAGGCCAAGAGCGGAAATCGACGTTTCCGCGTCGTCGATCCGGTCCTCGATGATGTTGCGCCGTGGGGCGGTTTCGGCCTCGGCCAATTCGCCGGCGACCTGTGTGATATTCAGGCCCGACCCCGACGAATTGAGGCTGCTAAGGATATCGGTGTTCATCGTAACTCTTTCACTTGTACCTTGAACAACGGACAGGGGCGGGCCGGTCTTAGATCAGTACGAGATTTCGATCTCGATCCGGCGGTTCTTTTCCCGACCTTCGGCGGTGTCATTGTCGGCGACCGGTTTGCTTTCGCCCATGGACTGGGCGGTCAACCGTGTCGGATCAATCAGGCCCGAGCCACCGAATTCGCGCACCACACTGGCCGCGCGCGCCGCGCCCAGACCCCAGTTGTCCCGCAGGGGCGAGGATTCACTGAGGGGCACGTTGTCGGTGTGGCCCGTCACGGTGATCTGGCCCGCGTCGGTCATGGCCGAAAACGCGATGCGCGACATGATTTCCCGCGCCTCTTGGGTCAGATCGGCCGAGCCTGAGGGGAACGCACCGCCCGCGCCGACGGTCACAAACACCTTGTCGTCGCGTTGTTCGATTTCCACGAGGCCTTGGGCGATTTCCTGTTGCAGGGCGACCTGTAGGCGGCTTTCGGACACGCCTGCGTTTTGCAGGGATTCCATAGACGGGGAATTGCCGCCCGAGTTGGGTTGATCGCCGCCCTCGTTGGCCTCGGACAGGCTCTCGGACAGTTGGCGCAGATCATCGGCTAGGCCGGACAGTTGCACATCCTCGCCGTCCTGACCGGTCTTTTCCTCGGCCTGATCAATGGCCTCGGCGGCCTCGGCGAATTGTTCGGCCATTTTCTGTTTGGCCTCTTCGGGGCTGCTGCCCTCAAACCCTTGAAAGTCCAGCGTCACCGCGCCGTCCTTGACCTCGGCCTGAACCATGCCGGACTTAAGCGCCTCGGTCAGGGCATCGACCAGTTCCTGCGCCACCTCTTGGGACACATTGGCGACGTCCTGACTATCGGTTTCGCCGTCCTTTTGCGTGGTCTCGACCTTTTTCTTTTCGACCTCGGTGGTCTGCTGTTTCAACTCTTGGGTCACAGTCATTGAGGGCGAGGGCGAGAATTTCAGCTCAAGCGTGGTGGTGCCGCGCGGTTGTTCCACGACGGGCATTTCCTGTTGCACACCAAAGGCATTTTTCAGGGAACCGGCGATCATCTTGAACTTGGGCGAGTTGAACTCGGCAAAGGACAGGATCAGAACGAAAAACGCCATCAAGAGGGTCGCCATATCCGCGAATGTCGCCATCCACGCGGGCGCACCCACCGGCGGACACTTCGGGCAATCCTCTTCGGGGGGCGCTTCGACCGGAACGGGAAGGGGGATCGGCTTTTTGGCCATCTCTCATGCGCTCCTTAGGCCGCCATCAGCTTTTCTTGGGCCTTGGGCGGCAGCGAGGCCACCATCTGTTCCTGAACATTGCGCCCGCTTTCGCCACGGGAAATGTTGCGCAGACCCTCAAGCACCATCTCGCGGTAAATCACCTCATCTGCGGTATAGCCTTCGAGTTTGGTGATCATGGGGGCAAACAGAACGTTCGCGATGAACGCGCCATAAAGGGTCGTCAACAACGCAACCGCCATCGCGGGGCCAATCGCCTTGGGGTCGGCCATGTTGCCAAGCATCTGCACCAGACCGATCAGCGTGCCGATCATGCCCATCGCAGGACCGATATCGACCCAGCCTTTCAAGACGCCCTGACTGTCCTCGTGGCGCTTTTTCATCGACTTGATCTCTTGGGACATCTGCTTGACCAGCTTGGATTCATCCGCGCCGTCCACCAGCATCTGTAGACCCTTTTCAAAGAACTTGTCGGGGACCTCTTGGCCCTCAAGCGCCATCATCCCGTCCTTGCGGGCGGTGTTGGACAGTTCGACCATCCGTTCGATCAGGGCCTCTATATTCTGGGGCTTGGGCATGAACACCTTTGCCATCGCGCCAAAGCTGCCAAAGAAGACGCCCATCGGCGCGGTGTACATCACCGCAAAGAAGGTGCCGCCGAACACGATCAGGATCGAGGGCACGTCGACAAACGGGCCAAGACCGCCCGCCGAAATCATCGCACCGATGATCATGCCAATCGCGCCGATAAATCCGATAAGCGAGGCGATATCCATTCCGCTTCTCCGCGTGTTGTTTCCAAGACCTCACTGGCAAAATCCGTACCAAACAGATTTCCGGGTCTCAGTTACCTGCAGCGTCCCGCGCGGGCGAAAGTTTAGGGGAAGGGGAAAATAATGCGCCGACGCAACGTGTGTCGCCGCGCGGATTTCACGCGCATTATAATGTCACCCGCGTCGGGGGCGAAAATGCGCATTTCTGATAAAAACAAGAAAATGAAGGGGATTTCAGTTTTTTCTAAACAAAAATCGCGAACCCCCCGTTTCCAAAAATAGGCGCCCCCAAGCGCATCCCTGAAGGAGACGGCTATGACCACCATTAACACCAATATTGGCGCGATCTCGGCACAGGCCAACATGAGCCGCGTCAACGACGAATTCAACAACGCCATGACCCGCCTGTCCTCGGGCCTGCGTATCAACGCAGCCAAGGACGACGCAGCCGGCATGGCGATCGCAGAAAAAATGACCGCACAGATCATGGGTCTGAACCAAGCGGTCCGTAACGCAACCGACGGCAAGAACCTGGTGGACACCACCGAGGGCGCGCACGTCGAGGTGTCCTCGATGCTGCAGCGTCTGCGCGAACTTGCTGTTCAGTCTGCCAACGACACGAACACCTCGTCCGACCGGAACAACCTGTCGGCAGAAGGCAAGCAGCTGATCCAGGAAATCAACCGTGTGGCCAAAGACACCACCTTTAACGGTATGAACATTCTGGACGGCTCGTTCTCGAACAAACAGTTCCAGATCGGTGCTGACGCGGGTCAGGTTCTGAACCTCGACGTCGAGAGCGCCGCCGCAACCGACATCGGTGCACACCAGATCAAGTCGAACGTATCGCTGGCTGCGGATGCAACCACGGCTGCGACCGACACCGGTATCACCGCAGGCACGACCCTGAACATCACCGGTTTCGCAGGTTCGGCTGAGATCTCCACGACCGCAGGTATGTCGGCCAAGGAACTGGCAGACGAGATCAACAGCATCTCGGCCTCGACCGCGGTGCGTGCATCTGCCGTGACCAAGGCGAAACTGTCGGACTTCTCGGCGGCCTCGACCGTTACGTTTGAGGTCAACAACGTCTCGATCGGGACCGTTGCGATCTCGGACACCAGTGACCTGCGCGGTATCGCAACGGCGATCAACAACCAGACCGGCCAGACCGGCGTGACCGCCAAGATGGGCACCGACAACTCGGAAATCATCCTGACGGATGCTTCGGGCAACGACATCAGCATCACCGGCTATGACACCGGCGTGGATGACACCACCATGGATGTGACGGTTCTGAACTCGGACGAAACGGCCGCTGGTGCGACCGCAGGGACCCACACCACCACCATGACCGACACGACCTCGGCGATCACCGACGCCTTTGTCACCGGCCAAGTCGAACTGACCTCGACCAAGCTGTTCTCGGTTGGTGCAACCGACACCACCGCCGGTGAGAGCTTCTTTGAAGCGGCGGCCAACACCTCGGAACTGGAATCGGTTGCAGAGATCGACCTGTCCGACGCCGATAGCGCCGCCAAGGCCCTGACGGTTCTGGACGTCGCCCTGCAAAAGGTTAACCAAGCCCGTTCCGACCTCGGTGCTGTGTCCAACCGTCTGGACAGCACGATCTCGAACCTGACGAACATCACCGTCAACGTCGAGGCCGCGCGTTCGGGGGTTATGGACGCCGACTTTGCCAAGGAATCGACAGCTCTGGCCCGCGGTCAGATCCTGTCGCAGGCCGCAACGGCGATGCTGGCTCAGGCGAACTCGTCCCAGCAGAACGTCCTGTCCCTGCTGCGGGGCTGACGGTTTCCCGACACGCAAAAATGGACCCGGCGCGCAATCGCCGGGTCTTTATTATTTTTCAAAGCATTAAAAGTTGGCCTTCGCGTCTTTTAGTAGGGGTGTTTCGCGTCAAATAGATTGTTTGAATGACGCCTAAAACCGGCGCACCTTTTGCAGTGTGTAACGGAGTGTAAACAGTGCAAATTCAAGCGTCCCAACAGATCGGTCAGCGACAGAGCCTTGTCGTCACCGCCCAGTTGCAACAGGCGATTTTCCTGTTGCAGATGTCCAATACGGATCTCCAATCCTATATCGAAAGCGAAGCCGAAGAGAACCCGTTTCTTGAAATGAAACTGCGTGGGTCCGACGGTGAACGCCGCCGAGAATTGCCGTCCCTGCCGTCGGCCAAGGGCGGTGCGTCGGGCGATTTCGACTTTATCCAGATGCGCGCCGAGGCGCCCGAGAAATCCCTGTTCGCCCATGTCTCGGCCCAGTTCGATCTGATGTTCACGGTCCCGCAGGATCGCGCGACGGCGGAACTGTTCCTTGAGGCGCTGGAACCCTCCGGCTGGCTGGGTGAGGATCTGGACCTGCTGGCGATGAAAACCGGCATGAACGGCGATGAGGCCGAGGCGTTTCTGGCCCGCGTTCAGGACATTGAACCGGCTGGTCTGTTCGCACGCTCTCTGTCCGAATGTCTGCGCCTACAGGCCGCCGACAAGGGGTTCCTGACCCCGCTGTTCGCCGCGGTATTGGACAATCTGCCGATGCTGGCGGCGGCCGACCTCAAGGGTCTGTGCCGTGCCTGTGACTGTGACATGGATGAGCTGCGCGATCAGTTGCGTCTGATCCGTTGTCTGAACCCGAAACCGGGCACCAGCTTTGACGCCGACACCGTGAACCAGCGCGCGCCGGACCTGATCGTCACGCGTGGCGAGGCGGGCTGGGTCGTGGACCTGAACCGGTCGACCCTGCCGTCGGTGATCGTGAATGAGGACAAGGCCGACGCCGTCAGCCACGCCAAGGACAGCGCCGAGTACGTCGGTGAACGCCTGTCGGTGGCGCGTTGGTTGCGCCGCGCGGTCGAGCATCGCAATCAAACCACGCTGAAGGTCGGGGCGGAAATCGTCCGCCGCCAGTCCGAATTTCTGGAACACGGGCCTTCGCGCATCAAACCGATGATCCTGAAAGACGTGGCCGAGGCCGTGGGCGTGCATGAAAGCACGGTCAGCCGCGTGACCTCGGGTCTGTTGATCACCACGCCGCAGGGGACGTTCCCGCTCAAGACGTTCTTTTCCGCCGCGCTTAGCTGCAATGACAGCGATGAGGCCGGATCGGCCGCCGCCGTGCGTCATCGCATTCAGCAGCTGATCAAGGATGAGCCCGCCGATCGCCCGCTGAGCGACGATACGATTGCCAAGATCATTTCGGATGAGGGGATCAATCTGGCGCGCCGCACCGTGGCGAAATACCGTGAGGCGCTGAAAATCCCGTCCTCGTTCCAACGCCGTCGCAACGCGGCCTTGGCCCTGCGCTAATCCAACACTGATCGGCAAAGAAAAAGGCCGGGGTTAACCCCCGGCCATTGCTTTGTCCGGATCGTCCTGATCCTCCGCGTCCTCGCGGTAGAGAAACGCATAGGTCAGGTCCGGCTCCATCATCTCGCACACCTCGCGCGCGGCGATCTCATTGGGGGCCGCGATGACGGCAAAGGGCGTCAACCCTTGGGCAATGCGGTCCGCGCGGAACAACGCCCGCGAGGCGCGCCACACATAAAGCGACGTCACCGCATAAACGACCCCCGCCACCCACATGCCCACAGGCAGCGACAGCGCGACCAGCGCAACCTGTGTCGCAAGGGCCGACCACAGCCGCGTTTGGGCCAGCCACATAGGCGCGGCGATCAGGGCCATCATCGGCACGGGCAGGGGTTGCAGGTCATAGACAGGACGGGTTTCGTCCGTCGATTTGAACAGTTCCCAATTGCACAGGGCCTTGGGGTTCAGACGTTTGTTCGGACGCTCGGCGGGCGGGGCGACATCGGCCCACTTGCCCAACTCATGCGTGTCGGTCAGAACGTCGAAATCCATCGCGCCGCGCCGGATGGTCAGCACGCAGAGCTTGCTATGATCGCTCGGCAGGCGTTCGCGCAGGGTCTTGATCCCTTGGGTAAACGTCACACCGTTGATCGCCTGCAGGGTGTCACCCTTTTGCAGGCCCAGAGACGCGCCTGCGGGGTTGACCTGTGCCAAACTCAGGCCCGTCGCCATCAGACCCGACACACCGTCTGTTTCCGCTGCGGGTTGCTCGGTTGGTTTTTTGGCCATGTCTGCGCCCTTTCCTCAGGGATAGCTGAACGGGTTGGGTTTGGGTTTCGGCGCGGTGGTGCGCCGCGTGGTCGATGTGGTCTTTTTCGTGGTCGTTGTGGCGGGTTTGGACATGGTCGGTGCCGGTTTCGCGGGGGCAGGGGCCATGGTTTTCGCCATTTCAGGGATCATTTTAGCCATGGTCGCCATTTCGGTCGCCAGCATCTTGGAAATCGCCAGTTGCAGGTCCGACATCGCCAGTTGCACGTTCTCCAGCATGCCGCCCGCGACCTCATCCATATGCATCTTGATGGCGGTGGCCATCTGGGGCTGCATCTGGCCGGCCTTGTCGGTCAGCATCTCAATTTGCGTCGCCATGTCGGTTTCAAAGGCGGTCATGCGTTCGGCCATCTGGGCGGCGGCCATGCTCTGGGCGTCGCTGTTTTCCATATAGGCCATGACGATCTTGTCGACCTCGCCCACCGCGCCGTTCAGGTCCTGCACCGAGGTCGAGAACATCGTCAGCGCCTCAAGCTGGGTGTCATTGGCGGCCTGCATGTCGCCAAGCGTCTGGAAATAGACCAAGGCGCCAAAGGTCACCGCCGTTGCCACCGCCGCGAACCCGCCAAGGGCGATGATCACCAGATTTTTGCGGGTGCGTTCCAGACGCGTGGCGGCGCGTTCGTATTCGCCCTTCATCTGGCTGATCTCGGCGGCCACGTCATTTGCGGCCTCGGCGGCCTCTATGGCCAGGCGAATGCTGTCTTCAAGACTTTGCGGGGTGCCGGTGCTCATCGGGGGCTCCTCTTGCGGCAGGCTTTTGCGAGTAGACCTGTGCAGATTCCGTGCCATCCTGCCCATTTGAGTGGGGGTATCTGACCGGTTGCGCGCCTAAAACTCTGTGCTTTTGGGCCGTTGCAAATTCTGTCGGGACCGCGTGTCCGACTGCCTGAATTAACCCGTCAGAGGACCCCGAGAATGGACGCAGACACCGAAACGGAAAGCCCGATCAAACCCTTTGCCAAGCTGGTGCTGGGCGACAGTTCCTATGAAATCGCCGAAGGGTCGAATGACGAAGAACTGCTGTACCGCCCCGCGGGCACGCCTTTGTGGAACCGTCTGAGTTCCCCGCGCAGCCGTGGTTGGCAAAAGGCGACGGCGGAAATTCTGGTCAGCACCCGCGATGCCCTGCGCGACTATGTGCGGATGCACCTGATCCGACTGTCCGGTGAACCGGGTGGGTCGGGGCCGTTTGAATACGACCTGTTCGGGTTCCGCTGGTCCTATCGCGAGGTGGCCGATGCGGTGCACCTGAAACTGCCCGAGAGCGATTGGGCCGCTGTGCGTCTCAGCGAACAGGAACCGCCCCTGACGGGCCGCGAACGCGCGATTGACGCCTTGATTGAGGGCCACCCCGAATTGCACGCGCGCTTTGCCCCCGATGTTGAAGCATGGGCGCTCAGGATTTCGGCGGGCGTGCAGGTTCAGCCGGTTTTCTAAACCACCCCTAATCCTTATGAACGCGCTGGGTCCTGTCGGGTCCAGCGCGTTTCTTTTCGATCCAGTTGCCGATCTGGAACCGGAACGCGGCCAACAGGCAACTGATCGCCGCCCCGATCAGCAGGACACGGTTCATCGGTCCGCCCTCATAGACAGATACCTCGCCCCACAGCCACATCGAGACCCCGAAAAACGTGACGGAAGAGATCATTTCACCGCGGCTCTGGCGGCGTTTGCGGTTGCTCATGCGGTGTCTCCTTTCAGGGGCCGACCAAATTCGTCCAGCATCAATTCATCGGGCAGCTCAATATCGGGCATCAGCGGATTCAACCCGTTCTCCAACCGGTGCACATGGGCCAGAATGGCGGCGACGGCGGCAAACAGTTGCTCGGAAATCTCCCATCCCACATCACCGGTGTAATAGAGCGCACGGGCAAGAGGCGGCACCTGCATGATGGTGACACGCGCCGATTTCGCGCGGTCGATGATGTCATGGGCCATCGCTCCGCGCCCCAAGGCCACGATGATGGGCGCGTTGGTTTCACCGGGGATGTATTTCAGAGCCACGGCAAAATGGGTCGGGTTGGTGATGACCGTGGTGGCCTCGGGCACATCATCGACGGCCTTGCGGCGGCGGGCGGTGTTGCGGCTGGCCTCCATTTGCAGGCGGCGGATCTGGCCTTTGACCTCGGGGGAACCTTCGGAATCCTTGGTTTCCTCTTTGACCTCTTGGCGCGACATTTTCAGTTTCTTGTTATGCGAGAACAGCTGATACCCCAGATCCACGCCACCAATCACCGCAAGCGAGATGCACATCGCCGCCAGAATGCGCACCATCCCGTTGGTGAGCAGACCAAGGGAATTCGCAGGCGCCATATGGATCATCGCATTGAGTTGCGGCAGGAATTCAAACATCACCCCGACGGCGGCCAGCAACAGCAACACGACCTTCAGGATCGCCTTGCTCAGCTCGACCAGCGCGCGCATCGACACCATCCGTTTCAGACCCGCGCCGGGGTTGATCTTGGAGGCCTTGAACGCCATCGCCTTGGGCGCAAAGTTCAGCCCGCCAATCGCGGCCTGCATGAGCAGGGTCATGACCAACAGGGGCACGCCCACCGATAGGCCGATCACCAGAACCTCGGTCATGGATTGCCCCAACCGGTCCAGCACCAGCGCGTCCAGATCCTCGGCCCGACCGAAGCGGAAATAGCCCGCCCATTTCGCGGGAATACCACCGGCCAACAGCGGCCCCAAGGCCAGCATCATCGCCGCCGCAACCGTACTGGCCAGAACGAACATTTCCTTGGAGGTGACCACCTGACCATCGCGGCGGGCATTGTCGCGTCGTTTTTGGGTTGGTTCTTCGGTCTTTTCCTGACCGTCGTCGCCTTCAGCCATCGTTGACACCTCCGAATGTGACGGTTAGCCGGTCAAGGCTCTCTTGGATCAGGGCCAGCATCCCGTCGGCCAGAACCGGTGCCCCAAGGAACAGCAATCCGATCGTCACCATCATCGTCAGGGGAAAGCCGAAGGAGAAAATGTTCAATTGCGGCGCCGAGCGGGTGATGACCCCGATCACAAGGTTCAACAGCAACAATACCGCCACCACGGGCATCAACAGTTTGAACCCCGCCATGAACATCGCGCCACCGGCCTCAACCCCCGCCCACAGGATCGGACCAAACGACAAAACCGTGCCCGGCGGCAGGATGCGATAGCTGTCCATCAGGATACGGATGACCTCTAGATGGCCGTCCTCACCCAGAAAGACCGCCAACAGGAACAGGGTGAAAATCTGCGCGACCACTGGCGTCTGCCCGCCGAACGACGGGTCCACCTGTGTCGCAAGACCCAGACCGGCGGTGTTGGCAATCCGGTCACCGGCAAGGGCAGCCGCGCCAAACAGGATCGACAGGATCATCCCCGCCGAGGCCCCGATGAACAGTTCGGTCAGGAAAATGGGCACCGCCGACAAGGTGGCCAAGGCCATCGGATCGGGCATCGGGACCAAGGACATCACCGGCAGGGTCAGAACGGCCGCCGCGACGATGCGCACCTGCACCGGCACATAGCGCGCGCCAAAAAGGGGCGAGGCGATCAGAAACGCCCCGATCCGCAGCATGGCCAGCATGAACTGCATCACCACCCCCATCAACGTGGCGATCTCAAGGGCCGGTATGCCGGTTGTTGTGCCCAGATCCAGCATGGCTATTGGATGTTCGCGATGGATTCAAAGACGTAGCCGAAATAGTCGGTCATCGTCGACAACATGAACCCCGATGCCAAGGCCATGGTGATCAGAACGATCGCCAGTTTGGGCACAAAGCTGAGGGTGGCCTCGTTGATCGATGTCGCGGCCTGTAGGATACCGACCAGCAAACCAATGGCCAGCGCCACGGCCAGAACCGGACCGGCGGTCAGCAGGATGTTCCAATAGGCAATCCGCAGATGCTCGATATTCGCGTCAAAATCCATGGATCAGCCCCCCGGTCCTACACCAAAGCTGGCGGCCAAGGACCCCATCGTCAGGGCCCAGCCATCGACCAGCACAAACAGCAGCAATTTAAACGGCAGCGACACCAGCATCGGTGACAGCATCATCATCCCCAGCGCCATCAGGATTGAGGCGATCACCATGTCGATCACCAGAAACGGCAGGAACAACAGGAACCCGATCTGGAACGCGGTTTTCAGTTCCGACGTGATAAAGGCGGGCAACAGCACCGATAGGGGCACGTCATTGTCCGTGGCATAGGGTTCGTCCCCTGCCAGATCGGCAAACATCAACAGATCGTTCTGACGGGTGTTTTCCAACATGAACCCGACCAGATGCCCGCGCCCGATCTCAAGCGCCTGATCGGCGGGCAGGGTCCCGTCCAGATAGGGACCGGCCGAGGTTTCATAGATATCGGTCAAAACCGGCTGCATCACAAAGAACGACAGGAACAGGGCAATCGCCACAAGGACCTGGTTCGGCGGGGTTTGCTGGGTCCCGAGCGCCTGACGCAGGATCGACAGCACGATGATGATGCGGGTAAAGGCGCTCATCCCTAGGACAATCGACGGCAGAACCGTCAAAACCGTCATCAGGATCAGGATTTGCAGGGACAGGGAATAGGTCGTGTCGCCATCCCCGCCCGTCAGGTTCAGCGCGGGCAGGCCGTCCTGTGCAAGGGCAGGCGAGGCGATCAGGATCAGGAACAGGGGCGCAAGGAGACGGATCATGCCTGAGCCTCCGGTGCGCGGCTTGGCAGGACCTCAACCGCGGTGCCCGTGCGCCGTCCCGTCACGATCAGGACATCGCGCCCATCCACCGACATCAACACCGCGCGCTGATCCGCGCCCAAGGGCAGAACCTCGGTCAAGGCCATCCGGCGATCCGCGCTCAGACGTTGGCGCAGGGGCGTCTTGAACAGCTTGACCACCGCCCAGACCACCAAAAGGGCGGCCATGAACAGGGCGACGATCAGCCAATGTTGCGTCTGGACAAGGGTCAATGGGGCCTCCTGAAACTGGATTCCCCTATCGCTTGCATGTTTCGTGCCAATAGGCGCGGGGGTTGCGTGATCCCCGCGCGGGTCCGTTTAAATGTTCGCCATACGCTCTTCGGGGTCGACGATTTCGCCAAAGCGGATGCCGAACCGTTCGCCGATCACGACGACCTCGCCCTTGGCGATGATCGTGCCGTTCACAAGGATATCCAGCGGATCGCCCGCCAACCGGTCCAGTTCAACCACCGAGCCCTCATTCAGGCGCAACAGTTCCTTGATCGTCAGTTCGGTGCGCCCGACCTCAACCGTCATGCGGACCTTGATGTTTTCAAGCGCCTTGAGGTTGGATTGGTTAACTTCCTGGGCGCTGTCTTGTTCTGTGCTCATCGCGTTGTCCTTTCTGCCCTAGGGGGTGATTTCGCCGGTGATACTGATGGCGGCGTGACCGGCCAGTTCGCCCAGATCGCCCTCATACATCAGCTGCCCCTCGATCAGCAGCTTGGGGTGGGGCCAGATATTCACGGGCACGATATTGCCCGGCTGAATGGCGTTTAGCGTGCCCATCCGCACCGTGGGTTCGGCCAGATGCGCCGTGACCTCTAGGGGGACATCCAACAAGGCGTGCACCAAACGTTGCTTCCAGCTCATGTCGTTGCCGATCACGTCGCTCTGCATGCGGGATCGTAACTGGGAACTGATCGGTTTCAGGGTCTGTAGGGGATAGAGAATATCCACCGTCGCCGGATCGGCCTCGGGCAATTGCACAAGAAAGGAACAGTTCACCACCATGTCGTCGGCGTCACAGAACGAGGCGAATTGCAGGTTTTCCTCGCGGTTGACGACATCGAACGAAATCGGGCTGAGATCCCGCCACGCCAGTTCCAGCGCGTCCAGAACCCCGCGCGAGACGATCTCGATCACGCGGTTCTCGGTCGAGGTGAATTCGGCCCGCCGGTTGGGCTCGTTGGTGATCGTGCCCCCGTAATAGGAATCCGTCAGCAGCGACACGAAGGTCGGGTGCATCACCACCATGTGGTTGCCCCGCAGCTCTTCGATGCGGCTGATGGTCAGGGAGACGAAATTCTCAAGCTCGTCGCTGTATTCCGAGAACTTTTTGATCTCGGGCGGAAAGGCGGAAATACGCGGCTGAATGCGCAGCATCGGCAGGAAGACCGAGCGCGCAATCCGGCAAAACCGTTCGTTGATCATCCTGAGGCCGTAATAGTCGCCCAACAGCGACATGTCGTTGGTCCCGAATTTATAGGACCGTACCTCGGCGCCTTCTTCTTGGGAGTCGTCGTCATCCCCGTGGATCAGACCACCGACAAGCGCGGCGACCTCTTTGGATGACAGCTTGTGTGGCGTAGCCATAGCGCGACCTACTTACTGCAAGACAAAGGTTTTGAAGAACACGTTTTCCACCCCGCCAAAGCCTTCGGCCTCTTCCAGACGGCGGTTGATCGTGTCCTTGATGGCAGTGGCAAGCACATCGCGACCGCCCTCGGCCTCGACCTGTTCCTCGGTAAAGGCCCCGATCGTGGCAAGGATATCCGAGCGCAGCGCCAGCTTGTGCGTCTCGACGTTGTCCATGACCTTTTTGTCATATTGCGTGGACATGCCCAGACCCACCTGCAGGAACCGGCGGGATCCCTTCAGGTTCGTGGTGATCGGTTCCTGAAACTCGTGGTAATGGGTGGCGAATTCGGGGGCGACGTCATCGGGATCCGGCATATCCTTGTTCTTGGGGCCGGTGTCCATTTCGCCTTCGCCGCCTTCTTCGGCCATCTCGGATTGCTCGATCAGGCGCAGCACCTCCTCGGACGGAGACAGGCGCGAGCCGCCGAACTGTTGCCCGCCGAAAAAGCCGCCGCCAAGCATGGCAATGGCCCCGACGATCATCAGGATCACTTTGACTAGGCCGCCTTTTTTCGGGGCGTCTTCGGTTTCTTGATCAGCCATGGGAACCCTCTTTAGGCCAATAGATCAACGCCGGACCCCGATGCGCCAGTGCGCGGCGGGGGCGTGGTGTCGGATGTGTCGATGTCATCGCCGCGCTGGGCGGCGCTCAGGGTCGGACCCTCAGGACCCGATTGATCGCGCTGGCCACGGGCATCGCCCTGTTGGCCCGCGGTGTGACCGGCCAGATCCATGCCCGCGCGTTCCATCATTTCGGACAGGCGCCCTTGGGCGTCATTGAACAGGCGCGCGGCCTCGGCGGTTTCGGTGATGATGCGGATATTGGCCGCGCCATCGCGCATCTCGATCTGGATTTGCAGACGGCCCAGACGTTCGGGCGTCAGGGTCATGTCGATCTGCTCGGCCCCGTCGGCGGCCTGCATCTGGATGTCCTCGATCAGACTGTCGGTCCATGTGGGCGAGGTCATGTCCAAAGGCGCTTCGACCCGTGCATCGGCGGCTTTTGCCATCGCGGCGGGGTCGTTGACGATCTGCGGGTTCGTGGGCGCAAAGGGCAGGGTGCCCTCGGGCGCGTCGGTCACGACGGCGGGGGTGATGTCTACGGTCGGGGCCTGTGCCGTTGTGGATTTCAGGGCCACCTCGGCCACGCGCGGGGCGTTCGTGACCGGCGCGATCACCTCGGGGGCAAGCTCGGCCTCGCTCACGGCGGCGACCGGTGCGGTCGGGGCCACGCGGACCTGCGGTGTCTCGGTCACGGGCGCATCGACCGCAACCGTTGCGGTCGGGGCGGCGGTGGTTGCGGTGGGCGTGCGCGTCTGTTGCCCAACCATCTGCGCGACGGGCAGGGTGGGGGCGGCGCTTGCCGTGCTGAGGGCCGCGCGGATGCCGGTGTCGGGTGCCGCCGTGACGGTCTCAACCGGCAGACCCTGTGCGGGTAGGGCCGCGATGGGGCCCGCCTGCAGGGTCAGGATATCGGTGATGTCATCGCCACCTTGTTCTGGCGTGGCTTCGCCGGGTTCACCGGGGACGGTGATCTGTGTTTGCACCGGCACCTCATGCCCCGTCAGGCGCAGGCCGATCTGGTTCAACACATCCGTCACGACGGCGGCGTCGGTTTCGGGATCACCGGTCAGCTCTAGCGCGGGCATCTCGCCCTCAACCGGCATGTCGCCGGTTTTCACCGCCTGCATCACGGCGGCCAGAATTTGCGCAGGTTCGGCGTCGGCGGGCAGGTTCAGGGCGGCCAGATCCAGAACCGGCAGGCCCTCAACCACCTTTCCCTCGCCAAGGGTTTCCTTGATCTGATCCAATGTCGGCAGGTCGCCGTCCGCGCCCTCAGCCGCCTGATCGGGGTTTAGGGTGGCAAACAGCGCCGCGAATAGGGGATTTTCGCCCGGCACCTTTTGTGTGCCCATCGACAGATGTCCGGTGGTGCCCAGACCCCCTTCGCCCAGCGAAACAGATGTCATACCTGACCTCTAACAGTTAAAAATCGTTACGTTCACGGTGAAATTGCAAGATCGGTGCCAAACTTACCGACGGCGTGTGCCGCCGTTCTGTTCATCGGCCCGATCCTGTTTGTCTTGTGCGGCCTGACGGCGCGCGGTCGTGGCGCGATCGGACAGCATATCAAAGCGCGTTTCGATCTGGCTCAGCTCGCGCTGAACCCCGTCCTGTTGACCGGCCAGCATCTCGGCGCGGTTGCGCGTGATGTCCAGTTGCGCGGCCAGTTCGGTGCCAAACCAATGGGTTGCCTGCAATTGCGCGGGGTGGCTGACCTGATTGATGTCGCCCTTTTTCTCTTGCAGCAGGGACGAGATTTTATGCGCCGCGTTCTGGGTGTTCTCGTGATCTTCGCGCATGGTCCGCAGCTTGGCCGAGGTGCTGGACAGGCGCAGTTTCTCGCGCTGTGCCATCAGGTGATAGAGGCGGTCTTGGGTGCTCATCTGTCTCCTCCGGTCAGGGCCATCAGACGCAGCAGGCTGTCGTCGAATGTGGCGGGTTCGTCGCTGTTTTGGGTGATCAACGCGGTGATGTCGGGCCAAAGGGCGATGGCCTCATCCAGATCGGGCTCCTGCCCCTTGGAGTAGCCGCCCATCAGCATCAGGTCGCGGTTTTCCAAGTAGAGCGATATCAGGCGGCGCAGTTTGCGCGCGGCACCTGCGTGGCTGGACGTCACGATGTCGTTCATCACGCGGCTGACCGATTGGGGGATATCGATCGCGGGGTAAAGACCCATCTGCGCCTGTTTGCGCGACAGCACCAAATGCCCGTCCAGAATGGCGCGCGCGGTGTCGACCACTGGGTCGTTGGCATCATCGCCATCGGCCAGAATGGTGTAAAATGCGGTGATCGACCCCTGACCTGCCAAACCCGGTCCCGCCCGTTCGATCAGCGACGGGATCAGAGACACGACCGAGGGGGGATAGCCCTTGGCCGTGGGTTGTTCGCCAAGCGCCAGACCCACCTCGCGTTTGGCATGGGCGACGCGGGTCAGGCTGTCGATGATCAACAAAACCTCTTTGCCCTGCGCGCGGAAATATTCGGCGATGGCGGTGGCGCGAAACGCGCTGCGCAGCCGCAACAGGGGCGAACGGTCGGCGGGCGTCGCCACGACACAGGTGCGCGCCGCGCTCTCTCCGGTCATGACGTTGCGCACAAAGGCCCCGACCTCGCGCGCGCGCTCGCCGATCAGGCCGACGACGATGACGTCCGCGTTGGTGTTCTTGGTCATCATCTCGATCAGAACCGATTTCCCGACGCCAGATCCCGCGATGATCCCGACGCGTTGCCCGCGCCCGATGGTTAGGGCGGCGTTCAACACCCGCACGCCCACGTCCAGAACCGTATCGACCGGTTGGCGGGCCAGCGGGTTCAGCATCTGCCCGCCAAGGGGCCAGTCCTGTGGCGCGTGCGGCATGGGCCGGTCGTCCAGCGGATGGCCCTCGGCGTCCAGCACTCGGCCCAACAAATCCGCCCCCACCGAGGCGGCATAGCCGTTGCTGATCAGCCGGACCCGCGCGCCGGCGGTGATCTGCGCACCGGGCGTGTCCAGAAACAGCATGTTGCGCCCGTCCTGAAATCCGACGATTTCACCCGTCGCAGGCGCGCCACGCAACGTATCGATCTGACAAATCGCACCGGGCGTGGCGGGAAAGCCCGAGCATTCCACGATCAGCCCGTCATAGCGGATCACGCGGCCCTCAAGTTCCAGCGTCTGATGCGCCGGAACCGCCTGTAGGGATTGGCCGATGCGTTCAAGGATCGCGTTCATGCGGCCCCCTGTGGAAACAGGACGTCGCGCAGTTGCACCGCGCCCGAACGGATGTCGACATCCCCGCGCGACAGGCTGTCATCGGGGCCGATCCGGTCGGGGTTGAGCAAGTCCGAGCCCGCCAGATGCGGTTTGATCGCGGCGAAATCGTCGGGGTTCAGGCGCACGGTGACGGCGGCGACCCCTTGGGCCACACGGTCCGCCAAGGCCTCAACCCGTTTCACGAATGGCGCGGGCATCTCGTCGATCATTTGCCCCGCGCGTTGGGCGGCAAGGGTTTTGACGGCCTCGGCAATTGTGTCCGTGAGCGTACCCAGTCCTGCGGCCTCAAGATGGGACAGACGCAGGGTTGCCGCCTCAAATAGGGCGCGGGCCTCGGCCAGTTCGGCCTCGGCCCGGGCCTGGCCTTCGGCCATGCCGCGCGCGTGGCCCTCGGCGTCCCCTTGGGCCAGACCGGCGGCGAACCCGTCGGCGTGTGCGCTGGCGCGTTCGGTCTCCAGATCGATCGGGGGCGGGGCGGGGGCGAGGATTTCCTCGACCACATCCTCGGCGTCTTCTTCGATTTCGGGATTGGCCAGAACCGCCGCATCCGGCGCAGCGGGGGGCGCCTTGGCCAGATCGGCGCGCCGGAAATTGCGATCGGTCGTGTGGTCGAACCGCGCCTGAAACCCGTTGGCGCGGGCGGCGCGAACAAGGTTCATGATGTCGTCGGGGCCAAGGGGCGCGGGGCCCTGCGGGTCGGGGGTGTCGGTCATACCATTTCCTCACCACCGCGACCGGCCAGAACGATCGTGCCCGCATCGGCCATACGCCGTGCAACATCGACGATTTCTTTCTGGGCGATCTGCACATCGGTCAGGCGCACCGGTCCAAGGGCGTCCATTTCGTCCATGATATTGGCCGCCGCACGGGTCGACATACAGCCGAACAGCTTGCGCTGAAGCGTGTCGTCGGCCCCTTTGAGCGCCATGACAAGGATTTCCGGCGCGATCTCGCGCAGCAGGGTTTGCAGGGCGCGGTCCTCGGATTTGACCAGATTGTCGAAGACGAACATGTTGTCCTGCAACGACTGCATAAGGTCCTTGTCCTCTTTCTTGATCTCTTTGAGGATGCGACCTTCGACGTCCTGTTTGGTAAAGTTCATGATGCGCGCCGCCGCCTTGATGCCGCCGATCTGAGACGAGCGCAGGGTGGTGTTGGCCTTGAACTTGCGCTGCATCACCTGTTCCAGATCGCGCAACGCCTCGGGCTGAACCGTGTTCAGGGAGGCAATCCGGCGCACGATGTCGGGTTGGATGTCCTCGGGCAAGAGGATCAGAACCTCGGACGCCAGTTGATAGTCCAGCGATGAAATGATCAGCGCCATGATCTGCGGGTGTTCATCGAGGATGAGTTCGGCCACGGAATTGGCGTCCATCCAGTCAAGGATTTCGATCGGGCGTTCCGAGCTGCTGCTGGTGATGCGGCTGAGGACCGATTGGGCCTTGTCGCTGCCCAAGGCCTCGGTCAACACAGTGCGCACATAGGCGTTCGCGCCGACACCGACGCCGGTCTGGCTGCGCAGGTGGTTCAGAAATTCGTCCAGAACCGCGTTTACCGTGTCATGATCGACGCCACGCACCGAATACATTGCCGCGCCGAGGTCCTGAACCTCTTTGGGCGACATCATGCGCAGCACGTTCGATGCGCCCTGTTCGCCAAACAGCATCATCAGGATGGCGGCCTTTTGCGTGCCGGTCAGTTCCTCAAGCGGCAGGCTGCCGGGAATGGCGGAGGGTCCTAGTGCGCTCATTTCGCGGCCTCCCCTTCGGTTTCCATCAGGGCTTGGAATGCGGTTGCGATGCGGGTGGTGTCGGACTCCGCCAGATGCCGGACGAGGGACACCTTGGCCTCATAGCTGCTGGTGCCGTCGAAGTCCTCGGGGTCCAGATCGGCACCCAGACGGCGGCGCAGGTCCTCTAGGCTATCGCCCTCGGCGACCTCAACGGGCGTGCCCAGCGACGGGCTGGCCAAGGGCGAGGCGGGGGCGGGCAGCAACACGCGGTTCAGGATCGGGCGCACGATGCCAAGGATGATCACGGCCAGTGCCAAGATTTGCGCGGCCTGACGACCGGCGTCAAAGACCCAAGGTTCCTGATACCACGCGGCAGAGACAGGTTCGAAAGTTTCGATGAACGGGCGGCTGGAGACGGTTATGGTATCGCCGCGCTCGGCATCAAAGCCGATGGCCGTTTGCGTCAGGCGTTCGATGTCATCAAGCAGCGCCGTGTCGGCCGTGTCTTCTTCGCCGGTTTCGCCCGCGATGGTTTCGGCGGCGCGCACCAGAACGGCGGCGTTAATGCGAACGATGCGGGCGCTGGCGGGTTGGGTGGTTTCGACGCGGCGGCTGACCTCATAGTTGCGGGTAGCCGAGGAACTGCTGCTGCCGTTCTGGCCGCCTGCGGTGACGTTTTCACCCGGGCGGGCGTTTTCAAGTGCGGCCTCATCGGGCGGGGTGTTGGCGACCGCGCCGGGAATGCCGCGGGCGTTGTCACTGGTGTTTTGCTGGTTGCTGTTTTGCTCACTGCGCAGGGCGATGCCGTTGGGATCGTATTCCTCACGCGTGATTTCCGAGCGGGTGAAGTCCATGTCCAACGTCACCTCAACCGCCGCATTGCCGAAGCCCACGATGGGGGTGATGAGGGATTCAATGCGGCTGCGGTACAGGGCCTCAAGGCGCATCTGGTGGGCCATCTGCGTGTTGGTCATCGCGTTGATGGGGTCGTCGCTCTCGCTGGACAACAGGCGGCCGGTCTGATCGACCACAGAGACGTTCGCGCGGGTCAGGCCGGGAATGGAGGTGGTGACGAGGCTGACAATCGCGCGGATCTGTTCCTCTTCGACGCTGCGTCCTTGGACCAGTTGCAAAAAGACCGAGGCGCGGGGCGGTTGCGTGTCGCGGACAAAGGCGGTGCGTTCGGGCAGGGCAAGGTGGACGCGGGCGGCCTGAACCACCTGCAATTCGGTGATGGAACGGGCCAGTTCCAACTCCTGCATCTGGCGCAAACGGGCGCTCTCGACCGAGCGGCTGGTGCCCATGGGCATGTCGGTCAGGGTGGCATAGCCGTCCGGCGTCCCTTGGGGCAGGCCGACGGTGGCAAGGATCATCTTGGCGCGGTGGTAATCGTCGCTGGGGACGCGAATGTTGCCGGTGGCGATGTCGAGGTTCGCCTCGATCCCGCTGCTGGACAGAGCGTCCAGCGCGCGGGCCTTGTCGGCCTCGGGCATAGAGGGGAACAGGGCCATCTGGCTGGTCTGGCCGAGGAACATATAGACCGACAGGCCGATCACGGCGGCGGCGACAAGCGCGATGCCGGGCAGGGCGCGGCGCACACCGGGTTGGTCGGACAGGCGTTGTACCTGTGATAGCATCCCGCGGGCACGCCCCGTCAACGAGGCCTGATCGGTGTTTGTGATATTGGTCGTGCTGTCCATCTCTGGTCTGGCCTCTATCGGGTTTGCGGGATCACACCGGCATGTTCATGATGTCGCGATAGGCCGTCAGGGCCTTGTTGCGCACTTGCAAAGTCAGTTGAAAGCCCAGCGAGGCGACCTGTTGTTCGACCATGACACCCGCCAGATCCTCGGTCCGGCCCATCTCGAAATCCTTGGCCGCGTCGGCGGCTTTTTTCTGGGCTTCGGCAAGCTGGTCCACGGCTCCGCCCATCCGTTCAGAGAACGAGGGGCCTTGGGTCTCTTGGGGTTTGGCGACAGGCGCGGGCTTTTGCGGGGCCGCGACGCTGGATAGGGCAAGGCTCTGGGCCGCCCCGATACCAGTGATGCTGCTCATAGCGGCCTCCGTTACGCGGCGTGGACGGCGGTCTCGGCCAGATCCACGTCACCGGCCACGGCACACAGGCCATCGGTCGCGGTGATCATGATATCGTCGGAGGTGATGATGCCGTCCTCATGCAGAACCAGCGCGCGTTGGATGATGTTTTCCAGCTCGCGCACATTGCCCGGCCAATCGTGATCCATCAGGGTCTGGATCGCGCTATCGGACAGAATCGGCAGGGCCGTGCCCTCAGCCGTGTGGCGCCGGATCATCGCAACGGCCAGCGCGGGCAGGTCATCCTTGCGGTCGTTCAGGGCGACAGTGCTGAGCGGGAAAACATTCAGGCGATAGAACAGGTCTTCGCGGAATTTACCGGCGCGGACCTCGGCCATCATGTTGCGGTTCGAGGTGGCGATCACACGGATGTCGACCTTTTCCTCTTTTTGCGACCCCAGCGGCGTGACGGTCTTCTCTTGCAGAACACGCAGCAGTTTCGCCTGCAGGCCCATCGGCATTTCCGAAATCTCGTCCAGCATCAGCGTGCCACCTTGGGCCGCGCGCACGATGCCCTTGTTCGGGGTGGATGCACCGGTGAACGCACCCTTTTCATGGCCGAACAGGATCGCCTCCAGCATGTTTTCGGGGATCGCTGCACAGTTGATGGCGATAAACGGGGCCGATTTGCGCGGGGAATAGGCGTGGATGAGTTTGCCCAGAACCTCTTTGCCCGATCCGGTGGGGCCGTTCACAAACACGGTCACATCTGTTTTCGCGACGCGCGCGGCCATGTCCATAAGCTTGCCCGTGGCCCGGTCACCGGCAACCATACCGCAAAACGGTGCGGCCATCACATCGACCAGCGTCAGCAACCAACCGTTGCGCAGCGGTGCCGCGCCCCCATCGGTCAGTGCAAACCGCGTCAGACGCCCGCCCATCTCTTGCGTGAAGAGCGGGGCGCTTGCGCCTTCTTCGATAATAATAACGGATTGGGCGCCGATGCGGCGGGCGGTATCCAGAACGGCCTTGTGGCCGACGGTGGCTTCGTGTTTGGCAGAACACACAAGCACCGCGGATTTTTCAGTGGGCAGGTCTTCGGTCACAAGCGCGGATACGCGACGGCGGGCCAAAAGGTCCTTCAACGTATCCCCGACATTAAGGCCGGTCGCGATAATCGTAATCTGGCACATAGTCATCCCCATAGTTGCTGAGGATGAAAAAGCAGGGATCGTGCCAAGTCGGCGCGCCCATGGCCAGTTAACCGATCAAAACGGAACGGTGTTCGGCTTTTTTAGGGAAAACTCACAAAAAACATGCAGAAAATGCGGATTTAAAAACGATTTTGAGGTTTAAAAAACGATTTTAATCCTGAAAAACGCTAAAGTAGTAAAATCCTCACGGATCCGTGATGTGTCATTGACGCCTGTCGGAAAAATGACAACGCGGGTTAGGTTGGGTCGAATGGCCTTTGTCGCACTCGTGACAGTTAAGTATATAAAAATAAATGACTAATCACCAAGGTGTACATACTCGACCCCCAAAAGAGTATGTGAATCCATACCTCCGATAGCCTTACATTATTCACCCCACGACCGTTTTTTCTAGCAGACGACGTCCCCCGAATGAATGGCAGGCTCAGATGCTTTCAAAAACGTACCACCTCAAATTTCCCAACCTCGACGCTGCTCAGATTGCTGCACCGTTCGTGACTGAAACACTAGGGGGCGCAATCCCCGAGTGCAAATTGTCCGGACTGACCATTCTGATCAGTAAGGAAGGGGATATCTCGGTTAATGTGTTTTTCGGTTCCATGGCGGATTTGAAGAACTTTGAAAAAACCCACGGAACTTTTGTCGAAACGATGAAGAAGACCTTCTTGTTCAAGTCCACCGGATTTGACGGGGTCTGTATCTTCAACTTCGACGCGTCCGAGGATGATGCCGCCTGATTGGTGAAACGGCCCGCCTTTTGCAAAGGGCCGGAGAACCAATGGGCATGGGTGTCTATGATGACGCAGCAGAACCAACATAATTGGCGGGGGCCGTTGCCACGTTCCTGCGGAAAGGGGCTTTGACTATGAGCACCGAACCCGAGGTCGCAACCGACGCCCCACAGGCCAGCGCACTCATGCGTGTGTCTTCGGACAAGATCAGTCGCTTGATGGATCTTGTCGGGGAACTGTCGCTGAGCGTGTCCGAGACCGTGAACTCGCCGGAATTGCAGGGGCTGGAACTCAACAGCTTTGATGCCGCCGCGCACCGTCTGTCGATGATCGTGCGCGAGGTGCAGGATGCCGCGACGGACCTGCGTCTTGTGTCGGTGGACGAGGTGTTCAAACGTCTGCGCCGCATGATCCGCGAGATGGAGCGCGAGACCGGCAAATCCATCAATCTGGTGATTGAGGGCGGCGATACCGCAATTGATAAGCTGGTGTCGGACCGTCTCTATGACCCGCTCTTGCACGTGTTGCGCAACGCCGCCGACCACGGTCTGGAAGGCCCGGAAGAACGCGAAGCCAACGGCAAGAACCGCAAGGGCCGCATTACGCTTGGGGCCGCACAGGTCGGCAGCGAAGTCCGTATTATGGTGTCCGACGACGGGCGCGGCCTGAACCACGAACGCATTCTGAAAAAGGCCCGCGAAAAGGGGCTGTTCGGTCCCGATGAGGTGCCCGAAGCCGCCGTTCTGAACAAGGTCATCTTTGAACCCGGTTTTTCCACCGCCGAAAACGTGTCCAAACTGTCGGGCCGTGGCGTGGGCATGGACGTTCTGAACCAGACCATGAAGGAACTGCGCGGGCGCATTACCGTAGACAGCGCCGAGGGCAAGGGCACCGATGTGGCCCTGCATATCCCTGTGTCACTGGCGTTTCTGGATTGTATCATCCTGCGCCTTGGCAGCCGCATGTTCGCCATTCCGGTCGATGACATCGCCGAAATCGTCAAACCCAACTCGCAGGATCTGGTCGAGATTTCGGCCGATAACGGCGCCGAGATGATGCGCCTGCGTGGCGCGTTCGTTCGGGTGTGCCGACTAGAGCATTTCTATGACGAGAACGTCAGCGACCTGCGCCCCCTCAGCGACATGGTCACCATCGTCTTTAAAACCACAACCGGTCAGATCGCCGTACCCGTGGATGAGGTTCTGGACCGCCAGCAGGTGGTCATGAAGCCCATGGTGGGCGCGCTTGCCAATGTCCGCGCCAGCTGGGGCTGTGCGCTCTTGGGCACGGGCGAAGTGGCCGTCGTTCTGGATGGAGAGCGTTTGTCCCAAGGAGGCGCGTCTTGATGCACGATCCGCAAGTTGACCAGAACGGGTATGATCAGTTGCGCAGCTGGCTCAGCCAACGCTGTGGGATCACCTATCCCGATCATAAAAAGGAACTGCTGCGTCAGCGCCTGATGCGCGTGGTGCGCTCGTTTGATTGCGGCGATCTGAACCGTCTGGCCGTGGATGTCATCCGGTCCGAGCGCCATGAGGTGCAATTGGCGGTGATGCATGCGGCGTCCACCAACCACACGTTCTTTTTCCGTGAGCGTGAGGTGCTGGACAACTTCACCAATATGATCCTGCCGGACCTGCAGCACCGCGAAGAAATCCGCATCTGGAGCGCGGCCGCCTCGACCGGTGATGAGGCCTATACGATCGGCATTCTGATTGCCGAAACGCTGGGGCAGGGCGCGCTGGCGAAAACCCGTATTCTGGGCACGGACATCAGTGCGCCGGTGGTCGACCGCGCCGAGATGGGCGTTTACGCGAAACGCCAGTTCGACCAGACGCCGCCCGATATCCTTGCACGCTATTTCACGCCGATGGGTATTGAACAGTTTCAGGTGAAACCGGAAATCCGCGCGACCTGTACCTTCCGCCGGATGAACCTCAAGGCGACGCCTTACCCGTTCAAGAACCCGTTCCAAGTCGTGTTCTGCCGTAACATTCTTTACTATTTCGACCGCGCCGATCAGGTCGCAACCCTGAACGCGGTCTATGAGGTCACGGAACCCGGCGGATGGCTGGTCACCTCGGTCACCGAACCGATCCGTGATTTGGGATCCAAGTGGAAACAGGTCGAACCCGGTATCTATCGGAGGGACGGCTGATGGCGGATCGTCCACCGATCAAGGTGCTGATCGTCGATGATGCCGCCATGATCCGACGGATCCTGTCGCTGGGTTTGGGCAAAGACCCTGGTATCGAGATTATGGGCACGGCGGCCTCGCCCGAGATGGCGGCGCGGATGCTTCAGACCAAGCAGCCCGACGTGATCACGTTGGACATCGAAATGCCGGGAATGGATGGGGTCAGTTTTCTCAAGACCTACATGCCGGACCGCGCGATTCCGACCGTGGTGATCTCGTCCATGACGCGGCGCAGTGCGCAAGTCACGGTTGAGGCGCTTGAGGCGGGTGCGGTCGATGTGATTTCAAAACCTGTGGTCGGATCGGACACGGGTCTGGCCGATATGATGGTCGAAATCCGCCGGCGCGTGAAGGCGGCGGCGACGGCGCGTCTGCGCAAGCTGGGCGAGCACATCAACCACCTGCCGCCCAGTGCCGAAACGGCATCGGCGAAATACAATCGCGATTGGGTAATCGCGATCGGATCGTCGACGGGCGGGGTGCAGGCGTTGGCGCGGATTTTGCCAGATTTTCCAGCTACTTCTCCGCCTATTGTCGTGACCCAGCACATGCCCAAAGGGTTTACCGCGTCCTTTGCGCGCCGCCTTAATGACAGTTGTACGGTCAGCGTGCGCGAGGCCCGCGATGGGGACGAGCTGACCCCTGGTGTGGCCTATATCGCGCCGGGTGGGGACAAGCACATGACGGTGGTCAAACATGGCCGGTCCTACTTCATCTCGATGGTGGACGGGGACCCCGTCTGTTTTTCTCGCCCCTCGGTTGATGTGCTTTTCAAATCGGTGGCCAAAGCGACTAACGGGAATTGCTCGGCTGCCGTTCTTACAGGTATGGGCCGCGATGGCGCGCAGGGATTGCTGGAGATCCGAGCGTCAGGCGGACGCTGTGTGGCTCAGGATGAGACCAGTTCAGTCGTTTTCGGCATGCCCCTTGCAGCATGGGAGGCCGGAGCCGCCGAGCAACTGGTTCCATTGGATGAAATACCCGTGTGCTTGCTCGACTCGGTCGGGGCACGCGGAAAAACGGCCCCAGCCCGATAGGGCGATGTCGGAATGAACCGAAACGGGAAAGGAACGATGACATGAACGAGGCTGTGGCGCGCGAGGCCGCGAATGAAGCCGATGAGGTTCGGACGGTCGAGGACGACAACATCGACGATATGTACCTGACGTTCAAAGTCGGGGATGAGGATTACGGCGTGGTCATCAGCGTGGTGACCGAGATCGTCGGGATGCAACGCATCATGGGGATCCCTGATGTGCCCGCTTACATCAAGGGCGTGATCAACCTGCGTGGCAAGGTAATCCCGCTGATGGATGTGCGTCTGCGGTTCAACATGCCCGAGCGCGAGTATGACGAGCGCACGGTCGTGATCGTTCTGGACGTGGGCGAGGCGCCGATGGGTCTGATCGTGGACCGCGTCAGCGAGGTTCTGGAAATCCCCGCCAGCCAGATCGACCGCACCAACAACGGTCCCGCCAATGCAGGGCGCAGCGTCGTCAGCGGCCTTGGCCGGATTGATGAGCGCGTGGCGATCCTGCTGGATGAAAACCTGCTGGTGTCCGACAGCGATGTCTCACTGGCTGTCGAGGTGGATGCCTAAGCCATGCGGATCATGATCTTCAACCAAAAGGGCGGCGTCGGCAAAACGACCACAGCGATCAACCTTGGCGCGGCATTGGCACGCGCGGGTCAGAACGTGGTGGTGGCCGATCTGGACCCGCAAATGCATCTCAGCGCCGGTTTGGGCCTTGGGGATGCAGGTGCGGACTGGACCGTGGCCCAGTGGCTTGAAGGTCAGGACGGCACGCCGGCCGAGATCGACAGCGAAGAGGGTCTGCGCATCATTCCGGGCACCTCGACGACCGATTGGACGGTGGACGAGGTCGCGCTGGATATGTGCGGCGCGGACTGGCTGTTGATGGATGCGCCGCCCGTATGGTCGCCCCGTCTGGGCGCGATCATGGCGCAAAGTGACATCGTGCTGGCCCCTGTCGAGGCCGATTTCCTTGGCCTGCAGGGCATCAACCGCCTGATGCGCACGATGCAGGACAACGATCAGAGCTGGGACAAGCTGCGGTTCCTGCTGTGTCGCTACATTCCGCGTTTGCGGGTGCATCGCGAGGTGCGCCGCATTCTGGAACGCCATTTCGGCGCAGAGGCCGTGTTGCCCACGCCGATCCGCAATTCCGTGCGCCTGTCCGAGGCGCCGGGGCAGGGGGTCAGCATTTTCGACCACGCCCCGGGTACAGCAGGGGCAGAAGATTATGCCGCTTTGGCGCAGATCGCGCTGAGCGGGTTTCAAGGTGAACCGGTTAACGAGGAACGAAGGGAAGCAGGATGAGCGAGGACAAAAAGCGACCGCGAGGCCGTAGCCCGTCCAAAAGCCCACCCAAGGCACCGCCCAAGACCCTACGCAACAATCCGTTGGATTGGGTTGATGGCGCGGCTCCGCCCGAGGGGAGCAGTACAGCGGACACGCCAGACCAGGCCAGCTCCGCCCCCGCGCCAAAGCCCCCGAGAAAAAGGGCCGCGCCAAGGCGAAAGCCAGCCCAACCCGCCGCCGCATCAGGGTCTGCGGCATCAACCTCACCGGCCCCGACCGGACAGACACAGACAGACACGTCCCCCACGGGTGACACTTTTGAAGGAACCGAACCAATGACTACGGACAGCTCGGCAAGCGAACAGGGCAAGTGGCTGGAGACGCCGGCTACGAAGTGCTTTGAGAAAATGCGGACCCCCATCCTGATTGCGGATGCGGATTACGTGATCCGTTTTGCGAACGACGCAACGGTGAAAATGTTCCAGAAAATTGAGGACAAGCTGCGCACGGCCCTGCCGCATTTCCGCGCCAATGACCTCGTGGGCAAGAACGTGGACATCTTCCACGCAGACCCCTCGCATCAGCGCCGCATCCTTGACCGGATGTCGGGCCCGCATGACGGGGAAATCCACCTTGGCGATACGCATCTCTATTTCACCGTGACGCCGATGTTCGACCCGAACAAACGCGACGCAAGCGACTGGCTGGTGGTCGAACTGGAAGACCGCAGTGCCGAGATCGAAGCGACCAACGTGCGCAAACGTCTGAACGATGAACTGGTGGCGATGGCGGCTGCGCATGACGTGGGTGATATCGACGTCTTCGTGGATGCAGACAGCTATCCGGAAATGACCGCCGCGATCGCAACCCGCGTCAACGAAATGGTACAGGCCCACATCCGCACCAAGAAACGCGCGATGGCCGTGGTCGCCGCATGGGGCGAGGGCGATTTCGACGTTCTGCCCAATGCCGAGCATTATTCGGGTAAGCGTATCTTTATCTACGACACGCTTGAGGCGGTTCGCGTCAACATGAAGAAAATGGTCGGCGATATCACCGAACTGTCGGATGCGATCATCCGCGGTGAGCTGTCCAATGAGGTCGACGCCAGCGGCTATAAGGGCGAGTACAAAGAGATCATTGAATCCTTTGCACGCTGCTATAACAGCCTGAACCTCAGCTTCTCGAACATCAAATCGCAGGTCGACCAGATGTCGCAGACTGTGATCCAGATGAACGAGGCCTCGCGCTCGCTTGCGACCAACTCGCAAATCGCGTCCTCGTCTGTGGATGAGGTGTCGGCCAGCGCCGAGGAAACCGACAGCCAGGTCACAGCCAACGCCGAAGCCGCGCGCAACGCCAACAGCCTTGTTCTGGCGGCCTCCGATATGGCTACGAACGGCAAGGGCAAGATTTCCGACATGGTCACCGCCATGCAGGGCATCAACTCGTCCTCGCAGGATATCGCCAAGATCATCAAGGTCATCGACGAAATCGCATTCCAGACCAACCTGCTTGCTCTGAACGCGGCGGTCGAGGCGGCACGCGCCGGTCAGCACGGTCGCGGGTTCGCAGTGGTGGCCCAAGAGGTGCGCAACCTTGCCGGGCGCTCAGCCAAAGCGGCACGCGAAACCTCGGATCTGATCGAAGATGCGGCCCAGCGTGTGACCTCGGGCGTGAAAATCGCCAGCGAGACCAGCGAGGCCTTTGAAAAGATCGCCGACGACATCGACGCCGTGCGCACCCTTGTCGAAGACATCAACCGCAGCTCCAGCGAGCAGTCGCGCGGTGTGGCCCAGATCAACATCGCCATCGGCGAAGTTGCCAAGACGGCGCTGGCCACCAGCGAGCAGGCGGATGAACTGGCCGCGACGGCCCAGCAAATGACCTCGGCCAACAACCTGATCAAAGAGGAGCTGAACCGCTTCTCGCTGAAAGAGGTCGAAACCTCGGTCGCCGGTCTGGAAGGCCTTGGTCTGAACGGTCTGTCGCCTGACATGCTGGCCAAGATCAAGTCGATGATCGGTGGCGGCGGTGGCGCACCGGCCCCGTCCTCGGCACGCGGCAAGACAGGCTCGGGCGATGTCGATGAGCGCGGTTTCGGTAACTTTTAATGGGTGCGGGGCGGTGTGACGCCGCCCCACTTACCCATGGTCAAAACGTGTGAAAGCACAAAAGGAAAGCACATGACCTACAAAGTAATGGTAGTCGACGATGCTGCGATGATGCGGCTGTATATCTCGAGCTTCCTCAAAACGCTGCCTGACTTCACCATGATTGCACAGGCAAACAACGGCCAAGAGGCATTGGACAAGCTGGAAGAGAACCCCGACGTGGATCTGATCCTCTTGGACATCGAGATGCCGGTGATGGACGGGTTGGAATTCCTGCGCCACGCCAAACTGCGCACGCGGGCCAAGATCTGCATGTTGTCCTCGGTGACGGTGTCGGGTTCGCCCCACGCGGCCAAGGCACGGGAACTGGGCGCCGACGGTGTCGTGGCAAAGCCGTCGGGTACGGTGTCCCACGATTTGCAGGAAAAAACCGGCGACGAACTGACACGGGTCATGCGGTCCTTGATGGCCGCCTGATCATCCGCCCCCCACAGGTGTGGGATTTGAAAGACCCCCCTGGGGACGTGTGACCGAACAGAAAGGCAGCGGAGACGATGTCGGACGAAATGGACGAAATCTGGGCCCTTTTCGCAGATGATGGCGGCCAATCCCTCGACGCTATGGAAGAGGCGCTGTTGGCGCTTCAGGATGGTGAAGGCGACCAGACGGAACACGTCAGTGCCCTTTTCCGTGCGGTTCACACGTTCAAGGGGAACTCGCGGGTTCTGGGTCTGGCCGTGGTCGAAAGCCGCGCCCACCTTGCCGAGGACCTGATCGGTCTGGTGCGCGACGACGGCGTGCCGCTGGATGAGGGCATCCTTGAGGTGCTGCTCTATGCGGGCGACGTGCTGCGTAACATGCTGGAGGAAACTGCCGCCAACCGTGCGGACGTGGACCCCGCACCGTCCGAAGATCTTAACAATCAGCTCAAGGCGACGATCGCGCGTTGCACCGGTCAGGAAATCCCTGAACCCGAAGAGACCGCCGCGCCGACTGAGACTGCCGAGGACGAGCCGGAAGAGGCCGAGCCGGCCGAAGACGCGCCCGCCGAAGAGACGGCGGAAGAGCCCGCCGAAGAACCCGCAGGTGATGACGCGCCCGCCGAGGCCCCCGCAGCACCCCCCGCGGGTCTGATGGATGCGTTCAGCATGCTGGGCGAACTGGCCGCCGATGATGACGGCTCGAGCAGCGGAAACGACGATTACGATATTTTCGAGGACAAGGGCGAAGGCGTCCCTGTTTCCGAAGACGAACCCGAGCCCGAACCGGCCCCCGAACCCGCCGAGGGCGACGGTCCCCAGATGGTTGCCATCGACAGTGGCGGCACCGGTGGCATGACCGCCGTGGTCGAGGCCGTCGCGGCCCCGCCGCCGAAATCCAGCCGTCTTGAGGAACCGGGCTATCGCGAGATCTTCACGAACATGGTGAATGACACCGTGGAGAAACTGACCTCGTTGATCCAGACGCCGCGCGACACCGCCGAGGCGACGCTCAAGGTTGCGTGGGGCAAGGTCGATAGCCTCGCCTATGCGGCCGAACAGATGGGTCTGGACGATTGGTCCGAGACGCTGGGCGAATTCGTGACGGCCGCCAAGGCCAACGACGCCCCGACCGCCGAAGGTGTGGCCGAGGACATCGCAACCGTCACCGAGACGATCCAGAAAAAACTGGCCGAGGTATTTGGCGAGGGCGGTGGACAGACCGACCTGGCCAATGACATGCCGGGCATGTTCGAGGCGCTGCAGGGCATTTTCCAAGAAGTGTCCGCGATGGGCCTCAAGATGGCGGGCGATGAACAACCGTCGGACGCCGATCAAAAGGACCTGTCCCAGCGGATCATCGACATCGCTGAACCCACGGGCTGTGTCCGTGTGGTCGAGGCCGCCGAGAACCTCGGCAAGGCCGGAAACCACGAGGATTTCCGCGCGGCCGAACTGAAGTTCTACGAAGAACTGGCCGCGATTGAGGCTGTCCTGCCCGAGGGCAGCGTGTCGGTCGAAACCCTGCCCAGTGCCGTTCTGGCGACGTGGTGTGCGGATCATATCTTTGACACGCTGAGCCAGATCCGCGACGTGCTGGACAACATCCGTGCGCGCGGCGATGACCGCTCACGCAACTTCCGCCGCTTTGACCGGTTGATGCGCCTGTCCTATCACGCCAGCCGTCATTACCAGATGGACACGGCGGCCCAGCTGACCATGGCCCTGATCGACCTGTTCTCGCGGGTGGAACTGGGCGGGGCCGAGCCGGATGGCCTGCTGACCCACATCGCGCGCGGCTTTGTCGACACGATGGAACTGGTGTTTGACGCGCTGGATCAGGGCGATACACCTGACACCGCGATGATCGAGAAACTGTTCGAGGAAGCCTCGAACGCCTGTTTCGCCTCCAGCGGTCTGGTCACGGCACGCACGATCGAAAAACGTCTAGGCCTGCCCAAGTCGTTCCACCGCGTTCTGTCACCAGAAAGCGTTAAGGTCGCCGTTGAGTGCATTGAAAACAATAATAACTTCTTTGTTCTTCGCGCGGACCTGAACGAGGACGATGAACTGGCCGAAAAGTTCCTTGAGTGGGTCAGTTCCGGTCAGGCGACGATGATTACCAACGTCACCGTGTTTCAGGAAGACAAGACGATCTTTGACTTCCTGATCGCGACGACGCTGGATGAACCCCAGATGACCGAGGTGATCGTGCTGATGTGTCCCAAGATGGACAATCTGCGCCTTCAGTTCGCGCTTGAGGTTCAGGAACTGGAAGAGGAAGACGAGGAAGGCGCGGACACCGCCGGACCGGCCCAAGACATGGGCGGCGGGATCAGCACGACCCAGACCTTGGCCATGCTGGAAACGATTGGTGAGATTTCAGCCGGTCAGTCGATGGTGCAGCACATGCTGGCCGATCTGTGTAGCGCCGATCTGATGCATGAGTTGGACACCGCCGTGCGCGATGCGGCGATCCCCGCCTTTGACCTGAAACAGCGCCGCGTGTTGCGCGATGTGATTGAGGCGTTCTCGCTGAAGCTGCAACAGGTCAGCGAGGCCGAGGCGCAACTCAGCGAACAGTTGAACATGCTGCAGGAAGAAAGCGTCGCGATGCGGTCGCGTCCGGCTGATGTGCTGCTGAAACCGCTGGGGGCCTTTGTGGAAACAGAGTCCCGCAAGTACGGGCGTGAGGTTCGCCTGTCCAGCGAGGGCGGCGACACCATGCTGGATCAGCACGTGATGGAGGAACTGCGCGGGTTGCTGCGGTCGATCATCACGCTGCGTTTGCGCTCGGATGAGCCGTGCACGAAACTGCACGCCTCGGTTCACCGCGAAGAAGACCGCGTCAGCATCATCCTTGAGGACGACAGTTCCGCCGCCGTTGAGGGCGAACGCTGGGACGAGGTTAAAAAGATCATCAAGAAGAAGAACGGCGAATTCCGCGCGGTCACACTGCCGGGTGGGGGGATGCGGTTCTATCTGGCGATGCCGCTACAGATGGTGGTGCTGGACGGGATGGTCGTGCGCGTGCGCGATGTGCGCTACGTCGTGCCCATCGACAGCATCTTGCGCATCCAACAGGGCGACGGTCCGTCGATCAAGAAAATCTCGGCAGAACGCGGCCAGAAAATCCTGCGCATTGGTAAGGACGAACATGTCCCGATCCGTGCTCTGGCGGGGAGCCTGAATGCCAGCGACAACGATGACACCGCGCCCGAGGGCGACGCCAAGAAAATCTATGTCATCGTGCGCAACTCGGTTCAGCAACTGGCCATTCCGGTCGACGAATTGCTGGGTCAGCAACTGGTGCTTTTGCGCCCGCTGCGTGGGGTTTTGTCGCGTACCCGCGATTTAACCGGCGTTGCTCTGCTGGCCGGTGGCGAAGTTGGTATGGTTCTCGCAGTAAGCCGTTTGCGGGCGGCCTGAGTGTTCAAAAAGCCCTTAAAACATTAACAGTTTAGGGATGTGTGACGTTGTCGAATGTATCACAAGGTGAAAACTCGAAGTCAGGGGACGATCCGATGAACATAGCGTTCGCCCGCACAAAATACCGCAAGGCCAACAATCCGGCCTCGGTCGAGGTGCAGAGCTCACACGAGATCATTCAGACCACGTTGCGGGAACTGGAGCGATCCCTAGAGGTCCTTAGTGCGGCCCAGTCCGCCGGGAATGCCTTTCCCAGCGATCACATCAACCGCTCGTTCACGGCGATCTATATCCTGCAATCCAGCCTGGATTTCGAAAAGGGCGGGGATTTGGCGGTGCGCCTGTTCCAGCTCTATGAATATTGCCGCCTGCAGACCCTGCGCGCGTTCAAGCGCGAAGAAAACTGTGAGCTGAGCCAAGCGCACGAGGCGATTTCCGGTATCCTGTCGGCGTGGACCGATATTGCGGCGGATGTCGATCAGGGCAAAGGCAAGCCCGACAAAGAATGAGCAATCCCTCACATACCGCCCACGGGGCGCATCTGTTGGCTTTGGCACAGGACATGTGTGCCGCCGCCAAAGAGGGCGATGCGGCACGGATGCGGTCGCTGGACAACACCCTGCGCTCTGAGGCGATGGCGTTCATGGGCACCATGCCCCTGTCGGGGGATACGGCCGAATGGGGTCTGTCCACGATGGGCGAGGTGATTGATTGCGTGAACAAGGCGCGCGCCGAAATGCAGGCCCATCAACAGCGCCTGCACAAAGCCCGCGATCAGGACCGGCGCATCCGTCTGGTCTATAGCCGGAAATAGGGGCGCAGCGATGTTCGGGACCACCTGCGCCATGTGTCGTCGTATCCGGATGTTTCTGGTGATTGCGGCGGGTCTGATCGTGATGATCGGCATGAAACCCGCGGGCATGGTCGAACTGGCCGGACGTTTGCCGGCCATCGATGTGATAGCATGGGTGATGATGGCGGCGGGTTCGGTCGCCTTTGCGGTCCGCTATTGGCAGTATCGCAAGACCCGCGATTAAGGCGCCGGTTCAGCCGAACCAGCGCGCCAGATAATCGCTCAGGGCGCGGACACGACGACGCGCGCGGCCCTTCCGGTCAAACCGTACGATTTCCACGGTGATTGCGCGGGGTTCTGTGTCCCCTGCGGGCCAAGCCATACGGGCGTCACTGGTATCAAACATCGGTATTCCTTTCGTTTTCTCCACCCATGCAAGGGCTGTGCCACGGCCCGGTGACTTGGTCAGGGAACGCGCCTTGCCTGAAAATTATGCGAAAAATCACATGAAAGCGGGGCGGTGGTGTGAAAACCTTCCTTCCGCCCTTGCGTTGTGACTAAAACTAAAGAACAGTATCTGTACTAAAGACCATGCTGTTTTTGGATCGCGGCATGGGATGTGTGTTCCCTGTTTTGCGCTGTGCTTTGTACCAGATCCTCCGACGCCAAGGCACGGCGTTAGAAAGTTCGTGATGTCACGTGGCGACGAAAACAACCTCATGCAGGAAATTGTCGAGCTAAGCCGTTTTCCGGTTTTCTTGCTGGACGGCAACCTGCGTGTCGTCTTCGAGAACTCAAAGGCCAAGGCTTTGGATATCTCTGCGGCTGCGGTTGTGGAGACGCTGAATTCGGCTGAATGCCGGTTGCTGCTTCAGCAAACCCGCGAGGTCGGTGACACCATGCGCGCGGTTCTGAGCTTTGTTGATGACGCCGGCGCGTCACGTGAGGTTGTGTGCGGCGTGTCCTATCTGGAAAAGGCCGCGCCTGGCGGTCTTTATGCGATTTGGCTGGATGTCGAGGACATGGAGGGCAAGTTCCGCCGCATGCGTGAGCGTGTGGAGGTGCTGAATGCCGATCTGCTGCGTGCGCGCCGAAAAGAGCGTCGCCTGCGGATGATGTTTGATGCGGTTGAGGACGGCATGGCCGTTCTGGACGAATTGGGCAATATCGAAACCGCCAATCCTCAGTTCGCCGCCATGGTGTCGAAAACGGAGCCCCAGTTGCTGGGGCGTCCGCTTGACCGTGTGCTGGACCTTGGGGCGAATGCGTCGCGCCTGATGATAGAGGGCAACCGCACCGAGGCGTTACAGTCCCTGTCCGGTCGGCCCTTTGGTGTGCGCATCGACACACCGGACGGGCAGGGGGTTTCCGCCGAAATCCGGATCAGTGCGGTCTCGTTTCGCCGGTTGGATAGTTTTGTGATCGTGCTGCGCGAGGATGAGCGCACGACCGCAGGCGATATGGCCGACCGTCAGGATGCCCTGACACAGGCGCGCGACGAACTGCGCGAGAAAGAGGCCCGCCGAACCCGCGCTTTGGGCGTGATCAGCCATGAGATGCGCACCCCCTTGGCCGCGATTATTGCGGCGGCAGATTTGATTGAGGGCGGGGGTATTTCCCCCGCTGATCAGGCCAAGCTGGTTGCGGGGCTGCGCCTGAACGCCAATGAGGCCTTGCAGGAGGTCAGCAACCTGTTGGAATTGGTGCGAATGGAAAACGTCGGTTCGGACGTGATCCCGACGGTGGATTTCAACCCGCTGCGCCTGCTACGGGAACTGGTGAATGCTCAAATGCCGTTGGCCAAGGCCCAAGGGATCGATCTGCGCTTTCAGGCGGATCTGGGCGGGCAGTACCTTGTGCGCGGTCATCAACACCTGTTGCAACGGGCCGCGCAAAACCTGATCGGGAATGCCTTGAAATACGCCCCCGGCGCGACGGTGACGGTGTTGGTGCGCTGTAGTGTACAAGAGGACCGGTTGGACATGACCCTGTCGGTGTCGGACACGGGGCCGGGGATTGAGCAGGACAAAATCGCCGATCTGTTCACCGCCTTTGAAACCGGTAGTCTGGCGGTCGACAAACTGCACAGCAGTACGGGTCTGGGCCTGAATATCGTCAAACGTTCAGTCAATATTATGGGGGGGACGGTCGATGTGCGGTCTCGCGTGGGGGCGGGGACGACCTTCCGCGTCAAGGTGGGGTTTGCTTTGCTTGGACCCGACCCCGATGTCAGCGACACGATTGCGGACACAATTGTCGGTGCCCCAGCCGGTGCGCCGCAAAAGAAGCTGCACGTTCTGGTGGCCGATGACAATGATATCAATCGGTCGCTTTTGCATCACTGGTTGGACTTGCAAGGCGTCAGTGCCAGCGAGGCGCGCGACGGCTTGGCGGCTCTCGCCGCGGCTGAGGCACAGGCGTTCGATCTGATCTTTATGGATTTGGAAATGCCGCGCCTGAACGGTCTGGAGGCGACACGCCGTATTCTCGCCGGAGGGAGGTCGCACACTGCGCGCATCGTCGGTCTGACCGCCCATCGGGTTGAGGACGTGTTGGCCCCGTGCCAAGAGGCGGGCATGTATGAGGTTCTCAGTAAACCCATCAGCCTGCGCCAGATCCAGCACCAGTTGCGGGTCGTTGGAGATCGCCCCGAGGCCACCCCGCGTGCGCATGCGTCAAGCGCATGGCAAGACGCGGCGGATCAATCAGACTCCTCCACCCAGCCCTTGTTGGACATCGAGGCGTTCGAAACCTATTGCCGCAACGCGGGTGAGGAGTATCCGCGTCAGGTCAGTGCAAGCATTCTGGAGATCGAAACCGCGCTGGCGCGGATCAACGCAGCCTTGCACGACGGGGCGATGTCGGTGGTGGCCGATCTGGCCCATGACAGCGCGATCAAGGCGCGGGCCCTAGGGGCGCTGGAACTGTCCAAGCGCCTGTTGCAGATCGAGGTCGACGCCCTTCAGGATCGCCGCCACAGTCTGCAATCGCGGCTGGATGGGATGCCGATGACCCTGCTCAGTACGCGCCGCATGATCGAGATGTCCGAGGCCCGCGCACAGGCCCGCGCCCGCAATTCCTAAGGTAAACGGGCCTTGCGCCGTTACTCTGATTAGGACCCGCAAAACAGGCGGGGGATCAGACTTGGACGGGTGGTATGGATTTGCGCCGCAATATTTCCCGGGCCTTGGTGCCCGCGCTTCGACGGATCACGCACCGTGGACAATACGGCGCGTCCGCCCCCCGTGCCGAGATTTTGGACGCTGACGCCCCTGATCAAACCATGAACCTCGTCGATGCCGAGGTCTATTTGCGCAACCGCCCCCAAGTGGAACGGTATTTGCCAGACATCCTTGGTCGAGCTTTGGCGCGGGCGTGGATCGATCAGACGTTTCGGGGCCGCTTTACGCTCGATCCGGTCGAGACGCTGCGCGATTACGACGTGCATTTGCCGGACTCGATCGACATCGAAATCGAAACGACCGAAACCATGCGTCCGCGCGTGGTGGTCTATGAGCGCGGCAAAACCGGCCGCCGGACACGGTTGTTATACCTGCAACTGGCTATGATGGCGGGACGATAACATGCACAACAAACTGAGGACACGCATCGGGCTGACCCTCGTGGCGGCTTGGATGGCAGGGGGTGCCATGGCGGCGGCCCATAACGACGCCGAGTTCGCCGAGGCTGTCGCGGCCTATAAGGCGGGCAACAAGATCATCGCGGTCAGCGCCTTTCGCGATCTGGCGGCCGACGGTAACCCCGAGGCCCAGCACAATCTGGCCATCCTGTTGGTCAAGGGCGAGGGAGTACCGCGCAACGACCGTGAGGCCCTCTATTGGGCGTGGCGCGCGCGTCTGAGCGGCGTGAAACAGTCGGTCGGACTGGTTCAGTTGCTAGAGCTTGAAACAGCCGAAGACACCATGGAACTGGTCGCGACCAAGTTGGAAAAAGACCTGATGCTGCGGATCAAAGGTGGTGATGCGGCGTCCATGCTGGCCCTCGGGCGCGTGAAAAACGAGGTCCGTCCGGAACCCGATCAGATCGGCGCGCTGGCGTGGATGACGGTTGCGGCGGCGGTGAATGTGGAACACGCGGGCCTGCTGCGCGATGCTCTGACCCTAGAGATGGGGGTCGAAGACCGCCAAGAGGCGCAGGATATGGCGGTTAAACTGTTTGATAACTGGTGCGCGCGTGACGGACAGGACGAGGGGGTTTCCTGTGCCACGCGCGCGAGCCGCTGATCGCAAAAGCGATCTTAGTGGCGGCGTAGTTTCTGAAGGGCGCGCGCTTCATCCAGCGTGACGCCCGTTTCCGTCGAGATATCTTCCGCACCAGCGCCCGAACGGACCATCGCCACAGCGCGGTCTACGATCTGTTCGCTGGCCATCCAGTCGATATCGGCACGGATATGCACCAGATCGGCGGCCAGATCGTCCAGACGGCGCAGGCGCTGATCCTGTTGTTCAATCGTGTCTTGCAGACGCTTGATTTGCGCGTCCAAGGCTTTGCTGCGTGTGTGCATGCGGCGCATGATCATCACGGCAGGGGTGATGCTGCACACGCTGGTCACGGCGGCGGCCAGACCGGCCACGGTAAAGACGTAAATCGGGTCCATCTTGGCAGCCAGTCCTTTAGTTAACGATGTCGCGATAGCTCTCGAACAGGCTATCGGTGATGCGTTCGTAATCGATGGGATACCGCCCTTCGGCGATTTCCTTTTTGATCCGGCTGACCAGTTCAAGATCGAACGGCGGTCCGACATCAAGCCCCGACGGCAGGGTCTGGGCGGTCTGGCTGAGGGACACATCGTCTGTGGCGGTTGTCGGGCTGGTGCCCGCAACATTCCCGGACCCTTGGGCCCCTTTACCAGCGGTGTTTGTGGCATCCGTTCCAACCTTGTGAAGTCGGACCCGGTTGCCGGGGTTGGACACGGAATCAACCATGGCGCTCTCCTGATTTGTTTACGCGAACGGCCATTTTTCAGTTCATTTTAGCTTCGACGACGATTTTGTTGCGTTCCACAACTCGTCCCCGAAGGATGCGCCCGCTGGCGATATTGCGAACTTGGATCAGATCTCCTCTTTGTCCGCTCTCCAGCGCTTTTCCAGGCATCGCTACTTCAACGACCGAATTCTGAAAAGTTATAGCCACGGGATGTCCTTTTTCGATGAGATGTTGAATGTCCAAATGGCGCGCCTGAACGGGGCGACCACGGCCAAGGTTCACGCTGAGGCGGCGACCAATCACGCGGGCCGGGTCGACAAAAACCGTTTGGCCGACTACGTCGCCCGCAGGGACCAGCGTCAGGTGGCGCGGTTCGATCACCACGCCCTTGCTCAGGCTCTGCGTCAGGGTGACGACCGGTGTACCGTCTGCGACCACGGGCGGGGCCGTGGGGCGAGTGGTCGATGCGTTCGCGTTGGTGCGGATCGCGCGGGTCCAGAACGGCGTGCCACAGCGTAGGGACAGCGTGTTCCAATCCCCCGCACGCGGGGTCACGGACGGCAGGGTGCTGCACGCCGGAAAGGACCGCGCGTTGGGCAATTCCGGTGTGCCTGAGACGCCTGCCTCCGTCATTGCAGAAATCACAATTTCCTCGATCTCACGGGGGCTTAGGCCGTCGGATGCATCCACGGTGGCAAGGGCGGGCATGGGCCAGAGGCACAGGGCCGATATGAGGGCCCCGCGGATCACAGATCGGCCTCAAAGAAATAGATGTCTTCGCCCGCGAAACTGGCCGCGCTGCGGCTGGCGTCCAGCGGTTTCAGCGTGGTCATGGTATTGCTGAGCTTGACGATCTCCAGCACCGCGAACGGGTCCTTCGGGTCGCCGGTAAAGGCCAGCGCATTGCGTTTCAGACCGTGCTTGCGCCCGATCGGAACCTGCAACGTACCATCGGCATAAATCGCGCGGCTGGTCGGGGGCAGGCAGGACAGCCCGTCCACCATCGACGTCAACGCGGGGCCCACATCGGCGATCAGGGTGCGCATGACCTTGGTCCGGTTCGATCCCGTCAGGGCCGAAAACGCCGATTGCCCAGGCAGGTCGGCCTCGGTGCGCAGGATGCGTTCGGCGGGGGTGCCGTCGGGCGCGATAAAGGTCAGGCGATAGGTCATCTCGATCCGGTCACCGGCCAGCATATTCGCGCTGATCTCGGCGGTGAAGGCGTGCTCGCCCCCCGTGTCGGGAATGCTGCCACGGGTCAGGGTGGCATAGTCATACATTGCGCGATCCCCGCGCGGGCGGTGGTGATAGGCGCGCGATGTGGCGCGGGTCAGGTCGGTGGCGCGGTGACGCTCAATCCGGTCCAGAAATTCGTTGAACAGGTCCTGTGCCATGGGGCCGACCCACGCGGGCGCGTAGGGCGTCAGGTCATAGCGCGGCGCATAGGCGATCACGTCCAGACGGCGGCGCCCGATGCAACTGTCCGGGGGCATAACGCCGACAAGGGCGTGGATTTTGACGCGCCAGACATTACCGCTGAGGCTCTGCTCGACGACGCGGTGTTGTTGCACCGATCCGGTGGGGCGCAACAGGTTCAAATCGGCCACGATCCGCCCCTTATCCATCGCCGTATAGCCCTGCAATTTCGCGCCGCCCGAAATGGCCGCCGAGATCAACGCCTCGGCCAGCGCGCTGCGCCGTGCGCTGTCGCTGGAGACGCCGTTTTCGATGGTGCCATAGCCGACGGCCTCAACCCACTGGGTTTCGGTTTTCGCGGCCCATGCGGGGCTTGCAAAGCTGATAATAAGGATGAGGAGCGCACGCCAAATCATTGTTACATATGACCTTTGGCCGATTTCACGATATAGCCGATTGTCGATTGGTCCAGTTCCAGAACCACCTCGAACGTATCGCTGTCCTTGGGGGTGATGCGCACGGTGCGCGCGCCGCGGATTTCACCCGAAACCACCCCGTTCAGGGTGTCCGAGCGCAGGACCATATCGCGGATCGAGGTCTGGGAGGTCAGGCGAATGCCATGCACCTGTTCGGTCAGATCGCGCATCGCCTCAAGGCGCGCGGCGCGGATCGCCATCAGGCGCTTTTCGTTCAGGCTTTTGCCCGGTTGGGTGCTGACCTGACTATAGCCCAGACCTTTGATCGTCGGGGTCACCTCGGTCACCATCATCATCTTGGCGGGGGTCGGTGCCGGCGGGGTCAGGGCGTCCAGATTGTCCTTGGTCTGGGCCAGCATTTCGGTGCTGGCGCTGGCGTCCATCGGGACGGCCTCCATCGCGGTGGTGTGCGACGAGCCGGACCACAAACAGGCCGACAGCGGAAGCGTCAGGCCAATCAGGCCAAGGCGCATGGGAAAGGCGGGGCGGCGCATCTTTTTCTCCTATCAACAGATCGCGTCGTTTCGCCAAGGTCTGCAAGCCCCGTGCCAGACCGGCGCGAAACCTGTCCGGACAGGCCTCGCGCGCGCGTGAGGATCAACGCCGCCTCAGGTGGCACGGCTCTTGCAAATAACAGGGGAACCGACGCCGCCCCGCGGCCCAGCAGGAGACCCCACATGACCGAGCACCGCTTGGCCCAACAGACCCAGAACGCCAAAGGATACGCGCATGGCTGATCTGTCGATCATGCGTCCGGTAGAGCGTTTGGGCGGCATGTTCCTGCCGTTCGGGATCTTGGCTGTGGTGGCGATGATGGTGCTGCCGCTGCCGGTGTTCCTTTTGGATATGTTCTTTGTTTTCAATATCCTGCTGTCCCTTCTTATCCTGATGGTTGCGATGCACACCTATCGCCCTCTGGATTTTTCGAGCTTTCCCAGCCTCTTGTTGATCGCGACCGTTTTGCGTCTGGCGTTGAACGTGGCGTCGACGCGGATCGTACTGTCCGAGGGGCACACGGGATCGGGCGCGGCGGGGCGCGTGATTGAGGCGTTCGGCGAGTTCGTGATCGCGGGCAATTTTGCGGTCGGGATTTTCGTCTTTGCCATTCTGGTCATCATCAACCTTGTGGTGATCACCAAGGGCGCGGGCCGCGTGTCCGAGGTATCGGCGCGTTTCACGCTGGACGCGATGCCGGGCAAACAGATGGCCATCGACGCCGATCTGAACGCCGGTATCCTGTCCCAGGACGAGGCCAAGGCGCGCCGCGCCGATGTCGCCGAAGAGGCCGATTTTTACGGCGCGATGGACGGGGCATCCAAGTTCGTCAAAGGCGACGCGGTGGCCGGTATCCTGATCCTTGTGATCAACATCGTAGGCGGCATCATCATCGGCGCAAGCCAGCATGGCATGGCCCTGATCGATGCGTCTCAGGCTTATGTCCTGTTGTCCGTTGGCGACGGCCTTGTGGCGCAAATCCCGTCGCTGTTGCTGTCGATTGCGACGGCGATCATCGTGACGCGGGTGTCGTCCACAAATGACATGGCGACCCATATCGGCAAACAGGTGAACCTGTCGCGCGCATGGGTGCCGGTGGCCGCGGTGATGATGATCCTTGGTCTGGTGCCAGGGATGCCGAACATGTTGTTCATCGTGGCGGCCTTGGCGGCGGGCGGGGCGGCGTTTCTGGCCCACCGCGCCGATGGCGCGAATGCCGAAGAGGACGACGCCACCGTCGAGATGGGCGAGGTCCCGGCGACCAACGCACCCGGTACAATCACCGCAGATGAGGTCACGGATTATTCCCCGATCTCGATCCAGATTGGCTATGGCCTGATTTCCATGATCGAGGACGGCAATGGCGGCCCTCTGGTTAGTCGCATCACCTCGATCCGGCGCGAGGTCAGTCAGGCCATGGGATTTGTCGTGCCGGGGGTACGTATCCGCGATGACCTGACGATGGGGTCGAACCAGTACCGTATTCGCATCGGCCAGACGATCGTGGCCGAGGACACGTGCTATCCCGACCGCAAGCTGGCCCTGCCGGGCGGGTTGTCCAAGATGAAGCTCAAAGGCGTTGACGTCAAAGACCCCTCGTTCGGGATTGATGCGGTCTGGATCCAGCCGCACCAGCAATCCGAGGCCGAAGCGGATGATCACGTGGTCGTCGAGCCGGAATCCGTGATCGCCACGCATCTCAGCCAGATGCTCTATAAACACGCGTCCCAGTTGCTGGGCCCCGATGATGTGCAGGTGTTGCTGAGCCGTCTGGAAAAGGTCAGCCCGACCTTGGTGGACGCGGTGGTGCCGAAACTGGTGCCGCTGCACAGCCTGACCGCCGTTCTGCGTCATCTGTTGGCCGACCGCATCCCGATTGGCGATATGCGCCGCATTCTGGAGGGTCTGTCTGAACTGGCGGGGCGCAACATGGCCCCTGCGGAAATGGCCGAGTCCCTGCGTCCGCAACTGGCCGCGCTGCTGATCCAGCAGCTGGTCCCGCTCAATCAACCGCTGCCTTTGGTGACGCTGGAGCCGGAGTTGGAACAGCTCTTGCTTAGATCACGGCAGCAGCAAGGACCCGATGCACCGCTGATGCTGGAGAACGGCTTGGCGGAGACGATGCTGACGGCCTTGGCGCGTGTGAGTGAGGATATGGCGGCCCAAGGGCGTCAACCCTTTGTCATCGTGTCGCCGCTGCTGCGGCGGGCGTTCTCGCGGTTTGTCTCGGGACGGGGCAGTGACGCGATCGTTCTGGCGGTGAATGAACTGCCCGATAACCGCCGTATCGAAGTTGTGGCCACGTTGGGCGGGGGGCAACCCGCCGCGCCGATGGGGTCGAGTGAACCTGTGAGGTCAGAGTGATGGTACCGATTGTCGTACGTGCAAAAGACAGCGCCGCCGCGATGGAAGAGGTGGTCGCCCGTTTGGGGCCGGAGGCCTTGATCCTGTCGACGGGGCGGCGCGATGGATTGTTTGAAATCACCGCGACCATTCCAGGTGAAACAGGGCAGGGCGCGCCCAAAGAGGCGGCTGGGGCCCCTACGACGGCGGCCGAGCCTGACCCCGCGCCGTTGGTGCCGGATTTTCAGCACCTGATCGACGCGCGTCTTCGTGAAGAGGCGCCGGTTGAGACGCCGGTGGCCGTCGATGTAGCGGTGGATGCGCCGGTGGAGATCGACAATCCCTTGGCCCTGCCGCCGATGCCGAGCAGCCCCGTTGCCGTGGCAGACAAGCCCAAGCGCAAGAGCAAACGCAAGCGCAAGACCCCCGCCGTCGCGCAGGACGCCGCGCCGCAGTCGGGCATCGAGCCCGCCCGCGCCGCCCCTGTGGCGGTGCCCGCCACAGGTGAGACGTTGCGCGCCGGTCTGCCGGTCCAAGATGAGGGAACGCCGTTGCGCAGTGGTGCGAATGTGGCGGCCTTTACCCCCGATCCCCGCGCCCCTGCGGGGGGGTGGCCGATTTATTCGCCCGCCTTTCGCGGTGAGTTGCGCGACGAGATGGCGGATCATCTGGACGGGTTTCTGGCCAATGTCGCCGGTCCCTTATTGGCCCCGGGTGGCGCGCGGGTGATGCGCGCCCCACGGATCGTGATTGTCGGTCCGTCGATGATGCAAAAATCCCTTTTGGCGCTGCGTATTGCCGCCGCGATGGAGACCGGATCGCCCCGTCGCCGTCCCGAGATTGCCCTGTGCACCGACGGATCGCGTGCGGATGCGGCCTTTATCGACGCCAAGGCGCGTTTGCTGGGCTGGTCCGTGACGCATACCGATCCCGCCAAGGAGCGCGCCGTGGCCGTGCCCAAGGCCTGTGCCCCGCGGATCACGGTCTGTGCGGGCACGCGTGAGGCGATGCGCGCCATGCTCGATGACATCCGCGCAGGCGGGCCGGTGCAGGTGGTTCTGGCCCTGTCGACGGGGATGCATCCCGTCCGGTTGGCCCAGACGATTGCCCCGTGGACCCCGTTCGCGCCGGTTGTTGCGCTGGACCTGATGGACGATCTGCCGCCCTTGGCCGAGGAAGTGGCCGTTCTGGCGGGTCATGCCTTGCCCTTGGGCTGGGTCAGTTCGGGGGGCGCGATGGTGGATTGCCTGACCGTGCCGAGCCGCGAGATGCTGAAGGACTGGGCGCAAGAGTGGCTGACGTTCAGCCCGCCGCGTCTGCCCGATCCATGCGATCCGGTTGAGGCGGTGGTGAAATCCACCGGTCGCGGCATCTTTAGCCGTCCGATGCCTACCCAAGAGGTCGAGCCGGTCGAGACCCCGTCGCCCACACGGGCCTATGCCGCGGAGGCGGGGCTATGATCGGACCCAAGGCCTATCAAGAGCAAAAGAACGACACCGACCGTCTGGTCGAGGAGAACATGGATCTGGTGCGCCGGTTGGCGTGGCATTTCCACGGGCGGGTCGGTCGGTTTATCGAAATCGATGATCTGTTGCAGGCGGGGTATCTGGGCCTTGTCGATGCGGCCCAGAAATACACCACGCGTGAGGGCGTTGCCTTTGCCGCCTATGCAGCGATCCGTGTGCGCGGGTCGATCATTGATTTCCTGCGGCGCAATTCGAACCTGTGCCGCACGACGATCACAATGCAGAACAAGGTGCGCGCGGCCACGCAGGAGTTGGAGCAAAAGCTTCAGCGCACGCCGGACCCCCAAGAGGTGGCGAACAAGCTGGACCTGTCGATTGACGAATATGAATCGTGGCAGAACCGGTTTCAGGCCAACCGTGTGTCGTCGCTGGATGAGGTCTATACGGATCAATCCATGCTGTTCCGCGACAATGAAATGTCGCCCGAGGATCAGACCCAGATGTCGCAAATGCGGGTTCTGTTGAAGGGCGCGATCAAACGTCTGCCCGAGCGCGAGGCGCTGGTGCTACAGCTCTATTATGTTGAGGAACTGAACGTCTATGAGGTCGCCGCGATTATGGGCGTGACCACAGGGCGGGTGTCCCAGATCAAAAAAGCCGCGATCGAACGGGCGCGCGGCTTTATCGAAGAGGCGATGCGGACCTGATCCGCACGCCGCCCGTGATGTGGAAAGAAATGGGCCTTAGAGCAGGCCCAGATCGCGCGCGTTGATCACCGCATGGGTCCGGTTGTTCGCCGTCAGCTTTTTGCAGATCGACTTGACGTGCATCTTGATCGTTGCCTCGGTCAGGTCCAGCGCCTTGGCGATTTCCTTGTTCTGTTTGCCTTCGCCCAGATACTGCAACACGGTCATCTCGCGGTTGCTGAGCGGACCGGAATCCGACGTGGGCGCATTGGCCTCTTCGCGCATCAGGCTGAGCGGCATGTAGGTCTCACCGGCGTCGATGAACCGGATTGCATTGGCAAGGCTGCGGGCAGGGATGGTTTTGGGCAGGATACCGGCGGCGCCTGCGGCGATGGCCTCATCCATCATGCGACGCGACGGGTTGCCGGTCAGGATCGCCACTGGGTTCGCCCCGTTCGCGCGGATCATGCGACCCAGCCCCTGAAGGCCGTTCATTCCGGGCATGTTGTAATCCAGCAAAACCACATTGAATGTGCCTTGTTCCGCGACCAGCGCCAAGGCCTCATCCAGATTGCTGGCGGTCGACACTTCCATGTCGTTCTGCGCCAGCAAGTACATGGACAAGACGTCCAGAATCATTCCGTGGTCGTCCGCGATCAAAATGCGGATCTTGTCGCTATCACTCATGCTACCCGTTCCTACAGTTTCTTTAGGGGTAAAATCTTCCACCGTGATGTATCCCTACGTGTGTGCCGATACTCGTATCAGTGCGGCAAAATAACTTATTGCACCATTGATTATCGGGAAAAAACGCAATCCGTAAACCGACCCACAACCAATTAGTTTCGGATACATACTTTAGTATAATCGCACGGCCTTCTGGCCAGATTGAGGCGAGCGTGCGTTTTACATATCACTTTTAGAGTGAGAAATGTACTCTGATGGGGGATGTCTTGTTTAACGTACTGAAAAAATTCGGGAATACTATTCCTGCGGCAGCCCTGATCATGGGAATGGCCGTAACGACTCCGGTTGCGGCCTTTGCGGGTGCGGCGGGAAATGCTGCGACTGCACTGCAATTTTCGGGTGAAACTGGGTCGATTGTGCAGGCGCAATTGGCACAACCCTTGATGGAAAATTCCAAAACACACACCCGAATGGGGGGGCTCGAACATAGCCAATTGATAGATGTCGACTTTGCGCCGCCCGCAGACGACGCAATCCTGACCGTGTCGGGCGCGATTTCCCTGACCAATGTCGGGGACACGGCGGCGTTTGATCTGGACGCGCTGATGGCGCTGCCGAAAACCGAATACACCACGACAACCATTTGGACGGATGGGGAAATCCGGTTCACGGGCGTCGCGCTGTCCGATCTGATGGAGGTGCTTGGCGGCGAACCCGAGAGCATCATCGCAAAGGCCCTGAACGACTATTCGGTGACGATCACCAAGGACGATATCGGCCCCGATTACCCGATTATCGCCTATCACATGGATGGGGAGACCTTTTCCCGCCGTGAAAAAGGTCCTCTTTGGATCGTATTCCCCTACGATCGCAGTGAGGAATTCCAACAGGAATTGGTATATGGTCTTAGCGTATGGCAGTTGGAAACACTGACCGTCGAGTGACGGTCGGCCAGCCGGGTTAGGACGAGTGGTTGAGTAGAGATTTTGCAGATGCCCCATTAGCGCCCGCAGGTGCGTCATGGGGAAGATATGCGATCTACGCATTAGGGGCGGTATTTCTGTCCTTTGCCCTTGTCTTGGCCGGTTTCATGTTGGTGGAAACCGAGCGCCAGTTAAACCGCCGCATTGCCGAGAGTGACGACCTGACATGGGTCGTCTCTCAGCTTGAGGTGGACCTGAAAAACCTGCAATTCGCTCTGCTTGAGGCGCATGATGACGCGTTTCACGGTGAGGGCGACATAGATGAGGCCCTGGACCTTGTCCGCGAGAAATTCGACATTTTCTACAGTCGCGTCGATCTGGTGAACCGCAGTCAACTGGGCCAGTTGATCGAAGAGCGTGATGACGGCTTGACCGGCGGTAAACTCTACCGCCCGTTCTTTGACCGGTTCATTCCGATTGTCGATGGTCCGGATCAAGGGCTGATCGATGCAATGGGCGAGATGATCGCGACCCTGCAATCCTTGAACGACCGCACACGCGATGTGGTGTTGCTGGTCATGCAGGAGCTGATGCAAGAGGCCTTTAACAGCCGCACCGACCTGCGCAATTCATTGATCCAGTTCGCCTCGGGCACGTTCCTGATGTTGGTGGCGCTGGCGATTGTGCTGGTGATGGGGGCGGTTTTGTTGAAACGACAGCGCAACCAAAGCCGCAGCTATTCCCGCGCCCTTGCCAATATGAAGGCCATTCTGCATTCCGCGCAGGACGCGATCATCGTGATCGATTCCGATGGCAAGATCATCGAATTCAACCCCTCGGCCGAACAAATGCTGGGCCACAAGCGCGACGCGATCCTGTTCAGCGATCTGGACCTGTTCGTACAGGGGCGGGTGGAAAAGGTCTCTATTCAGGCCGAGATTGATCGCCTGCGCAAGCGGGCGACCTCGGATCGGGCCTATGACCGCCTGATCCGCATGGATGCGCGGCGCGCGGACGGCACGATTGTACCGGTCGAGGTGTCGATCGGTTTGGCGCATGGGGCAGGGGACAAGCCGTTGGTCATCGCCTTTGTGCGCGACATTTCCCGCCGTCTGCAACGTGAGGATCACCTCAAACGCGCCCGCAATGACGCGATGAAGGGCGAAGAGGCCAAAACGCGGTTCCTGACCGTGATGAGCCATGAGCTCAGGACGCCATTGAACGGCATTCTGGCGGGGATCGAGTTGATGAAAACCACGACCCGCCTAGATGACCGACAGAACTGGCTGGTCGATGTGGCCGAGCGGTGCGGCGTCACCGCATTGGAACAGGTGAACAACGTCCTTGAACTGACCCGCATGGAGAGCGGGTCGTCTGCCGTTTACCCCGAGAGTGTTTTCGACCCGCTGGCCTTGGTGCGCGATCTGGCCGGTATGGCCGCGCTGCAGGCCGAGACGCAGGGCAGTATGGTCGAGGTGACCCTTGGCCCCGATTGCGTCGACAACATCAGCGTTCTGGCCTCCGAACAGCTGTTTAAAAACGTGGTGTTCAACTTTATCGGCAATGCGGTGAAATTCACCAAACCGCCGGGCGTATCGGTGTATTATGGGGCCACATATGGCGTCACCCGTCAGGATGTCGATATCCTGATTGAGGTGCGTGACCATGGCCCCGGTATCGCAGAGGAAAACCTCGACCGGATATTCGACAATTTCGAAACGCTGGACGGGTCCTATGCCCGCAAGAATGAAGGCTCGGGTCTTGGCCTCGGGATCGCGAAACGGGCCGCCGATGCGATGGGTGGCCAGATTTCCGTGACCAGCCGTCTGGGCGAGGGCAGCACGTTCTCGTTGCGCGTTCGTCTGCCCATCGCGCGCCGCCGTGCCCAAAGCGCATCCCAACCCGCCTCAGCCGAGGTGGTCGATCTCTTCCGCCCGCTGAACCTGTTGGTGGTTGAGGACAACGAGATCAACCGCAGCATCCTGCGCGAGACGCTGATCTCGCTGGGGCATGAGGTGGTCGAGGCCGTCGATGGCCAAGAGGCGGTCGATCTGGCCACGGACACGCGGTTTGACGGGATCCTGATGGATATCTCGATGCCGCGCATGGACGGGGTCGAGGCCACCAAACATATTCGCGCGGGCGGGGCCTGTCGCGATGTGCCGATTGTCGGGGTCACGGCCCATGCCATGCCCGATCAGTTTCGTCTGTTTATCGATAGTGGAATGAATGAGGTCGTTGTGAAACCAGTGCGTCAAAGTCATCTGAAACGGGCCCTGAACACCATTATGCGCGGTCGTCCCGCCGCCGAAGGCGAGGGAGCAGAGCCGCCTGCCGCCACGCCCGATCCGACCCCTGCGGCGGTCACCCCTGAGGGCGCGCTGCCGCCGGTGAATGGCGAATTGCTGGATCTGGAACTGTTCGAGAGCCTGCGTGAGGCGCTAGGCGATGATCTGTTGCAGCAGCATTTCAACACCTTCCTCAGCGAAAGCGAAACCGCCATGGGCGAATTGCGCGCGCTGACGGATGAGGGCGATTACGCCAATGCCGCCCGCGTCGCGCACAAGGCCGCCGGCGCCGCCGCCGTGCTGGGCGCGATGCATCTGCGCAATGTTCTGGCCCAGTTCGAGGACATCGCCAAAGGCGATACGCCGGAGCGCTGTGTCGAGTTGATGGACGACATCGCCCCCGCCATTCCCAGTGCCGAGGGCCTGTTCCCCGCCGCGTGAAACTTTTGTGACAGGGTGACTCTGGCCTTGTGACGACTCGACTAATTCCGTATTTCACGAAATATGGAAATAGATCATCACGACCAATTCGCGATCCTTGGCCACCCCCAGCGTCTGGCGGTGTTCCGGATGCTGATGCGCCGGTTTCCCGATGCGCTGCCCGCCGGTGAGATCGCCTCCGCAACGGGGATCAAACCTTCCACCCTATCGGTCTATCTGTCCGCCCTGCGTGGGGCGGGGTTGATCCGTCAGGACCGCGCGGGGACATCTTTGCGTTACACGGCGGACGTAGACACGGCCTCGGGTCTGGTTGAGTTCATGTTCGCCGATTGCTGTCGCGGGCGTCCGGCCCTGTGCAACCCCGCCCCCGTGGCGGGCACGGATCGGGTGATGAATGTGATGTTCCTGTGTACCGGAAATTCCGCGCGCTCGATTTTCGCCGAGGCGCTGTTGCGCGATCTGGGGCAGGGGCGGTTCAACGCCTTTTCCGCCGGAACCACGCCCGCGCGCGATGTCCATCTGGTCGCGGGCGAGTTGCTGCGCAGCAAGGGGCACGACACGACCGGCCTGCACCCCAAGACCGTCGATGACATGATGGCAACGGGCACGCCGCAAATGGATTTCGTGTTCACCGTATGCGATCGCGCCGCGAATGAGGATTGTCCGGCATGGCCCGGTCTGCCCGTCAGCGCCCATTGGGGCATCCCCGATCCCGTCACCGCAACCGGCACGCGGGCCGAACGAATGTTGGCCTTTCAACAGGCCTATGGCGCGCTGAAATCGCGGATTTCGGCCTTTGTCGCGCTGCCCTTTGAAACCCTTGACCGCTCGGCGCTGCAACAGCGTCTGGACGGTCTGTCACATCTACAGGATACGCTATGACCACCTATGCATTGAACGGCCTTGGCCGGATGGGGAAACTTGCCCTGCGCCCGTTGCTGGAGCGCGGCGCAAAGATCGCATTCATCAACGACGCCGTGGGCGATCCGGCGATGCACGCGCATCTGTTGGAATTCGACACCGTGCACGGGCGCTGGGACGCGGACATCTCCGCCGATGAGACCTCGATCACCATCGACGGCACGACCATTCCTTGCCTTGGCGAAAAGCGGATTGAGGATCTGCCGCTGGACGGCGTGGATGTCGTCATCGACTGTACCGGCGTGTTCAAGACCGAGGCCAAGATCGAACCCTATTTCACCGCTGGCGTGAAAAAGGTCGTTGTGTCCGCACCGGTCAAGGACGGGGACGCCGCCAATATCGTGTTTGGCGTGAACAACGACGTGTATGAGCCCGCCCGCCATCGCATCGTCACCGCCGCAAGCTGTACCACCAACTGTATCGCGCCGGTGGTCAAGGTCATCCATGAGGGTCTGGGGATCAAGCACGGCTCGATCACCACGATCCACGATGTCACCAACACCCAGACCATCGTCGACAAACCGGCAAAGGACCTGCGCCGTGCGCGCTCGGCCCTGAACAGTTTGATCCCGACCACCACGGGCAGCGCGACGGCGATCACACTGATCTATCCGGACCTTGTGGGCAAGCTGAACGGCCATGCGGTGCGCGTGCCCCTGTTGAACGCGTCCCTGACCGATTGCGTGTTCGAGGTGAACCGCGAAACCACGGTTGAGGAAGTGAACCAGATGCTGTCTGACGCGGCGGAGGGTAAGTTGAACGGCATTCTGGGCTATGAGACGCGCCCGTTGGTGTCGACCGATTACACCAACGATCCGCGCAGCGGGATTATCGACGCGCCCTCGACCATGGTGGTGAACGGCACGCAGGTGAAACTGTACGTCTGGTATGACAACGAATGGGGCTATGCGAACCGTTTGGTCGACGTGGCCCTGATGGTTGGCACCTCGCTATGAGCACGGGGACGAACAGTGACACGGCCCGTCCCGAGGGTCTGGCCGCCTATATCGCGGTGACGGCGGCCTATTGGGCGTTCATGCTGTCGGATGGGGCGCTCAGGATGCTGGTGCTGCTGCACTTTCATACGCTGGGGTTTTCGCCGGTCCAACTGGCCTATCTGTTCGTCCTTTACGAAATCGCGGGCGTGGTGACGAACCTGTCTGCGGGGTGGCTGGCGGCGCGGTTCGGGCTGACCAGCACCCTCTACGCGGGTCTCGGCATTCAGATCGTCGCGCTGATCGCGCTGGCGCAGTTGAACCCCGATTGGTCCGTGACGGCCTCGGTGGCGTTTGTAATGGCGGTGCAGGGCGCGTCGGGCGTGGCCAAGGATCTGGCCAAGATGTCGTCGAAATCGGCGGTCAAACTGTTGGCGCCGAAGGGGCAGGGCGGCTTGTTCCGCTGGGTCGCGATCCTGACGGGGTCCAAAAACGCGGTCAAAGGTGCGGGGTTCCTGTGCGGGGCGGCGGCGCTGGGTCTGTTCGGATTTGTGCCCTCGGTCATCGGGATGGCGGTTGTTCTGGCGGTGATCCTGATTGCTGTGGCGCTGCGTATGCCATCGGGTCTGCCGCGCGGGCGTAAGGACGCCAAGTTCCGCGAGGTCCTGTCGAAAAACCGCGATGTGAACTGGTTGTCCTTCGCGCGGGTATTCCTGTTTGGCGCGCGCGATGTGTGGTTTGTCGTCGGCATTCCGGTCTATTTCTATGCGGTTCTGTCGGATGGGTCCGAGGCCGGAAACCGCGCCGCGTTCTTTACCATCGGCACGTTTATGGCGCTCTGGACGATCCTCTATGGCGTGGTGCAGGCCAACGCGCCGCGCCTGTTGCGCGCCAAGGACCGCCCGACGGCCGAAATGGTGCGGGCCGCGCGTATTTGGGTGGGGGCACTGGTCGCGATCCCCGCCGCGCTGGCCGCCTTGGTCGCCGTGTCGGGCGGGGCCGCCCCGTGGTTGACCGTTACCTTGATCATCGGGCTGTTGCTGTTCGGGGCGATTTTCGCGGTGAACAGTTCCTTGCATTCCTATCTGATCCTTGCGTTCACCAGTGACAGCCGCGTCACCATGGACGTCGGGTTTTACTATATGGCGAATGCCGCCGGTCGGTTGCTGGGCACGGTTTTGTCGGGGCTGAGCTATCAGATCGGGGGCGTGGCCCTGTGCCTGTTGGTGGCGGCGGGGATGTTGGCCCTGTCGTGGCTGGGCGCGGTAAAACTGGGCAAGGGTGCAACCCCTGCGGGATAGGGGCGCAAATGCGGGTGAGGGGGCGTTATCGCCCCTTGACCTTGCCCCGTCTCGGGCACAGGTTTTGTTGCAAATGACATCCAGCCCAAAGGTCCGCCATGCCCATCAAAAACCGCTTCGCCGAACTGCATGGTGAGATCACTGAATGGCGTCGTGATTTCCATGCCCACCCCGAATTGCTGTTTGATACGCATCGCACGGCGGCGCGGGTGGCCGAGTTGCTGGGCGAATTCGGCGCGGATGAGGTGGTCACCGGCATCGGGCGCACGGGCGTTGTCGGCGTGATCCGTGGGCGCACGGACACCAAGGGGCGCGTGGTCGGTCTGCGCGCGGATATGGACGCGCTACCCATTCATGAGGAAACGGGCCTGCCCTATGCATCGGGTGAGGCAGGCAAGATGCACGCCTGTGGCCATGACGGGCACACGGCGATGTTGCTGGGCGCGGCGAAATACCTTGCCGAGACGCGCAATTTCGACGGCACCGCCGTGATCATTTTCCAACCCGCCGAAGAGGGCGGCGGCGGCGGTCGCGAGATGGTCGAGGACGGCTTGATGGAGCGGTTCGGTATCCAAGAGGTCTACGGCATGCACAACTGGCCGGGCATGGAGCCCAGCAGCTTTGCCATCCGTCCGGGTCCATTTTTCGCCGCCACGGATGTGTTTGACATCACCATCCACGGCAAGGGCGGCCATGCGGCGAAACCCAACGACACGATTGATCCGACCGTCGTGGCCAGTCACGTGGTTCTGGGCCTGCAATCCATTGCCAGCCGCAATATCGACCCCGTGGAACAGGTGGTTGTGTCGGTGACCAGCTTTCAGACCTCATCGACCGCGTTCAATGTGATCCCGCAATCGGTGCATCTGCGCGGCACCGTGCGGACGCTGAAACTAGAGGTGCAGGATCAGGTCGAGGACCGCCTGACCACGCTGGCCAAATCGACGGCCACCGCCTATGGCGCCGAGGCCGAGGTGGTCTATCGGCGCAACTATCCGGTGATGACCAACACGGACTCCGAAACGGACTATGCGGCGGATGTGGCGCGCGGTGTGGCAGGCGCATGCGACGAGGCGCCCCTGATCATGGGGGGGGAGGATTTTGCCTATATGCTGAACGCGCGACCGGGGGCCTATATCCTGATCGGCAATGGCGACACCGCGCCGGTCCATCACCCGAAATACAATTTCAACGACGACATCATTCCCGCCGGATGCAGCTGGTGGGCAGAGGTGGTCGAGACGCGGATGCCGATCGCCCGAGGGTATCAGAGGGCGATCAGGGGGTGATCAGGTTCACCCCCGCCATCCGTTCGATGGCAAAGATGTCTTCCTCATAGGCCTCGGTCATGGATTCAACCAGATCCTCGTCCCAGCCGGGCAGGTCGATCTCGACCTCAATCTCGTCTTCATTCGCGAATTTGTCGAGGAAGGCCGCGACCACGCGACGGCGCTGAACCTCATTCACGGGGGGATGCGATTGGAAATAGGCCAACATGCGGCGGATACCGGCCTCGGTCATGATCGAGGCGTGGAAGTCATAGATGCCGTCCAGTTGGGTGTGGGGCTCATGCCCTGACATCTCGCGCAGGATTTCCGGCCAGATCAGCGGCGTGTCCTCGTTGCACCAGACGGTTACCGAGGCCTCGGGGTTGGCGCGGCGGATCTTTTCGATCAAGGGCGACCATTGCAGGTCCAATGGATCGGTGTCGCCCAAAAACACCTCGGGGCCTGCGGCCTTGGTCTCGGCCATCAGGGCGGGCAGGAACGTGGCGGGGTTGCGGATGGCCACAAAGAATTCCACCTGCGCCCCCGGCAAAAGTTGCGACAGCCAATGGGTCTTTTGATCGGCGTTCGGGTAAAACTGGCCGGTCTGGATCGCGCGTGCAGGGGCCGCCATAAAGGACGGGTTGGTCAGGACGACGCGGCTGATCTCTTCGTTCTCGGCAATGACGCCCAGCAGCTTTTCCTGATGTTCGGCCGAGGCAGGGCGCCCGCGCAGTTCCACCATCTGTTCGCGCACCACATTGCGATAGCGGCCCGGCCCGGGAACGCCGATCCCCTGTTCGGCCAGCTTGCCCTTGTTTTTCAACAGACATTTGAGCAACCGCTCTTCGTCGGTGCAATGAACCCCAAGGTGATAGGCTATCTGCATTGGACCCTGCGTTTTGCTGTGCGTTACCACATGGTTACATCAGGATTTCTGGACAGTAAAACGGCTTTCCTGTAGGGCGGTGCCATGACTGACCAAAATGCTCAAGTTCTGGCGGGTCGCCGCCGCGTGGTTTCCGTTGATCCGTGGTCTATCGGGGCCGTGGTGATTGCGGGTTTGGTGATGCTGCCGATCCTTGTGGTGGTGGGCATGGCCCTGTTTCCGGCGGAAAACGTGTGGCCACACCTGATCTCGACGACCTTGCCGCGTTACGTGATGAACACGGGCGTCTTGATGGTCTGCGTTGCGGCCCTTGCGGCGGCGATGGGGACGGGGGCGGCGTGGTTGGTCACGATGTACCGCTTTCCCGGCGCGCGGTGGCTGGAATGGCTGTTGCTGTTGCCGCTGGCGATCCCTGCCTATGTGGGGGCCTATGCGCTTGTGGATTTTCTGGAATACGCGGGGCCGGTTCAGACCCTGTTGCGCCAGATTTTCGGCTGGAGCAGCGCGCGCGACTATTGGTTCCCCGAAATCCGGTCGCGTGGTGCGGCCATTCTGGTTCTGTCGGTGTCGCTCTACCCCTATGTGTATCTGCTGACCCGCGCGGCCCTGCGCGAACAATCCGGCGGCACGTATGAAGTCGCCCGTGCCCTTGGGGCCGGTCCTTTCGGGCGGTTCCGCCGTGTGGGCCTGCCCTTGGCGCGTCCGGCCATCGCGGCGGGCTGTGCCATCGTGATGATGGAGACGGTCAACGATTTCGGCGTGGTTGAATTTTTCGCCGTGCAGACCCTGACCACCGGTATCTTTAGCGTCTGGCTAGAGGGTGGCAACGCGGGCGGCGCGGCCCAGATTTCGTCGGTGATCCTTGTGATGATCCTGTTCCTGATGGGCATGGAAAAGGTCAGCCGCCGCCGCATGCGGTTCTTTAACCCGCCACGGCACAGCCGCCCGATCACCAAGATCGAACTGACCGGCCTGCAGGGCCTGTTGGCGATGCTGTTCTGTGCGGTGCCCTTTGCGCTTGGCTTTGCCTTGCCGACGGCGGTGATCGGCTATCACGCGGCGGATGCGACTTCGGGCTGGTTGGCGCCGGGTCTGTTGCGGGCGCTGGGGCATACCCTGTCTGCGGGCGGGATTGCGGCCTTTGTGACAGTGACGGCGGCCCTGTTCCTTGTCTATGGCGTCCGGCTCAGCGGTAAGCAACTCCCGCGCCTGTTGTTGCCGGTGACGACCCTTGGCTACGCCGCGCCGGGTGCGGTTCTGGCGGTGGGGCTGTTGATCCCGATGGCGGCGGCGGACAATGCCTTGGCGGCGTTTCTCGAACGTTTCACCGAGGACCGCGTCGGTCTGTTGATGACAGGCTCTGCCTTTGCCGTCATCTATGCTTATTGCGTGCGGTTTTTCGCGATTGCCCAAGGCGCCGCGGATTCCGCATTTGGCCGCGTCACGCCCAGCTTGCCGATGGCGGCGCGCTCTCTCGGGCGGTCGGCGCGGGGCACCTTGGTTGAGGTCTACCTGCCCCTGATCCGTGGCTCCATCGGGACGGCGTTGCTGTTGGTGTTCGTCGATTGCGTCAAGGAACTGCCCGCCACGCTGCTCCTGCGCCCGTTCGGGTTCAATACGCTGGCGACGCGGGTCTATGAGAAAGCCTCGCTTGAAAACATCAACGACGCATCGCCCGCAGCCCTGCTGGTGATTGGCGTTGGATTGGTCGCGGTGCTTCTTTTGGCGCGGGCCAACAGGTAACCCCTTGCGCCCCCGCGAATCCAACGCTAAATCGGCGTCAGTGCCCCTATAGCTCAGCTGGTAGAGCAACTGATTTGTAATCAGTGGGTCCGCGGTTCGAGTCCGTGTGGGGGCACCATTTTCCTGACATCCGCATCGACTACGATTTTGCGCGATGGGTGCTCTTAAACCTGTTTTGCTTCATGGACGGTTAACCAGATTTGCCCTACGGTCGCAGCGGATTAAGGGGGCAAGTCATGCAGGTTGAACAGGTCGATTTACCCGGCGTTTTGCGCATCACTCCGGCGCGGTTCGGGGATCATCGCGGGTTTTTCTCGGAAAGCTGGAACAAGACGCGGTTGATTGAGGCGGGGGTGGACCTGCCCGAGTTCGTGCAGGACAACCATTCCCTATCGCGTGAGGTCGGAACGGTACGCGGGTTGCACTACCAATCGCCCCCGCATGCACAAGGAAAACTGGTGCGCTGTGGTCGTGGCGCGATCTTTGACGTCGCCGTCGATGTGCGCCGCAATAGCCCGACCTATGGGCAATGGTACGGGGCCGAGTTGAGCTTTGAGAACGGGGTGCAGCTCTGGGTGCCGGCGGGGTTTTTGCACGGGTTTATGACCCTGCAAGAGGACAGCGAAATCATCTATAAATGCACGGATCATTACGCGCCGGACTGTGACGGTGCGGTGCGCTGGGACAGTGTCGGGATCGACTGGCCGTTGGCGGGGATTACGCCCGTCCTGTCGGACAAGGACATCGCCGCGCCCGCATTGGCCGAGTGGCACAGCCCGTTTGAATTTGGGGACTATTGATGAAGATTTTGGTGACGGGCGGCGCGGGGTTCATCGGCTCGGCCGTGGTGCGTTTGGCGATTGCGCGCGGGCATCAGGTGGTGAATGTCGACGCGCTGACCTATGCGGCCTGTCTGGAGAATGTGGCCAGCGTTGCGGAAGATCCGAATTATGCGTTTGAGCACGCCGATATCTGTGACGCCGCCGCGATGGCTCGGATCTTTGAGATGCACCGCCCCGATCAGGTGATGCATCTGGCCGCCGAATCCCATGTGGATCGCTCAATCGACGGACCCAGCGCGTTTTTGCAGACCAACGTGATCGGCACCTTTACTCTGCTTCAGGCCGCGCGCGCCTATTGGGACGGGGCAGGGCGGCCCGATGCGTTCCGGTTCCTGCATATTTCCACGGATGAGGTGTTCGGCTCGCTCCCCGATGATCCGTCGGTCAAGTTCACCGAAACGACCGCCTATGATCCGCGTTCGCCCTATTCGGCGTCCAAGGCGTCAAGCGACCATTTGGTGCGCGCGTGGCATGAAACCTATGGTCTGCCGGTGCTGCTGACCAATTGTTCGAACAATTACGGGCCGTATCATTTCCCTGAAAAGCTGATCCCCGTGGTGATCCTGACCGCGCTGGCGGGGCGGGATTTGCCGATCTATGGCGATGGGTCGAACATCCGCGATTGGCTCTATGTTGAGGATCACGCCGACGCCTTGTTGCGTGTGCTGGAGGCGGGCCAGGTTGGCCGCAGTTATAATGTGGGTGGCGAGAATGAGCGCACCAACCTCGACCTTGTGAAAACCATCTGCGCGATTTTGGATGAGATGCGCCCGAAACAGTCGGGTTCCTATGCGGATCAGATCACATTCGTGGCCGACCGTCCGGGGCATGATCAGCGCTATGCCATTGATCCCAAACGCATTCGCGACGAACTCGACTGGCGGCCCAGCGTCACGGTCGACGAGGGCCTGCGCAAGACCGTGCGCTGGTATCTGGACAACACCGCGTGGTGGCAGGCCCTGTTGGATCGCGACGGGGTTGGCACGCGGCAGGGGATCAACGCATGATTTTGGTCTTTGGCAAAACCGGTCAGGTGGCGCGCGAATTGGCCCGTATCCTGCCCGATGCGCGGTTCCTGGGGCGGGATGAGGCGGATTTGACGCGGCCCGCCGATTGCGCGGCGCAGATAGCCGCGTTGCGCCCCGATGCCGTGATCAACGCCGCCGCCTATACGGCTGTGGATGCGGCGGAAACCGATGAACCCACCGCCGCCACGGTGAACGGCGCGGCCCCGACCGCGATGGCACAGGCCTGCGCCGATCTGAACATCCCGATTGTGCAGATTTCGACTGATTACGTGTTCAATGGCGCGGGGGAGGTGCCGTTTTCCCCCGCCGACCCGACGGCCCCTTTGGGCGTTTATGGCTGGACCAAACTGGCGGGCGAACAGGGCGTGATCGCGTCCGGCGCGCCCTATGCGATCTTGCGGACGTCTTGGGTGTTTTCGGCCCACGGCGGGAATTTCGTCAAAACCATGCTGCGCCTGTCTGAAACCCGCGACGCATTAACCATCGTCGCGGATCAGGTGGGCGGCCCCACGCCCGCGCGTGCGATCGCCGAGGCCTGTGTGATCATCGCGCGCCGCCTGACCGATGACGCGTCCGCGTCCGGCACCTATCATTTTTCGGGCGCGCCGGACGTCAGTTGGGCCGATTTCGCGCGCGAGATTTTCACGCAGGCGGGGCGCAACGTGGCGGTCACCGATATCCCCAGCGCGGACTATCCCACCCCCGCCAAACGCCCCGCCAATTCGCGCCTGAACTGTGCGGCGACGGCGGATGTGTTCGGGATCGACCGCCCCGCTTGGCGCAGTGAATTGAGTGCAGTTTTAACCGAGTTGAAGGACGTGGTATGAGCAACCGCAAAGGCATTATTCTGGCGGGCGGAACGGGATCGCGCCTGTTTCCGTTGACGATGGCGGTGTCCAAACAGCTGATGCCGATTTATGATAAGCCAATGATTTATTACCCGATTTCCGTTCTGATGCTGGCGGGTATTCGGGACATCGCGGTGATCACCACCCCCGACGATCAGGCCCAGTTCAAACGCCTTTTGGGCGATGGATCGCAATGGGGCCTGTCCTTCACCTATATCGAACAACCCAGCCCCGATGGCTTGGCACAGGCCTATATCCTGGCCGAGGATTTCTTGGATGGTGCGCCGTCCGCGATGGTTCTGGGGGACAATATCTTCTTTGGTCACGGGTTGCCCGAGATGTTGATGGCGGCGGATACGCGCGCGACCGGTGGCACCGTGTTTGGCTATCGCGTGGCCGATCCGGAACGATACGGCGTGGTGCGGTTTGACGACGAGGGCACGGTGACCGAAATCATCGAAAAACCCGAAGATCCGCCCAGCAACTATGCGGTGACGGGCCTCTATTTCCTTGATGGCGATGCGCCACGTCGCGCGCGGGAGGTGACCCCATCCGCGCGTGGTGAATTGGAAATTGTCACCTTGCTTGAGAGCTATCTGACCGAGGGGGCGCTGTCCGTGGAACGTCTGGGCCGTGGCTATGCGTGGCTGGACACAGGTACGCACGGGTCATTGCTGGACGCGGGGAATTTCGTGCGCACCCTGTCCGAGCGGCAGGGGATGCAATCCGGCTGTCCCGAAGAAATCGCCTACGCCAAAGGGTGGATCGACGCGGAAAAGCTGGCCGAACACGCAAAGACCTTCGAGAAAACCGCCTATGGCAAGTATCTGTCGGGGTTGCTGCCCCGGTCCTAACCGGGGCAGCAGGGGTCAGTCGAATTCGATGACCTGACGGATGGCCGTGCCATTGTCCAACTGATCCATCGCCAGATTGATCTGATCAAGGCGCAGACGATGGGTCAGCATCTTTTCCACCGGCAGTTTCCCTTGGGCGTGCAGGGCGAACATGCGCGGCAGGTCGCGCTTGGGCACGCAGGAGCCGATATAGCTGCCCTTTAGGGTGCGTTCCTCGGCCACAAGGTTCAGCGCGTTCAGCGGCATGCGCGCATCCGGATGGGGCAATCCCGCCGTGACCGTCGTGCCCCCGCGACAGGTGCAGTCATAGGCGGTTTCCAACGCCTTGACCGATCCGGCCAGTTCAAACGCGTAATCCACGCCGCCGCCCGTAAGATCGCGCACCGCCTCAACCGTTTGGGCGTCGGCGGTCACGGTTTGCGTGGCGCCCATGTCGCGCGCGGTGTCCAGTTTTGATTGGAACGGGTCGATGGCGATGACCTCACCCGCGCCGGCGGCAACCGCGCCAAGGATCGCCGACAGACCCACACCGCCAAGGCCGACGACCGCGACCTTGGACCCCGGTGCGATTTTGGCGGTGTTGAACACGGCCCCCGCGCCGGTCAGCATGGCACAGGAGAACAGGGCAGATATGGTCGGGGGAATGTCGGCGTCCACGCGGATCAGGCTTGGCCGCGCGACAACGGCATGGGTGGCAAAGGCGGAAATGCCGGTGTGGTGGTTCACAGGCCGGCCATCCATCGACAGGCGGCGATGACCGGTCATCAATTCGCCCACGCTGTGGTGTTTGGCGGCACGGGTGCACAGGGCAGGGCGGCCCGACGCGCAGGGCGTACAGGTGCCGCAGCCGGGCGCAAAGATACAGACCACGTGATCGCCCACGGCCAGATCGTCAACGCCGTCGCCCAAGGCTTCGACAAAGCCCGAGGCCTCATGCCCCAGAACCATTGGAACGGGGCGGGGACGGGTGCCGTTGATCACCGACAGGTCCGAATGGCACACCCCCGCGGCAGCCAGCCGGATCAGGACCTCACCCGGTCCAGGCGGGGCAAGGTCGATGTCATCGCGTACCGTCAGGGCCTTGGCGCGGTCGAAATCGCGCTCAATGCCGCTGGTTTCAAGAACCGCTGCAGTGATCTTCATGAATTCTCCTCCCTCAGTGGGGTGCGTGGCCCCTGACCTCAGCTTAGGAGAAACAAACAACCCCGCGCCAGTAGGGACCGGAGCGGGGTTCAAATGCCCTTACGTCACTTTTGCGGCGTTCAGTGTCCAGAGCCGCCCCGCAGCAATTCCTTGGCAATGGTTTTCACCAGAATTTTGAAATCACCGTACAGAGAGGCCGTGCGGATATACTCCAGATCCAGTTCAAGTCGACCGCGTGCGGCCTCATAGCTGGAGGTCGGCCCGCGATAGCCGTTGACCTGCGCAAGGCCGGTAATTCCGGGCAACATGCCGTGGCGATACATGTAGCGGCGGTCAAAATCCTCATACCGAACACCTGCAGCCAGCATGTTCGGCACATGCGGGCGCGGTCCAACGAACGACATGGTGCCGTTCAGGACGTTGATCAGCTGCGGAAGTTCGTCAATCGAGGTGCGGCGCAGAAATGCACCCACTGGCGTGACACGATTGTCGTTGCTGGTGGTCTGTTTCACGCCCGTTGCATCACCGCTTTCGCTATACATCGTGCGGAATTTGTAAATGCGGAACAGCTCACCGTTGAGGCCATAGCGTTCCTGGCGGAAAAAGACGGGACCGCGGGAATTGATTTTGATGGCCAGTGCCACACCGATCAGGAGTGGAAAAATCAAAAGCAGCCCGAACACCGCACCGAAAATATCGAGCACGCGCTTCGTAGCGAAGTAAAAGGTACGAAATGACCGCTTGGACCGGACATTCAGTTTGGACGGTCTAGTGGTGGGAAACGGAGCAATCTGACCTTCAATGAGGTCATAATAAGCGTCGTCTTTCAATGGACTATCCCTCTACGCGTGGCACCGGTCACAGGAACGAAAGAGGTGGGAGACCAGAAATTGGCCCCCCGACCCATACAAATTATTGAGCGGTCGACGTAGTGCTGGTCGTCGTGGTCGTCGAGGTGCTTTCGCCTGCACCGGCAACCAGCGCCACCAGCAGGGCGGCGGCGCCACCTGCGGCTGCGACACCCGTCGATGCCAGAGCAGCCTGCGAAGCGGTAAAGCCATTGGCCTGCAGGATCGAGGTGCATTGCGCGATCTGGGCTTGGCTCAGGCCAATCGCGGCTGCGTTGGCAGCGCCGGCAGCGGCCAGCGCCTGTGCGGCGGCCTGACAGCTTTGAACGGTAAGGGCCTGCGCCTGTGCTTGGGGCGCCAACAGGCAGAGAGCTGCGGCGGCGGGGGTCAAAAACTTAAACATGAGGAGGGCTCCCAAACTATAAGGTCGGCAATTGTCTCTACGCATAGCAACGCGATGCTCTGACGTCACCACGAAATACCGAATTCGGGACCGATTGGAACGACGAAGTTTAAAAAAAACTCGTTAACCTCCTGAACCGGCATAATTTTGCCGCAAATGCGAGAAAATCTGACGAACTGCCCGTCAAATTTGCGACGACCTGCATACTTTTGATGCGAATCAATACCCAATTCGGTGAGGTTTTAGTGATTTATCGCAGCCAGTGAGGGTTAATTGATTCACGGGTTGCGTTTTTTCCCATTTTTGTGGTTTTTGACCAAAATTGGACCGACGCCCCTCTTTCGGGGTATATCCGTCTAGAATCGGATGCGATTTTCAAACGATTTTCGTCCCGATACAGGGACATCTGAGACGCAGATACGCAGGAATAGAATAAACGCGCATGACCCAGAATTTTCCCTCGCTATCCAAAAGCCCAATGGCACATGCGACCTCTGGCGGGGAGGATGTGATCGACCTCGGGCAGGTGTTTGGCATTTTATGGCGCGGCAAGTTCATTATCGCGGTGGTGGCGTTTCTTTGCGTGGCGCTGGGTGTGTTCTATTCCCTTGGGGTCGCGACGCCGATCTACCGCTCTACCTCTGTTGTGATCCTAGAGACCCAGCCTGCCCAGATCGTGGATATCGAAAGTGTCGTTGGGGGCCTGAGCGGAGAATCTACTGAGCTGAACTCGGAGGTCGAAGTCCTGCGCAGTCGCGGCCTGATGCGGCATGTGGTTGAAGAACTGAACCTGCGCGACGATCCCGAGTTCAACGAAACTCTGAACCCGCCCAGCCGTGTGTCGGAACTGAAGTCGTGGGTGAAAGGGGTGCTTGGCAGGCCTGAGGCCGCCGAGCCCGAGGCCGAACAGGCCCTGCGTATGGAGACCGACAGGGTGATTGCGACCCTGCTCAAGTCCGTTTCCGTGCGCAACATTCCCCAGAGCTTTGTCTTTGAGATCACGGTCTCCAGCCAATCCGCGGTTAAGGCCGCGCTGATCGCCGACACGATCGCCGAACTCTATATCGAAAATCAGATCGCCGTGAAATTCGAGGCCACCGAAAAGGCGACCGTCTGGTTGACTGATCAGGTTGCGACACTGAAGCAAGAGCTTGAGGTCGCAGAGTCCCGCGTGGCAGAATTTAATGCGCAAACCGATCTGATCAGCCTTGAGGACCTTCAGGCGCAAGAGCGTCAGATGAAGGACCTGCGGGATCGCATTGTGACCGCGAATGTGTCCGCCGCCGCAGCACGCCAGCGGCTTGAGGCGCTAGAAGAGGTGATGAACGACACCCGTTCGGCCAAGGTCACGGTTGCTCAAGATCCCCAATTGGATCGCCTCTTTGCCGGTTTGCCGCTTGATCCGACGCCGGAACAGGCCCGCGGTTTTGATCAGCGGTTTGCGCTTTTGCTGGATCAGGCGCAGACAAACCTGACCCGCGCGACCCAGCAGGTCGGCGCGCTTGAGGCGGCTGCGGTCCGCCTAGAGGCCCAGAATGCCCAGCAAAGTGACGATCTGATCGCGTTGCAGCAATTGACGCGCGAGGCCGAGGCATCTCGTCTTTTGTACGAATACTTCTTGGGTCGCCTCAAGGAAACCGCTGCCCAGCAAGGTATTCAACAGGCCGACAGTCGGGTTCTGTCCACCGCCGTGATCCCCGCCCAAGCCAGTGAACCGCGCGTGGGGATTTCGATTGCGATGGCTGCTATTGTGGGGCTTTTCATCGGCGCTTTGATCGTCTTGTTGTTGGAGACACGCGCGCAAACCTTCCGCACGGCTGCGGACCTTGAGCAAACGACCGGCTACACTGTGATGGGGCAATTGCCGATGGTGCCGGTGCGTCGCCGCAAGGATGTCATCCAGTATCTGGCCGACCGACCGACATCTGCCGCGGCCGAGGCGGTGCGCAACCTGCGGACGTCGATCATGTTGTCGAATTTCGACACGCCGCCGCAGGTGATCCTGACGACCTCGTCCCTTCCAGGCGAGGGCAAGACCACTGTGTCCCTGTCCCTTGCCCAGAACTTTGTCGGGATGGGCAAAAAGGTGCTCTTGGTCGAGGGTGATATTCGTCGCCGCGTCTTTGGTCAGTATCTGAACACCGATCAGAAACAGGGGCTTGTCGCTGTCATCAAGGGCGACGCCCTGCTTGAGGATTGTGTCATCAACGATCCGCGGGTCAAGGCCGATATCCTGATTGGCGAAGAAGCCAAGGTGAACGCGGCCGACCTGTTTTCGTCATCGGCTTTTGGCGATTTTATTGCGAAAGCCCGAGAACAATATGACGTCATCATCATTGATACGCCGCCGGTTCTGGTTGTGCCGGATGCGCGTATCATCGCCAAACACGCGGATGCGGTGCTGTTTGGGGTGAAATGGGACACGACCTCGAAAACCCAAGTGCAAGACGCCTTGCGGATGTTTGAATCCGTGGGTCAGAAAGTGTCCGGTCTTGTTCTGGGCCAGGTCAGCCCTGAAGGCATGAAGCGCTATGGCTATGGCGGGCGCTATGGGTCCTATGCGGCCTATGGGGCGAAATATTACAACAACTGATCGCGGCCAGCGCAGGTCACATTGAATACCCCCGATGCAGGCGCGTCGGGGGTTTTTCGTTGGGCGCGTCGGAATTTAGGCCTGAATGAATTCCACATCGCCCGGCACGACCATTGCCGCGGTCAGGCGCCCCGTCGCATAGGCGCCGGTGTCAATCGCGATACGCCCGTTGCTGACCGTCGGTGTCGGGGTGATCGTATGGCCGTGCACAACCCAGACCCCGTCCTGTCGCGGAAGGTGGTCAAAGTCGCGATGCCCCCACATCAACGTCGCGCGGTCTTGCAGGTCTAATGGCACCGCCGGATCAGCCCCTGCATGCACCACGACGACATTCCCGTTTTGCCACGACAAGGGGCGATCGCGCAGCCATGCCTCAATCGGGCCCAGTTCATCGCGCAGCCTATCGCGCACGTCGATCAGGGCCTGACCGTTCGTGCCCTCGCTGACACCACGCAGGCCAAAACTTGCCAAGGTTTGCAAGCCGCCATAGCGCAGCCATCGTGCGCCCCGTTCTTCAGGTGCCTCCAGAAACTTCAAAAACATGTCTTCGTGGTTGCCCAGAAGACAGACAAAACGCTCGCCAAGGGCGCGGTCAAGCTCCATCAGACGGCGCAGCACAGCGGCGTTTTCCTCGCCGCGATCCACATAGTCGCCCACACAGATGATCGGGGCATCGCCCGGGCGCGCAAGGATACGGTCGATCAGGCGGGCAAATAGGTCATCGCACCCATGGATGTCACCAATGGCGAAAAACGCATCGTCGGGTGCAATCGGGGCGTCAAAACGCTGGGGCACAGTGCGCGGTTTTTTGCGTGTAAACAGCGATGTCAGTGCCTTCATGCCCGGGGCCTCGATTTGTCGTTTTTTCTATGTGCTTTCGGTGCTTATATAGAAAAAATTAGATCTCCCCAAAGAGAAAAATCTCGTTTCAAACTAGCCAAGTCCGCACGGATTTGTGTACACATCAATAAATATAAATCATTCGACCCCGAGCTTATGTCGCAGCAGCTATATCCCAAGATCCTACTTGCGAGCCTATGCCTTGGTGGGGCGGCGCCCGTGGTGCATGCCGAGACACGGCCCAGCCTGTCGTTTTACGGTTTGCCGGGTCTTATTGATACGCCAACGGCCTATAGCCTGCCTGACGGAAACCTTGCACTTACCAGCGGCTATTACAGTGGCGTGGTTCGCAACACGTTGACGTTTCAGATTACCGATCGCCTGACGGGTAGTTTTCGCTATGCCTATCTTGAGGATTATGATCTCGGGGGAAGCCTAAGCCGCTATGACCGGTCGTTTGACGTTCACTATCGGTTCGTGGATGAGGGCGAATACACGCCTGCCGTTGCGGTTGGTCTGCGCGATTTTGGCGGAACCGGCGTGTATGGGGCGGAATATCTGGTGGCCTCTAAATCCTTTGGCCCGGCGCTGCGTGCGTCTGGCGGGATCGGCTGGGGGCGACTGGGCAGCTATAACAGTTTCGACAACCCGTTGGGCATTCTGGATGACCGCTTTGATACCCGACCTGGACCGGGGGATATCAGTCAGACGGGCCAGCTTGATTTCGGAACGTGGTTCCGTGGTCCCGCGGCCCTGTTTGGCGGAATAGAATGGGACGTTAACGACCGGTTGACCCTCAAGGCCGAATATTCCTCTGACGCCTATGATGAAGAGGTCGCCAGACTTGGCTTTGACCGGCGCAGCCCTTTCAGTTTCGGCGCGGATTACGCCTTTGATAACGGGGTCAATCTGGGCGGCTATTACATCTACGGATCCGAGGTCGGTGTCGTCCTGAGCTATGTTCTGGACCCGCGTGCGCCTGCGATCCCGGGGGGGCGTGAGATCGGGCCGGAACCGATTGCCCCGCGTCAGTCGGCAAGCGCCCTTGGCTGGTCCGAGGATTGGGTCACGGATGCGGCACAGACATCGGGTCTGCGCAACCGCGTGGCCGAGCGTCTGACCGATGCGGGCCTGACGGTCGAGGCGGTGAATCTTGGCGCCGATCGCGTCACGGTCCACCTGACCACCGGTCGCTATGACATCGCGCCACAGGCTTTGGGACGGGCAGGGCGCGTTCTGGCCAATACACTGCCGGGTGGGGTGGACACCTTTGTCCTGATCCCGTCCAAGGCGGGTGTGCCTTTGTCGCGCATCACCCTGAAGCGTAGCGATCTTGAAGAACTGGAATTCGAACTGGACGGCACATGGCAAAGCTATGTGCGCGCCGATATCGCGGATGCGGCGGATGACGCGCCCGCACCCGAGGCCCTGTTGGCGACGGCCTTTCCAAAATTCTCGCTGGACTATGGGGCCTACCTGGCGCCGTCGTTGTTTGATCCCGATAACCCTGTGCGTGCCGATTTGGGGGCACAGCTTGATCTGTCTTATGTGCCGCGCCCCGGTGTGATCCTGTCGGGCCGATTCCGTCAGCCGGTGATCGGCAACCTTGATCAGAGCACACGGCCCTCCAATTCCGTTCTGCCGCATGTGCGCTCGGATTTTAACATCTATGACCGCGAAAGCGATTTTGAGGTCACCCACCTGACGGGCGAATATTTCTTCCGTCCGGGGGCGAACCTCTATGGTCGTGTTTCGGCGGGCTATCTTGAGCGGATGTTCGGCGGCGTTTCGGGCGAAGTTCTGTGGAAGCCGATCGATAGCCCCTTGGCCATTGGGGTCGAGGTCAACTATGCCAAGCAGCGGGATTTCGATATCCTGTTCGGCTTTCAGGATTATGATGTCCTGACCGGTCACGCCTCTGCCTATTATGACTTTGGCAACGGGTATTTGGGCCGGATCGACGCGGGCCGTTATCTGGCGGGCGACTGGGGCGCGACGTTTACGCTGGACCGTGAGTTTGCCAACGGTATGCGCGTGGGGGCCTACTTTACCCTGACAGATGTCTCGTTCGAGGATTTCGGAGAGGGCTCTTTTGATAAGGGCATCCGTCTGAGCATCCCCCTGTCGTGGCTGTCGGGCGAGCCGTCCCAATCGGGTTTTGGCACCACGATTTCGCCGACCACGCGTGACGGGGGGCAACGCCTGAACGTGCGCAACCGTCTCTATGATGTGACGCGCGATCTGCATGACCCGCTGTTGGCACAACGCTGGGGGAAATTCTGGCGATGAGTATGGGACTGCGCATATTCGGGGCCGGTGCCCTTGCCTTGGCCTTGGCCGGATGCAGCGGTGCAAACCAGACCAAACTGGCCGCAGCCGTTTTGCCGGACCTCTATACGACGGCGGAACGGGATCTCGCGGCGCTGCGGGTGCAGGGGGCAATTGATAATGGATCGCCGGTTTCTGTGGTGATCCTGACCGATCGTGGGCAGAACTCGGGTCTTGTACCGATCAATGAAAACCGTGGTGTTGTGACGTGGCTGGGCGTGGATGGCTCAACCCTATCGACGCGCGACGGGTTGATTATTGCGACGCGGGGATTGGGGGGCGATCTGCTGGCGGCGGATGTGTCCCAGACCAATGCCCTGTTGCAGGCGCGCCAACCCGGCCGGGTTCAGCGGTTTCATACCGAATTGACCGGCGACATTCAGGCCGATACCCGCGCCTTTGTCTGTGATATCACCGACAGTGGTCCCGGGGTTCTGGAATTGCCCGATGGACCGCGTGACATCCGTTTGATGATCGAGAACTGCTATGGTGCGCAGGCCGAGTTCCTGAACCTCTACTGGATCGCCGACACAGACGGGACGATTTTGCATTCCAGCCAATGGCTGGGCCCGACAATAGGAAACGTGACACTGCGCCAACTGCGGCCCTAGGTTACGACGGAATGAATAAGAGGGATGGTCGCCAATGACCAAGACAGTGAGTGAAATGTCCTTGAGCCGCCGCGCGCTGACGCGGGCTGCGGCCCTGTGTCTGGCGATGGGCGTGTCGGCCTGTGGCGTCGCCTATCACAGCCCCAAGGTTCAGGAAATTGCGTCGGACGGGGCCAAGGTCCGCGTGGTCCCGCTGACGACAGAAACGGTGTTGGTGGCAAACCGCACGACCTATGAACCGCAGGCCCTGCCGGCGATTTTCAACACGACCGCCGGAAGCGCGAGCAGTTTGCGTGGGGCAGGGGCCCTGCCGCCCACCGCCAATGTGCCCGAACGCCGTCCCGCCGCGCTTGAGACCCGTTTGCCGCCCGCCGTGACCCAAGGTCCCTATAAGATCGGTGTTGGCGACGTGATCGTTCTGGCCACACCCAGCGGGGCGCAGACATCCGTTGAACAACTCAGCGGTCTGCTTGCCGCGCAAAGCCGTCGCCAAGGCTATACCGTGCAGGACGATGGCGCGATTGCGATCCCCGATGTGGGGCGTGTGAAGATTGCGCAGATGACGCTGGAAGAGGCCGAGGCCGAGATTTTCCGTGCCTTGGTGGAAAACCAGATCAACCCCACGTTCAGCCTTGAGATTGCCGAGTTCAACTCGAAAAAAGTGTCGATCGGGGGCGCGGTCAGTTCGCCGCGTGTGGCCTCGATCACCTTGACGCCGCTCTATCTGGATGAGGCTCTGGCCCTGTCCGGTGGCGTGACCGATGTCGATCCCGATTATACCACGGTGCGGCTCTATCGTCAGGGCGCGCTCTATCAATTGCCCTTGCGTCAGCTTTACGCGCAAGACGGATTGCAACGGATTCAGTTGATCGAAGGGGACAGTGTCTTTGTCGATACCGAATTCCAGCTGGATCAGGCCGAGGCCTATTTTGCCGAACAAATCCGGTTGGCCGAGTTCAAACAGACCGCCCGTGTGCAGGCCTTGAATGAACTGGAGGTCGAGGTCGCGATCCGCCGTGCTCAATTGGCCGAGGCGCGTCAGAACTTTGAGACACGTCTGGAACTTGGCGCGGTCAAACAGGACTATGTCTATCTGACAGGCGAGGTGCGCACGCAGACACGCTTTGCCCTGCCGTTCGGTCAAAAGGCCACGCTTGCGGATGCGATTTATGACGGGGCGGGTGGTATTCCGACCGAAACGGGGAACGTGCGCCAGATTTATGTCTTGCGCGGGTCCGAGGATCCCCGCGAATATAACGCGGTCACCGCCTATAACCTTGATGCCAGCAATGCCGCGAACCTGCTGGTCGCGACACGGTTCGAATTGCGTCCCAACGACGTGATCTTTGTCGCCGAGCAGCCTGTCACCCGTTGGGGTCGTGTGATCGACCAGATCACGCCCAGCCTGGTTGTGGCGGGCGTCAATCAGGCCGCGGGCAATTAAGTCAGGCCATTTTGGTGCAGAAACTAGGGGCGTCCATTTTGGGCGCCCTTTCTCTTGTGCATGGTGTGCCCAAAATTTACTCGCTATGGGGTCCGATCTGGCCTAAACTTTTGCCAGATGGAAAAAAATTAGTCAGGCTAAACGGTTTTCGCGAAACGCTGACTCGTGAAGGCACCATGGCTCAAAGGGATCTGCACGGAAATTTGGCTATGTACCTGTCAAATTTTCCACAGTGCTAGCGCCGGACAAGTCGCAAAATGCCGGTTGCCGGTCGTTTTGGAAACGTGGTTGCATGCGTGACATAGGATGATACCGTCAAAGCAATAAGGATTCTAAGTGGCCGAACAAATCGGCCCGAGAAAAACAGGGGAGCCATTTTGTCCACCGCGCCCGAAAACGGTTTCGTGGTCTTTGATCGCGTACAAAAAAGTTATGATGGCGAAACTCTCGTCGTCAAAGATCTTAACCTCTCGATTGGCAAAGGCGAGTTTCTGACGATGCTCGGCCCGTCGGGGTCCGGCAAAACCACCTGCCTGATGATGCTTGCGGGGTTTGAAACCGCAACGCACGGCGAAATCCTGTTGGATGGTAAGCCGATCAACAACATCCCCCCGCACAAACGCGGCATCGGGATGGTGTTCCAGAACTACGCCTTGTTCCCGCATATGACGGTTGCCGAAAACCTTGCCTTCCCTCTTGAGGTACGCAAGCTGGGCAAATCCGAGCGTGAGGCCAAGGTCAAACGCGCCCTAGAGATGGTCCAGATGGGCGATTTCGGCGGCCGCCGTCCGACCCAGTTGTCCGGTGGTCAGCAACAGCGTATCGCGCTGGCCCGTGCGTTGGTCTTTGAACCGGAACTGGTTCTGATGGACGAACCGCTGGGCGCGCTCGACAAACAGCTGCGCGAACACATGCAGTTCGAGATCACCAATCTGGCGCACTCGCTGGGGATCACCACGGTTTACGTGACCCACGACCAGACCGAGGCCTTGACCATGTCGGACCGTGTTGCGGTGTTTGACGACGGTCGCATCCAGCAACTGGCGCCGCCGGATCTGCTCTATGAAAAGCCGGAGAACAGCTTTGTTGCCCAGTTCATCGGTGAGAACAACACACTTGAAGGCGTGATCAAGGAAATCAATTCCGAACGCGCTGTGGTCCAATTGGACGGTGGTGAGTTGATCGATGCAATGCCCGTAAACGTGTCCAAGGCCGGTGAGCGCACCAAGGTGTCGATCCGCCCCGAACGCGTTGAATTCAACAAGGACCGCCTAAGCCCTGATGCGCGCACGCTCAAGGCTGAGGTCATGGAATTCATCTACATGGGCGATATCTTTAGAACCCGACTGCGCGTCGCGGGCCGTGACGATTTCGTCATCAAAACCCGTAACGCCCCCGACCAACGTCGCCTGCAAGCCGGCGAGATGATTGAGATCGGTTGGTTGGCAGAAGATTGTCGCGCGCTGGACGCCTAAGTCCCCGCGCGTGATGAGATGACCCCGCGACCTTGCCCGGTGGTGTGGGGCCCCCAAGACAAACGGGCTGTAAACAAGGAGAGACTAAGCATGAAACTCAAGACAATTATGCTTTCGACCGGCGCCATCGCCGCTGCTGCCTCGGCGTACGCCGCAGGCCACGGCATGGCCGACAGCATGACCTTGGTCAGCTGGGGCGGTGCCTATCAGGCGTCGCAAACCAACGCATACTCGGATCCCTACAAGGCCGATCACGACGGTCTGGAAGTTGTCTGGGACGAAAGCTCGAACGAAGCTGTGGCCAAACTGCGCGCCATGAACGAAGCTGGCAACATCACCTGGGACCTGGTTGACGTTGTGGCCTCGGACGCGATCCGTCTGTGTGACGAAGGTCTGGCTCTGGAAATCGACCACGACGAAGTTCTGGCCGCTGCGCCCGATGGCACCCCCGCCTCGGAAGACTTTGGCGACCTGCTGGTCTCGGATTGCTTCATCCCGCAGATCGTTTACTCGACCACCGTTGGCTATCGCACCGATCTGGTGGGCGACACCGCGCCGACCGACATCTGCGCGATCTTCGATCTCGAAGCTTACCCGGGCAAGCGCTCGCTGGAAAAGCGTCCGATCAACAACATGGAATGGGCACTGCTGTGTGACGGCGTAGCCAAGGCCGACGTTTACGACGTTCTGTCGACCGAAGCTGGTCAGGACCAAGCTCTGGCGAAACTGGACACCATCAAAGACAACGTTGTCTGGTGGTCGGCCGGTGCTGACACGCCCCAGCTGCTGGCTGATGGCGAAGTTGTAATGGGTTCGACCTATAACGGTCGTCTGTTCTCGCTGATCGAAGAGCAGGACCAGCCCGTAGCGATGCTGTGGGACGCACAGGTGTTCGACCTTGACGGCTGGATCGTTCCCGCCGGTCTGCCCGAAGACCGTCTGGCTCGCGTCATGGACTTCCTGCACTTCGCAACCGACACCCAGCGTCTGGCGGATCAGGCGAAATACATCTCCTACGGTCCGGCACGTGCATCGTCCGCACCGCTGGTAGGTCAGCACGCAACGCTGGGCATCGACATGGCTCCGCACATGCCGACCGATCCAGCAAACGCCACCAACACCTTCCTGTACAACTACGAATGGTGGGCTGATTACCGCGACGATCTGGATGCAAAATTCCAGGCGTGGCTGGCGAAATAATAGGTCTCTGACCTAACGCTTGCGGGGGCCTGACAACGGGCCCCCGCACCAAATAAAAACAACATTTTCAACAGGAAACGGTATGAGCGACGCCTCCCAAGCCGGCCCGGTGCTTGCGGCCGACGGCACCCCATTGAAAAAGAGTTTGCAGCGTGCCCTGCGGGCGCAGAAACTGCGTGCCCTTGCCCTGATCGCACCCCTGCTAATCTTTATTCTGGTGACCTTTGTTGGCCCGATTGCGGATATGCTGTTCCGCTCGGTCGAGAACGCCATCGTTTCCGAGACCCTGCCGCGCACTGTTGTCGCGCTGGAAGACTGGGATCACGAAGCGGGCGAGGCTCCGCCTGAAGACGTCTACCGCATGATGACCTATGACATGGTCACGGCGGCAGAACTGAAAACGCACACCCGTCTGGGTTCGCGTCTAAACTATGAAACCACCGGTATCTCCTCGATGTTCCGTAAAACGGGCCGCCGCGTTGATGATTTCGGTGAGGACTACACCGATCAATTCGTCGCGCTGAACCCCGCGTGGGAAGAGCCCGCGACTTGGGCCGCGCTGATGGCGGCTTCGACCGATCCCTTCGCGATTTCACCCGCCGCCGAGCAGGCGCTGCCGGAAACCGCGTCGATCTATTCCGATTTTGCCAAGACGATTGCAGAAAAAGATGGCGATAGCGTCACCGAGGAAGAGCCGTGGCATCCGGTCTATCTGGCCCTTTACACGGACCTGATCGCAAACCCCGACGCGGCCTCGGCCTTTAGCGGCGAGAGCGCGGCGTTGATCGCAGACGCTGCTGCTGCGGTGCCCACGTTTGAGGTCACCACCACCAAGGACCTGTTCGTCAAAGCCGACAAAGGCTGGACCGATCCCGAGGTGTGGGGCACGATCAAGGCCTTCACCCCCGAATACACCAGCGGCTATTTCCTTGCCTCGGTTGACCTGAAAAAGTCGCCCGACGGGATTGAGAGCCTGCCGGAAGATCGCCAGATCTACATGCTGCTCTTCAAGCGCACCTTGTTCATGAGCCTGATGATCATGGGCAGCTGTGTGATCCTCGGCTATCCGATTGCGTTTCTGCTGGCCAACCTGCCGATGCGCACGTCGAACCTGTTGATGATTCTCGTGCTGTTGCCGTTCTGGACCTCGCTTTTGGTGCGGACCTCGGCGTGGAAAATCCTGCTGCAGCAACAGGGCGTAATCAACGATATCCTTGTGTGGATTGGCATTGTGGATGACGCGGATCGTCTGGTGATGATCAACAACCAGTTCGGTACGATCGTGGCCATGACCCATATTCTGTTGCCGTTTATGATCCTGCCGCTCTATTCCGTGATGAAGACCATTCCGCCCTATTACGTGCGTGCGGCCAAATCCCTTGGCGCGACGAACTGGGTGGCCTTCTGGCGCGTCTATTTCCCGCAATCTGTGCCGGGGATCGGGGCGGGCTGTATCTTGGTCTTTATTCTGGCCATCGGCTATTACATCACGCCCGAACTGGTGGGTGGCACCACCGGGACGTTCATTTCCAACCGGATCGCCTATCACATTTCCAGTTCGCTGAACTGGGGTCTGGCGGCGGCCTTGGGCACCATTCTGTTGGCGGTCGTTCTGATCCTGTACTGGGTCTATGACAAGATCGTCGGCATCGACAACGTCAGCTTGGGCTAAGGAGAAAAACCATGGAACTACCCCCTTATGCCACAACGGGTCAGCGCATTTGGCACTATACCTTTAAGGTGCTGTGCGGCCTGATCCTGTTCTTTCTGATCGCGCCGATTGTGGTGATCATCCCGCTCAGCTTTAACGCCGAGAACTTTTTCACCTTCACGCCGGGGATGCTGGCGTTTGAGGCGGATGCCTATTCGTTCAAGCACTATCAGGATTTCTTTAGCAATCCCGACTGGCAGCAAGCGCTGGTGAACTCGGTTCAAATCGCGCCGGTTGCGACGCTGTTGTCGGTGTCCTTGGGGACGCTGGCGGCGGTGGGTCTCAGCCAAGATCACGTGCCATTCCGGCGCGCGATCATGGCGATCCTGATCTCGCCGATGATTGTGCCCCTGATCATCTCGGCGGCTGGTATGTACTTTTTCTACAGCCGGATCGGCCTACAGGGCACCTATGTCGGTGTGGTTCTGGCGCATGCGGCCCTTGGCATTCCGTTCGTGATCATCACCGTGACGGCGACACTGGTCGGGTTTGACCGGTCGTTGACCCGTGCGGCGGCGAATATGGGCGCGGATCCCGTGACCACGTTCTTCAAGATCCAAATGCCTCTGATCCTGCCTGGTGTGATTTCGGGTGGCCTGTTTGCCTTTATCACCTCGTTTGATGAGGTGGTTGTGGTTCTGTTCGTCGGCTCGGCCGGTCAAAAGACCCTGCCGTGGCAGATGTTCACCGGTCTGCGCGAGCAGATCAGCCCGACCATTCTGGCGGTGGCGACGATCCTTGTTGGGATTTCGATTGCCCTGTTGACCACGGTCGAGTTGCTGCGCCGTCGCTCGGAGCGGCTGCGCGGGATGTCGCCGGGCTAATCTGGCTGACAGTTTTGGAACAGAGAAAACCGGGCCTTTGGGCCCGGTTTTTGTTTGAGTATTTGGGCCAAGATGAAGGGGGCGTCAGGGCAGGATGGCCAGCCAGACCCAGATGGTCAGGATCGACATGGCCGTGCCGATCAGCACCGAGGAGGCCGCGACGCGGCGGGCGGCGCCGTACATGTTCGCGAACAGGTAGGTGTTGACCCCGGGCGCCATGGAGGCGGTCAGGACCGCCGAGCGCATCTGGCCGGTGCTGAGGCCCAGAGCCGTACCCATGCCGAAGGTGATCATCGGGTGGAGCAGCAGCGAGAGCGCGCAGGCAAAGGCGATGGCGCGCAGGTCGCCCTCAGGCCGGTAGCGATAGAGGACGCCGCCAAGGGCGAAGAGCGCGGCGGGCAGGGCCGCGCGGATCATCAGGCCAAGCGCCTCGGACACGGGGCCGGGTAGGGTGAGGCCCGAGAGGTTCACGATAAAGCCGAGAGTGATCCCGATCACCAGCGCGTTTTTGAACATCGCCTTGAGGATCGCGCGCAGGGTCGAGAGCGCGTCGTTACCACGGTTGCGGACGGTTTCCATGACGCTGATCCCGATGCAATAGCAGATCGGCGCGTGGATCGAGATGATGGCGTAGTTTGGGGCGAGGGCGTCGGGGCCATAGGCGCGCTCGGTGATCGGCAGGCCAAGGAGGAGCGAGTTCGAGAACAGCCCGATAAAGCCGATGGCGACGCAGTCCTCCCAGTCGCGTTTGAACAGGAACCGCGCGCCCAGAAGGCCGACGGTAAAGCCCGAAATCGCGCCGGTATAAAAGGACAGCAGCAGGCGGATTTCGAAGTTCTGTCCGAGGTCCAGCGTCGAAATCCCGCTAAAGAGCAAGCAGGGGATCGCGAAGTTCTGGGAAAACTTCATCAGCCCGTCAATCGCGGGTTCGGTGATGAAGCGGCGCCACGTCGCCAGATAGCCGAAGCCCAGAACGAGGAACACCGGCAGGATGACGTCGATCAGCGCGTTCATGCTAGAGCTCCAGCGTCAGGGTCATCCCGTCGTAGGCCGGATCGATGTGATCGGCGGTCTCGGCGGCCACGGTGTCATGGTCCAGATCAATGTGCATATTGGTCAGCACGGCGCGCGCGGGCGACAGGCGGTCGATCCAGTCCAGCGCCTTGTCCAGATGCAGGTGCGTCGGGTGCGGCGTGCGGCGCAGCGCGTCGAGGATCAACACCGACAGCCCGTCCAGTTTCGGCCATGTCTCGTCATACATTTCGACCACATCGGGGATATAGGCCAGATCGCCGATCCGGAACCCGAGGGCGTCGATGCTGCCGTGATCGACGCGCAGGGGGGTAAATGTGATGTCGCCACCCGCGCCGGAGATGGTCACGTCGCCCTTGATCGTGTGCATGTCCAGAATCGGGGGATAGGGCGAATCCGCCGGTTGGATAAAGGCATAGCCGAACCGCGAATAGAGGGCGTCTTGCGTCGCGCCATCGGCCCAGACCGACAGGCGGGATTTCATGTTGAACACGATCTGGCGCAGGTCATCGAGGCCATGCACGTGGTCGGCATGGGCGTGGGTGTAGATCACCCCGTCCAGTTCGCCAACACCCGCGCGCAGCAGTTGCGCGCGCATGTCCGGTGTCGTGTCGATCAACACGCGGGTGATGCCGGTGTCATCTTCGCGTTCGACCAACAGGGAACAGCGCGTGCGCGTGTTCTTGGGGTTGGTCGGGTCGCAATCGCCCCAGTTATTGCCCAACCGTGGCACGCCGCCCGATGAGCCGCAGCCAAGGATGGTGAAATGCATCCGCGCCATTATGCGGCCGCCTTATAGGCGCTGACCTTGGAGAACAGGCGGTCGAAATTGGCCTGTGTCTGGGCCGCGAAGGCGGGGTAATCCATGCCGAACACATCCGCGCCGACATGTGCGGTCAGGGCGCTGTAGGCGGGTTCGTTGCGCTTGCCGCGATGGGGCGGGGGCGCGAGATAGGGCGCGTCGGTTTCGACCAGAATGCGGTCAACCGGCGCGGCGGCAAATATATCGCGCAGCTCTTGCGATTTCGGAAAGGCCGCGATGCCCGACATCGACAGGTAAAACCCAAGGTCCAGTGCCGCGCGGCCCAGTTCGGCAGATGAGCTAAAGCAATGCATGACACAGCTATAGGGCCGCTCGTCGTAGGCTGTGCGCAGGATATCGGCCATGTCGTCATCGGCGGCGCGCGCGTGGATGATCAAAGGCAGGCCGGTTTCCTGTGCGGCGGCGATATGGATGCGCAGGCTTTGTTTCTGCACCTCGGCGCTGTCGGCGGTGTAATGGTAATCAAGGCCGGTCTCGCCGATGCCGACGAATTTCGGATGCTGGGACAGGGCGATCAGCTCGTCCACGGTCGCCATGGGTTCGTCCGCCGCGCTCATCGGGTGGGTGCCTGCGGCATAGAACACGGGGTCAAACCGTTCGGCGATGGCGCGCACGGTGGGTTCGTTGCGCAGGCGCGTGCAGATCGTCACCATCCGCGTCACACCGGCGGCGACGGCGCGCTCAATAACGTCGGGCAATTCATCGGCGAAATCCGGAAAATCCAGATGGCAGTGACTGTCGGTGATATGTGGAATTGTGCTCATGCGCCTGCCTGTCAGGCGGCAAATTTCGCCGCCGTCTGATCAATCTTAAGGACGGTATCAAGGATCAGCGCCGCAGGGTCAAGGTTGACCGCCCGTCCGTGCCGGATTCTGCCGCCAAGTTCCGCACCCAGCGCGGCCCAGCCTTGGGCGGCGGTCACATTCGGGGCAAGCCGGGACAGGATCGCGGTCTCATCCGGTGCGGCCTCGGGGACAGGCGGGGCGCCGGCACCGGTGCGCGCCAGACGGATCAGGAACAGGTCCAACAGGCGCAGTAACAGGTCCAGTTTCGCCTCGGCCCCTTTGCCGGTGACACTGTTGGCAAGGGCAAGGGCACGCGGGCGATCAATACGCGGCGCACCGGCAAACAGCGCCAGCAGGGTGCGGTACATGTCCAGACCGTCGAGGTTTGTCAGGCGGATTGCCTCGCCTACGGATCCGCCGGACAGCGCGGCCAAGGCGGTCGGGTCGGTTACATCCGCGCCCGCTTGGATCAGGGCCTGTTCCATGTCATCGGCGCCCAGCGTGTCCAGCCGCAATTCGCGACAGCGCGAGCGGATCGTCGGCAGCAGGCGCGAGGGCTGGTGCGAGATCAGCATCAGGATCGCATCGGCGGGCGGCTCTTCGAGGAGTTTTAGCAGGGCGTTGGCCGCGTTCGGGTTCATCTCATCCGCGCTATCGACGATCACGACGCGGCGTCCGCCATCGGTCGCGGAGAGGGAGAAAAAGGTCTTGAGCTTGCGCGCCTCATCCACGGTGATGACGGTTTTCATCCGCGCTGGCTTCTTGCTGTCATCCCACGCGCGGCGCAGCACGAACAGACCGGGTTCGGCCATGGCCTGCATCCGGCGGGCCACGGGATGATCCGGTGCGATGTCCAATGTTTCGGGCGGGGGCGGCGCGCCGAACAACCCGTCATCTCCCGCAGGTGGGGTCGCCAACAGGAACCGCGCGATCCGCCACGCCAGCGTCGCCTTGCCCACGCCGCGCGGACCGGTGATCAGCCATCCGTGGTGCAACCGGCCCGTGTTATAGGCCTCAAGAAACGCGGCCTCGGCGCGGGATTGCCCGATCAGGCGTGCGGTGTCACGCGGGTGCGGGGCACCTTCGACGCGGTCAGCCTCGGGGATGTCTTCGAGATCCGTGCTCATCCCAATACGCGGTCCATATGGGCGGCGATGTCGGCGGAGACGGCCTCTTGCGGGCGGTTGCCGTCAATCACCACGATGCGGTCGGGAAATTCATCGGCAAGGTTCAGAAAGCCCTGACGGCTGGCCTGTTGCAGGGACAGGCCGAAGTCCTCGAACCGTTCTTCCGCTCCGCCACGCCCCTTGGCGCGGGACAGGCCGGTTTCGGGGTCCATGTCGATCAGAAAGGTCAGGTCGGCCTCACGCCCGATCATCAGCGCGTGCAGCTGATCCACCTCGGCGCGCAGTTGGGACCGTGTGATGCCCTGATAGATGCGGGTGCTGTCGACAAAGCGATCCGAGATCACGATGTCACCGGCGGCCACGCGCGGCGAGATGGTCTTTTCCAGATGGTCGCGGCGCGCGGCGGTGAACAGCAACAGTTCCGTTTCCGGCGACCACCGGTCCGGATCCCCCTGCAAAACCAGCGCGCGGATGTCCTCGGCCCCCGTAGACCCACCCGGTTCACGGGTCAGATGCACGGCGCGGCCCGTAGCGCGCAGATGCTCGGCCAACAGGCGGGCCTGGGTCGACTTACCCGAGCCGTCGATGCCCTCAAACGTGATGAACAGGCCCGCGCCCATGTTTACCGACCCTTGCTCACAGGCCTGCGGCCTCGGAGTTGATCTTTTCAAACAGGACCGTTGCGGCGGTGCGCAAACGGGGCAGGAAGCCGCCCTTGGCCACGTCGTTTTCCGCCAGCAGGGGCACACGCACCTGTTCCATGTCGGGCATGTCGATCACCAACTCGCCAAGGGGTTGGCCCTTGGTCACCGGCGCGGTGACGGGGGTTTCATATTCCACGGTCGCGCTGATCTCACCCTGCAGAACCGCAGGCACCAACAGGTTGACGTCCTCACCGGCGACCAGACCCACGCGATGCGCATCGCCGAGCCAAACCTGCGTGTCCGTCAGGCGCGCGTCGGCCTTGACCACCGTGCGCTGAATGAACTGACGAAACGCCCAGTTGACCAAACGCTCGGCCTCTTCGGCGCGCTCGGCCTCGGAATTCAGGCCGGAAATCACCACGATCACACGGCGGTTGCCCTGAACGGCCGACCCCACAAGGCCATAACCCGCCTCTTGGGTGTGGCCGGTTTTCAGACCGTCGGCGCCAATGTTCAGACGCAGAAGGGGGTTGCGGTTGAACCGGTTTTGCGGCGCGCGGCCATCGAAATCAAACTCGGGCTGACCGAAATAGCCGTAGTATTCGGGGAATTCGGTGATCAGCCGGTTGGCCAGCGTGGCAAGGTCTTTCATGCTCATCCGCTGGTTCGGGTTGGGCCAGCCGGAGGCGTTTGCAAAGGTCGAGGAGGTCATCCCAAGCGCCTGTGCGCGTTGGTTCATCAGACGGGCAAAGGCGTCTTCGGTGCCCGCCAGCCCCTCGGCCACGACAACACAGGCGTCATTGCCGGACTGGACGATGATCCCTTGGATCAACTGCGCCACGGTGGGGCGGTCGGTTTCGTCCAGAAACATGGTCGAGCCGCCCATGTTCTTGGCCTTGGTCGAGACGGTGAACTGGGTGTCCAGCGACACGCGCCCGTCGCGCAGGGCCTCAAACAGCATGTTCAGCGTCATCAGTTTCGACATCGACGCGGGCGGCAGGGGCGTTTCGGCGTTCTTGGACAACAGAACCGTGCCGGTCGTCTGGTCCAGAACATAGGCCGCCGTCGCGCGGGTCTCGAATGCGGCGGTGGCCGCGGTGGATAGGCTGATCAGGGCGCACAGCGCCGTCACAAAGGCAATCAGGTGTCGCATGGGGCGTCTCTTGTCTCGTTTCCGCGCAGGTGCTTCGGTCTAGTTGGTAACGAAATAGGCGTCGGTATAGCCCAACTCTTTGACAGTCTTCAAAAGGGCGGCGCGCTGCGAGCTGTTGCCAGCGGGGCCAACGATCACACGCCAGAACGGTTTGCCCTTGCTTTCCTGGGCCAGGATTTCAGGCACCAAACCCCCATCGCGCAGGATCTTGCCCGTGCGGGTGGCGTTGGCCTCGACACTGAAGATGCCGACCTGAATGAACGGTTTCTCAAGGGACGAGGTCGCCGCCGGAGCCGCGGCAGGTGCCGGTGTGGTGGCGGCTGGGGCGCCCTCTTTGGTGTCGTCCATGGCGTCGAGGGCCGCGGCCGCAACCGCAATCGCATCATCATCGGCCAAGGTTTCGGTCTCAATCTCTTCGCTGGGGGCCAGCGCGGTTGCCTCAACCGGCGGCTCAACCGGAACCTCTTCGCGGCGCAGGGCCGTGACGTTCAACAATGTCGGCTGACCGGCCAGCATTCCGATGGCCGCCGCCGCGTCCGAGGACACCTGCAATTTCGGCCCGGGCAATTCGCGTTCACGGCGGAATAGCGCCCCGATCACGAACTTGCCGTTGGTCTCGTTGCGGATGATCACACGCTCAGGGTCGGTCGCGTCGGTCGAGGCAACCCAAACCCCGCCCAGCGACGGACGCCCGTCCCACAGACCGTTTTCATTTGCCTGAAACACATCGGGTGCTTCGACGTCGCGCTCGACCAAGGTGGTCGTCGTGCTGGTTTCCGGTGCGGTGGTTGTGGTCCCGAACAGGGACGCGCCTTCCTCGCAGGCGCTCAGCGCTGCGATACTGCAGAGCGCCACCCAAAGCCGCCCTTTTGCCAACTGCGTCATTCCTCATGCCCCTCTGTGCGCGAAAACTGATGTTTCGCTTGTCCCAAAGGCCCGATCTGCCTGTCCCCAAGCCTTTGCGCGTCATGATAGCGGGCACAAGGGGGTATGGAAAGTGGCCTGCACCCACCGGTGGCAAAAAACGGCCAGCAAGGACGCTTTCAGAATCAATTTTCAGCGAGTATGCACCCCTGACCGGAGGAGTGGCAGAGTGGTCGAATGCACCGGTCTTGAAAACCGGCGTGCGTGAAAGCGTACCGTGGGTTCGAATCCCACCTCCTCCGCCATGACCCAAGCTATCCGCGTTTCGCCCGATCAACGTTTTGGCAACCGGCCTCCCGACCGTAAGCAAGCATCTACGTTTTTGTAGGTGGTGAACCTTTTGGTTTGATGGTAATACCGCGTGCCTTTGGCGTGACAAATTCCGGTTTTTGATTTCTTGACAGCAGGACTGTTGGACGCCGTTTCGACCTGTGGGCGATGACAATGATAGGGGCGAGAGCCTGCGTGGCAGCCGTCTTTATTCAACCCGCCAGAGTGGCTGGCCGAAGGGGTTGGGAACTGGGCTAAGGTCAAAATACACGCGATGACGATGGGCCGCGCGGTTCTAGATATTGTCATCGCCATAGTGCCTAGCGGCAGTACTTATGTAGGATCAGTTGCTGACTTTTATTGGTTTCAAAAGCCGAATAGCGGCCGCCAGAATAGCGTGGGCAATCGCGGGCATGCCCCTGTTGAACCGCAAGAGCCGCAATGTCCGTCCCGTCGTTTAGGTAGCAACTCCCCACGAGGCGGTCATATGTTTTATCCCCGTTTAAAGCGCATTTAAGGGTGGCATCAGTGACGAGGTTAATCATCCACTCTTTGGCGGCTTTTCCGCCTTTTTCGGATAGTTCTGGTCCATCCAACCCGTTGAGACGGATTGGGATGTCTGCAACCTCAATCGTGTCGACATCGCGGATGTGGGTAACGGTGCCCTCAATCCATGTGTCGGCAAATGCCGGCGTGATAGAGGATACAAGTACGGTGAGGGTAATAAATGTGTTTCGGAACATACCACAGGCCAAATCATGAACGTGGCACTGACGCTATCACGGGCGTTAATAAAGGTTAACAAATGGTTAATTGATGCAGCGCGGAATGCCGGTGATTTAACGATTTCTGTCGCGTAGTTTACTGATCAGAGCGGGTTTACGTCATGCATGCTAAAATCATCTCGCAAGCCCGGAGACGTAAGGTTGGCAGGCCTCGCGAAATTCCCTAGCTTCAAAGTGTTATGGCTGGAGGGAAATTGGCTATGCTCGACACGAAACACGCCACGCAAAAGGATTTCGTGCCCTTTCTAGAGGCCGCCTTCGATGTTGTTTCGGTGGAGCCTGCGCTGAGCTTGCGGTTGGTTGAGGTCAAACCGCTGGCCACTGGTGATCGTGCAGGCGGGGCGTTTTCGCTGTTGTGGCAGGGGCCTGCGGACCTGCAACTGGCGCAGGGGACTTATCGCCTGAACCACGTTGATCTGGGGCCTGTTGATCTGTTTCTGGTGCCCGTCGCCCAAACGGACGAGGGGCTGCAGTATGAGGCGATTTTCGGCTAACCCTTAGGCACGGACAGGGGCGGGCACGGTCCAGATCATCAGGTCGTAAACGCCCTTATCCTCGGCCTGTTGAAACCCCAACCGATGATAGAGCGTCATGGCGGGGTTGGTCTTTTCCACATGAATGCCGACCTGTTTTCCGGCGCGCGCGGCTTCATCCATCACGTCCTGTAACACCGCCCGTCCGATCCCGCGCCCACGCGCCTCGGGCATCAGGGCAATGTCGATGATGCGATGTTCGCGCCCCCAGCGTTCCAGATAGAGCCGCCCGATGGGCCGTCCCGCCTGTTCCATCACCAGCCAGAGCGCATCGGGATAGTGTTTCTGGTAATGGCTGTGCTGGGCCGTGAACTGCATCTCGATAAAGGCCTGCTTGTCGGCTTCGGACCACGGAACAAGGTTCAATTCGTCCTCTCGGGTTGACCGGTAAAGCGCGGTCAGAAAACCCATATCGTCGTCCGTTATGGGCCGCAGGTGCAGCCCATAGCGCGTTGCGTGATGTAGGGGCAGGGGGTGCGTCACCCTAGTCCGCCCCGATGTCACCCGCCGATGGCGTGACGTCCTGTGTAACCGCGTAATTGGCCACCTTTTCCCCGATCGGGGTCCAGCCTGTGCGCCAGAACGCGCCGCTCTCTTGTGCGGTGTAGGACAGGGTCCGGTCCGCCCCGTTGTAGAGGAACATGTTCAGAGCGCCGTCCGCGTTCGGAAACAGGGAGATCGCCGTCGGCCCCGTGCCGCGCATAAAGGTCGCCACGCGCGGCGTGGTCCAGTGATGCGTCTGGTTGGCCACTTGATAGGTGGCGTAGATGGGGCTGTCGTTGCCCGACCCGACATGGGCCGCGACGTAAAGGCCGCCATCGGCGCAGTAACTGACCGCAATGTCCTGAATCTGCTGCTCAAACGCGGCAAAGAGAACCCAGTCCGAGAAGGTATCCGAGTTCACGTCGGTTTGCGCCTTCATATAAATCCGCGACCCCGAACGGCCAAAGATATGGACAAGCGACGCACCATCCATCGCCATTTCGATTTGATCAATCGCAACAACCGCGCCATCGATCATCGGTTGCCATCCGGCCCAGATTTCGGGGGCCAACGGATCGGTGCCGGTTTGAAAATTGATATAGGGTTGGCGGTTTGAATTGACGCTGCACAGGATGATGCGGCCATCGGCATTGGCACAGGCCGTCAGGCGCGATGAGGCACCGGGCATTTGCACCCAGTCCGACCACGGCTGTTCCGGCGGGTAGGCGGTTTTGGCGACGACCTGCACCGGCTCGGTCATACCCGGGGGAACCACGAATTGCACCGTCTCAACGATCTGTGGCGGGTTTTCGTATTTCCACCAGATCTGACCGTCCTTGCCCTGAGACAGGGCAAAGACATTGGTCAAACCGTCGAGGCCGCTGGTCAGAAGAGAGTTGCCAAAGGCACTGACCCCCGAGGGACGGCCCAGATCAACAGGGTCGATGAACCGGTCCTCACCTGCGGCGGTGTTTTCGGTGATATAGGTCAGGTTATGGGTCGCCCTGTCCTGCGCCAGAATGGACACATAGCCGTCCAGTGTGGTCCATGCCGACAGGGGCGAGGTAGCATAGCTTGCTGCGCCAAGGCGGGTTGCGGTGCTGTTGAACGGGCCGTTTTCCGTGGTTTGGTCGAAATAGACCAGCGCACCGTCGTCCTGAACCGCCGCGATGAACACGCGGTAATAGGACACAGAGTCGTCGGGCATGACGGGGGTGGCGTCGTCGATGGTTTGTTCAATAGACATGTGGTCGTCCCTTGTGTGGACTGCGGTGAGCACGGCGCGCGTTACGAGCGCGACGGATAGAGACCTTGCAGTGCAATGATAAAATTCAGGGCGAGATAGGGTTGCATGTTGAAATGGGGCTGGCCGCCGCCGTCATGCGACATCGCCTCGGGGGCGAGATCGACAAGGTTCTCGGTCGTGTCCGATTGATAAAGGGTGTCGCCAAACCCGTTGCGGGCCAGTGCACTTTTGTTCGTGGGTGGACCGGACACGCCCGGGGTCGTTGTGGCAAGCACGGTGTGCGAGTGGCGGGGCAGTTGGGTCTCGTTCAGGGTGACGTTTTCCACGCCTGTCGTTTGGCCCAAACGCCGGTCGGTCAGGCCGGGGCCGCGACCGGGATGCATAGGGGCGCGTCCCTGTAGGTTGGGCAGGGCCATCGTGGTGCGCCCGTCGCCCCCGTAGGTCGTCCCGATCAGGGAAAACAGGGCGGTGTTCTGTGACACTGGCAACAGTTGGCCATCGCAAAAGGCCCAACTGCGCGGCGCGAAATTCCCAGCGAAAATGCGGATTTCGGCAATAAACGGTTCTGACATGTCGATCTCCTAGTGGCGGCTGGGATAGATGCCGAACAGTGCGACGATAAAGTTCACACAGAGCGCGGGCATCAGGTTGGTGTGGCTTTGGCTGCCACCAGAGTTGCTCAGCATGGTGGCGGCCATCATCGTGTCTGGGGCCTGTTCGGCGTAGAAACTGACGCCGACACCTTGGGCCGTGACCATATCTGCGGGGGCAACCGTAGTGCCCGGTTGGGTGTTTGCCATCATGTCATGGGTGTGGCTGGCCAACTGGTTCGTGGTCAGGGTGACGTGTTCCGCACCGCCCTTGGCGCCCAACCGGCGCGTCGACAGGCCGGGGCCCGATCCTTGGTGGATGGGCAGGCGTCCGCGCATATCCGGCAGACCAAAGGTCGTGCGCCCATCCCCGCCATAGATTGTCCCATAAAGCGAAAAGAGCGCGTCGTTCTGTGACACCGCCAACAGCTGACCGTCGCAAAACGCCCATCCCCGCGGCGCAAAGGTACCGGCAAACATCCGGATTTCACCTACAAAAGGGTCTGACATTCCAATGTCCTCCGATAATTCAGTTGCGCGAGGGAAACAGGCCCTGCAGGGCGATGCAAAAGCTGACGGCCAGATAGGGCTGCATGTTTTCATGCGCCTGTCCGCCGCCCGCGTTGGTCACGGTCCCCGTCCGTAGGGGCGTCATCGACGCCACCTCCGGCGCGCCATAGGCGAATTCCGTACCCGTTTCAGCGCCCAGAACGGCGTTCGCGGGCGAGGGATTATTGCCTTGGGTGGATGAGGCTTTGACGCCGTGGCTGTGGCTGGGGGTTTCTGCCGCGCTCAGGGTCATGGTCTCGGCCCCGCTGCGCTGACCCAAAGTATGGCCATCGCCCTTGTGCAGGGGCGTACGCCCGCGCAGGTCGGGCAGGGCAAAGGTCGTGCGCCCATCCCCGCCATAGGTCGTCCCCAGCAGGGAATAGAGCGACTGGTTCTGGTTGATCGGCAAAATCTGCCCATCCACAAACGCCCATCCCCGTGGCGCAAAATTAAACCCCATCATGCGGATTTCCGCGAGAAACGGTTCTGACATCTGATCCTCCCCGAGTGGTGTGTCGCGGGTCCTATGGACGCCGGCACATCCGAAAAAGAAATGAGCGGCCCGAAATAAAGTGGGCCTTGGCATAGTAATCATTGGCCCATGCGCGCTTGGGCGTGGGCGTCTGAAAATCAGCCTATGATCTTTTTCCGACACTTTAGTCAGGCGGGTGACAGAAACGTGTGATTGGGTTTCTGGTTCGGCCATGGGTTGTGCCAGTGTGCCCCCAGAAATTGATCGCACCTGTGGCAAAGCGGTTGTGTGCGGAGGGGGCCGGTCTGGGGCCGACTGACCTGCTAGGTCCCATTCGCGCATCCCGCCAAAGGGTTACGGACAGGCCAATTGGGCCAACTGGGGAAGAGATGACAAATTTTTTGAACGGCCGCGCGACGGGCGGGAAATTGGTTGGGGCAGGGCGCTCTGTGATGACGCGCGTTTTTTCGGCGCTGATGATGGTGATGCTGGCGGCGACGATGTGGCTTGCGCCAAGTGGTCCGGCGCAGGCGGCTGTCACCGACTGTCCCAGCATCGCCGTGAACCAGCAATTGGGCCTGAACTTTATCCGTGACAATTGCGCCGAAGTGACCGGTGGCCCTATCCCCGGCGACTGGGCGTTCAATGACGATTTCATCTTCATTGAACAGTTTTCCAACGGCACGACGAATTTCACGATTCAGGATCTTCCCTCCGATCCCGACCCGCGTGTTCTGACCTATACAGTTCAACATGACAGCGGCACCACTGGCACGATCAGCAACGGCTCTTCCGCGAATGTGACCTGTAATTCCGGTTGTACGGTCAGCGGCAGCTATGGCGGCGTGCCTTTTAGCTTTGTCTATACCTTCTCGGGCGGCAGTGGAGCGATCGGCGGCGGTGGCGACACCACGGCCCCCACGGTCACATCCGTCCTGCGCCAGACTCCGGCGGCGGCCTCGACCAATTCGGATACTTTGGTGTTCCGCGTTACCTTTGACGAGGACGTTCAGAACGTTGACACCTCCGACTTTGACGGCAGTGGGACCACGGGCAGCGTGAGCGCTGTGTCTGCGGTAAGCGCGTCTGTCTATGACGTCACCGTATCGGGCGGCGATCTGGCCACCTTTAACGGAACCGTCGGTCTGACCTTCGACGGGGCCCAGAATATCGAGGACCTGGCTGGCAACGCCCTGAGCAACACGACACCAAGCACGGAAGAAACTTATACCCTCGTCAACCTGCCCGAGATTTCGGTTTCTGCCGATATCGGCGGTGCAGTTGCCGATGGTGGCACCTTGGCGCAGGGCAATCAGGCAGCAGGGGCACAGACCACGATCACCTTTACCGTGGCCAACAGCGGCGACGCCGACCTGACCCTTGCGACGGCGACGTCCTCGGCCCTGAGTAATGTCACGGTCAACTCGATCTCGGCCCCTGCCAGCAGCACAGTCTCGGCCAGTGGCACAACCACCTTTACCGTCGCCTATACGCCGACCTTGGCGACCTCGTTCAGCTTTGGCCTGAGCTTTGTGAACGATGACGCGGACGAAAACCCGTATAACTTTACCGTTTCGGGCACGGGGACAGGTTCGCCCGACATTGCCTTTGATGACCCCCAAGGCACCCCCGTCGCCAACGGCGGCACCGGTTCGGCAGGCTCAAGCGCGACAGTCGGGGCGACCAATTTCGCCATCTATGACATCTCGAACCTCGGCACAGATGTGTTGAACATCGACCTGCCTTCGGCGGGCGATGCGTCGAACCTAAGCAACGTGACCATCGACGCCGTGACCATCGGGTCCCAGACCCTGTCGGCGCTGAACGGCACGACCTCTTTGATCATCCACTATGTCCCGACAGCCGAGGGCGCGTTCAGCTTTGACTTTGCCGTGGGCAGTGACGATCCCGATGAGGACCCGTTCACGTTCAGCACGACCGGTTCGGCGGTCGGGACGCCCGACATCGCAGTGGTGTCGTCCTCTGCCGTTGGCAGCCTGAATGACGGAGATACGGATTTCCAAGGCGGACAGGCGGCCGCGGTCCAGCGAACCGTGACCTACACCATTTCCAACACTGGTACGGGGACCCTGACCCTGACTGCGCCGTCGTTAATGAGCAGCATTTCGAACGAAAGCAACGTCACGGTCGACGCGATTTCCCTTGCCAGCGCGACCGTCGCGCCCAGTGGGTCAACCACGCTTGACGTGACCTATACGCCGACGGCTCCGGGTCTGTTCACCTTTGATCTGGACATCGTCAGTGACGATCCGGATGAGGCGACCTTTGACATCGGCGTATCCGGTTCGGCGACGGGCACGCCCGAAATCGGGCTGAGCGGGTCGATCGGCGGCGCGGTTGCCGATGGCGGCACCTTGGCGCAGGGGTCGCAAGTGGCGGCAGGCGCGGTCGCGGTGACCTTTACCGTTGAAAACACCGGCACGGGTACTTTGACCCTGTCGACGGCGACGTCCTCGGGCGCCAGCAACGTGACGGTCAACAGCATCTCGGCTCCGGCCAGCACCACGGTCGCCCCCAGCGGAACCACGACGTTTACGGTGAACTACACCCCGACACTCGCGGGCGCGTTCAGCTTTGACCTGTCGATGGTGAACGATGATAGCGACGAAAACCCCTACAACGTGACCGTTTCCGGCGACGCGACGGGCGCGCCTGAAATCGGGCTGAGCGGGTCGATTGGCGGGGCAGTGGCTGATGGCGGCACCTTGGCCCAAGGGACGCAGACGGCGGCGAGTGCGGTCGCGGTAACCTTTACCGTTGAAAACACCGGCACTGACACCTTGACCCTTGCGACGGCGACGTCCTCGGCCCTGAGTAATGTGACGGTCAACAGCATCTCGGCCCCGGCCAGCACCACCGTCGCCCCCAGCGGCTCCACGACTTTTACGGTGAACTACACCCCGACAATTGCGGGCGCGTTCAGCTTTGACCTGTCGATGGTGAACGATGACAGCGACGAAAACCCCTATAACGTAACGGTGTCGGGCACGGCGACGGGCGCGCCCGAAATCGGTCTGAGCGGGTCGATCGGCGGCGTGGTTGCCGATGGCGGCACCTTGGCGCAGGGCAGTCAGACGGCGTCAGGCGCGGTTGCCCTGACCGTGACGGTGGAAAACACCGGCACCGACACCTTGACCTTGGCGACGGCGACGTCGTCGGGGGCCAGCAACGTGACGGTCAACAGCATCTCCGCCCCGGCCAGCACCACGGTTGCCCCTAGCGGCTCCACGACTTTCACCGTGAACTACACCCCGACAATTGCGGGCGCGTTCGGTTTTGACCTGTCGATGGTGAACGATGACAGCGACGAAAACCCCTATAACGTAACGGTGTCGGGCACGGCGACGGGCGCGCCCGAGATCGCGATCTCGTCGTCCATTTCGGGGGGGCTCACTGATGGGGGCACGGATGGGCACGGCACGCGGGTTGCGGGGAACACGGTGTCGGTGACCTACACCATTGAAAACACGGGCACGGATACCCTGAACATCACGACGCCGTCTTTGGCCAACGCGATTAGCGGGGAGGCCAATGCGACCGTGTCGTCTTTGGTGATCGGCAGCACGACCCTTGTTCCGGGCGGGACAACCAACATGGTTATCCAATACGCCCCGACGATTGCGGGGGCCTATGGGTTCGACATCGATCTGGTCAGTAACGATGCGGACGAGACGAATTTTGACATCGCGGTCACTGGTTCCGCCTCCGGCTTTCCAGACATTGGCGTTTCGGCGTCGATCGGCGGGTCTGTCAACGATGGCGGCACATTGGCCCAAGGGACCCAGACGGCAGGCGTGCCGGTGACGGTGACCTTTACGGTGGAAAACTCGGGCACCGACACCCTGACCCTGTTCAACCTGCAACAGGCCAATCCGGTCAACGTCACGATCGACAGCGTCACGGCCTTTAGCACCTCGTCCGTTGCGCCCCTGGGCGGGACGGCGACGTTCGATGTGACATATACCCCGACGCTTGATGGTGTGTTCAGTTTTGATCTGGTCGTTGCCAACAACGATGTGGGGGATGACCTCTATGACATCGCGGTGGTGGGGACCTCTGTCGGGGCGCCCGAGATCGAGGTCACTTCGGGTGGCAGCGGCGGTGCGGTCGCGGACGGGGGCACCGATACCCTGACCGACAGCCGCCCTGAGGGGGTGACCGCGGCCCTGACCTATACGATCAGTAACACGGGCACGAACACCCTGAACCTCGGTGGCGTGACCACCACCAGCCCCAGCAACGTCACCGTTGTCTCGACCAGCATCTCGGTCAGCACGGTCGCGCCGGGGGGGACGTCCGAACTGACCTTCAACATCAGCCCCGATGACAGTGGCGCGTTCCAATTCGCGTGGTCCTTGGGCAACGATGATGCGGATGAAAACCCGTTCGACGTCACTGTGCAGGGCGAGGCCGATCCGGGTCCGACCGTGACCTTGTCCGGTCTGCCGTCGTCCGTGTCGGGCACAACGACCTTTGACGTCATCGCCACCTTTAGCGAGGTGGTCACAGGGTTCGTTGCGGGTGACGTTGTGGTCACCAACGGCAGTGCAACCGCCGTTTCGGGCAGTGGCGCGGTCTATACCATCACCATCACGCCGTCGGGCGCGGGCGATGTGACCGTGTCGATACCAGAACGCGTGGCCTTTGCCGCCAATGGCGCGGGGAATGAGGCATCTTCGGTGGAAACCATCGCCGATCAGTCGGTTGAAGAGACCGAAGAAGAGATCGCGACCTTTATCGCCGCGCGCTCGGCCCAGTTGCTGAACCATCAGCCCAAGCTGCGCTCCATCGTCTTTGGGCGTCGCGGCGGGGCGTTCCAGTTCTCGACCAAAGGGGGCACGACCGCCTTTGACATCAAGTCGGGCGCGGACCTGCCGTTCTGGTTCAATCTAACGGGCAGCCAAAGCACAATCGGCACCGCCGAAACGACCTATGTCCATGGGGCATTCGGCGCGCATACGTGGATCACGCCGGACCTTGCCTTTGGGGGGATGCTGCAAATCGATCAGGCAGATCAAACCGACGGCGCGGTCTCGGTCGATGGGACCGGTTGGTTGGTGGGGCCGTATCTTTCGGGGCGGACCAAGGATCAGGCGCTCTATTACAACGCCTATGTCCTTTATGGCCAATCCAGTAATGACATCAGCCCGTTTGGCACCTTCACCGACAATTTCGATACCGAGCGTCTGTTGGTGCACGGTGATCTCTCGGGCGAGATGCAGCACGGCGATGTGACCCTGTTCCCGACAATTTCGGCGACCTACAGCTCGGACACCCAAGAGGCCTATATTGACGGTCTGGGCAATCTGATCGGCAAGCAGACGCTGGAGATCGGACAGGTCGCGCTGGCCCTCGATTTCGAGGCGCCTTTGGGCGACAACGCACCCGGTTGGACGATTAACGGGGGGCTGCAGGGGTCCTACAACATCGTCAACGGCAGTGGGTCCGCCGCGATTTCCGCCAGTGATCTTAAGGGCGCGCGCGCACGGGTCGAACTGGGTCTGGCCTATGACAACGGCGGCGGGATGTATTCCGAGATCGTCGGTTTCTATGACGGGATCGGGGCCTCGGGTTATGAAAGCTATGGCGCGTCTTTGACCTTCAATCTCGACTTCTAGGGCAGGACATCCCGCCCTAGACCAGCCACCCCGCACGGTCGAGCGCCTGTTCAATCAGGTGCTCGGCCTTTTTATGTGCCCCGTATTCAGGGCGTTTCGCACGCCTGAGCGTGGTGCTAGTCTATGGGGCACGACAACAGGCGAGGCGGTTATGAAGCTGGAATTTCATCACATCAACTATGTGTCCGAGGACGTCGACCGGCTGCATGATTTCTATACCAACGTCTTGGGGTTGGACGATATTCCGATCACGTCTTTTCCGCGCCCCGAGGCCAAGGATGGCAAGGGCTATGCGGGCAAGATCCGCTTTGCCACGGATGGCGCGATGCAGATGCATCTGGCGGAAAAGAACCTGCGCGTGGCCTTTGACAATGGCGAGGTGATCAATCCGGTCGAACGCGGCCACATCGCATTTCGCACCGACGACATCGCCGCGTTCCTTGCGTTGCTCGACGCCAAGGGCATTCCCTATTCGGACTACGGCACCGCCTTTGCCAAGGAATGGCATCAGGTGTTCTTTCACGACCCCGAAGGCAATGTGATCGAGGTACATCAGGCGGTGGCCTAAGTCCATGTCGAATTAGTTTCCAGAGAAAATACTTTACGAGGAAACTGTTATTGCCTACCACTATTTTGAGGGTGGAGGATCGCGCGTGGCGAAATCATCGGATGTTTTGCAGGCGCCGCAGGTAGATGCGGTGCGCTTGAGGGGGCTAGAGACCTCTATCGGGTTGCATCTGCGCCTTGCCCAATTGCGCGCATATGACCGTTTTTTCGACGCGTTTCAGGGCGTTGACCTGCGTCCCGGCGAATATTCCGTGCTGTGGCTGATCCATCAGAACCCCGGCGTGCGTCAGGGGCAACTGGCCGAACGGTTAGAGATCAAAGCCGCGCAGATGACCAAGATGATCCGCCGGTTTGAGGATCAGGGCCACGTCCGCCGCGTCATTCCCGATGAGGATCGCCGCGCGGTGTGCCTGTTCCTGACCGAGGCGGGCAGCGCATTCACCCTACGACATCAGGGCGCTTTTTTCGGGCATGACACCCAACATCACCACGGGCTGAGCGCCGCCGAAGTTGGCCAGCTGATCCAGCTTTTGACGAAATACACCACACCAACCAAAGGGACAGGCCAATGAACATAGATGACCTGATCGCCATCGATTTCCACACCCACGCCGAAGAGCCCTGCTGTGGCCCGCGTGACGATGGCTATGACGATTTTCAGGCCGCAATGGCCAAGTATTTCAAAAACCCGGCAGGGGCCGACGGCATGCTGCCTAGCGTTCAGCAAACCGCCGAATACTTTCGTGACCGCAAGATCGGCGCGGTGATCTTCCCCGTCGATGCCGAGCGCGAAACCGGCTTCCGCCGCTATAAGAACGAAGAGGTCGCCGAGATCTGCGCGGAAAACAGCGACATCCTGATCCCGTTTGCCTCTATCGATCCCCACAAGGGCAAGGCGGGCGCGCGTGAGGCACGGCGTTTGGTGCGCGAATTTGGCGTCAAAGGGTTCAAGTTCCACCCGACAATGCAGGGGTTTTATCCCAACGACCGCGAGGCGGCCTATACCCTCTATGAGGCCATCGCGGAGGAGGGCGCGATCATGCTGTTCCACACGGGTCAGACCGGTGTCGGGTCGGGCATGCGGGGCGGCATGGGCATGCGCCTGAAATACAGCAACCCGATGTATCTGGATGATGTCGCCGTCGATTTCCCCGACACGCCGATTGTCATGGCGCACCCGTCCTTCCCGTGGACCGAAGAGGGGCTTGCCGTCGCCCAGCACAAGCCGAACGTCTATTACGACATGTCCGGTTGGTCGCCGAAATACTTCCCCGAGATTTTCGTGAAATACGCGAACTCGATCCTGAAGAAGAAGATGCTGTTCGGGTCGGACTGGCCCGCGATCACGCCGGACCGGTGGCTCAAGGACTTTGACACCATCGGAATCAAGGAAGAGGTCAAGCCCCTGATCCTCAAGGAAAACGCGCGCCGTATCCTGAATATGTGATGGCCTGCGGCCCTTGCCTTGGCGGGGGCCGCGTCCTAGGTTTGATGCATGAAGTGGGGGCAATCCATCATGCGGAATCTGGCGGTTATTCTATGTCTCTGGGCCGGAGCAGCAAACGCGGGCCATGAGATGGAGGGGCGTGATCTGGCCAATGGTCAGGCGCTTTATGCGGACAATTGCGCCGTGTGCCATGGTGCCAATCTAGAGGGCCAGCCTGATTGGCAGAGCCCCGATGAAAACGGAATCCTGCCCGCGCCGCCCCACGACGCGACGGGGCACACGTGGCACCACGATAACGATCTGCTATTTTCCTATACGCGTCTGGGCGGTCAGGCGGCGCTTGCCGCGCGGGGTGTCACCGGGTTCACCAGTGGCATGCCCGGTTTCGGTGACGTCCTAAGCGATGATGAGATCTGGGATGTGCTGGCCTATATCCGGTCAACCTGGCCCGAGCGCGTGCAAGAGTTCCAGAACAGCACGAACCCACCGCACTAAAGGGCGGCGCGGATCCCGTCGACCACGCCCCGCGCGATCCGGTCGCGCAAATCCGCGCGGGCCAGCATTTCACAGACGGCGCGCGCGTTTTGCGCCATCTCTTGGGCCTCGGCGTCGTGGCTGAGGCACCACTCGACCCGCTCATCAAAATCCGACATATCGGCGGCAAAGGGGACGTAGTGCTCCCACGGTTTGAAATGGCCCGAGCCAAAGGTTTCAAACGCGCAGTCCTGCACAAGAGCAAGCGCGCCCGAGCGCAACGACCAATAGAACGACGACCCCACATCCATCCCCCGCAGGACCAGCATATAGCGATAATCGAAAAACGCCGCCTGTGGCATGGTGGGGCGCATCAGGTCGCGCGCATGGGGAACATTGTTCAAATCGACCGAATCCGCGCCGGTGAACCCGACATCGAACCGAGGATCGTTATAGGTGTGGGCGACCACCCGCATCCGTGGGAAGTTGTGAATGGCGCGTTTCAGGCGGGCGTCGTTGATTTGACCACGGGCATGTTTGCGCATCAGCGGCTTTAGGCGCGGCCCCTCGCGGCGCGGATCGCCATAGGGGTCGGGCCGCCCGTTCAGATTACCGCGCCACGCGATTTTGGCCTGTCGGTCGGCCCAGGGGATATCGGGCGCGGGATGGGGGCCCAGAAACCCCGCCGCGTCCAGATCGTGGTAACCGGGCAGGGGCCACAAAATGCGGGACGTATCCCCGACGCGTCGGTTGAAACAGATGACCGGATGGCGCGCGGGGTCGCCTGTCGGGATCAGGTTCCTCAACCGGCGATCCTGCATGTCGATCACCATGTCAAAATCCGCCCCCGCCGCGCGCAATGCGTTCAGGGTGCCAAGGGCCTTGTCCGTATTTACGAACTTGTTTTCATTAACGATTTTTCCGGCATTCAGGGTCCAGCCATTATCCGCGTGCGGCCGTTCGCCCGCCGCGTCCCAGATCAGGGCCGAGCCACTGCTGCCCGCCACCGCCGCCGCGCGCGTGGTGTCGTCGATGCGCAAGGGATGTGCGCCCATATCGCCCAGTTGCAGCGCGATTGACGCGGCAACAAAGTCATCGTCATGGGGCGCGCCCGTGCTCATTCCGTGTCCGGCCCGATCAAGGTGGCGCGCACCGCGTCCACGTCGCGAACGCCGTTCAAAACGATGACACTGGCCCCCAAGGTGATGTCGATCCCATCGGGCGACACGGTGACTTCGGGCTCATCCGGCCAGGCGCTCAGGTCGATGGTGACGCCCGCGTGCCAGTCGGTGATCACCGTCTTGCCGCCGTATCCCACGATATAGCGTGTCTTGCCCGGCCCGCCGGTGATGGTGTTTTCGCCCGTGCCGATGGTCAGGATATCGTCGCCTTCCTCGATCACCATGGTGTTGCGCCCGAACCCTGTGTCGATCTTGGACGTGCCGGGGCCGTCGGTGATCGTGTCATTGCCATAGCCGCCGACAATCGTGTTGTTGCCGGAATTGCCGTGGATCACGTCATCCCCCGTGCCGCCGTCCAGATAGTCCTTGCCCGCGCCGCCGTGCAACGTGTCATTCCCCGCGCCGCCAAAGAACCGGTTCTGGTCTTTCTTGCGCTTGGATTTCGCGATCATGACGTCATCGCCGGTGCCGCCGTGGAACTCTGCGCCGGAATATTTCGGGCCAATCATGCGGTCGCCTCGGTTGCTGCCCGTGACATGGACGCTGACCCGTTCGGAGGTCTCGAATGTGATCGGGCTGTTGGGGTGGGCGACGATGCGTTGCACCTTGGCGGTGCGATCTCCGGTTTCGGCACCGGCCTCATTTCGGGCGACGACCGTGGCGATGCGCACGGTTTCGATATTGGGCGGCACCCGCAGGACATAGTCATCCGGCCCCGCCATATACCACAGGGTGTCGTGGCCGCCGTCCTCATCCTCTTGGATGTTTTCCGCCGCCGCGCCGTAAGCCCAATAGTGGTTATCGCGCTTGCCCCCCGCCATGACGACGCTGCCATCCACGGCCATCATCGCATTGACCCCATCGGCGGGGTTTTCAAACCCGCGCAGGTCCAGCCCGAGGTCCAGCGCCCCGCGCGTCAATTCCTCGCGCAGCGCGTCCAGCGGGCCGGTTTCGACAAGGTTCGTCGTCTCGCCCGGATCGTTCACCACGTCGTAAATATGCTCTTCGCCATTGGGATAGCGGAAATAGCGGTACTGGCTCAGACCCTCGACCGAGGGGCGCACGGACAGGGTGCCAAAGACGCTGCTGATCGGGGATTTGCTTTGGTCATAATCGCCGAACGCGGGGTTGATCAGCGGCAACAGGCTCTGCCCCGACACCCAATCCGCGCGATAGGGCAGACCGGCGAGGTCCATGATGGTCTTGGGGACATTGTGCAGGGACACAGGCGTGACGATCTCCGCGCCGCCCTGCATCTTTGCGTTCCACAGGCCGAGCGGCACATGGGCGGCGCTGTCCCATTGGCTCATCTTATGGAAACTGTCGTGGTTGCCCAGATTAAACCCGTTGTCCGACAGCAGGATCACCGTCGTGTTCTGACCGATGGGCGATTGTTCCAGCGCGTCCAGAAACCGCCCGATCTCATGATCAACATGCGAGCAGGCCGCGAAATAGCCGCGTACCACCTGTCGCCATGCCTCATCCCCCGCCTTTTCCGGTGTCCACTGGCCGTTGACGATATAGGCAAGCTCATAGACCGCCATGCCCGGTTGCGGGCCGGTGAAATCCTCGGCCGCCGCGATCTCGGGCCATGTGATCTGATCGGGGTCGTACATCTGATAGAACCGGTCGGGACAGACCAGATTGTAATGCGGATGTTTGAAACCCAGTTGGATCAGGTGACGGCGGTCAGGCGACAGGGTTTTCAGGTGGTCAATCGCGTTCTGCGCCACCCAGTAGTCGTAGAATTTATTGTCCTGCTCACCCTGATCGTTGGGGTGGTTGACGCCCTCGATCCCCGGACCCTTGTTCAGATAGGGTTTGATGCCCTTGCGCCCACCCTTGTCGGAACATTCCACATCGTGGTGGAACAGGACGCGGCGGTATTCCTCGGGCATGGGTTTGTAATTGCCATCGGTCTTGCCGGTGGTAAAGGTTTCCCATCCCGCGCGGCGCAGGTCGTATTGCCACGCGGCGGTCGGGGGCAGTTCATCGCGCCACAGCCGGTTCAGATCGACCAGACCCGTGCGATAGGGCGAGAGGCCCGTGGCCAGCTCTGCGCGGCACGGCGCGCACAGGGGCACGGTCGCATAGGCATTGGCAAAGCGCACACCGCGCGCCATGAACCGGTCGATATTCGGGGTCTGGATCGTCACGCCAAACGCATTGCGCCACGTGAACACGTCGATCATATCGTCGATCCAGATGACGGCGATGTTGTCGCCCTGAATGCTGCTCGGATCAAATCCCATGGGCGTTCACCTGTTCCTGAAACTGCCAGAGCGCGGCGCGCGTCGTCGCCTGTTCCGGCGCGAAAATATCGGTTTCGGGCCAGAGCCACAGATCGGAAATCGCCGCATGGCCAAGTGTTTTCTTGATCCCCGCACGATCCGAACGGCAGGCGATGAACAGATCGCACAGGCCGCCGGTGATCGCCCCCGTCTGGGCCATCTTGACCGGCGCACCGCCATTCACTGCCATCTGAACGCCGGTCTGACCGGCCTGACACAGAACCATGTCAAAGGGCGCGGCAGTTAGGGGCTGGGTCAGGTCACTGTCCCCGTCGCGGGTGGCGAGGCGCACCTCGCCGACTTCACCGGATAGGAACAGGTAATCGCGCCCGTCCTGCGGGTTCAGGGTGAACAGGGTGCCCGCCCGCGCGCCGTGAAACCGGTGAAATAGGATCGCCACGGATACCGATGTGCCGACCGCGATCCCCTCGGCCGCAAAGCCGCAATTGACCCCGTCCGTCGTGACCATCACCGCACGGCCCGCGATGGTGTCCGCGCGGGCGTTGCCGTTGTTGGGTTTCGCGGGGCGCGCGCCATTCCACGTCTCGCCCAGATCGCGCGCGGTGAAATAGGTCGCGCCCAGATCGCCGACCTCAACCACTGGCGTGGGGGTATCACCCGTCAACAGGCATCCCTTGGGCAGGTCGATGTCGATAAATAGGCTCATCCATAGACCCCCAGTTCGGCGGGCAGGGCCCATCGGCGCGCACCCACATAGGCGTCGCTGGCCCAGTCATCGCGCACCGCGCCCGCCCGCCCATAGGCATAGCGCAGTGTGATGTCCCCGCGCGGCAGGGCATCCGACAGCGTTATGATCAGGGCGCAAGGATCGTTCGGGTCGCGCGCAATGCCGGTGATCGCCGCGCCGCCCGTGTCACCCATCAGGTCAAACCCCGCATCCGCCCCCGCGCCGAACGGGTCGTCCGCATCGACACAGACCGGTGACAGGCCCGCAAATCGCACGGTGATGCGCGTGCGCCGCTTGTCCGTTTCGGCCAGAACGGGGATCGGGCATTGCCACCCGTCGCCCGCGTGCATGGCGTCAATCGCCGCCGCCTCGACACAGGCACGGGTGGCCAGACCGGCGGGGGTCAGGCGGTGATGGCGGTCGGTGTCAAACGCGTAACTGGGCCCCGTCACGATGTACGAGGGGCTGGGCGGGCGCAGGGCCAGCGCCCATTGCGCCGCGATCCGGTCGGGGACCGATCCGTCGAACATCGTGGTGATGACCGGCGCAGAAAACCCGCGCGTCCAGAGGGCATTGTCGATCCGCGCAACCAAATCCCGCATCGCCGACTCAAACGCGCCCAGCGGTGTCAGGACATCCTCGCGCAGGTAGTCGATCCCGATGGCCAGAATGCGGGCGGGTTTACCCATGGTGTCGGCAACGGCACTGAGGTTTCCAATCGCCGCCATCAGGTTGTCATAGGCGGGACCGGTGGCAAGGTCAGACAGGCGCGCGGCGTCATCGCTCTCGCCACGGGTATAGATCAGGGGCAGAGCGCGCATCGCACGGTGGCGCGCGGTGACATAGGCATTGGCAATCGCGCTGTCCAAGGTCGCCTCGGGCAGGTGATCGACGGTTGCTATGGGCGCGGCGGGGGACAGACCGGCATGGCCGCTGGCCCCGATGTCATCATCCGCCGTCACCACATGATAGGGAAAGCGCACCGCGCCCCCATTACCAAGCGCGCGCCGCGATCCGCCAATGGAAAACAGACCCCAGACCGGACCGCCGGTTTCGGCAATCACCGCACCGCCCGCATGGGCGCGCCGGTATCCGCGCGGCCCGTCCGTGCCGGGCAGGCGCGCCTGAAACAGCATCCAATCCCCGATGTCACGCAGGTCCCACGCGTCCACATCCCCAAGACAGGCCGCGTCGATATAGGCGGGCGCACCAGTCGCGCCGAGGCGGCGGCGCAAATCCGCGACCACCTCATCGGACAGGCGCAGGGTTAGGCCGGTTTCATCGGCGCGGATCACATCCCCGTTGCGCGCACGCAGGATCACGGGCCGCGTCGTGTCTTCGCCCTTACGCGTCACGATGTGACACCGGTCAGCGCGGTGAAGGCCATCGCGCGGCTGCGCAGACGTTCGACCGTGTCGGAAAAGTCATCCGCGTTCAGGCGCAGGGGGCCGTTTTCGATGCACTGCAACTTGGCCCAGGGGAAGACCGCCGCCGCCTCGGCGATCTTGGCCGCGCGATTTTTGCGCACCTTATCGGCGGGAATATGCGGGGGCAGTTCGATCACGTTCTTGATCAGCCACGCATGCGGGTTCCCAAGCGCATTCGCCTGTCGCAGGACTTCGGCCTCACAATCGGTGATCGAGGGGTTCTTGTGGACCTCGACCGCACCTCCAAGACGCGGAATGCCGACGGCGTCACAAAAGGTGTCGATGCTGTCCTTGTCCTTGTCAAAGTGAATACGCGTGGTGTTTGCGGCCCCGAAGCAGTCGGCCAATTGCGTCTCCATCCCGTCGAAATCGGTCAGGGTCCGGCAATAGTCCGTGTCGAAAAACGCGTCATAGGTCAGGGGCGTTTGCCACAGGTTCAGCGCGGTTTCATGGGGCAAAAGGCGCTTGTTCCGGCGGTTCTGGATCGACTGGATGTAAAAGCTGCGCTTCCACGCGTCCAGATCACGGTCAAACAGGACCAGATCGACGGAATGGGGGGCCAGGGCCGCCCGTGCGGCGTCGCGCGCCGGTTGTGACAGGCCGGGCAGTTCGACGAACAGGCTCTCATCCGAGAGGATCACGGTGTTACAGACCGCGGGCGTTGCGTTCAGCGCGTGGATCAGCGCATCCGTTTGTCCACCCGCGCGCAGGTCCTGAGACATCCACGTATGGTTCAGGTCCTGCATCGAAATCTGGTCGGTCGGGTAATGGATGCCGGCCGCACGGTAGGCGTCCGCGTTGGCGTAAAGATGCGCCTGAATGGAGGATGTGCCGGTCTTGGGCAGGCCCACATGCAGGATCACGCGCAGATCGCGCCGTGTGCTGATGGGCGCGGGTGCAGGGACGGGGGCAAAGACCCGTTTGGCCAATTTTTTATGCCCCAAGCGCACAGCGCGCCGCTCCATCCGCTCGCGGTAGCCGTCCGAGGCGTTGCGCCCCTTGCGCACCGCCGCGCGCAGATCGCGCCGCGTGGCCGTGCCCGCCAGAAACTTGGCCAGCGTGTCCTTGACCCCGTTATAGAGCATCCAGCTTAGGATATGATGTCTTGCGCAATAGACCGGCAGGGCATGCGCGGGCAGGGCGCCCTTGATTAGGCGGGCGTGCTTGCGGTCCTCGGCATGGACCGGATCATAGGCAAGGGTATACTCCACATCCGCCGACACATGATCGTCCAGCCGATAGCGGAACGCCCCAAGGCGCGCGGCATGCGGGGCATAGCGGTTTTCAAACGGCACCGCCGCAGGATCAATCGAATACTGGGGGCACAGGGCCAAGGCGCGCTCGGCCCCGACCGCGCCTGCGCCCAAGAGCGCGCCATAACCGCCCATGGACGATCCATAGGTGATCTTGGCCCGACCGGTTGTTGCGGCGCGGATCGCCTCCATCGCGGCGAAAAAGTCGGGGGTCTGGTACCAATCGGGGCTGTCGTTTTCGATATGGACGGCCGAGAGACCGCGTTTGGACAGAAACCCGTGGCCCCAACCCGCATGACCACGCCCCATCGGATGGACCAGATCGGGGAATGAGACGACCAGTTGGTCCGAGCCACTGTCGATCAGATGCGCGCGGATGCCGTCACCATCAAAAAGGGGCGTCGGGGTGCCGGTTTGGACCACGGGGGCCTTTGGTGCGGGTTTAGGTTCCGGTTTCGGGGCCTGTTTGGCGCCTTTGACCTCGGTCTTGCCGACGTTCTTGCGCGGAAAGGGCGGCACGAAATCGGGACCCAGAAAGGTGATCAACTCATACCAGCCATCGCCGCGTGTCAGGTCCATCTCCAGCAGCTTGCCCGGACGATCCGCGAAATAGGCGCGGATCTTGCGGTTCTGTTCGATGTAGATGTCCTTGATGCGGGCCTCATGGCCCTCCATCTGGTCAACCCCGTACATCCAGTGGCGCAGGGGTGTGCTCTTGTTGTGAAAGAAGTTCACAAAGCTTTTCAGCCAACTGTCGGCGTCACGATGCACCACGATGAACTTCGCATCGGGGAAGGCGCGGTCGAGATCCTCATAAAAGAACGGCAGGGGGCTGTCCTGAATGGCGTCGACCTCTTCCATCCGCTCAATGATGTGGTTCAGGATCACCTCGCGCGCATTGGGCGCGGTCGGGTCGAGGATCTTGTTCAGGCTGGTATAGACCTCGGCCACCCGCAGACCCAGCGATTGCAGCGCATGATCCAGCGAGGTCGTGCCGGTTTTCTGGAACGAGACGATGAAAATCTTGCGCCCGTGCTCAAGCATCTGCCGCCCCCGCAGTTGCCGACGGGGCCATGGTCATGGCGGGTTTGATGTCAAACACGATCATGCCGCGATCTTCCCAATTCTCGTTTCGCACAAACCCCTTGGGGGCAAGCGCATCGGCGTATTCCGCCGCCTTTTCCGGTGTTTTATACAATTCTTCGGGCAGAATAACACGCCGCAACCGCCCAAGGGGGGTGTTCGCCAGAACCGTGGGGGAAATGGTCGGGTCACAGACGCGCAGGACGGTCGGTTTGTAATCCGCCATCATCGCCGCAAAGCCTGATGCCTGATCGTCGCCATCAGTGGCAAAGCACAGCGGCCCGTCGGTCAGTTTCAATCGCGCGCTGTCCTCAAGGTCATTCAGGGCCACGATGTCACGCGCAAACCGCAACAGGTCGCTGCGTTGGAAATTCACCATGACGGTGACTTGCGGCAACATCTGAAGGGCGTGCATCCCGACGATCCCAAGCTCGCCCCCGATGATCAGCAAGCGATCGGGATTATCGACCAGCGTCGCGATATAGCGCATGTGACGGCGCGCGTATTTGCCCGCCGCGACGCGCTCTAGCGCATTGGGTCCGAACACGGCCGCGTCCACCGGCATTTTGACACCGTGATTAACGACGATCTCGATATGATCGCGCGCCTGCGGGTGCACCGGCGCGGGCAGGAAATCATCGTCCCAGCCCGCCACAACGGGATTGCGCCGCTCGGTCTTGGGTTTGTCGGCGACCTGCTGTTCGACCTCGCTCATCAATGCGGCGATCTTGGCCGGATCGCGGGGTTTCGGGGGTTTGGCGGTCACATCGGTGATCGGGACCTTGGACGCTTCGATCAGGCTGGATTTCAGGGTCTCATAGGCCTCGGTCTGTTTGAACTCGTCCAAGCGCGCCTCAAGCCGGTCCAGCGCCGCAAAATGCAACCGGTTCAGCACCGGATCCTTAAGGAGTTCCGCCATGATCTCGGCCCGCTTTTCGGAGTGGCGCAGGATCGCGGTATCCTTGACCTCGTTCCGGTCCTGCAGGGACCAGTAATCGGCGTTGTACTTGTCTTTCTTGTTGTTCACGTTGCCGCGGAATTTACGCACGGCATAGGCGTCGATGCCCTTGACCGCATAGTGGTTCATCTGCGCCCAGTTATAGCCGATGGTGCGCCGGATCGAACGCCAGCCGCGGAACTTGAAATAGTCCTCCATCTGAACTCCCGACCCGTTTAGCCATTTGACCTCATCAGGGAAACCGGTTTTCAGATGGCGGTTTTTGATCTTGGGACGGTGGATGCCCAGCTTCCAGTAGTCGGGATCGAACTTGAACAGGGTTTTCACACCCCAGCCAAGGTTCCAATGCGCGGGCGCGGCATAGAGGTATTGTTCGGTCACCGGATCGCGGGACCAGTCGACCACATGGCCCGATCCGAAAATCCGCCATGTGATGACGATGCCGTTTGCCCCTTGGGCCACCGCATCGTCCAACATCCCGTCCATGGTGCCCGAGGGGTGGTTGATCGACAGGAATTCATCGGCGTCAAACACCAGAACCCAATCGGCCTCTTGGACCTTGGGTTCGGCTTGGGCGTATTTCAGGGCCGAAGGTTGCGGCTTGATCCCCTCGGGGATGTCATTCCTGCGGTGATAGCCAAGGCCAAGCTCTTCCAGCCGGATGAGCATATCATCCGTCCCGTCGGAACAGTCGTTGGTGTAGACCAGAATATCGGTAAACCCCACTGCCAGATGGTGCGCAAACCATTCCAGCAGATAGGGTGCTTCGTCCTTCATCATCGACACCGCCATGACGGTGCCGTGCGGGCTGACGTGTTTTTGCAGGTTCATACCTTGGTCAGGGATCAATCCAGTGCAAGCGTCGGGTCGATGCCGGTCTGCTCGCACATACGGGCGGCATAGCTACCGGCAAGGGGCGGGTTCTTGCGCCACCACGGTTTGGTCCCGTTGGTATAGAGATGGACCGAGACGGTGGCGTCGGTGAAATGGCCCTCTACGTTACAGTAGGGACCGTAGAAAATGTCGTTCAACTGGAACGGCACGGGGTAGAGGACATCAGGCGTCATCGCCTTGTCCATCAATCCGGCCTTGTTGACGTAATGGGTAAAGGCCTGCGGGCCGAACGCTGTGCGCTCGGTCTTATAAATCGCGGCGCCGTGGCTGAACTTGCCGGCGATGCGGTCCATCTTCTTGCGCTGGTTCTTGTTCCACCATTCGGGATAGTCCGGCAGGTTGTCGTAGTAATCCAGCAGCATATCCATCAGGTCGCAGGACTGGGGTAGGCCCACAACGCCACAGTTCAGCGCGCCGCGCATGCCGTGACCGGCAAACACATAGTCCCATTCGTCGGGAAACGGTTTGTGGCAGAAGGCATCGCAATCAATCCACAGCGCGCCGGTCTTCTGGATCATTTTGTAACGGAACACATTGGACAGAAAGCTGGCCGAGGTGTCGTTCACCAGTTCCATGTCGATATCCATGATTTCCGACGCGGGACGGATTTCCACACCTTCGGGGGCGTTGGTCACATTGTCCGTGCAATAGAGCGTCGTGGGATGCCCGTGCAGGATATGGGACTTGAGGCACAGCTGGTTCAGATAGTTCAGCTTTTCCCCGATCCACAAAGAGGCGACGGGACGGCGGGTAAGGGTCATGGAAATCTGCCTGTTGGTGATTGCTTTTGTGTGAATATACGGGGGGATGACCCTATGACACAAGCGTTAGCAAGGCGTGATCAGAGGGAATTCTGCGACTTGACGCGCCATGAACACTAGAGGACGTTAGACGCGTTGAGCGAACAGGTGTTTTATGGCTTTTGACCCGCAGGTGCCCTTGGCGCCGCGCATTCAGGTTTTAGAGAATGCGATCGTTGTTCCCTTTGGCGCGGGCAAGCGCAGTGGCGTCCGTCGTCCCGGAGGGGTCTATACCGCCGATGGTGTGTTTGTAGACGACAGCACCTGTTACCGGACCTCGGATTTGGCCACGATTGCCAAACCCAAGGGCAAGGCACCTGAGCCGGTTGAGCATCTTAAGGGCACGCATCTCTATGGCGGGTTGTTGTATCAGCATTTCGGGCATTTTCTGGCCGAGAGCACAGGGCGGTTCTGGGCCCTGAACCACGTGGATATGCCCGTGGACGGCTCGGTCTTTCTGCCGAAAAAGAAACTGACATGGCCCAAACGCTATGCGCGGCCCCTACGGGGATGGCTGGCGCATTTCGATCCGGTGCTCGCCAATGTCCAAGCGCCGGTTGAGCCCGTGTCGGTTGAGCGTCTGATCATCGCGCCACAGGGGTTTGGCACGAACGATATGATGTGGGCCTGTCCCGAATATCGCGACTATGTCCACGGCCATTTCGCCAAAGACATTCCGGCGGCGGGTGCGCAGAAGGTCTATATCTCGCGCTCCAAGCTGTTTTCCAAACGCGGCCGCTATTTGGCCGAAGCGCGGATCGAGCAGTTGCTGATGGATGAGGGCTATACGATCTTTCATCCGCAGGCCGAACCGCTTGAGGTGCAGATCGCCAAATACAAGGCCGCGACGCATATCATTTCCAGCGACAGCTCGGCCCTGCACCTTGCGGCGTTTTTCATGGGCGGCGAGGATCAGATCGCGATTGTCAAACGCCGCCCCGGTCGGATTTTCGAGGACTTTCTGTGGCAATTCGAGAGCTTTACCGGCAAGCGACCGGCGGTGATCGATGCGTTGAACGGCACGGCCTACCGGTTTGAAGGCACGGGTGTAGGGCAGACGAGCGAGCTGTTTACCGAACTGGACATCAGGGCGCTGGGCGCAGAGCTTGGCGCGCTGGGCTTTGTCTCGGCCCCGTCGAAATGGCGCAACCCGACGGCCAAGGCGTTGGCCGAAGAGCGCGCCGATTGGGCCGCGCGGGCCGAGCGCGCATTGGAACCTGTGGCCTAACGTTCCATGCGTTGGTGGCGGCGGGTCAACGTCGCGCCTGTGGCCCGCGCCGCGCCCCCGCCGCGTTTTGACGTGGTTCGGCGTGGGGGCTGTCGATCGGCTCTTGGCCTTGGCGATGGCGCCAGATACAACAGGAGTCCATTTCGAACGGAGGCCAAATGGATCGCATTTCCCAGACCATCGCGACGGAAATCGGGGCCCGTCCCCAGCAGGTGAACGCGGCGGTTGCCCTGTTGGATGAGGGCGCGACGGTGCCCTTTGTGGCGCGCTATCGTAAAGAGGTCACAGGCGGCCTTGACGACACACAACTGCGCACGCTGTCGGATCGTTTGTCCTACCTGCGCGAGTTGGAGGCGCGGCGCGCGACGATCCTGCAATCGATCACCGATCAGGGCAAACTGACCGATGATCTGGCCAAGTCGATTGCGCAGGCGGATACGAAATCCGCGCTGGAAGACATCTATCTGCCCTATAAACCCAAGCGCCGCACCAAGGCGATGATCGCGCGGGAAAACGGGTTGGAGCCGCTGCTTGAGGCCATTCTGGCCGACCGCAACGCCGATCCCGAAGCCTTGGCCGCCGGTTACATCACCGAAGCTGTGCCAAGCACCAAGGACGCCCTGAACGGCGCACGCGATATCCTGTCCGAACGCCTGTCCGAGGACGCGGGGTTGTTGGGCGATTTGCGCGCCTTCATGCAGGACAACGCCTATGTGGTGGCCAAACTCGTCGAGGGCCAAGAGGCCAAGGGCGCGAAATTCTCGGACTATTTCGACCATCGTGAGCTGTGGAAAGGCGTGCCGTCGCACCGTGCGCTGGCCATGCTGCGGGCATCCAATGAGGGCGTGATCACCGTCGATATCGCGCCGGACCCCGAAACCGGCGCCGCGCGCGCCGAAGAGATGGTTGCGGCGCGCCTGAACGTGCGGGGCAGTGGCGCGGGCGATCAGTGGCTGCGCAAGATGGCGGGCTGGACGTGGCGGGTGAAACTGAGCCTGAGCATGATGCTGGACCTGATGGGCGACATGCGTGCCCGTGCGCAGGAAGAGGCGATTCAGGTGTTTGCACGGAACCTCAAGGACCTGTTGCTGGCCGCGCCTGCCGGATCGCGCCCGACCATCGGTCTGGACCCCGGTATCCGCACGGGCGTCAAGGTCGCGGTGGTGGATGCCACGGGTAAGGTTCTGGACACAGACACGATTTATCCGTTCCAACCCAAGAACGATACACGCGGCGCACAGGACACCCTGATGCGTCTGATCGCGCGTCATGGGCCCGAGCTGATCGCCATTGGCAATGGCACGGCAAGCCGCGAGACCGAGCGTTTGGTCGGTGATGTCATCGCCATGATCCCCAAGGGCCACAAGGCCCCGACCAAGGTCGTCGTGAACGAGGCGGGTGCGTCGGTCTATTCGGCGTCCGAACTTGCGGCCAAGGAATTCCCCGATCTGGACGTGTCTCTGCGTGGGGCCGTGTCGATTGCACGCCGGTTGCAGGACCCGCTGGCCGAATTGGTGAAAATCGAACCCAAGGCCATTGGCGTCGGCCAATATCAGCACGACGTCGATCAGCACCGTCTGGGCCGCGCCTTGGCAGCGGTGGTTGAGGATGCGGTGAACGCGGTCGGGGTGGACCTGAACACGGCGTCGGCGGCGTTGTTGTCGCATGTGTCTGGCCTTGGGCCGACCTTGGCCGATGCGATTGTGGCGCACCGCGATCAGGCGGGGGCGTTCCGCTCGCGCAAGGATTTGCTGGGTGTGGCGCGTCTGGGTCCCAAGGCGTTTGAGCAATGCGCGGGGTTCCTGCGCATCCGCGACGGCGAGGAACCGCTGGATGCCTCATCCGTCCACCCCGAGGCCTATGGCGTCGCGCGCCGGATCGTGTCGGCCTGTGGGCGCGACATTCGTGCATTGATGGGGGATACGGCGGCGCTGCGCTCGGTTAAGGCCGAGCAGTTCGTCGATGACACCTTTGGTCTGCCGACCGTGCGCGATATTCTGGCCGAGTTGGAAAAGCCCGGTCGTGACCCGCGCCCGACGTTCAAAACCGCGACCTTTGCCGACGGGGTTGAAGAGATTTCGGACCTGAAACCCGGCATGACGCTTGAGGGCACGGTGACCAACGTCGCGGCCTTTGGCGCGTTTGTGGATATCGGCGTGCATCAGGACGGTCTGGTCCATGTCAGCCAGCTTGCCGACCGGTTCGTCAAAGACCCGCACGAGGTCGTCAAAACCGGCGATGTGGTGCGTGTCCGTGTGACCGAGGTCGACATCCCGCGCAAACGCATCGGTCTGACAATGCGCAAGGACGGCGGGGCCTCGGCCAAAGAGGAGCGTAACGCCCGTGATGCGGGCCCGCGTGGAAACGGCGCGGGTCGTGGCAAGGGTGGCCCGCGCGGCGGTGGTCCCCGTGGCGGTGGCGCACCGCGTGGGACTGGCGGGAATGCTGGCGGGGGCAACGGGGCACTTGGCGCGGCGTTGCTGGACGCGATGCGCAAAAAATGACCTGCCTTTGGCATTGACGATCAACACCGGATCGGGCCCTATGGCGGGGCCCGATTTTGTTTTTATTTCAGGGGTCTGCGATGCGTTTCGGAATTTTATTGGCACTGCTTGCGGCGATGGTCCTGTCATCCTGCGCGACCCTAAGCGAGGATGAATGCCGCGCCGGAAACTGGCAGGCGATTGGTCAGGCCGACGGGGCCGCAGGGCGCGATCTGAACTATGTCGATCAGCACGCCGAGGCCTGTGCCGAGTACGGTGTCGCCCCCGATGTGGCCGCATGGCGGGCGGGGCGTGAGGCGGGCCTGCCGCTCTATTGTACGGTCGATAATGCCTATTCCCTTGGCCGGTCGGGCGTGTCGATGCGCGCGGTTTGTCCCGCGCAGGCACAGGCGGACTTGACCCAAGCCCACCGCCACGGCATGCGCTATTACGACCTTGGGCGCGAGATATCGGAACTTGAACATCGTCGGTCTGAGGTCCTGCGTGACCTTGGCACATTGGCCCCCGATGACCCGCGTGTGGGCGCATTGCGCAGCGAGTATAGCCGGTTGGGGTTGCAGCTGACCCTATTGCAAAGCCAACAGCGTCTTTACGCGAGCTATCCGTGATAAGGTCCTGATATGCATGTGGAATTAATCATCGGAACGGCTGTGATCCTTGCCTCGATCGTGATGGCTGCGATTGGGTTCTGGCTGGCCGAGGGGATGGTTGCGCGGATGACGCCGTGGCTGTTGCGTGAACCGCACCGGCCCAAGCTGACGCTGGTTCTTGTGCTGGCGGTGCTGATGATCCTTGGGGTGTTTACGGCGACGGTGTGGCTGTGGGCGTTTACGTTCCTGTGGCTGGATCTGTTCAACACGCTTGAGGGCGCGGTCTATTTCGCCATCGTCGCCTTTACCACGCTGGGGTTCGGGGATGTGTTGCTGGACCCGGGTTGGCGCATCCTGGGCGGGATGACGGCGGCGAATGGGCTGTTGAACATGGGGCTATACACCGCGATGCTGGTCGAGCTGCTGCGCAGTGTGCGGTCAAACCAATTGTCGGGCTTGCCGAAACGGTCGGATTTTCCGGACTAGAGCGTGATCACAGGCCCACCGGCGGCGGCGGCGTCTTCATGATCATGTGTCACCATAAGCACCGGCAAATCCCGCGCGCGGGCATGGGTAAAGACCAAATCGCGCATCTGGGCGCGCAGGTCGGTGTCCAGCTTGGAAAACGCCTCATCTAGTAACAGCGCTTGCGGGTCGGACAGCAACATCCGCATCAATGCCACGCGCGCCTTTTGCCCGCCCGACAGGGTCGCGGGATCGCGGTCGGCCACACCGGGCAGGCCGATGTCGTTCAGGGCCGCGTCGATCACTGCGCGTCTGTCCTTGGCCCCACGCTGCAGCCCGAAGGCAAGGTTCGCGCCGACCGACAAATGCGGGAACAACAGTTCCTCTTGGAACAGGATGCCGATCCGGCGCGCGGGCGGGGGCAGGCGAGTCACATCGGTGCCGTTCAGGATCACCTGACCCGAGAACCGGAACGCGGGCGCCAAGGATCCAGTGATCGCCGCCAAAATGGTGGATTTTCCAACCCCGCTGGGCCCCATGATCGTGACGACCTGACCGGGGGCGACGGTGGTGTTGACGGTCACCAAGGGCGCGCCGTTGATCGTGATTTGCAGGTTTTGTAACTCTAGCCCGCGCATGGTCATGCCCTCATCCCCCGTCGATTGCGCCACAGCATCCGTGGCAAAAGCAGCGCGGCGGCAAAACCCAGCATCGCCGCGCCGGTTTGCACCAAACCGGTCACACCAATCACCCGACGATCCCCGCCCGAGGCCAGCGCGACCGCCTCGGTCGTGATAGTCTGCACACGTCCGCCCCCGATCAGCAGGGTGGGCAGGTATTGCCCCACCGACACGGCCAATCCAACCGCCAGCGCGGTCAGAACCGGCGCAACCATCATCGGCATCCGTATACGCCAGAACCGCGCGTTCGGCGTGACGCCCAAGGCCGCGCCGACCGTATCAAACCGTGCATCCCATTGCCGCCACGGTCCCGCCAGTGACAGGAACACATAGGGCAGCACAAACACCAGATGGCCCAGAACCACCATCCCCAGATGCGTCCCCCCACCAAGAAGCAGGGTAACCGCCTGCAATCCCGGCAAGAACGCCACCTGCGGCACCAACAGGGGCAGGTAGAGAATCCACAGGCTGCGGCTGGCGGGGGTGAGGGCGTGGCGATGCTCGGCCTCTAGACATGCGATCGTCAGGAAGAGGGCAATGCCCGTGGCCGCGCCCGCGATGACGAATGTCTGGCCTAGGGGGGCAATCAGGTTTGGACCGAACCGCATCCAGCTGCGGCTTGAGACTGCGTCGGGCAGGGCGTTCGGAAAGGACCAGAATCCCGCCACGGACCAGACCGCCAGACCGGCAAGGCCAAGGATCACCATCCCCGCCGAAATCGCCCCAAGGCCAAGGCCCGCCGCGCGGACGGCCCCGTCGCGGCGCATCCGGTGCCCGCCATCGATCGCGCGCAGACCGGCATAGGTCACGAACAGTTCCATCAACCGCCAGAGGCACAGAACACCGATCACAAGGGCCAGTTGCACCACCGCCCCCGCCGAGGCCACAAGACGCATGCTCAGGTCCGGATCGCCCATCCATTTCACGACCTGCACGGCCAACGGGGGCGGTGTGTTCGGCCCCAGAATGATCGCCACATCCACGACCGACAGGGAATAGGCCAGAACCGCGTAAACCGGCAGGCGGATGCGCGCATAAAGGCGGGGAAAGATCGCCTTGAACCAGCCCGCAACGCGCCCATAGCCAAGGGCGGCGGTGATGCGCAGGCTGTGCTCGGGCGCGGTCTGGGGCAGGGCGGCCAGCGACATCAGCATCAGGAACGGCACCTCTTTGGCCACCAGCCCCGCGATCATGGCCCAGCCGCCGGGGTCCTGTACGATCAACAGATCCGGTGGACGCTCCCACCCCGTGGCCCAAGGGGACAGGGCCCGCACGATCCAGCCCGAGGGCGCGATCAGGAAGGCAATCCCGAACGCCGCCGCCGCATGGGGCGCAGAGAGCAAGGGGGACAGCACCCGTTCGACCCAGCGAAACGCGCGCGTGCCATGCCATCCGGCCAGCAGAACCATGGTGATGATCAAGGACGCCGCCGTCGCCACCAGACCCGTGCGCAGGCTAAGGCTAAGGGCGGGCATGAACCCCGCCCAGTCAAACAGGTCGCGAAACGGCTGAACGCTCAGGGAGGTGCCCCCGACCGCCGGAAAATAGCCAAATCCCGGCGCGACCGTGCCGATGAGACCCGCCAGAACGGGCAGCAACAGCACGATCACCGTGATCGCCGGAAACAGGCGCAGCATTTATTGGGTCACGCCGTACCGTTTGACCCAATCCTCGGCCAGCGCGGTGGCCCAGCTGGGGTGCGGCTCGGCCAAGGTGGTGCCCAGTTCGGCGGGCGTCAGGGTCGCAACACCCAGATCAATCGCGTCAAACAGGGCGCGATCCTCGTCCGACAGGGCGTCCATCGACAGCACCGTGCCATAGCCCAGAACGGCGGGGTTCTGTGCGCGCGCCTGTGCCTCGGGCGACAGCAGGAAATTCGCCAGAACCATCGCACCCTCTTTGGCGGTCGCGTTATAGGGGATGGCGACAAAGCTGGCGTTGCCGATGGTGCCATTGTCGGTGACAAAGGTGCGCACCGTGTCGGGCAGTTCGCCGTTCTCAACCGCGTTCGAGGCGATATTGGGGTTGAAGGAAATCGCGACGTCGATCTCGCCATCGGCCATCAGCTGGATCTGACGCGGCCCGTTTTGCGGATAGGCCCGGCCCGAACGCCACAGGTTCGGCGTCAGATCGTCCAGATAGTCCCACAGGACCTGTGACACGGCGGGGTAATCGACATCCGCCACGGGTTTTTGCAACACGCTGGGATCGTCCAACAGATCATAGAGCGTCTGTTTCAGATAGGTGGTCCCAAGGAAATCCGGCGGCTGGGGAAAGGTGAACCGGCCCGGATTGGCGGCGGCAAATTCGGCAAAAGCCGCGGGCGTTGTCGGCGGGGACGGCAGGCGGGCGGTGTCATAATAATAGACCACCTGTGCCATGGCCCACGGGGATTCCAAGCCATCGGTCGGGACGGTGAAATCACCCACAACGGCGGGGTTTTCAACGGGGTTCACAAAAGCCCAGTTCGGCAGATCCGACGCCCACGGACCGAACAGCAACCCGTTCTCCTTCATCGAGGCAAAGTTCGCGCCGTTGATCCAGATAAGGTCGATCGCGCCCTGATCGTCTTGACCGGCGGTCTTTTCGGCCAAAACGCGGCTGACGGCATCGGCGGTGTCGGACAGTTTGACGTGCTCGACCGTGACGCCATAGCGTTCGGCCACCTGATCACCGGCCCATGCGATGAAATCGTTCGTGACGGTCGAACCGCCCCATGCGTTCCAATAGACGGTCTGACCTTCGGCGGCGGACAGGATGCTGTCCCAATCGGCGGGGGTCGGTTCGGCCAAGGCCGTGGTGCCGATCACTGCGGTGGCTGCTACGCTTGCCGCTAAAACTTTCATGTTCTTATCCTTTTTCGCATCCCGTTGCGCCGATATTGACCGAAAAAGGAACGCCCCCGCCACAGAAAAAATCCGTTTGGCGGGGGCGTTTGATAACAAATGCGCAAGCTTTGTGTCAGATCATGCCGCGCGACGCAGGGGCGCGCGCGCCTGTTCGACCAGTGTTTCGTGCAGCGCGGTGATCGCGCGGTCCTTGTCCGTGCGGGGCACGATGAACTGGGCGTCCACGTTGCGGGTGGTCTGTTGCACGGCCACCGGCACCACATCCGCCGTTTCCAGCGCCACCAGACCACGGGTCAGAACACGCAACCCGCCAAGGTCACGCCCGATCACGGCGACCACGGCCAGTTCGCTCTGGCTGAAATTCGCGCCGGGGAATTGGGCGACGATGTCTTGTTCGACACGGGCCAGACGTTCGGGCGTGCTGTCGACATAGTGGGTGATCGTATTGGCGTTCGAGGTCTTGGCGACAATGCGCACGTCATGGCGCGTCAGGATATCCAGCAGCGCCGCATCATAGCCTTTGACGCCGACCATATCCGGTTCGAACAGTTCAAGCGCCTGCACATTCAGACCCGTCACCATATCCACGCGCGGGGCGGGGGCAGGGGTGTCGTCAATGACGGTGCCCGGGTTGCCATGGTCAAACGCGTTGGTCACCCGCAGGGGGATGCCCGCCTGACGCAGCATCTTGGCCGCCTTGGGGTGGATCGCCTCCATCCCCATGTTCGACAGCTGATCCGCGACGTCATAATTCGTGTGGCCAATCGTGTGCACCGCATCCGTGCCGACCAGTTTGGGATCGGCCGAGGACAGGTGGAATTCCTTGTGGATGATCGCCTCGGACGCGGCGCTGTGCACGGCGATTTTGGCGAATGTCACCTCGGAATAGCCGCGGTCAAACTCGGTCATCAGCCCGCGACGGCATTTGGTATAGCCGGTGACGATGGGCAATTCTCGCGCGGGATCGACACCCGACAGGGCCGCCTGAATGCGTTGATCCAGCGTCAGGTCCGGCCCGTTGTCCCAGCCCGACAGATCGACGAACCGCGTGCTGAGGCCCGCGTCGCCCAGATAGAGCGACGCCACAAAGGCCGAATGCGCCTCACCCAGACCGGACAGCATTTCGCGCACCAGCTTGAACTGATCGTCCAGACGGAAATGTCCGTGGGCGCGCAGGCGTTCGAAATCGTCCAGGCAATCGCGCAGACCCGCCACGCGGTCGGTGACAAAGGCGCTTGCCCGTTGGATGTCGCCCTCGTCGGTCAGGATCGCGCTGTGCGTTTCGATCATCGTCGCGGCCACAGCGTCCAGCGCCGCGCGCCAGTCACCCGCCTCTGCGCCATCACGGAACAGGGCATAGACACCAGGCGTGCCGGTTTTCTTATGCTCAAGCAGCAGGTCGGTGATCCCGCCAAAGGCCGAGACCACAAAAATGCGGCCATAAGGGGTATCGGCATCACGGTTCAGGAACAGCGTGTCGCGCAGCTCCACGAGGCGGCTCATCGAAGTGCCGCCGATTTTTTCGACAGTATGTGTCACATGGTTTCGCCGCCCTGTGTTCAGGGGGCGTCCTCTATTAATCCGCAGGGGCGTAAGAGCCGTCTTCTTGGTGCACTTCGGTTCCCGTCACAGGCGGGTTAAAGCAGCACGCCATGACCAGTTCCTCATCCGCGCGCAGGGTGTGATGGTCATGCAGGTTCAGGGCATACATCACACCGGGGCGGATATCGTGGGTCTCGCCGGTGGCCAGATCGGTGATCGAGCCGGTGCCGGACATGCAATAGACGCTCTCAAAGTGGTGCTTGTAATGGAACGTGTGTTCCGATCCGGCGGCCAGCGTCGTGATGTGGAACGAAAACCCCATCTTGTCGTCGGCCAGTAGCATCCGCACGGACGTCCATTGCGCATCCGATACGGCGCGGTCGGTGTTCTTCAGTTCGTTAAAGTCGCGAATAATCATAGTCTTCTCTTATTCTGCTGCGATTTTCTGGGGCAGGACGGTGTCCACGGCGCGTTCCAGAATCTGCAGTCCTTCTTTGAATTGTTCCATCGGCGTGGTCAGCGGGGCCAGAACCTTGACCACCTCATCATGGGCGCCCGAGGTTTCGATGATAAGGCCGTTGTCGAAACATTCGGCACAAATCAGACCGGCCAGTTCGCCCGAACCGACGTCGACACCCTGCATCATCGCACGGCCCTTCAGGGTCGCGCCGGGGATGCGGGCGGCAATCGCGTTCAGGCGCTCTTCGAGCACTTGGCTCTTCAATGCGATCTGGTTGCGGAACCGGTCGTCGGACCAGAATTTTTCCAGCGCGACGCGCGCGGTCACAAAGGCATGGGTGTTGCCGCGGAAGGTGCCGTTGTGTTCGGCGGGCGACCAGATATCCAGTTCCGGTTTCAGCAACAGCGCCGCAAAGGGCAGGCCAAAGCCTGACAGTGATTTCGCCAGCGTGACCATGTCGGGTTCAACCCCCATCTGGTCAAAGCTGAAGAAGCTGCCGCTGCGGCCCAGTCCGGCTTGGATGTCGTCCACGATCAGCAGGGCGCCATGTTTCTTAGCGAGGGCTGCAATGCCCTGAACCCATGCGGGCGTAGCGGCGTTCAGACCGCCTTCGCCTTGGATCAGTTCGACGATGAACGCGGCAGGGGCGTCCATGCCCGAGGACGGGTTGCCCAGCATTTCTTCGATGATCGGCAGGGTGTCGACATCGGGGCCGAATGCGCCCTCGAACGGCAGGTGGGTGACGTTGCCAAGGGGCACGCCACTGCCGCCGCGCTTGCCCGAGTTACCGGTCAGCGCCAGCGAGCCAAGCGTCATGCCGTGAAACCCGTTGGTAAAGGCGACGACGTTCTGGCGGCCCGTGACCTTGCGCGCCAGTTTCAGGGCGGCCTCAACCGCGTTGGTGCCGGTCGGGCCGGTCATCATCACCTTGTGGTCCATGTCACGCGGTTTCAGGATCAGGTCCTCAAACGTGCTCAGGAACGCGGCTTTGGCGTCGGTGTACATGTCCAGAGCATGGGTGATGCCGTCGCCGGCAATATGCTCGATCAGGGCCATTTTCATGTCCGGATCGTTGTGCCCATAGTTCAGGGACGAACACCCCGACAGAAAGTCGATGTATTCGCGGCCTTCCGTGTCGCGCAGCGTGCTGCCCGTCGCGGTGGTGAAAACGGTGTCAAACGCGCGGCAGTACGAGCGGACCTCGGATTCGCGGGTTTCAAAAATAGTGGTGTCGCCTGTCGATACAGTCGTCATAACAAGTCCTTGCTTGTGAAATCTTGGATAAATGGGGGCGGGGTTAGGCGGCTTTGGCCGTCACCGCGTTATCAAGCGTGATGGTCACCATGTGTTCGCTGTCATGCGCGCCGCCAAAGTGGCGCTCGCGGCAAAAGTGCAGCTCATCGCTGAGGCGGCCCCCGATGGAATTGGCAAAGGCACGGAAGAGACCCCACGACGCGTCATTGTCACGCGTGATCGTGGTTTGCATGCGGCTGACATCGGCGCAGACCTCGCGGTCCACGATGTGGCGCAGCATCCGCCGCCCCAGACCCTGACCCCGTGCGGCCGAGGACACAGCGACCTGCCACACAAACAGGGTCTCGGGATCGTCAGGGACGATATAGCCCGAAATCCAGCCGACGATCTGGCCGTCTTGCTCGGCCACGACGCAGGTGTCGGCGAAATGATCGCATTGCAGGAGATTGCAGTACATCGAGTTACGATCCAGCGGCGCACAGTCGGCCACAAGGTTCCAAATCGCTTCGCCGTCGCCGCGTACGGGCTGACGAAAGGAAATGGGTCCACGGGACGATGGTTTGGCTGGCTGCATGATCTCTTCCTCTTTTCCGTTCGTTGGGGGATATATACTTAGTCTTACAAAATTTCAACAACCTAAGTAAAAATTCATAAAATCATCAAAAATAGGGTAAAAATCATTAGTAATACAATTATTTTCCTGTCAGGAAAGGTTAATGGTGCTTTGTTTGGCTGACGAAATATCTGGTTGCAGGGGCGCGCGATTACCGGTTCACTGGACCATAGAAAAATGCATGAGGACCTTGTGAACAGAACGGATGTCAGCCTGATCGCCCTGCGCCGGATTTTACGCGCGACCGAGATTTATGGCCGCGAACTGGCCAAGGCTGCGGGACTGACCGCGGTGCAAATCCGCGTGTTGCAGGTTCTGGCCGAAACGGACCACACCACGCCCAAGGCGCTGTCCTCGCGCATGGGGGTGTCGCAGGCGACGATCACCACGCTGATTGACCGGATGGTGGCCAAGGGGTTGGTTGAGCGTCAGCGCTCGGAAACCGACCGGCGGCAGATGAACCTGTTCATCACCACGGCGGGGCGCGAGGCCATCGACCGCGCACCCGATCCGTTGCAAGAGCGTTATATCAAAGAATTCAACCGTCTACCCGATTGGGAGCAGGCCATGATCGTGGCCGCCCTGGAACGTGTGGCGGGGCTATTGAACGCAGGCGACATCGACGCGTCGCCGGTTCTCGATCACGGCGATATCAAGCGCTAGTACCATCGGCCGCGCCCGTCGCCCCTTGAAGGTCGGCGGACGCAGCCCTAAGACTCTTTTTGGTTTCTCGGGCTTAGGATGCCCAAAGCAACAGGCAGGCACACATGAACGATCCTATTGAAACGTATATGAACCTTGTCCCCATGGTGGTCGAACAGACCTCGCGCGGGGAACGGGCCTATGACATTTTCTCGCGCCTTCTGAAAGAGCGTATCATCTTTGTAACCGGCCCCGTGCATGACGGCATGGCCAGCCTGATCGTGGCACAGTTGTTGCACCTAGAGGCGGAGAACCCGTCCAAGGAAATCTCGATGTACATCAACAGCCCTGGCGGCGTCGTGACATCCGGTCTGTCGATCTATGACACGATGCAATACATCAAGCCCAAGGTCTCGACCCTTGTTGTCGGGCAGGCGGCGTCGATGGGCTCGCTCTTGCTGGCGGCGGGTGAATCCGGCATGCGCTTCTCGCTGCCGAACTCGCGTATCATGGTGCACCAGCCCTCGGGCGGCTATCAGGGTCAGGCGACGGATATCATGATCCACGCCCAAGAGACGCAAAAGCTGAAGGATCGGTTGAACTCGATCTATGTCAAACACACCGGCCGCAAAATGAAAGAGGTGGTCGACGCTCTGGAACGCGACAACTTTATGGATCCCGAACAGGCCAAAGACTGGGGTCTGATCGACGAGATCGTCGAAAATCGCGTCAAAGGCGACGAAGGCGCATAAGCGTGAACTGAACTTGGGCACAACGCGTGATTTTGGCGTTGTGCCCGCAAAATCTCTGCCCTAGGCTGGAGGTGTAACACACGTTCAGGACAGGGCGGGCCCCGTAAAACGGCGGGGCACAGCCTTAGAGGATTATCATGGCGAACACTTCCGGCAGCGACTCGAAAAACACGCTCTACTGCTCCTTTTGCGGCAAGAGCCAACACGAGGTTCGCAAACTGATCGCCGGTCCCACCGTTTTCATCTGTGATGAATGCGTGGAACTGTGCATGGATATCATCCGTGAAGAGACCAAATCCTCGGCTCTGAAATCCTCGGACGGTGTGCCGACCCCCAAAGAAATCTGTGAGGTTCTGGACGATTACGTGATCGGTCAGGCCCATGCGAAACGGGTTCTGTCGGTGGCGGTGCACAACCACTATAAACGCCTGAACCACGCGTCGAAATCCGGTGAGATTGAGCTGGCGAAATCCAACATCATGCTGATCGGTCCGACCGGTTGCGGTAAGACGCTGCTGGCGCAGACGCTGGCGCGTATTCTGGATGTGCCGTTTACCATGGCCGATGCCACCACTCTGACCGAGGCCGGCTATGTCGGTGAGGACGTTGAGAACATCATCCTGAAACTGCTGCAGGCCAGCGAATATAACGTCGAACGCGCCCAACGCGGCATCGTCTATATCGACGAGGTCGACAAGATCACGCGCAAATCCGACAACCCCTCGATCACCCGCGACGTGTCGGGCGAGGGCGTTCAGCAGGCCCTGCTGAAGATCATGGAAGGCACGGTCGCAAGCGTTCCGCCCCAAGGTGGCCGCAAGCACCCGCAACAGGAATTCCTGCAGGTCGACACGACCAACATCCTGTTCATCTGTGGCGGCGCATTTGCCGGTCTGGAAAAGATCATCGCGCAGCGCGGTAAAGGGTCGGCCATCGGCTTTGGTGCCGAGGTCAAGGAAAACGACACCCGCGGCGTGGGCGAGATGTTCAATGAGCTTGAGCCCGAGGATCTGCTGAAATTCGGTCTGATCCCCGAATTCGTCGGTCGTCTGCCCGTGATTGCCACGCTGCAGGATCTGGATGAGGACGCTCTGGTCACCATCCTGACCCAGCCGAAGAACGCTCTGGTCAAACAGTACCAGCGCCTGTTCGAACTCGAAGACACCACGCTGACCTTTACCGACGATGCCTTGATGGCGATTGCCAAACGCGCCATCGAACGCAAGACCGGTGCACGTGGCCTGCGCTCGATCATGGAAGACATCCTGCTGGACACGATGTTCGACCTGCCGGGCATGGAAGAGGTGACCGAGGTCGTCGTCAACGAAGAGGCCGTCACTTCCGACGCCAACCCGCTGATGATCTACGGCGACAGCGAGAAAAAAGAAAACGCCAGCGCCAGCTAAGTCCGCGCTGAGACGACATCGAAAACCCCGCCGCGCGCATCGCCGGCGGGGTTTTTTCTTGGCCCTGCCGATTTGATCTGGACGCGGACACGGACCCGATGCACATGGGGAAAAACACGCGTTCAGAGAGGACACACCATGTCGCGCAAATTGATTTCGTCCGGTTCCCCGTTTGAAGCCAAGATCGGCTATTCCCGTGCCGTGGTTCAAGATGGCTGGGTGTTCGTGTCGGGCACCACGGGCTATGACTATGACACCATGACCATGCCCGCCGATGTTGCGGATCAGTGCCGCAATGCGCTGAACACGATCAAAGGCGCGCTGGAACAGGGCGGGGCACGGATGGAGGACGTCGTTCGCGTGACCTATATCCTGCCCGAGGGGAAAGATTTTGAGGCCTGTTTCCCCGTGCTGCAGGAATTCTTTGGCGAGATCCGTCCGGCGGCGACGATGATTTCCTGCCCGCTGCTGGACCCCGAAATGAAGATCGAGATCGAAGTGACCGCGCGCCAGACGCAGGAATAAGCCGATCTGGCCCATTGTGCGCGCCTTGGCACTGGACCTTGGCGCGTCAATGGTCCATATGGAATGGGATAGCTACCGGAGGGTTTCATGGGCATTGTGAATGGTCTTCTTCGTCTGGTGACCTGGTGGAACGGCCAGACCATCGGCACCCAAATCTTCACCGCGCGCAAAGGCGTCAAAGTCGGTGAGGACGATCAGGGCAATGTCTATTACACGACCCGCGACGGTGGCCGCCGTTGGGTGATCTACAACGGTGAGGTCGAGGCAAGCCGCATCAGCGCCGATTGGCATGGCTGGCTGCACCACACCTACGACCAACCCCCGACCGAGGCGCCCCTTGCGCACAAGTCGTGGGAACAACCCCATTCCGAGAACCTGACCGGTACCGCGCTGGCCTATGCGCCTGCGGGCTCGCTGCGTCGTCCCGATCCGGTGGAACGCCGCGATTACGAGGCTTGGCAGCCGGAATAAGGGCCCGTTTCGATGGCTGAAAACGCGACAGAGGTGGCTGTAGGCGGTGCCGTATTGGCGGCGGCTGCGGGCTTTTTGTTTTACGTCGTGAACGCGACCGGCGTCGGCAGCACCCCCAGCGGTGTGTACGAGCTGGGCGCGTCGTTCCGCTCGGTCCAAGGGATCGCCGTGGGCACCGATGTGCGCATGGCGGGTGTCAAAATCGGCACCGTCACCGGTCTGGATCTGAACCCCACGACATTTCGCGCGGATACGACCTTTACGGTGCAGGACGACATCCTGTTGCCCGACGACAGCGGTATCATCGTCGCGTCCGAGGGCTTGCTGGGCGGGAACTTCATCGAAATCGTTCCCGGTGGGTCGCCCATCAATCTGGAACCCGGAGAAGAGATCATCGACACCCAAGGGGCCGTCGGCTTGATCGAGTTGCTGACGAAATTCGTTGGCGCGGCGGCGGGGGATAGCTGATGCGCGGCGCGCTGTGCGGGACCGTGGTTGCGGGTGTGATGGCGGGGGCCGCGTGGGCCCAAGACATCACGGTCGAACCGCTGCCGCCTATCGACCAGAGCGAACCGACGTTGGAATATTCGCCTCTTCCGCAGGATGAATTCGTCACCGAAGAAACACAGGTTGAGGTGTCCACGGGCACCGGCGCGGTGATCCGCGTTCTGGACCGTGTGTCGGGTCAGGTGGCCGAGATTGATCTGCCCAACAACACCAAGACCGGCTACCAGCGCATTGAGATCGCCCTTGGCGAATGCCGCTTTCCGACCGATGATCCGGCCAGTGACGCGTTCGCCTATCTGACGGTCACCAATGTTGGTGAGGGCGACGTGGCCTTTGCCGGTTGGATGATCGCGTCCAGCCCCGCGCTGAGCGCGCTGGACCACCCGCGTTACGACGTCTGGGTCATCCGTTGCACCAACGCCTGAGGCGTCGGGGTGTCGACCCCATGGAAATCGGCAACATCCTCTAACGCATCGGCCAAACGCGCCTTATAGTCTGCGCGCGGGATTTCGATCCCGCCCAGCGTGGCAAGGTGATCGGTCAGGAACTGCGTATCAAACAGGTCGTATCCCGCCCGTTCCAACCGATCCATCAAATAGGCCAGCGCGATTTTCGACCCGCCTGTTTGGCGCGAAAACATGCTCTCGCCAAAGAACGCCCGCCCCAGCGCGACCCCGTAGACCCCGCCAAACAGTTTGCCATTGGCGTCATAGACCTCAACGCTGTGGGCGAAACCGGCGGCAAACAGGTCGGTGTAGAGGTCAAAGATCAGATCGTTGATCCATGTCTCGGGCCGGTCGGCACAGGCGTCCACCACGTCCGCGAACGCCGTATCGAACCGCACCTCATGCGGCATGCGGGTGATCTGGCGGCGCAGGCTGCGGGACATGTGAAACCCGCCGATGGGGATGATGCCGCGTTCGCGCGGGTCGACCCAGAACAGGTCCGGATCGTCGCGCGACTCCGCCATGGGGAAAATTCCGGACGCATAGGCGTTCAGCAAAATTTCAGGGGTCAGGGTAAAATCGCGCATGGTTCAGATGTGGGGCTATGGCCCGATTGGAGCAAGCCAATTGTTTGACGACAGGGGGCATACCTTTGTCGGTGTGGTCAAAAAAACAGGCGTCCGATGGACGGACGCCTGTGCAATAACCGGTTTGAAAACCTCAGGCGTTTAGCCCTGATAGGTCTCCAGCCATTTTTCCAGCCAGTGAATGTTGTAGTTCCCTGTCTGGACGTCTTCCTCGGCCAAGAGCGCATGGAAGAGCGGGATCGTGGTGTCGATACCGTCGACGATCAGCTCACCCAAGGCACGCTCTAGACGGGCCAGCGCCTCACGACGGTCGCGACCGTGCACGATCAGTTTGCCGATCAGGCTGTCGTAATAGGGCGGGATTGAATAGCCGTCATACAGCGCCGAATCCATCCGCACACCCAGACCGCCGGGCGCATGGAACGCCGTGATCTTGCCGGGGCAGGGGGTGAAGGACGGCAGACGCTCGGCGTTGATACGCACCTCAATCGCGTGACCCGACAGTTGCAGGTCCTCTTGGGCAAAGGACATCTTCATGCCCTCGGCCACGCGGATTTGTTCGCGCACCAGATCGACGCCAAAGATGCCTTCGGTGACGGGGTGTTCCACCTGCAGACGGGTGTTCATTTCGATGAAATAGAACTCGCCATCCTCATAGAGGAATTCGATCGTCCCCGCGCCGCGATAGCCCATTTCGGCGATGGCGTTGGCACAGATGGTGCCGATGCGCTCACGCTCTTCGGGGGTGATGCAGGGGCCGGGGGCCTCTTCAAAGACCTTCTGGTGACGACGCTGTAGCGAGCAGTCGCGCTCGCCCAGATGGACGCCACCGCCTTGGCCGTCGCCAAACACCTGAATTTCGATGTGACGCGGCTTCTGGAGGTACTTCTCCATGTACACTTCGTCATTCCCGAAAGCGGCTTTGGCTTCGCTGCGGGCCGTTTGGAAGGCGGTTTCCAGATCGGCCTCGGTCGTGGCGACCTTCATGCCACGGCCACCACCACCGGCGGTCGCCTTGATGATCACCGGATAGCCCATGTCGGCGGCCACGCGTTTGGCGGTCTCGACGTCGGGCACACCCCCGTCCGAGCCCGGTACAACCGGAATACCCAGCGCCTTGGCGGTGTCTTTGGCGGTGATCTTATCGCCCATCTGGCGGATATGTTCCGCCGAGGGGCCGATAAAGGTGATGTCGTGATCTTCTAGGATCTGAACGAAACTGGCGTTCTCGGACAGGAACCCATAGCCGGGGTGAATCGCATCCGCGCCGGTGATTTCACAGGCCGACACAATCGCCGGAATCGACAGATAGGATTGCGTGCCCGAGGGCGGGCCGATGCAAACGGCCTCATCCGCCATACGCACGTGCATCGCGTCGGCATCGGCGGTTGAATGCACCGCAACCGATTTGATGCCCATCTCACGACAGGCGCGGATGACGCGCAGGGCGATCTCGCCGCGGTTGGCAATCAGGATTTTCTCGAACATGGGAGGCCCCTTATTCGATGATCATCAGAGGGGCGCCGAATTCGACAGGGGTGCCATCCTCGATGAAGATGCGCTTGACCGTGCCGGCATGGGGGGCGGGGATGTGGTTCATGGTCTTCATCGCCTCGACGATCAGGATCGTCTGGCCCTCGGCCACCTTGTCACCCACGGCAACAAAGGATTTCGCGCCGGGCTCGGGCTGTAGATAGGCCGTGCCAACCATGGGCGAGGTCACCGCGCCGGGCAGTTGTGCGGGATCTTCGGGTGTCTCGGCGGCTGCCGGAGCAGCGGCGGGCGCTGCAGCGGGGGCCGCAACCGCAACGGGGGCTGCGGCGGCAGGGGCGGCGACCGGTGCCGGGGCCGCACGCGAGACACGCACGTCCAGACTGTCGTCTTCGGCGTATTCACGTTTTACCTGTAGCTCGGTCAGGTCGTTTTCACGCAGCAATTCTGCCAGGGCCTGAATAAAGGCCACATCCGCGTCATGGGAATGTTTGGTCATACCGTCCTCGATGGTGCTCTTGCGCCCACGTTTTTCGTGGGATCCGCGCCTTTTGATCGGGCCGGTTATACGCGACCAAAGCAGCAGAGAAAAGCATCCATTGACGGTTTCGTGTGATGAAACGGGGGGAATTGGTGCGAAATTCGCGTCAAATCGGGGCGGATCGTCTGAAACGCGGGGCGGGGTTCGGCCTGCTGTTCAGAAAAAACGGGCCTTTGAGGGCGTGGCGTTGAAATCCGGTGAACGGGACCCTTGTGCCGCTCGGGCGCGCTTTAGTCTGCGATCGTGTCGGCGTTCCACTTTTGCAGGTTGGCGTCGATCGCGGCGATCCGGTCCTCGGTCTTGGGGTGGCTCATCAACCATGCCGCCACGGGGGCCTTGCCCGAGGTGTTTCCGGTCAGGCGGTTCAGCTTGGTGAACAATGTTTTTTGCGGCTCTGCCCCGATGCCGGATTTGACCAACAGAGCGGTGGCATAGGCGTCTGCCTCATATTCGTCCTGACGCGACAGGCGTGCCGCCATCAACGATCCCAGCGCATTCGCGATATAGACCCCGATTCCGGGCAGAAACCGCGACAACACCATGCCCAATGCCACGCGCATCGCGTTTTGTCCCGAAAAGTCGATCATCCGCCGCCGCGCATGTCCCAGCGCCACATGGCCCAGCTCATGCGCAATCACGCTGGCCATTTCCGGCGCGCTGACGATGCCCGCGCGGTATTTGTCGTAAAAGCCACGGGTGATGAAAATCCGCCCGTCCGGCGCGGCCAAGCCGTTCACCGGTTCGATGTCATAGATGTGCACGGGGATCGTTTTGATCTCCAAGGCCCGCGCCATGTGATCCAGCAACCCCTGCAGGGTCGGGTCCGACATGGGGCTTGATTTCGCGGTCAGCTCGCGGCCCGTCCGCCAGACGGAAAACCGGTACATGATCAGGCCATAGAGCACGGCCAGCAGAATCGGGGTCAGCTTTAACATGCGTCTAATATTGGGGCGCGGCGGGGCGGTGGCAACCGTGCGTCATGTCTCACGGTCGTGGCGGTGGCGCAGGGCCGTGCGCAGCCACAGCGCGCAGACCGTCAAAACCGCCAGCGCCGCCAACAGACCCGTCACATCCGACAAAACCGTGCCGATCCAGATCAGGTTCTCGGCAAACAGATAGCCCGCGCCGGTATAGGTCAGAACCCAAACCGCCTCACCCGCGATGGCGGCGCGCGCAAACAGCATCAGGGGCAGGGCGGCCGCGCCCCCCGCGAAATTCACATAGGGGCCAAGGGGGCTGAACAACCAGCGGCTTAGGAAGACGGCGGGCGTGCCGCGTTGGCGCAGCGCGGTGCGCGCCCGCGCCATCAGACGCGCGCGTTTCGGCCCTCCCGACAGGCGCGCCAGTATCCGTGCGCCGCGTTGTCCGATGTGAAACCCCGTCAGATCGCCCAGAACCGCACCGATGAACGCGGCCCCGATCGCGGTGATGGCGGAGATATCGCCGCTGGCGATGAAGCCCCCCGCGCTGAGCATCAACAGGGAACTGGGCACCGGTAGGGCCAGACAGGACAAGAACGTCCCCAGCGCAAGGATGAACGGCCCGTAGCGCGGCACCAGCTCGATCAGACCCTCGATCATGGGCCAGCCCGTTCTGCGGCGATGGCCGTATCAATATCTCGGATCAGATCAAACACCGGCACGCCAAGTGCCTCGGCGTAATCGTCAATCGTGCTGGGGCGGCGCTTGGGTGGTTTGGGGCCGGTGACGTTCAGCACGACCTCGGGGTCCACATCCCACGACATCGACACGTAATGCGGCGTCATCCACGGCTGAATGCTCTGGTCGCGTTTGGCGGGGTCGGCCCAATAGATGGTGTGGGTGATCAAGCGAAAGCTGAGGATCAGAACCGCCAGCGTGGCCAGAACGAATCCGGCCAAGGCAATCGGGTGGCGCGCCCATAGATAGGCCAGCGCGGATCGCGGCGGACGGCGCATGGCTATCGGCCCAGTTCCTTCATGCCGCGTTCGATCCCTTGCAATGTCATTGGCACCATCCTGTCCTCAAAGATTTGACGGATCATACCAATGGATTGCGTGTAGTCCCAATAGCGTTCCTGCACAGGGTTCAGCCAAAGATGCGATGGCCACTTTTCGCGCGCACGATTTAACCAAACTTGGCCTGCTTCTTCGTTCCAATGCTCATTCGCGCCGCCGGGGATGGCGATTTCATAGGGCGACATGCTGGCGTCCCCGACGAAGATGCATTTGTAGTCGCTGCCATAGGTGTTCAGCACGTCCCATGTCGCGGTCTGTTGATCCCAGCGGCGCGCGTTGTCGCGCCAGACACCCTCGTACAGGCAGTTGTGAAAGTAGAAATATTCCAGATGCTTGAACTCGGACCGTGCGGCCGAGAACAGCTCTTCGACCAAGCGGATATAGGGGTCCATACTGCCACCCACATCCAGAAACAGCAGAACCTTGACCGCGTTGCGCCGTTCGGGCCGTGTTTTGACGTCGAGGTATCCGTGATCGGCGGTGGCCTTGATCGTGCCGTCGAGGTCCAGTTCCTGTGCCGCGCCATCCCGCGCCCAGCGGCGCAGACGTTTCAGCGCGACCTTGATGTTGCGCGTGCCCAGTTCGATCGTGTCGTCGAGGTTGCGAAACTCGCGCTTGTCCCAGACCTTGACCGCGCGTTTGTGGCGGCTTTCGTCCTGACCTATGCGGACGCCCTCGGGGTTATAGCCATAGGCACCAAAGGGCGAGGTGCCCGCCGTGCCGATCCATTTGTTGCCGCCCTGATGGCGCCCCTGTTGTTCCTTGAGACGCTCGCGCAGGGTTTCCATCAGCTTGTCAAAGCCACCCAGCGCCTCAATCTCGGCGCGTTCTTCGGGGCTTAGATGCTTTTCCGCCATCTTGCGCAGCCAGTCTTCGGGCAGATCGACCGCGTTCATCACATCCTGCGGGGTGATCTGTTCCAGACCCTGAAACGCATGGGCAAAGGCGCGGTCGAACCGGTCTAGGTTGCGCTCATCCTTGACCATGGCGGTGCGGGCCAAATAGTAGAACCCGTCGATGTCATAGGTGACGAGACCGCGCTGAACCCCCTCCAGAAACCCCAGATATTCGCGCAAAGACACCGGAATACCGGCGTCGCGCAGGGTCTGGAAAAAGGGCAGAAACATGCCTTATCCGACCGAGCGGTCGATGATCACCGTCAGAACCATCCCGAGCAGGGCAAAGGCGATCGCATAAACAGCCATGTTATGGGCGATGTCAAAACCGGTTCCCTTGCGGCGTTTGCCTTGGATGAAACCGAATACCAAACCGATAATCAGGCCTGCGATGACGATCATGAATTCCCACTCCCCGGGCTAAGCGCGGCGATTTCCGCCAAACGTCCGCGCACCTGCAATTCTGTGCCGAACCCATATCGTGCCCAGCCCAGACTGTCGAGACGCACCGATTGCGCCTCGGATGCGCGCCCGAGGTCATCTAGCGCCTCGGCCTTGATCATCAACAATGTTGCCAGCAACGCGGCATTTTGCGCCCGTGTCACCGTGCCCTGATGGGCGTTCACCACCCGCAATGCCAAATCCGCCTGACCCGCCGACAGGGCAAAGGCCGCCAGATGCATGGCGACATGGGCCTCTTGGATTTCGGTCACGCTGCTCTGGGCATAGATGTTGCCCGCGTCGACAAAGGCCTGAAACGCCAGATCGGCATCTTCGCCCAGTTCCAGACGCCCCAGCGCGAACAGGCTGAACCCAAGGCGGTTGTCGCCCCATCCGTTGGCCTGTGCGATATTCACCGCCGACTTGGCCGAGCGGATGCGGCGGGAATGGCCGGTGCCCGGTCCCAGCGCGGTTTCGATCTGATCAATCCAGTCGCGGGTCGTGGCGCGGGGGGCTGCGTCGACGGTGCGACGCTGACCCGCGGGGTTCAGGCGGGCCAGAATGCCGGGCAAACGGGCCTCAACCTCAGACCGGGTCATGCCGGGGGCCAGCGCGGGGTCATAGAACGCGCGCAGGATCAGCATGTCAAAACCGGTCAGGACCGTGTGGAAATTGTCGTCGTTAAAGACGCTGTCGGGCAGGCGATACAGGTCGTTCAGCGGGCCAAGCGCCTGTGCGATCTCTTCGTGCAGACAGTCGCGGATTTCCTGCGGGCTGGTGTCATTGGGGATAAAGATCGCCACCTTTTCGCGGGTGCGCAGGGTGATCCAGTCCAGCGTCGCACTGCGCCGTTCGCGTTTGTATTCGTTCCACGAGGTCACGCGCGGCACAACGAAACAGGCCGCTTGGGGGACCAGACGTTGCAGTTCCGCCTGCGGCAGCATTTCGATGTTGATATTGGCCTCGGCGCTGGCCGAGACGCGGGTGATGTCGATGCCCGCCTCACGGCGGAACCGCGACAGCAGGGCCGACAGGTCGGGGCCGACACTTGCCGGAACGGGGCCGGTGACGCGCAGGGTGATGGGCGTGTTAAAGCGGCTTAGGAACAACAGGCGGCGACCGCTTTCCATCTGAAAGGCGAGGTCGATGAAATCGGCGGCGATTTCGCTGTTGGGACGTTGAGGTGCGGTTGCGGTCGTGCTGGAAAAGCGGCGCATCGCGGGCAGATCGGGCAGGGCCGCCGTGGCGCGTGTCGTTTCCGGCGTCGCCGTGGGCGCACTGGTCTGCGGCGTACAGGCGGCGAGAAAGGCCGCAATCCCAACAGCAATCATAAACCGCATCGCACTAGGTCCTTTGGTATTTGATAAACGGCGTCAATGTCCCGACCTGATCATAGAGGATACGGGCCGAGGCGTTAAAATCCTGTGTCAGCCAATAAACCGACGGCGCGCCATAGGCATCGGCGGCGTCATAGACCGCCTCGATCAACGCGCGCCCGACACCACGTCCGCGCATATCGGGCAGGGTGAACAGGTCCTGTAGATAACAGACCTCTTCGACCTTCCAGCCGTGGCGGTGAAACAGGTAATGCACCAACCCCACAGGCCGATCCCCGTCCAGCGCCAGCATCCCGCTAAAATCCCGCGGATCATCGCCCAGCATCCGGTCGAAACTGGACTGATAAACCTCATCGGGCAGGGTGGTCTCGTAAAACGTAAGGTATCCACGCCACAGCTCGGCCCATTGGGCGTAATCGTCGGGCTGAATCGGGCGAATGGTGATGGATGACATAGGGTGATGTTGACCTATTCCGTGGCAGACGCAACCGGTCCACGGTCGGACCGGCGACATTCTGCGGTAAATTGCCTGCGATCAGCGCGCCCGACGGGCCATAAACGCCAGACGTTCGAACAATTGCACGTCCTGCTCGTTCTTCAGCAGCGCGCCGTGCAGTTTCGGCAGCGCATTCGCGCCGTCCCGTTTCAGGTCCTCGGGCGATAGATCCTCGGCAAGGATCAGTTTGAGCCAATCCAGAACCTCGGACGTGCTGGGCTTTTTCTTCAAACCTTGCGTCTCGCGGATGTCAAAGAATTCGCTTAGGGCGCTGCTCAGGAGGGCGGGTTTGATGCCCGGATAATGGACCTCAACGATCTTGCGCATCGTGTCCATGTCGGGAAAGCGGATGTAGTGGAAAAAGCACCGGCGCAAAAACGCATCGGGCAGTTCCTTTTCGTTGTTCGAGGTGATGATCACCACGGGCCGCGTGGTCGCGCGCACGGTTTCGCCGGTCTCGTAGACGTGGAATTCCATGCGGTCCAGTTCCTGCAGCAAATCGTTCGGGAATTCGATGTCGGCCTTGTCGATCTCGTCGATCAACAGAACGCATTTCCCCTCGGCCTGAAACGCCTGCCACAGCTTGCCCTTGCGGATGTAATTGGACACGTCATGGACGCGTTCATCGCCCAGTTGGCTGTCGCGCAGACGGCTGACCGCGTCATATTCATAAAGGCCCTGCGCCGCACGGGTGGTCGATTTGATGTGCCATTCGATCATCGGCAGGTTCAGGGACGCCGCCACCTGACGCGCCAGTTCTGTTTTGCCGGTTCCGGGCTCCCCTTTGACCAACAAAGGCCGCTCTAGCGTCACGGCGGCATTCACCGCGACAGTTAGGTCATCAGTTGCGACATATGTGTCCGTCGACGAAAATTTCATAGGTCCTCGGGGGCTTGTGCGTGTAAATATGAACTTGGCCCTAATAAAAGCCACATTCGCGGTCTATACGCTAGTGACAACCTCGCCGCGTTGGGATAAACGCCAGCCATAGGAGAGCCGGGTGAGTGTAAATAGTACGTCTACGGCGCCCGGCCTGCGAGAAGGAGCAGGTATGAAGGCCGAGAATTTCTTGCCAGATGATTATCGTCCGGCTGAGGACGAACCTTTCATGAATGAGCGGCAGCTGGAATATTTCCGCCGCAAATTGTTGGCGCAAAAAGCTGAAATCCTAGACGAGAGCAAGTCCACGATTGAGGGCCTGCAGGGCGGAACACGCAACATTCCCGACATCGCTGATCGCGCAAGCGAGGAAACCGACCGCGCGCTAGAGCTGCGGATTCGCGACCGTCAGCGCAAGCTGGTGTCGAAGATTGATTCTGCACTGCGCCGGATTGATGAGGGCGAATACGGCTATTGTCAGGACACCGGCGAACCGATTTCGTTGAAACGTCTGGACGCGCGTCCCACGACCACCCTGTCGCTTGAGGCGCAGGAACGTCATGAGCGTCGCGAAAAAGTCCACCGCGACGATTGATCAGGCGCCTCTGGCGGACTGAAATGCGATATGCGCCGGGGCCGACGGGTCCCGGTGTTTTTGTCTGCACTGGATGGCGGGCGATTACGGGGGGCGGCAGTGCTGATCGGGCAGAAAATCACGGTATTGGGCGCAGGGATCGCCGGATTGGCGGCGGCGCGGGCGCTGGCCCTGCGCGGGGCGCGGGTGACGGTTCTGGAACAGGCCGAAGAAATCCGTGAGGTCGGCGCAGGTCTACAGATTTCGCCTAATGGTGCAGTGGTTCTAGAGGCGCTGGGTCTGGGCGAGGCGTTGCGCGCCCGCACGATCCGTGGTCAGGCGGTTGCCCTGCGCGATTACCGTCGGGGCAGGGTGGTCAGCCACCTGAGCCTGCCAAGTGACGGGGCGGGATACCATTTCGCCCATCGCGCCGATCTGATCGACATTCTGGCCGAAGGCGCGCGTGAGGCGGGTGTCAAAATCCGCCTGCTGCAAAAAGTGTCCGAGATTGACCTGACAGACACTTGCGCCCGCGTCACCACGGCCCAAGGCGCGGAATTTGGCGCATCTCTGGTGATCGGGGCGGATGGTCTGCATTCCCGCCTGCGTCCCGTTCTGAATGGCGCGGCTGATCCGTTTTTCACCGGTCAGGTCGCGTGGCGCGCCACCGTGCCAGCACCTGCCGATATGCCCCGCGTTGCCACGGTTTACATGGGGCCCGGTCGGCATCTGGTCTGCTACCCCCTGCGCGGTGGAACCATGGCCAATATCGTCGCCGTTCAGGAACAGGCCGAGTGGCGTGCCGAAAGCTGGACCCAAGAGGACGATCCCGCCAACCTGCGCGCCGCGTTTTCAGAATTTGCACCGGCGGTTCAGGATCTGTTGGCGCGGGTGGAGACGGTCAATCAATGGGGCCTGTTCCGCCATCCCGTCGCGCCCCATTGGGTGGCAGATCGCGCCGCCCTGATCGGGGATGCGGCCCATCCGACATTGCCGTTCATGGCGCAGGGCGCGAATATGGCGCTTGAGGACGCATGGACCCTGACGTCGCTTTTGGCGCAGCACCCTGAGGACCGCGCCACGGCCCTGCGCACCTATCAGGCCGCGCGCAAGGATCGCTGTACCCGCATCGTCGAGGCCGCATCGAAAAACGCGCGCAACTATCACCTGACATCGGCGCCCGTCCGCATGGCCGCGCATACCGTTCTGGGGTTGGCCAGCCGGATCGCCCCGAAACAGGTTCTGGGCCGGTTCGACTGGATCTATGCCAAGGACGTCACCCGCGATTTCCCCTGAATGAAACGCCACTGGTATTCGCCGCCCTTTGGTCTAATCTGGGCCCAACACCGGATCGGGATCACATAGGGAAAGGGCGATTATGGCGCTGGAAGATGCTTCAAAAGAGGTCGATAACGCCTTCACGCGAAAGGATATTCGCGGGTCCAGCTTTGAGAATACCTTTGGTGGCGCGACCAGCTTTATGCGCCGCAAATACACCAAGGATCTGACCGGCGTCGACCTTGCCATCACGGGTGTGCCGTTTGATCAGGCGGTCACGAACCGTCCGGGCACGCGCCTTGGCCCGCGCGCGATCCGCGAGGCCAGCACGCTTCAGGCGTTCGATCCGCCCTATGGCTGGGATGGCTATGATCCGTTTGTCGAACTGGCCATCGCGGATTACGGCGATCTGGCGTTCGATTATGCCCATGTGGCGCAGTTTCCCGACCGCCTGACCGCGCATATCGGCACGATTCTGGATGCTGGCGCGGGGACGGTGACGCTTGGCGGGGATCACTATATCTCTTTCCCGATCCTGCGCGCCTATGCCGAGCGGTTCGGGCCGCTGTCCCTGATCCATTTCGATGCGCATTCGGACACGTGGGCGGACGATGACATGACCCGCATCGACCACGGCACCATGTTTTATAAGGCGGTCAAGCTGGGCCTGATCGACCCCGCGCGCAGTGTTCAGATCGGCATTCGCACCGAAAACCCCGACACGATGGGCGTCAACATCATCGACGCGCGCCGCGTGCACGAACAGGGCGCGGCCGAAACTGCCCGCCAGATCCGTGAGATCGTCGGCGATCATCCGGCCTATGTGACCTTTGATATTGACGCGCTGGACCCCGCCTTTGCGCCCGGCACGGGGACGCCGGTTTGGGGTGGCCTGACATCGGCACAGGCGGCGATCATGCTGCGCGATATCGCGGGGATCAATATGGTCGGCGGCGATGTGGTCGAGGTCAGCCCGCCGTTTGACACCACCGGCGCCACGGCGATTGCGGGTGCTCATGTTGCGGTTGAGCTTTGCTGCCTATATGGCTGGAATAAAAGGGATAAGTGATATGCAGGGGTGGCTGTCAAACACGCTGTGGATGGTGGGGTTGATCATTGTCGGTACGGTCTTGGCCGTCCGCGTTGCCCCGACCGATCCGGCGGCATGGCATATCGACCCCCTGACCGCGCGATCCCCTGCACCGGGGGGTGTTCTTGCGCGCCCTGACGGCGGTGATCTATCCGTGCCCGTGTTGAACGCCACCCCGTCCGAGGTCCTGACGCGGCTGGATGCGATCATCGCCGCCACGCCCCGTACCAAACGGATTGCGGGCGATGTGGCGTCGGGGCGGATCACCTATGTGACGCGGTCCTTGGTCTTTGGGTTTCCCGACTATGCCACCGTAACTGTCGTCGCGGTTGAGGGCGGTACGGCCCCCGTGATCCTGTCCCGTTTGCGCTTTGGCGTGTCGGACACGGGTGTGAATGGCCGCCGTGTTCAAGGATGGTTGGACGCGCTGGCGGCGGACCCCACTTGACCGCGCCCTTTGCATCGGCAAAACAACCGCATGGTTCCTTTTGACAAACTCGATCAAATCACCAACCGCTTTGAATTCCTTGAGGCCTCGCTGGCCCAAGGCGGGGTTGAGGATTTCGCCAAGATCAGCCGCGAATACGCCGAGCTAAAGCCGGTCGCCGAACAAATCGCCGCCTATCGCACCTCGCTGGACGATCTGGCCGAGGCCGAGGCGATGCTGTCCGACCCCGAAATGCGCGATCTGGCCGAAGAGGAAATTCCCGCTCTGCGCGCCCGCATCCCCGAGATGGAACACGCCCTGCAACTGGCGCTGTTGCCCAAGGATGCCGCCGATGCGCGCCCTGCGATCCTTGAAATCCGGCCCGGAACGGGGGGCGAAGAGGCCGCCCTGTTCGCCGGTGATCTGTTGCGGATGTATCAACGATACTGCGAGGGGCGGGGTTGGAAATTCGAGGTTCTGGAGGAAACCCAGACCGAACTGGGCGGCATCAAAGAGGTCGTCGCGAATATTCAGGGCGACAACGTGTTTGCGCGGATGAAATTCGAATCCGGCGTCCACCGCGTGCAACGTGTTCCCGAAACCGAAAGCGGCGGGCGCATTCACACCTCGGCCGCCACGGTCGCGGTTTTGCCCGAGGCCGAAGAGGTCGACATCGACATCCCTGCCACCGACATCCGGATCGATACGATGCGGGCCTCGGGTGCGGGGGGACAGCACGTCAACACCACGGATTCGGCGGTGCGGATCACGCACTTGCCCACCGGTATTGTCGTGACCAGTTCCGAAAAGTCCCAACACCAGAACCGCGCGATTGCCATGCAGGTGCTGCGCACGCGGCTCTATGATCTGGAGCGGCAGCGTATGGATGACGAGCGTAGCGCCGATCGCAAATCGCAGGTCGGATCGGGCGACCGTTCCGAGCGTATCCGCACCTACAACTTCCCGCAGGGGCGCATGACGGATCACCGCATTAACCTGACGCTCTACAAGCTGGATCAGGTGATGATGGGCGATCTGGATGAGGTGATTGATGCCCTGATTGCCGATGATCAGGCGCGCAAACTGGCCGATATGCAGGAATGAGCGCGCCGCGCGGCACCACGGTTCTGGCGGGCGGCATTGCCACGCTGCGCGGGGCAGGGGTGGACGATCCCGTCCGTGACGCGCGCCGCTTGATGGCCCATGCGATGGGGGTCGATGCGGGGCGGTTGACGATTGCCTTGCATGATCCGGTTGCGGACGACGTTGTGACGGCGTTTCAGGCGGCCATTACTCGGCGCGCCGCGTTCGAACCGGTGTCCCATATCATCGGCAAGCGGTTGTTTTACGGGCGCGAATTCCACGTCACCCCCGATGTTCTGGACCCACGCCCCGAGACCGAGATCCTGATCGAACAGGCGCTGTCGGGGTCCTTTGAGACGGTTCTGGATCTTGGCACCGGATCGGGCTGTATCCTGATCACGCTATTGGCCGAGCGGGTAGGCGCGCGCGGGCTCGGGGCCGATATTTCCATGGCCGCGCTGGATGTTGCGCGGGGCAATGCGGGGGCCGTCGGCGTGGCCGCGCGTGCGGAGTTCCGGCAGGGCGATTTGTGGGATGTCGGCCTTGGCAACGCGCGCTTTGACCTGATCGTGTCGAACCCGCCCTATATCGCCGCCGATGAGATGGACGGCCTGTCGCGCGATGTGCGCGGGTATGAGCCCGAGATCGCCCTGACCGATTTCGGGGACGGTTTGGCGTTTTATCGCCGGATTGCCGAACGGGCGCGGGATCATCTGACGCCCGCCGGTCGGGTGCTGGTTGAGATCGGCCCGACCCAAGGGCCCGCCGTCGCCGCGATGTTTCGCGACGCGGGTCTGATCGACGTGGCGATTGCCCCCGATTTCGACGGGCGCGATCGCGTTGTTATGGGTCGTGCGCCATAAATTTTGACCAAATAGTCATTAAAATTTCATCCCTTCCCCGTGGTTTAGCCGGTTTTTTAGGCAGATCACCGTGCAGTGTCCGCCGGTGGGTCCACCCGCATTGACCCGCCGCGTCCCGCCTGTCCCCGTTGGGGTCTGACGACTGGGGATGCGCATTTTGGACCTGAGGTTCTTTGAGATTTACCGAAGCCCGGAGTATCTGGGCCTCTTGATTGAGGGCGCACTGATCAGTGCGGGCCTGACACTGTTGGCGGGGATATTGGGGTTCACTCTGGCCGCCGGTCTGGCCAGTTTGCGGTACTATAAGGTGCCGGTTTTGTCCCAGATCGCAACGGGTTACGTGGAATTCATCCGCAACACGCCCCTGATCGTGCAGCTGTTTTTCATCGCCTTTGGCCTGCCAGCGCTGATCGGCTATCAATGGCCGTTCTGGGCGCATGCGCTGCTGGCGCTGTCGATCAACTTTTCCGCCTATTTCAGCGAGATCATCCGATCCGGCCTGCAATCCGTTGGCAAGGGCCAGATTGAGGCGGCAAGCGCCCTTGGCCTGCCGCCCTTTGTCATCCTGCTGCGGGTGCTGTTGCCCCAAGCGGTGGCGATGATGGTGCCCGCCATCGGGGCGCAGTTCATTTTCCTGTTCCTCACCACCGGTGTGATTTCGGAAATCGGGGTGCGCGACCTGACCCAAGCGGGTCTTTATATCGACAGCCGCACGTTCCGCTCATTCGAGGTGTTTCTGACCCTGACGGCGATCTACATCCTGATTTCGCTGGCGTTCAAGGCGCTGCTCTATGCGCTAGAGCGGAAATTCTTTGCATGGCAGACGGCGCGATGAAGGATCTGTTCGTCTCCATATTCGGCGCGCCCGAGGGCGTGGTCCTGTTCCAACTGATCCACGCGACCCAGTTCACGATCTACCTGTCCTTGGTGGCGTTTCTGGGCGGGGGCCTGATCGGGGCGGGGGTGGCGTTTTGCCGGATCGTCCCGTCCAAAGTCGCGCGCCGGTTTGCGATCGCCTATATCTGGCTGTTCCAATCGACGCCTTTGTTGATGCTGTTGTTCATCTTGGGGCTTGGCCTGCCGCGTCTGGCGGGGATCGACGTCAACCCGTGGGTCGCGGCCATCGCGGCCCTGACGATCTATGCAAGCGCCTATTTCGCCGATGTCTGGCGCGGCGCGCTTGAGAGCGTGCCGGACGGCCAATGGGAAGGGTCCTATGCGCTTGGCCTTGGGTTTCTGTCGACCCTGCGGCGGGTGATCCTGCCACAGGCGTTTCAGGTGTCTCTGGCCCCGACGGTCGGCTTGATGGTGCAGATCATCAAGGGCACGTCTCTGGCCTATATCATCGGCTTTCACGACCTGATGGCGATTGGCAAACGCTGGGCCAATGCGCCGGTCGACGGGACCGAGCCCTTTGTCATCTTCCCGCTTATGGCGCTGATCTACTTTGCGCTGTGCTTCCCCCTGTCGCTGTGGTCCCGGCGATTGGAACGACGGTTAGGGACCGCCAAAACGGACGCGGGTCTTGCCGCGGCCTAAAAACACCAAAGCAACCAACAGGAGACGCAAAATGAAACTGATCAAAGGTCTGGTCGCCGCCGCACTCATGGCGCTGCCACTGCCCGCGATGGCCGATCTGGCCGATATTCTGGAGAGCGGCACGGTCAAAATCGCAATCCCCGAGAGCTTTCCGCCCTTTGGCGCGCTGGGTCCGTCGGGCGAGTATGAGGGCTATGACGTCGATGTCGCCAAACTGATCGCCGAGGATCTGGGCGTGGAACTGGAACTGGTGCCTGTGACCTCGAAACAGCGTATCCCGTTCCTTGAAACCGACCGCGTTGATCTGGTGATCGCGACCATGGGTGCAAACCCGGGCCGTGCGAAATCGATCTGGTTCTCGGCCGCATATGCGCCGTTTTATTCCGGTGCTTTTGCGTCAGGGGACAAAGAGATTTCCTCGCCCGCCGATCTGGTCGGGATGAAAGTGGGCCTGACGGGCGGCACGCTTGAGGATCTGGAACTGACCAAACTGGTGCCCGAAGGTGTCGAAATTGTCCGCTTTGGCGACAATGCCGCGACCCAATCGGCCTTCCTGTCGGGTCAGGTTGATGTGCTGGTCTCGGGCAACACCCTTGCCGCCGCGATTTCCGAAAGCAATCCGGACATGGGCCTGCAAACCAAGTTCATCCTGAAAGAAAGCCCCGCCTTCATCGGCGTTAAAAAGGGCAACTTTGACCTGCTGCAATGGGTCAACGTGTTCATCCTGCACAAGAAACTGGGCGGCGAGTTGAACACCATTTCCGAAACCTGGCTGGGTCAACCCCTGCCGGCGCTGCCGACCTTCTAATCCACACTCACGGCATCTATGCGGCCCGCCCTCGGTGGGCCGCATAACGCGCGCTTTGGCCCGTTGGCGAGATTAAGCTTTTCCTAACCCCGTTTCGTGTTAAGATAACCGGACACTGGGGTTTACACGGCAAATTCGCGTTTTTTTGCTTGTCATGCTATTTCAGGCATGGTTTTAGTCGTCCTAACAGGATGTGGGACGCGGACATTCGCCTCCCCCTTGTTTAATTGCCGGAAAACTGTCGACGTGTTGTGCCTGTTGGGCGGAGAAACAACAGCGCGCGACCCAACAAGCCAAAGCAGGCTGGATATAAGAAAAACATGAGATCTTCCAAGTCACGTTCGCGGTCGAAGAACAACCGTTCGCGCTCTATGGGCAATATCGTCAATCGGGTCTTCGATAGTTCGGGCCCCGAGGGCAAGGTGCGCGGCACCCCGCAACAAATCATCGACAAATACAACCAGTTGGCCCGCGATGCCCAACTGGGGAACGATCCGGTGGCGGCTGAAAACTTTCAGCAGCACGCAGAACATTACACCCGTCTCTTGGGTGTGGCGCAGCGCGAACAAGAAGCGCGCCGCGAACAACAAGAGGCCCAGAAAGACCGCGACCAACGCGACCGTCAATCGCGCGATCAATCGCAACAGAACTCTGATCAACAGCCCAAGTCGACCAACACCGAAGAGGCCCCTGTTGCATCCGATGACAAGGCGGCAGACGTGATGGCGGTCGAGGGCGACAACGACGCCCAAAGCACGCTGGTCGAAACGCCCGAGGCCAAAGAAGACGCGCCGCGCAAACGTGCACCCCGCGCGAAAAAGCCTGCGACCTCGACCCGCAAGAAAAAACCGGCAGAGGATCAGGCGGCGACACCGGCCCCCGACGCCGAGGCCCCCGCGGCCGAATAATCATCCTGCTGAATACTTCCGGCATTGGCCCCCGTTTCACCGCCGAAACGGGGGCTTTTTCATGCGCTATCGGGCGATTTCGCGCGCAAGGGCACAGAACCCTTCGATCGACACCTGTTCGGCTCGCAACGTGGGTTCCAGACCCGCCGCGCGAATCCGGTCCTCAATATCGGGGGCCTGTCCCTTGAGGCTCGCGCGCAGCATCTTGCGCCTCTGGTTGAACGCGGCCGCCACCACACGCGACAGGACCGCCGCATCCGCCGGGAACCGTGGCGCGTCCAGCTTGTTCAGATGCACCACCGCCGAATGGATCTTGGGCGGCGGGTTGAACGCCTCGGGCGGCAAGGTCATCACGATCCGCGCCTCACACCGCCATTGCGCCAGAATGGCCAACCGGCCATAGGCCTTGGACCCCGGCTGCGCCACGATCCGCTCGGCCACCTCTTTCTGGAACATCAACGTCAGACTGTCCCACGCGGGCGGCCATTCGGCGGGCGTCAACCAGCGCACCAGCAATTCCGTCCCGACGTTATAGGGCAGGTTCGCCACCACACGGATCGGTGGGGTCAAATGCGCGCTGACATCAACCTCCAACGCATCCCCGTTGATCACCTCCAACCGCTCGGGATAGGCGGCCGCAATCTCGGCCAGCGCGGGCAAACACCGGCTGTCCTTTTCGACGGCCAAGACACGCCTCGCGCCCTCGGCCAACAACCCACGCGTCAACCCGCCAGGGCCGGGTCCGACCTCCAACACGTCACAGCCGCTCAGATCGCCCGCCGCCCGCGCGATCTTGGCCGTCAGGTTCAAATCCAACAGGAAATTCTGCCCCAACGACTTTTTCGCCCGCAACTCATGGGTCGCAATCACCTCGCGCAGAGGGGGCAGGTCATCCATCTGTGCCATGCGCTTGGTCCTTCATCTTGGCAAAAATACTCAAATTCCAACGTTTCAGCGGGCGCTCACGCCCGCGCCTTGGCCATGTCCTGCGCCAGACGTAACGCGGCGATCAGGCTGCACGCATCCGCCACTCCGCGTCCCGCGATATTATAGGCCGTCCCGTGATCGGGCGAGGTGCGCACAAACGGCAGGCCCAGCGTCACATTCACCCCCGATGCAAAATCAATCGTCTTGATCGGGACCAGGGCCTGATCGTGATACATGCACAGGGCCACATCATAGCCTGCCCGCGCCTCGGCGTGAAACATCGTATCGGCAGAGCGCGGCCCGTGAATGTCGATCCCCTCGGCGCGCAGGCGCTCGATCACCGGCGCGATGACGTCAATGTCCTCGTGACCCATTGCGCCGCCTTCGCCCGCGTGGGGGTTCAGACCGGCCACGGCCACACGCGGCGCGGGCATCCCGAAATCGCGGATCATGGCGTTAACCGTGATGCGCGCGGTCTCTTCCAGCAGATCAGGGGTCAGGGCGGCGGGCACCTCGGTAATCGGGATGTGGATCGTCACCGGCACCACCCGCAACTCGGGACAGGCCAGCATCATCACCACCCGATCCACCCCGCCAAGGGCCGCCAGAAACTCGGTATGGCCGGGATAGGCGAAATCGGCGCCGTCCTTCAGGACCTTCTTGTTGATCGGGTTGGTGCAAACCGCGCTGGCCGCACCGGACTGGACAAGGGCGACGGCGCGCTCAATCACCGCGACGGTCGCGGGCGCATTGGCCAGATCGGGCGTGCCCGGCGTGGCGGGCGCGGCGAAATCGTGGCGCAGAACGGGCAGGGCCGTCGCGCCAACCGCGTGCGCCTCGCCCGGATTACCGATTTCGGCAAACGGGGTGCCCTCGGGCAAATGGCGCGGATCGCCGATCCAGAACAGATCGACCTCGTCCTTCAAGGCCTGCCATGCCTTGACCGACACCTCGGGGCCCACACCGGCGGGATCGCCACAGGTCAGGGCAATCGGGGCGGGGGAGCTCATGGCTGGCGGATGATGGCTTCGGCCTTCAGCTCTTGGAGATAGCTGTCGGCGTAAGAGGTCAGACGCTGGTTGAACAGGCGACCGCGGATGGCCTCACGGTCGATGTCCTCGGCCAAAATCGCGGTCCGTGCGCAGAGCATCAGAACCTCGGCCCCTTCGCCGCGCGGGCGGATCACGGTTTCATTCGCGTCCAGTTTCGCCAGTTCAAGGGCGACATCGGCGGGCACATCGGCAATCGCCAGCGTCTCAATGCTCAGCGCCTCTTCGGGCTGGTCCTTGGCGATACCGTACAGGTCGTCACAGGTGTCCAGACGCGCAACCACCTCATCCGCGCTCAGACGCCCGTCTGCGGGTACGGCATAGCGCATATATTCAACCGACTGGGTTTCCAGCGGCTTGGGCTCGGTCTCTTCCAGCGCGCGCAGTTGGAACAGGGCGATGGCGTTCGGCACGGGGATCGGATCGGTCACCTCACCGGGGCCAAGGGTCAACACGTTCGAGGCAATCGCGGGCGGCAATTGCGTCAGGTCCAGCCAATCAATCCGGCCTCCGCGTTGTGCGGATTGCGACGCCGAATACTGGCGCGCGGCGGCGGCAAAGGCGTCCGTGCTCTGGATGTTTTCGGCCAGTTGCGGGGCAAGCTCTTGGGCTTGTTCCGCGAATTCGGGCGTGTCGGCCCGCAAGATGATTTCCGACAGCAGAACCCGCGCAGACCCCGCCTGTGTCTGTAGGGCCAGCGCGCGGTCGATCTCGGCTTCACTCACCTGCGAGCGGGGGCCGAAACGGGCGCGCACGACCTGACGCCATGCGATGCCGGCGGCCACGAAATCGCGGAACGCTTCGCGCGAGACGCCTTCTTGGGCCAATGCGGCCACGAATTCCTCAAGCCCCAGATTGGCGCGACCGGCGAATTCGGTCATGCCTTGGAGGACCTCTTCGTCGCTCAGGCGGATGCCGATTGCGGCGGCAGCGTCCAGACGAAGACGGTCATCGACAAGCGCGTCATAGGCCTGTTCTTGTAGGTTGCCGGGGGTGTTCAGCACCTCCATGAACCGGATGCGCTGCTCAATGTCGTAATTGGTCACGGCGCGGTTGTTCACCATCACGGCGGGCGCGAACGGGTTGGATTGCTGGGCCGTCGCGGGCAGCACTCCGGCAAGCATGGTCGCCCCCAGCAGGCAAGTCGTGGCGAGACGCGTGATTTTGTTCATTTCTGCGGTCCGTTCGTTCTGCTCGTGTGCTACTAGCGCAGGCAACTGCGGCGATAGCGGGTGGTGTCACCGGTGGCGCCAAATCCGGCCAAGGAAATGGTTAAACCGAAATCCGTGGACGGGTCGACATTTGTTGAGGATGTAAACCGGCGCGAGAGTGAAAGGTCAAGGCTGACGCATTCATTGCGGTACTCAAGGCCGATCCCCGCCTCGGACGCGTCATCGGTCAAAAAGTCATAGCGCCAGTCGGCCTTGGCGGTCCAGTTCGGTGTGACATCATAGGCCAGATCCATCACCCATTCCGAACTGTCGGTGGGGCGGTTTTCGGTCAGGTTGGCCTCTTGCCAGATAAACGACGAACTGATGTCCAGCGCGTCGTGGCTCCAATCGAGGCGCAACTCGTTTCGGGTGAAATCCAACCCGTCGTCAAACACGGCGCGATTGATCAGGCTAAAGTTCTGCGCGGTGGCAAATTGCACCGCCAACAGCCAATCCGACAGACGTCCATTGAGGCCCGTGCCATCGGGAAACTGGTTCTGGTTGTCGGCGCGGTAAACGCGGCCCCCCGCAACCGCCAAGGACCACCCATCGGGGTCAAACCGCGTCCACGTCGCCCCGATGTTGGCGCGCAGGCCCTGTTCATAGGCATCCTGACCGGCAAAACGGCTGAGCGAGAACAGGTTGCCCTCATCGAACTCGACGCTGAGGCTATCCTCGTTGTTGATGGCGCTGGTATCTGTGTCGCTCCAGACGATCTGGGCCACGGGTTCCAGAACATGGCTCACCCCGTTTGCACCACCTTTGACAAGGGGCCAGCGCAGTTCGACCGCGCCAAAGGGGGCGATGCGGGTTTCGGGGCTGGGCGTCGTGGTGTCGTCCGAGGTGACGTAATAGTCGAAATTCACTTGCCCAAGGGCCGAGATCAGAACCCCGTTGCCCGTCTGCCAGTTGCGCCGCCATTTGCCTTCGGCGCTCAGGCGGGCGACATCACGGCCCACGGCATCCGCATCCGAACGGCGTTCAAAGCTGAACACCTGCACCTTGGTCTGGGCCACGCCGCCGATCGTGGCGGGGGCAAAGCGGTGCTTGTATTCCACATTGGTCAACAGCGTCGGCAGGGTCGCGTTATCTTCGGAGGCCCGCAGCGAGTTGAAATGCAGGATTTCGGCGTTGATGTATTCGTCCTTGCGCGTGCGCCCGACCGACACGGAACTGGTCAGGCGGTCCGCGTCGGAATAGCCATAGTCCAACAGATAGGCCGGATCGCTGACCGAGCGGGTTTTGAACCGCAGGGTAAAGTCGCGGGGCAGGTCGAATTCGCCTTCGGTAAACAGGTAATATCGCGTCTCACCTGGGCGCAGGTCATCGCGGCTAATGGCGCCGTTCAACTCTATCTCGCCAAAGCGGAACGCCTGACGATACCGCGCCTCAAGCGTGTTGGTCCGCGTCGAATAATAGGGCGACAGGGTCAGGTCCGCATGATCGCCCAGCGTAAAGAAATACGGCACCTTCAGACCCGTGCCCAAGGTGTTTGAGACGCGCAGATCGGGGATCAGGAACCCGTTGCTGCGTTCCAGTGTGGGGTCGGGCAGGCGCAGACGGGGCAGATAGACGATGGGCACGCCCGCCACCTCAAACCGTGCGTGATCAAAGAACAGCTGTTGCGCGTCCTCGTCGTGGATGATCCGCTCGGCGCGAATGCGCCACAGGGGCACCTGACCGGCACAGACGCGACAGGACGAGGCCACCGTTTTCGACAAAACCGAATAACGCCCGTCGATGCGGTCGATCTGCGCGGCGGCCAGTTGCAACTGTTGATCCAGCACCAATCGGGCCGAGCGCAAAATCCCGTTGGTCAGATCGGCGGACAGTTCAGCGGCCTCGGCGGTCAGGACTGTCCCACTGGGCGAGGTGAGGCGGATTTCGCCCTCGATCAGCAACTGGTCCGTGTCTTGGTCATAGGTGATCGATCCGGCCTGCACGCGGTAGCCGTCATAGAAAATCTCGACATGGCCGTCAGCCACCAGACGGTTCAGGCCATCCACGCGGATCTGATCGGCAATCAGGGTCGCGGCGGGCGGCGCATCCTGTGCGGCCACAGGCGCGGCCAGCGCCAGACCGGCGGCCAGTGTCAGGGCCCGCAACATCCCCCGCATCAACCGTCCTCCAGATGCAGGACAAGGCCTAGCGACATCATGATCCCGATCAAAGGCGGGGACCACGCGGCCAGCTCGGCGGGAATTTGGCCGTTATTGCCAAGGATCTGGGCGAAATTGCGCAGGAAAAACAAAGAGAGACCCACCCCCAACGCGGCCATGACCATCGTGCCCGTCTTACCAAATCGCGTATGGCGCATTGTGAACCCTGCGGCAATCAAAACCATCGCCGCAAAGAACGCGGGCAGGGCCAGTTCCATGTGCCACCAGACGCGGTGGTGGCGGGCGCTAAAGCCTGCGCGCTCAAGGCTGTCAATGAACGCGGGCAGGTCCCAGAACGGGATGGAGGCGGGTGCGCCGAAACTGTCGCGGATATGGTCGCGCGTCAGGTCCGAAGGCACGGAGAGGGTCGCGCTGACCTCGGCGGTGCGTTCGGGGTTGTGCACCGGCGCCGACAGGTCCCAGCGTTTCGCATCCGTCAAATCCCATGCCCCGTCGGTTAGTTCCGCGCGAATGGCCTCAATCCGGTAGGTGGGGCCTTGGTCGGCGGCAAACCCGATAAAGGTCACGTCGAACAACACCGTCCCGTCAAGGTTTGAGCGCGCGGCCTTGATCACCGTCTGGCCATCCTCATCCCCTTGGCGCAGCCACAGCCCGTCGGCATTGATCGACAGAACGCTGGAAATCCCGCGGGAATAGCGGTTGGAGAGGGTCTCAAGCTCTTTGGAGGTGGCCGCGACCAGTGGGTTCAGGACGCCCACGCAGATTGCCCCCACCAACAGAACCGACACCAGCGGCGACAACAGGCTGCGCACGGCAGACCGACCCGCCGCGCGGGTCACCACCAATTCCGACGTCCGCGCCAGCGACATATAAAGAACCAGCGTCGCCAGAAGAACGATCAGGGGCAGGATTTCATAGATATTCGCAGGCGTGTTCAGCGCGGCCAATCCCAACGCCTGCGACAGGGAAATCGTGTCCGACCCGAACCGGCGGATTTGTTCGACCATGTCCAAAAGCATCGTGAACACCACAAAGACGCCCAGAACCATGGCCAGCGACAACAGGAACTTGCGCGCGATATAGAGTTGCAGCTTCATCCCGCGACCGCCTTTCTGCGCCCTGCGCGTGGATGGTCGATCCGCCACAAAACCAGCCCCGCCAGAACGACCCCGAGAACCGGCGCGATGTAGAGCAGCGGCCAGCGGCCCGCGCCATCATTGGCGGCGCCGATCAGGCTATTGTCGATCAGTTTCAGCACGATCAGCATCCCGATCGCGGTCAGCACCTGCCGCCATGTGCCAAAGCGGCTAAAGCTGCCCGACATCAACGCCGCAAACCCGATCAAGGCACCGGCAATGGACAACAGGGGCTCGGCCAACCGCGTATGCGCCTCAAGCGCAAGCTGATACGCGGGGCGGTCCAGCTGGGTCAGCAAATCGGCACTGGGGCGCAGCAAGGTCAGGGTCGGCAATTCCTTGATCGACGGATTGCGCGCCTTGGTGACGTTGATCAGGGTGGCGACATCAAAGACGGATTCACTGAACCGAGTGACGGCAAGGCGTTGGGGGTTGCCCGACAGGTTCTGCACCATCCCGTCAAACATCACGAGGCGCGGGCCCTGATCGCTGGGCAACAACAGGGCGCGCTCGGCGGTATAGATGGTTTGGCGGCCCTCACTGCGATCATCGCTTAGGAACACGTCCAGCAATTCACCGCCCGCGTTGATTTCGCGGATGTAGAACGTGACGCCTTTGACAGGGGTCAGGAATTGCCCCTCGCTGAGCAACCGTGCGGTGACATCGTCGGCCACTTCGGCCTGACGCTCGGCCAGTTGGGCGCGGCTTTGGGGGACAAGAAAGTTGTTGATCAACAACAACAAAATCGCAACCAGAATGCCGAACATGACCACCGGACGGGCAAGGCGAAACGCGCTATATCCCGTGGCCTGCACCACGACCAGTTCACTGTCCGACGACAGGCGGTTGGTGGCATAGATCGCGGCGGCAAAGGCCGCGACGGGCAAGACCTGTGAGATCACATTGGGCAGGGCAAGGGCGGTGAATTCCAGAAACACAATCGCCGATTGGCCGTCTCCGATCAGCCGGTCAAACAGGCGCACAGCCCGATTGACCCAGTATACCGATACCAGGACAAGCGCGAAAAAACCGAACAGAACCGTCAGTTGGGACAGCAGATAGCGGTCGAATTTAGGCACACAGTCCCCCCAAGGACCTTTACGAGTCTGCCGCAACCTAGACGAAATGGGGGGTAGGGAAAACTGCAAACTGGTCTTGGACGGCCACAGGGGCTAGGTAAGAGGAAAACCGCCAATTTCCCCCGACAGGAGAGAGTCGCAATGACCACGCCCCCCGAAATCACCTTTGCCGAAACCGATCTGGACCAGATCGCCGCCGCCCCCGGTCGCGTGGTGGTGTTTATCGGCGCGGATGCCCGTCTGGATGCGGGCGCGCGGCGGGTGAACAAGCTGACGCGCGGAGGGATTATGCGTCTGGTCGCGGGCGAGAAATTCGCCAAGGCCAAGGATGGCGATATCCTGAGCGTGACCTATCCCATGGGCATGGCTGCCGATGCGGTGGATGTGGTGCGTTTGGAAAAACGCTGTTCGGTTGAAGAGGCGCGCGCCGCAGGTGCCGCATTGGCCAAGATGCAGGGCGAACAGGCGGTTCTGATCCTCAGCGGCAACCACAAACACGCCGCCGAAATCGCGTTTGGCTTTGCTCTGCGCGCCTATGACTTCGGCCCGCATAAATCCGAAGAGCCCAAGACGCGCGGCCCTGTCACCATGATGGCGTCCAAGCCCGAAGAACTGGCCGCCAAGGCCGGTCCGATGGCGGCCGTGGCCGAGGGCGTGTTCTTTACCCGCGATCTGGTGAATGAACCGGCCAACATCCTGACCACGGACGATTTCGCCGCCCGTCTGGCGGCGATGCAGGAACTGGGGCTAGAGGTCGAAATCCTTGAAGAGGCCGAATTAGCCGAACTGGGCATGAACCTGTTGCTGTCGGTCGGCCAAGGCTCGGCCAGCCCGTCCAAGGTTGTGATCATGCGCTGGAACGGTGGGGCGGCGGATGCGGCGCCGTTGGCCTTGGTCGGCAAGGGCGTGGTGTTTGACACCGGCGGGATCAGCCTGAAGCCCGCCGCCGGTATGGAAGACATGACCATGGATATGGGCGGCGCGGGCGTCGTGTCGGGCGTCATGCGCGCTCTGGCCCTGCGCAAGGCCAAGGCGAATGTCGTCGGTCTGGTCGGCCTGGTGGAAAACATGCCCTCCAGCACCGCTACACGTCCCGGCGACGTGGTGAAATCCATGAAGGGCGATACGGTTGAAATCATCAACACCGATGCCGAGGGCCGTTTGGTTCTGGCCGATGTTCTGTGGTACGCGCAAGAGCGGTTCGAACCCACCGGTGTGATCAACCTTGCTACGCTGACCGGTGCGATCATCATTGGCCTCGGCCATGAAAACGCCGGTGTGTTTTCCAACGACGATGCGTTCTGTGATGCGTTTCTGGCCGCGGCGAAGGGCGAGGCCGAAGGCGCATGGCGTATGCCCCTGTCGCCCGCCTATGATAAACAGTTGAAATCGCGCGTGGCCGATATGAAAAACGTCGGTGGCCGTCCGGCGGGGTCGATTACCGCAGGGCAGTTCCTGCAACGGTTCATCAAGGACGGCACGCCGTGGATCCATCTGGACATCGCCGGTGTGGCCAGCGTCAAGTCCGACACGACTCTTGCGCCTGCGGGTGCGACGGGGTGGGGTGTTCGGGCGCTGAACCGTCTGATCGCCGATAAATACGAGGGCTAAGCCTTGTCCCGTGTCCTGTTCTATCACCTGACCCACAACTCGGCCGAGGCGACGGCGGCGACCTTGCTGACCAAAGCCTATGAGCGCGAGATGCGGGTTCTGGTGCGCGGGCGGGACGCGGATCGTCTGTCGCGGCTGGACACGTCTTTGTGGACGATGCACGACGATGCGTTCCTGCCCCACGGTCTGCGGGGCGGGGATTTTGACGATGATCAACCGATCCTGATCGGCCCCGAGGACACCGCCGTCGCCGGATATGGCGCGGTGATGTGTATTGATGGGGCAGGGGTCACGGCCAACGATGTCTCATTGGTGCAACGGGCGTGGATCCTGTTTGACGGGCGCGATCCGAACGCTGTTCAACACGCGCGCGGTCAATGGAAAGACCTGACCGGCGCGGGTGTGCCCGCCGAATACTGGTCCGAGGAATCGGGCCGGTGGGAGAAAAAGGCGCAGTCGGACGGATGATCCCGCTTACGGGGTCAGCAGTTTCGTGAACAACGTATCGATATAGGTCTTGGCCTCGGGGAAGGGGTCGACCTCATCCGGACCCAGAACCGCGCGCACCTGTACGTCGAAATCGGCGTAATGCTGGGTCAGGGACCAGATCGAAAAGATCAGGTGATAGGGGTGCACCTTGGCGATTTTACCCTCGTCCTGCCACTGACGGATCACGGTGGTTTTCTCATCCACCAGCGATTTCAACTCCCCCTCGATCGCACCCATGATGCGCGGCGCGCCCTGTAGGATTTCGTTCGCAAACAGGCGGCTTTCGCGGGGGTAATCGCGGCTCATCTCCAGTTTGCGGTCGATATAGCCCATCAGCTCCGAAATCGGATCGCCAGTGGGATCCATTTCGCGCAGCGGGTCCAACCACGTGTCCAGCAACCGCGACAACAGGCCGGTGTGGATCGCCTCTTTGGACGGGAAATAATAAAGCAGGTTCGGCTTGGACAGACCCGCCGTCTGGGCGATCTGATCAAGCGTCGATCCGCGGAAACCATATTGCGAAAACACATCCAGCGCCGCCTCTAGGATGGCGGCGGTGTTTTTGCGCTGAATGCGGGTCTGAGGTTGCTTTTCTGTCATGACAGCCTCGTTTACGTGGTCCTCTCACCTTTTGTCTAGTCGCAAAGCCCGCAAACACGGGTGAAATTGGCACCGCAAAAAAATTCATCACTTTGTTAAACTGTGGGCAATAATTCTACATCTGCCCCGTAGAATCGGCTGGGTTGCGCTTGACTGGTGATTTCCAATTGTTAGCGTGTTCCTGACCAAATGGTCAAACTTGGCGTCTGCCGGGGTACAACCGGCCAAAATAAACCAAAACCGACACGAGAGGACCCGCACCATGGCGCTTGACCGGAAATCCGCCCCCAACGATCTGTCCGCCTTTTGGATGCCGTTCACGGCAAACCGCCAGTTCAAACAGAACCCGCGTATGTTCGTGTCCGCCGATGGCATGCATTACACGACCGCCGAGGGAAAACAGGTTCTGGATGGCACGGCGGGTCTTTGGTGCTGTAATGCCGGTCACAACCGTCCCAAGATCGTCGAGGCGATCCGCCAGCAGGCGGGCGAGTTGGACTATGCGCCCGCGTTCCAGATGGGCCATCCCAAGGCGTTCGAACTGGCCAGTGCCCTGCGCGACATGGCGCCCGATGGCATGGATCATGTGTTTTTCACCAACTCCGGCTCTGAATCCGTTGAGACGGCCCTGAAGATCGCCATCGCCTATCACCGCGCACGGGGTGAGGGCACCCGTACCCGTCTGATCGGGCGCGAGCGCGGCTATCACGGTGTGAATTTCGGCGGAATTTCCGTGGGCGGCATCGTCAATAATCGCAAGTTTTTCGGTAGCCTGTTGACCGGTGTCGATCATCTGCCCCACACCCATCTGCCCGATCAAAACGCATGGACCCGTGGTCAGCCCGAGCACGGCGCGCATCTGGCCGATGATCTGGAACGTCTTGTCGCGCTGCATGGTCCCGAAACGATTGCCGCCGTGATTGTCGAACCCATGGCCGGTTCGACCGGTGTTCTGTTGCCGCCCAAGGGCTATCTGGAGCGGCTGCGCGCGATTGCGGATAAACACGGCATCCTGTTGATCTTTGACGAGGTGATCACCGGTTTCGGTCGTCTTGGGGCGCCCTTTGCCGCCGACCATTTCGGGGTGATGCCGGACATGATCACCTGCGCTAAGGGTCTGACCAACGGCGTTGTGCCCATGGGCGCGGTTCTGGCCACCTCGCAAATCCACGACGCGTTCATGCAGGGGCCCGAACATATGATCGAGCTGTTCCACGGCTATACCTATTCGGGGAACCCTCTCGCCTCTGCCGCCGGTCTGGCGACGCTGGAAACCTACCGCGAAGAGGGGCTGTTTGAGCGCGCGGCGGAATTGGCCCCTTATTGGGAGGACGCGCTGCATTCGCTAAAGGGCACGCGCCACGTGATTGACGTGCGCAACATGGGTCTGATCGGCGCGATTGAATTGGAGCCCATCACGGGCGAACCGACCAAACGCGCGTTCCAAGCCTTCCTCGACGCCTATGAGCGCGGGGTCTTGGTGCGCACAACGGGCGATATCATCGCCATGTCGCCGCCCCTGATCATCGAAAAATCCCATATCGATCAATTGATTGGCACGCTCAAAGACGTGCTGGACAATCTGGACTAACGCACTGCACGGGCGATCCGGGCTGAACCTCGGGTCCCCCAATACGAACGGAGAACCCGACATGGCCGCACCTGGCGAAAACAAGAAAATCAATTCCCAACGCCTGTGGGACAGTCTGATGGAGATGGCCAAGATCGGCCCAGGTATCGCGGGGGGCAACAACCGCCAGACCCTGACCGATGCCGACGCCGAGGGCCGCGCGTTGTTCCAGAAATGGTGCGAGGCCGCGGGCATGACCATGGGCGTCGACAAGATGGGCAATATGTTTGCGACCCGCGCAGGCACGGACCCCGAGGCCCTGCCGGTCTATATGGGATCGCACCTTGATACCCAGCCGACGGGCGGGAAATACGACGGGGTTCTGGGGGTTCTCGGCGGGCTAGAGGTCATCCGGTCGATGAACGACATGGGCGTGCAGACCAAGCATCCCATCGTTCTGACCAACTGGACCAATGAAGAGGGCACGCGCTTTGCGCCTGCGATGCTGGCCTCGGGCGTGTTCGCGGGCAAGCATACGATGGACTGGGCCTATGACCGCGTGGACGCCGAGGGCAAAAAGTTCGGGGATGAGCTGTCCCGGATCAGATGGATCGGGGACGAAGAGGTCGGCGCGCGCAAGATGCATGCGATGTTTGAGTTGCACATCGAGCAGGGCCCGATTTTGGAGGCCGAGGGCAAGGATATCGGCGTGGTGACGCACGGGCAGGGCCTGCGCTGGATTGAGTGCACCGTGACCGGTAAGGAGAGCCACACCGGGTCGACCCCCATGCCGATGCGCAAGAACGCAGGGCGCGGCATGGCGCGGATCACCGAACTGGTCCATGAGATCGCGATGAAGCATCAGCCCAACGCCGTCGGCGCCATTGGCCATGTGGATGTCTATCCGAACTCACGCAATATCATTCCGGGCAAGGTCGTGTTCACGGTCGATTTCCGCAGCCACCTGCCCGAAGTGATTGAGGCGATGTTGACCGAGTTCTACGACCGCGCGCCGAAACTGTGTGAAGAGATCGGGGTGAGCCTAGAGACCGAGGTGGTCGGCCAGTTCGAGCCGCCCGCGTTTGACGAACGACTGGTCGGTATGGTGCGGGGCGCGGCCGAGCATCTGGGCTATAGCCACATGGATATCGTGTCGGGTGCAGGGCATGATGCGTGCTGGATCAACGAGATTTACCCGACAGCCATGATCATGTGCCCCTGTGTGGATGGTCTGAGCCACAACGAGGCCGAAGAGATCAGCCCCGAATGGGCGGCTGCGGGCACGGATGTGTTGTTGCACGCGGTTCTGGATTGTGCCGAGGTGGTGGGGTGAGCGACGCCGGGGGGCCAGCCCCCCCGGACCCCCCGGAGTATTTGAACCAAGATGAAGGGGCAAAAGCCCCGAAGATGGACAGGGAGTGCGGATATGAGCACGGTGATCAAAGGCGGAACGATTGTCACGGCGGATTTGACCTATGCGGCGGATGTTCTGATCGAGGGCGGCAAGATTGTCGAGATCGGTGAGGGTCTGAGCGGGGATGAGGTTCTGGACGCGACGGGGTGTTATGTGATGCCTGGCGGGATTGATCCGCATACGCATCTGGAAATGCCGTTCATGGGGACCTATTCGGCGGATGATTTTGCGTCGGGCACGCGCGCGGCCTTGGCTGGTGGGACGACGATGGTTGTCGATTTTGCCCTGCCGTCGCCGGGCGAAAGTTTGCTGGACGCGCTGAAGGTCTGGGACAACAAGTCGGGGCAGGCGGCCTGTGACTATTCCTATCACATGGCGATCACGTGGTGGAGCGAGCAGGTTTTCGACGAGATGCAGACCGTCGTGCAAGAGCGTGGGATCAACACGTTCAAGCATTTCATGGCCTATAAGGGCGCGTTGATGGTGAATGACGATGAGCTCTACGCGTCATTCAAACGTTGCGCCGAATTGGGCGCGACGCCACTGGTTCACGCCGAGAACGGCGATGTGGTCGCCGAGTTGACCGCCAAGTTGCTGGCCGATGGGAACAACGGCCCCGAGGCGCATGCCTATTCCCGCCCGCCGCAGGTGGAGGGTGAGGCGACAAACCGCGCCATCATGATTGCCGATATGGCAGGGGCGCCTTTGTACGTTGTTCACACGTCTTGCGAGGAGTCGCATGAGGCGATCCGGCGCGCCAAGATGCAGGGCAAACGCGTCTGGGGGGAGCCGTTGATCCAGCATCTGGTGTTGGACGAGAGCGAGTATTTTAACGACGATTGGGATCACGCCGCCCGCCGCGTGATGAGCCCGCCGTTCCGCAATAAACAGCATCAGGATAGCCTCTGGGCCGGTTTGGCGTCGGGCACGCTGAGCTGTGTCGCGACGGACCATTGCGCGTTTACCACGGAACAGAAACGGTTCGGCGTTGGCGATTTTTCCAAGATTCCGAACGGGACCGGTGGTCTTGAGGACCGGTTGCCGGTTCTGTGGACCTATGGGGTGGAAACCGGTCGCATCACGATGAACGAGTTCGTCGCGGTCACATCCACGAACATCGCTAAGATCTTGAATTGCTATCCGAAAAAGGGCGCGATCCTTGTCGGGGCGGATGCGGATATCGTGGTGATGGACCCGTCGATGAAAAAGACCATTTCGGCGGATACGCAGGCCTCGGCCATCGATTACAACGTGTTTGAGGGTGTCGAGGTCAGCGCCCTGCCGCGCTATGTTCTGACGCGGGGATATGTGGCCGTGGACAATGGTGAGTTGAAGGCGAAAGAGGGTCATGGCGAGTTTGTGGGTCGCGATCCGAATGGCACCGTCAACACCGCCTTGTCCAAGTGGAAAGAACTGACCGCCCCGCGCCCGGTCGAGCGGTCGGGCATTCCCGCGACGGGCGTCTAAGAACACTTCGGTCGCGCCTCAGGGCGCGGCCAAACAGGGATTATAACCTCGGATCCAACCCGGGGAATGAAAGACAAAACCTATGAAAAAGCCAGTGATTGACGCCCAAAACGTCGACCTGACCTTTGAGACCAACGATGGCCCCGTGCATGCGCTGTCGGATGTGAATTTGCAGATCAACAAGGGCGATTTCGTATCGTTCATTGGCCCGTCGGGGTGCGGGAAAACGACGTTTCTGCGCTGTGTCGCGGGGCTTGAGACGCCGACGGGCGGGCAACTGACCGTGAATGGTCTGTCGCCAGATGAGGCGCGCAAGGCACGCTCATACGGCTATGTATTTCAGGCGGCGGGTCTTTATCCGTGGCGCACGATTGCGGGGAACATCAAGCTGCCCCTCGAAATCATGGGGTTTTCCAAGGCCGAACAGGACAAGCGGGTTGAGCGGGTTCTGGACCTTGTCGAACTGTCGGGGTTTGCGCGCAAATACCCGTGGCAATTGTCAGGCGGGATGCAGCAGCGCGCAAGTATCGCGCGCGCCCTTGCCTTTGATGCCGACATCTTGTTGATGGACGAACCGTTCGGTGCGCTGGACGAGATCGTGCGCGACCATTTGAATGAGCAATTGCTAGACCTCTGGGCGCGGACGGAAAAGACGATCGGGTTCGTAACGCACTCGATCCCCGAGGCGGTCTATCTGTCGACCAAGATCGTGGTGATGAGCCCCCGACCGGGTCGGATCACCGATGTGATTGATAGTCCTCTGCCTAAAGAACGCCCTCTAAGCATCCGCGATAGTGCAGAATTTCTGGAAATCGCGCATCGGGTGCGCGAAGGTCTGCGCGCGGGGCATGCCTATGATTGAGCGGCTGCGCATATCGCTCTTGCCGGTGCTGGTGGTCGTCGCGGCGATCATCGCGCTGTGGTACGCGGGCGCCGTTGTGATGAATTCCACATGGACGCTGGATCAGGCGGCGCGACAGGGCACGGACCCGTCGTTTGCCGAAATCGTGGCCGACACCATGGCCCAAGAACGTCCCCTGTTGCCCGCGCCCCATCAGGTCGCGGCGGAACTGTGGGAGGTGACGGCGGAAAAGAAAATCACCAGCAAACGCAGCCTGATCTATCACGGGTTTATCACGCTCAAGACCACGTTGTTCGGGTTCGTGACGGGGGCGGTGTTTGGCGTCGCTCTGGCCCTTGGGATCGTGCACAGCCGCACGTTGGAACAAAGCGTCATGCCATGGGCCATCATCAGCCAGACCATCCCGATTGTCGCGCTGGCCCCGATGATCATCGTGCTGTCCAACGCGGTGGGGATCGAAAACCGCGAGGTGCCGAAAACCATCATCGCGGCCTACCTCAGCTTTTTCCCCGTGCTGGTCAGCATGATCAAGGGGCTGCGCAGTCCCGATGCGATGCAAATTGACCTGCTCAGGACCTATAACGCCAGTGGCGGGCAGATCTTTTCGAAACTGCGTCTGCCAGCGTCCTTGCCCTATTTCTTTGCCTCGATGAAGGTTGCCATCGCGGCCAGCCTTGTGGGCACCATCGTGGGCGAACTGCCCACCGGCGCGATCCAAGGTCTGGGCGCGCGGATGCTGATCGGGTCCCAGTTTGGCGAGCCGATGATCATGTGGACGGCCCTGTTCGCGGCGGCCATTCTGGCGGCGCTGTTGGTCATCGCGGTGGGGGGGCTTGAACGCCTCGCCCTGCGTTTGATGGGGGAGGGCGCGCGATGATCTGGGTTCTGGCATCTCTAGCGGCGTGGGCGATCCTGTGGTGGATCAACGTACGTCTGGTGAACGGTCCCATGGGCAAAACCCGCGCGGCCAAGATCGGAGCGCCGGTTCTGTTCGGCGCGGCCCTGTTGATCCTGTGGGAGGGCATGGTGCGCGGTCTGAACGTCTCGGCGGTGATCCTGCCGCCGCCCAGCACGATTGGCGCGACCATTGCCGGATCGTTGGACATCTTGTGGGTCGATTTCGTGCAGACGTTCGTCAAGGGCGCCCTGTCGGGTTACATCATCGGGGTTCTGGCCGCGCTGGTCACGGCGGTGGTGATCGACCGCGTGCCGTTCCTGAAGCGCGGATTGCTGCCGGTCGGAAACTTCGTGGCGGCCCTGCCCATTGTCGGGGTCGCCCCGATCATGGTCATGTGGTTCGGGTTCGATTGGCATTCCAAGGCGGCGGTCGTGGTGATCATGGTGTTCTTTCCGGTTCTGGTGAACACGGTGGGCGGTCTGAACGACACCACCGCGATGCAGCGTGATTTGATGAAAACCTATTCGGCGGGCTATTGGCAGAGCCTGTTCAAACTGCGCCTGCCTGCGGCAATGCCGTTTATTTTCAACGGGCTAAAGATCGCGACCACCCTTGCCCTGATCGGGGCGATTGTCGCGGAATTCTTTGGCTCGCCCATCAAGGGGATGGGCTTTCGTATCTCGACCGAGGTCGGGCGTCTGGGCCTTGATATGGTCTGGGCCGAGATCGCGGTCGCGGCCGTCGCGGGCACGATGTTTTATGGCGTCGTGGCGGCGATAGAAAAGGGGGTGACCTTCTGGCACCCTTCTCAAAGGGGTTAACCCACACAACAAAGCGGATGAAAAACGCACGCAACTTGGAGGTTGTATTATGAAAAAGCTAACGACGGCATTGATGGCCGCAACGTTCCTGACCACGGGCGGGGCCTATGCGGCGGATGATCTGACCCTGCAATTGAAATGGGTCACGCAGGCCCAGTTCGCAGGCTATTACGTCGCCCTTGAAAAAGGGTTCTACGGCGATGAGGACCTGAACGTCACCATCAAACCCGGTGGTCCCGACATCGCGCCCACACAGGTGATTGCAGGTGGCGGCGCGGATGTGACCGTGGAATGGATGCCCGCCGCCTTGGCCGCGCGGGAACGCGGTCTGCCCTTGGTGAACATCGCCCAACCCTTCAAAAGCTCGGGCATGATGCTGACCTGTCTCAAGGAAACCGGCGTGACCGGCCCTGAGGATTTCCCGGGTCGCACCCTTGGCGTTTGGTTCTTTGGCAATGAATACCCCTTCCTCAGCTGGATGTCGCAACTGGGCATTTCGACCGAGGGCGGCGATGATGGCGTCGAGGTCCTGAAGCAGGGCTTTAACGTTGATCCGCTGTTGCAGAAACAGGCCGATTGTATCTCGACCATGACTTACAACGAATATTGGCAGGTCGTGGATGCGGGCATTTCGCCGGACGATCTGATCACCTTTAAATACGAGGATCAGGGCGTCGCGACGCTTGAGGACGGTCTTTACGTGCTGGAGGACAAGCTGTCCGATCCCGCCGAAGTCGACAAGCTGGCCCGTTTCGTCCGCGCCTCGATGGCGGGTTGGAAATACGCCGAAGAGCACCCCGATGAGGCCGCCGAGATCGTTCTGGAATATGACGAAACCGGCGCACAGACCGAAAAGCACCAAAAACGCATGATGGGCGAGGTTGCTAAACTGACCGCTGGGTCGAACGGCGCGCTGGACCCCGCTGATTTTGAGCGCACGGTCGCCTCGCTGTTGTCGGGCGGGTCTGATCCGGTCATCACCGCCCATCCGGGTGAGGCCGCATGGACCAGCGCCGTCACCGACGCCGCGTTGAAATAACCGGCAAACCCTTGCCACGGATCAGGCGCCCCACACGGGCGCCTTTTCTTTTTGCGCTGGATCATGGACGGTTCGGGGCAGGGGGGCGATTATGACCCCAGATAGATGATGGAGATCGGGATGAGCAAACAGGTTCTTTTGGCAATCGCCCTGATGCTGGGTGTGGCGGCGTGTAGCGATGTGGTGGAGTTCACCGAGACCGGCCAGTGCGAAGCGGGTGTCGATGGCCTGAGCCAGATCGGCGATATCACCCCCGCAGGGTGCTGAACAAAATAAAGGGTCGGCGTGGCCGACCCTTTTACTTACTCACCGGCCCAAAACACGGGTCGGACAAATATCTGGTAACGTAAATCTATACTGCCTGACATAGCCGGTGATTATGACAGAAAGTTAATGCGCCCCCGACTTTCGGGGGTGTGCACAGGTATTTCTGCCTAAAAAATGGTCAATTATTCGCATGGCACACCGGATAATTGCACTTTTGCGTGCGTCACGGCCCTGTGTTCGCGGGCTGCCATAAAAAAACCGCCACGCAATGCGCAGCGGTTTTCGTGTCTTGAGTCGGAGGGCGTGGATTAGACGCGGTTCATCCGGTTGTCGATCAGTTCGTCCACAACGCCCGGATCAGCCAAGGTCGAGGTGTCGCCCAGAGCGCCGTAATCGTTCTCGGCGATCTTGCGCAGGATGCGGCGCATGATCTTGCCCGAACGGGTTTTCGGCAGGCCCGGTGCCCACTGGATCAGGTCGGGTTTCGCGATCGGTCCGATTTCCGAACGGACCCAGGTTTCCAGCTCTTTGCGCAGCTCGTCCGTGGGTTCGATCCCGTTCATCAGGGTGACATAGGCATAGATGCCCTGACCCTTGATGTTGTGCGGATACCCGACCACGGCGGCTTCGGCCACTTTGGCGTGGGCGACGAGGGCGCTTTCGACCTCGGCGGTACCCATACGGTGACCCGACACGTTGATCACGTCATCTACACGACCGGTGATCCAGTAGAAGCCATCCGCATCGCGGCGGCACCCGTCACCCGAGAAGTAGTAGTTTTTGTAATCCGAGAAGTAGGTCTTTTCGAACCGCTCATGATCGCCCCAAACGGTGCGCATCTGACCAGGCCAGCTGTCTTTCATACACAGCACGCCTTCGGCCTCGGTGGTGGTGATTTCCTGACCGCTGTGCGCGTCCAGAACGACCGGCTGAACCCCAAAGAACGGCGTGGTGGCCGAGCCCGGTTTCAGAGGCGTCGCACCGGGCAGCGGGGTCAGCAGATGACCACCGGTTTCCGTCTGCCACCACGTGTCCACAATCGGGCAGTTCCCTTTGCCGACAACGTCGTTGTACCAGTTCCATGCCTCGGGGTTAATCGGTTCACCCACGGTGCCCAGCAGGCGCAGGTCGGACAGGTCGTATTTTTCAACGAACTCGTTGCCCTGACCCATCAGGGCGCGGATGGCGGTCGGTGCGGTGTAGAACTGGTTTACCTTGTGCTTTTCGCACACGGCCCAGAAGCGACCGGCGTCGGGGTAGGTGGGCACACCTTCGAACATGATGGTCGTCGCACCGTTGGCCAGCGGCCCGTAGACGATGTAGCTGTGGCCGGTGACCCAACCCACGTCCGCGGTACACCAGAAGATGTCGCCCTCGTGATAGTCGAACACGTACTCATGCGTCATCGAGGCATAGACCAGATAACCGCCGGTGGTGTGCACGACGCCCTTGGGCTGACCGGTCGAACCCGAGGTGTAGAGGATGAACAGCGGATCTTCGGCGTTCACCTCAACGGCGGGGCAGTGATCGTCGGCCTCAAGTGCCAGTTCGTTATAGTCATAGTCACGACCGTCGATCCAAGTCGTCTGACCACCGGTGCGGCGTACGACCAGACATTTGACGTCGTCCTTGCAGTGCAGCAGGGCAGCGTCGGTGTTGGATTTCAGTGCGGTCTTGCGGCCACCACGGGGGGCCTCGTCTGCGGTGATGACGACCTTGGCGTCACAGCCGTTGATCCGTGCACCCAGAGCGTCCGGCGAGAAGCCCGCGAACACGATCGAATGGATGGCGCCGATGCGCGCACAGGCCAGCATGGCATAGGCGGCTTCGGGGATCATCGGCAGGTAGATGATGACACGGTCACCTTTGCGCACGCCCATATCCTCAAGGATGTTGGCCATGCGGCAGACGCTGCGGTGCAGGTCTTTGTAGGTGATGTGCTGGGCGGCTTCGTTGGGATCATCGGGTTCAAAGATGATCGCGGTCTGATCTCCACGGGTCTCCAGATGGCGGTCGATACAGTTGGCGGCGACGTTCAGGCTACCGTCTTCGAACCATTTGATGTCAATGTTGCCAGGGGCAAAAGAGACGTTCTTGACCTTGGAGTAGGGCTTGATCCAGTCCAGACGTTTACCATGTTCACCCCAGAATGCATCGGGGTCGTTGACGGATGCGGCGTACATCTCTTGGTACTTTTCCGCATTGATATGTGCCTTGGCCGCAAAATCCTCGCTAGGGGGATATGTCTTATCGGTCATTGTCTGTCTTCCCTCGTCAAAGACGTCTCGTAAAAGTGCATCGGGGCGGTGTGCGCCCCGATGCGGCTAAAAATCAGATCGCCAGATATTCGGCGCGCAACTCTTCGTTTTCCAGAACTTCGGCCGCGCTGCCATCAAAGACGATTGATCCGGTGTCGAGGATCACAGACCGGTCTGCCAGTTCCAGAGCGCGCACGGCGTTCTGTTCAACAATGACCGTTGTGATCCCCTGTTCCTTGATGTGGATCAGTGTTTTTTCAATTTCATCCACAATCACAGGTGCCAGACCCTCATAAGGTTCGTCCAGCAAAAGAACCTTGATGTCACGGGCAAGGGCCCGCGCAATCGCCAGCATCTGTTGTTCCCCACCCGACAGGGTGACGCCCTCTTGTTTGCGCCGTTCGCCAAGACGCGGGAACAGCTCATACAGACGTTCGATCGACCAGCCGATAGGCGGGGCGATTTGGGCCAGTTGCAGGTTCTCTTCGACCGTCAGACCGGGGATGATCCGGCGGTCTTCGGGCACAAGGCCGATGCCTGCGGCGGCGGCCTCGTGGCTTTTCATGCTGTGCAGGGGGGCGTGATCCAGCCAGATTTCACCATGGGTGACCTGAGGATCGTCCAGACGTGCAATCGCACGCAGGGTGGACGTTTTGCCTGCACCGTTACGACCCAGAAGGGCAAGGATTTCACCCTCATGGACGTTAAAGCTGACACCTTGGACGATATAGCTCTCGCCGTAGTAGGCGTGCATATCCCAGACCGACAAAAAGGCCGGTGCGGTTGCTGCCTGATTGGCGTTTTTCGAGAAGTCCGGTTTTACATTCATGACTTGTCCTTTCCGCGCACCTTAGTGGGCTTCGCCCAGATAGGCTTCCCGTACTTTAGGATGACCTTTGATGTTTTCCGGAGTGTCCTCGACCAGGGGCGTGCCCTGCGCCAGAACGGTGATGCGTTCGGCCAGACTGAACACCACGTGCATGTCGTGTTCGATGATGGCCATGGTGATGTCGCGCTTTTCCTTGATCTCCTTCAGCAGGTCGATCGTGTTGTTGGTATCGGCGCGCGCCATCCCTGCGGTGGGTTCGTCCAGCAGCAGCAGTTTCGGTTCCTGAACAAGGCACATCGCCATCTCCAGACGCCGTTTGTCGCCGCGGCTCATCGAGGCCGAATGCATATGCCGTTTGTCCGCCATGTTGACGTCCTCCAGCATCTGCATCGCCTTTTCCATCAGTTCCTTTTCGCGACGGACCCCTTCAAAGGCGTGCAGGCGGAATGCGCCGTCACGCTTTGCGAAACAGGGGATCAGCACGTTTTCCAGAACCGTCAGATCGCCAAAGATTTCCGGCGTCTGAAACACGCGCGAGATGCCCATCTGGTTGATCTCGTGCGGCTTGCGACCCAGAACCGACTGGTTGTTGAACATGACCGAGCCCGTATCGGGGATCAGCTTGCCCACCAGACAGTTCAGCAGGGTGGATTTACCGGCCCCGTTCGGGCCGATAATCGCGTGAACGGTGTTTTCCTGAACGCTGAGGTTCACATCCGACAGTGCCTTGAGGCCGCCGAAGTTTTTACCAACGCCTTTGACTTCTAGGATTCCCATTGGTCAAACCTCCCTTATTCGGCCGCAGTGGATGCGGATTTGTTGGCATCTTCGTCGTCCTGCTTGGCCGACTTGCGGCGCAGCAGTTTGCCGAGGCGTTGACCACCTTCGATCAGGCCACCGGGCAAGAAGATCACAACCATCATGAACAACAGACCCAGCGTCAGGTGCCAACCCTTGCCCACGAACGGGTGAACAATGGTGACCAGCAGATCTTCCATCCCGTCGGGCAGGAAGGCGAACCAGCCGTGCAGCACGTTGTCGTTGATTTTCGAGAAGATGTTCTCGAAATACTTGATGAAACCAGCCCCCAGAACCGGACCCAGCAACGTGCCAGCCCCGCCAAGGATGGTCATCAGAACAACCTCACCCGAGGCGGTCCACTGCATCCGCTCGGCACCGGCAAGCGGGTCCATCGACGCCATCAGGCCACCGGCCAGACCGGCATACATGCCCGACACCACAAACGCGGCAAGCGTGTAGGGGCGCGAGTTCATACCAGTATAGTTCAGACGCGTCTGGTTGGTTTTCACCGCCCGCAGCATCAGACCAAAGGGCGAGCGGAAGATGCGGATCGCCATGTAGAACGAGGCCAGCATAATGATCGCGCTGAGGTAGTAGCCTGCGTTGAACTGGAAGTTCCATGCGCCCAGCACCAGCTCATAGGTCGACCGCATTTCCAGACCGAACAGGTTGGTCACGGGGATCGAGCCGTCAGCCGTGGCCGTTTGGCCAAGGACGCGCGGGTCGTCCAGCGTCAGTTGCAGACCGGTTTCACCGTTCGTGATCGGGGTCAGAACCGAATAGGCAAGGTTGAACGACATCTGTGCAAACGCCAGCGTCAGGATCGAGAAGTAGATCCCCGACCGGCGCAGCGACACATAGCCGATCAGCAGGGCAAACAGACCCGCCACGATGACCGACAGGATGATCGCCGGAATGACGTTCATGGACAACAGTTTGAACATCCAAACCGCCGAGTAGGAGCCCACGCCCAGAAACGCGGCGTGGCCAAACGACAGGTATCCGGTCAGACCGAACAGGATGTTAAACCCGATCGCGAAAATCCCGAAGATCACGAAACGCTGCATCAGGTCGGGATAGCCTGCGTTGAACTGAGCCAGTTCGCTGCCGGCGGGGAAGGGGTTCAGGATGAACGGTGCCGCAAGGGCCAGCACCGCAACGATAAGCAATAGCTTGGTGTCTTTGCTATCAAGGCCGAACATGATCTTAGTCCTCCATCACGCCTTTGCGCCCCATCAGACCGCGCGGACGGGTCAACAGGATCACGATTGCAACGAGGTAGATGATGATCTGGTCAATGCCGGGGATGAGCGACTTGATCGCGTTCATCGAGGCAAAGCTTTCCAGAATGCCCAGCATAAAGCCCGCCAGAACGGCGCCCGGCAAACTGCCCATACCACCAACAACCACCACAACGAAGGACAGAACGAGGAAGTCCATGCCCATGTGGTAGTTCGGCGAATTGATCGGGGTGTACATCACACCGGCAAGGCCCGCGACTGCGGCGGCAATGCCGAACATGATGGTGAAACGGCGGTCGATGTTGATGCCCAAGAGGCCCACGGTTTCACGATCGGCCATGCCTGCACGGACCACCATACCAAAGGTCGTGAATTGCAGGAACGCAAACACGCCAGCGATGATGATGCCTGCGAACATGAAGTAGACCATGCGCCAATAGGGGTAGATGATCGCGTTCGGCTCCATCCCCAGAAACGCCCCGAAATCAAAGCTGCCCTTAAAGGCATCAGGTGCGGGGGTCGGGATCGGGTTCGCGCCGAAATAGTATTTCACCACCTCTTGCAGAACGATCGCCAGACCAAAGGTCACAAGGATCTGGTCCGCGTGCGGACGCTTGTAGAAATGTTTGATCAGGCCGCGCTCCATCGCGTAGCCGATGAAGATCATGATCGGAATGGCAAAAAGGATCGCCAGAGGCACGGACCAGTCGATGATCGCCGCCCCCATCTCATCGCCAAACCATGCCTGTACATAGGGAACATCGACCTTAAGGGGGTTGCCCAGAAAGTCTGTTTTGGTTTCGTCAATGACCGTGTAGCTCCACGAGAAAATGCGCGACAATGTCACCGCGCAGAAAGCTCCGATCATGAACAGCGCACCATGCGCAAAATTGACAACGCCCAACGTGCCGAAAATAAGCGTGAGACCTAGCGCGATAAGCGCATAGGCCGAGCCCTTGTCTAGCCCGTTTAGGGTCTGAAGAAGGATCGCGTCCATCGGTCCCCACCCCTGCTGTGTGTTTGAAGGTTTTTAGCGCCCCATGCGGTCGGGCGCGGCATAGACATCCGGCCGCGCCATAAGGCGCGACCGAACGGGTTCACAGGTTTATGCACCCGGGTTGCAGCTGCCCAGCGAGCCACCGGCAAACATCGGGTGGTCGGGGGCGTACTCAACCTGAGCACGGGGGGTGACTTCGACAACTTCCAGAAGGTCGAACTCGGAGGTCGGGTTCTCTTTACCTTTCACAACCAGAACGTCCTTAAAGCACTGGTGGTCTTCGGCACGGTAGAGGGTCGGACCGTTGCCCAGACCGTCGAACTCGTAGCCTTCCAGAGCCTCTGCAACTGCACAGGGGTTGAACGAACCGGCGCGGGCAACCGCATCTGCGTACAGCAGGGTCTGTACATAGCAGGTGTGTGCGGCCTGCGACGGCGGGAAGCCGTACTTGGTGCCGAAGGACTTCACAAAGGCTTTCGAACCTTCGTCCTGCAGCGACCAGTGCCAGTTGGTCGAACCAAGGATGCCCTTGATGTTCTCACCAGCACCACGCGCCATCAGACGCGAGAACAGCGGAACAACGATTTCGAAGTTCTTGCCGTTGACTTGCTTTTCACGCAGACCGAACTGAACAGCGTTGGTCAGCGAGTTCACCATGTTGCCGCCGTAGTGGTTCAGAACCAGAACGTCAGCACCCGAGTTCAGAACCGGAGCGATGTAGGACGAGAAGTCGGTCGCTGCCAGCGGGGTGCGCACGTCGTTGACGGTCTCCCAGCCCAGAGCCTCGGTCGAGGCCGCGATCGATTCCTGCTGGGTCCAGCCCCAGGTGTAGTCGGCGGTCAGGTGATAGGCCTTACGGTCAGCGCCGTAGAGGTTGGCCAGAACCGGTGCCAGAGCAGCGCCCGACATGTAACCGTTAAAGAAGTGACGGAAGCCGTTGGCCTTCTTGTCTTTACCGGTGGTGTCGTTCGAGTGGGTCAGACCGGCCATAAAGATAACGCCAGCTTCCTGACACAGACCCTGAACAGCGATCGCAACGCCCGAGGACGAACCGCCGGTGATCATGACAGCGCCGTCTTTTTCGATCATCGACTTGGCCGATGCGCGGGCTGCGTCCGATTTGGTCTGGGTGTCGCCGGTAACGTACTCGACCTTTTTGCCGAGGATACCGTTACCTTCGAGAACTTTCGAGCTGAAGGTGTTCAGCATGCCGCCGTCGCCGCCACCGTTCAGGTGCTCAACAGCAAGCTCATATGCGCGCAGCTCGTCCGCACCCTCATCCGCGTAGGGGCCGGTCTGCGGCACGTTAAAGCCAAGCGTAACCGTGCCGCCGGTGGGCTCGTTGGTAAAGCCGTGGCTTGCAGCATTCAGATAAGTCGGCAGTGCCAGACCTGCGCCGGCAACGGCACCCGTCTTCAGAACACCACGACGCGTGAAATTCGATTTGGACATTAAATCCTCCCGTTTTGTGAACCGTGGCCCAAAGCGCCTCCTCCGCGCGGACCACTACCTTTTACAAGGTGTGTCCAGTATCGGGCCTTGAGCGAAAATTTCGCAACAACGGCTTTTAAAGAAACAATTTTTTTGTAAAAAATTAAACAGGTGTGTAGGGTGTCTTGTAAACATTTTAACGTGCACCTGCAGAAAGTGCATGAAAACACAGGGGTTTCACCATGTCGCGCGGTGCTTTGACGGGGACGCGGATTCGCGAACGACGCATGATGCTACGTATGCGACAATCGGAATTGGCGCGTGCGGTCGGCATCTCGGCCAGTTACCTCAACCTGATTGAGCATAACAAGCGCAGAATCGGCGGCAAACTCCTTGTAGATATAGCCAAAACGCTGTCCGTGGATGCGTCAGCGCTAACAGAAGGGGCCGAGGTCGCGCTGCTGGACGGGTTGCGGCAGGTGGTCGCCGCCCAGACCGATGCGCCCCAAGAGGCGCTTCAGGTCGAGGGGTTCGCGGATCGCTTTCCCGCATGGGCGCAGATTCTGGTCGAGCGGCAGGAACGTGTCCAAGAACTGGAGCGACTGGTAGAAATGTTGTCAGACCGTCTGACCCATGACCCGTTCCTGTCGGCGGCGTTGCATGAGGTTCTGTCGACCGTGACCGCGATCCGGTCCACTGCGGACATTCTGGCGGACACCACCGATCTGGACCGCGACTGGCAAATGCGGTTCCACCGGAACTTGCGCGACGACAGTCACCGCTTGGCCGAAGGGGCGCAGGCGCTGGTGACCTATCTAGACGATGGGGCCGAGGGGGCACAGGAAAAGACCCTGCCACAGGATGAGGTCGACGCCTTCCTGCGCCGCCATGACTATCACCTTGCCGAACTAGAGGGACAGGCGGGCACGCCAGAGGCCCTGATTGAGGGCGCGGCCGAGCTTGAATCCCCGCATGCGCGGGAGTTGGCCTTGCGCGCCTTGGGCCAGTATCAGACGGACGCCGCGCATTTGCTACGGGCCGATCTGATCGCCGCAATCACCGAGAACGGGTTGGACCCCGGTGTGATTTCGGCGCGGTTTGGCGTTGATATCATGACGGTTTTTCGCCGTATCGCCAGTTTGGGTGAAGAGGACATCGGCCTGACCCCCGGTTTGGTGATGTGCGACGGGTCGGGGACTTTGACCGTGCGCAAACCGGTCGCGGGGTTTGAGCTGCCCCGCTATGGCGCGGCCTGTCCTCTGTGGCCGCTCTACGCCGCGCTGACCCATCCGATGACGCCAATCGCGGCGGTGGTTGAGCAATCCGGCCGCCCGCCACAGCGGTTCCAGACCTATGCGATTTGCCGCCCGCGTCTGGGCGGCGCGTTCAGCGATCCGCCGATTTTCGAGGCCGCGATGTTGATCTTGCCTGCAACCAGCGATAGTGCCGAGCCTGTACTGCCGATCGGGACGTCCTGCCGGATCTGTTCCCAAGACAACTGTGCCGCGCGGCGCGAGCCGTCAATTCTCGCGGATGTGTCCGGCGTTGGCGGTAACGCCCTTTGACATGGGCTACGACTTTGGTGATAGTTCACCGACCTACAAGGCGTATTCAGGGGGGAGACTGATGGGCCGAGACGTACTGCTTATCGAAGATGAGCCGAATATCATTGAGGCGATCCGGTTCATTCTGGCGCGCGACGGATGGCATGTGCAAACCCATTCCGACGGCAAGAACGCGTTTGAGGCCGTGCGCGACAAGCAACCCGATGTGGTGATCCTTGATGTCATGCTGCCCGGGCGCAGCGGGTTTGAAATCCTGCGCGACATCCGTGGCGATGACGCGATTTCGGGGATGCCGGTTCTGATGCTGACCGCCAAGGGCCAGAGCAAGGATCGCGAGATCGCCGAAAACCTTGGGGTCAGCCGCTTTATGACCAAGCCGTTTTCCAACACTGATGTCCTTGCCGCTGTTCGGGACCTCGTAGCCCAGTGAAGCGCCCGCGCGAGCCTCTGTATCTGGCGCGGCGCAATTATCGCGGGCGGCGGGCGATGGACATGTCCCGCCTGTTGCCGTTTCTGGGGCTGTTTCTGATGATGCTGGTTCTGTTCACCCGCGAAACGGGGGGGCAGCCGCGTCTGGTGGAGCAGGTGGTCTATATCTTTATCGTCTGGTTTGTTTTGATCGCGGCGGCGTTCCTGTTGGCCGCGCGGTTGCGCCGCCATCAGGAAGAGACACAGGATCCCACCCGCGCGGAGGCGTCTGATGATCGCCTTTAACCTGCTGGTCGGGGTCTGTCTGGCCTATGTGGCCCTGCTGTTTATCGTCGCCTTTGTGGCCGAACGGCGCGCGATCCGCGGGCGGTTGGGGTGGTTGCGCTCGCCCTTGGTCTATACCCTGTCTTTGTCGGTCTATTGTACGGCGTGGACGTTTTACGGGGCGGTGGGCTATGCGGCGCGCTCGGGTCTGGAATTCCTGCCGATTTACCTTGGGCCGACCCTTGTTCTGGTGGGCTGGTGGTGGGCCCTGCGCAAGCTGGTACGGATCGGCAAGACCCAGAGGATCACCTCCATCGCCGACCTGATCTCGTCGCGCTACGGGAAATCGAACGCCTTGGGTGTGCTGGTGACCCTCTTGGCGGTGGTGGGGACGACACCCTATATTGCGCTGCAACTTCAGTCGGTTACGCTGTCGTTCTCGGTCTTTGCAAGCGGCTCGAATTCCGGTTGGACCCTGCCAGACCTGAACGCGACGGCATTGTGGGTGGCGGCCGGTCTGACGATCTTTACCGTGTTGTTCGGGACGCGAAATCTGGACGCGAATGAACGCCACCACGGGGTGGTCACCGCCATCGCGGTGGAGGCGGTCGTGAAACTGATCGCGTTGCTGGCTGTGGGCGTATTTGTGGTCTGGGGCGTGGGCGGCGGTCCCTCGGCGGTGGCCGAGACGATGCGCAACTCCGCCATTGCCGACACGCCGATCAACGGCGGGCGCTGGATCGGGGTGACCTTCCTTGCGGGGGCGGCGATTTTCACCCTGCCACGGATGTTTCAGGTCATGGTGGTGGAAAACGCCGACGAACGGCATCTGGCGACTGCCTCTTGGGCCTTCCCCCTCTATCTGTTTTTGATGAGCCTCTTTGTCGTGCCCATCGCGGTTGTGGGCCTTGCCACACAGCCCGTCGGCGCAAACCCCGACCTGTTCGTGCTGACCATTCCCCTGTCCATGGGTCAAGAGGCGATGGCGACGCTGGCGTTTCTGGGCGGGTTTTCCTCGGCCACATCGATGGTCATCGTGGCGGCGATTGCCCTGTCGACTATGGTGTCCAACCACATCGTCATGCCTCTGTGGCTGAGCTTTCAGCATGAGGGCGCAACGGTATCGGGCGACGTGCGCAAGGTCGTCCTTGGCGCGCGGCGGATCTCCATCGCGGGGGTTCTGGTCCTTGGCTACCTCTATTTTCGCCTGACGGGGGGATCGGCCGCGCTGGCGTCCATCGGGTTGATCTCGTTCACCGGCGTGGCGCAGGCATTGCCCGCGCTGATCGGTGGGATTTTCTGGCGCGGGGCAACGCGCAAGGGCGCGATTGGCGGGCTGATCATCGGCTTTGTCGTCTGGATGTATACGCTGTTCCTGCCCAGCTTTGGCCCCGATGGCGTGATGAGTGCGGCGCTCTTGTCCGAGGGGCCGTGGGGCATCGGATGGCTGCGCCCGCAGGCCTTGTTCACCGTGCGCATTGACGACCCGCTATTGCATGCGTTGTTCTGGTCTATGTCCTTGAACACAATCGTGTTTCTGTTCGTGTCGACCATGACCTTCCCGTCGCCATTGGAGCGTCTGCAGGGCGCGCAATTCGTCAACGTGTTTGAACACACAAACGCCGGTCACGGCTGGCAAGAAGGCAGCGCCGAGGCCGAGGACCTGTTGATCATGTCCCAGCGGATCTTGGGCTCGGACGAGGCGCAGACCCTGTTCCAGAACGCCGCCGAAACCCAAGGCAAGGGCGGCTTCCTGCCCGACACTACGCCCGCGTTTCTGGCGCGGCTGGAACGGGAATTGGCGGGCTCTGTGGGGGCGGCCACGGCGCATGCCATGGTCGGTCAGATCGTCGGGCGCGCCTCGATTTCGGTTGAGGACCTGATGAAGGTGGCCGACGAGACCGCCCAGATGATGGAATACTCGAACCAGCTTGAGGCAAAATCGGCCGAGCTTCAGCGCACCGCGCGCCAGTTGCGCGAGGCGAACGAAAAGCTGACCGAACTGTCGGTGCAAAAGGACGCGTTCCTCAGCCAGATTAGCCATGAGCTGCGCACGCCGATGACGTCTATCCGCGCGTTTTCCGAAATCCTGATGGATGAGGGCTCAGTCTCCAAGGACGAGCGCCAACGCTATTCCCGCATCATCCACGAAGAGGGCATTCGCCTGACGCGGCTGTTGGACGACCTTCTGGACCTCAGCGTGCTGGAAAACGGGCAGGTGTCGCTGAACGAACAGCCGGGGTCGCTGCGCGATCTGCTGGACCGCGCGGTGGCGGCGACCTCGGTGCCCGGGGAGGGGCGGGCGCTGCGCATCCGGCGCAATGAACTGGCCGAGGCGGTGCCGTTGTTCACCGACACGGATCGCCTGTCGCAGGTGTTCATCAACATCATCGCGAATGCCCAGAAATATTGTGACGCCAAGGACCCCGTTCTGCGGGTCGAGGTGCGCAATATCGGCAAGCGCGTCGCGGTCGATTTCATCGACAACGGACAGGGAATTCCCAAGAAAAGTCAGGCGATTATCTTTGAAAAGTTCGCGCGCCTGTCGGACCGGAACGCCGCCGGTGGCGCGGGTCTGGGTTTGGCCATTTGTCGTGAGATCATGACCAAACTGGGCGGCGCGATTGCCTATCTGCCGGGGCAGGGCGGCGCGGCGTTTCGGGTCACATTGCCGTTGAACAAATCCGCCACGCGCTAACGCTTTGGTAAGGATGGGCCGCCATTCTGGCCGCATTGGTTTTGACAATGCAAAGGAACGGGGTTCATGACGCAATCGGTTCTGCGCCGGATGGTGGCCCAACGCGCAGCCGTGGCCAGTGCACCGGTTGAGACGGCGGAAACGTCCCTTGCGCTGGCCCTGATGCAGGTCGCCCAGATGCAGCACGGGTTGGGCGTCACCGCACGCGATCTTGGCGTGGATGTCCCCCCTGATGTGGCGCCGGTGTCGGATATGGGCGCGGGCGCACTGTTCCTGCTGGTCAAGGGCGGGGGAATTTGCGCCCTGCCATCGGGATTTGTCGGAACGCTGGTCGTGTTTGCCCTGACGGGGATTTTGCCTGCGGGTGCGCCAGAACCCCGTGCGCCGACCCGTGTGGATTACGAAATGCTGCGCGCTTTTGTCGATGCGGTTCTGGGCGGTGCCGGATTTGAGGAGGCGCGGATCGACGGGTTCCTGACCGATCCGCGCGTCGTGCGGTTTGCAATGGGGCAGGGGCCGTTCCTGCGTCATCGCCTGTCTGCGGAATTCGAAAACGGCACGGTGGAACAGATCGAAATCCTGCTGCCCGACCGGTCGCGCGACGCCGACCCCGAACCGGCGGGGGCGGAGGTCGCGCCATCCGGCGACGATCTGGCCGCCCTTGGCTGTTCGGTTGAGATGGAGGCGATCCTGTCACGGTTCCGCGCGCCCGTGTCGGCGGTGTCCAACTGGGCCGTCGGGGATACGATTGCCCTTTCGGGGGCGGATGTCGGGGATGTCGCGCTTGAGACCTTTGGACACGCGCCGGTGATGCACGGGCGTTTGGGGCGCTGGCGCGGCGATCGGGCGATCCGTATCGCGGTGGCCGATGGGGCTAAGGCGATTGGCGACGATATCTCGGGTGTGCAAACGGAAAACGCCCCGGCACCTGACGTGGCACCGGGGCGCGCAATTGCAACCTAATCGCGGGTGTTAGGCCGTGGCAAAGACGCGTTTCTTGACCGGCACGGCAAGGATCATCCCCGCCACCATCGCCGCAAAGAACACCCATCCGCCAACCCCGCCATAGGACAGCGACGCCATCGACGGACCCGGGCACAGACCCGCCATGCCCCAACCGATACCGAACATGACCGATCCGACGATCAGGTTCTTGCCGATCTTGGGCTCGGGCGGGGTGGGGAAGTCACCGCCCAGAACGGGCTTGCGCCGCTCGGTCAGACGCCACGCAAAGAACATCGGGATGATCGCGCCGCCCATCACAAAGGCCAGCGTCGGATCCCATGCTCCGAACACGTCTAGCCACCCTTGGACCTTGGTTGTGTCGGTCATGCCCGAGATAAACAGGCCCGCGCCAAACAACGCGCCGGCCAGCAAAGCAAACAGGTTCCGCATCAGATCAGCCCCCACGCATGACGCAGCAGGGCAATCGTCAGACCGCCCGCCATGATATAAAACACCGTGGCCGAAATCCCGCGCAGCGACAGGCGCGAAATCCCGCACACCCCGTGCCCCGAGGTACAGCCATTGGCCAGCCGCGTGCCGACCCCCACAAACAGCCCCGCAATCACCAGAACCAACAGGTTCGAGGTCGCGTGGGTGTCCACATTTTCAAACATCGGGTAGAGCAGCACGGGCATCAAAACCACGCCCGCAATGAAGGACACCCGTTCCCAGAACGTGCGCATCCCGCTGCCGTCGATGAGGCCGCCCAGAATACCGCTCGCCCCCATGATGCGGCCGTTCACCAAGAGGTAAACGGCCCCGCCCAGCCCGATCAGCAAACCGCCGACAAAGCCGTAGATCCAATCTTGTTCAATCACTTGTTCGCGCTCCTGTCGGGACCAAAGCCCCGCTGCGCCCGCCCCGTGACAGGGCGGGCGGATGGTTGATTACAGTTTGTTGACCGGCACCTTGAGATAGACGTGACCGTCATCTTCGGGTTCGGGCATCTGACCGGCCCGCATGTTCACCTGCAACGAGGGGACAATCAGACGCGGCATGCCAAGGGTCGCATCGCGCTCGGTCCGCATCCGCACGAAATCCTCGCGCTGGTTGGTGCCACCGACGTGGATGTTCTTGGCCTTTTGCTCGCCCACGGTGGTTTCCCATGCGAATTCCTCGCGCCCCGGGGCCTTGTAGTCGTGACCGACAAAGATGCGGGTCTCTTCGGGCAGGGACAGGATTTTCTGCACGCTTTCGTACATGGTTTCCGCCGAACCGCCCGGGAAGTCGCAGCGCGCCGTGCCAAAGTCCGGCATGAACAGTGTATCCCCCACAAAGGCCGCGTCGCCAATCACATAGGTCAGACAGGCGGGCGTGTGACCGGGCGTGTGCAGGACATCCCCGCGCAACTGGCCGATGTGGAAACTGTCGCCTTGCACGAACAGCTTGTCGAACTGGCTGCCGTCACGTTGAAACGCGGTGCCCTCGTTAAAGACCTTGCCGAACGTGTCCTGAACCACGGTGATCTTTTCGCCGATCCCGATTTTGCCACCGACCTGTTCCTGAATATAGGGCGCGGCCGACAGGTGGTCTGCATGGACGTGGGTTTCGAGAATCCACTCGATATCCAGCCCCTGTTCTTTGACATAGGCGATGACCTCATCGGCCGAGGTCGTGTCGGTGTGACCCGAGGCATAGTCGAAATCCAGCACGCTATCGATGATGGCGGCCTTGTTGGACATCGGGTCCTTGACGACGTAAGACACGGTAAAGGTGGCCTCGTCGAAAAATGCTTTAACTTCCGGCGACATAACGAGTCACTCCTTTCTAGCTTTCATATAACATATGCGATTTTTGCAATGTGTTTCAAGATGCGTCCGAGCGAATTGACTTGGGTCAAGGTCACGAAATCGTAAAACGGTGATACTTCTGTGAAAAATGCACAGAAAGGAAGCATGTGATGATTGATCTGGCACAGCGTAAAAAAGCCCTGATCGCACGGTTGCGTGAACTGGACACACGGCTTCATAATATCGAAGATGAACTGGACTCTCATCAGGCCAAGGACTGGGAGGACCTGGCCACCGAGAGGGAAGAGGACGAAGTGCTCGAGCGTATCGGGGTTGATGGCATCGCTGAAATTGAACGTATTCGCAATGCGTTAGCGCGTATTGATGATGGCACCTACGGTGTCTGCGTGACCTGCGGCGATGAGATTTCGGCCAAGCGGCTGGACATTCTGCCCGCCACCCCGTTCTGCGCGACCTGCGCGTCCTGAGTTTCACTGGCTATTAGGGAGGACCTAAAAATGGCACTGGAAAGTTTGAAAGCTGGCATCGCCTTGATCCTTGAAGAGATTGAGAAACGTCCCGATGACCGGCATGTCCTGCAGGAACAATTGCGGGAAAAAATCGCCGAATTCCGTGCGCTGGGTCTTCCTGTGCCCGCCGATCTGCGGAAATTCGAGCAGCAACTCGAAGATGATGATGCCGACGATTTGTTCGACAACATGCCGATTTAAGCGCGGCCCAACATCCTAAAATCTTGCGATTTTTCCTTGTACAGGTACAAATTGTCCAAGGACGCACGGGCGGCCCGAAACGGTCGCCCTTTTTCGTAGGGTGTGTGGTGTGAAAGACGGTGTAGAGACAAGCGCGCGGTTGGTGCCGACAAGCAGTGGGATCGGGCAGATCATTCTGGACAATCCCCCGGCGAATGCGCTTGGGGCGCGGATGCGTGCGGATCTGATGGATGCGCTGAACGCGGCTCTGGCCGATCCCGAGATCAAGCTGATCCTGATCCGCGCCGAGGGGCGCACCTTTCCGTCGAGTGTTGAGCGCGCCGAGATCGACGTGCCGCAGGCCGATCCGACCTTGTCTGACCTCTGTCTGGCGATTGAACATAGTTCAAAACCGGTTGTGGTCTGCAGCCACGGCACCGCGCTTGGGGCGGGGTGTGATCTGTTGTTGGCAGGGCATTACCGCGCGGCGGCGAACAAATCCTACGTGGGCCTGCCTGAGGTGACCGTGGGCCTGCCGCCGTCGGGCGGGGCCACGCAACGCTTGCCGCGTCTGGTGGGACCGGCGGTTGCGCTGGAGCTGATGTTGGTCGGACGACCCATCGCGGCCCTTGAGGCAAAACGCCTTGGCATGATCGACGAGGTCCTTTTGGGCAACCAGAGCGTTGCCGCGCTGGACTATGCGCGCAAACTGCTTGAGGCCGGGGCGGGCCCCCGTCCGGTCGGGGCGAAAACCGATGTGCTTAGGGATGGTAAGGGCTTTGCGGCGGCGATCAAAACCTATCGCGACAAGGTCGCAAGCGCCAATCATCCCGCGCCGCAAAAGATCGTCGAGGCCGTCGAGGCCGCGCAGATGCTGCCCTATGAGGTGGGTTTGACCTTTGAGGCCGAGTTGCATGACGAATGCCGCCGTGCGCCCGAGGGGCGTGCGATGCGCCATGTGATGTGGGCCGAAAAAGTTGCAGGTCAGATGCGTTTGCCCAAGGGGACCGTGCCCAAAACCTTTGAGACCTGCGTGATCATGGGCGGTGGCGCGGCGATGGCCGGTTGGGCGATCATGGCGCTGGACGCGGGGATGCGGGTGGCGATCCTTGATGACAGGGCCGAGGCCGCGCGCGATGAGGTGAAAGAGGTCTACGCCAAGGCGATCGCCGCCAAACGCATGGTGCCGCAGGTCCGTGAGGACCGTTTGCTGCGCCTTAGCGCGGCGGGGCCCAGCACCGGCGCGCTGAGCTCGGATCTGGTGATCCAGACGGACGCGGCACAGGGCAAGGCGACCCAAGAACGTCTGAACGGCGCGGCCTTGCTCTGCGTCGGTTTGCCGTTAGGGCAGGCGGGCGATTTTGCCGATTACCCCGCGCCCAACCGCGTTGTTGGCGTGCAATTGGCCGACCGCCCGCATCTCAGCAAACTGTTTGAGGTGCTGCACACAGTCGACACCGATCTGGCGGCCCTGTCGGGGCTGGTGGTGTTGCTGCGCAAGCTCAGCAAGCATCCGGTCCTGTCACGGGCCAGCGCGGGCGGCATCGGGTCGTCCGTGTGGGGGGCGTGCATGTGGGCGGCCGAGGATGCGCTGAAACGCGGCGCAACGCGGGACACGGTGATGGCGGCGTTTCGCGACTATGGGTTCACGCGCAATCCGCTGCGCTCTGGCGCGGTGGCGCATCCAACCGAAAACGGGCGTGTGATGCCCGCCGACGAGATCATCCAGCGCTGTTTGGCGGCGATGGCCAATACCGGTGCCCTGTTGGTTGAGGCAGGGATCGCGCACAACCCGTTGGACATCGACCTGACGATGGTCAGTGGCTATGGCTTTCCCAAGTGGAAGGGCGGTCCGATGCAGGTCGCGGATGAGGATGGCCTGATGGCCTTGCGCCGCACCCTGCGCGCCCTTCAGGACGAGGACGCGGGGTTCTGGTCGGAATCCGGTCTGATCACCGATCTGATCAAAAACGGCCAGCGTTTCGCCGACCGCAACCGGTTCTGATCACGCCAGAAAGATACCGACGACAACCATCATCAACCCGATGGTCGACACGAACAGCGCGCCCATGTTCAGGGCGACGACTTTTTTCAATTCGGCGCGCATGGCGTCCTCGGGCAGACCGGCCTTTTTGGCGCGGGCAACCCGCAGGATGCACCAGACCAGCCCCACCATGCCGACCACCGAAATTGCGGCCCCAATCCAGATCAACCATTCCATCGCGATGTTCCTTCGTGCGGTTTCCTTGCCGCTATCGCATGACGCGTGGGGGCGCAACCCTTTGAGCCCTTGCATGGCGCGGGCGGCAAGGCTATCGAACAGGAAACCCATAAACGCATGAGGCCGACCGCGATGAATGATCCCGTGACCGACACCACCTATCGTGTGACCGCAGAAGAGCTGCGCCAGTTCATTGAGCGCTATGAGCGTCTTGAGGCCGAAAAGAAAGACATCGCCGATCAGCAAAAAGAGGTGATGGCCGAGGCCAAAGGGCGCGGCTACGACACCAAGGTGATCCGCAAGGTCATCGCCCTGCGCAAAAAGTCCAGCGACGAAATCGCCGAGGAAGAGGCGGTTCTTGAGATGTACAAAGAGGCCTTGGGCATGGCCTGATCGCCAGTCCTATTTGATCTACGCACAGGCGGCATTCCCACGGGTGCCGCCTTTGTTTTTGGGGCCTCAGGTGGTCGCCTCGACCACATCCGTGCCCCAGTCCAGGCCGAGCATACCGGCCACGCGACACCATTCGGGGTCCCGTTTCATCGCGGCGATTTTGCCTTGGTGAACCTCCAGCGCTTGTTGATGCAGGCGGGCGAGAGCGGGGTCTGCAAGGAACTGATCGAACAGGGTTTGCGCCTGTGGGGAGAGGGTCGCGTATTCGGTCGTTTCATCGCCGTCGGCGTTGTATTTGGTCCAGTAATTCGTGTCCCGTCCCAGACGGTCCGAACCGACCACGTCGCCACGGTCCAGCTTGATCAGATAGGCCTCGGCGCATTTGATCGCATAGTGGTTCATCTGCGCCAGTTTGGTTGAGGTGGTGGCGTTGATCGCCTTGTATTTCGTGTCCGTATATTCGGGACCCAGCGCATTGCCCGACCCATCGACCCATGTCAGGCCCTCCGTGGAAAAGGCGGTCATATAGGGGCGGTGATTGCGGCGCAGGTCAAAGTTGACGTCATTGCGGAACATGGTTTTGACCGCGTTGATCAGGGGTTTGTCACCCTCGCTGTGATCCGCGTAATGTTTGTTCATGCGGGTATAGCGGCTCTGGACGGGGCGCGCGTCCAGAGCCTTTTCCCCGGCTGAGGAAAACGGCACAGAGGTAAAGGAGACCGCGTGGAAATCGCCCGTCTGTTCCGCGGCGGCGGAGTAAAAGCTGTCCAATGTGCGCTCGGGCGTGCGGATTTGCAGGAACTCGTCAGCATCGGTGTGGTAGATCCAGTCGGCGGCCTGATAATCCCCGAACTTGCGTGCAAAGCGTTGCGCCATCACCTGCCAGTTGCCGCGCTCGGGGAACATGGTTTTGGGATTGGGCACCTGTCGCACGCGCAAGGTCCGGCCCAAACGCGACAGGATCTCGTCGGTGTGATCGTCGCAGTCGTTGGTAAAGATCAGGAACTCATCCACGCCCAATGCCGCGTGATGCGCGACCCATTCCAGGATGTAGGGACCTTCGTTTCGCATTGTCGAAACGATCATCACGGTTTCGCCGTTCATCATCGGGGAGTGTTCCGCAGTAAGGGTAAGGTTCGCGTTGGCTAAGGCTATCGCTAAACCGGTGGGGGTTTCAACAGGTTGCGCAAGGACTTGCGTTGGTGCCGGTTGTTAAAATGAAAAACGGGACGCATTGCGCCCCGTTTTATTGTTATTCATCTGCGGCCTTTCAGGCCGGCGAGGCCCATTCGCCACCGCGAAACACCGGAACGCGGGTTCCGTCGGCGGTGATCCCGTCGATATCGGTGTCCGGCCCGCCGATCATCCAGTCGACGTGGATCATGCTGCTGTTGCCGCCCTGATCCGCGATCTGTTCGGGCGTCAGGCTTGCGCCATCGAGGAAACATTTGGAATAGCATTGCCCCAGCGCGATGTGGCAGGCCGCGTTTTCATCGTAGAGCGTGTTGTAGAACAGCAGGCCCGATTGCGAGATCGGTGAGGAATGCGGGACCAGCGCGACCTCACCCAATTTGCGGGCACCCTCGTCGGTGTCGAGCAGTTTTTGCAGGACGGCCTCGCCCTTGGCCGCGCGGGCCTCGACGATCACGCCGTTTTCGAACCGCACCTCGATCTCGTCAATCAGAGAGCCCTGATGCGACAAAGGTTTGGTCGAACGCACCGTGCCGTTCACGCGGTCGGCGTGTGGGGTGGTAAAGACCTCTTCGGTCGGGATGTTGGGGTTACAGACGACGCCGTTTTGCGCCTCAGACGCGCCGCCGTGCCATTCGTGGCCATCGGCCAGACCCACGGTCAGATCGGTACCCGGTGAGGTAAAGTGCAGCGCGGAGAACCGTTGCTCGTTCAGCCATTTGGTCCGCGTCGCAAGGGCGGCGTTATGTGCATCCCATGCGGCGACAGGGTCGGGCGTGTTGACCCGCGAGGCCGCGAAAATCGCATCGGCAAGGGCCGCGACGGCGTCGTCATCGGTCATATCGGGGAAAATGCGTTTCGCCCAGTCCAGCGTCGGGTAAGACGCAATCGACCAGTTGATGGCAAAGTTCGCGATCTTTTCCAACGCCGGTTTATAGGCAATCGAATTGGCCTTACCCGCGCGGGCGACCTTTTCAGGGTCTTGCTCGGACAAGAGCATCGGGTCCTCGCCGACAATTGCCATGCGCGCCGCGCCCTTGTTATAGGCGTCTGCCATACCGGCATAGAGCCACGCGGGAGCCGTGTCGAAACTGTCGTCCGAACCATGTTCAAACCGCGCCAGCGTCACCCCCGGATCGGACAGGATCGGCGTGACCACGCCCGCACCCGCGCGATAGGCGGCGGCGGCAACGGCGCGCACCAGCGGCAGGGCCTCGGCGGGGGCGGTCAGGATCAGGTCCTGACCCGGTTGCAGGTTCAGACCGACATTCACGGCCACATCGGCCAGTCGGTTCAGGGCATCGGGATCAATTGGGGTGCTCATATCAGGCCTTATTCAGGTGGCGTTTGGCCAACCGTGATAGACCGTGTCCGGAAGGTCAAGGGCGCGCGGATCACCCGCCCGTGTGGGACATGTGGCGCGACACCTGACCATCGGCGCGCTGGCGCGAATAGTCGAAATCGTGGCCCTTGGGTTTCAGTCCGATGGCCTTGTGAATGGCGGCGATCAGGGGGGCGTCGTCCCCGGGGCTGTCACGCAGGGGCGCGCGCAGATCGGCGCGGTCCTCTTGGCCCAGACACATATAGAGTTCCCCCGTGCAGGTCATGCGCACGCGGTTGCAGCTTTCACAGAAATTATGGCTGAGCGGGGTGATAAACCCGATCTTTTGACCGGTTTCCTCAAGACGGACATAGCGCGCGGGACCGCCGCTGCGCTCGGCCAGATCGGTGACCGTATACTGTTCGGCCAGCATGGCGCGCACGTCCTTGAGGGACCAGTATTGCCCGACGCGGTCCTCATTGCCGAGATCACCCATCGGCATGACCTCAATCCATGTCAGGTCCATGCCGCGGCTGGCGCACCATTCGGTCATGGTGAACAGCTCATCCTCGTTGAACCCTTTCAACGCGACGGCGTTGATTTTGACGCGCAGGCCCGCGCGTTGGGCCGCATCCAGACCGTTCAGAACCTGCGGCAACCGACCCCAGCGGGTCACGCGGGCGAACTTGTCCTCATCCAGCGTATCAAGGGAGACGTTTACGCGGCGCACACCGGCGGCATAAAGGTCATCCGCATAGCGCGCCAGTTGCGAGCCGTTGGTCGTCAGCGTCAGTTCCTGCAACGCGCCGCTGTCCAGATGGCGCGACATGCTGTTGAAAAACGTCATGATCCCCTTGCGCACAAGGGGTTCACCGCCCGTGATCCGCAGCTTTTCCACGCCAAGGCCGATAAACGCGCTGCACATACGGTCGAGTTCTTCGAGCGTCAGCAGTTCTTTTTTCGGCAGAAAGGTCATGTTTTCCGCCATGCAATAAACACAGCGAAAATCGCACCGGTCGGTGACGGAAACGCGCAAATAGGTAATCGCGCGGGCAAAGGGATCGATCAATCTGGGCGCCATTGCGTGAAGGTAAGCGCGCCCATCCCCAAGGGCAAGCGCCAAGGCATAAAATAGCTGTGCCTGACCTTGCGACCTTGGTCGGGGGCAGGGGATTGACAGTGGCGCGAAATCTGCAAATCTGAACGGGCGTTCAATTTTGAGGAGGGGCAAATTTGGACAATCGCCGGTTACTGCCTGAAAGCACGTCGTGGGAACAGATGCGCGCGGGGTTTGCGTGGGATGTGCCCGCGCGGTTCAACATCGCGCGTGCCTGTTGTGACAGTTGGGCAGAGGACGACCCGACGCGCACCGCGTTGATTGATGCGTCCGATAGCGACCGCGTCTGGACCTATGGAGAGTTGCGCGATGCATCCGACCGTCTGGCCACGGTGTTGCGCGGTCACGGGGTTGGGCGCGGCGATGTGGTGGCGGTGATCCTGCCCCAAGGGGCGCCCGTTCTGATCACCCATTTCGCGGCCTATAAGGTCGGCGCGATTATCCTGCCGCTGTTTTCCTTGTTTGGCGCGGATGCGCTGCACTATCGGCTGTCGGATAGTTCTACACGCTTGGTCGTCACGAATGGCGAGGGCGCGGCGAAGCTGGATGGGATACGTAACGATCTGCCCGACATTGGTGCGGTGGTGCGCGCGGATCAGGACGGCGGGTTCTGGGACCAGATCGCCGAGGCTACCCCGATTGAGACCCCCGTCGATACCAATGCCGATGATCCAGCGGTCCTGATCTATACCTCGGGCACCACCGGCGCGCCCAAGGGGGTGTTGCACGCGCATCGGTTCCTGATCGGCCATCTGACCGCGATTGAGGTGCAGCATCGCATGTTCCCCCAGCCCCGCGATTGCGGCTGGACCCCTGCGGATTGGGCGTGGATCGGGGGGCTGATGGATCTGGCGATGCCGTGTCTCTATTACGGGGTTCCGTTGGTCAGTATGCGGATGCGCAAATTCGACCCCGCCGCCGCGTGGGACCTGATCGCGCGCCACAATGTGCGCAACCTGTTTTTGCCACCAACCGCGCTCAAGATGATGCGACAGGCACCGGTGCCGGCGGGCGTCGATATCCGGTCGATCACCAGCGGCGGAGAGGCCTTGGGGGCCGAGTTGCTGACATGGGGGCGGGCGGCACTGAATGTCGAGATTTCCGAGATTTATGGCCAGACCGAATGCAATCTGACACTTGCCTCGGTGCCCGGCATGATGGACACGCGCCCCGGTGCGATGGGCCGCGCGGTGCCGGGCGTCGAGGTGCAGGTTCAGGGCCCCGACGGTGCGCCGATGCCCGCCGGTGAAGCGGGTGAGATTTGCGTGCGCCGCGATACGCCGGTGGCCATGTTGCGCTATTTGAATAAGCCCGAGGACACCGCGCGCAAATATCGTGGCGATTGGCTCTGTACTGGCGATTTGGGCTGGGACGATGGGACGGGGTTGATCACCTTTGTTGCGCGGGACGACGACGTGATCACCTCGGCGGGCTACCGCATCGGTCCGGCCGAGATTGAGGACTGTTTGCTGTCCGATCCCGATGTTCTGATGGCCGCCGTTGTGGGTGTGCCCGACCCCGAGCGCACAGAGATCGTCGTCGCCCATGTGGTTCTGCGCGATGGGGCCGTTTGGGAGGGGGCCGAGGCGCGGCTGATCGCCCTTGTCAAAGACCGGATCAGCCCCCACGTCGCCCCGCGTCGCGTGGTGCGCGCGGACAGCCTGCCCATGACCGCGACGGGCAAGGTTCTGCGCCGCGAGCTGCGCGATAAGGGCTAGGCAGGCAGCGCGCGGAGCAGCGATTTGCGCACCGCGCCCGCCATCGCGTCGCCATGTGTGCTCAGGATGTGGCGCGTCGTGTCGGGATCGACCTTGGCCAGATCGCACAGGACCTCCGTCACCGCGCCCTGAACCGGACGGCGGTGATCGGGCAGGGCGGCGATGGTCATCTCGACCACACGCGCGCGGTGGGTCAGATCGGCGTCCTTGGGGAATTTCATCCCCGTCCACGACTGCCCAAGCCCAAGCGCGATCACGCGCGGCCAAAGGGCGTCATCGGCGGCCCATTCGGCCACGGTGTCCAAACGTGCGGGATCGGCCAGAACACGCTTTTGCCCCGCACGGATCAGGTGATCAGCGACGGGGGCGCAATCGACCTCGGCCACCCAATCGACCATCGCGGCCCACGCATCGTCATCGGGGCGCAAACGCGCCTGTTTCAGCGCCTGTGTGGCAACGATCCGTGCCTCGTGGATTTGGGTCGCCCACAACTCCCGCGCCAGTGCGACACGTTCGGAAACGTCCAGACTCGCTCGGATTTGCGCGCCCAGATCGGCCAAAACCGCGTTGCCCGTGCCCATCACCATGGACGCGGTGCGGTGGTGTTTCGACAGACCCTCGGCGCGCGCCGGATCGGCGGCGGCGCGCAGGGCGCTCAGCACCTGATCGCGGGTCATTCTACGGTCACCGATTTGGCAAGGTTGCGCGGTTGGTCCACATCCGTGCCCTTGGCCACCGCCGTGTGATAGGCCAAGAGTTGCGCAGGCAGGGCATAGAGGATCGGCGCGAAGACCTCATCGATCGTGGGCATAGTGATGTGTTGCCACACGCCGTCGCCCGCGATCTCAAGCCCCTTGGCATCAGTGATCAGAACCACGCGACCGCCACGGGCCAGAACCTCTTGCATGTTGGACACGGTCTTGTCGAAAAGGCGGTCATGGGGGGCCATCACGATCACCGGCACGTGCTGATCGACCAGTGCGATGGGGCCGTGTTTCAGTTCGCCCGATGCATAACCTTCGGCGTGTATATAGCTGATTTCTTTGATCTTTAGTGCGCCCTCAAGGGCCAAGGGGAACATCGCTCCGCGCCCAAGGAACAGGATATCGCGCGCCTCGGCCAGTTTGGCGGCGATGTCGCGGGTGTGATCCTCAATGCCCAAGGCCGCGCTCATCAAACCGGGCAGGTTGCGCAGCGATCCGATGAAATCGCACAGTTGTTCCTGCGTGATCTCGCCGCGTTCATGGGCGGCGCGCATCACCAACAGGGCCAGCACGGTCAACTGACAGGTGAACGCTTTGGTCGAGGCGACGCCGATTTCGGGACCGGCCAGAATGGGCAGGGCAACGTCACTTTCGCGCGCGATTGAGCTTTCGGCCACGTTCACGATCGACAGGATCGTCGCGGCCTTGCCCTTGCAATAGCGCAGCGCGGCCAGCGTATCGGCGGTCTCGCCCGACTGGCTGACAAAGACGGCCAAGGTGCGCGCGGGGATCGGCGGTTCGCGATAGCGGAATTCGGATGCCACATCGATTTCGACCGGAATGCGGGCGATCTGTTCGAACCAGTATTTCGCAGTCTGACAGGCAAGGGACGCCGTGCCACAAGCCACCATGGTGATGCGGTCGAACTGGGTGAAATCGGGCAGGGCGTCGGGCAGGGTGATCGTATGCCCATCGCGCCCCAGATAGTGCATCAACGCATCCCCAAGGACCGAGGGTTGTTCGGCGATTTCCTTGGCCATGAAATGCTTGTGGCCCGCCTTTTCGACGCGGGTGGCCTCTTGGGCGATCTGGCGGGTTTCGCGGGTAACGGGCGCGCCAGAGGCATCCGTGATCGTTGCGCCTGCGCGGGTGACGACGGCCATGTCGCCCTCATCCAGATAGGTCACCAGATCGGTCATCGGGGCCAGCGCAATGGCGTCTGATCCGACGAACATCTCACCGTCGCCATGCCCGATGGCAAGGGGTGAGCCCTTGCGCGCCGCGACCAGCAGGTCATCCTGACCCTCAAACAGGAAGCACAGGGCAAATGCGCCGTCCAGCCGCGCGATGGTGGCGCGGGCGGCCTCGACCGGTGTCATGCCCTGATCCAGATACATCGCGGCCAGCATCGCCACGGTTTCCGTGTCCGTATCCGTGGCGCAGGTCCGGCCCTGTTCGGCCAGTTCGGCGCGCAATTCGCGAAAGTTCTCGATGATGCCGTTGTGCACGACACTGACGGGCCCCGAGGTATGGGGGTGGGCGTTCTTGACGCTGGGCGCGCCGTGGGTGGCCCAACGGGTGTGCCCGATCCCCGCTTTACCGGCCAGCGGTGCGTGCACCAGATGGTCGGACAGGTTGATCAACTTGCCCACCGCGCGGCGACGGTCCAGAACGCCGTTGTTCACAGTGGCGATGCCCGCGCTGTCATAGCCGCGATATTCCAGCCGTTTCAGCGCCTCGACGATGATCGGCGCGACCTCGTGCTGGCCCAGAACTCCGACAATTCCACACATCAGTTGGTTTCCTTGTTTTTGGCGGCTTTTGCGGCCTTGGCGGCGCGCAGGCTGGCGAACAGGCGGCGGGCAAGGCCGTCTTTGTTGGCTTGGCGGGCGCGGGCGATGCCGATGGCCCCGTCCGGCACATCCGTCGTGATGACCGAGCCAGAGCCGGTCATCGCTTCATCCCCGACGCGCACCGGCGCGACCAGCATGGTGTTCGACCCAATAAACGCGCGCGCGCCGATTTCGGTGTGGTGTTTGAACACGCCGTCATAGTTACAGGTGATCGTGCCCGCGCCGATATTGGTGGCCTGGCCCACATGCGCATCGCCGATATAGGACAGGTGGTTGACCTTGGCGCCCTCGTCGATCACCGCGTTCTTGATCTCGACAAAGTTGCCGATATGGACCTCCTCGGCCAATTCCGCGCCGGGGCGCAGGCGGGCGAATGGTCCAACGGTCGCCCCGCGCGAGACGTGACAGCCCTCAAGATGGCTGAACGCACGGATTTTGACGCCGCTTTCGACGGTGACACCGGGGCCAAAGATGACGTTTTGTTCGATGACGCTATCGCGCCCGACATAGGTGTCATGGGCGAAAAATACGGTGTCGGGGGCGTACATGGTGACGCCGTTATCCATCGCCTCGGCGCGTTTGGCGGCTTGGAACACGGCCTCGGCGCGGGCGAGTTCCGCGCGTGAATTGATGCCCAGCGTCTCGGCCTCGGGGCAGGTCACGGTGCCCGCCGACAGGCCCCGCGCACGGGCAATCGCCACCGCATCGGTCAGGTAGTATTCGCCCGAGGCGTTGTCGTTGCCGAGACCGTCCAGCAGATCGAACAGAACCCCCGCATCGGCGGCCATAACCCCGCTGTTGCACAGGGTGATCGCGCGCTGATCCTCGGTCGCGTCCTTATATTCCACGATCTGGGTCAGTTGATCGCCCTCAACCACCAGACGGCCATAGCGCGCGGGATCGGCGGCCTCAAACCCCAGAACGACCACGTCGTGTTGGGCGCGGGCGGCGGTCAGGGCCTCAATTGTGTCCTGTCCGATGAACGGCGTGTCACCGTACAGAACGATCGCATCGCCGGTGAACCCGTCCAGCGCCGCGCGCGCCTGCAAGACCGCGTGGCCGGTGCCCAACTGTTCCTCTTGGCGCACACAGGTGATCGTGTCGTCGATCTGGGCGACAGCCGCCTCAACCTGATCGGCACCGTGGCCGGTCACAACGATGGTGCGTTCGGGCGAAACGGCGGCCCCGCTGTCGATTGCGTGCTGAATCAGGGGCACACCCGCCAGCGGGTGCAGGACCTTGGGTAGGTCCGAATTCATGCGTGTTCCCTGACCTGCGGCCAAAATGATCAGCGCGGTTGCCATGCTCTCGCCTCTTTATTTGCGTTATGTGCACCTTTTATCGGGGAATGGCTTGATCGCAAGGCCCAGCGTGTTCAAAACGCGTTTCGAACAGTTTCAATAGATCGGCGGTATTTGGCCGAGCAGGGGGCAGATATGCGCACCGTGATTTTCGACCTTGATGGCACTTTGGCCGATACCAGCCGCGATTTGATCGACGCGGCGAACGCCTGTTTTGTGGCCTTGGGGCATGGTGCGCCTTTGGACCCTGTGGCGGATGCGGCAACGGCGTTTCGCGGGGGGCGGGCGATGCTGACCCTTGGGTTCGAGCGGGTCCTGCCCGAGTTCACCGAAGGCGACATTGACCGAGAACATCCGATCTTTCTGGATCATTACGCGCGCGATCTGGACCGGCATACGCGCATGTACGACGGTGCGGTCGCGGCGGTCGAACGTCTGCGCGCGGCCGGTGTTCGTGTGGGCGTCTGCACGAACAAGCCCGAGGGGCTGGCGCAAGAGTTGCTGACGCGTCTGGGGGTGCGGGATCTGTTTGGCTCGCTCATCGGGGCGGATACATTGCCGACGCGCAAGCCCGACCCCGCGCCCTATGTCGCCTCGGTCCACGGGGTGGGCGGCGATGTCGCGCAAAGCATCCTGATCGGGGACACGATCACGGATCGCAAAACCGCCGCCGCCGTGGGTATCCCCTGTGTTCTGGTGACTTTCGGCCCGACGGGACGTGCGGTGGCCGACCTGAACCCCGAGGCATTGCTGGATCACTATGACGATCTGGATGGCATCGTGGACCGCCTGATCCCCGCAGGTGCGTGATGGAGCGGTTCACCGGCGCCTTTACCCAACAGGAGCCCATCCCCGAGGCGGGGATTGAGGCCGCGATTGCGGTGATGCGCGGCGGACGCCTGCACCGTTATAACACCATCGGGGATGAGGTGGCCGAGGTCGCCCTGTTGGAACAGGAATTCGCCGCCTATACCGGCGCGAAATTCGCGCTGGCCGTGGCGTCGGGGGGCTATGCGCTTGGGGCGGCATTGCGGGCCGTTGGCGTTTGCGCGGGCGATCCGGTTCTGACCAACGCGTTCACATTGGCCCCAGTGCCCGGCGCGATTGCCGCCGTGGGCGCGGTGCCGGTGTTTGTCGATGTGACCCGCGATCTGGTGATTGATCTGACCCATCTGGAACGGATGATCGGCGAAACCGGCGCGCGGGTTTTGATGTTGTCGCATATGCGCGGGCATCTTTGCGACATGGACGCGCTGATGGCGATTTGCGATGCGAACGGTGTTCAGGTGATTGAGGACTGCGCGCATACCATGGGGGCGGCGTGGAACGGCGTGCCCTCGGGGCGGCACGGCGTCATCGGGTGCTATTCGACGCAGACCTATAAACACATGAATTCGGGCGAGGGCGGGTTCCTGATCTCGGATGATCCCGAAATCATGGCGCGCGCGATCCTGTTGTCGGGGTCCTATATGTTATACGACCGCCATCTGGCCGCGCCCGCGCCCGAGGTGTTTGAGGCGCTGCGCATGGAAACACCCAATGTGTCGGGGCGGATGGACAACCTGCGTGCGGCGATCCTGCGTCCCCAGTTGCGGGATATCGAGACACAGGTGGATCGTTGGAACGCGCTTTATCGCACTGTTGAGGCGGGGTTGGAAAACACACCGGGCCTTAGCATCATCACCCGCCCGCCGCAGGAACGCATCGTTGGGTCGTCCATCCAGTTCCTGCTGGACGGTTGGGATGGGGACCGCGTGGTTGAGGTGATCAACCGCTGTGCCGCGCGAGGGGTGGAGCTCAAATGGTTCGGCGCGGCGGATCCGGTGGCCTTTACCTCGCGCTATCAGCACTGGCGCTATGCCCCGTCGCAGGACCTGCCCCAAACCGACGCGGTTCTGGCGGGGCTGATCGATATGCGCCTGCCCCTGACGTTCAACACCGAGGACTGTGCCCTGATCGCGCGCATCATTCGCGCCGAGGTCAGCGCGGTCTATCAGTCGGCCTGACCCACCCTAGAAACACGCATTGGACGTGGCGTCACACCCCACAGGGTGATTGACCCGAGTCGGTTTTGGCGATTAAATGAACACATGTTCAATAAAGCGGTCGGGGAGGTCGCGATGTTTAACGCCACCATGACATTCGATTTGGGTGAAGACGTCGGCGCGCTGCGCGAAATGGTGCACCGCTGGGCGCAGGAACGCGTGCGCCCGATGGCCGCTAAGGTCGATCAGGACAATTGCTTTCCGGCCGAGCTGTGGCGCGAGATGGGCGAACTGGGCCTGTTGGGGATCACGGTCGATCCCGAATATGGCGGCTCTGGCATGGGCTATCTGGCGCATACGGTCGCGGTTGAGGAAATCGCGCGCGCCTCGGCCTCGGTCAGCCTGTCCTACGGCGCGCATTCGAACCTCTGCGTGAACCAGATCAAGCTGAACGGCACGCCCGAGCAAAAGGCGAAGTATCTGCCCGGTCTGGTGTCCGGCGAACATGTCGGCGCCTTGGCCATGTCCGAGGCGGGCGCGGGGTCGGACGTTGTGTCCATGGGCCTGCGGGCCGAGAAAAAGAACGGCTATTACACGCTAAGCGGGACGAAATACTGGATCACCAATGGGCCGGATGCGGACACGTTGGTCGTCTATGCGAAAACCGATCCCGAGGCGGGCAGCCGCGGCATCACCGCCTTTATCGTTGAAAAGTCGATGAAAGGTTTTTCGACCAGCGCGCATTTCGACAAGCTGGGGATGCGGGGATCGAACACGGCGGAGCTGATATTCGAGGACGTCGAGGTGCCGTTTGAAAACGTCCTCGGGGATGAGGGCAAAGGCGTGCGCGTTCTGATGTCGGGTCTGGATTTCGAACGGGTGGTTCTGTCGGGCATCGGCACCGGCATCATGGCCGCCTGTCTGGATGAGGTGATGCCCTATCTGGCCGAGCGCAAACAGTTCGGGCAGCCGATCGGGAACTTTCAACTGATGCAGGGCAAGATCGCCGATATGTATACCAAGCTGAACTCGGCCCGCGCCTATGTCTATGAGGTCGCCAAGGCCTGTGATCGCGGCGAGGTCACCCGCCAAGACGCAGCCGCCTGTGTTCTTTATGCCAGCGAAGAGGCCATGACCGTCGCCCATCAGGCGGTGCAGGCCATGGGCGGAACGGGGTTCATGAACGACACCCCCGTCAGCCGCATTTTCCGTGACGCCAAGCTGATGGAGATCGGCGCGGGGACGTCCGAAATCCGCCGGATGCTGATCGGGCGCGAATTGATGGGCGCGATGCAATAAGGTGGCCGCGCAACGGCTCAACACGGGCCGCACAGTCCCCGAACCACAGGAGCATGGCCTATGAAACATGGCTTGATCATCGCGCTTAGCCTATTTGCGAGTGAGGCCGTCGCACAGGACGACGTCGTCTTTCACAGGGAATTGGTCCAGCAATGTTTTGACAAGGCGCGGTCCTATGGTGGCTCGGACAGCTGCATCGGCAGCGCGGCGGACCTGTGCATGGAGCAAAACGAGGGCGGTTATAGCACCTACGGTATGAGCTATTGCATCTCGCTTGAGTCCGAGTGGTGGGATGAGATGTTGAATTTCGAATACTCGCGCGTGCTGAGCGAGGCGGCGTTTCTGGACGGCGAGTTGTCGGAGGACCTGCCATCCGTGGCCGAGGCCCTGCGCGAGATGCAGCGCGCGTGGATCACCTACCGCGATGCGTCCTGCGCCTTCGAGGCCGCGCAGTGGGGCGGGGGCACGGGCGCAGGTCCGGCCTATAATGGCTGTGTGATGCGCCTGACCGCCGAGCAGGCCATCACCCTTGGCGGATCGTTTGTGGATTTCTGATGATCGCTAGGGGCGCATATCCCCCTGCCGCGCAGGCACGAAAAAGGGGCCGCAGTTGCCTGCGCCCCCTGTGCCTGTCCCGTTGGGCGGGATCAGAATTTGCGCACGTAGCTAAAGCTATAGACCAGCGGGTCAATGTTAGTGGTGCCAATCGGTGCGCCGTTCAGACGGGCGTCGCTATCGATGTCGATATAGCGCAGCGTGGCGCGAACGGCGTCCTTGTCCGACAGGGCGTAATCCACGCCGACCTGCGCCGCCAACCCGAACGAGTCGTCCAGCGCGACGTTCCCCAGCGCCGAGTTCTCCTCAAAGAAGGTCGTGTAGTTCACACCGACGCCGACGTAGGGGGTCCATTTGCTGTCATTGGCAAAGTGGTAGTTCAACGACAGGGTCGGGGGCAGCTGTTTCGTGGTCACGTCACCCACGCCCGAAATGGTCGCGCGGTGCTTGAACGGGGTCGCGGCAAGCAGTTCGATCCCCAGATTGTCCTTGATGAAATATTCTGCGGTAAAGACGACGGCGGTGCCGCTATCGACGTTGGTCGGCTGACCGGCAAGGGTGCCGTTGCCGCTTGTCGGATCAACGGTGCCGACACCGATGCCAACGGTGATATCGCCCGCGGATTGGGCGAGGGCCATCGGTGTGCTCAGGGCCAGAGCGCTCAACGCGGCGAATGCGAGATGTTTCATTGTGTTACCTTCTTGTTTTTCGCGCAGCCCCTTGTTGCGCCGCATCCCGCGCGGAACTTTGACCTGTATCAACCGCGCCATCACAAACGCGCGATGTCGCGCCCAATTTTCCCCGATGTGAGTGAGGATCGACTGTGAAACTGACCTCTCAGATTCTGACCAGTTCTCAGGACTTTCAGGACAACCACGCCGCCAATTTCGCGGCGCTGGAAACCGTGCAAGAGGCCGCGGCATTGGCCGCCGACGGGGGCGGGGCGCGGGCGCGTGATCGTCACACCGCGCGGGGCAAGATGTTGCCGCGCGACCGGATTGCCGCCCTCTTGGATCGCGGTAGCCCGTTTCTAGAGGTCGGCGCGACCGCCGCGCATGGGCTATACGACGGGGCCGCGCCCTGTGCCGGTGTTGTCGCGGGGATCGGGCGCGTTATGGGCCAAGAGGTGATGATCCTGTGCAATGACGCCACGGTCAAAGGCGGGACCTATTTCCCGATGACCGTGAAAAAGCACCTGCGCGCTCAAGAGATCGCCGAGGAATGCGAACTGCCTTGTATCTATCTGGTCGATAGTGGCGGCGCGAACCTGCCCAATCAGGATGAGGTCTTTCCCGACCGCGACCATTTCGGACGGATCTTTTACAATCAAGCACGGATGAGCGCCAAGAACATTCCCCAGATTGCTGTGGTCATGGGCTCCTGTACGGCGGGCGGGGCCTATGTGCCTGCGATGTCGGATGTGACCATCATTGTGCGCGATCAGGGCACGATCTTTCTGGCCGGTCCGCCCTTGGTCAAGGCCGCCACGGGCGAGGACGTCACCGCCGAGGATCTGGGCGGGGGCGATGTGCACACACGCCTGTCCGGCGTGGCCGATTATCTGGCCGAGGATGACGCGCATGCGCTGGCCCTTGCGCGCCGTGCGGTGGGCAACCTGAACCGCGCCAAGCCGTCCACCGTGGTTCTGCAACCCTCCGAGGAACCGGCCTATGATCCCGCCGAACTGCTTGGCGTGGTGCCCCGCGATCTGCGCACGCCTTATGACTGTCGTGAGGTGATCGCGCGTCTGGTGGACGGGTCGCGCTTTGACGAATTCAAACCGCGCTTTGGCGAAACCCTTGTCTGTGGATTTGCCCATGTGACCGGCATGCCCGTCGGGATCATTGGCAACAATGGCGTGTTGTTTTCCGAGGCCGCCCAAAAGGGCGCGCATTTCGTAGAGCTGTGCAGCCAGCGCGGCATCCCCTTGGTGTTTTTGCAAAACATCACCGGTTTCATGGTCGGGCGACAGTATGAAAACCAAGGTATCGCGCGCCACGGCGCAAAAATGGTGACCGCCGTCGCAACCACATCCGTGCCGAAAATCACCATGCTGATCGGCGGCTCCTTCGGGGCGGGAAATTATGGCATGTCGGGGCGCGCGTATCAGCCTCGGTTCCTGTGGACATGGCCCAACAGCCGTATTTCCGTCATGGGCGGGGAACAGGCGGCGGGAGTTCTAGCCACGGTCAAACGCGCCGCGATCGAACGCGCGGGCGAGGAATGGAGCACCGAGGAAGAGGCGGCGTTCAAACAGCCCACCATCGACATGTTCGCCGAACAATCCCACCCGCTCTATGCCTCGGCGCGGCTGTGGGATGACGGGATCATCGATCCGCGCAATAGCCGCACAGTTCTGTCGCTCAGCCTGTCCGCCGCGCTCTGCGCCCCGATTGAAAGGACGAATTTCGGTGTCTTCCGCATGTAATTCCGCACCCAAGGGCCGAAACCGAACAGGGGAGCGTGCCGATGTTTGACCGTATCCTGATTGCCAACCGTGGCGAAATCGCCTGTCGCGTCATCGACACGGCCCGCCGTTTGGGCGTTGAAACCGTGGCTGTCTATTCCGACGCGGACAGGGGCGCGCGTCATGTGGAAATGGCGGATAGGGCCGTGGCGCTTGGCGGGAACCTCCCGTCCGAGAGCTATCTGATCGGGGAGCGTATCATTCAGGCCGCGTTGGACACGGGCGCGCAGGCGATTCATCCGGGCTATGGGTTTTTGTCCGAAAACCCCGATTTCGTCGCGGCGGTGCAGGCGGCGGGACTGGTGTTTATCGGTCCCGATCCCGACGCGATCCGCCTGATGGGTCTCAAAGATGCGGCCAAGGCGCATATGGCTGCCGCCGGTGTGCCGGTTGTACCCGGCTATCACGGCGATGATCAGGACCCCGCGTCGCTGGCCGCGCGTGCAGATGAGATCGGCTATCCCGTGCTGATCAAGGCCGTTGCGGGCGGCGGGGGCAAGGGGATGCGCCGCGTCGATACGCCGGACGCCTTTGCCGCCGCTCTGGCCGCCGCACGGCGTGAGGCCGAGGGCGCGTTCAACAACCCCGACGTCCTGATCGAACGCTATGTGACCCAGCCGCGTCATATCGAGGTTCAGATCTTTGGCGATGGGGTGAACGCGGTTCATCTTTATGAGCGCGATTGTTCCCTGCAACGCCGCCATCAAAAGGTGATCGAAGAGGCCCCCGCGCCGGGCATGACGCCCGAGATGCGCGCGGCCATGGGGCAGGCCGCGGTGCGCGCCGCCGAGGCCGTGAACTATCGCGGGGCCGGTACCGTCGAATTCATCGTCGACGGGCAGGGCGGTCTGCGCCCCGACGGGTTCTGGTTCATGGAGATGAACACCCGCCTGCAGGTCGAACATCCGGTGACCGAGGCGATCACGGGCATCGACCTTGTCGAATGGCAATTGCGCGTTGCCGCCGGTGAGGGCCTGCCGATGGCGCAAGAGGACATCCCCCTGACCGGCCACGCGTTTGAGGCGCGTCTTTATGCCGAGGACGTTCCGGCGGGGTTCTTGCCCGCCACAGGGCGGATTGATCACCTGCGCTGGCCCACCAGCGCGCGGATCGACACCGGTATTCGCGCGGGCGATGAGGTGTCGCCGTTCTATGACCCGATGCTGGCCAAGGTCATCACCCACGGCGCAACCCGAGACATTGCCCTGCGTCAGATGCGCCGCGCCTTGGCGGGGACCGAGGTTGCGGGATGCGTGACCAATATCGGCTTCCTCGGGGCGCTCTGTGCCCATGACGGGTTTTCCGCAGGGCAGGTCGACACGGGCCTGATTGACCGTGATCTGGACGCGCTGGTCGGTGCGGCGGGGGCGGATGTCACCGACACGCTGGCCGCCGTGATCGCCCTGTGCACTGATGAAATGGGGCAGGGGCCGCATACGGGCTTTGCCCTGTGGGGACCGGTGGCGCAACCTGTGACCCTGATCATCGGTGACGATACCATTATGGCCCGCGCCGCGATCCACAGTGCCGCGCGCATTGACATCACGCTGGACGACACGACCCATACCGCGACCCGAACCGCGTCGGGATGGACGGTGGATGGCGCGCCACTGCCCGCCGCCACCGTCACGGGCGACCGGATCACCGTGTTCACGCCCGCGCGGCCCGTGTTTACCCGTCCCGATCCACTGGCCCGAGACGCGGGCGCGACGGGGTCCGATGTGATTGAGGCCCCCATGCCTGGCCTGATCCGCGCGGTGATGGTTGCCGCCGGTGACACGGTCCATGCGGGTCAGGATCTGGTGATCCAAGAGGCGATGAAGATGGAGCACACCCTGACCGCATGGCGCGACGGCGTGATTGCCGAGGTTTTGGTCGCGACCGGCGATCAGGTCATCGGCGGCGCGCCGTTGATCCGTCTGGAACCCGAGGATGCGGCATGAGCATCACCCTGCATCATGTGGCCCAAGCACGGTCCTTTCGCGTTCTCTGGGCGCTTTGCGAATTGGGGGTGGATTTCACCGTTGAACAGCATTCGTTTTTCGACGGATCGCTACAGGGCGAGGCGTTTCGCGCCAAATCGCCCGCCGCCCGCGTGCCCGCGCTTGACCTCCACGGACGCACCTATTTCGAGAGCGGCGCGATCTTGGAACTGCTGGCCGAAACATTTGACGGGGGGCTTGGCCGCGCGGTCGGGTCGGAGCATCGCGGCGCCTATCTGGAATGGCTGCATTTCGGCGAAACCATGGGCCAGCATCTGGCCAACCTGACCCAACACCACATCATCCTGTTCGAACCCTCAATGCGCAGCCCGACGGTCATGCGGCTTGAGGCCAAGCGACTGGCAAAATGCATCGGCGCGGTTGTGGGCGCGGTGGGGGATCAGGCGTACCTTTTGCCCGACGGGTTTAGTATGGCGGACATCGCGGTGGGTTACGCGTTGTGGATTGCGCAGCGGTTTGTCGATCTGGCGGAAATTGACGGCGCGGCGGCCTATCTGGATCGCCTGACCGCGCGGCCCGCGTTTCAGGCGGCGCTGACCCGCGATGGCGCGGCGCAGATTTACACACAGGATTTCTATCCGCCCCCGCCCAAGGAGGCCCCAAATGCCTGAACCCGTTGAAATCGTTGAGGTCGGCCCGCGCGACGGGCTCCAGAACGAAAAGCGCGTGATCGCGACCGAGGACAAGATCGCCCTGATCGACCTCTTGTCCACCGCCGGTTTTGCACGGATTGAGGCCGCCAGTTTCGTCAGCCCCAAATGGGTGCCGCAAATGGCCGACGGGGGTGCGGTGATGGCGGGGATCTCGCGCGCGGACGGTGTGCGCTATATGGCCCTGACGCCGAATATGCAGGGGTTTGAACGGGCACTGACCGCGCAGGTCGATCAGGTGGCGATCTTTGCTGCCGCGTCCGAGGGGTTCAGCCGCGCCAATATCAACGCCACGATTGACGAGAGCCTGACGCGCTTTGCCCCCGTGATGTCGGCGGCGCGCGATCACGGCATTCCCGTACGCGCCTATGTGTCCTGTGTCACCGATTGCCCCTATGACGGGCCCGTTGCGCCGGGTGCCGTCGCGGATGTCGCCACCCGTCTGTTGGACCTTGGCGCGGTCGAGATCAGCCTTGGCGAGACATTGGGACACGGCACGTCCGAGGCCGTCGATGCGATGTTGACGGCGGTGACCAAACGCGTCCCTGCGGACCTGTTGGCGGGGCATTTTCATGACACGGGCGGCGTGGCCTTGGCCAATATCGACGTGGCCCTGTCCCATGGCGTCCGGATTTTCGACGCGGCGGTCGGCGGTTTGGGCGGCTGTCCTTATGCCAAAGGCGCCAAGGGCAATGTCGCGACCGAACGGGTGATGCGCCATCTGGAGGCGGCGGGATATACCACCGGTCTGCGTCCCGATGTCGTGGATCAGGCCGCAGAGATGGCGCGCGCCATGCGCGGAAAGGACAGTGAATGACCCATCCCCTTGAGATCGAGATTGACGACCGTGGCGTCGCGACGGTGACGATGACCGACACGGATCGTCACAACGCCCTGTCCGAACCGATGATGGACGCGCTGTCCGATATGGCAGCGACGGTGGGTCAAAACCCCGATGTGCGTGCGGTGATCCTGACCGGCGCGGGCAAGAGCTTTTGTGCGGGCGGGGATCTGGCATGGATGCGTGCCCAGTTCGAAAAGGGCGAGGCCGCCAAAGAGGCCGCCGCGCGCAAACTGGCCGATATGCTTCAGGCGCTGGACAGGATGCCCAAGCCGTTGATCGGGCGCATTAACGGTCAGGCGTTTGGCGGCGGTCTGGGCCTGATGTCGATCTGTGACGTGGCGATTGGCCTGTCTGGGTCAAAGTTCGGCTTTACCGAAACCCGCCTTGGTCTGACCCCCGCCACCATCAGCCCCTATGTCGTTGCACGGATGGGCGCGGCCAAGGCGCGGCGCGTGTTCATGTCGGCCCGCCTGTTTGACGGGGACGAGGCCGTGCGCCTGAACCTGCTGACCGAGGCGGTCGATGATCTGGCCATCCTTGATCAACGTGTCCAACACGAGGTCGAGCCGTATCTTTCTTGTGCACCCGGTGCCGTGGCAGATGCCAAAGCTTTGATCCATGCCCTCAGCCGTCAGATTGATGACGCTGTGATTGCGCATACCGTCGCAGCCTTGTCCGAGCGTTGGGCCGATTCCGAGGCCCAAGAGGGCATCAACGCCTTCTTTGATCGGCGAAAACCCCAGTGGAATAAGGGCTAATCCGACCTTTTGACCGGTTGTACGACCAAGGGCGTAGGGCGGATATGCCGCGCTGGGGCGAGTCGCCGCATGCGACATTCTTTCCGCTTTCCTTCGCACGCAATTGCATACTTTGTTGGATAACCCCGTGATTTAAGGGTTTTTCACCTGTCGCGTTTGGTTGACCCCGGCGCGGCACGGGGGTAAACCCTGCGTAGCAAAACGGCCGTAACGGCCTGCACGCCAAAAGGAGTTGCGCCACATGGACGACCTTCTCAGAGAGTACCTTCCGATCCTCATTTTTCTGGGAATGGCTGTGGCCCTTGGCCTCGTCCTGATCCTGGCTGCTTTGGTTCTGGCGGTACGTAACCCTGACCCCGAAAAAGTATCCGCGTTTGAATGTGGCTTTAACGCCTTTGACGATGCGCGGATGAAATTCGACGTCCGGTTCTATCTGGTCTCGATCCTGTTCATCATTTTCGACCTTGAAATCGCGTTCCTGTTCCCGTGGGCGGTGTCGTTTGGCACGCTGACGACGGTCGGGTTCTGGTCGATGATGGTCTTCCTCGGGGTTCTGACCATCGGCTTTGCCTACGAATGGAAAAAAGGAGCCCTGGAATGGGAGTGAGCACATCCGCCAACACCGCCGGCGTTGATATGGAACACGCCACCCAGTCTCTGAACAAAGAGCTGCAGGATAAGGGCTTTCTGCTGACCTCGTCCGAGGACATCCTGAACTGGGCGCGTACCGGTTCGCTGCACTGGATGACCTTTGGTCTGGCCTGCTGCGCCGTTGAGATGATGCACACCTCGATGCCGCGCTATGACGCCGAACGGTTCGGGATTGCGCCGCGTGCCTCCCCGCGTCAGTCGGACGTGATGATCGTTGCGGGCACGCTGACCAACAAAATGGCACCCGCGCTGCGCAAGGTCTATGACCAGATGCCAGAGCCCCGTTATGTAATCTCGATGGGGTCCTGCGCGAACGGTGGTGGTTACTATCACTATTCGTACTCGGTCGTGCGTGGCTGTGACCGCGTTGTGCCTGTCGATATCTATGTGCCCGGCTGTCCTCCGACGGCAGAGGCGCTGCTTTATGGTCTGCTGCAGTTGCAGCGCAAAATTCGCCGTACCGGCACCATTGTGAGGTAACGCGGGATGAGTGACGCCCTGAAAGAACTGGGAACCCATCTGGAGCTCAAGCGCCACGAATGCGTTCTGTCGTGGTCGGTTGAGTTTGACGAGCTGACCATCGACGTGGCTCCGGCGAACATCGTTCCGTTCGTCGAGTTCCTGAAGACCGACGCAAGCTGCAAGTTCTCGACGCTGGTGGATATCACCGCCGTGGACTATCCCGACCGCGATGCGCGCTTCGACGTCGTCTATCACTTCCTGTCGATGTACCAGAACCAGCGTATCCGCCTGCGCTGTGCCGTGCGTGAGGGCGACATGATCGCCTCGATCACCGAGGTGCACCCGTCGGCCAACTGGTTTGAGCGCGAAGTGTTCGACATGTTCGGCATCCTGTTCTCGGGTCACCCCGACATGCGCCGTCTGCTGACGGACTACGGCTTCCGTGGCTATCCGCTGCGCAAGGATTTCCCGACGACCGGCTACACCGAGGTCCGTTACGACGAAGAGCAAAAGCGCGTCGTCTACGAACCCGTCAGCCTTGTTCAGGAATACCGCCAGTTCGACTTCCTCAGCCCGTGGGAAGGCGCGAAATACGTCCTGCCCGGCGACGAGAAGACGGAGGCCTGATCGTGATCGCACGCCCCATGGCATGTTTGGCTGATCTGCGCGCAACCGCATGGCACTTGCCCTGCGGTGCGGTGCGTTCGGCCACCTGCGGGGGGCGTGTGTGATGGGCGAGGCAACGTTGATGTTTGGCGTCGGTGCGACCAAGGCGGGGACCAGCTGGCTCTATCGCTATTTGGCCGATCATCCCGAATGTCACCTGCGCAGTATCAAGGAATTGCATTTCTTTGACGCGCTGGACACCGGCAAGGTCGAGCAGCAGATGAAGGGTCTTGAGCGTCAAAAGATGCGTCTGGAACTGCGTCAGGCCGGTGGGACCACCCACGGCATGGTTCAACGCGCCGCGCGTCTGGCCGATATCGAGGAATACCAGCGCGCCCTGACCAGCGGCAGCGAACAGGCCTATCTGGCCTATCTGAACGGTGGTCGCGGCGATCAACGCCTTATTGCTGACATAACTCCGGCGTATGGGCTGTTGTCAGTGGGGCGTCTGAAAAAGATGGCCAAAATGGCGTCGACGGTACGATTTGTCTATTTGATGCGGGACCCGGTCAGCCGGATGTGGTCGCATGTCCGCATGTTGGCCAAGCGCCGCGCGGACACGGACGCCGAGATCCCTGCGCTCTGCAATCAGATTTTGGACGATGTTCTGGCCGGTCAGAAACAGGACGTTGTGCGCCGTGGCGACTATCAATCCGTGATGGGCCGCCTGCAAAAGGCGCTGAACCCTGCGGCGTTGTTCACCGCCTTTTACGAAGAGATGTTCACGCAACAGACCATGTCGCGTCTGTGTGCGTTTCTGGGCCTGTCGGACCGGCCCGCCGATTTTTCGCAGCGCGTGCACGAAGGTGCATCCGTCGCGATGACTGATGAGCAGAAGGGCCGCGCGGCGGCGTTTCTCAAACCACAATACGACTTTGTCGAAGCCTGCTTTGGCCGTTTGCCCGAGCAATGGGCCGCCAACAGGGTAGGGGTGTAGGATCATGGACGGAAATTTTGACGATGTACTGAGCGGCGAGCAGAAAATTCGCAACTTTAACATCAACTTCGGGCCCCAGCACCCTGCGGCCCACGGCGTGTTGCGTCTGGTTCTGGAACTGGACGGCGAGATCGTGGAACGGGCCGACCCGCATGTTGGCCTGCTGCACCGTGGCACCGAAAAGCTGATGGAGAGCCGCACCTATCTCCAGAACCTGCCCTATCTGGACCGTCTGGATTACGTGGCCCCGATGAACCAAGAACACGCTTGGTGTCTGGCCATTGAAAAGCTGACCGGCACGGTTGTTCCGCGCCGCGCGTCGCTGATCCGCGTTCTGTACTCGGAAATCGGTCGTATTCTGAACCACCTTCTGAACGTCACCACGCAGGCGATGGACGTTGGCGCGCTGACGCCGCCGCTGTGGGGCTTTGAAGAGCGTGAGAAACTGATGGTGTTTTACGAGCGCGCCTGTGGTGCCCGTCTGCACGCCGCCTATTTCCGCCCGGGTGGTGTTCACCAAGACCTGCCGCCGCAGTTGATCGAGGACATCGACCAGTGGGCCAAGGAATTCCCGCGCGTTCTGGACGATATCGACGGGCTGTTGACCGAAAACCGGATTTTCAAACAGCGGAACGTCGACATCGGTGTTGTGACCGAGGAAGACATCCAGAACTGGGGCTATTCGGGTGTTATGGTCCGTGGCTCGGGTCTGGCGTGGGATTTGCGTCGTGCGCAACCCTATGAATGCTATGACGAATTCGACTTTAACGTCGCAATCGGCAAGAACGGCGACTGCTATGACCGCTATCTGGTCCGCATGGCCGAGATGCGCGAAAGCATCAAGATCATCCATCAGGCCTGTGAAAAGCTGCGCAATGAGCCGGGCGATGTTCTGGCGCGGGGCAAGCTGACGCCGCCCAAACGTGGCGACATGAAAACGTCGATGGAATCGCTGATCCACCACTTCAAACTCTACACCGAGGGCTTTCACGTGCCCGCTGGTGAGGTGTATGCCGCCGTTGAGGCGCCCAAGGGCGAATTCGGCGTCTATCTGGTGGCCGACGGGACCAACAAACCCTATCGCGCGAAACTGCGCGCACCGGGTTTCCCGCATCTGCAATCGATGGATTACATCGCTAAGGGCCATCAGCTGGCCGATGTGTCCGCCATTATCGGGACCATGGACATCGTGTTCGGAGAAATCGACCGGTGATCACCACGTCCCAACATAAGTTTCACCAAGGGTGGGGGCCCTTTGGAACCGCAGATATGAAAGCGCGGTTCTCCGTAACCGGAGTACGACCCATGACGAAACTTGCTAAAATTACTGCTGTGTGCATCGCGCTGATGCCGGCTGTGGCTGTGGCACAAGACACGACCACCGACGGCACCACCGAGGTCATCATCCCGACCGACGACGAGTTGGAAATGTTCCGCGTCGCCATCACGGATGTGGGCTGCACCATTGCGGACGAAGAAACCGCCCTGACGGTCGAAACCGCGACCGCCTATGACGAGGCGACGCTGGACGCGATCGTGCAACAGCTGCGCGTATACAATGAAATCGTTGATGCATCCGAAGAGGGTGGCATCACGCTTGTGACAGGAGATTGTGCCGTCTAATGCTCCGCCGACTGCATCACGAACAACCCGATAGCTTTGCGTTCACGCCGGACAACCTGGCGTGGGCCGAGGCTCAGATCACGAAATATCCCGAGGGACGTCAGGCCAGCGCGGTCATCCCGTTGCTCTGGCGCGCTCAGGAACAAGAGGGCTGGCTGACCCGTCCGGCGATTGAACATATCGCCGAGATGCTGGGCATGGCCTATATCCGTGTTCTCGAGGTTGCGACCTTTTACTTCATGTTCCAACTGTCGCCGGTTGGCTCTGTGGCCCACGTTCAGGTTTGTGGCACGCTGTCGTGCATGATCTGTGGTGCCGAGGATCTGATCGCGGTCTGTAAAGACAAGATCGCGGACAAGCCCTTTGCCCTGTCGGCAGATGGCAAATTCTCGTGGGAAGAGGTCGAATGTCTGGGCTCGTGCTCGAACGCGCCCATGGTGCAGATCGGCAAGGATTACTATGAGGATCTGACCGCCGAGAGCTTTGCCGACATTCTGGATCGTCTGGCCAAGGGCGAAGTGCCCGTGCCCGGTCCCCAGAACGGTCGTTACGGTTCGGAGCCGCTGTCGGGTCTGACCTCGCTCAAGGAATTCGAGAGCGGTCGCAAGCAATACAACGCCTCGGCCCAACTGGCCGTGGACATCGGTGACACGGTGAAGCGCATTCAGGGTGACGAGGTGCCGTTGCTGGCCCCGTGGAACGCCCAGAACGGCGCGGCCGCAGTGGCCGAAAAACCGGCAGCAAAGAAGGCTGCGGCCAAACCGGCGGCGAAACCTGCTGCGAAAAAGGCCGAACCCAAGGCCGAAAAACCGGCACCCGCCGCCAAGGCCGAACCCGCCACCGCCGAGGGCACCCGCCCCGAAGCGTTGGACGCGGCGCGCGACGGCAAGGCCGATGATCTGAAAATGATCAAGGGCGTGGGTCCGAAACTGGAACTGATGCTCAACGAGTTGGGCTTTTACCACTTTGACCAGATTGCCGCGTGGAGCGCGGATGAGGTGGCTTGGGTCGACCAGAACCTGAAGGGGTTCAAAGGTCGTGTCAGCCGCGACAACTGGGTCGAACAGGCGACCACGCTGGCCGCTGGTGGAACGACGGAATTCGCATCGCGCGTGAAAAAGGGCGATGTTTACGACTAAGCGATGATGTGGGGGCTACACGTGTCGCAACGCTTGACCATGGCCGGGACCTGTGCCCGGCACCACGCCGAACCCCGCGCCGCAATGGCGGGGCAGGGCACGTGGGTCGGCAGTGACGCGGTTTCCCTGCATCCGGTGGAACACGGAGGCGCAGATGTCTGAGGATGACAAACGCGCCGAAGCGATCCGCCGCCAAGGCCGCACTGCGGCCATCGTGATTGCCGGTGCCATGTTGCTATGGATGCTGGCGCAATTTCTTGGGGCAAAACTGGGCATCGCGCCTCGGTTTATGTTCCTGATCGACATGGCCACGCTGGCTGCCTTTTTCTGGGCGCTTGTGGTGACCTACCAGATTTGGCGCCTGCGCCGGACCAATTGAGGATTTGACATGCTGAAGGACGAAGACCGTATCTTCACCAATATCTACGGGATGGATGACCGCACCTTGGCGGGTGCGCGCCGTCGTGGGCATTGGGACGGCACCGCCGATATCATCAAGAAGGGGCGGGAGTGGATCGTCGACGAGATGAAGGCCAGCGGCCTGCGTGGACGTGGCGGTGCGGGCTTTCCCACCGGTCTGAAATGGTCGTTCATGCCCAAAGAGAGCGACGGTCGTCCGCATTATCTGGTGGTGAACGCCGATGAATCCGAGCCCGGCACCTGTAAAGACCGCGAGATCATGCGCCATGATCCGCACACCCTGATCGAGGGCTGCTTGATCGCAAGTTTCGCGATGGGCGCGCACGCCGCCTATATCTACATCCGTGGCGAATACATCCGTGAGCGCGAGGCGCTGCAGGCCGCGATTGACGAGGCCTATGATGCGGGTCTCTTGGGCAAGAACGCCGCCGGTTCGGGTTGGGACTTTGAACTGTTCCTGCACCACGGTGCGGGCGCCTATATCTGTGGTGAGGAAACCGCCCTGATCGAGAGCCTTGAGGGCAAAAAGGGCATGCCGCGGATGAAGCCGCCGTTCCCTGCCGGTGCCGGTCTCTATGGCTGTCCGACCACAGTGAACAACGTTGAATCGATTGCCGTTGCCCCGACCATCCTGCGTCGCGGCGCAAGCTGGTTCTCGGGTTTTGGCCGTCAGAACAACGCGGGCACCAAGCTGTTCGCGATCTCGGGTCACGTCAACAACCCCTGTGTCGTAGAAGAGGCGATGTCGATTTCGTTCGAAGAGCTGATCGAAAAGCACTGTGGCGGGATCCGCGGCGGCTGGGACAACCTGCTGGCCGTCATTCCGGGTGGCTCGTCGGTTCCTTGCGTGCGCGGTGAGCTGATGAAAGACGCGGTGATGGATTTCGATTACCTGCGCGGTGAACTGGGTTCGGGCCTTGGCACGGCGGCGGTGATCGTCATGGACAAATCGACCGACATCGTCAAAGCGATCTGGCGTTTGTCCAAGTTCTACAAGCACGAGAGCTGTGGCCAGTGTACGCCTTGTCGCGAAGGCACGGGCTGGATGATGCGCGTGATGGACCGTCTGGTGCGCGGCGAGGCCGAGATCGAAGAGATCGACATGCTGTTTGACGTGACCAAACAGGTCGAGGGTCACACGATCTGTGCTCTGGGTGACGCGGCTGCATGGCCGATCCAGGGTCTGATCAAGAACTTCCGCGGTGAGATCGAGGATCGCATCAAAGCGCAAAAAGCAGGCCGCATTTCGTCGGTCGCCGCCGAGTAATCCAAAGGGACACCTGAACCGATGCAGCCGACCGGCCACCATCTTGCGGAACTGAACATCGGGCGTCTTTTGGCGCCGATCGATGATCCGCGCGTGGCTGACTTCAAGAATAACATCGATCGGGTGAATGCGGCGGCGAAACGGATGCCGGGCTTTGTCTGGATGATGGAAGGGTCGGGCGAACCGAACACCGGCAACACCGACACCTGTCTGGACGGCGATCCGCAGGCGGTCACGAACCTGTCGGTCTGGGAAGATGTGGCGACGTTTGAGACCTTTGTGTTCAACACCTTGCACAAGCAAATCTATGATCGCCGCGCCGAGTGGTTCGAGATCATGGAACCGGCGCATTTCGTCATGTGGTGGGTGCCCGCCGGGCACCGCCCCACATTGGACGAGGCCATGGCCCGCCTGACCCAACTGCGGGACAAGGGCGACAGCGATCAGGCCTTTGGCTGGCGGTATCTCAAGGATCAGGCGACCCTGTGGCAGGCGAAATCCTGCGCGGAGGCCGCAGAATGAGCCGCTGTTATTGCATATCGGGCTGCCGCGCCCCCACCTCCTTTCTGACGAAAGGAGTGTTGGTATGAAAACACTGATCAAACACCTGTTCGCGGCCTCGGCCGTCTTTGCGATCAGCGCGGCCAATGTCGCCGCCGCCGCAAGCGCGCTGCGCGAACATGAGGAAATCAATCGGGGGCTGGTCGTGATCGCCGCGGGCGACATGATTCAGGAAAACTGTGCGACCATTTCGCCCCGGATGATCAAGGCCTTTGCCTTTGCGCAAAGCCTGCAATCGCTGGCCCGTAAGGACGGGTTCAGTGACGACGAAATCGATGCCTTCGTGCGTGACAAGGTTGAAAAGAACCGCGTCAAGGGCTTGGCGCTGGACTATCTGGTGGCCAACGGGGTCAAACCGGATCAGCCCGCGACCTATTGCACGGTGGGATTGTATGAAATTGAACGAAACAGCCAGATCGGCGTGTTGCTGAAAGCGAAGTGAGACCAGATGGCGGACCTGCGCAAAATTATCATCGACGAGCGTGAGATCGAAGTCGATCCCGCTATGACCCTGATCCAGGCCTGTGAAGTGGCCGGCATCGAAGTGCCGCGTTTCTGCTATCATGAGCGCCTTTCGATCGCGGGGAACTGCCGCATGTGCTTGGTTGAGGTCGTGGGCGGCCCGCCGAAACCGGCGGCCAGCTGTGCGATGCAGGTCCGCGATTTGCGCCCTGGCCCCGAGGGTCAGCCGCCGGTGGTCAAGACCAACTCGCCCATGGTGAAAAAGGCGCGCGAAGGCGTGATGGAATTCCTGCTGGTGAACCACCCGCTGGACTGTCCGATCTGTGACCAAGGCGGTGAATGCGACCTGCAGGATCAGGCCATGGCCTATGGCGTTGATTTCAGCCGCTATCGCGAGCCCAAGCGCGCGACCGAGGATCTGGATCTGGGGCCGCTGGTCGAAACCCACATGACGCGTTGTATTTCCTGCACGCGCTGTGTCCGTTTCACGACCGAGGTCGCGGGCATCACCCAGATGGGCCAGACCGGTCGCGGGGAAGACGCCGAGATCACCAGCTATCTGAACCAGACGCTGGACAGCAACATGCAGGGCAACATCATCGACCTGTGCCCCGTTGGCGCGCTGGTCTCCAAGCCCTACGCGTTCACCGCGCGTCCGTGGGAACTGACCAAGACCGAAACCATCGACGTGATGGACGCGCTGGGGTCGAACATCCGCGTGGACACCAAAGGCCGCGAAGTCAAACGCATCATGCCGCGCAACCATGACGGCGTGAACGAGGAATGGATTTCCGACAAATCGCGTTTCGTCTGGGACGGTCTGCGTCGTCAGCGTCTGGATACGCCCTACATTCGTGAAAACGGCAAGCTGCGCCCTGCAAGCTGGCCTGAGGCCTTGTCGGCCGCCGCCGCCGCAATGAAGGGCAAAAAGGTTGCTGGTCTGATCGGTGATCTGGTGCCGGTTGAGGCGGCGTTCGCCCTGAAGCAGCTGGTTGAAGGTCTGGGCGGCAATGTTGAGTGCCGCACCGATGGCGCGAAACTGCCTGCGGGCAACCGCTCGGCCTATGTTGGCACCGCCTCGATTGAGGATATCGATAGCGCCAAGTACATCCAGCTGATCGGCACCAACCCGCGCCTTGAGGCACCGGTTCTGAACAGCCGTCTGCGCAAGGCGTGGGCCGCTGGCACCAACATCGGTCTGGTGGGTGAGGCGGTCGATCTGACCTTTGACTATGCCCATGTCGGTACCGACCGCGCCGCGCTGCAATCGCTGCTGGACAAGGATTTTGGCGACGTTGTGGACGCGCCGTCGTTGATCATCGTGGGGCAGGGCGCCCTGCGCGAGGCAGATGGCGAGGCCGTATTGGCCGCCGCGATGGAACTGGCCGAGAAAACCAACAGCAAACTGATGATCCTGCACACCGCCGCCGCCCGCGTGGGCGCGATGGATGTGGGGGCCGTGACCGAGGGTGGCCTGAGCGCCGCCATCGAGGGCGCCGAGGTGATCTATAACCTCGGCTCGGACGAGGTCGATATCGATGCCGGTGCGACCGTCATCTATCAGGGCAGCCATGGCGACCGTGGTGCACACCGCGCCGACATCATCCTGCCCGCCGCCGCCTACACCGAGGAAAACGGCCTGTTCGTAAACACCGAAGGTCGTCCCCAGCTGGCAATGCGCGCGGCCTTCCCGCCGGGTGAAGCCAAGGAAAACTGGGCGATCCTGCGGGCGCTGTCGGCGGAAACCGGCGACGCATTGCCGTTCGATAGCCTTGCGCAACTGCGTCAGGCACTCGTCGCTGCGGTTCCGCATCTGGCCAAGATCGACACGGTGATCGAGAACGAATGGCAGAAACTGCCTGCCAAATCGCTGGGCAAAGCCAGCCTGCAAAACGCGGTGTCGGATTTCTATCTGACCAACCCGATTGCACGGGCCTCGGCCCTGATGGCGGAATTGTCTGCGGGTGCCAAAGCACGGGCGAACGCGCCCATCGCTGCGGAATAAGGCCCGGTTTGAAACCGGTCGTCCCCCTCTGGGTCGGGGTTGCCGCCTTGGCAGGTCTGACCGGGTGCACCGCACCCGAGGCGGGGGGCGATCAAACGGAACAGGGTGCGTTTTCCCCCACCTATCTGGGGATTGAGACGCGCCTGCTGGACGGGGATCTGGTGAATTTCATCGTGTCGATGGAAGGGGCGAGATCCACGGACGATGTTTCGCACTACGCGCGCTGTGCGGCCGCTCAGTATACACTGATCCGGGGGTACGGTTTTGCGCGACATGTTCGTACAAAAGTCGCACAAGAGGGTGGCGTTTGGCGGGCGGATGCTGTTTACACCATCTCGGCGGCTCTGCCGCCCGGTGTGCGGCAAATCGATGCAGAGGTCGTCGTGGCCCACTGTAAAAACGAAGGAATACCCACGGTCTGAGGGAACGGGGCAAGAATGGCTGATTTTCTAAATACTGGCTTCGGAACGTTCGTGCTGATCGCGGCACAGTGCCTGCTGATTATTGCGTTTGTGATGATTTCGCTGCTGTTCCTTGTGTATGGCGACCGCAAAATCTGGGCCGCTGTACAGATGCGCAAGGGGCCGAACGTCGTTGGCGTTTTCGGTTTGCTGCAATCGGTGGCGGACGCGCTGAAATATATCGTCAAAGAGGTGGTGGTGCCTGCGGGCGCGGACAAGACCGTGTTCATGCTGGCACCCATCGTGTCCTTTGTCCTTGCGATCATCGCATGGGCCGTGATCCCGTTCGCCGATGGCTGGGTTCTGTCGGACCTGAACGTTGCGATCCTCTATGTCTTCGCGGTCTCCTCGCTTGAGGTCTACGGCGTGATCATGGGCGGTTGGGCGTCGAACTCGAAATATCCGTTCCTTGGCTCGCTGCGCTCGGCGGCACAGATGATTTCCTATGAGGTCTCGATCGGCTTGATCATCGTTGGCGTGATCCTGACGACCGGTTCGCTGAACTTTGGTGACATCGTGCGTGCACAGGACGGCAACCTTGGTCTGTTCAACTGGTACTGGCTGCCGCATCTGCCGATGGTGGTGCTGTTCTTTGTCTCGGCTCTGGCCGAAACGAACCGCCCGCCGTTCGACCTGCCCGAGGCGGAATCGGAACTGGTTGCCGGCTATCAGGTCGAATATTCGTCCACGCCCTTCCTGCTGTTCATGGCCGGTGAATACATCGCGATCTTCCTGATGTGCGCGCTGATGAGCCTGCTGTTCTTTGGTGGCTGGCTGTCGCCGATCCCCGGTCTGCCCGATGGCGCGCTGTGGATGGTGGCCAAGATGGCGGTGTTCTTCTTCTTGTTCGCGATGGTCAAGGCCATCGTGCCCCGCTACCGCTATGACCAGCTGATGCGTCTTGGCTGGAAGGTGTTTCTGCCCTTCTCGCTGTTCTGGGTCGTGCTGGTCTCGTTCTTTGCGCATTTTGAACTCTTCGGCGGCGCCTATGCCCGCTGGGCAATCGGAGGCTAATGAACCATGGCATCCATCGACTGGAACCGCGCGGGTAAATACTTCCTGCTGGCCGACTTCATCAAAGGCTTTGGTCTGGGGATGAAGTACTTCTTCGCGCCCAAGGCGACGCTGAACTACCCGCATGAAAAGGGGCCTCTGTCGCCCCGTTTCCGCGGTGAACACGCGCTGCGCCGCTATCCCAACGGCGAAGAGCGCTGCATCGCCTGTAAACTGTGCGAGGCGATCTGTCCCGCACAGGCGATCACCATCGACGCCGAACCGCGCGAGGACGGCAGCCGCCGCACCACGCGCTATGACATCGACATGACGAAATGCATCTACTGTGGTTTCTGCCAAGAGGCCTGTCCCGTAGACGCCATCGTCGAAGGCCCGAACTTTGAGTTCGCCACCGAGACCCGCGAAGAGCTGTTCTATGATAAGGACAAGCTGCTGGCGAACGGCGAACGCTGGGAAGCCGAAATCGCGCGCAACCTCGAGATGGACGCGCCGTACCGATGATCGCACCCATGGTTCATATCGCCACCTTGGCCACGCCTGCGGCGACACGGTCGGTCGGTGTGACCGGTGCCGCCCGCCGTGGCCCCCAACAGGAGAGCGCCCAATGACCGATCTTGGCAAGTTGTTCGAACAGATGATGGAACAAAGCCACGCGATGGCCAAAGCGTTCAACCCCGCGTTGGAGAGCTTTCAGGTCCACGGCTTTGACAAGATCATGCCCACCATGCCCAAGAACTTTATGGACATGATGTGGGGCAACGCGTTCAACAAGGACGGTCTGGACGCCAAGACCCGCCTTCTGGTGGTTCTGGCCGGTCTGACGGTTCTGGGCGCACAGGCCGAACCGCAATTCAAAAGCACCGTGCGCCACGCCCTAGAGGCCGGCGCAACCCAACAGGAGATCGCCGAGGTGATCTATCAGATGTCCATGCTGGGCGGTATTCCGGCGATGACCAAGGCGCTGCAACTGGCCCAATCTGTATTCAAAGAAATCGAGGAGGACAGCGAATGACGGTAGCTGACCTGGCATTTTACTTTTTCGCCATCGTGGCGGTCGTTGCCGCGTTGCTGGTCGTTGTGGCGCGCAACCCCGTGCATTCGGTGCTGTGGCTGATCCTGACCTTCTTGTCGGCGGCAGGCATGTTCGTCCTGATGGGGGCCGAGTTCGTGGCGATGCTGTTGGTCATCGTCTATGTGGGCGCGGTCGCGGTTCTGTTCCTGTTCGTCGTGATGATGCTGGACGTCGATTTCGCCGAGCTCAAGGCGGGGATGGCCAAATACGTGCCCATCGCCGGTCTGATCGGGGTCGTGATCCTGATGCAGCTGACCATGGTGTTCGGCTCGTGGCACATGGCCGACGGGGCAGAGGCCGCACGCGCGGCGGTGACGCCTGACGCGGCCGAGGTGCACAACACCAAGGCCTTGGGCCAGCTGATCTATGATCAATACATCTACCTGTTCCAAGCGGCGGGTCTGATCCTGTTGGTTGCGATGATCGGGGCGATTGTTCTGACCCTGCGCCACCGCACCTACGTCAAACGTCAGGACGTTCTGGCCCAGATGTACCGTGATCCGGCAAGCGCACTGGAACTGAAAGACATCAAGCCCGGTCAGGGCCTGTAAAAGAACAATGTGGCGCGCCATGCGGGGGCGCCACGAACAGACAGAGCGCTGACAAGGCGCTGAAATTTCAAAAAGGGCATACGCCCAGAGGGACGGAATGGTCGGACTAGAACACTACCTGGCTGTCGCCGCGGCACTGTTCGTGATCGGTATTTTCGGCATCTTCCTGAACCGGAAGAATGTCATCGTGATCCTGATGTCGATTGAACTTATGTTGTTGGCCGTGAATATCAACTTTGTCGCCTTTTCGGCCCATATGGGCGATCTGGTCGGACAGGTCTTTACGATGTTCGTTCTGACCGTTGCCGCCGCCGAGGCGGCCATTGGCCTTGCTATTCTGGTCTGCTTCTTCCGGACCCGCGGCACCATCGCGGTGGAAGACATCAACGTGATGAAGGGATAACCGGCCATGGTCAGCATCATTCTATTTGCCCCGTTGATGGGCGCGCTGATCGCCGGCTTTACGTGGCGGTTGATCGGGGAAAAGGGCGCGATGTGGGTCACCACCGGCCTGTTGTTCCTGTCCGCGCTGCTCAGCTGGATCGTGTTCCTGTCCTTCAACGGCGAGACCCAGCATATCCACCTGCTTGACTGGATCGAGAGCGGTAGCCTCTCGACCGAATGGTCGATCCGTCTGGATCGTCTGACCGCGATCATGCTGATCGTTGTGACCTCGGTGTCCAGCCTCGTGCACCTCTACAGCTTTGGCTATATGGACCACGACCCGCAGTGGGGCGAGGGCGAGACGTATAAACCGCGCTTTTTCGCGTATCTGTCGTTCTTTACCTTTGCCATGCTGATGCTGGTCACCTCGGACAACCTGATCCAGATGTTCTTTGGTTGGGAAGGTGTGGGTGTCGCGTCCTACCTGCTGATCGGGTTCTACTGGAAAAAGCCGTCTGCCGGTGCCGCCGCGATGAAGGCGTTCATCGTCAACCGTGTGGGTGACTTTGGCTTTGCTCTGGGTATCTTTGGCCTGTTCTTCCTGACCGACAGCGTGGATTTCAACACGATCTTTGCCGCCGGTCCGACGCTGGCCGAAACCAACCTGACCTTCCTGTGGCGCGACTGGAACGCCGCGAACCTGCTGGCCTTCCTGCTGTTCGTCGGTGCGATGGGTAAATCGGCGCAGTTGTTCCTGCACACGTGGCTGCCCGACGCGATGGAGGGCCCGACGCCTGTGTCGGCTCTGATCCACGCCGCGACCATGGTCACCGCCGGTGTCTTCCTTGTTTGCCGCATGTCGCCCCTGATGGAATACGCGCCCGAGGCGATGGCCTTTGTCACCTTCCTTGGTGCGACGACCGCGTTTTTCGCCGCGACCGTTGGTCTGGTACAAAATGACATCAAACGCGTGATCGCCTATTCGACCTGTTCCCAGCTGGGCTACATGTTCGTGGCGGCGGGCGTCGGTGTTTACTCGGCTGCGATGTTCCACCTGCTGACGCACGCGTTCTTTAAGGCGATGTTGTTCCTTGGTGCCGGTTCGGTCATCCACGCGATGCACCACGAACAGGACATGCGCAACTATGGCGGTCTGCGTAAAAAGATCCCCTATACCTTCTGGGCGATGATGATCGGCACGCTGGCCATTACGGGTGTCGGCATTCCGTTAACCCACATCGGTTTCGCGGGCTTCCTGTCCAAGGATGCCATCATCGAGAGCGCCTATGCAGGCACCGCCGGTGGCTATGCGTTCTGGATGCTGGTTATCGCCGCGCTGTTCACCAGCTTCTACAGCTGGCGCCTGATGTTCCTGACGTTCTACGGGACGCCGCGCGGGGACAAGCACACGCATGATCATGCGCATGAAAGCCCCAAGGTGATGTTGGTTCCGCTGGGCGTTCTGGCCTTTGGCGCGATCTTCTCGGGGATGGTGTTCTATGGTCCGTTCTTTGGCGATCATGACCGCGTCAACGCCTTCTTCGGGATCGAGGCGCACCACGCCGAGGCCGATCCGGCGGGCGATCACGCCACGCTGACCGATGGCACCCATGTCGCCGTTGACAGCCACGCTGCCGAGGCGGACGAGCATCACACCGATGGTGCCGCCGGTCACGACGCCGCTATGGCTGATGAGGGTCACGCCGCCGTTGTTGCCGAACATCACGGCACGGCCCCCAGCGGCGCGATCTTTATGGCACCTGACAACCACGTCATGGACGACGCACACCACGCCCCGACTTGGGTCAAGGTGTCGCCCTTCGTCGCGATGGTTCTGGGTCTGATCACCGCCTTCTGGTTCTACATCGTCAACCCCAGCCTGCCCAAACGTCTGGCCGAGGAACAGCGTCCGCTGTACGAGTTCCTGCTGAACAAATGGTACTTTGATGAAATCTACGATTTCCTCTTTGTCCGTCCGGCAAAATGGTTGGGTAACTTCCTGTGGAAGCGCGGCGACGGCAACGTCATTGACGGCTCGATCAACGGTATCGCAATGGGGATCATCCCGTTCTTTACCCGCGTCGTTGGCCGCGCGCAGTCGGGCTATCTGTTCCACTATGCCTTTGCCATGGTCATCGGGATCGCTGTTCTTATCACTTGGATGTCTATCAGCGGAGGGGCTGAATAATGGATAACCTTCTTTCGTTGATCACCTTCATTCCGTTGGTGGCGGCGCTGGTGCTTGCGCTGTTGTTGCCCGGGAATGATGAGGCATCTCAGCGCAACGCCAAGATGGTTGCGCTGGTTGTGACCAGCTTTGTGTTCCTCATTTCGCTGTTCCTGTTGGCGGGTTTCGATCCGGCAGACACAGGTTTTCAGTTCGTGGAAGAGCACGAGTGGGTTCTGGGCCTGAAATACAAGATGGGCGTTGACGGGATTTCGATCCTCTTCGTCCTGCTGACCACCTTCCTGATGCCGATTACGATCGGGGCCTGTTGGGGGGTGACGCACCGCGTGCGCGAATACATGATCGCGTTCCTGCTGCTTGAGACCCTGATGCTGGGCGTGTTCTGTGCGCTGGACCTGTTCCTGTTCTACGTCTTCTTTGAGGCGGGCCTGATCCCGATGTTCCTGATCATCGGTATCTGGGGCGGGGCAAACCGGATCTACGCCGCGTTCAAGTTCTTCCTCTATACCTTCCTTGGCTCGGTTCTGATGCTGATCGCGATGATCGCGATGTATCTGGACGCAGGCACCGCCGATATTCCGACCCTGATGATGCATCAGTTCGGCACCGAGGCGATTTCGATTGCCGGATGGCAGGTTGTCGGCGGGATGCAGACACTGCTCTGGCTGGCCTTCTTTGCCTCGTTCGCGGTCAAGATGCCGATGTGGCCGGTGCACACGTGGTTGCCCGATGCGCACGTTCAGGCGCCGACCGCAGGGTCGGTTATTCTAGCGGCGATCCTGCTGAAGATGGGCGGCTATGGCTTCTTGCGCTTTAGCCTGCCGATGTTCCCTGTCGCCTCGGACCTGTTGGCGCCGCTGGTTCTGTGGATGTCGGCGATTGCGATCGTCTACACCTCGCTGGTTGCGCTGGTCCAAAGCGACATGAAAAAGCTGATCGCCTATTCGTCGGTTGCGCACATGGGCTATGTGACCATGGGGATTTTCGCGGCCAACAACCAAGGTGTTGACGGCGCGATCTTCCAGATGATCAGCCACGGCTTTGTGTCGGGCGCGCTGTTCCTCTGTGTGGGCGTGATCTATGACCGGATGCACACCCGCGAGATCGAGGCCTATGGCGGTCTGGTCAACCGGATGCCGGCCTATGCGCTGATCTTCATGCTGTTCACCATGGCCAACGTCGGCCTGCCGGGGACCTCGGGCTTTATCGGGGAATTCCTGACGCTGATGGGTGTCTTCCAGGTCAACACGTGGGTTGCGATGGTTGCGACCACCGGTGTGATCCTGTCGGCGGGCTATGCGCTGTGGCTCTATCGTCGGGTGGTCTTTGGCGACCTGATCAAAGAGAGCCTCAAGTCGATCACCGACATGGACAAGCGTGAGCGCCTGTTGTTCGCCCCGCTGGTCGTGATGACCCTGTTGCTGGGTGTTTACCCGTCGCTGGTCACCGACATCATCGGGCCGTCGGTTGACGCCCTTGTTTCCAATCACCAGACGGCAGTTCTGAACGCAGACCTCAGCCCTGCCGTTTCTGTCGCAGCACAGCACTGAGAGGGAGAGCAATGATCTCTGCCGATATTTCCACCGTTCTTCCCGAGATTTTGCTGGCGGTCTATGCGATGATCGCTCTGGTCGCGGGTGTCTACACCGGCAAGGACAAGGTCGCCCCGACCATTCTGTTCCTGACGGCTGCTGTAATGGTCGTGCTGGCCGCGATGATTGGCCTGTCGGGCGGGGGCACCACCACCGCATTCAACGGCGCCTTCATTGACGACGGGTTCGCCCGTTTCGCCAAGGTGACGATCCTGTTGGCCGCCGCCGCCGTTCTGGTCATGAGCAAGGACTATATGCTGCGCCGTGACCTCTTGCGGTTCGAATACCCCGTTCTTGTCGCTCTGGCCTCGGTCGGGATGATGATGATGGTCTCGGCTGGCGATTTGATGAGCCTCTACATGGGTCTCGAACTGCAATCGCTGTCGCTCTACGTTGTGGCGTCGCTGCGCCGTGATAGCGCCAAGTCGACCGAAGCGGGCCTGAAGTACTTTGTTCTGGGCGCGCTTTCGTCGGGGATGCTGCTGTACGGGGCGTCGCTGACCTATGGGTTTGCGGGCACGACCGTGTTCTCGGGCATCATCAGCTCGGTCGGTGAGGACGGCATGTCCATGGGCCTGCTGTTCGGTCTGATCTTCCTGATCACCGGTTTCGCGTTCAAGGTCTCGGCGGTGCCGTTCCACATGTGGACGCCCGACGTCTATGAGGGCTCGCCGACGCCGGTCACCGCCTTCTTTGCGACCGCGCCGAAAATGGCTGCGATGGGCCTGTTCGCGCGCGTGATGTTTGATGCCTTTGGCACCTCGACCGCCGAGTGGGGACAGGTGATTGCCCTGTTGTCGCTGCTGTCGATGTTCCTTGGTGCGGTTGCGGCCATTGGTCAGACCAACATCAAACGCCTGATGGCCTATTCGTCGATCGCCCACATGGGCTATGCCCTGATGGGTCTGGCATCGGGGACCGAGCAAGGGGTCGAGGCGATGCTGCTTTACATGGCGATCTACGTCACGATGAGCGTCGGCACCTTCGCCTTTATTCTGTCGATGGAAAAAGACGGTCAGCCGGTCACCGACATCGCGTCGCTGAACATGCTGTCGAAATCGCATCTGCCCAAGGCCTTGGCCCTGCTGGTCCTGATGTTCAGCCTTGCCGGTGTTCCGCCGATGGTTGGCTTCTTTGGTAAGCTGGCCGTGCTGCAGGCTGCGGTTGAGGCGGGCTATGGCTGGCTGGCGCTGGCAGGTGTGGTCGCATCGGTGATCGGTGCCTTCTATTACCTGCGCATCGTCTACTACATGTTCTTCGGCGATGAGGACAAAGCAGGCATCGACGGCACCATGTCGCCGGTTCTGTGGGTCTTCCTGATGGGCTCGGCCGTGATCATGGTCGTCGGCATGGTGAACCTGTTCGGCGTCGATGGCTTGGCTGCGGCAGCTGCGCAAACCCTTGTTAACTAACAGCTGGCCCGCGGGATATGATCGTCAGGTGCTGTCGTCCATCGACAGCACCAACGACGAAGCCCGCCGCCAATACCAAACACTGCAAGGGCCGAAATGGATTTTGGCCCTGCAGCAAACCGCCGGACGGGGCCGACGTGGCCGACCGTGGGCGGATCCCACCGGAAATTTCGCCGCGACCCTTGTTCTGCCCGATGCCGGTGATCCGGCGGTGGCGGCGCTGCGGTCCTTCGTGGCGTCCTTGGCCCTGTATGAGGCGTTTGTCGCCGCCACGGGGCGCGAGGATCTGTTCACCCTGAAATGGCCGAACGATGTTCTGTTGAACAACGGCAAGGTCGCGGGGATTTTGCTGGAAAGCATCGGCGCAACGCCCGGTGGCGGGATGGGGATGTGCATCGGGATTGGTGTGAACCTTGCCGCCGCGCCTTCTACGGATCAGGTCGAACCGGGTGCCGTCGCGCCCAAAGCCCTATTTCGCGAAACCGGGTGCCGGATAACGCCTGAGGACTTTCTGGACCTGCTTGCGCCGGCCTTTGCCCGTTACGACACGCAGATGGTGCAATACGGCTTTGACGCGATCCGTCAGCCATGGCTGTCGCGCGCCGCGCGTATTGGCGAGGTCATCACCGCCCGCATGGGAACCGAAAGCGTGACTGGCGTGTTTGAAACAGTGGACCAACAGGGGCAACTTGTCCTATCCACCCCCAGTGGCCAACGGGCTATTGCCGCGGCGGATGTTTTCTTTTAGGGGGCGTGGATGCTTCTTTGTATCGACTGCGGGAACACGAATACGGTCTTTTCCATTTGGGACGGATCCCAGTTCCTGTGCACCTTGCGCACCTCGACCGAGCATCAACGTACGGCGGACCAGTATTTTACGTGGTACAAGACCCTGATCACGCACCACGGGTTGGATGTGGACATCACCGATGTGATCATTTCGTCCACCGTGCCGCGCGTTGTGTTTAACCTGCGCGTTTTTGCAGACCGGTATTTCAACACGCGCCCCTATGTGGTGGGCAAACCCGATTGCCTTTTGCCGGTGGAACCGCGCGTGGACGCGGGCACGACGGTGGGGCCGGACCGTTTGGTCAATACCGCCGGTGCGTTTGACCGGCATGGCGGCGATTTGGTCGTGGTCGATTTCGGTACCGCGACGACTTTTGACGTGGTGGCCGAGGACGGGGCCTATGTCGGTGGCGTGATTGCGCCCGGCGTGAACCTCAGCCTAGAGGCATTGCATATGGCCGCCGCCGCGCTGCCCCATGTGGACATTACTAAACCGGCCAAAGTCATTGGCCAGAACACAGTAGATTGTATGCAGTCAGGGGTGTTCTGGGGCTATGTTGGCCTGATCCGCGGGATCACCACCCGCATCCGCGAAGAATATGCCAAGCCGATGCAGATCATCGGCACCGGTGGATTGGCCCCGTTGTTTGCCACCGGAGACGTCCTATTTGACACAATCGAAGATGACCTGACCATGCACGGTCTGACGGTCATCCACGCCTATAATAAGGAAAACCGTTCGCAATGAGCAGTGACAACCGTCTGATTTATCTGCCCCTCGGTGGGGCAGGGGAAATTGGTATGAACGCCTATGTCTATGGATATGGCCCCGCCGAGAATGAGCGCTATATCCTCGTCGATCTTGGCGTCACCTTTCCCGATATGGACACGACCCCCGGGGTCGATCTGATTTTCGCCGATATCGCGTGGCTGGCTGATCGGGCCGACCGTCTGGACGCGATTTTCATCACCCACGCGCATGAGGACCACGTTGGCGCGCTTGGCCATCTGTGGCCGCGCCTCAAGGCGCCGATCTATACGCGTAAGTTCACCGGCAACATCGCGGCGCGCAAGCTGGATGAGCGTGGCTTGGACGGGAGCATGATCAACATCGTCGAGCCGTGGCCCGCCAAAACCAAGGTCGGCGAGATGTCGGTGTCGTTCTTGCCGATTTCGCACTCGATCCCCGAAAGCTCGGCCCTTGTGATCGATACGCCTGCGGGGCGGATCGTGCACACGGGCGATTTCAAACTGGACCAATCGCCCATCGTGGGCGAACCGTTCGATCCCGTCCTCTGGGGCGAAATCGCGAGCAGCGGCGTCAAGGTTCTGACCTGTGACTCGACCAACGTGTTCTCGCCCAAACCCGGCCGGTCCGAGGCGACGCTGGCCCCCGCGATCACGCAGTTGGTCAAGGGCGCGGGCGGCATGGTGGTCGCGACGACCTTTGCGTCGAACATCGCGCGCCTGAAAACGCTGGCCGAGGCGGGGCAGGCGGCGGGACGGTCCATCGTTCTGCTGGGCCGCGCAATGCGGCGTATGGTTGAGGCGGGGATTCAATCCGGTGTCCTGACCGATTTCCCGACCGTGGTCTCGCCCGAGGATGCGAAAACCATCCCGCGTGAGAACCTGATGTTGCTGGTGACCGGTTCGCAGGGTGAACGTCGCGCGGCGGCGGCCCAATTGAGCCGTGGTAAGTTTCTGGGTCTGGAACTGGCCGAGGGGGACCTGTTCCTGTTCTCGTCCAAAACCATTCCCGGCAATGAGCGCGAAGTGCTGCGCATCGTGAACAACCTGTCGGAAAAGAACGTCGATGTGGTGGATGATGGCGCGGACCTTTATCACGTGTCGGGCCACGCGAACCGTCCCGATCTGGAACAGATGCACGACATCATGCGCGCCAAAATGGTGATCCCGATGCATGGCGAACACCGTCACCTGCGCGAACACATGCGTCTGGCCCAGTCCAAGGGCATGGAATCCGCGCTGGCCGTGAACGGGACCATGCTGGACATCACGGGCGACGCGCCGCGCGTCTGTGGCTATGTTGAAACGGGGCGTCTGTATCTGGATGGCTCGGTTCAGATCGGCGCGTTGGACGGGATCGTGCGCGACCGGATTCGCATGGCCCTGAACGGCATGGTGACCGTGACCCTGATCATCGATGAGGATGATGAGCCGCTGGGGGAACCGTGGGTGGAGCTGAAAGGCATTGCCGAGATCGGTCGGTCGAACGCGCCGGTGACCGAGGTTCTGGAGCATGATCTGACCCAACTGGTCAACCGGATGGATGACAAGACGCTGGCCGATGATGACAAGATCGAAGAGGCCCTGCGCCGTCGCGTGCGCCAAACGACGCAGGACGAGATCGGCAAAAAGGTCGAGGTGCAGGTGATTGTCAGCCGCCTGATGGCCTGATCCACACAGACCACTGCAGAAACGAAAAGGGGCCCCGACGGGCCCCTTATTATATTGGCATGCCGCGACGCGGTCGCGTCATGACGCCTTTTTAAAGGAGCGCAGCAAAAAGGCGGGGGTGTGATCGCCCATGCCGACAACCGGTTCGTCGCGCCCGTTGCGACCGCGACCGCCTTTGTTGGAGCTGTTGCTGCGTGCCGGTTTTGCGGTGTCTTTGTCCTGTTGTGCCTTGGGGGCCTCGTCGTCGCTTTTACGGCGGCTGCGGCTGCGGCTGGACTGCGGGGCAGGGGCGTCCGATGCAGTGTCGCTTTTAGCGGGGGCTTCGGATTTCTGTGCGCCGAAATCAACGGGGCAATCCACGCGGGTGATGGTCATTTTGACCAGATCCTCAACGGCGGCGAGGTTTTTTTCGTCGCTGGGCACGCAGATGGTAAAGGCGTTGCCCTCACGACCGGCGCGACCCGTGCGGCCAATGCGGTGCACGTAGTCCTCGGCATGGCTGGGCACGTCAAAGTTGAACACGTGGCTGACGCTGGGGACGTCCAGACCGCGAGCGGCCACATCCGATGCGATCAACAGCTTGAGTTCGCCGTTGCGGAATTTGTCCAGCGTGGCCATCCGTTGGGATTGGTCCAGATCGCCGTGGATCGGGCTGGCGTCCAGGCCATGTTTGCTGAGCGATTTCGCAACGATGTCCACGTCGGCCTTGCGGTTACAGAAGACGATTGCGTTTTTGCACTTTTCGCCCTCGGCGGCGATCAGCGCGCGCAGCACGTCCCGCTTTTCCTTGGCGGCGCGGTCACGGCGGGTCGGTTTGAACTGTACGACGGCCTGCGTGATCGTCTCGTTCGTGGTCGCGGCGCGGGCGACTTCGATCTTTTCGGGCGCGGACAGGAAGGTGTTCGTGATCCGCTCAATCTCGGGCGCCATGGTCGCGCTAAAGAACAGGGTCTGACGGGTGAACGGGGTCAGTTGGAAAATCCGTTCAATATCAGGGATAAAGCCCATGTCCAGCATGCGGTCGGCCTCATCCACCACCATGATCTGAACGCCGGTCAGCAACAGGCGACCGCGCTCAAAATGGTCCAGCAGACGACCGGGGGTCGCGATCAGAACGTCGACGCCCTTGTCGATCAGGGCCTCTTGTTCCTTAAAGCTGACCCCGCCGATCAACAGCGCCTTGGTCAGTTTGGTGTTCTTTGCGTAAACGTCAAAGTTCTCGGCAACCTGTGCGGCCAGTTCGCGCGTCGGCGCAAGCACAAGGCTGCGCGGCATGCGGGCACGGGCACGGCCACGCGACAGCATGTTGATCATCGGTAGGGTAAAGCTGGCGGTTTTGCCGGTCCCCGTTTGTGCGATCCCCAGAACATCGCGCCCCTGCAAGGCGTGCGGAATGGCACCAGCCTGGATCGGAGTGGGGGTTTCGTAACCGGCATCAGTGATGGCGGACAGGACTTTGGGGTCCAGCCCCAAATCGGCAAAGCTTGTCATATAGGCCCTTCTTGGGTGTTTAGCAGCATTCCGGCCGCAATACCCCGCGGCCCGGTCCCCCGTATTGGCGACCTTCAACTTTGCGCTAGGGCATACTGCAAATGCACATTTGGGTCAAGCTTGGCGCAGGTCCCTTGATTTTATGCCAAATCCGGCACAGTTTTCACGCATTGGTGATAAATTAGACTTTTGTCGTGAAACTTTTGATTTGTCTCTCGACCGAACTAAAGTGTATATAGCCTTACGTTAGAGTAAGTTTCGCGGCGCCTTTCGGGGCGGGCTGGGCGCCTATGGCCGCAAAACGGATTTAACGTTGGGGATAACATTCGGTGACGACGTTTTGATGGGCAAATTTTCGGCCCGATATCGTTCTCGAATGATTTGGGGCATTGGGTATGAACGTAAGTGATATTTTTCGACAGAAACTGCATGAACACATGACCGGACAGAAAGTGTCCGCTGCAGAACTGTCGCGCCGTGCGGGACTGAACCCGCGTGCGGTCAAGGACATCTTGGAAAGCCGCGCACAAAGCCCGCGGATCAACACGGTTTTCGCGCTGTGTGATGCGTTGAAGGTCGATCCGACGATTATGTTGGGTCTTCCCCAAAAACCCCAAGTTTCTCAAGAGATTGAAGATCGGCTGTCTCTATATAGTGCAGAAGATCAAGAACGTCTTCTGGCGGCGCTTGAGGTCTTCGCCCGTCAGCCAAGCGCAGCAGAATAAGCGCGCGCAAAAGCGTTTTCGGGTCATCCAATTCCATTCAGGTATGAACTTTCGTTAGCCGGGGGCGGGTGCTCTCGGTTGTTTCTGTTCGTTCGATTGTCGAAAATGGAAAAATCACACGAAAAGTTGCCTTTCAACCTAAAAAGCATAGTTCATGGGGCGTTGTTAAGGGAAACATATCAATTCGAGAGCACAGCGCCTGTTGTGTGATCGACCAAAGAGGTTTCTGTAGGCATGTTTAACGAAGTCGAGCCTCAGGGTGCTGTTCGGATCGCGGGACAGGTTGTGGGTCGCGGCGTGCAGGTGTTGGATGATCTGTCCAAGGCGCAGACGGGCGGCTATTTGTGGGACGGCCCTGTGGCGGTTGCGCTCTGTTCCAATCCCGAGGCCGAATGCCCCTTGTCCGGGATGCTGCTGGATTTGCGCGGCACGCAATTGGTCGAGGTGGGGATCGGGACGGGCGACGACATCCCTTATGATTGGCTTGAGCACTGGGCGCAGAACCTATCCTACATCATTCTGGACGCGGACGCGTGGGGCGGTATTCCGGCGCTGGTCGGGTTTTGCATGTGGTTGCGCCGGTTGGCGCCGTCGGTGCCGATCATCATCCTGTCCTCGGACCCTGACGATCAGGATTTCACAACCGAACGCATCCAGATTTGCGATGTCACGGTGACGAAACCGTTCACCGCGCGCGCGATGTCCCATGCCCTAGCCACGGCCGAGCACAACAACAGCATCTACATCCAGAGCTTTGCCTGAACCAAAAGGCGGCCCCGAAGAAGGGCCGCCCGTTGATCACACCTGCATTTCTTTGGTCGAACTCAGCGTCAGTTCGGGGTAATCCCGCACCACGCGGTCGATGTCCCATTGCAGACGGGTCAGGAACACAAGGTCCCCGTCATTGTCATAGGAAATGTGCTGTTTGTTGGCGTTGACGAATTTGTCCACGTCCGCCTTGGGGCCCGAAATCCAGCGCGCCGAGGTGAACTGCGACGCCTCAAACCGGACGGGCAGGCCGTATTCCATCTCAATCCGGCTGGCCAGCACTTCGAACTGCAACTGTCCAACCACGCCGACGATAAAGCCCGACCCGATCATCGGCTTGAACACCTTGGCGGCGCCTTCTTCGGCGAATTGCATCAGGGCCTTGTCCAGATGCTTGGCCTTGAGCGGATCGCCCGCGCGACAGGTCTGCAGCAGTTCCGGCGCAAAGGACGGGATGCCGGAGACGCGGATCGCCTCGCCCTCGGTCAGGGTGTCCCCGATGCGCAGCTGTCCGTGGTTCGGAATGCCGATGATGTCGCCCGCCCATGCCTCATCCGCCAGTTCGCGGTCGGATGCCAGAAACAGAACGGGGTTCGAGACCGCCATCGGTTTCTTGGTGCGCACATGGGTCAGTTTCATGCCGCGTTTGAAATGGCCCGACGCCATGCGCACAAAGGCCACACGGTCGCGGTGCTTGGGGTCCATGTTCGCCTGGACCTTAAAGACAAAGCCACAGACCTTTTTCTCATCCGGTGCAATCTGGCGCGGTTCGGCGGCTTGGATTTGCGGCTCGGGGCCATAGTTCCCGATCCCGTCCATCAGTTCCTGCACCCCGAACGAGTTGATGGCCGAGCCAAACCAGATCGGCGTCAGCGTCCCGTCCAGCATCGCCTGTTGGTCAAAGGCGGGCAACAGTTCGCGCGCCATCTCGACCTCTTCGCGCAGCTTGTCCAGCAGTTCGGCCGGGATGTGCTGTTCCAGCGCGGGATCGTCGAGGCCTTCGATCTTGATGCTCTCGGCGACCTTGTTACGGTCGGCACGGTCCATCAGTTCCAACCGGTTGCGCAGCATGTCGAAACAGCCAAGGAACTCGCGACCGACCCCGATGGGCCAGCTGGCCGGCGTCACATCAATGGCCAAATTTTCCTGAATCTCGTCAATAATTTCGAACGTATCGCGGCTCTCGCGGTCCATCTTGTTACAGAAAGTCAGGATCGGCAGATCGCGCAGGCGGCACACCTCGAACAGCTTGCGGGTCTGGCTCTCGACGCCTTTTGCGCCGTCAATGACCATGATCGCCGCATCCACCGCCGTCAGGGTGCGGTAGGTGTCTTCGGAAAAGTCGCTGTGACCGGGTGTGTCGACAAGGTTGAACCGGTAATCGCCATAATCAAACGACATCGCCGAGGCCGAGACCGAAATCCCGCGGTCCTTTTCCATCTGCATAAAGTCCGAGCGCGTCCGGCGCGCTTCGCCCTTGGCGCGGACCTGACCGGCCATCTGGATCGCGCCCCCGTACAACAGGAATTTCTCCGTCAACGTCGTTTTACCGGCGTCCGGGTGCGAAATAATAGCAAAGGTGCGTCGCCGCGCGATTTCGGGCGGCAGGGCGGGGCGATTTGAGCTGCGATCCAACATGGGCGCCATATAACCGCCTGCGCGCGCTTGGGGAAGGGGGGACGCGCGTTACTCTTTAGGTTTGCGGCGCGCGTAGAACGTGTCGGGCGTGTGACCGGCCAACAGGGTCTTGTCCGCCTCGGTGCCGAAATGGGGATCGTGTTCCTTGACCCCCGCATCTGTCACCTCTTGCAACAGGTCCTCGGGCAATTGGCCAAGGGTGCGGTCATTGGCCAGCATGCTCTCGGTCGGGGTGCATTCGGCGTAGATGATTTCGTGGGTGTCAAACAACAGGTGGAAATATTCCACGAACCCACCGCGCCGGATAAAGACGCGTTCCCCATCCACCAGATCGCGCGCTTTGATCAGCAACTCGGCCGTGTCGCTCAGTCGGTTGGTGCCGCGTTGATAGATGAACAGGCGCTGGTTCTGACTAACGATCATGTCGGATTCATTGGACAGGGTGCCCTTGGTGATTACCACCGGCGCATAGGGGCCAATGGCGCGCACCGTGCGGTTCCCGATCCAACGCACCGGTTGCGGCCCGTGATCACGGGTCAGAACGCGGTCGCCGACGCGCAGGCGTTCGATCTGGCGCTGGGTCCCGTCGGCAAGGGTGATCGAGGTGCCGCGCGTGAATGCCACGGGGGTGATGTCGGTCAGGCGGACCTCGCCGACGTCCTCGGACATCTCCAGCAGGGTATAGGACACCTTGGGCTCTACCGGTTCCAGCGGCAAAAAGCACAGCCGCACCGCGCCATCCGCCCCCACCAGTTCGATCAGCAACAGTTCCACCCGTCCGCCGTCCGACGCCATAAAGGTCAACCGACCCGCCGGTCGCACGCCATCGCCTGCTGAGCCCAGTTCGGACCCCGCGCCCAACTGATGCCCCGAGGCACCGGTGGTCAGGAACCGGTTGCTGCCGGTCTGATCGGCAACGGGGTCTATGATCGACAATTCATAGGGAATGGCCTTGGGCTGAATCTGGTAAATGTCACCGAGGCAAAGATCATCGAGCGGGCCAAGCGTATCGCCATGGTTCGCCCCCGACACCACATCCATATCCCCCGCCGCAAAAACGTGAATGCGGTAACTGGATGATGTTCGAGACACGGACGGGGTGCTCTGGTTCATGATACGGTACGGTTCCTTTTACGCCCCAACCCCCACAGCGGTGCGCAGTGCTCATAATCCTGTACTAAAAGCCAAAACACACAGCGTCAATCGGCCCTAGGGGCAAGTGGACAAGGTTCAAGACTTGCACCGCGCAAAATGGGTGATATCGATTGACCAATTTCGTGAATTTACCGCAAAGGGAGATGACCATGGATCTGGGGATTGCCGGAAAGCGCGCATTGGTCTGCGCATCGTCCAAGGGGCTGGGTCTGGGCTGTGCCGAGGCTTTGGCCGAGGCGGGTGTGCATCTGGTGATGAACGCGCGCGGGCAAGAGGCGTTGCTGGCCGAGGCGGATCGCCTGCGCGACACCTACGGGGTTGAGGTCACCGCCGTCGCCGCCGACATCACCACCGAAGAGGGCCGTGCCAAGGTCCTAGAGGCCGCTGGCACCATCGACATTCTGGTCAACAACGCGGGCGGTCCGCCGCCCGGTATGTGGACCGATTGGGAACGGGACGATTTCATCGCCGCGCTGGACGCGAACATGCTGACGCCGATTGCCCTGATCAAGGCCTTGGTGCCGGGGATGATGGAACGGGGCTGGGGCCGCGTGGTCAACATCACCTCTGTGTCCGTAAAGTCGCCGATTGCGGTTCTGGGTCTTTCAAACTCGGCCCGTGCGGGTCTGACTGGATATGTGGCGGGCACTGCGCGTCAGGTTGCGCCCCATGGCGTGATCATCAACAACCTCTTGCCCGGCCTGCATGACACCGATCGCATGGTGTCGCTGGACACGGGCGTGTCACAGGCCCAAGGCATCACGATTGAAGAGGCCCGCACCCAACGCGTCGCCAATATCCCCGCAGGCCGCTATGGCACGCGTCAGGAATTCGGCGCGACCTGTGCGTTTATGTGCTCGCAATTCGCGGGGTACATGGTGGGACAGAACGTCCTGTTGGACGGTGGACAGGTGAATACCACCCTCTAACACTTGCGTCAGGGGGGCGGTGTTGATATCGCTCCCTGAAACCCGAGCAGTTTTATCGGGAATGCAAGAGGCTGGCGTGAGCGAACAGACACCCCGACTGGAAATCCGGAACCTGACCCGCAGTTTCAACGGGCGGCGCGTCGTGGATGACGTGTCGCTGCGCGTGATGCCGGGGCAGGTGACCTGTTTGCTGGGCCCGTCCGGGTGCGGGAAATCGACCACGCTGCGCTCGATCGCTGGTGTCGATATGCAGGACAGCGGCGAGATCTACATCGACGGCAATCTGATCTGCGACACCGTGTTTCGTGTCCCGCCCGAGGGGCGCTCGGTCGGGTTGATGTTTCAGGACTTTGCCCTGTTTCCGCATCTGTCCGTGGCCGACAACGTCGCCTTTGGCCTAAAGGGCACGCGCGCCGAAAAACGTACGCGGGTTGAGGAATTGCTGAAACGGGTGGACCTGTTGCGGTTCATTGACGAATTTCCCCATAACCTGTCTGGGGGCGAGCAACAGCGCGTTGCACTGGCCCGTGCCTTGGCCCCGCGTCCGGGCATCATGCTGATGGATGAGCCGTTCTCAGGCCTTGATAACCGCCTGCGCGACGATATCCGCGATGAAACCTTGGCGGTGCTCAAGGAAGAGGGGACCGCCGTTCTGTTGGTCACGCATGAGCCCGAAGAGGCGATGCGCATGGCCGATGAAATCGCCCTGATGCGCCACGGCAAGATCGTCCAGCAGGGCGCGCCGTACAACATCTACAACGCGCCCGTGGATCGTAAGGCCGCCGCGTTCTTTTCGGATATCAATGTGTTCCGCAGCCCTGTTAACGGTTTGCTTGCGGATACGGCCTTTGGTCAGTTCATGGCGCCCGCCGTGCCTGACGGGGCCGAGGTCGACATCGTCATCCGCCCCCAGCACATCAAAATCGACTTTGACCGCAACGGTCATCCGCCCGCACCGACGCCGGAAAACGGGGTGCCGGCGCGGGCATTCGTGCAACGTGCCCGTTTTATGGGCAGTGAAAGCCTGATCGAATTTCGTCTCGAATTTGACGGCAGTTTGATCCGCGCCACGGTGCCCGGCGTGTTCCTGCCCAAGGCCGAAACCCCAATGTGGGTTATGATCCGGCGTGATCGGTGCTTTGTGTTTCCCGCCCGCTAGGGGTTGAAAATCCACACAATTTTGACGGTTGCGCCGCAGGTGCGGGCATAAAAATTGACGCGATGCTGCAGTGCGTCGCAAATTTCTTTGCGAAAACGCGCCGTTTGGGGCGAATGGGGCTTTGATCCCGCCTCACAAGTCAATAAATGTAATGACAGAAATTGAATAAGGTGACGGGGCAAGCGATCCCGCACCATGGGAGAAGACCATGCTGAACAATATTGGCCTGCCCGGCCTGCTCTTGATTGCTGTCGTCGTTCTGGTCCTGTTTGGCCGCGGCAAAATCTCGTCCCTGATGGGCGAGGTCGGCAAAGGCATCACCGCCTTCAAAAAAGGCGTGAAAGACGGCACCGAAGAGCTTGAGAACGCCAACGCCGAAGCTGCCAAGGACGTCACCCCCGAGTCCGAAAAAGACAAGGTTTAATCCTGAACCTGTCTGCCTAACTCTGGGGGCACTATGTTTGATCTCGGTTGGACCGAACTGTTGCTGATCGGCGTTGTTGCGCTGATCGTTGTGGGGCCCAAGGACCTGCCCGGTATGTTCCGCACATTGGGACGGTTTACGGCGCGGGCCAAGGGTCTGGCGCGCGAATTTCAGCGCGCTATGGATCAGGCCGCAGATGACGCGGGCGTCAAAGATGCGGCCAAGGATTTCAAGGATATGACCAATCCCAAAAAGATGGGTCTGGATGCCTTGAACGATGCCGCCGACCAGTTCGAGAAATGGACCCCCGGCGGTCCGAAAATCGACGGCCCCCCGAAAACGACGCCTCTGGACCCTGACCGGGCCGAAGCCGCGCGTAAAATCAATGAGGCGACCGCACAAAAGGCCGCCACCCGTCAGGCCGCTGAGGCTGCTGCTGCTGCGGACGCCGCGGCAGAGACCCCTGAGCCGGCTGACTCCACCAGCAAGAGTGACCCCGCATGAGCAAGACTGACGAGATCAACGATTCCGCTGCTCCGTTGATCGAACACCTGACCGAGTTGCGCACGCGCATGATTCGCTCGGTTCTGGCGTTTATCATTGCGATGGTCATCTGTTTCACGGTCTGGAACCCGATCTTCAACTTCCTGACCAAGCCCCTGTGTGACGCGCGCGCGGCGATGGGGGATGACTGCGGCCTGATCCTGATCGCGCTGCAAGAGGGCTTCTTTGTCGCGATCTCGATCTCTCTGCTGGGCGGTCTGGTTCTTTCCTTTCCGGTGATCAGCTATCAGATGTGGCGCTTTGTTGCGCCTGGTCTTTATAAGTCCGAGCAGGGCGCGTTCCTACCGTTCCTGATCGCATCGCCCTTTATGTTCTTTCTGGGCGCGTCCTTTGCGTTTTACGTCGTGACGCCTCTGGCCTTTGATTTCTTCCTTGGCTTCCAACAGGGCAACATTGTCGGTGAGGCGGGCGAAATCGAAAGCAGCAGCATCGCCTTCCAAGGCTCGGCCAAGGAATACCTGTCGCTGACCATCAAGTTCATCGTCGCCTTTGGCCTGTGTTTCCAGTTGCCGGTGCTTTTGACCCTGATGGGCAAGGCGGGTCTGGTGTCCGCCGCCGGTCTGGGGGCCGTGCGCAAATACGCGGTTGTGGCGATCCTTATTCTCGCCGCTCTGGTGACGCCGCCCGACATCATCACGCAGGTGATCCTGTTTGTGGTGGTCTATGGTCTCTATGAAATCTCGATCTTCCTTGTGGCACGGGTTGAGAAAAAGCGTGAGGCCCACCTGCGCGCCCAAGGTCTGTGGGTGGATGATGACGAGGATGAGGAAGAGGCAGCCGCCCCGAGCGATGCCGCGACCGAAGCCGCATTCGACCCCGAAGCGTCCGATGATGAGGCCCTGATGGCCGAGTTTGACGAGGACGACGATGCGGATGATGCGGATAAGCCCAAGTCATGAATGACGACACGCTGAACCGGATTGCCGAGGCGCTTGAACGAATGGCGCCTCGCGGGGCGGTGGCACCTGACTTCGACGGGGCCGACGCCTTTGTCTGGCACAGCGATCCCGACCGTCTGGTGCCTGTGACCAAGGTGTCGCGCGTCGATCTGGACCTGCTGCTGGGTGTGGACCGGTCGCGGGACACGTTGTTGGCGAACACGGTTCAATTCGCGCGCGGCTATCCGGCGAACAACGCCTTGCTCTGGGGCGCGCGGGGGATGGGGAAATCGTCTCTGGTCAAGGCGGTCCATGCCGAGGTTCTGCGCCAAGATCTGTCCCTGAAAATCGTCGAACTGCAACGTGAGGACCTGCCGAGCATCGGTCGTTTGCTGGACCTGTTGCGGGGTTCGGCGCACCGGTTCCTGCTGTTTTGTGACGATCTGTCGTTCAGTCACGATGATCAGCATTACAAGTCGCTCAAGGCCGTTCTGGACGGCGGCATCGAGGGCCGCCCCGAAAACGTTCTGTTCTATGCGACGTCGAACCGGCGTCACCTGATGCCGCGCGATATGATTGAGAACGAGCGCTCTTCTGCGATCAATCCCGGCGAGGCGGTTGAGGAAAAGGTGTCCCTGTCGGACCGGTTCGGTCTGTGGCTGGGCTTTCATCCGTGTTCGCAGGACGATTATCTGGCGATGATCCGTGGCTATTGCGATCATCACGGCGTCACCATCGACGACGACACCCTCTGGGCCGAAGCGATCGAATGGCAGGCCACGCGCGGGGGCCGTTCGGGCCGCGTCGCATGGCAGTTTTTCTGCGATTTGGCGGGTCGCCACGGGGTGCGCTTGCGCGACTGATGCTGCACTGCCGCATGGCGGCCATGCAGAATGGGCAATTTTAATGTCTGCATTCCTGACCTATTGTCAGTGTTAAGGGAGAACACTGGACCAATCAGGAGTTTCTACAATGGCATTCACGAGCACCCACAGCACTGGCTTTACGTTTCCGAACCCGTTCCGCGCAATCTGGAATGGTCTGATCATGCTGGCCGAGGCGAACCCGCGCATGAAAGAGATCGAAAAGCTGAACAACACCACCGACGAAGAACTGGCCGAGCGTGGTCTTGAGCGCGCCGATGTTGTGCGCCACATCTTCCGCGACCGCTTTTATATCTAACGGTTTTTGCGCTTTTACTGGGGGGGACGGACGCCTATTCTAGATCCGAACAATCGACGGAGCAGAACATGGCAACCGACCCGCCCAAGGCGCATTCCATTGACCGCGCCCCCTTGTCCGGTCCTGTCGCGGATCACGTGACACTGACCTATGAGGCGCGGTTCCTGCGACGCAAAAAGCTGACCTCCGACCACGGACAGTCGTTTTTCGTCGACCTTCCCGAGACCACACATCTGAATGCGGGCGATGCCTTTGTCCTTAGCGACGGAGCGCGCGTGTCGATCTTGGCCGCGGCCGAGCCTCTGTTGGCCGTGACGGGGCAGGACCTGACCCGTTTGGCATGGCACATCGGCAACCGCCATACCCCGTGCCAGATCGAGGCGGACCGCCTGTTGATCCAGGTTGACCATGTGCTGGCCGATATGGTGGCCAAACTGGGCGGCACCGCGACGCCGGTGACCGAGCCGTTCACGCCCGAAGGGGGCGCATATGGCCACGGGCGCACGATGGGGCATTCCCACGGGCCCCACGATCATGACCATGGGCATGATCACGACCACCATCACCACGACCATTCCCACGCATGAACGCCGATCTTCTGACCCTGACGCAATGGTTGTCGCCCGCGTTTCCGGTGGGGGGCTATGCCTATTCCCATGGTCTGGAAACCGCGATTTCGGACGGTGTGGTGCGGGATGAAGCGTCCTTGCAGGACTGGCTAACGGTCGTTCTGACGCGGGGCACAGGTCTGGCCGATGCGGTGTTTTTGTGCCGCGCGCGGGCCGGGGACGACGTGGCCCAGATGGCGCGCGCCATGGCTCCGTCGCGCGAACGCCTGTCCGAGGCCGAGACGCAGGGCGCGGCCTTTGTCGCCGCCGTCAACGCAATGGATGGGGGCGATATGCCCGCGATGCCCTTGCCCGTAGCGGTCGGGGTTGCGGCGCGGCGCCTGTCCTTGGGGGACGCGGATGTGGCCGCGCTGTACCTGCATGCGTTCGCGTCAAACCTTGTGTCGGCGGCGGTGCGGTTTGTGCCCCTTGGTCAGAACGCGGGCCAGCGGGTTCTGGCCGCACTTCATCCCGTGATCACCGATGTCGCAGCGCGGGCAAGCGATATGAACATAGATCAGATTTCCGGCGCGGCCTTTGGGTCGGACATGGCGTCCCTGCGTCATGAGACTCAAGAGGTCCGTCTGTTTAAAACCTAAGCCGACGCATTAAGAGTGCGTCGTAGTGAATTGAAAAGAGGGTGAAATGAGCAGTCCGAATGGCCCCTTGCGTGTTGGTATCGGCGGCCCCGTTGGGGCGGGGAAAACCACGCTGACCGAAAACCTGTGCCGTGCCTTGTCACAGGATTATTCCGTCGCGGTGATCACCAATGACATCTACACGTCCGAGGATGCGGAATACCTGATGCGGGCGCAGGCCCTGCCGTTGGAACGTATTCGCGGGGTGGAAACGGGTGGGTGCCCGCATACGGCCATCCGCGAGGACGCTAGCATCAATCTGGCCGAGGTTGCGGATTTGCGCGCGAACTTCCCCGATCTGGACGTGATTCTGATTGAATCGGGCGGTGATAACCTTGCCGCGACGTTCAGCCCCGAGTTGGCGGATATGACCCTTTACGTGATCGACACGGCGGCGGGGCAGGATATTCCGCGCAAAAAAGGGCCAGGGGTCACGCGATCCGATCTGTTGATCATCAACAAGACCGATCTGGCGCCCTATGTGGGGGTGGATGTGGGCCTGCTGGAATCCGATGCGACCAAAGCGCGTCAGGGCCGTCCGTTCGTGATGGCGGGCCTTAAGTCCGGTAAAGGCGTCGATCAGATCGTGAAGTTCATCGTCGAAGAGGGCGGCCTGTAATCAGGCGCCCTCGACCTCGGGCTCGGACACCGGTTTCGCGTCCCAGAACGGCAGGGGATTGCCCTGATCCTTAAAGCTGCGCGCGAGCTCCTTGAGGCGGCGGCGGTGGTTGGGCATTTCCATCCGGTCGCTGACCGATTTGCACATGGCGGCGGTCATGAACGGGCGCGCTCCATCGTCAAAAACGTCAAGCAAAACATTAAGATACGGCGCATAGTTGCGGCGCGCACGATAGAGGCGGTTAAAGACGGTTTCGCTCAGTTGACCCTCACAGGCGGCATCCAGAATTTCCTCGAGAATGCCCATGCCCATCAACATTTCACCGATCTGATCGCCCAAAAACCGAGTGCGCAGTTTGGACACGTTGCTGCGCGTGAATAGGGCGGCGTGCATCGCGTCATAGTCCTGTTCGGGATCGTAGACGACAAAGGCGTGCTCAGCCGCGTCCAGCATGTCCGGCGCATAGCCAAACCGGTCGGTGAAATTCAGGCGCCGCTTGTCGAAAAAGCGTTGATCCCATTCGGCAACACGTGCGTCCAGCGATGCCTGCGGGCGCAGGGCGATCACAACGGCTCCGGGTGCAGCCACGGAATAGGCCGCCGCTGCATAGCCGCAACAGCCCTCGCCATAGAACACAACGCGGTCGAAATCGTCAAAGAACGCCTCATCGATCAATTCGTCGAAATAGGCATAGACATCACGGTCGCGGAACCACGTTTCGCCTTCGGACAGGATGGTCAGGGCCGACACGCCGCTGTCCTGGGCCAAACGTTGGCCCAGCGGTAGGTCATGCCCCGTCGCCCGTAGGGCATCCGCACGTTCGAATGTCACCAAAAGGGTGCGCGAGTCCTCAACCAGCACCGCCCGATGCGTCCCCCCCAGAGAACGCACGATGCCCAGTTGGCCCAGCCCTTGATACCATTCGTCCACGTCGGTTGCGGTAGGTGGAGTGATCACGTCTTCGGTCACGATGTGGAAACCTTTGTCTTTCTTACCGCGCGGTGGAACGCGGCTACTTGCTACAGTTTTGTGAATGCCGGTCGAATATGGCGACATTTGGAAAAAACGGCGCGCTCTTTAAGGGTTTTATTGGGGCGGCGCAACTTGCGGGTGGTTGATGACGCCTAGGGGTTGCGGCGAAAAACGACCTGATTTCCTTTGGATTGTGCTGGACTATAGTACAGGTGTGCGGCGTGCAGGGCATTAAAGATTGCGGCGATTTCATGCGGGGCGGTCCGGTGTGGGGCCAATTCGACCACCGCCAGATCGACGGGGGCAAGATCACAGTCCCCCAAACCGGCGCCGGATTCAAAGCCAAGGTTGAGCAGGATCGCGCTTGGGCGGAGATCGGCCAAGAGGGCGGGCAGGTCGGTCGGATTTCCGCCGATCTGGCGCGTCTCGACCTGAAACAGACCGTTTGCGGCACAGAGGGCCGATGTGTTGGCGATGGCGTCGGGGTCCGAACTTGCCACCGTCACATGGCGCAGGGCGAATTGCGCGGCGGCCAGCGCGCCGATCAGGCCGAACTGGGTGCCGTATTCCAGAACGCGCGCGCCGCCCGAAATCCCGTCCAACAGGTGACGCGACAGGCCCTTTTGATAATCGCCCTTGGCGACGCGGGCCGCGGCGGTCTCGTCCAAACCGTTCAACGCGGGCAGGGTCAGACCATAGAGGGTGCTCATTTCGGGCGCTCCTTGGCGGCCATCAGGCGGGTCAGATGGGCATTGGTGGCGGCGGGGCTGGGCGGGGTGCTGGTGCCCAGCATCTGGAGGTGCCATAGGAATTGAATGTTGGCAGGATCGCGCATCAGGGCGGCAAATTGCGCGCGGTGCCATTCAATGGCGGCGTCATGGCGGGCACGCACGTCGGGCAGGGCGAAGAGGGCCTCCATCGCGGTCAAGGTCGCGGGGATCATCGGCGCGGCGTCCTCGCAGGGCGTAGTGTTGAAATTCCGCTCGGCCCAGTACCCGAGGTCTAGGCGCTTGGTCGTGCGGTTGGGCAGGCCGCGTTGGCGCTTCACCATGAACTCCGCCGCCGAGCGCACGGAATAATGGTGCAGCACGGCCATTTCGCCCGTGGGATCGACCCCGAACAGGTTGATGCGCGCGTCGTCACTGGCGAATGCGGGCGGCAGGGGGGCGTTTGCCGCGCTCTGCCATCGGGGCGCATCGCCCTTGCGGGTTTTGGGGCGGTGAACGCCCATTTTTTGAAACGCGGCGGGACGAAAGAGCGTCTTGATGAAATGCGCGGCCGGTAGGGCGATGTCGATGGGCGCCGCGCGGGTAAACCGCGACAGGGTCGGGGCCGTCGACATTTCAACCTGACCCGCCGCCCCGAAAAACCGCCACCGGATCGGGATCGCGTCGACCTCTGGCCCGCAGGCGGCGATCAGATCGCGCACCGAGGCGGGGCCGCGCAGGATCAGAAACTCGTCCAGATCGAAAAACATCGCCCAATCGGCGCGTTTCACCGGTTTCAAGCCATTGGCCACGCGCAGGGCCTGCCATTGGACAGAGGTGTCTCCCTCGGTCTGGAACGGGACGTGGGTGATGCGGGGATCGCTGGACAGGGCGTCGGCCAAGCCGTCGCTGCCGTCCTGGCAATCGTGGGTCAGGATCACGATGTGATCAAACCCCGCCGCCAGATGATGCGCGACCCATTCGACCATATAGGGGCCATCGTCGCGCTGACAGGTGACGGCGATGATCTGATCGGTGGGCGTGGGCATTCAGGGCCTTTTGCGTTGGCGGCGATGTGATCCCAATAGACGACACCGCCCCCCGTTTGGCAAGGACCGCTGGTGGTTAGAAAAACGCCTGAAGGCCGGTTTGCGCGCGCCCAAGGATCAAGGCGTGCACATCATGGGTGCCTTCATAGGTGTTCACCGTCTCTAGGTTGATCATATGGCGGATGACCTGAAATTCCTCGGAAATCCCGTTGCCGCCGTGCATGTCGCGCGCCATACGCGCGATGTCCAAGGCCTTGCCACAGTTGTTGCGCTTGATCAGCGAGATCATCTCGGGCGCTGCCGCCGCCTGATCCATCAGGCGACCGACCTGCAACGCGGCCTGTAGGCCAAGAGTGATTTCGGTCTGCATATCGGCCAGTTTTTTCTGGAACAGCTGTGTTTGCGCAAGGGGGCGGTTGAACTGATGCCGGTCCAACCCGTATTGGCGTGCGGCTTGCCAGCAATATTCGGCCGACCCCATCACGCCCCATGCAATGCCGTACCGCGCGCGGTTCAAACAGCCAAACGGCCCCTTCAACCCCTCAACATGGGGCAACAGGGCGTCCTCACCCACCTCGACCCCGTCCATGACGATTTCACCGGTGGTGGAGGCGCGTAAGGATAATTTGCCGCCGATTTTCGGCGCGCTCAGCCCTGGCATGCCCTTATCCAGAACAAAGCCACGAATTTTGCCGCCGTGGGCGTCGGACTTGGCCCAGACCACGAACACATCCGCAAAGGGTGCGTTGGAAATCCACATTTTCGATCCCGTCAGGCGATAGCCCCCGTCGATCTTTTCCGCGCGGGTTTTCATACCTGCGGGATCGCTGCCCGCGTCGGGTTCGGTTAGGCCGAAACAGCCGATCAGCTCGCCCGAGCACAGACCGGGCAGGTATTTCTGGCGCTGTTCCTCGGACCCGTAGGCGTAGATCGGATAGATGACCAGACTGCTCTGGACCGACATCATCGAGCGATAGCCGCTGTCGATCCGCTCAATCTCGCGCGCGATCAGGCCATAGGCCACATAGGACGCACCCAGACCGCCATAGGTTTCCGGCAATGTCGCACCCAACAGACCCGCCGCACCCATCTCGCGGAAAATCGACGGATCGGCGGTTTCCTCGCGGTAGGCATCGACGACCTTGGGGGCCAATTTGTCCGCCGCGAAATCGGCCGCACCTTGGGCCAGCATGCGTTCCTCTTCGCTGAGCTGTCCGGACAGGCCCAGCGGATCGGACCAGTCAAACCGTCCCAGATCGGGGGCGTCTTTGGCTTTGAGGGTCGGGCGGTCGGACATGGGCATACCTTTCACATTGGCGGTGACACAGCGTCGCGCCCCAAGTCGTAGAACAAGCCATCCCCAACCTCAATTGGTTCAATCCCTACGAATTGTAACATTTGCGGCTTTGGTCGCGCTTGACGCCACACGTGACCCGTGCAGCATACCCCCAGCAGACCGAGGAGGAGCCCGTGCAGGCGGAACTGAATACGATCGACGACGTCCAGACCATGTTGGCCGGACAGAACTATGTGTGTGGGCGGGCCTTGGCGACCGTGGTGTTCCTGTCGCTGCGTCTGGGGCGACCCTTGTTCCTTGAGGGCGAGGCGGGCGTCGGCAAGACCGAAATCGCCAAAGCTATCGCTGCCGCTTTGGGACGTCGGTTGATCCGTCTGCAGTGCTATGAGGGTCTGGATGCCTCTAGCGCGGTTTATGAATGGAACTTTCCCGCGCAGATGGTTGCGATCCGCACCGCCGAGGCGGTTGAGGGTACCGACCGCGCGGCCCTGACGGAGGAGCTGTTCTCGGACAAATACCTGATCCGCCGTCCGCTACTTGAGGCGATGAGCGACCAAGAGGGCGGCGCGCCGGTTCTGCTGATCGACGAATTGGACCGCACGGATGAACCGTTTGAGGCGTTTCTCTTGGAGGCGCTCAGCGATTTTCAGGTCACCATCCCTGAACTCGGCACGATCAAGGCACCTGAGCCGCCGATCGTCATCCTGACCTCGAACCGCACGCGTGAGGTGCACGATGCCCTGAAGCGCCGGTGCCTCTATCACTGGGTTGATTACCCGAATTTTGAGCGTGAGATCGAAATCCTGTCGGCCCGCGCGCCCGAAGCGTCCGAAAACCTGTCGCGTGAGGTTGTGGCGTTCGTCCAGAAACTGCGCACCGAGGATCTGTTCAAGAAACCGGGCGTGGCGGAAACCATCGACTGGGCCAAATGCCTGTTGGCGCTGGATGTGATCGACCTCTCGCCCGAGGTGATTGCCGATACGGTCGGCGCGATCCTGAAATATCAGGACGATATCCAGAAACTGGAGGGCTCCGAGGCCAAGCGCCTGTTGGAAGAGGTCAAAACCGAACTGGCCGCGGAATAATCCCGTGTCAGTCCAGCGGACCAATCGTGTCGATCAGATCCTGAACCGTCTCCACGGGGTACAGGTTGTCATCCGTGTGCTCGGCGGGCGGGCCCCATGTCAGGTGCGCCACGAAAAACATAGGGATGACCGCATCGGCGCGACACAGGATGTCGTCACTGCCGCCCGCACGCGCCACGACGCGCAGATTGTTCAGCGTGCTCAGGATGCTCTGACGTGGCTGTTCGCGCCACAGCTGCGTCAACAGGCGGCGTGCCTCGCGCGGTGTCACGTCGATCCAGCCATCGGGCAGGGGGCGTTGGTCCAGAACATGGGTCATGGCGCGATGATGCCACAGGGACGAGGGGGGCGCTATGGCGGTCTACGCTGATCTGGATTTGCCGGACAACCCCAAGCTTGTCCACAACATCACCCATTTCGCCCGCGCCCTGCGCAAGGCGGGCCTGCCCGTGGGGCCGGGCCGTGTGATCGACGCCATCCGCGCGGTCGAGGCGGCGGGGTTTACCCATCGGTCGGACTTTTTCTATACCTTGCAGGCGTGTTTCGTGTCCAAGCCCGAGCACCGGACGGTGTTTGCACAAGTATTCCGCCTGTACTGGCGCGACCCGCGCTACATGGAACATATGATGTCCATGATGCTGCCCTCGATCCGTGGGGTGCAAAAGGATCGCAAGGCCAAGGCCGCCGAAAAACGCGCCGCCGAATCCCTGCTCGACGGTGTGGATCGCGAAGAACCCGAGATCGCCGAGTCGCCCGAGGATGAGGTCGAGATCGTCGTCGATGCCTCGCGCACGATGTCCTCGCAGGAACGTCTGAAAACACTGGATTTCGAGCAGATGGGCACCGAAGAGGTCGCCGAGGCCAAGCGCATGTTGGCCCGTCTGTCGCTGCCCGTGAAACCGCTGCAATCGCGCCGCACGCAACCCGCGTCCAAGGGTCATCTGTTCGATATGCGCAAAACCATGCGCGACGCGATGCGCTATGGCGGGGATATCCGCGATCTGGCGGCAAAGAACCGGCGGGTGCGGTGGCCGAACCTAGTCGTGCTTTGCGATATTTCGGGGTCTATGTCGCAATATAGCCGGATGGTTTTGCATTTTCTCCATGCTGTCTCCAATGAAAAAGGGGCAGGGTGGTCCAAGGTGCACGCGTTCACGTTCGGCACCCGTCTGACCAACATCACCCGCCATATGCGCACCCGCGATGTCGATGCCGCTTTGGCCGCCGCTGGCGCCGAGGCGCAGGATTGGGAGGGCGGCACGCGCATCGGTCAGGCCCTGCATGCGTTCAACCGCGACTGGTCGCGCCGCGTGCTGAACTCCGGCGCGGTGGTTTTGTTGATCACCGACGGGTTGGACCGTGGGGACGTGACCCTGTTGAACCGCGAGATTGAGCGTCTGCACCTGTCCACGCGGCGTCTGATCTGGATTAACCCGCTGCTGCGCTGGGACGGATTCGCGCCCAAGGCCGAGGGCATCCGCACGATCCTGCCGCATGTGGATTGCTTTCGCGCGGGCCATAACATCAACTCGCTGGAACAACTGGCCCAAGCGATCTCGGACGCGTCGGATTCGGGCGAAAAATCCCGCCTTGCCGCGATGCTGTGACGCCGTCCGCGCCCTTATTTTATTGGGGTGCGGCATTCTGTCAGGCAAAAAAATGCCGATCTTGATCTGGGTCAAATGCAATGCCCGAAAAAGTCCCCATATAGGATGCATAGGCCAAGCGGTTGTTGGTTGCTCACAGCTTGGTCTTCCCCGCGCTTTCCCTGCGTGGGGCGGTCTGGTCGGCACCCCTCCCTGAGTGTCGACCGTTGTCCGGCGGGCTCTCCCTCCTGTCCGGACGCATCAGTCGCGCAGGCGTTCCCTCCTGCCCTCTGAATTTCAAGGCGCTGCGGGCCCCCTCCCGCGGCGCCTTTTAATATTCCACACGCGCGATGTTATACCTTTTTACGTCTGGCAACGCCGTTCAGGGCAACGCATACTCAACCCAAAGGTGGAGGGGCCCGATGCAGCGCAGTGAACATGACGCAATGCCCGAGGTGGCGTTGAACTGGGTTCAGTCCGGCAAGGGCGCGGCCCTTGCAACGGTCGTGCAAACATGGGGCAGCGCGCCCCGTCCCGTCGGCAGTCAGTTGGTCATTTCCGGCGAGGGTCAGATCATGGGCTCGGTCTCGGGGGGCTGTGTCGAGGGCGCGGTCATCATGGAGGCGATGGATGCCATCGTGGACGGACAATCGCGGCTGTTGACCTTTGGCGTCAGCGACGATGAGGCCTTTGCCGTCGGTCTGGCCTGTGGCGGTGTGATCCGTGTGATGGTGGAACCGGTCGGGCAAGGCATTTCCATTGAGATGCTTGAGGACCTTGTCGCACGGCGCGCGAACCGCACGCCCGTGGCCTATGTGGTCAACACCGAAACGTGGGAGCGCCGTCTGGCCGATGGTGCCGACGCGGCGCTTGGCGATGAGATCGCGACCCGTCTGCGCAGCGATAAATCCGGGTTCGCCGAGGATGAGGCGACGTTCATCGGGCTGCACAATCCGCCCTTGCGGATGGTGGTTGTGGGCGCGGTGCATATCGCCCAGCCCCTGTCGGATATCGCGCGTCTCTGTGGCTATGACGTGACGATCGTCGATCCGCGCGGGGCCTTTGCGACGCCCGAACGCTTTCCCCATGACACGATCCTGATCGATTACCCCGATGAGGTTCTGCCCGATTACGGCGTCGATGCGCGCACGGCGGTGGTGACATTGGCACATGATCCGAAAATCGACGATCCCGCGATTGTCGAGGCGCTGCGCGGTGATGCGCTCTACCTCGGGTGTCTGGGGTCCACGCGCACCCATGCCAAACGGGTGGATCGTCTGACCGCGGCCGGATTTTCCGAGGACGACATCGCCCGCATCCATGCGCCGGTGGGTCTGAATATCGGATCAAAATCCCCCGCAGAAATCGCCGTCGCCATCATGGCGCAGATCACCGCGACCCTAAGGCAGGGCTGATGCGGTTCGGTCCTGTTCCTGTCGGCGATGCCATCGGCAGCGTTTTGGCGCATACGTTGCGCGCGGATGACCTGCACCTGAAAAAGGGGCGGGTCCTGACGCCTGCGGATGTGACGATGATGCTGCGCGCGGGGGTCGATCAGGTGGTTGTGGCCATGCCGCAGGACGGCGATGTGCTTGAGGACGTGGCGGCCGCGATCCTTGCCCGTGCTCTGGTCCCGAACCCCGATGCGGCCTGTGTGTCGGTGACGCGCGCGACGACGGGGCGGGTCAACCTGAACGCCGTGGGGCCGGGGATTGTCGAACTGGACGCCGATGCGATTTTCCGCATGAACAGTTTGCACCCCGAAATCACCCTTGCGACGCTGGCCCCGATGACGCGGGTGACGCGCCGAATGCTGGTCGCGACGGTCAAGATCATTTCCTACGCCGTGCCCCGCGCCGATCTGGACCGCGCCTGTCAGGTGGTTGCGGGCGCGATCCGCGTGCGCCCCGTGGTGCGGCGCAGTGCGGGCTTGGTCCTGACGACCGTTCCGGGCCAAAAAGAAAGCTTGAACACAAAGGCGCAAGAGGCTGTTTTAACGCGGCTTTCCGCCCTTGGGGTGGAGTTGTCCGAGGTGCGTATCGTCCCCCATGACACCGCCGAAATCGGTACGGCCCTGCGCGAGATCAAGGGCGAGGTGGCCCTGATCCTGACCGGCTCTGCGACCTCGGATCTCTATGACACGGGGCCCGAGGGCCTGCGCGCGGCGGGCGGTCACGTGGCGCGGTTCGGACTGCCGGTCGATCCGGGCAACCTGTTGTTTCACGGCGCGGTTGACGGGCGTCCGGTGATCGGATTGCCGGGCTGTGCGCGTTCGCCCGCGCTGAACGGGGCCGATTGGGTGCTGGAACGGATCGTCTGTGGTCTTGAGATTCACGACGCCGATGTGGCGGCCATGGGGGTGGGCGGTCTGCTCAAGGAAATCCCGTCGCGACCGCATCCGCGCGAGGGCTGATTACACCCGCCGGAACGCCAGCAACCGGTTGTTCGCGGGCATCGCGACCTGATCGACCAAATGCAATCCGTCCTCACGCGCGGCGGCGTCCATGTCCACCGTATCGCGCAGTCCCCATTCGGGGTTGTCGGCGCGCAGGTTCTGATCAAACCGCTCATTTCCAGCCCCCTGAAAATCGCCATCCACGATAAATGGGCCGTAAATCAACAGGATACCGTCCGGGGCCAAGCGCGCCGCTGCACCGCGCAGGATGCCGCGCGTGACCTCAAACGGGGCGATGTGGGTGACGTTGCTGACGAACACGGCCGCAAGGGGGCCGAGGTCCGTGATCGCGGGTTGATCCGCCCACGGGGTTGCGCCGTCGACGTTCAGCGCAGGGCGCGCAGGCGCACGCAAAAACGCCTGCCACGCATTGGCCGAGGCGCGGTGCATCTCATCAAGGTCCGAGGGCCACCAGTCCAGATCGGGAAAGGCAAGGGCAAAGGACGCCGCGTGCTGACCCGTGCCGCAGCCAATTTCCAGAACGGGACCAGACCGATCCGCCAAAAACCGGTTCACAGCGATCAAAAGAGGGGGGAAGTTGCGCAGGAAGACGTTTGAAAACATCCGCCCGTCTTCGGCGATGTCTACATCGCCGGGTCGATAGCGCGCCGTGTGTCCACTGGTTGGGGTCGTCACGGCGCGCCTGATCTTTTACTTGGTCACCGGACCGATCATCATGATCATCTGGCGGCCTTCCATCTTGGGCATATTTTCGATCTTGCCCATTTCCTTGACGTCCTCAGCCACACGTTCAAGCAGCTCACGACCAAGGTTCTGGTGCGCCATTTCGCGCCCACGAAAGCGCAGGGTGACCTTCACCTTGTCGCCTTTTTCGAGGAACTTGTACACGTTACGCATCTTGACCTCATAGTCGTGCGTATCGGTGTTGGGCCGGAACTTGACCTCTTTGACCTCGATGATCTTTTGCTTTTTGCGGGCCTCGGATTCGCGCTTTTGCTGTTCATATTTGAACTTGCCGAAATCCATGATCTTGCACACGGGCGGCGCCGCGTTCGGCGAAATCTCTACCAGATCCAGACCGGCCTGCTCAGCCAGTTCCATCCCGCGTTCTGGTGTGACCAGCCCGATGTTTTCACCCTCGGCGCCAATCAGGCGGATTTCAGGAGAGCGGATACGTCCGTTGACGCGGGGGCCGGTGTCGCGCGTCGGGGGCGCGTTATGAGGTCTGCGGGCTATGGTTTTGTTCCTTCTATACCAAATGCTCGCGCGTAAAATAGCGCTGAGGGCCGCGCTGTTCAAGCAGGAAACCCGCGCGGCCCCGATAGTCTTTAGACGCCTTCTCCGACGAAGGCTTTTTCGACGACGTATTCGCGGGGTTCGGAGTTTGCGCCTTCGCGCAGGCCAAAGCTCTCCATGATCGCCATGATGTCCTTGTTAAAGGCTAGCGACCCGCAGACCATGCCGCGGTCGGTCTCGGGCGACATGCCTTCGATCCCCAGATCCTTGAACACGGTGCCATTAGTCATCAGGTCGGTGATGCGGCCCATTTTCGGCGAGGTCTCGCGCGTGGTGGTCGGGTAATAGACCAGCTTAGCCAGGTTCTCGGCCCCGACCAGTTCGGCCATCAGTTCATCGTTTTTGACCTGCTCGACCAGCTCACGGCCATAGGTCAGCTCGCCCACCTCACGGCAGGTGTGGGTCAGGATGATCTGATCGTAATCGGTATAGGTCTGCGGATCGCGGATCAGGCTGGCGAACGGCGCGATGCCCGTGCCGGTCGAGAACAGCCACAGCCGTTTGCCCGGCAACAGCGCGTCATGCACCAGCGTGCCCACGGGCTTGGGGCGCAGGATGATCTGATCGCCGACCTTGATGTGTTGCAGTTTGCTGGTCAAAGGGCCGTCCTGCACCTTGATCGAGTAGAACTCCAACTCGTCATCCCAGGACGGGCTGGCAATCGAATAGGCACGCAGCAAGGGTTTGCCGTTGTCGCCCATCAGGCCGATCATCACAAATTCCCCCGACCGGAACCGCAACGACGCAGGCCGCGTCACTCGGAAGGAAAACAGCCGGTCCGTCCAATGCGTCACAGCCGTCACCGTCTGGGCGTCGGGCAATACGGGCGTTGTTGAAGAGGGGGTCGTGGCGGTCGCTGGTGTCGTCATGTTAAATCCTTGGATCAAAACCATTCGGGAGGTATGTAGGGTCAATTGGTTGGTTGTTACCAGAAATTTGACCGAATGGTAAAACTGATTGAAGCTACTGTCCAGAACAGTATTCTACAGCCAACGCGACTTGGGAATGACCGACGTATAATGTCTATGAAACTGGATTCAATCGACCGCCGTATTCTGGCCGAACTACAGCGCGACGCGGCACAGTCGCTGGACGAGATTGCGAAAACCGTCGGCTCGTCCAAGACGCCGGTGTGGAACCGCATCCGCAAGATGCGCGAAAACGGCGTGATCACGGGGCAGACGGCGCTGGTCGATCCGCAGGCGCTTGGGCTGGAGGCCTGTTTCTTTGTCCTGATCCGCACGTCCGAGCATGACGCCGAGTGGCAGAATACGTTCCTCAAGACCCTGCGCGCCCGCCCCGAGGTGATGGAGGCGCACCGCCTTGCCGGTGACATCGACTATATCCTCAAGGTGCGGGTCGCCAACGCGCGGGCCTATGATCAGTTCTATCAGGCCCTGATCGCCGAGGTGAAAATCCACAACGTCACGGCCCTGTTGTCGATGGAAGAGATCAAATCGACCACGGTTCTGCCGGTTTAATCGGCGCGCACGGGCAGGGCGGTTAGCCCGTGGAAATGATAGGTGTTACCATAGATCGGCGCCCCTGCACGGCGCAGGTTTGAACACCGTTCAAACAGCACCGGTAGGGCCCGCACCAATTCCAGCCGCGCCAAGGGTGCCCCGATACAGAAATGCAGACCCGCGCCAAAGGCCGCGTTGGGGCGCACGGGGCGGGACGGATCGAAAACGTCGGGACTGTCCCAAACGGCCGGATCACGGTTCGCCGCGCCCAGCATCAGGGCAACCTGATCGCCCGCGCGGAACCGGTGCCCGAAAAGCTCCATATCCTCATAGGCATAGCGCGTGAACATATGGAGCGGAGGGTCATAGCGCAGGATTTCCTCAACCGTGCCGTCGATCCGGTCCGCGCCCATCAGGTCCACGCGGTCGGGCCGGTCGATCAGGGCGTGAACACCGTTCCCGATGGTGTGCACGGTCGCCTCATGCCCCGCGTTCAGCAACAGGATACAGGTGGTGATCAACTCATCCCGTGATAGGCGGGTGCCGTCCTCTTCGGCGGCGATCAGGGCGGTGATCAGATCCTCACCCGGGCGGGTGCGGCGGTGGTCGATATAGTCCGACAGATAGGCAGAGAACTCCGCCGCAGCCCTCGCCGCGCGCTCCTCAATCGCGCGATCCCGACCGGCCATATACATCGCCACCATGTCATGGGACCACGACAGGAACTGATCGGCCATATCCCGCGGCACGCCCAACAGATCGGCAATGATCATCACCGGCAGGGGCTGCGCAAATTCGGTCAGCAGGTCAAAGTCGCCGGTCGGAAACCGGTCGATCAGATCATGGGACAGGCGCGTGATCTCAGGCCCCAGACCGGCAATCCGTTTGGACGTGAACGCCCGCACCACCAACCCGCGTAGACGCGTGTGACGCGGCGGTTCCAGTTCCAGCATCGAATGCGCCTCAACCGCGTAGAACGGTTTCAGGTGGTCGGGGATCGCGGGAGCCTGATCGGCGGGGACCTCACGCCCAAAGCGGCGGTCGCGCAGGATCGTGTTGACCGCCTCATAGCCAAACGCCGCCATCATCCCGTAATCGTCCCAATAGACCAGCGGCCCCATGGCGCGCGCATCGGCGTAGACCGGATAGGGGTTCTGGACAAAGGCGGGGTCGCGGGGTGACTGGATCAGGCGGTGCATGGCGCCACATTGCCAAAGGGGCTGGCCAATGCAAGGCGGCGTTTTTATCTTGGGGGCCATGACGCGCGTTTTTGCCTTGGCTGTGTTTTTGCTGCTCTCTGCGGGGTTTACCGGCGGGGTGTGGTATTTTGCCTATTCCCAAGCGCTGGACCAACTGTCCGAACGCGGGGAATCGGACCTTTCGCTGGCGTCGGATCGTTTGGTCAGCCAGCTACAGCAATATCGCGAACTGGCCGTTCTGATGGCCGATCATCCGGTGTTGCACGCGGCGTTAGAGCAGGGCGGTGATCTGAACGACGCGCAGGACCTGTTGCTGCGCACGGCGGATAAGACGGGGACGTTGGATTTGCACCTTGTGGATGCGGCGGGGCAGGTGGTTGTCAGTTCGAACCGCCTTGGCACCGCGCCGCAATCGCGCGCGGACACCCCGTCGTTTCAGCGCGCGATGCAGGGCGCACTTGGCGCGCATCATGAACGGACATCGGGCCTTGCGGAACGGGCTTTCATTTTCACCGCGCCAGTGTTTGGCCCCGATGGATTGCCGGTCGGGGCCGTGTCGGTCGACGTCAATATCTGGGCCGTAGAATCGGCATGGGTGGGCGATGCGCAGGCCGTCTATTTCACCGATGAGGCGGGGGTGATTTTCATCACCAACCGCACGGAATTGTTGTTCCGCACGCGCGGCCATGCGGATGCTGCGGCGTTTGCCCTGTTCGGCTATGACCCAGAAAAATTGGATGAATTCATCGATTTCCGCCCGCATATCGTCAACGGGAATGAGGTCTGGGCGATCAACGCGGGCCCTTATATTCCATCGCGCGCGCTGCACCTGACCAAGCCTTTGCCGATCATCGAAATGACGGGCGAGTTGTTGTTGGATGCGGCACCGGCGGCGCGGGTTGCGGCGTTGCAGGCGGCCGTGGCGGCGGCCCTGTCGGTGGTGTTTGGCGCGACCCTGTTGCTGTTGTCGCAACGTCGCCGCGCACTGGCCGACCGCCTTGCGCTTGAGGCGGCGGCGAATGCGGAACTGGAACACCGCGTGGCCCGACGTACCCGCGAATTGTCGCGCGCGAACGAAAACCTGCGCCGTGAAATCACCGAACGCAAAGAGGCCGAGGCGGCCCTAAAAAAGGCGCAACAGGATCTGGTGCAGGCGGGCAAACTGTCGGCCCTTGGGAATATGTCGGCGGGCCTGTCGCATGAGTTGAACCAGCCCCTGATGGCGATTCAAACCTTTGCCGAAAATGGCACGCTTTTCCTTGAACGGGGCAAGGCGGACCGCGCGGCCGACAACCTTGGCCGCATTTCCGATCTGGCGCGGCGCATGGGGCGGATCATCAAGAACCTGCGCGCCTTCGCCCGACAGGAAAGCGAACCGGCAGGCACCGTAGACCTTGTCGGCGTGGTTGATGCGGTTCTGGAGATTTCCGAGGCGCGGATCGCGGGCGATGGTGTCGCCCTGAACTGGACCCGACCCGAGGCACCCGTTCTGGTGCGCGGGGGCGAGGTGCGGTTGCAACAGGTCGTCCTCAACCTTGTGTCCAATGCGATGGACGCCATGGGCGCGTCTGAGCGGCGCGAACTGGGCCTTGAGATCGGGGAACAGGGCGGTTCGGTATTCCTTTATGTGCGCGACACGGGGCCGGGGATTAAGGAACCGGAAAAGATTTTCGATCCCTTCTACACCACCAAAGAGGTCGGCCTGTCCGAGGGCATGGGTTTGGGCCTGTCGATCTCTTATGGGCTTGTGCAGAGCTTTGGTGGTGCGATACGGGGGCGCAACCGTGACACGGGCGGCGCGGAATTCGCCGTCGAACTGACCGCCGCCGGACTGGAGAGCGCCGCATGATCACCAAAATTCTGGTCGTTGACGATGATCCCCCCGTGCGCGAGGCACTGGGGCAGACGCTGGAATTGGCGGATTTCGAACCGATCCTGACGGGGTCCTATATTGAGGCCAAGGATCACCTGACGCCCGAATTCGCGGGGATTGTCCTGTCCGATATCCGGATGCCGGGCAAGGACGGGTTTGCCTTGCTAGAGTATGCGCAAAAGGTCGACGCGGATTTGCCGGTGGTTTTGTTAACCGGTGAGGGCGACATACCTATGGCCGTGCGTGGCATGTCGGCGGGGGCGTTTGATTTCCTAGAAAAACCCTGCGCGCCCAAGGACCTGATCGCGGTGGTGGAAAAGGCGCTGCGCACGCGGGCTCTGATCCTCGAAAACCGGCGGCTGAAGGCCCAGTTGGAAACCGGCGATGCGGCGGCGCGGATGTTGTTTGGCATGTCGGCCCAAGCGGATGAGCTGCGCGCGCGGGTGCGCAGTGTGGCCCGCACCACGGCCGAGGTTCTGATCACCGGCGCGCCCGGCTCTGGCACGGCCAAGGTGGCCGAGGTGATCCACCTTTTGTCCGCCGGTTCTATGCGTCCGTTTCACAAATTGCCCGCGGCGTCCGTCACGCCCGACGATCTGGACCGCGCGTTCGAGACGGGCGAGGGCGGGTCGCTGTTTCTGGATGAGGTGGCCGCCCTCAATCCCGCCGCCCAGTTTCACCTGTTGAACCTGCTCGAGGGCGCGACTGGTCCGCGCCTGATCACCGGCACCTATCGCGACATCGATGCCGAGGTCGCGGCGGGGCGGTTCAACCCCGATCTGTTTTACAAACTGGACGTCATGCGCGTGCGCATCCCCGCGCTGCGCGAACGGCCCGAGGATATTCCGGTCCTGTTCCGCCATTACGTGTCAATCGCCGCCGAACAGGCCGCCCTGACCCCGCCCGAGGTGACACAGGACGTCGTAGCGCGTCTGATGGCGCAGGATTGGCCGGGGAATGCGCGATCCCTGATGAATGCGGCGATGCGCTTTGCCATGGGCCTTGGCGATGTCGAAGAGGAAGAGACCGCCGCCGACGGTCTGGCCGCGCAATTGGCGCGGGTCGAGCGATCCTTGTTGATTGAGGCGTTGAAACGCGCCGAGGGGCGCGCGACCGAGGCGGCCAAGGCCCTCAAGCTGCCGCGCAAGACCTTTTATGACAAACTGGCCCGCCACAATATCCGCGCCGAAAACTTCCGCGTCGGGGACTGATCTTTCTGCACCTGCGAAATCTATAACGCGCCTGTCCTTTGGGCAGGTGCGCGCAACTTTGGTGTAATTTTTACCCGAGTCGCGCACGGATATTTTGTGCGGAATCTCGCACACATGCGGTTTGACCTGTGTGGTTTTCCGCCCATCGGGATGCAGGGTTGCGTCAGGTGCATGGCGGGGTTGTGTCCTAACCCCCTGAAAAAGCGACAAAACCCACGGATTTTGTCAGGTGTCATTTTTCTGTCTTGAGCGGTCGGGGCGCGATCTGTTCTCACTATGGCAGCGCCACAAGGCGTCCAAACAACCTCGGAATCTGGGAGGAGTCCTTATGAAATTCCTGAATGCTGCAGTTGCAGCCGCAATCGCGATCAGCGCTTCGGCAACCGGTGCCATGGCAAACTGTGACGACGGCGAGATCGTCATCAAGTTCAGCCACGTGACCAACACCGACCGTCACCCCAAAGGTATCGCCGCAAGCCTGCTGCAACAGCGCGTCAACGACGAGATGAACGGCAAAGCCTGTATGGAGGTTTTCCCGAACTCGACCCTCTACAACGATGACCAGGTTCTGGAAGCGATGCTGCAAGGCGACGTTCAGATGGCTGCTCCGTCGCTGTCGAAATTCGAAGCCTTCACCAAGCAATTCCGCATTTTTGACCTGCCGTTCATGTTCAAGAATGTCGACGCCGTCGATGCGTTCCAGAGCTCGGAAACCGGTCAGGCGATGAAAGAATCCATGGCTCGCCGTGGTCTGCTGGGTCTGGAGTTCTGGCACAACGGCATGAAACAGTTCTCGGCGAACAAGCCTCTGGAACTGCCGACCGATGCGGCTGGCCTGAAATTCCGCGTTCAAACCTCGGACGTTCTGGTTGCCCAGATGGAAGCACTGGGTGCTTCGCCCCAGCCGATGGCGTTTTCCGAAGTATACGGCGCGCTGCAAACCGGCGTTGTGGACGGTCAGGAAAACACCTGGTCCAACATCTATGGCCAAAAGTTCTTTGAGGTTCAGGACGGGATCACCGAAACCAACCACGGTATTCTGGACTATCTGGTTGTGACCTCGGTTGACTGGCTGGACAGCCTGGACGCAGACGTTCGCGACCAACTGCTGACCATCCTGAAAGAGGTTACCGAGACCCGCAACACCGAGAGCTCGGCCGTGAACCAAGCCGCCAAGGAATCGGTTCTTGAGGCCGGCGGCGTTGTCCGCAGCCTGACCGAAGAACAGCGCGCTGCTTGGGTTGCTGCCATGAAACCGGTTTGGGAGCAGTTTGAAGGCGACGTAGGCGCCGACAACATCGCCAAAGCACAAGAAATCAACGCCTCGTTCTAAGGCGTTGCCATAAGTCACCGAAACGGCCCGGAGGCGCCTGCGTCCGGGCCGTTTTTTGAACCGAACCCTTTATGCCGGAGGATACGAGGTATGAGCGGTCACTCGGGATATCACCCCAAAACCAAGCTCGGCCATTTCGTAAACGAACTGGAAGAGACCTTTATCGCCCTATTGCTGGGCATGATGACACTTGTCACCTTTATCAACGTCGTACTGCGCTATGTGTTTGATACCGCGCTGATCTGGGGGCTGGAACTGACGCTGGTCCTGTTCGCGTGGCTTGTGCTGTTCGGCATTTCCTACGGGTTCAAGATCACCGCCCATCTGGGTGTGGATGCGATTTTGAACATCGTCAGCAGTCCTGCAAAACGGGTTCTGGTTCTGATCTCTGCCGTTGTGTGCGTCGTCTATGCGGGCCTGTTGCTGAAAGGCGCGTGGGACTACTGGGCGCCGTTCGCGGGTCTTGATGCGACCACGGGCCGTTGGTTCCCCACGGGCTTTGCCAACAGCCGCGATCAGGCATGGTACGAGACCGAGCAATTGCCGTTCCCCGAATGGCTGCGCTTTATCGAGCCGCTGATGAATGAGGGCGAGGCCTATGAAAAACTGCCCCGCTTTATCCCCTATGCGATCCTCCCGTTTGGTGTGGCCCTGATCCTGTTCCGGATCGTTCAGGCCAGCCTGCGTATCGTCAAAGGGGATCAGGATAGCCTGATCGTCAGCCACGAAGCCGAAGATGCGGTCGAAGAAGCCGCACAGAAAAACCGCGAGGACATCTAATCATGGACGTCGTACTTTTGTTCGCCATGGTCGTTGGCCTGTTGCTGATCGGTGTGCCGATCGCAATCAGCCTCGGCCTGAGCTCGATGCTCTTCCTGTTGATGTTCTCGGACACGTCCTTGGCGTCGATCGCGCAAAGCCTCTATCAGGCGATGGCGGGTCACTACACGCTGCTGGCGATCCCGTTCTTTATCCTAGCGTCCTCGTTCATGTCGACGGGCGGTGTGGCGAAACGGATCATCCGGTTCTCGATCGCCTGTGTGGGTCACATGCGCGGTGGTCTGGCGATTGCGGGTGTGTTTGCCTGTATGCTGTTCGCGGCCTTGTCGGGCAGTTCGCCCGCAACCGTTGTGGCCATCGGGACGATCGTCATCGCGGCGATGAAACAGGCGGGTTATAGCAAGGAATTCGCCGCCGGTGTGATCTGTAACGCAGGGACCCTTGGCATTCTTATCCCGCCGAGCATCGTGATGGTTGTTTACGCATCCGCCACCGATGTGTCCGTGGGTCGGATGTTCCTTGCCGGTGTTATTCCGGGCATTTTGGCCGGTCTGATGCTGATGGTGACGATCTACATCATGGCGCGGGTCAAAAACATGCCCAAGGGCGAATGGCAGGGCTGGGGTGAAATCCGTGCGTCCTTTGCCGATGCGTTCTGGGGTCTGATGCTGATCGCGATCATCATGGTGGGGATCTATGGTATCCCGGGCGTGACCAAGGCGATCTTTACCCCGACCGAGGCCGCCGCCGTCGCATCCGTCTATGCGTTCCTGATTGCGGTGTTTGTCTATCGTGACATGGGGCCGTTGGCCGCCAAGAACGAGGGCGAAACCCCGACCAGCCTGTTTGCCAAGCCGCAGGCCCTGATCACCGCGTTCTTTCACAAGGACACGCGCGACACGCTGCTTGAGGCGGGTAAGCTGACCATCATGCTGATGTTCATTATCGCTAACGCCTTGATCCTGAAGCACGTTCTGACGGATGAGCAGATCCCGCAGCACATCGCTGGTGCGATGCTGGCCGCAGGGTTCGGGCCGATCATGTTCCTTGTGATCGTGAACATCATCCTGCTGATCGGTGGTCAGTTCATGGAGCCCTCGGGCCTGATCGTGATCGTTGCGCCGCTGGTGTTCCCGATTGCGATCCAGCTGGGCATCGACCCGATCCATCTGGGCATCATCATGGTGGTGAACATGGAAATCGGGATGCTGACGCCGCCGGTGGGTCTGAACCTGTTCGTGACCTCGGGCGTGGCCGGCATGCCGATGATGCGGGTGGTCCGCGCGGCCCTGCCGTTCCTGGCTGTGCTGTTCGTCTTCCTGATCATGGTGACCTACATCCCGTTCCTGTCGACCTGGTTGCCGACAAGCCTGATGGGTCCCGAGATCATCACGAACTAAGCCCATTGTTAAAAGGTGCGCCGCCGGACAAGCCGGCGGCGCAAGACATAAGTAAGGCCGCGTCCAGCAGGGCGCGGCCTTTGTCTGTGTCGACGTGATACGGGGATCAGGCGTTTTCGAGGGCGGTGATGATGGCCGAGAAATCGCTGGCCTTGAGAGACGCGCCGCCGACCAGTGCGCCGTCGACGTTGTCGATTGCGAAAATCTCATCCGCATTCGAGGGTTTTACCGACCCGCCGTAGAGCAGGCGCATGTCCTTGGCCGTCTCGCCAAAGCGGGCGACCAGATCGGCGCGCATTTTGTCGTGGACCTCGGCAATCTGTTCAAGCGTCGGAACGCGGCCCGTGCCGATGGCCCAGACGGGTTCATAGGCGATGACGGTGTTCGCGCCGTTGGCCGCATCGGGGACCGAGTTGGCCAGTTGCGCCGCGATGACGTTCAGGGTGTCGCCGGCGTCGCGCTGACCTTCGGTTTCGCCCACACAGATCACTGCGATCAGACCGGCGTTATAGGCGGCGGTGGATTTCGCGGCGACAATGGCGTCGGTTTCGCCGTGGTCTGTACGGCGTTCAGAATGGCCAAGAATCACATAGCCCGCACCCGCATCGACCAGCATATCCGCAGCGATATCGCCCGTATGCGCGCCCGAGACATTTGCGTGACAGTCCTGACCGCCGGTGGCAATCGCGTCGCCCGCACGATCGGACATGCGCGACAACAGGGTGGCAGGGGGGCAGAGCAGGATATCGACGCTTGGCGCGCCGTGGGACGCGACCAGCGCGTCAACCTCGGCCAGCTCTGCGGCCGTGCCATTCATTTTCCAGTTCCCAGCAGCCAGTTTACGCATCATCCCCTCCGGTCTTTATGGTTCGTTGGCCTATGGATAGGCCAGAACGCGGACGAGGGGAATGCGAGAAACGCGCGCAGGTCAGGATTGCAGGTTGGGGGCGTCCATATCGGCGAACTTGATCGATTCACCGCAACCACAGGCATCAACCACATTGGGGTTCTTGAACTTGAACCCGGATTCCAGCAGCGAGACCTCATAATCGATCTCGGTCCCGAACAGGAACATCTGGGCCATGGGGGCGATCATCACGCGCGCGCCGTCCTGTTCGACCACCTCGTCATGGGGGTCGACCGCATCGACATAGTCCATGGTGTATTCCATGCCCGCACAGCCGCCCTTTTTGACGCCAATGCGCAGGCCCTGTGTCCCGTCCTTGGTCATCAGCTTGGCGATCTGTTTCGCGGCGGCGTCCGTCATGGTGACGGCCTGTTTGCCTGGAATTCCGAACATTTGGCGTGATCCTTTTGGTGTATCCCTAATTTAGGAAAGGCTTGGCCAAATCGCAAGCGGGCGAAGGGCCGCAAGCACCCACAAAGTTGCATAGGCCGTGATCATCGCCCAGCCAAAGGACGCCAGCGTGCCGATGATTACATATTCGGCCTTTTTTTCATCGGATGTGGCCTCGAACCGCAGAACGGATTTGGCGGCGATGAGAAAGCCGATACCAGCAGGTTGGCCTGCGAGGATCATCACATAGATCAATCCGCGCTCCAAGAGGCCGATCAATTTTCCGCCAGAGGGTAGGCCGTTTGCGTCAATTTGTTCGGCCATCGGGGCCATCAACAGGCCGACCGCGAACCCACCCGCGCGCGTCGCGATGATCGCGCCGGTTAGGAGGGCCATCAGCGCGATAAGGGTGTCGGGCAGGGCGGTCAGGGTGGCCCAGAGACCGGTCGCCCACAGGTCGGGCACAAGGGCCGCGGCGGCGATCAGGGTAATCAGATGCGCGCCCTGATCCGCCAGAAAGGCGGCGATGTTGTGCGGGGCCAGATAGGTTTTCACCGCATCAATCGTCATATGCGCCGCCGCCAGTGCCAGCAGCTCCCACCGCGCAACCTGACCGGTGGCGGCCATGGCAGTAATCAGAACCATCACTCCGTGCAGCAGGAACATCCGCGCCCGCGCCTTGTGCTCGACCATCGCGCGGGTCTGCACCACGAAATCACCAAGCACGTGGCCCATCAGCAGGGCGATAAAGGTCTCAATCATCGTAAGAATGTTCCAAATGCAAAAGCGCGTCGGTAATGTCCCAATACCATGCCGATTGCAGGGATTTTGTCACGCTCTGTCGTGATTTGCCGAGGCGTTCGGCAATGTCGGTCAGGCTTAGATCGTTGTTCGGATTGTTCATCGCGGCGGCGACGGTCGCGGCCTGCACGGTGGTCCATTCGGTGCAGATACGGTTCAACAGGATCGCCATACCTTGGGCCGCTTGGCGCGCGTGGTTGATGGCATAGTCCGTCTTTTTCGCGATTTCCAGAGCGCGCCCAGACATGGCAAACACCGGCGCGTTTTCGATGTTCAAATTGGGTCCAACGGGATGGTCGACGGGGCCTTCGGCGATGCCGATATAGGTGTCGGCGCCCATCGCCCGCAGGGTGGCGCGCAACATGACCGCCACGCGCAGGGCGTATCGGGGGTCGTCCACCACGATCTGCCAGCCATCGCCGCGGTGACGGGTGAAATGCACGGGTCCGCAGATGCCCCAGCCCTCAACCGTTTGGGCCGCGTCGCGCAGGGCGTCCATCGCGCGGTCGATCCCCGAGGGCCCAAGGGCCGCGGAGTTGATCAGGTCGCCGGTCAGGACGGCTATGGTTTGGGGTGTGGTCATGCATCCATAATAGGCTGCATGTGTCAGATTGCAACCAAAATAGGTTGCGTTGTACGATATGCACCCTTTTTCGGTTGCGAAATGAAAAAGGCAACCCGATTGGGTTGCCTCTAAACCTTGGTCTGTGTGGGTGGCTTACATAAAGCCCAGTTCCAGACGGGCCTCGTCGCTCATCATGTCCATGCCCCAGGGCGGGTCCCATGTGATTTCGACGTCCACGTCCTTGACGCCCGCGACCGGTGCGACGGCCTCTTGGATCCAGCCCGGCATCTCACCGGCGACCGGACAGCCCGGCGCAGTCAGCGACATGATCACGTTCACCGCGTTTTCCTGATCGATTTCAATCGTATAGATCAAGCCCAGATCAAAGATATTCACCGGAATCTCGGGGTCATAGACGGTGCGACAGGCCTCAACCACCGAGTCATACAGCGGGTGATCGGTGCTGGACGGTTTGATGAGGGGGGCACCCTCCATCTGATCTTGAGAGTCGGACATTTCCGGCCTTTCGTTAATTCCGACCAAAGATATAAGTTTTACCGCCCCCGACGTCCAGAGCGCGTTTTGCCCCAATCTTGGGCAGGTCCTGTTTATCCCGCCGTGTCGGTCGATTTCTTGCGCGGTTTGCGGGCGGGGGCGGGGCGCACGCGGCGCTCAATCTCATCAAACAACAGGCCCGAAAGGTTCTTGCCGGTCGCCTTTTCGATGCCTTCCAGACCGGGGGAGGAGTTCACCTCTAGCACCTTGGGCCCTTCGGACGAGCGCAGCATATCGACACCAGCCATGTTCAACCGGAACGCCCGCGCCGCGCGCACGGCGGTTTCGCGTTCCTCTTTGGTGATGCGCACCGTGCTGGCCGAGCCGCCCATATGCAGGTTTGAGCGGAAATCGCCCTCGGCGCCGGTGCGCTTGATCGCCGCGACGACCTTATTGCCGACGACAAAGCACCGGATGTCCTCACCTGCGGCCTCTTTGACGAAATGCTGGACCAGAAAGCTGGCCTTGAGCCCGCGAAACGCAGTGATCACGGAATCGGCGGCCTTTTTGGTTTCGGCAAGAACGACGCCCTTGCCCTGCGTGCTTTCCAGCAGCTTGACGATCAGCGGCGCGCCCCCGACCAGCGAGATCAGGTTGCCGTTGTCCTTGGGTGAGGCCGCAAAGGCGGTCGTCGGCATGCCGATCCGGTGACGGGCAAGGATTTGATGTGCGTATAGCTTATCGCGGCTGGCGGTGATGCCCTCGGACCCGTTCAGGCAATAAGTGCCGATGGTTTCGAACTGACGCACCACGGAGGTGCCATAGCCGGTGATCGAGGCACCGATGCGCGGGATCACGGCGTCATAGCGCGGCAGGCGTTTGCCATCATAATGCACCTCGGGCGAGAGGGCGTTGATCGCCATGTAACAGCGCAATGTATCAATCACCTCAACCACATGGCCGCGTTTTTCGCCCTCGGACACAAGGCGTTGGGTGGAATAATTGTGCTCTTCGCGGCTAAGAACCGCGATGCGCAGGGTGCGGGCAGGGGCGACCTTGGCGACCTCGGCGCTGTGGTAGACGTCGAACGACAGTTCGGGTTGGCAAAAGCTCTCACCCGGGCTGATGACGGTTTCGTCGTCAAAGGCCTGACGGCCCAGCAACATGCGATAGGCCATCGACCCGCGATCGGTCAGGGTGATTTCGACGGGCCATTCGCGGTCGCCCATGCGCATGGGCGTCGTGATGACATAGCGCAACTCGGTCTCGCCATTGGAGGATGTGACCTCACGCCGGTCCACGACCTCAGCCGAACAGGTGATCGCGATGTCGGGGCGACCGGGCACGGGCGAGACGTTAAACCGAACGCGCGGACGCGCCGAGGGGCCAAAGGGTTCGATCTCGCTTGCGTGCAGGGCGGATGTTTTTGCGCCGGTATCGACCTTGGCCTTCAACGCGGGCAGGCCCAGACCGGGCAGGGCGCACCATTCTTCCCACCCCAGACGGAAATCGGGCGCGTTCGGGTCGTTCGTCATGGCAAGCCTCCTTGGCATTCTCTCAGAATCGCCTATACCGGCGTTCTGTTTCAGTTCATGCAGGATCAGATATGGCGGATCGGTTCAACTTCGATGTGAAGGCGACAGATGGAAAAGCGCGCACGGGTGTAATCTCGACCCCGCGCGGCGATATTCGCACGCCCGCGTTCATGCCTGTGGGCACCGCCGCGACGGTCAAGGCGATGATGCCCGAGAGCGTGGCCGCGACCGGTGCTGATATCCTGCTGGGCAATACATATCACCTGATGCTACGGCCTACGGCCGAGCGTGTCGACCGTCTGGGCGGGCTGCACAAGTTCATGAACTGGGACAAACCGATCCTGACCGACAGTGGCGGGTTTCAGGTGATGTCGCTGGCCGACCTGCGCAAGCTGACGGAAAAGGGCGTGACCTTCAAAAGCCATATCGACGGCTCGCGCCATGAATTGACGCCCGAACGCAGCATGGAGATTCAGCGCCTGCTGGGGTCCGACATCGTGATGTGTTTTGACGAATGCCCCGCCTTGCCCGCCACGGAAATGGCCGTCGCCGAGAGCATGCGCCTGTCCATGCGGTGGGCGCAACGGTCGCGCGATGCGTTCGGGGACCGGCCTGGTCATGCGTTGTTCGGGATCATGCAGGGCGGTGTCACGCCACACCTGCGCGAAGAGAGCGCCAAGGCCCTGACCGAGATCGGCTTTGACGGCTATGCGGTGGGCGGTCTGGCCGTGGGCGAGGGCCAAGAGGCGATGTTCGGCGTGCTGGATTACGCGCCCGGCTACCTGCCCGAGGACAAACCGCGGTATCTGATGGGGGTGGGCAAACCCGATGACATCGTAGGGGCCGTCAAACGCGGCATCGACATGATGGACTGTGTGCTGCCCAGCCGTTCGGGTCGGACCGGTCAGGCATGGACGCGTCGTGGTCAGGTGAACATCAAAAACGCGCGCCATATGGATGACCCGCGTCCTTTGGACGAAAATTGCACCTGTCCGGCCTGTTCAAACTATAGCCGCGCCTATCTGCACCACGTCTATCGGTCGGGCGAGATGATTTGCGGGATGCTACTGACGTGGCATAACCTGCATTATTATCAAGAGCTTATGCAGGAAATGCGCGACGCGATTGCCGCCGGAACCTTTGACGCGTTTGAGGCGGCATTCCACGCCGAACGCGCATTGGGCGATATTGAGCGTCTCTAAAACCCGCATGATTGTTCGCGTTCCCGTTGGACTTGGCACGGGGTCTGCACCTGAGGCGCGACAGCCGTGAAGGCGGGCGCATGAAAATGCGTCAACGATAGGGAAATTGCCCGATTTTGCGCCCACTGGGACCAAGATCGGCCTTGTACCCGTTCGTGCCAAGAGGCACAGTTACACAACTGTCGCATTTTAACGGGCCGGTTGAAAAACGCCGCATCACGCCCAAGTTAAATGTGACTTGGAGAGGGACAACGCCGCCGAGGATCGGGGCAGTTCTCTCTTGCTGATTGAGGATATGGAATGCATCAAGACCTGAACCAAACCTACCCTGTACTGCCGCTGCGCGATATCGTTGTGTTCCCGCACATGATCGTCCCGCTGTTTGTCGGTCGGGAAAAATCGGTTCGCGCCCTTGAGGAGGTCATGGCGGATGACAAGCAGATTCTGCTGTCCAGCCAGATCGACCCGGCCGTAGATGAACCGACCGCCGACGGGATTTACCGCGTTGGCGTTCTGGCCAATGTTCTGCAACTGCTGAAACTGCCTGATGGCACCGTCAAGGTGCTGGTCGAGGGCAAAACGCGCGTGCAGATCTCCGATTTTCTGGACAACGAAGACTATTTCGAGGCCCGCGCCGAGATCCTGCATGAGGAACTGGGCGATGAGGCGACGGTCGAGGCGCTGTTGCGTTCGGTCGGCGAAGAGTTTGAGCGTTACGCCAAGATCAAGAAAAACATCCCCGAAGAGGCGCTGACCACCGTTTCCGAAACGGAAGAGCCCGCCAAGCTGGCCGATCTGGTCGCGGGGCATCTGGGGATTGATGTCGACAAGAAACAGGAACTTCTGGAAACCCTGTCGGTTGCCGAACGTCTGGAGATGATTTTCGGCCTGATGCAGGGCGAGATGAGCGTGCTGCAGGTCGAGAAAAAGATCAAAACCCGCGTCAAATCCCAGATGGAACGCACCCAGCGCGAATACTATCTGAATGAGCAAATGAAGGCCATTCAGAAGGAACTGGGCGACGGCGAAGAGGGCGCAAACGAGATCGCCGAGATCGAGGAAAAGATCGCGGCGACCAAGCTGTCCAAAGAGGCCAAGGAAAAGGTCGAGGCCGAGGTCAAAAAGCTCAAGTCCATGTCGCCGATGTCCGCCGAGGCCACCGTCGTGCGCAACTATCTGGACTGGATGCTGTCGATCCCGTGGGGCGTCAAATCCCGCGTGAAAAAGGATCTGACCCGTGCGCAGGATATTCTGGACGCCGATCACTATGGTCTGGAAAAGGTCAAGGAACGCATCGTCGAATACCTCGCCGTGCAACAGCGCAGTGCGAAGCTGAAGGGGCCGATCCTGTGCCTCGTCGGACCGCCGGGCGTTGGTAAAACCTCGCTGGGGAAATCGGTCGCCAAGGCCACGGGGCGCGAGTTCATTCGCATCTCGCTGGGTGGTGTGCGTGACGAAAGCGAAATCCGCGGTCACCGCCGGACCTATATCGGCTCGATGCCCGGCAAGATCATTCAGGCGCTGAAAAAGGCGAAAACCACGAACCCGCTGATCCTGCTCGATGAGATCGACAAGATGGGGCAGGACTTCCGTGGCGATCCCGCCTCGGCCATGCTTGAGGTTCTGGATCCGGAACAGAACGGCACCTTCGTCGATCACTATCTTGAGGTCGAATATGACCTCAGCAACGTGATGTTCCTGACCACCGCCAACAGCTATAATATGCCTGGGCCGCTCTTGGACCGGATGGAAATCATTAGCTTGTCTGGCTACACCGAGGACGAAAAGCGCGAGATCGCGAAACAGCACCTTGTCAGCAAACAGGTCAAAAACCACGGCCTGCGCAAAGGTGAATTCGATGTCACCGATGAGGCGCTGCAAGAGATGATCCGCACCTATACCCGTGAGGCGGGCGTGCGGAACCTTGAGCGTGAGATCGGCAAGCTGGCCCGTAAAGCGGTCACCAAGCTGGTTAAGAAAGAGGCTGAACATGTCGCGGTAACCCCCGAGAATCTCGAAGATTTCTTGGGTGTGAAAAAGTTCCGCTATGGTCTGGCCGAGAAAGAGGATCAGGTCGGTGTTGTCACCGGTCTGGCCTGGACCAGCGTGGGGGGCGACCTCTTGTCGATTGAGGCCCTGCGCCTTCCCGGTAAGGGGCGGATGAAAACCACGGGTAAGCTTGGCGATGTGATGAAGGAATCCATCGACGCGGCAAGCTCATTCGTGCGCTCGATCTCGCCCGAGATCGGGGTGAAACCGCCGCGCTTTGACACGCTGGACATCCACGTCCACGTGCCCGAGGGCGCAACGCCCAAGGACGGCCCCAGCGCGGGTATCGCCATGGTGACGTCGATCGTGTCGGTCCTGACCGGTATTCCGGTGCGCAAGGACATCGCCATGACGGGTGAGGTCACGCTGCGCGGGAATGTGCTGGCCATCGGCGGGCTCAAGGAAAAGCTGCTCGCGGCGCTGCGGGGCGGGATCAAAACCGTTCTCATCCCCGAGGAAAACGCCAAGGACCTGCCGGAAATTCCGGACAACGTCAAAGAGGGTCTGACGATCATTCCTGTCAGCAACGTGCGTGAGGTTCTGGGTCATGCCCTGATCCGTCAGCCCGAGGCGATCGAATGGGATGAGGCGGCTGAAGAGGCCGCCGCCAAAGCCGCGCTTGAGAAATCGCGCGCGGGTGCCGGTGCAATTGCACATTAACAGGGCACATTCCGACCTGACCTAAAATAAGCCTCGGCAAATTGCCGGGGCTTTTCTATAGTCGGGGCATTAGAGGGTAAGTTTTAGATCAGTTTCATGTGGCGGCGCGCGGCGAACGTGCGCGCCCGACAGACTTGATATCCATTTGGGGGCAGACAAGATGGCAAAGACCACCACGACACGTAAACGGACCACGACCAGCACGCTCAAGGCGGTGCCCAAACCCGCACCCGAGGCCGAGGTCGCCGCTGTGACAAACACGGACACAGGGTCCGACGCGACCACCGAGGACAACGTGATGCGCAAACGCGATCTGATCGACCGTGTGGTTGAGCAATCCGGCGTCAAGAAAAAGGACGCCAAACCCGCGATTGAGGCGGCTCTGGCCATTCTGGGCGAGGCCCTGTCGAATGAGGAACAGTTGAACCTGCCGCCTCTGGGCAAGGTGATGGTGAACCGCAAAAAGGAACTCGACAATGGCGAGGTTCTGGTGGTGAAACTGCGCCGCTCCAAACAAGCGGTCGAAGCAACACATGCCCCCCTTGAAGAGGGCGACGACTAAGGGTATGGAACGCGCCACGGGTGATTAGCTCAGTGGTAGAGCGCTTCGTTCACATCGAAGATGTCAGGGGTTCAAATCCCTTATCACCCACCAGAATTCCACGCGCGCCAGGCCCCGGGCCGGCGCGCGTTTTTCGTTTCCACCCCGCAAAATAAGGCCGTTTCAGAGGGGCGCGCAGAAAGTTGAAAAAAATGTAAAATGGGGTCTTGCGCTTGGCCCCGCCACCGGTCTAAAAGCCGCCCATCGGGTGATTAGCTCAGTTGGTAGAGCGCTTCGTTTACACCGAAGATGTCGGGAGTTCGAGTCTCTCATCACCCACCATAAAATCAAGCACTTAGCCAGATTTTACGAACCGTGCGCTGGTTCCGTGAACCTAAGTTGCGCGACGCAAGTTCATGAAGTCAAGAACCTCCACAGCGTCGGCCATCTGCTCAGGAAGATAGCGGGCGTACGTCGAATAGGTGATTTGCGTGTTCGAGTGCCCGAGGATCTGAGAAACCTTCTCGATCGGGACGCCCGCGCCCAGCAGGTGCACTGCGGCCGTGTGACGTAGATCGTGAATCCGGACGCTTCCCAGCCCTGCGCGGTCGACCGAATTCTTGAATCCCTTCCGGATACTCTTAATCGGGCCGCCGGCGTATTCGATCACGTATTCGGATAGGGCGGCCTGATAGGCAACGTCGAGCGCGGATCGCGTGCTTGCGTTCATCGGCACCACCGCGCGACCCTTTCGGGTGGTCGCGTCATCAAGGCGCAAGTTGATCTGGCCGCGCTGGAAGTCGACGCGGTCCCAAGTCAGGTCAAGGATCGCCCCCACGCGGGCGCCGGTCCCGGTCAGCAGAATGAGCGCAAGACGGATGTGCGGATCGTGCGCGGCTTCGATGAGCTTGCGGATCTCGCCCGCGTCCAGAATCCGTTTGTCGGATTGCGGCTTTTGCGGTCGCCAAATATGAGGCGGGGCCCCGTCAAACATGCGGGTTTTCGCACCGAAATTCAGCGCGCTTTGCAGGTGCCCGAGTTCGGTCCAGATCGATCCAGTCTTTTTGCCAGCCTCGGCGCGCTCCTTTGCGTATGACCGGCACAGCTCTTTGGAGATGTCACGGGGAAGGTATGGCCCGAAGTGAGGCAGGACAGCCTTGCCGGTGAAGCCCATAGTCTTGGCGGTAGGCTTGCCCTCAAGGTCCGCCACATAAGCGGCCCAGATGTCGCTTACCGTCGCCCCGCTCGGGGTCGCCCTGTAGGTCTCTCGGCGAAAGACCTCTACCGCTTCTGCTTCGGCCGCCTTTCGCGTGCGTGCTTCAAGCTGATAGCGCCGTCGCTTTCCTGTTTCGGGGTCTGTCCACTGGACGCAAAGCCCACCCCTGAGCCGTCCGATTGTGATGTCTGGCATAGTTCAAATTCCTCCACTGCACTTTGCAGGATACGGTACATCTTGCCGATCTTGAAATGTTCCAACATACCGGATCGGCACATTTCTCTGACTTGCGTCTCGCTGCACTGCCACCGAACAGCCAAATCTCCCGCGGTAAACGGTGGGCGTGTGTCGAAAGTCTCGCGTCGTCCCATGGGTCAGGTCTCCGGTGTTGGGTGGACAGATTCAAGCTCGCCGATTTCGACGCGTTCGCGATCTTCGTGGTCGCATTTGATACTCTGCACGATTTCATAGTCTTCGAGACGCCCTTCGTGCATTCCGAGCCAGTACCCGCCATTGCCAGAGATACTTTCGGGCTTAAGGTTGAGGTGGGAGACAAAAAAGTACAGAACCTTTGGATTGTTGCCGTATCCGCCGAGCCATTGCGTTCGCGTGACCTGCTTGTACATGAAGTGCCGTTTGCGCCGCGCGCCGGTGAAGTGAAAGACCTTCAGGACGTCACCGACGCGGATAGGGCGAAGGTTTTTGTCGCATGTTTCTGCCATTCCGTAATTCCTTTCGTTACTCTATCCGCCCGCGCTGGCCGTTGGGGCTTATCAGGACGCGGGCGGGGTATGCGGATTTTCCACCAGCCAGTCGCGGCACAGTTGCTGGTAAGTGACAGCGCAATCCAATGCGGCCTGACGGGTTGGGAACCCGCCTTCCGGCGTGGGGTGCTTATCGCCGCAATTTACGCGCTCGCCCGCAACCTTTGGGAACCAACCTTCCTTAAAGCCGTCATCAGGGTGACCGTTCAGAGCAACGGCGCTGACCTCTCCGTAGGCAAATATCTCTGTCTTTTTGCGCATTTCTTCTGGTGTCATCGGCGCCTTCCTTTCAGTCAGTTTTCGAGTTGCAGGACGGGCAGGGGTGCCCGCGCCTGTTTTCTGTCACAGCCCGGCGGGGTGTCCCGCTGCTGTTAGTCGTGGGTGGTGGGGGGTTGGTTTGTGATGGTGGTGATTGGCCTCAAATACCGCCCGAGCGAAACCACGCGGCGTTGCACTTCGTATGTTTTTCGTCTTGGCAGATTTCCCCCCCAGTTTTCTGTGCTGTGTGGAATAGCCCTTGGGGCACTCAACGGGCCGGTGTGGTGGCATGACGAAACCGCCGCCGGTCCATAGGCATGTTTTTTTTGGGTATGCGTCGCGCGGGGCGATATAGTCAGGCCAACTCGGGTGATCGGCCTCTCCCTCCGGGATGTATCCCCCGAACTGCCACGGTTCAAATGTGTGATCAGGTTTCCGCCATTTTGTGGATAGAACAGAAACCGGATTTTCGATCATGTACGGCGCGCCAACAGCGCGTGCGACCCGCTCACACCACACCGCATGGTCAACCGCCGTGTCCTGAAATAGAGGGTCGGCGCGGCGCTTGCTCTCGAAATGTGCCGCGCCGGACACTGCCATGTCAGTGCAGACAGGGAATGCCATCAGAAACACCGCTTGGCCGCAATATTCCCGCGCAATTTGGGCTAAAACTTCGCGATTGTGCAAGTCCGCACATACGTAACTTATAGACCCGCCGCCGTGGAAGCGATCGGTGCGCGGCATGACTGCGCTGTGCTGGATGTCGAAACACACGCACTGAAACCCAGCCTTTGCCCAAGGTTCCACTGCCGTTCCGGTGTAGTCGTATAGCGAAATAACAAATCGCTCCATCTCATTTCCTCTCAAGCTGCGATCTGCGCGTCCGCCATCGCGCGTGCGGTATCGAACCATGCGCGGGCGGCGTCTGTTGGGGTGGTGCCGTGTGCCTCAATTCCGGCGTACTGGACGGCGTACCAGTGGGGCGGGGTGTGGTTGTGCCACTGGCCTCCGGCCTCGATAACGGCTGCTTTGAGCGCAGCGGCGCGCACGTCCTCGCCAGCGGCTTCCCATTCGTCCAGTAGGGATAGGGCGGCGGGGGTCATGTCTCACCCCGCGCTTTGGCTAGGGCGTCACGGCATTGGTAGAAAACACGGTCCACCCGGTCCCGATATATTTCCCCTCCGAAAGGAGTGGCGTTTTCTTGTAAGTCGATCATGGCTTGCAACGCCTCGTACATATCAGGCGCTGCGGCGATTAGGTGGACGTCTGCATCGCTGGTGTCTTCGGACGTCGATACAATAGCGCCATTTAAAACGTTGCTTGCGGGGCGAATATCACCATCAAATTCCACCCAAGGCCCGGGCGTCCATTTACGTTCAGTCATTTCGATGCCTCCAATGCGTTGCGGGCTTCAACCAGCCATTCAGGGTGTGGATCAGAGATATTCAGTCGCCGCCGCCCGATGGGCGTGTTCACGTGGCCGAGGACGTTTTCCAGCGCTTCGCGCAACCGGTCGTGTTCGTCCTCTAGGTCGCGGGCGAGGACAGACTTGCCGTCCTTGCCGATGTAGGTGTATGGGCGCTGTCCGCACGTCGGGCACGGTTTCAGTTCGTCAGTCATCAGCCCATCCCCAGCGCTTCTTTGTACATCTCCAAAACCGCCTCTTCTTCGGCCAGCTCGTCGCTCGATTTCTTGCGCATAGCGATGATCTTGCGGACAACGGCGGTGTCGTACCCGCGCCCCTTGCACTCGGCCATGACCTCTTTCTGCTGGTCGGCGATGTCCTTTTTCTCGGCCTCAAGGCGCTCGTAGCGCTCAATGAATTGGCGCAGTTCGTCGGCGGTCACACGGTTAACGTCGGTCTGCATGTCGTTATTTCCTCATAGGAATTTCAGCGATGAAAGATTGGTTCGCCTTGTTTCGGGTGTCGCAGAGCAGGTCGAAGGCGAGTTCCGGATCTGCGCCTTGCTCGTAGATTTCGAATAGGCGTTCAGCAAACGGGACGGGGTCGAACCCGACGCCATTCCAGAAGGCGGCGCGGTTCTTTTCCTCTTCCAGATGGAGGCGGTAGTGGATCGGCAGGCAGGTGGGTCATGCCGCCGCCTTCTCGCGCAGGGCCAAGATGCGGGCGTCGATCTCGTCGCTAAAATCGCGTGCGGTCGTCAGGATTTCGCTGATGAGGTCGTCGTCGCGCTCTACGCGCGTGATGAACGCCTGCAGCATCGGGTCGCCGATCCGCGGGTCGAAGCTGATGAAGTCGCACCACGCACGGCCAGTGCACGCCATTTGCCACTGCATCTGCAGGACGTACTTGCGGGGCACACTTCCCTTTTCGAAATACTCGATGTGGGTCTTGGTCGTCGGGCACTTGGCCTCAACGAGTCCGTCGTCGCCAACCTGTCCGTCGGGAGACGCACCGCCCATGTCAAATTCGGGGTGCAGCACAAAGCCGACCTGTTCGACCACATTGTCGGTCAAAAACGAATACGCATTCAGAGCTTGCGGTTCGGTCTCGGTCCCCCATTGCATCGCAGCGTTTGAGGGCCGCTCAATGGGGAGCCCCGTCAGGCGCTCCGTCATGAGTTCTGCAGCGTAGGCCTCGCGCGATGCGCCCCAGCCGCTCTTTGTCTTTGACATCATGTCCGCGATCCGGCTGGCCGTGACCTTACCGGCCCGAACCAAAAACCATTCTTCGGTGCGCTGCAGGTCGTTCATTGCGCGTCCGCCTTCTTTTCAAGCTGGGCAATCGCCGGGGCAAATTTCGCGACGGGAAGCTCTTCGAGATTTTCGCAGCCGACCCAAGCAAGGAACTTTTCAAGGTCTGCGCCTTTGCGCTCGATCAGGGCTTTGATGCGCCCGAACTGGTCGGCGCTGATCGTGGGGGCGCTGCGGCCCGCGCTGCGCCCGTCGTCGTCGCGCTCGTCGCCAGAGGACAGGCCAAGGATGCCAAAGCCGGTGTAGCGCTTGAGGTAGGTTTCGGTGGACCCGCCGCCCTGCAGCTTGTTCATGGCTTTGCCGGAGTCGCGCTCACCAACTTGGGTGCTTGTGATCTGATGCCCGTCAGCGTGGCGCACAACGGCTGTCACGCTGATGAAATTGCCATCGATGCCGGTGATCCAGTTCAGGGCCAAGCCATGGCGCGACAGGATGGGGCGCACAGTGCGGATGAGGTCATCCAGCGTGGAATAGCTTTGGCGGGTGTGGTTGTTCTGTCCGCTACGGGGCACGTCCGGCATTTCGGCCAGCGCTGCAGCAAAAGCGCGGTTGAACGTCTGTTCGGCCGCCTTGGCCATCTGGCGTTCGCGCATGTCCATGATTTGGCCCATGCGCTCCATGGGAACATCGGGATTGACTGCGATGCGCTCAATCAGTGTGAGAATCGGGTCGTTGCTCTGCGCCGGTTCGACGCTGCGGGGTTCGAGTTTGCTTACTTCGTTCATTGCGTTTGCTCCGTGTGCTGGGCGTGCCATTCGATCAGGCCAGCGGCGAAAGGGGTGGCGACGATGATCGTGAGGGCGAGTGCGATTGCGAGTTCGGCGCGGGCGGTCATTTGACGTGGGTGATGGCGTTCTCAGCCAGCGCGCGGGCGGTCTCGACAATGGGATTCAGGAACGCGGCGTCGATATTGTTTTCGTTGCCGAAGTCGATGAGATGAGCCGTCATCTTTTGGAACTCGTGCAACGCGCGGTCCTTCGGGTCCGGCATGGTGCGGATAACCGCCATCGCGTCGTCCAATGCTTCTTCGGGCGTGTCGTGATAGCCGGTTTTCTTAAACAGGCCATCTTTTAGATCGCGGTCGAAATATCCGCCGAGGAAGCCCCATCTGGAGTTAGTTCCAAGAGATAGATGCAGGCCTGTATAAGGCTGTTTGCCCAGCTTTTCAGTAAGCGCGTTGTGCACATCGAGCAGGCGCTGTTTCAGTTCTTCGTTATCCATGTCTGGCCTCGTTTTCTGAAAAGGCCCCAGCGGGAGTAGGGAGGAAGGAACCCCCGCTGGGGTAGGTGCCGCGCCCTCAGAAAGAGGACAGAAGGGGGCGCGGAGGCAGTAACCGGTGTGAGTGGTCAGCTGTTGATCAGGTGGTCGACAAGGGCGTCGTGGTTGTCTTGGCCGATGACCTTGACGAACTCGGCGCCGAACAGGGGGCCGCATTCGATTTCGTAGCCCTCAATGTCTTGGTACTCGCGCCCGCCGCCGTAATCGGGGTGATCGCCTTCGCGGTAGACCGCGCCCAGCTCCTCGACGTAATCGACTTTGATCTCATCCAAGAACCACGCGGCAAAGGTCGGGTAGAGTTCGCAGCCACCCTGAATTTCCATGGTGACGCGGATTTTGGTCATGACCTGCGAGATTTCCGCGTTGGGCCATTTATCGAACAGCGGTTTGCCGAAAAGCGTTTCGTGCTGGATGTCCAGTTGCTCGCGGATCAGCGCGATCTGGAACTCTTTGGTGCCGATAGCCGGATTGCTCGTTGCGGGCTGCGGCTCGGGCTGGATTCTCAAAAGTTGCATGTCTGTGTCCTCTTTGCTGGCCGCGATCTGCCCGAGGCGTCTTCGGCGGCCTGTGCAAATAGATATATGTCCGATTTATCGGATAGTCAATCAGGAATGTCCGAAATAAAGGATAAAATACTGGCGCGAAGCGGCGTTGATGTGAGGGGATCGGTAGACTCACTCCTGCCCGTAAAAGAAGAATGCCAAGCGAAATTAGCAACTTATAGCTGGGGAAAGGTATGGACACATTAGCCCGCGCGGCCGCCATTGGTCGCTTGATGAAAGTCTTGGAGAGCAAGGGATTTGAGGTGAGTCAGGTCTCCGATCCGGTCGAGGTCGGTGACATCGTTGCGCAGATTGGGAAGCCCTATTTGACGCCCATGTCGGCGGCTGCATCGAACGATTTCACGAGCGGGAATTACTTGCCGCTTGTGGCCCGTAAGGATGGTGAGCCCGCGATGTTGGGCTGCGCGCGCTTGGAAGATCTCGGTCATGAGCCTGTAGACCGATTTTGGCAGCGCGTATTCTCCCGCACATATGGTGACGCATCTGGGAAAGATGTTGTTGGGCGGGTTCGCCCCGAGGTTGTCCGGGCGGTCGCACGGCGCTTGGTCTATTTTGGAGACCTTTTCGTAAATCCTAAATTTCGGGGGATGTCTTCTTCCGTTCGCGAATTTGTCGCGATTGGACATTTGGCGGTTTCTTTGAAGTGGGACCCCGATTGGATTTACTGTTTCATTCGGGAAAAGGACATGTTGCGCGGCGCTGCGGTGCGCTACGGCTTTAGCGCGACTATGCCAGCCCCTTTCGAGTGGCTGATCGATCCGCCGGCCCCGCGCGATCGGAGTGAGGTGCTGGCCCTGCTTTCGCGCGACGAGCTCCCAGTCGTCACACAACAAGCATTGAGAAGTTCAGAACAACGGGATCAGATTCGGCCCCCTGAACGCCTACAAGGCACCGGATAAAGTCCATTCGGACGCGCGTCGGGTGGTTCGGCATTTGGACGTCAAGAGTTTCAAGAGTGCATAGCGTCCCATTTCTGGATGCCGTTCGATAGTCGTCCACCCATCGCGCCTTCAAGCTTGTGTCGTCTACTTGATTTAAGGCGCCTTGCAGCAATTCTTTGTCCGCGCGACCCATCGTGAGCGCGGAAAGGCTCTTTTCCCCAACGGATTTTACGGTCAGCGTCTCATCGTCACCTGCGGGTGGATAGTATTGATCGCACTGAGGTAAGAAGGGCTCGAATGCTTCAATTCGCCCGCCAGATTTCAGGTGGAGACGCAAAATTTTATCAGCACTTAACGGCGCATCACTCCCCAGTAATTGCGCACTTAAAGATGCATTGATGTGCGCGGGGATTCCTTGTCCAGACTGAATTGCTCTCACCGGCGGGGCGGCACGTCCGACAAGGAAATCTAGCGAAACTCCTAGCAGGCCGGTTATGCGCGCCATATTGAAAATGCCGGGCCCCGCCTTGCTCACATCAAGGCTCTCGGCTTTCAGCATATTGTAGACCGTTTTGTCGCCAACACCGGCGTCGCGCGACAGTTTTTGAATCTTGCCGCGATACTCTGGGGACGCATCGATTGCCTCTTGCAGTCGTCTCCTAAAAATTTCCATTTCAGGTCCCTTTTTCCTAAATTTAGGAAAAACAGATAGTCGCCTTGACCGCCTTACGCAAGGGGAAGAAAACTCTAGGTTGAATATTTGAGAGTTAGGAGGGGCGTATGATGTTGGTTTCCAACTTCCTGAAACGCCTAAAGGCGCTAAAGAGCGCCGAGATTGCAGAATTGATTTTCGCTTCGGAAGTTACTGGTCGCCAAGAAGGGCGAGAATATTCGCCCGACGTTTCGGATCGGCTTCAATCAGCTCAAGAAGGCGGCGAGTCTCTGGGTCCATATCCACGCCCAAGAGGACATACGCAAAGCTGATGCCGTTCTTGCTACAGATCTGAGCCAGCTTTGACACCGTTGGCTCGGTTCCGTCTTTAATCAATGAATGAACGTAGCCCGGTCCTAGCCCTGCGGCTACCGATGCAGCGCGCATTGAAATGCCCGCCTTCTCCAAAGATTCCCTGAGGCGGTCTTTGATGCCGCTGATGTCTGTTTCGCTCGTCATGTGGGCATTATCCGGTATGTCGGATAAAATCGCACGTCCTAGATTTCGGAAGTTGACTGTCCGATAAATCGGATATAGCCAGAGGTATGCAAACCAATAGCGATACCTGGCTTAACGAGCCGAACACCAAAACGAAGGTGCACGTCAAAGCCCTCCTTACGAGGGTAGAGGCGTTTTGCTCCAAACGCAGTTGGTCTGAGGGGTATTTCAGCAAGCTTGCAGCAGGTGATGTGAACGTCGTCAAGCGAATGCGCGCGGCGGGCACCGTTACTGCGGCGAAGATGTCTGAAATCGAGCAGTTCATGCGTGAGCGCGATGCAGAAGATCGCGCGAAAGAAAAGGTGAGCCCGTCCCATTGATTGGGGCGGGCTTTTTGGCGTTCCGCGCCACCACGTCCGAGAGGATTCCAACATGCCGAAAAAACGCCACATCGTGACCGGACACAGCCCCCAGCTGGGGCAGACCGTCCAGCACGTCATTCTGGCCATGGACGATGCCGAGGCCAAGGCCCGCTTCCAGCGCGCACACAAGGGCGCAAAGGACATCATCATCATTGGGCGCACCGTGCCGAACGCGCACCTCGCGGCGGGGCAGGGCTGATGGGCAAGCGATCCACCTTCAAGCGCGCCAAGGGCGACCGATACCTGACGCCATGGGCACCTGTGGCCGATCTCGCGCGGCATTTGCCCGCCCGTTTCCGGTTCGCGGAACCCTGCGCCGCCGATGGCCGCCTTATCGACCACCTGCGCCGCCTCGGGGGCAGCTGCGTCGAGGCCTTGGACCTGAACCCCGGTCGCGGTGACGTCCGGCAGGGCGACGCGCTCCGCTGGGCCCCGCGATCGTATCTGTTCCGCAAGCTGGATTTCATCATCACCAACCCGCCGTGGACGCGCGTCCTGTTGCACCAAATGATCCGCAACTTCTCATGGTTCGCCCCGACGTGGCTTCTGTTCGATGCCGACTGGCTGCACACCATTCAGGCCGTGCCGTTCCTGCGCCATCTGGTCAAGGTCGTCTCCGTCGGTCGCGTCAAATGGATCGAGGGCAGCAAGCACACCGGCAAGGATAATTGTGCTTGGTATCTGTTCGACGCGCGCCACACCGGCGGCACCGAGTTCATCGGGAGGGCCGCGTGATGTCTGAGCCGATGGTCAAGGTCCGCCCGAGCCCCGTCCGTGAGGGCGTTCTCGTGGTCGAAATGGACGAGGCCGGTTTCGATCTGTTCCGCCGCCTCTTGGACCGCGCCGAACCGCGCGGAAACGACAACCCCAAAAACTTCGCCGCGATCAAGGACCGCATCGCAGGCGCTTTCATAGCAGGGGCCCACGTTATGGGCTGGAAAGGGTGAATATGATTTCGCACGACCCGAACAAAATCGAAGAGCAAAAGCAGGCCGCGATCGACCTGCTCAAGCGCGAACTCGAAGACCTCAAGCTCGACCTTTCGGATCTCCAAGACAACAAAGACGACATTGAGGCGATCATCGAAGACATCGAGGACCAGATCGACGCGCGCGGCGAAGATGGTGAATGGTTCGAGCGCGCCAGCCGCGCCCTGTCCGCCAACCGCAATTTGCTTCGGCAAGAGCGCGACAAGATCATCAAAAAGCGCAACGCAATTCGAGCGATCGAGCGCCAGTTGTTCGAAGGCCCAAAGATCAAGGGCAGCATCCCCGCCGCGCATCATGAGCGCATTGTCTCTCAAAGGGACGCGCGGGTGGCCAGCCTAGTTGGGAAAATCTCCATCCTGAACCAGCAGCGAAAAATTTACCGCGATTGCGTGAGCGTCTACCTGCCCACGTTCGTCGCTGATCTGGATGTGCGGGCACAAGAACTCGAAGACGCCGCACCGCGCGCCGAAAAAGAGGAGGCCTAAGCATGGCTGGATCAGTCAACAAGGTCATCGAGTTGGCGGTGGCGCGATATGCTCAAGGCGAAAGTATCCCGCAAGTGGCAGACGACCTGGGGATATCTCGCTCGGTCCTGCGCTATCACCTTCACAAGCGCGGCGTCCTTCGAGACCGCGCCGAGGCTGTTCGCATGGCCGCCAAAGAGGGAAGGCTTGGTTCAGGCATGCGCGGCAAATCGAGAGTGTTCACGGCAGAACACCGCGCCAACATTTCGCAAGCGCGCCTTCGCTGGGCAGATGGAGGGAACTGCGTCGGTGTTTCATTGAAGCCCAGCGGTTACGTCGAGTTCACGCGCGGCCCCAACAAGGGGCGGTCAGTACATGTCGTGCAGATGGAGAAGCGGCTCGGTAGGCCACTCATGGATGACGAGTGCGTCCACCACATCGACGGCGACAAGACAAACAATCAAGACAATAATTTGGCGCTTGTGACCCGCTCCGGGCACACGCGACTGCACAGGCACGAGGATTCTCTTGCCGGGGTGAAGAGAGAAAGGGAAAGCAATGGCCGCTTCCGTTAATCGCGTAATCATACTGGGCCATTTGGGCCGTGACCCTGAGCTTCGGACCTTCCAGAACGGTGGCAAGATTTGCAACCTGCGGATCGGCACGTCCGAAAGATGGAAAGACCGCAACACCGGCGAGCGCAAAGAGCGCACCGAATGGCACAGCGTTGCGATCTTTTCCGAACCGCTGGCCCGCATCGCCGAGCAATACCTGCGCAAGGGCTCCAAGGTCTATATCGAGGGCCAGCTCGAAACCCGCAAGTGGCAGGATCAGAGCGGGCAGGACCGCTACACCACTGAAATCGTTCTGAGACCGTATCGCGGGACGTTGGTTCTGTTGGATCCGCGCCGCGACGGTGACGGGCAGGGATACGGCTCTGGCCAAGGCGGCGGCTATGACCAAGGCGGCCAAGGCCAATACGATGGCGGGCACAGCGGTCCCCGCGACATCGACGACGAAATCCCATTTTGATGATCCAGCCAAGACAGGAGGTCTGAACTATGCTCAAGCGCCTGCTTAAATCGAAAAAGACAGCCGAGCGCATCGCGATTGTCGAGGCGAAGGCCGCCAAGATGCGCGGCAACCGCAAGGGCGCCGAGGTCGACGCCTACAAGCACGTTCACAGCATCCTTGCACGGGGGCGGTGATGCGCGTCTCGGTCCCATACCCGCCCAAGGCGCTATCCCCGAACGCGAGCGTGCACCACATGGCCCTGTATCGCGCCAAGAAGGCCTACAAGGATGCTGTCTGCACTCTGTGCCTCGCGCATGGCGCAAACCGCTTGACTGGCCCGTTCCTCATCCATGTGACCTTCCACCCGATCAACCGCGGCCCCGTGCCCGATAAGGACAACCTGATCGCGGCCTTCAAGGCTGGTCAGGACGGGCTGGCGCAAGCGTTGGGCGTCGATGACCGCGAGTTCAACGACCGGCTGACGCACTCGATCGGGGACCGCTCGCCACGGGGCGAGGTCGTGATCGATGTGGTCTGCGAGACCGAGGGCCTATCCATTCCGAGGACAGCGAAATGAGCGTCAAAATCATGGCCGCCGTATACGACTCCGATCTGATTGACGTCTATGACGTGGCGGTCATGCTCGCACTTGCGAACCATGCCGACGACGAGGGCCGCTGTTACCCCTCCGTCCGCCGGATCAGTGAGCTTGCCCGATGCTCCGAGCGCAAGGCGCAAAACGTGATCAAGGGGCTCCAAGATCGGGGCTATCTGCGCATCGATCAGCAGGCGGGACCGCGCGGCGTGAACGTGTTTCACGTCATTCCGACCCCCGCACACTGTGCACCCCCGCACGACGTGCACCCCGCACACTGTGCACCCCACCCCCGCACACTGTGCACCCCACCCCCGCACAGCGTGCACCCCACCCCCGCACAGCGTGCACCCGAACCATCAATTAACCATCAGGAAACGTCAGAGAAACGTCAGACGCGCGACGTGCACGACGCGCTCGAAGCTTTCGCCGGTTCAGAGGCGGTCGCCAGTTTCATCGCGTTCCGGCGGAAAATGAAAAAGCCGTTGACCCTCACGGGGGCCAAGCGGCTTGCCAAAACACTGGACGAAATCTGCAAGCTGGGGGGAGACCCCGACGACGCACTGGCGCTGGCCGAGGAACGTGGCTGGCAATCCATCAAGGCAGACTGGTACTTCAAGGAGACAGGCAATGACGCGCAACCTTCCCACGACGCAAGCCGCCCCCATCAGCCCCATCGTGGCCAAGCACATGGCCGCGGCCGAGCGTCGGCTCACCGAAGCGGGCATCAAATTGCCAGCGAAATCGATGGAGCCCTCGGAATTGGACAACCACAAGCGGTCGGTCGCTGGGATGCTTGAGATGGTCGCCGTGACGGTATCCGCCTACGGCTGGGATGACATGGCCACGGAGAAGCGCCAAGGCCTTTACCGGAATTGGGTGAATGAGCTGTTCCAATTCTCGATCGAGGACATCGACCGCGCTATCGGCCAGCTGTTGGGCGGGAACAACCCGAAACTGGCCATGATCCCGCAGCAGGTGGCCAAGGTCATTCGCGCCGATCACGCCCGCCGGTTGGCGATGGTGCCGCGACGTGAGCCCGAAGAGCCCGCCCGCGTGCGTTGCGACCCGAAGGTTGCCGCCGAGATCGTCCGCGCCGCTGGCTTCTCTGGCCCCAAGCTCATGCCGGGGGTGGGCAAATGACCGACCGCCAAGCCATCAAGGAAAACCTCGAAAGAGCCTATCAGGCCAAGCTGGCCGAGCGCGCCGAGCTCATCGGGATCGTCCGAGAGGTTGCCGAGGATTTCGCAATTCCGGTGTCCGATCTCGTCGGTCGAGATTTGCGCCGCTGGGTCACAGATGTCCGCCATCTCGCAATGGCCCGCGTCTACACCGAGGTCGAGGACGCATCCCTAGCCGATATTGCCAACCTCTTCGGCGGGCGCGACCACACCACCATTCTTAGCGCGATCCGCAAATTCAAGAGCAAGGGGGACGCGGCATGAGCGACACAGGGCAGGCGGCCAAGGATCGGCAGATCGAAGTGCAGGCGGAACTGATCAAGGCGCTCTGGGCCGACCGCGCCCAAACAGCGCGCACCATCGCGGGCATGAACGCACGGCTGGACGGCATGCAGAAGCGGCTGGACGGAATGGACAAGAAGATCAACGGCCCGACGCCGCGCGAAGCGGCTGAGGCGGTATTCAAGGGGTGATGAGCATGGCCAAGGCAAAGAAGCGAAGCCGCAACAAGGGCAAGACCAAGGGCGTCAGCCTACCACCCGCACCGTGGGACATGGGCCCGGACACACCGGCGCAGCGTCACATGAAGATCGTGGAGAGCGTCGAGCACATCGACCCCAAGACAGGCAAGCGATCCAACCCGAACAACGTGAAGCGCGCCCGCCGCGTCGACATGCTGGAGGTTTACCACAAACGCGGCGTGATCAATGCGCGCCAGTTCAGCGCGGGCGAGGCCTTGCGCAATGCCTATGAGGCCACCCAAAAGAGCCCGCCCGCAATCAAGCAGGTGCAGGTTGATTGCAGCCCGAAGCCCGATCACGCCATCAGCGTGCAGACCGATCGCATGAGCGCCTACATCAACCTGTCCCGGCACATCAGGGACGAAGACAAGGAGCTGATCGATGTTGTCGTCCTGAACGGATCTGGCATCCCGGGGCGGTTGTACAAGGGGCGTCGCCATCAGCTTGGGCTGGAGCACCTGCGGGACGCGCTGGAGCATCTGGCGAACGCTGCGAATTTTTGATTGGCCAGCAGAACACAAGATGTTGACGGGAAATCTTATAGGGGGTAAATTTCTAGTATCGGAGAGGTGGGTCAAGGCCCGCCTTTTTTGATTCATGCTGCCCTTTTGCGGGCGCACCTCGTCACTAGCCCAACATGCGGGCGAATGTGATTGGCCAACGGGTGCACCCTCATGAGCGCGGAGGCGTGGAAAGCAGACACGCTGAGCGCAAGATTCCGACCTCATACCTTTACATGGGCCTGAAAAACGTCAACGCACTTATGACTGCGCCAGAGACAGATAACCAAGTGACGGGGAAGGGTGTGGCGGGCGCGCAATGGCTCAAGGGATCACAGCCGGGGTAGCGTCCGGCCCGCGCTCACAACATTCCCCGCCCGCGGTTTTACGGTCGGCTTTCGCCCAGCGTGCCGCGCTACCGAATGCGCTACATTCATGGGCGGGGAAGCAGGAGGCGCCAGTGAGCGAGCGACGCATCCCATCTGGGGGTATTGTGAAAAGCCCTCGTCGTTTGCTCGTGGGTGAGCGCTGTGTGGGCTTCCCAGCCGCGGCCCTGAGGTTTCGGCCTGCGGCAGAAAAAGTTCCGCAATCAAACGGGCGGCACATTCAAATCATGGTGGTCGACGGTCGGGTCGAGTGCGCAGAGGTTCCAAGCGATGGGCCCACGCGCCGCCCTTAACCGTATCGACGCCTTGGTGGGCTGAAACACGCCTCAACACGGTAGGTTCATTCATGGGTGGCAGTTCGGAAAAAGAGAAGGCGCTGACACCGAAGCAGGCTCGCTTTGTCGAAGAGTACCTGATTGACCTGAACGCAACGCAGGCTGCAATCCGCGCGGGGTATAGCGAAAAAACCGCGTATTCCATGGGGCAGCGCCTGTTGAAGAATGTTGAAGTGCAAAAGGCCATCGCTGCGGCCCAATCGAAACGTTCAGATCGTGTTGGGGTTCAGGCTGAGGACGTGTTGCGCGAACTGGTGCGCGTCGGGATGTCGGATCTTCGCAAGGCCTTCACTGCCGATGGAAAGCTGCGGCCGCTGAATGAACTGGATGATGATACAGCATCCGCCATTTCATCGGTGAAGGTCGTCACGCGCCCCAGTGGCGAAGTCGACGAACATGGCAATCGCGCGGTCGAGTACGTTCACGAGGTCAAGCTGTGGGACAAAAACAGCGCTCTTGAAAAGATTGCCAAGCACTTGGGGATGTACGTCGAGCGCGTCGAGCACACCAGCCCCGATGGGACTATGACCCCGGCACCTGCCGTCGCGATCTACGAACTGCCGGACAATGGCAGAACGAAAGCCGATTAGACCGCAAGAGGGGCCGCAAGAGAGGTTTCTCAGCAGCTCGGCGGATATTGCCATCTATGGCGGCGCTGCCGGTGGCGGCAAAACATGGGCGCTGTTGCTGGACCCGCTGCGGTATGTGGGCAACTCTGAATTCGGTGGCGTGTTCTTTCGCCGGTCTACGGTTCAAATCCGGAATGAGGGCGGTCTCTGGGACGAAAGCGCGAAGCTCTATCCGCTCATTGGGGCGGCGCCGAAAGAGCATGTGCTGGAATGGAAGTTCCCGGGCGGTGCATCGATAAGCTTTGCTCACCTTGAGCATGACAAGACGGTTTACAACTATCAGGGGGCGCAAATCCCTTGGATCGGCTTTGATGAGCTGACCCACTTTTCGGAAAAGCAATTCTGGTATCTGCTGTCTCGAAACCGATCGATGTCGGGTGTGATGCCCTGCATTCGGGCCACCTGTAACCCCGACGCGGATTCATGGGTGGCGCGGTTCATCGCTTGGTGGATTGACCAAAAGACCGGGCTTGCCATTCCAGAGCGATCGGGGGTGATCCGGTATTTTGTCCGCGTGGGTGACGCGATCCACTGGGGCGACAGTCCTGACGATCTCGCGCACCTAACCCAGCCGGATGAAGACGGGAACCCGCAACCAATCCCGCCTAAGTCGGTGACGTTCGTCTCGGCCAGCCTGCGGGACAACAAGGCGCTGATGGCGGCGAACCCTGAATACATGGCGTCGCTAATGGCGCTGCCCACGGTCGAACGCGAGCGCCTTCTCGGGGGCAACTGGAAAATCCGGCCTGCCGCCGGCATGTACTTCAAGCGCGAATGGGTCGCTGACAACTTCCTTGATGCGCCGCCCGCCAATCTGCGGACAGTGCGCGGTTGGGACTTGGCCGCGACGCCGAAAACAGAAAGCAACGATCCTGACTGGACCTGCGGGACCAAGATGGGAACCGACGGGCGCGGGAATTTCTACGTCCTCGATCACAAGGCCGATCGGCTGGGGCCAAGCGGCGTTGAGAAGCTGCTCAAGGCAACTGCCGAGGCGGACGGGCAATCCGTGGCCGTCGATCTGCCGCAGGACCCGGGGCAGGCGGGCAAGTCGCAGGTAACGCAGCTGACCAAGTTGCTGGTCGGGTTCAACGTCCGGTCCAAGCCGGTGACGGGGGACAAGGTGACGCGCTTTTCGGGCTTCTCCGCGCAAGCTGAGGCCGGAAACGTCTGGGTCGTCCGCGGTGAATGGAATGAGCGCTGGCTGCGCGAGCTTGAGAATTTCCCGCCGGAAACCGGCCATGACGATGACGCGGATAGCACGGCTCAGGCATTTAATGCGCTGACGACCGAGCCCGAAAAGAACGTCGCCATGATGCTGACGAAGAGGCACCGTAGATGAGCAAAATCACGAATGCGGTGCAGGCGGCGTTCCAGAACGCGGCACGCCGTTTGGACATCATGTTTCCGGGGTGTTTCCCCGAGGTGAAACACAATCACTATCGCGATTTCGGCTGGCCGGAAAACCTGACGTTTCAACAGTTCTATGCGATGTACAATCGCAACGGACTTGCGAAGGGCGCGGTGGAGCGCACTGTCCTAAAGACGTGGCAAGATGCCCCCGAGATTTGGGAGAGCGCCAAGGCTAAAGAAAGCTCGCTCGAGTCTGAAATCCGACAGCGCTTTGACGATCTTCGCGTATGGCAGGTTCTTGCAGAGGCCGACCGCCGCGCAATGGTTGGCGGCTATGCGGGTGTTATCCTGCGATTTCGCGACGACAGAGGGTTCCGTGAGCCCGTTGATACGGTTCCGGGCGGACTGGACGGGATTGCCGAGGTTATACCGGCTTGGGGTGGCGCTGGTGCGCAGCTTGAGGTGTCGGAGTACATCACAGACACAGAATCCGAGGATTACGGCAAGCCGAAGATGTACCTCTTCAATGAGGCGGCCGTCGGCAATGACCTGACAAAGGTGCGCCAGTTTGAGGTGCATCCTGATCGCGTCCTGATTTGGTCGCGCGATGGGACTGTCGATTGCCGCTCGGACTTGGAGAGCGGATATAACGATCTGCTCGACGCTGAGAAGGTCAAAGGGGCTGGCGGCGAGGGCTTCTATAAGGCGGCGCGCGGCAACCCAATTCTTGAGGCCGACAAGGACCTCGACGTGAACCGGATGGCGCAGGCCATGGGCGTTGAGGTCGAAAAGCTGGCCGACGCAATGAATGAGCAGGTCGAGGATTTCCAGAAAGGTTTCGACAAGCTGCTGATGCTGCAAGGCATGCAGGCGAAAACCCTGCAAGTCACTCTGCCGACCGGTGACACCTATTCGAACGCTGCCGTCAGTTCTTTTGCGGCATCGATGATGATCCCGGTCAAAATTCTTATGGGTTCGCAGACAGGTGAGCGCGCCAGCACCGAGGACCAAGAGGATTGGAATCTGGTCAACAATGCGCGCCGGATCAACATCGGCAAGCCGCGCATTCGCGAACTGATCAACAGACTTGAGCGCTTCCAGATCATTCCCGAACGGGACTGGAGCATCAATTGGGCCGACCTGACCGAGGCTGGCAAGGACAAGAAGATCGAGCGGGCATTCAAGATGGCCGAGATCAACGCAAAGCAAAAAGATGATCCGGTTTACCACGCAGACGAAATCCGCGTCGCCGCGGGTGATAGTGCCGGTGCGCCCGATCCGTTCAGCGACGGAGATGATGAATGAGCAAACAGGTCCGCGTTAACATCCGCACTGCGGTGAATTCGTCCAAGATCCGGCGTGAGCGCCGCGACGGTCGCGACGTGATTGTCGTTCCGAGTGCCACCTTGCCGGATGGCGTTGTCATGAACGGCATCCGCTATCCCGCCGAAGAGATCGAAAAGAGCTACGCGTCCCTTGACGGCACCCCCGCGCCCCTTGGGCACCCTACCATCAACGGGAATTTCGTCAGCGCCTCAGATCCGCGCGGGATGGTGCGCGGATTTGTGGGGGCTTGGAATGAGAATGCCCGTCGCGAAGGTGGCCGCGTCCTCTTGGACAAGGTCATTGACGTTGAGTACGCCACCAACTCGCCCGGTGGGAAAACGGTTCTCGATGCGATCGAAAAAGGCGAGCCGATCAATACAAGCACCGGCCTGCTTTGCAACCTTGAAGCCTGCAGCAGAGAGCAGGAAGACGGGGCGAAGCACGTCGCGCGCAACATGATTTTCGACCACGACGCGATCCTCATTGGCGAGGACGGGGCCGCCACGCCGGAACAGGGCGTCGGCATGCTTGTGAACAAAGCCGTGGACAGCCACGGCGACGAGATTGAGGTCATCAACTCGGCGTTGGATGATGCCGAGCGTGAACTCGATTGGGCGGCCGACGCTGCCCTTCGCGCTGCTGAACGTATGGGCCGCGTGCCCATTTTGGAGCGCATCAAGACCGCGATTATGGAGGCCATCGGGGCCGACGAGCGGGAACCTCTCAACAAAGGAGAAGCAGAAATGGCTGATGAAAAGCAGCTGGAAGAGCTTTCCGCGAAGGTTAACACCCTCTCGGAAGCCGTCGACGGGATCGGTGCGCTGATCTCCAACGCGGTCAAAGATGCGGTGAAGCCGCTGACCGACAACCTGTCCGAAATCCAGAACGCCCAAAAGGCCAAGGACGAGGCAGAAAAGGACGAGCTGGTCAACAAGGTCGTGAAGGCCAATGTCCTGTCCGAAGAAGAAGCGAAAGCCACGCCGTTGAACGTCCTCAAGGCGCTCGCATCCAAGGCGGAACCGGGCAAGGCTGCCGCTCTGAACGGTTCCTTCTCGGGGGGCGGCAAGCCCGACGAGTTCGAGGGCTACAGCCTGAATTCGGCCTTCGGTGAGAAGGAGGCCAAATAATGGCGAACGTCATCTATCGCGGGCCGAGCAACGCCCAGCCCGAGACCGTTTCGAACAAGACTGTCGCGGGCGCATATCTGCCGGGCATCCTCGTAACCGAGGGCGCGGACACACTGACCGTCGCCACCGCTGCAAACATCGAGGCGGATCTCCTGATCCTCGGCAATGCTGGTTTCGCAGGTCAGGACATCGAGACTGCCTACACTGCTGGCAGCACCGGCGTGGCGTATCGCTCGCGCCCCGGCGAAAACTATCAGGTTCGCCTTGCCGCTGCGACCTATGCAAAGGGCGACGCCCTGACCATCGGTGCGTCCGGCTATCTCACATCGGCCGCCGCCGGTGAGCGCGTTGTCGCGTTCTTTGATGGTGAGGCGGGCGCCATTACCGCCGGTGCGTTGCAAGATGTGCGCATCGCCAACAGCTTCAACCGCGCATAAGGGGGGCCTGAAAATGCTTCGTTTTACTCAAGACCAAGAGCGCGTCATTCTCGCCAACCGTCGCATGTTCAACCAGCGTCAGGAATCCATGGCTCAGAGCTTTGGGCTGACCAATGGCGCAGGTCTGGTTGGCAACGCGCTTGCCATTCCCCGCGATGTCTGGGGCGAATGGGACCGCGAAGGTATCAGCGTTCAGCGTCAGACCATGACAGTGTTCAACGATCTGGCTGCGGCTGTTTCGGCGCCGATGGCGATCGGCAAGGTGGTTCACTACTTCCAGACCATCAGCGACAGCGGCGACGTCAACGTTTCGCTTGACGGCCGCTCGAAGGCCCGCACCGACAAGCCGACCTTTGATTACCACGGCACGCCGATCCCTGTCATCGACAGCGCTTTCGGCTTCGGCTGGCGCGAGGTTGAGGCGGCCCGCACCGAGGGCTTCATGCTGGACGACGCGGGCCGCATGAACTCCATGCACAAGGTTGCCAAGCAGCTCGAAACCGGCGCGCTTGATGGCTTTGCCAACATCAATGTGAACGGGAGCCCGTCTTACGGTTTGCGCACCCATCCCAAGCGCAACACGCGCGCCACGGGCGTTGCCCTGAATGGTGCGACTGGTGCGCAGTGGGTTGCCGAATTCACAGCGACCCTGAAACTGCTGCACGGCGACAACTTTAAAGTTCCGGCCACGATCTATGTGAACTGGGACGATTGGTTCTATGCCGGTTCGACTGAGTTCACGAGCGGGTATCCGAAAAAGATCGCTCAGGCGATCATGGAAATCCCGGGCGTGAAAGAGGTCGTCCCGTCCGACACCGTCAACGCAAACGAGATCATTCCCGTGATCAAAGATCGCCGCGTGGTCAAGGTGCTGAACGGTATGCCGATGGCGACACGCGCTCAGTTCCGCGCAAACCCCGAAGATGACTATGATTTCGTGACGATGGCTGCGGCTGCGGTCGAAATCAAATTCGACGCCGAGGACAATTGCGGGATCGCGCACTCGTCGTAAGTGATTTTTTCGAGGGGCCGGGAGACCGGCCTCTTTTGTGAGATCACTCCATACGGAAAGGCAAAGCCATGAAGTTCAAAGTCACCGAAAAAGGCGTCTACGATGCCAAAGGCAACCGCGTCAAAGTCGGGGCCGAGATTACCGTCAAGGGCGATACGGTTCCGTCCTATCTGGCCAACAAAGGCCACGCGGTCGAGGCCGCTGTGACCAACCCCGCGAAGACCAAAAAGCGCGCGGGTCTTGAAAAGAACGCCGAAGAGCTGGGTATCGAATTCAGCGACGACACCACTGACGATGCGCTGATCGATCTGATCGAAGCGGCCAAGGCGAGCTAAGCCAGTGGCCGCGACCTTAGAGGGCTGGATCTCCTACGCCGCCGCGCGTGGGGATGCCATTGCGAACGATGAGCAGAGCGCCGCCGCACTGGTGCGCGGGGCCGATTTCATCGAGTTCTTCTATGTGCAGAACTTTGCCACATCGCCAGCGCCTGAGGTCATCGATGCGGCTATCTATGAGGCGGCCAAGATCGAACTCGGAACACCGGGTCTGTTCAATCGCGTTTACACGCCGGGTGAGGCGCGAGTCCTGACAGAGGTCAAGGGCATCAAATGGACCGCGGTCGGCGATGCAAAGGCTGAGGGTGCGTTGTCCCCGACGAGCACGAAGATTGAGGCAATGTTGGGTCAATATGTGTCCCGCAAAACCGGCCTTGGAATGCGGTCGCTCGGCTGATGGTTGACTGGTCTCAAATCGCGGGCGAAGTCGCCACGGCGCTTGGGGAGGTTGGCTATACCGCCACGCTGTGCCGTGCCGGTGCGCCCACCGGCCCTGAATACGACCAGATCCCAAGCAAACCGACAAAGCACGAGCTGACGGTCATCAACGACCAAATCCGACTCGGGCTTGTCGATGGAAAAGAGGTTCGCGCGACGGACAAACTGATCACGGTTGCCAGCACGGGTGTTGTCCCGACGCAGGCAGATACGATCGTTCTATCCGAGCCTGACAGCGTCACCTTGCCGGCTGACAATTCCTTGCCGGGGTTGAAAATCGTCCGCGTCTCGCAGACTGCGCCGGGTGGGGTCGATCTTCTTTATGAGGTTCTGTTGCGGGCCTAATCGGCTGCGTCGATGCCCTTGAGTTCGGGGTCGTCCATGTTGGCGAGCAGGGCGGTTTGCAATTGAAACAGGGCAGCGTTTGCCGTTCTCAAGGTCGTTTCGCCAACTGTCGTTTCGCCCCGCGCACGGCACTTAATTTGCATTTCATGCAGCAGATCATAGATTTCTTGGTTGGTGAGGGGCGGCTTGCTCATGCGCTGACCATATCAAGGGTGTGGTAAATGGCAAGAAAACTACCGCGCGAGATCAGGGAGGCCCTTGAAAAGCTCGAGCCCGACGTCCGCGCGGCGTTTGAAAAGGCGATTGCCGAAATTCGGGCGGCGGCTCAGTTCTCCAAGCTCACCACGGCATTGCGCGATGGGAATATCGAGACCGCGATCGAGGCCTTGCGCATTGAGGAGGCCGCATTCACCGCCCTTGGGGACTCGCTGCGCGCGGCATATACCACCGGCGGCACGCTGGCACTGAGCCGGATCGCCATTCGCGATCCGTTCGATGGGTCCAAGTTCGTTTTGGGCTTCAACGGGCGGGCCGTGCGCGCTGAGGCTTGGGTCAGCCAAAAGGCCGGAACCCTGATCGCGGGTATTGTCGAGGATCAGATCAGAATGGCGCGGGCCATCATTCTGGCCGGTGTTGAGCAGGGGCGCGGACCCAAGGCAATCGCGCTTGATTTGGTTGGGCGCATCAATCCGGCGACAGGACGGCGCGCGGGCGGCCTTATTGGCTTGACCGAGGCGCAGGCCCAATACGTCGACAGCATGCGCACCGAGCTTGCCGCGCTCGATCGCGGGTATTTCCGTCGGGAACTGCGAGACAAGCGGTTCGATGGGACCGTTTTGAGGGCACTGAAAGACGGAAAGGCGCTCTCGAAAACCGACATTGACCGGATCGCGGGCCGCTACAAGGACCGGCTGTTGGCTCATCGGGGCGAAACAATCGCGCGGACAGAGGCAATCACGGCTTTGCGCGCGGGGCGATCCGAGGGCTTTCGCCAGCTGGTCGACAGTGGCAGGGTGCGGAGCGATCAGATTGAACGCGGTTGGACCGACACAGGCGACGGGCGAACGCGCCCAGATCACCGCGAAATGGACGGAACAACCGTGACAGGCATGGACGAGCCTTTCACGCTGCCCGACGGTTCGCGAATGATGTTCCCGGGCGACGCCAGTCTCGGCGCATCTGCGCACCAAACTATCAACTGCCGCTGCTGGGAGCAGATCCGAATTAAGTCAAATCTTCTGGTCCCGCGATGAAGAAATTCACCGCGCAATGGGATGACATCACCGACCGGACGGTCGAGAAAATGAAGGCGGTCCAGTCAGAGAGCATTCAGGACGTCATATCTTTGGCCCAGACGCCAAAGGCCAAAGGTGGCCGGATGCCCGTCGACACGGGCAACCTGCGCAACAGTCTGGTGAGTGAGCTGAACGGAGCGCTGATCAGTGAGGGCGCCGATAGCTTTGCATTGGTCTCTGCGATGATGGACCTCGGTGATACGTCTCGTTTTGCGTGGATCGCGTCCTATGCACGGCGCAGGGAATTTGGGTTCACGGGCAAGGATAAGCTTGGGCGGCAACACAATGAAAAGGGCGACCATTTTGCCGGTAGTGCGGCTGATCAGTGGCCGTCCATCGTCCGCAAGAACGCAGCGAGGCTGAAATGAGCACACGAGCGGTCGAAAATGCGCTGAGTGCGCGCGCCGCGGGTTATGGGGATTTGCCCAAGGAGTGGCTGAATCAGGGCTTCGATCCCGCCGCCGATGGCAATCTGCCGTATCTGTCCTTTGATCTGGTCCGCAGCGGCACAGATGATGACACCCTCGGGCAGGATGCGCCCATGGGGCCCGGTCGCCTTGTGCTGACCGTCGTGGGGCGCGCAGGGGCTGGAACGGGCACTCTGAGCGATCATGCAGACGCCATAGCCGCACTGTTCCCCTCGGGAGAGCGTATCGCGGCTGGGGGTAAGACAATCACCATCACGGCACCCGGCCATGTGATGGATGGATACAAAGATGGCGCGTATTGGCGAACGCCCGTCGTTGTCCGGTTCGTAGTGACCTAAAAGCGCGCCGCCATGATTTTGGTGAAGGTCTTGGAGCTGGTGGTTCCGAGCATCTTCGTCCCGTCCTTGAACTTGCAAACGAAGGTGACGTTTTTCCCGCGACCGCCAGCAATTAAACCGGCCAACAACCCGACAGGGCCAAGGATGACCGCGCCCGCAACGCCCCAGCCAACCGTGCCGCCGAGGCGCTTGACGTTTTCTTCGCTGGCCTCGTCCACTTCTTCGACGTCATCGATGCGGTACTTCTTGACCTTGTAGCCGGTCCATCCGGCTTCGTTGGTCATCATGTGGAACTCGTTCAATCCACCAAGCGAAACGAACTTTGAACCGGACCCTTTTTTGAAATCTCCGGCTTCGATCTTGATCTTACCCACTGCGGGCCTCCTGCGGTTGCTTTTGCGGCGCGTCGTTGCCCCAAGGATTGTGCGATTGATCACACCGGTCAATGGCGCGTCCATCACTTTTGCCTTTCAGAGGGTGGGTGAAGTCGCCCCGATAGGCATCGGTAACTAAAGCAAAAATGGGCTTTAACGCCCTGAAATGAGGTCGCTCAATGGCTGAAAAATATTCCGGAAAGATCATCCAGCAGACAATTGAGGGCCGGGGATACCCCTGCCTGCTCTGCACGGGTGAGGCGCCCCAAAAGGGCAAGAAACTGAAATTCACTGCAGACAACGGCACGACCTACGAGGGCAAGATCACTGATGTGATCGACGCTGGCGGTGAACTTCTCATCGAATTTTCTGAGGGCCTGATGCCCGTAAAACGAGCCTAAAGGAGAAACACCATGGCTGACGGTGATACCTATATCGATATTGGCGGAAAAATGAGCATTGCCTCGGGCAAGCCCGCCACGTTGGACGCAACCGGATTTGCGGCGTTGAGCTATACGCAGATCAAGGGCGTTCTGAACATTCCCGAGAATGGTGACACCGCCGAGGATGTCAGCGAGCCGACCCTTGAAGACGGTCGCACGGAACATTTTTACGGCACCAAGGACGGTGGCGGGATTGACGTCCCCCTCAAGTATATCGAGGGCGACGCCGGTCAGGCGCTTATCCTTCCCGGCGTAGACCGTGACGTAAATGCGGTATGGTCGTTCAAGATCGAGGATTCCGACGGGACGATTACCTATAAATATGGGCGCATTGGCCCGGTCCGTCGCCGTGAGCGTTCGAGCAACGCTTTCAAGGGCTTCATCATGCCGATCATGTTCAACTCGGCTGAGGTCGTCGCCTGATGGATTTCGCGCGCTTTAAGGTTGGCGACAACGCCGAAGAAGGTCGCTTTTGGCACATTCCCGACCTGCAAACCGGCCTGCCTCTCTATCAAAAGGTGGAGGGGGAGGACGGGAAGGTCACCGAAGAGCCCGTCGGCATTTGGCTTCGCGGAATCGAAAGTGCGACCGTCAAGCAGGCGATCCGCGAGCATCAAAAGAGGGTCGCGAGTGGCCGCTCTTTGCAGGACGGTGAAAATGACGCGATTGCACGCGCGCTTGTCGTCCGCTTCCAGAATGTCGAGCGGGATAAGCGCCCATTGGAAGTTACCCCCGACGATCTGGACTGGTTCTTTGGTCTGACGAGCCGCTTCGTTGTTGGTTCGATCAATTTCGCTTCCGATGCGGGAAATTTTATCAGCGCAGAGTGATGCCCGACCTAGTTCTTGCCGCCGCGCAAGATGGGTTTCATTCTGCTGTTCCTCCCAAATGGAAGAAGTCCCGATCACAGAAAGTGGGCGGTAAATACTACCGCCCCGACACGTCCGCGGGTCATTACCTGATGGAATGGTTCGAGGATCTGGGCCAGTGCGCCCGACCTTATCCCGGAACACTCCAGCCTCTCCCTGAGACGGAAATCGCCGCGTACTTTCAGAACCGGTCGATCACTCCAGAACCATGGGAGGCAGCAACAATCAAGGCCATGAGCTGTGCCTACGTGAACGCGTGGGCCCATGGCCTTGAAGAATTCGCCCTATCGCCAGCGGAGATGCAGAATGGAAGCGACTGACATCGCAGGTATCGCGATCCGCTATTCGTCCATTGGCGCGGGAAAGGCGGTTGGCCAGCTCAAAAAGTTCCGCACCGAAGGCGGAAAGACCGAGAAGCAGATCGATGACATCGATGATGCGTCCCGCACGGCCTCTGGTGGTGTCGCCAAGCTGGCTAAAGCGTTCTTTGCCCTGTCTGGTGCGGCGGCTGGTGTTGGCCTGTCGTCTCGCTTTGTCGAGCAAGGCAGGGCGTCCAGCAAGGCGCTTGCCGAGGTGTCGACGCTTATTGAGGGAACCGACCAAGAGCTGGCGGCACTGACGGCTGCGTCGCGTGCTTTTGTCCGTGAATTTGGCGGCGGCGTGGATGATCAGCTAGGGGCTTTCTACCAGACGATTTCGGCGGGTGCGTCCTCGGTGAGCGAGGCGACCGAGACCATGACGCAGGCCAACAAGCTGGCCAAGGGTGGTGTCACAGACATCACCACAGCTGTGGACGGCCTGACCACCATTCTGAACGCATATGGCGAAAAGGCCGGCGGCGCGGCTGCCGTATCCGACGCGATGTTCGTCGCGATGCGGGCGGGCAAGACCACGATCGGCGAACTGTCGTCCAGCATTGGTGGGGTCGCGCCCTTGGCCGAGTCCGCAGGCGTCAGCGTTGACGAAATGTTGGCATCGGTTGCAGCCCTGACAAAGGGCGGGATTTCTACGGCGGAATCCGTCACCGGCTTGCGGGCTATTCTGGCCGCCGTGACCAAGCCGAGCGTAGAGGCGTCGAAGGCCGCGCAGGCATTGGGTGTGGATTTCTCAACCGCCGCGATCCAATCGCAAGGCTTTGCGGGGTGGCTTGATGATCTGGTGACGAAAACCGGCGGCTCGTCTGAGGCTCTGGCCGTTCTTTTCGGCGGGGTTGAGGCGATTGTGCCCGCTCTTGCGCTGGCTGGGACTGCGGGAGACAGCTTCAACGACATTCTGGTCGACATGCAGGCCAAGGCGGGCGCCACAGACACCGCCGTTCAAAAAATCGCGGCATCAATGGATGACCGCCTGACCGTCGCCTTGGGCACGTTCACAGAGTTTGGAGACAAAGCGGGGACCGCACTTTTGGCGGCTCTTGTGCCCGCCGTTGAAGCGGCCGCATCCGGCATGGACTTTTTGGGGGAGCATTCCGCCGGGGTTGGTGCGGTTATGCTGGGCCTTACGGCGACGCAGATACCCGCAGCCATTGCGGGGCTTGGCGGCTTGCGGGCTGTGGTTCTGTCCTTGACAACCGCCGCCCGTGGCTTGGCTGTTGCGACGGCTGTTTCGCTTGGTCCTTGGGGCGTGCTCGCGGGTCTCGTCGGAGGCACTGCGGCGTATTTTCTGCTCGCTCGTGACAATGCAGGTGAGGCTGAAAATGCACTTTATGATGCAGCCTCAGGAACGGCCGCACTCAATGCCGCGCTCGGCACCTTCTACACGACAGCGGCGCCGAGCGCTGGCAAGTCCGCCATCGATTTGGCGAACGATAATTACAAGCTGGCAGAGAGCGCGATTTTTGCCGCCGAGGCCGAACTTGCAAAGCAACAGGCCTTACTGGATGCGTCTGAGGCGGCATCCAAGTCGGGCGGAAATCGCACTGAACGCAACAGGTTGCGCCCCGCAGTTGAAGCTGCGCAAGCCGATCTTGACGCGGCACGGGCCGCGCTGGAGCAGGCCAAACTTGACCGCGACCGGGCGGCGCGGGCCGTCACCGGTTCGGACTTCACGGCAAACACGACGGTTTCGAGCGGGGTCTCTGTCGATGTCGACACATCGTTCGTTGATGCGATCCTTGAGAGCCTGAAAAACGCGGGTGGGTCCGCTGGGGGCGGTGCGGCTGGCCTGTCCGGTTTTGCCGAGGCATTGGCCGAGGTGTCGCGCGAAACAGCCGCGATGCAAAATCAGGTTGCGACCTATCGGGAATGGGGTGGAAGCCTCGAAGAACTGCAACGCCAGATCGCGATTACCGAAAAGGCGCAAACCCTCCTGACCGAGGCGCAAAAGGCCGGCATCCAAGTGACGCCCGAACTGCGCGCGAAAATTCTGTCTGCATCTGAGGCCTACGTCGACGCCGCGGACAAGGCGGAGCGCGTTCGAACCAACATCGAGGGCGGTCAGGCGGCGTTCGGGGACTTCATTAGCTCGCTTGAGGGCGGGGTCGATGGGGCGCTGGACTTCATGAGGCAGCTGCTTTTGCAAATTGCTCTCGTGAAAGCGACCGCAGCTGGCTTGGAAGCTCTGGGCGGGACATCCTTTGGCAGTTCCTTGATTGAAACCCTTGGCTCTCTGACTGCGAACGCGACGGGTGGCGTCTATTCGGGCCCCGGCATCAATGCGTATTCTAACAGCGTTGTATCGTCTCCGACCCTCTTCCCGTTCGCGCGGGGGACTGGCTTGATGGGGGAGGCAGGACCCGAGGCAATCATGCCATTGACGCGCATGCCCAGCGGGAATTTGGGCGTTGAGACCAACGGCTCTGGTGGCGGCACGCAGATCGTCGTCAACAATTACGGCAGAGAGCCGATCGAAGAAAATCGCCGGAAACTTCCAGATGGCCGTGAGGTGATCGAGATGAACGTCGGCAAGGGTATCTCGTCTGGCCGGTTCGACAAGCAGCTGAACGGGCGTTTTGGCGTGAGCCCAACACAACGAAAGCGGGGTTAGAATGGCGACTCCAGTTTCTTGGCCGAGAAACATTCGGCTTGATGTCAATTCGGCCCAGTTCAGCGGCGCTGCGAACTTTGGTGTGGCGTCGTTCCAGCCGGATTACGGCCCGCCGATCGAGCGCCCTTTGTACTCAGGCCACATCGAGACTTATGGCGTTACGCTTCCGCTGATGACCGTGGACGGGTTCAAAGTCTGGAAAGACTTTGTGATCAGCAAATTGAACCGCGCCACGGCCCCATTTTTGTGGCGCAACGGGATGGATGCAACGCTGGTGAATGCACGTCTCATGGGCGAAGGTGACCGGTATTCCGTGCAGGCGGTGGATCAGTTTCGGCGGGTGTCGTTCGGCCTGATGGTCACGGGCACGCCGTGGTTCGCCGAGTACGTCCCTGACGATCTTGCCGAGGTGCCCGCCGTGATTGCGGATTGGGTCAACGGTGTTTTTGCCATCAACGGGGAACGGGTTGGCGCGTCCGAACTGTCCGAAGTGTCGGGGTATTTTGAGGCGCGGGACGGGGCGTCGATCGATCCGGGCTATTACGTGGCCCCGGGATCGCTGGGGGTAATCCCGCCCGAGGGCGTGACGCGCCTTGTGCTGTTCAATGGTCCGACCGTGACCCACAACGGCGAGGTTGTGACCGTGAACGGCGAGCCGCTGGAGGTCTACTAATGCAGCGCGACATTCCGCAGGAGACCCTGAGCGATCTTGAGGGCGCGCACCCGACTGAGACCTTGATCGCGTTCCTGACCGTGCACCATGACAATCTGGCCGAGCCGATCCGCATTGTGAGCGACCGGTTCAACTATGTGCGCGGTGATGATCTGTTTACTGGCATCCCGTTCGACGTGTCGCTGGTCAATGATGATGATCAACAGCCGGTCACAGAGGTGCGGGTGCAGAACATCGATCGACGGATTGGTGCGGCGTTGCGCGCCGCCTCGGGCGTTGCCACCGTAGAATTGGAGATCTGCACATCGTCGGATTTCGACATGGGGCAGGACCCGCGCCAAGAGATCGGCACGGCGGATGTGATTTACCGCCTGACCCATTACGAACTGCGCGACGTGTCCGCAGATGCGTTGGAGGTCTCGGGGCGCGCGGCGCTGCCGGATTACGCGTCTGAGCCATGGCCCGCGATCACGACCACGCAGGCGCGGTGCCCGGGGCTCTATTTCGGATGAATTGGGCCGCGCGCTACGTGGGTGCCCCGTTTGCCGATGGTGGACGGGGGCCGGTGTCGTTCGATTGCTGGGGATTGGTTCGCGCGGTCTATGCGGATCATCGGGGTGTCGATCTGCCGACCTATGGCGATATTTCGTCTGGCGACCTTATTCGTGTGGCGCGGGCCATGGCGGGGGATCGCGCAGATTGGCGGCCCGTCGACGTTCCGGCGCCGTTCGATGTCGCCCTGATGTCCGGCGGCCATGGCGGGCGCATGGGGGTGCATGTGGGTGTGATGGTGGACGGTGTGACCATGCTGCACACAGAACGTGCAACAGGGGCCGTTCTGGTCCCTGTGAGTGATTTTCGGATCAAGGGCCGCCTGTTGGGGTGGCATCGGTATTCAGCACAATGACAGTCATTGCAACGTATCGCCCGTTTGGCGAGATCATGCCGCGCACCTTCTCGGTTGCGGGTCATCCGACGCTGGCCGAACTGGCCCGTCAGGTGGTCGATCTGCCCGCCGGATGGCCGCGTCACGAACACGACCAGATTCACATCAACGGCAAGCTCGTGCCACAAGGCGCGTGGCACCTGATCCGCCCGCGTCCGAAAATGGGCGTGCCGGTTGAGGTCACATTCCACGCCCCGCCGATGGGCGGCGGTGATGGCGGTGGAAAACAGGTGTTCGCGCTGGTCGCGTCGATCGCGCTGACCGCAGGCGTCGGGTTCATCTCAAACGGTGGGTTGGCCTCGGTTCTGGGCGAGAAATTCGCCGAGGGTACAATCGGCGCGAACCTTGCCGCCGCTGGTGGTGCGCTGGCCGGATCGCTGGCCCTGTCTGCGCTGGCGCCGCCGCCCTTGGCGGGTGCGACCGGTGTTCAACAGGATGCATCGGGCACGGGAGGCAATGTCCTAGAGCCAAACACAGCACCACCGCGTGTCGTCGGCACGCGCCGCGTCACGCCGCCCCTGTTGGCGCAACCGTTTGTGACACGTGAGGGGCCGGATGAGGTCGTGCACGCGGTCTATGGTTTGGCAGGGCCACATGCGTGGTCGGATGTCCGCGTCAATGGTACATCGGCGGGGGATGTAGAGCGGCTGGACTATGAGGTCCGCGAGGGCTGGGCCGGTGATGTGCAAATCGAACTGGTGACACAAATCGGCGCCATGGAAACGCCCCGCGCCGAACTGCGCGGCTATCTGGCGAACAAAAACGGCGAAAAAGTCGAGTCCCCGACCGGCAATATTTCCGATGCGCTGCCCCAGCCCCTGACGGTGCGCACGGCGTCCGGTGCAGATGTGGTGGAAATTCATCTCAACCTGCCCTCGGGCCTGAATATCGCGGGCGATCTGGGTAAATTGCTGCGCGTTCCGTTCCGGGTGCGCCTGCGGGATCAATCCTTGCGCCGTGAGGATCGGCCAGATTTCGCGGCGGATGATCCGGCGCTTGCGGGCTATGTCGTGCCTGCACTGGATCGGGTGCGGTCGGCGGTTATCGTCGCGGATGTCGATTTCGGGCAGGCCCCGGCGGGCACGATTGCGCGCCTCGGGTCGGTGGCGCATGGGGCGTACCTCGGGATTGCTGGTGATGAGTTGCACTTCACATGGGGTGAGGCTGGATCGCGGGGCGTGTTGTCTATCCCTGCCAACCGGTTGCGCGGGCGGCGTGGGGTGGTCGTTGCCGAGATCGACGTGAGCGAGCGTGGCGCGCGCTTGTGGTGGCGTGATTTCGGGTCGGTCGAAATGACCCTGATTGCATCGGGTCCGTTCGGTGGTGAAGCGGTGCAGTGGTGCGATGATGGCGCGGGTGGCGTCGGGGACGATTGGGCGGGCACCGTCCATGCTCTGCGCATCGCCCATGGCCAGATTTTGCCGTCTGACTGGATCGATCTGCCTGAGCTGCACTTTCAGGCCGCTACTACGGATCAGATGCGCCCGACAATCCGGTTGCGCTGGTCCGCTGATGTGCCTGCCGCCGCTGTTGCCGATGATGAAGGATTTGCCGAGGCGCGGGTCTATGCGCCGGTTGCGCCCGGTGGCGGTGAATGGGTCGCCGATCCATATTTCGACGCGGGCGGGGCGGTTCTGCCCGCATATCTGGACGCCCAGACGATCGGTTATTCGCGTGTGCGCAACGTGGTCATGGATCGCGATGCAGCAGATATCTATTTGGACCCGACACACTTCCCGCGCGGGCGGTATGAGGTGGAAATCACGCGCGGCGCATTGTTGCGCGGGGGCGATGATAGCAACAGTTTCGATCCGGCGACCTACGCGACGAATGGGCGTGTGTTTGAGTTGTTCGGCGCGCCGGTGGGCGGAAACAAACTGCCGCATCCCCAGAAAAACCGAACGGATACTGTTTACGTCGATCGGGTGGTTTCGATCAAAGATCAGCACCCGCTGCCCAAGGGCGGGTTCGCGGTCGTCGCGATGCGCGGGCGCAATATCCAGATTGATGAGATGTCCGCGCTGGCCTCGGGGTACGTGCGGGATTGGGACGGTTCGGGCTGGAATTTCTGGACGATCACCAGCAACCCCGCGCCGCATCTGGTCGATGTGTTTTTCGGCGAACAATCGGCGCGGCCTTTGCCGCGCGCCCTGTTTACGGATGAGGCCAACGCCGAGTTCGTCGCGTGGCGTTCGGACTGCGCGGCCAAGGGGCTGACCTGCGATGTGGTTCTGAGCCAAAAAAGTTTTGCCGCCGTGTCCGAACTGGTCGCGGCCAGCGGATATGCGCGCCCGTATCTGGCCGACATCGCGGCGATTGCCCGTGATCGCGACCGTTCGGGCGATGGTCTGGTTCAGGTGTTCACGCCGCGTAATTCGTCGGGGTTCCGGTTTACCAAATCGTTTGAGGTCATCCCCGACGGGTTCTTGGTCAGTTTCGTTGATCGGACACAGGACTATCAGCCGCGCCAAGTCCTCGTGCCAGACAATGCGGCGGGCCTGATTGAACAGGTCGAGTATGAGGGGCCGACGACCGAACAACAGGTCACGGCGCGGGCGATGTTCGACCTGAAGCAGGCCCGCTTGCGGTCTACGCGATACGCGCTTGAGGCGCCCGCCGAGGCCATTGTTTGCCGCCGTGGCAGCCTGATTGCGGTGCAGCATGACGTGCTGACCGATCGGGCAGGCGCGGCGCGGCTGTTTGACTGGGAATTGGATGACCTCGGGCGCGTCACGGCCCTGCATCTGGACGCGATGGTCCCCGTGCGCAGCGAGGTTGGGCTTGAGGGCGCGGCGGATGTGTCTGCCATCGATGATGTCACGGATAGCGGCGCACGCACGGGCGTGGTGATCCGGCGCACGGATGGCACGCGCACGGTTCATGAAATCACGGGGCAGGGCGACCTGTCGCGGCTGGAATTGGCCGCCTCGGTCGATCGCGTGGGCATCGATCAGGGCTGTTTGGTGGTCGTCGGCGCGTTGGGGTCCGAGATGATGCGCGGTTTGGTGACCGGCATTTCCTATGCCGAGGGCCTAACCCACACGATCAATTTTGTAGATGAGGCGCAGGAACTGTTCGAATGAGTGAACGAACGACTTTTAACGAGACGTCGGTCGATGTGGCCGGTGATGCGCTGTTGGCGCAATATGCCGAACGGGTGAAGACCCTTTTCGACGCGTCCACACTGCCCCTGACCGGGGTGGGTGGCACGGCGGACAATGTCACGGCCACGATGGACCCGGCGCTTGATGGCGATGGTTTGGTGCGGGGCATGGGCGCGGTCATTGAGTGGGCCGGAACAAGCACCGGCGGCGTGACCCTGACAATCAACGGCGGATCGGCTGTGCCGGTTCTGGACGCCTCGGGCGCGGCTTTGGTCGCGGGGGCGCTTGAGGCTGGGCTGATGTCGCTCTTACAGTTTGATGGCGCGGCGTGGCGCATCCTGTCGGGCCTGTCGTCCAGCACGCCGGGGGTCAACCGGCAAGAGTTTGCGGGCGATGGCACGTGGATCAAGCCGACCGGCATGTCACCGGATACGACCGTGCGGGCGATGCTCTGGGCGGGCGGTGGTGCGGGCAACGCGACCAACGGCGGGGGCGGCGGTGCGTTTGTCGAGTGGATCGGGCGGCTGGCTGATTTGGGCATCACCGAAACCGTCGCGATCGGGCAGGGCGGCACGTCGGGCGGCGACGGGGGCAACACCACATTTGGCGGCATCGCCGTTGCCTATGGCGGGCACGGGGCGGATGCATCCAGCAACCCGCGCCGTGGCGGCGGGGCCTTCGCGATGGGTGGGGCCAGCGGCACATTCAACCAGACCGAGGGCGGAAACGGGAACAGCGGCGACGGGGAAAATGCCTATTGGGGCGGCGCCGGTGGGGGCGGCCCGAGTAAGGACGGCGGCCAGTCGGTACATGGCGGCGATGGCGGCGCAGGGGCGTCACCGGGCGAAATTCCGGGCGGTGGCGGTGGCGCTGATGCCGCCGGGGCCCGTGGCAAAGCAATTATTTTGGTGGGGTAAAAATGCCAGAACTTTCTGAAATTGGAGAGGCGCTCGCAGAGGTCTATGAGGGTGTGCCGGGGGTGGCTGTGTTCCGCGATGCAGATCGCGTGCGCATCCTAACGTTGGACACTGCAATTGCCGACGCGCAAGCGGCAGCTTTGAGCGCGCAATCAGCGGCGCGCACGGTCAAAGATTGGGACGCCCTTCTTGCACTCACTGGCGCCGTAGATGGTGAAGGTGCGTATGTGGTGGAAAGTGACAGCGGCACGCACCTTGAGGCGTCAGCCACAGGTTACGACGGGGCTGCTGTGGACAACGCAGGGCGCTATTCGTGGCGCGCGGCTTGGGGCCGGTGGGTGCGGATTGGTGGCACAGTGCTGCCCCAAAAGGCGGATAAGACCGTAACGGGCACGACGGCCCGCGTCTTTGACGATGGGCGCTTTAAGCGTTCCGGGGTGGACGCGGCGTTGGTTGATCAAAGCCGCCGCCCGATTTGGGAAATCAGCGGGGGGCAGGTGACGTGGCGTCTGCCAATGTCATTTGATCTCGCCGAAGACATGCGAAACGACCTGACCGGCGGGGCGGTTTGGCTTTCGGGCGGTCGGTTTGAGCGTTGCGGGTATCGTGCAGTTGTTATCGGTTCTGATCGCCGGGTTGTCCTCGACATGACCGAACAACCTGTCAGCCCCAGCGACATGAACGATGCGATTGCTGCCAGCGCTGCGACCCTTCGGTCTGAGCGCGCTGCGTGGTTGCCGTGGAGCGATGGGGCAGAGGTCTATTGCGATGCCGCCGCGTCCGGTCGGTCGGTGCAACTGTCTAGCGGTGGTGGTGTCAATGTAGATCCGATGTTGGCCGGTGACGTGGTTGTGTGGTCATCGACCCGCAGCGACAACCTGCCCTACACCCCCGCTGCGCCGGGTGGTCGGTACTATTCCCGACCCGATGTCAGTGATGAGCACCCGGTCGTACCGCTGCCGGTGCTGGCCTGCTGGGGGGATAGTACGACGGCGCAGGGTTGGCCCGCCGATCTATCGACGGTGGGCTGGAATATCACGGCCCTCAATTTCGGGCGATCGAGTAACACCGCGCTTGGTATCGCTTCGCGCTTCGGCGCGGTCGAAACAAGCTATGATTGCCCGCTGATCCCCGGCGCGGGGTCTGAGGTCGTGTGCACCGAGAGTAGCACAAGCGAGGGCAAACCGATGCAATCGTTTGCTGATGCAAGTGCCTCGATAAATGGTTGGTTGGTGAGTGATGTCGCCGCCGATCCGCAGAGCGGCACCTATGTGACGGTGCGTTGGGATAAGGATGCTTCGGCCTATTACATCAAGCGATATGCGGCGGGGAGCGATCTCCCGGCGGGCAAGTATTACTTTCACGCCGCCCCGATCCCGACCGGTGACAGCGCGTCGGACGATCCGCCGACCTCCGACATGGTCTGGAACCATCGGGACATGATGCTGGCTCTGCTGATCGGGCGCAACAGCTACACCGATCCGGCGGGCGTGTTCGACATGACAAAGAAGATCGTCGCCCGCCATGCGCCCCTTTCCAAGCGAATGATCCTCATGCCGTGGCTCAACGGCACGGCATACGACGGCGGGACGGGCGAGGGCATCGGGACCGCCGCCTATTCCTTCCGAGAGCAGGCGCTGACGCTGTTCCAAGAGGAATGGCCCAATAACACGTTGGACCTGTTGCCGTATTTCATTGCTGCGGCGACGGGCAGTGCCGAGGATCAGGCCGCCGTGGCCGCCAACTATCCGCCGCCGTCTCTGATGACGGATGCGGTTCACCCTAATGCCGCTGGCCGCCTGATCATGGCGCAGGCGGTCTATGATTTCTGCACTTCAAGAGGATGGGTCTAATGACCGTTTACATTCAACAACTGCCCGTCACCGGTTCCGGTGAAGTTCTCTATCCAGATGCCGCCATGGACGCTGGCACGGCCTGTCTTGTCGATCTGGTTGATGGCTGGGCGTGGGGCGGGTCAATCCCCGCAGACGGCGAGTCCATCACGGGCGGGAACGTTTTGAACTATGCGCTGGCAGATGATGGCTGGGATGAAACCCCCGGTGCGGTCACGTCAAGCGGGATCACGGGCGATGGCAATGGTGCGGCGGTGCTGACTCAGGCGCACTATATCACGCTGCCCCCGGCATTCATTCCGCCTACCGGCACGACCAAGTTCGGCGTGATCCTCTGGGTCAAGAATGAGCCCGCGACCACGGTTCAATCGGGCGGTAACAATCCGGTTTTCGCGCTCGGGTTTTCCTCTGGGACGCCGGTATCCATCGGCCTGAACTATTCCAACTATGTCGCAACAGGCGCTTTCGTGGCTGGTCTCGGTTTTAATGCTGGGCCTGCACCGGTGCTTGCGGCCCTGACTGACGGTGCGGTGCATCAGATCGCCATCGAATACGATACGACCACGGCCAGCGCGTCCACCCTCAAAATCTACGTCGATGGGGTTCATGTATCGACGTTTTCGAGCAGCAACGGGTCCGCAATTCCCGACACGATCACCCGCGCAGTGGTTGGCCGCGATCCGCGTTTCAGTGGCGCAGGAATCATTGGCAAGTTCATGCGCGCCACGATGGAACTGACAGGCACCCCGGGCGCCCGTCCTTTCGCCGAGACCGTGGCGCTGGACTACAGCCTCAACAGTGCGCGGCTGGCGGTATAGCCATGACGAAACCCTCATTCACCCAAAACATTTCGCTCGGCAACGTGATCCAGATCGTCGCCATGATCGCGGCCATTGCAATCGGGTGGCAGCAACTGGATGGGCGGTCTGGATCGAACACGGCAGAAATTGAGAAGATCACCAAGGCCATGGCCGTAGCTGAGGCCAAGGCCGCGACCGACATCCGCGATCACGAGACCCGCCTGCGCCGCCTAGAGGATAGCGCGGCCCGATCTGATGAGCGCATGGCTAGCATTTTCAACCTGCTCGCCCGGATCGACGGGCGGCTTGAACGTATCGAGAGGGCAAATTGATGATGAAATTGATCCCCGAATGGAAAAAGGTCGCGACGGGCGCTTGGTCGTTCCTGTTCTCGATTGCGAATGCGCTGTTTCTGGCGGCGGCGGCGGGCTGGGAAATGATGGCCCCCGAGGATCTTCGCCTTGAAACGTCCACCTATCTGGCTGTGGGGGCGGTTCTGGCGGCGGTGACGGGCGGTTCGCGCCTGATCCAACAAGAGAAGCTGGCGGCGGCAATCGCGGCCTATCTCCAAGACGAACTTGGCGCGGTGAAGAAGCGCACGTTGGTGGCCGGTGTTGCGGCGGTCATGGCTGTGGCGACGCCGATCACGATGAGATGGGAGGGTGTCAGAACCGAGGCCTATCGCGATGTCGTCGGCATCTGGACGGTCTGCGCGGGCGAGACGCGCGGGGTCAAGCCCGGCGACAGTTACACCGTGGCCGAATGCGAGGCGATGCTGGAAACCCGCCTGCTGGAATTTTACGACGGCGTGCGGGCGTGTGCGCCCCAGATCGAGGCCGCACCGGTCGAGGTTCAGGCCGCAGTGACGAGCTGGTCCTACAACGTCGGCGTAGGCGCGGCGTGCCGATCCACATTGGCGCGGCATCTGCGGGCCGGTGAATGGCGCGCGGCCTGCGAACAACTGCCCCGATGGAACCGTGCCGGTGGGCGCGTGTGGAAGGGCCTTGTGAACCGTCGCGCGGATGAGCGCCGCCTCTGCCTGTCGGGGCTGACGTGACGCGCCTGTGGCCTGCTCTGGCCCTCGTGGCGGCTGTGGTGGCCGCTGTGGGCGTTGGTGGGCGGTGGATGTACCGCACGGGCTATGGCGCGGCTGTGGCGGATCAGGCAGAGGCCCGCGCGGCGGTTCAAGCCAAACTGGACGCGGCGGGGCGTCGGGCGTTTCAGGTGGCGGAACAACTGGCGCAGGATCGCGCCGAACATGCGGTCCTGATCGCGGAACTGGAGAGGCAAGCCAATGAAGATTTCAATGATTGTCGTGTGCCTAGCGCTGCGAGCGTGCGGCGTCTCAACGCCCGATGGCCTGACCCTGACGACGCTGCCCGATCTGGCGATTGAGCCATGCGCTCACCCGTCCGAATTTCTGGGGGCGGGCGATTGGGAGTTGATCACAGGCCGGATCGGTGATGCGCTGATCCAGTGCAACGCCGCCCGCGCGCTGGCCGTTGGGGCCTATCAGGACGCGGGCGGGGCGCTGTAGGTGCGGTTAGACGAGGCCCTTTTCGGTGGCCGTCGCTTCATCGGTGGTGAGCAGAACATAGTGGCCGCGCCTAGGGTCGGTCTGTAGGACCTCGCAACGCGACTTCGGGATCCAGATGTCGGGTCCGTCCTCCTCTGCGCGAACGCAAACTGCGGCGTCAGTCTGGTGCTGAAACTGCACCGAGATGTCTATGATATCGGATTTCATGGTTTTCCTTTCGGGGATTTTAGGACTGCTTGGATGCGAAGAGCATGATGCGCTCTTCCACGTGCGGGACTGTGCCCTCGTTGAACATCTGCACAGCGGCCCTCGGATCACGATCCATTGCGACCAATAGGAGTGTGGCGATGGTGTGATCGAGGGTTATCAGGACCTGCGCCCGATCCTTCACGGGGTCGCGCCCGTCTAGGATCAGTTTTGCGGCATCGAAGGCAAGCTGGGTGTCGCGGGATGGCTGTTTCATCCAAGAGCCGCCCGGACCATGCAGTCTTTCGCTTCGAGCAGTTTCCGCAGGCCCGCGCTCTTTTCTGCCCCATCGGGCAGCTGATTGTTCATCTGCACCGCCATGTCGCCGAAGGGCTTGCTGACCGCCTGCAGATGTTCCGGCAGGTGCGCGTATTCGAAGTATTTCATGATCGGGTTCGGCATTGGTTTTCCTTTCCGGGCTAGTTGGATCGGCGCGCAGCCGCGCGATCCAGTCGTTCAATATCTGCCAGTATAGTGGCGGCAGCTTTGACCAAATCCCGGCGCCGATGGTCGCTAGGCCGCATATCTTCTGGAAATGGCCAGAGGCGGCGGATCATTGCATTGTCGGTCTGGTAGCCTGCCGCCGTCATAGCGAAGCAGGCCCCGGCTCGTGACAGCTCGAACATGTCATGTTCGTCGTCATGTTCGGGCGTCCAGCCTTTCGTGTTTTGCTGGCGCTTGCGCTCTTCCAGCACGTCGAGGGCGGCTTGGGTCATTCGCATATCGGCCTCCGGGGTTGTTGGGTTCAGTCGCAGCAGGAGTGCGAACGCGGACACGCGCCACGTCCCCGGCACTCTGCGCCGCCAAAGCAAAAGGTTGGCGTTTTGCCGAAAACCGGATGCTCCATTTGCCAGATCATAGGGCGGGCGGGATAAGGTAGGGTTTTAACTGCCTCGCTTTCCTGCGGCTTGTATTTCAGGTGGTCTTCGACGGCGACTTTCTTCTTCGTCAGGTGTTCGGCAATCCGCACGGCGTCGAAGGCGCTTTGACCCTCGCAATGACCTGACGTTCCATCAGTAAATTTTAGCCAGTATGCCTGCATGTGTTTTCCTTTCGGGGTGTTTGGATCGTATGTTGACTGAATAAGCGATATCGGTTACTAAGTCAATAAGCGATATCACTTACTGCGCGAGGCGAGAATCTTTGACCGATTTTCCGATATCGGATACGAGCGGACGGATGGGACGTCCGCCAATGAACGTGAAACCAACTGTTGTGCGCCTGACGCAAGAGGCGCTGGACCGCATCGAAAGGATCGCGGGGCCGAACCAGCGCGCGGCGTTCATCCGTGAGGCCGTCGACAACGAGCTGGACCGGCGCGAAGGCCAGTCTCAAAACTCAGTCCAGAACGGCGGCGACGATGGCGAAAAGCAGTAAGAAAGCAGCATCCAAATCCGAAAACCTGCCCGTTCGGCGGATCGGATATGCCCGTGTTTCGACGGCTGATCAGAACCCCGACATGCAGATTGCAGCGCTCGAAGCCTATGGCGTCCCGCGCGAGTTGATCTTTGTGGATCGCGCCAGCGGCAGTTCTATGGCGCGGCCTGAGTTCATCAAGGCTCTACGCTATGCCCAACATCCCGGCACAGAGTTTGTCGTCTGGAAGCTCGACCGCATGGGGCGCACCCTTGAGGGTATCATCGAGGTTCTGGCGCTTCTCGAAAGCCGTGGCCTGAAATTTTTCAGCCTGACCGAGCGCGTGGACATGACTACGCCAATGGGCAAGGCCATGTTGCAGATGATGGGGGTCGTGGCTGAGCTTGAGCGCAACCTGATCGTTGAGCGGACCAAGGCCGGGATCGCCCGCGCGCGTGAGCGTGGTGAGCAAGGCGGGAGGCCCATCGCCATGACACCGGCGCGGGTGGAGGTGGCGGATATGATGCTGCGCCTCGGCAAGCGCGGGAATGAGGTCTGGGAAGCGTTAAAGCCGCTGTCCGAGGTCAAGATCAGCCGAGCGGCGTATTTTGCGTGGCAAAAGAAATGGGATGCCGGTGAAGTGGAGATCAGCGTCGATGAGTGATGAAGAATGGGTTCCGTATCTACCTCGGGTGGAGTGTCGCGATTTCTATGTCTATATCCACAAAACGCCTGCGGGTGAGCCATTTTACGTTGGCAAGGGTCGGGGGCTTCGGGCCTACACTAAATCGGATCGCAGCAAGGGCTGGCGTGATGTGGTCGGTGACGGAGATTATCTGGTTGAAATCTACCGTGTTGGAATGACCGATGAAGAAGCTAGGTCTCTTGAGGCAGAGCTGATCGGAAGTATCGGACGCAAGTGTGATGGCAGCGGCCCGCTTGTAAACACCCAGATAAATGAGAAGACCTTCCATTGGCGGCGATATTACGTGGTGGAAGATGAGGCGGAGCTTCTTGAAGCTCTCTTTCATGCTGAAAACAGAGTCTAAACAGGAGCAAGAGCATGGATCATTTCGGAATTGGCAGCGGCGTTGCTGGATCGGCTAACGTCTATTTCCAGTCAGCCCGCCGCACGGGGCGGACTACCTCGCTGGTCGAGAGCCTCAAGGATGGCGACCGCGTGGTATTCCTGTCTGAGCGCGAGGGGCGACGGGTGCAGTCGCTCTGCAAGGAACGCGGAATTGAGATTGAGGTGATCGTTTGTGACCCGAAAGACCATAAGCGCCTGTTCGGTCGTGGCTCGCCGTGCGGCTCTGAGCGCACCATCTTTGACCATGGCTGGGTCGAGCAGTTCTATCTCGGCGAAATTGAGCGCGCCCGGCGCACAATAGACCGTTTACAGACAGAACTTTCCGGGCGCGGCGAGGCGCATCGCTCGACGCAGAGGCAAGCAGAGGAATTCGCCAAGTGGCGGGTCTGAAAAAGGAGAGCAAGGCGATGGAGACAGCAACGCAGACACGGAAGCGCGACATGCGGCAAGACCGCCGCAAGCTTGAGGCGCAGGCAATAGGCCATGCGATCTTCGCGGAAATCCGCGACCTCTTGCCACGCGAGGTCGAGGCCGCAGTTCATGAGCGCCTTTTGGCCACGCTCCATCGAAACGGCGTTCTGCTGGTGCGAGAAAATGAGCGCGGGCAGTTGGGGCTGGAGCCTCTTGATGATAAGGGCTGGACCCCTTCGGAGCGGGTGAAATTCGAGCAAGACAAAATCGCGGCCATGCACCAGATAGCGTCCTTTGTCGTGAAGCTGCCGGAATCCAGATAGGAGACGTTTCCGGCCATCGCCAAGAGCGTTGGTGCAAGGGCCACCTCATAGCGGGGTGGCCCTTGATGATTTAGGGCAATCCCCGCGTTCACACATTCACCCTGCGTTCACGTTATGTCTGTGTGATTCACGATTGGTTAAGGGATTGATCCGGCTCAAAATCCAGAGAATTCAAAATCCCCTGCATGGGTCATCTGGCTTGCCTGCCCGATTTTACGAAGCGTTCCTTGGTTCACTGAACCGCGCTGAACCGCGCCACCTGTCGAAAACGCTGTTTTCGGGCCGTTTAAAAACAGTGCTTTGCGCTAAATAACAACAGGTTGCGTGCCGACACCTTCGTTTACACCGAAGATGTCGGGAGTTCGAGTCTCTCATCACCCACCACTTTCCTCTTTGGAAAGGTTGAAAAAGCGCCGTTAATCGGCGCTTTTTTCGTTTTCGGGATCCGGTGTTTGCGCGCCGAACCGGCCCAGCCATGCCAGCCCCGCAAGACCAAGCCCGAGCAGCAGGAACGACAGCACCCGCATCAGGCCCGTCAGGCCCGCCGCGTCGATCCAGAACACCTTGACGATGGCGGTGCCCAGAACGATCAGGGCGGCACGGCGCAGCGTGGCCGACCGGCGTGCGACGGCCTGATAAAACAGGCCGGCCCCGATCAGCAATAAGGCGATGGTATAGCTATAAAGCTCGGGTTGGGTGATGCCCATGTCGATTGGCATGCCCGCCGCGCCCTGCCACACATGCCGGATCGCAAGGGCCAGCCACAGCGCGGACAGGGCGATTGCACCGCTCCATAGACCCTTACGCGTGCGGGACGTCACACCGGGCAGATACCGCGCCATTGCCGCCAGAAGCAGCGCAGGGGCGAGATAGGCCAAGGCAAGGCTGTTCACCACCGCAGGGCCGCGTACGAGGTTATAGGGATCGTCTCGGAACCAAGAGATCAGCGGGTTTTCGGACATAACGGCGGAGAACAGCGCGCCAATGGCCGACAGGCTGAACAGCGCGGCAAGTGCCAAACGCAGACGTCTAAACGGCGCCGCATGCTGGGCACGCCACAACTGGGCCGTCACAAGGCACAGCCAGATCACCGCATTCAGGCCCCACGCCCAATGCGGTTGCAGCTCGGGCTGATCAGCCACGCCCATGGCGCGGGTGATCAGGACGGTCGCAAAGATGCCGGTGGTGGTCAGGGTGGTGCTTTCGACCATGGTTTTGGCGAAATCGCGGGGCAGGGGCGTCAGGATCACGCGGGCCGCAACGCTTGCACCGATGACCGACAGGAACGAGATCGCAACGCCAAACAGCGGCCCGTAGTACGCATATTCCAGACCCGGCAGCACGATCAGGCGCGTGCCAAGGCCCGCGATGCCCGCCGTGATAAAGGCCCCCATCAGGGGCAGGCGATAGGCGCGGTCCAGTGCCGCCGCCGCGACCACCGTCACCGCGATGGCAAGGGTCAGGGCGGCCTCGGTCAACAGGATGCTGACCGCGAATACGATGGCCGACAGGGCGGCCAGAATGGGCAGGGAGGTGCGCAAGCGGTCCGCGGGGCCGTCTTTGCTGGCGAGACGTTCCGCCATCCAGACCGCAATCGTGCCAAGGGCGGCCGCGTGCAGGGCCCATGCATAATCGCCAATCACAACCGCCGGTTTCCATGTGTAGTCCAGCAAAATCGCAATGCCGGGGGCGTAGAACGCCGCGACGCCCGCCCATAGGATGCCCGTGGTTGGGGTGGAGCCCTTGGTCGCCAGCGCCCGCATCAGGGCCAGCACCGACAGGGCCACGCCGATGCCCACGATTATCGTGGCCGACATGGGGAAGGCGGCCTCGGGGTTGGTGTCATAGGCGGCGTGCAGGTGGCGGATGACCTGTGCCACACCGTCGCTGGGCAAAAGGGCGGCAAAGAGGCCCGCCATGGGGATCAACGCCGTATCCTGCAGGGCCGTCGCGCGGTGCGACCACAGGATCAGCGCGCCCGACAGGGTGGCAAGCAGGATCGCCGCCAACCAGAACTGCGTCTCACCCGTGCTGGACAGCGCGACAAGGCCAATGGTTGCCGCCACGACGGAGCCGCCCGCAATCTGGGTCACAAAGCTCAGGCGCGGCGCAGACCGGTTGCGCAGCATCTGGCCAATCATCGGCCCGCCGTGATCCGGTGACAGGCGGCGCACGGGGATCAGGATCGACATAACCACCATCCCCGCCATGAACACGCCAAAGGCCAATCCGATCACGTCAATGTCTGCGCTCAGCGCCAAGAGACCGCCCAGCCCATAGCCAAGGGTTAGGGTCAGAACGGTGACCCAGCGCCAGTGCCGCATCGTGTCGATCCCAAGGCCAAGCGCGGCAAGGATCGCCAGATAGCCGTAGACCCAACTTGGGTTCGGGGAACTGCCCCCAACCACAAAGGGCGCGGCAAAGCCGCCGATCAGGGCGACCGCGGCCATCAGGGGGCCATAGAACCACCCGAACACCAGCCCGACCAATGCGGTGGCGATCAGCCCAATCAGCGCGACCTCGGCCCCGATCAGCCCATACATATGCCGCGCGGCCAATATCGCGCCGAACAGGGTGATCAGGCCCGCGCCCGAAAACACCGAAGGTAAATACGCCGTCGCAACCGTTTCACCATCGCCAAAGCGGCGGCGGATCACCTCGCCCGCGACCAGCAACGCCACGCCAAAGGCGAGGGAGGCCATGATGCGCGCAGCGGGCGGAAGCAAACCCGCCTCGACCCCGTATTGCACCAAAAACACGCCGGCCAGCGCGAGTGACACCGCCGACACCACATAGATCCAATTCACGCCCATCCACGCGATGAACCGGTCCAGACTGCTTGGGTCGGTGGGAACCGGTTCGGGTTTGGGCGGTGTGGCGGGGGGGCTGTCTGTAACCGGCGGGGTGGATTTGGCCCAGATCTCTGTCTTCGGGGCGGGTGTGGGGACGGGCGCGGCCACCGGTGCCTCGGGCGCGCCGTTCTCAAGCGTGGTGACGCGGTCCTGCAACGTGCGGACGTCGCGTTTCAGGCGGACCGTGACGACCACAAGGAAAAGGATCGCCACCGGGACCGCGATGACTTCCAAGACCACCAAAAATGCCAGAAAATCCCACATCGCGTTGATCACCTATAAAACCACGTCTCACCCTAAGCGTGTGTGCGATGTCGTGTAAACCGGTTTGGCGGCGGGGATTGGGTGGTGACTCGGGGCGCTGGAATCGGCTGTGGCTGCGCGCGGGTGGCGAAACTGGGCGATGCCCGCCGGAAATCATAGGCCCAATCCCCATGAAATAAGGGGGTCGGCAAGGCGCGATGAGAAAAGTGTATTTTTGGGTGAAAGGGCGCTTGACGCCACCGTGCCCCATGCATAAAACCGCCCTCACACCGGGCAAGCCCGGGACAAGCAGAGCGGTTGTAGCTCAGTTGGTTAGAGTACCGGCCTGTCACGCCGGGGGTCGCGGGTTCGAGCCCCGTCAACCGCGCCACTGCTGTCCCAGACGATGCCCACGAAAGATGCGCGGTTGTAGCTCAGTTGGTTAGAGTACCGGCCTGTCACGCCGGGGGTCGCGGGTTCGAGCCCCGTCAACCGCGCCACTGCTGTCCCAGACGATGCCCACGAAAGATGCGCGGTTGTAGCTCAGTTGGTTAGAGTACCGGCCTGTCACGCCGGGGGTCGCGGGTTCGAGCCCCGTCAACCGCGCCACTGCTGTCCCAGACGATGCCCACGAAAGATGCGCGGTTGTAGCTCAGTTGGTTAGAGTACCGGCCTGTCACGCCGGGGGTCGCGGGTTCGAGCCCCGTCAACCGCGCCATTTTTCACCTTTCTCCGGATAACCTGGACATGTCGAACCGCACGGATCACCCGCGCGGATTTTGTGCTATTCCACGGCCACGCCAAAGATCGCGGCAAACAGTCCGATCAGGGTCAGGGCGCCATAGGCCGTCATACGTCCGTGGTCGCGATGTGCACGGGCCGATAGGGCGGCGATGGCCGATTGTACCGCGTAATAGGCCGCGAAAACGCGTGAGGCATAGCTGATGATCTGGAACACGTCCGACGTCCATGTCAGGGCGATTCCGATCCCGACCAGCACGACATATCCCTGACGCGGGGACACACGCCCACGGGTCAGTTCGTGGATCAACCCGCCCGAACCGCTTGTGTCTGCGACGGCCGCGCTGAACTGGGCCGAGAGGGCGGCGGCGACCAAAAGGATCGGCAGGATCGGCGCGACCACCTGCATCAGATCGATGATCGCGGTTTCCGACAGGTGCAGGTCATCCACGTTGATCGCGTAGGTCAGCAAGCCGATATAGACCATATAGATGACGCTCGACACCCATTGGGCCACGCGCATAGAGCGCACCCGCGTGTCTGCGTCGTATTCATCCCCCAAATAGCGTGAGGTTTCAAAGCCTTGGACGGTGACGATCAACCCCGCCAATAGGGTGATCGCGGCCCATCCATGGGTGCTGGGCGCGCGGGTGATCAGGTCGTTCGCCGCCGCGCGTGTGCCGAAATAGACGGCCAGCCCGACCAACAGACCCGCGATAATCGCAAGCTTTAGTCCCACCGACAGCTGCTCAAGCCGTTCGAGCGCGGCGAACCCGCGCGTCCACCCGACGAACAGGATCACCAGAAACACGGACGTGGTCAGGACGCGCGCGTGAACCGGATCGTCAAACCCCGTCAGGCTGACCGCGAATGAGCCAAAGAGGTTCAGGTAGTAAGCCACCGAAATCACGAACGCAAAGGCCAGCGCGGTTTCGGCCAGCGCCTCGGCCCGCGCGATCAGGGGACCGCGATCGGGCTGGGTGGCGAGGGTGCTGATATTATAGCGCACGGCGTGGCCAAACGCATAGGCCAGCACACAAAGCGCCCCCATGGCCAGCGGCGCCATATCCCCGAAGCTGACCGCCAAGATCGGGCCAAGCACCAAAAACCCGCTACCGATGATCGAGGCCAGCGGCGTGATCGTCGCCCGCCACAGGGGCGCCCGCGCCAGACGGGGCCACGCCAAAACGCCGCCCGTAATCAGGGCCGCCGCAACAATCAGGATATTCAACATAGTGTCGTCCGAAATGGGGGGCCGCACATGGCGCGCGGCCCGCGCCGTTTAGGCGTCTTTCGACAAGGCGTCCAGAATGCGGGCCCAGCTGCGGGTGCCTTTGTGGAACGAGCTGAGGTCGTATTTTTCGTTCGGGGAATGGATTTGGTCGTCGTCCTTGCCAAACCCGATCAACATCGCGTCCATGCCCAGATAGGTCTTGAAATAGCCCGCAATCGGGATCGACCCGCCACAGCCCACATAGGCCGCCGCATTGGGCCATTCGTCGGACAGGGCATGGCGCGCCTGTTCAAACGCGGGGTGGTCGATTTGCATCTGGGATGCGGGCGATGCGCCGTGGCCCGAGAATTCGATCTGGCAATCGGGGGGCAGCATGTCGGTCAGATAGGCGCGCAGGTTCTCGCGGATTTTATGCGGGTCCTGTGTGCCGACGAGGCGAAAGCTGATCTTGGCGTGCGCTTTGGAGGGCAGGACGGTCTTGAACCCCTTGCCGGTATAGCCGCCCCAGATGCCGTTCACCTCACATGTCGGGCGGGACCAGATCATTTCCAGCGCGGTGCGATCTGCCTCACCCGCGGGGGTGGACAGGCCCACCTCACCCAGAAACTCGCCCGCGTCAAAGCCCAGATCGCGCCATTGCTGGGCAATATCGTCGGGCAGCTCGGGGACGCCTTCGTAAAACTCGGGGACCGTCACGCGGCCCTGATCGTCGTGCAGGCGCGAAATCATATCGGCCAGAACGCGGATCGGGTTCATCGCGGGGCCGCCGTACATGCCGGAATGCAGGTCCTTACTTGGGCCGGTGATGGTGATTTCCTCACCCAACAACCCGCGCAGCATGGTCACGATCGCCGGTGTGCTGTCGCCGAACATGCCGGTGTCACAGATCAGAGCCACATCGCCGGTCAGTTCCTCGGCGTTTTCTTTCATGAACGGGATCAGGGACGGGGACCCCGATTCCTCTTCACCCTCGAAAAAGATGGTGATCTTGCAGGGCAGGGTGCCATGCTCGGCCTGCCATGCGCGACAGGCCTCGATAAAGGTCATCAACTGGCCCTTGTCATCGGACGAGCCGCGCCCGCGAATGACCTTGCCTTTGGCGGTGTCCTCAACCGCTGGATCAAACGGGTCGCGGTCCCAGAGGTCGATGGGATCGACCGGCTGTACATCATAGTGGCCGTAGAAGACCACATGCGGGCCCGGGCCGTCGTAATGGGCAACGACCATCGGATGTCCGGGGGTGGGGCGCTTGGACGCGTCGAAACCGATGCTCTGCAAATCCGCGACCAGCCAATCCGCCGCCGTTTGACAGGCGTCTTTATACGCGGGGTCGGTCGAAATCGACGGGATACGCAGCAAATCCAGCAACCGGTCTGTTGCGGCGGTGATATCTGCGTCGATGCGGGCAAGCACGGGCGATAGCGACATTCGGAAACTCCGTTCACATTCCTTGAAAAGCGACCCTATCAGGGCCATCCGCACTGTCCAGAGGGTGGAACCGCGCGCCAGCGCACGCTAGGGTCTGCACAACGGAAATAGGGAATCTGAAATGCGTTTGACGACTGCTTTGCTGGCCGCCGTAGCTCTGGCCACACCCGCCTTGGCCGAACCGATCTCGGGCAAAGAGGCGCGCAAGCTGGCCTTTAGCCCCAAGGGCGTAGACATCACCATCACCGAGGGCGCGGGCCTGAGCGATCAGGATCTGGCGATCCTCAATCAGGTTCTGGCGACACAGGCCTATTACGGGGCGGTCGCCATGACCCCCAGTGAGGGCATTTTGTCTGAGGCCTTGGTCGCGGCGGCGAACTATCATGACGTCGACACCGCGCGGACCGTGGCCCTGACGGGCTGTGATGCACGCAAACGCGAGGGCAGCGAGCCCTGCATCATCGTGGCCGAACTGCGCCCCGAGAAATATGAGCCCCGCGATCTGCAACTGTCCGCCGCCGCGACCGAGGGTCTGCGCAAAGAGTATAAAGGGTTCGGTGCCAAGGCGCTTGCGATCTCGGCCAGCACCGGCAGTTGGGGCGTGGGCAAGGGCGATTCAGCCGCTGCCGATGCCATCGCCGCCTGTACCGCCGACGGTGCAGATGATTGTGCCGTTGTGGTTGCGGACTGATTCTATTTTCGCACAAAAATTGCCCGAACGGCGCGGTTCTGCGTGGCGTTTGGGCGAAAATATCGGGAAATCCCGCGTTTGTGACGCAGGGTCCCGCGATCCCCTTCGAATAAAAAATGTTTCCTATATGAACCAAAAAATGCGTGAACTTGCGCCAGATCAAAGTTTTGGCGTCAGTTTGTGCAGGACAAACTGGATGGAAATCCCTAGATTTTTCTCGTGTGATATTCACAATTCGTGATATGTCACCTGGCGAAGGGGCCACATCCGTCAACGGTGACGGTAGGGAGAATGGGGTGATGACGCGTGAACACGGGTGCGACGATGGTGTCCTTGTTCATCGGCGGGCAGGTGGTTAAAACCGGCTCAGCCAACCCGCGCGGTGTCGCTCCTGGTAAGCTACGGGCCAATATGGCCGTTGACAGAGGTGGCTGGCATAGCTGGCGAACAAGGCCGACAAAACGGCCGTGATTTGGAAGGAGAATTCTGGTGGATTATACCGCAGGATTGGAAGCAGCCCTGAACCGTTTGCACGAAGAGGGCCGGTATCGGACCTTTATTGATATCGAGCGTCGCAACGGGCAATTCCCTTCGGCAGTATGGTGCCGCCCGGATGGCCAAGAGCAGGACATCACGGTCTGGTGTGGCAACGATTATCTGGGCATGGGTCAGCATCCTGTGGTTTTGCAGGCGATGCATGACGCGATTGACTCGGCGGGCGCTGGCTCGGGCGGGACTCGCAACATCTCGGGCACCACGGTCTACCACAAAGAGCTTGAGGCCGAACTGGCCGACCTGCATCAGAAAGAGGCGGCGCTGGTCTTTACCTCGGCCTATATCGCCAACGATGCGACGCTCAGCACGCTGCCCAAACTGTTCCCCGGGCTGATCATCTACAGTGATGAATTGAACCACGCCTCGATGATCGAAGGTGTGCGCCGCAACGGTGGCGCGAAACGTATTTTCCGCCACAACGACGTCGCCCATCTGCGCGAGTTGCTGGCCGCAGACGATCCCGCCGCGCCGAAACTGATCGCCTTTGAATCGGTCTATTCGATGGACGGCGATTTCGGCCCGATCAAAGAGATTTGCGATCTGGCGGATGAATTCAACGCCCTGACCTACATTGACGAAGTGCACGCCGTCGGCATGTACGGCCCCCGCGGTGCGGGTGTGGCCGAACGTGACGGCCTGATGCACCGCATCGACATCATCAACGGCACGCTGGCCAAGGCCTATGGCGTCATGGGTGGCTATATCGCCGCGTCGGAGAAAATGTGTGATGCTGTCCGCTCTTACGCGCCGGGCTTTATCTTTACGACCTCGCTGGCCCCTGCGGTCGCGGCGGGTGCGGCGGCGTCTGTACGTCACCTGAAAACCGATGCGACCCTGCGTGATCAGCACCAGCTGCAGGCGAAGATCCTCAAGATGCGCCTCAAGGGCATGGGCCTGCCGATCATCGATCACGGCAGCCACATCGTCCCCGTCATCGTTGGTGATCCGGTCCACACCAAGAAACTGTCGGATATGCTGCTGGAGCGCTTTGGCATCTATGTCCAGCCGATCAATTTCCCGACCGTTCCGCGCGGGACCGAGCGTCTGCGCTTTACGCCCTCTCCGGTGCATGGCCCCAAAGAGATCGATCATCTGGTTAAGGCCATGGACGAGCTGTGGTCGCACTGTGCGCTGAATCGTGCCGAATTGTCCGCGTGATCTGCAACTAAAGGTGCAAAGGGCACGCCCCTGTGGTAAAGATTCGCTAAGCAGCCATAAGTGAAGAAAGAATCGCTGGCTGCTTCTGGGACAGAACTTTGCAGGCACGGGGCAGCATATGATCGGGCGTAGACGGCCGCCGGAAGCGGCTGAGGATAACGATCTACCCAAAGGGTTCGACGACTTCGAGCTGCGGCTCGGGGACGTTATGCGCGGTGAACGTGCGACCTTGGGCAAATCCCTGCTGGACGTGCAACGCGAATTGAAGATCAAGGCGACCTATATCGCCGCGATCGAAAACGCCGATCCTTCTGCATTTGAAACGCCGGGCTTTATCGCGGGCTACGTGCGCTCTTACGCGCGCTATTTGGACATGGACCCCGAATGGGCCTATGCCAAGTTCTGTTTCGAGGCCGATTTTGAAACCGCCCATGGGTTGGATGCGGCCGCATCGTCGCCCAAGCCGGTGGTGAAAAAGACCCGCGCCGAGAACGCGGGCGATCCCCTATCCGATCCCAACGCCCTGTTCGTGCCGCGCAGCGAGGGTCTGTTTTCCCGCATCGAACCTGGTGCGATTGGATCGTCTCTGGTTCTGCTGGCCCTGATTGGTGGGCTTGGCTTTGGTGGCTGGTCCGCCCTGAAAGAAATTCAAAAGGTCCGTTTGGCCCCCGTGGATGAGGCGCCGACGGTTGTCGCCGACCTTGATCCGGTTGCGGCCACGACCCAAGCGGGCAGTGACGCCGAAACCCAACGCGCCGATCTGATCCTGCCGACGCCTGAGGCCTTTGATCGTCTCTATCGTCCCGAACCTCTGGACGTGCCGCGCCTGATTGCGCGTGATGCGCCGATTGCGACGCTTGAACCCGGTTCGGTTGGTGTCTTCGCCGATCTGGACACTGTTCAGGTTCCGACCGGTCCGCGCGTCGCGGCAAGCGATGAACAAGGTTTCGCATCCGGTGTGGATGCCGCCGTTCTGGCCGCGCTGGGGGAAACCAACGCGCCCGAAAACGGCAATATTCAGGTGGTCGCGAACAACGCGCCCGAGGTTGTGGTTTTCGCAACCCGTCCCGCATGGGTGCGTGTGACATCGGCCGAGGGCACGGTGTTGTTTGAGAAAATCCTCGACGCGGGCGAACGGTACGTCTTGCCCGCGACCGAAGAGGCGCCTTTGTTGCGCACGGGCTATGCCGGTGCGGTGTACTTTGCGCTGGACGGTCAGGTCTATGGGCCTGCGGGCACGGGCGGCGAGGTGGTGAAAAACATCGCGCTGGCCTCTGATGATCTGCGAGGGGCCTATCAACTGGCCGATCTGGACACGGAACCGGGGCTGGCCAGTCTGGTCGCCGAAGTGACGCAGCCGATTTCGCAATAGGCCGGGTTGCTGCGAGGGGGACGAGGGTTTATCTAAGCCTCAGCACCAACCGCAGGGGTGACAAATGTCGCTGAACCATGTGCGCCCGTGGCGCAATATCTACCGCCGCAAATCACGCCAAATCCATGTTGGGAACGTCCCCGTCGGGGGCGATGCGCCGATTTCGGTGCAGACGATGACCAACACGATCACCACGGATGTAGCGGCAACCATCGCACAGGTCCAAGCCGCCGCCGAGGCCGGTGCCGATATCGTGCGCGTCTCGGTGCCCGATGAAGGCAGTTCCGCCGCCCTGAAAGAGATCGTCGCCGAAAGCCCCGTGCCCATCGTCGCCGACATCCATTTCCATTACCGCCGCGCGATTGAGAGCGCCGAGGCCGGTGCCGCCTGTCTGCGGATCAATCCGGGCAATATCGGGGATGAAAAGCGCGTCAAAGAGGTGATCGCCGCCGCCCGCGATCATGGCTGTTCCATCCGGATCGGCGTGAATGCCGGTAGTCTGGAAAAGCATCTGTTGGACAAATACGGTGAACCCTGTCCCGACGCGATGGTCGAAAGCGGGATGGAGCATATCCGCATCCTGCAGGACAATGATTTCCACGAGTTCAAGATCAGCGTAAAGGCCAGCGACGTCTTCATGGCCGCCGCCGCCTATCAGGCATTGGCCGAGGCGACGGATGCGCCGATCCATCTGGGCATCACCGAGGCCGGCGGGTTGATGTCGGGGACGATCAAATCGGCGATCGGTCTGGGGAACCTGCTGTGGATGGGGATTGGAGATACCTTGCGCGTCAGCCTCTCCGCCGATCCGGTCGAAGAGGTCAAGGTCGGCTATGAGATCCTGAAATCGCTGGGCCTGCGCCACCGTGGGGTGAATATCATCAGCTGTCCCAGCTGTGCGCGTCAGGGCTTTGACGTGATCAAGACGGTTGAGACGCTGGAGAAACGGCTGGAGCACATCAAGACCCCGATGAGCCTGTCGATCATCGGCTGTGTCGTGAATGGGCCGGGTGAGGCGTTGATGACCGACGTCGGGTTCACCGGTGGCGGTGCAGGCAGCGGGATGGTCTATCTGGCGGGCAAGCAGAGCCACAAGATGAGCAACGAGCAGATGGTGGATCACATCGTCGAACAGGTCGAGGCACGCGCCGCCGCGATTGAGGCCGAGGCCGCAGCAAAGGCCGCCGAATAACACGGTTGCGCCCGTGACCGAATTGAAAAAGGCCACGCGATTGCGTGGCCTTTTGTTGTTTTTAGCGTGGTGCGCGCCTAGTTGGCGCGTACGTCGGCCACGATCTGTTGCATGCCGTCAAGGGGCACATAGCCCCGCAGCATTTGTTCATCCAGAACAAAGGTCGGCGTGCCCGAAATCCCCAGACGCTGGGCCAGTTGGCGGTTCTGGCGGATGATGTCGTTGGTGGCGTCGCTTGTCATCAGGGGGGTGATCGTGTCCATGTCCAGATCAAGGCGCGCGGCGACGTTCTCGAGGCTGGTCATGGTGATGTTGCCGCGGAATTTGATTAGCGTGTCATGCACCGATTTATAGGCCTCATCCCCGTGATGCGATTTAACCGAGATGGCAAAGCGCGAGGCCAGTTCGGATTGTTCGCCGAGGATCGGGAATTCCTTGATCACAAGGCGGATGTTCTCGTCCCCGTCGATCAGGGCCTCAACGTCGTCAAAGGCGCGGCGGCAATAGGAACAGCGGTAGTCCATGAATTCCACCAGCGTCACGTCGCCCTCGGGGTTGCCACCGACCCAGGAATGCGGATCGCTAAAGATGTCTTGGGCGTTCACGCGGACCAGAGAGGCGTCGTTGGCGACCTGCTGTTCTGCCTGACGGTCCTCAAGGACGGCGATCGCTTCCATCAGGACCTCGGGGTTTTCGAGGAGATAGGCGCGGACCTCATCGCGAAAGGCCTGACGTTCGGCGTCGCTTAGGTCGCTGAGGTCGGAGGCCTGAACGGGCAGGGCGGTGGTCAGGGCCAGAGCGGCGGCGGCGAAGAGCGTGCGGGGCATATGTCGGTCCTTTTGGGCGGGCGCGTTCGGCATCATGTTCCAAATCTTGAATGGATGTATCTCACGAATGCGCGCTGTCATCAAATAACGGTTATGTGGTTAGGAGCGGTTTTTGGCGGCGGCCAGAATGTCTTGGGCCCTGAGATAGCCCGCCGAGCCGCGTGGCAAAAGGCCCGTGGCGCGTTTGGCGTGGACGGCGGCGTCTTTGAGACGGCCAAGGATCGCGTAGCGTTCGGCGGTCGCGACCGAGGCCATGCCGTTGTTGCCCGCGCGCGCATAGGCAACCGCGAGATCGCGCAGCATCCGCGGATCATAGGGATCACGCGCCCGCGCCCGTTCCAGTGCGGACAGGGCGGCCTTGTTGTTGTTTTCCGTGGCCAGCAACGCGCGCCCGTATCCCGACAGGATCAACGCCTCGGATGAGGCCAGTTTCACCGCGCGCCCATAGGCATTGACGGCTGCGCCAAAGTTGCGGGATTCGAGCAGGATCTGCCCCCGCAACTCATGCGCATAGGGATCATTCGGGTTCATCGACACCAGACGGTCCACGTATTTCAGCGCCTCTTTGGTGTCCGGTTTGCGGTGATAGGCGACGGCGCGCATCATGGTGGCGACGCTGGACTGGTCCTTTTTGTCGATCTTGCGCAGGGTAAAGGACGGGTTTTGCAGGAACGCGGCCAGTTTGCCCTGTGCGCGGGAAAACCAATAATTGCTAACGGTTGGGTCTTTGGGTTGCACGGTGACGGCGGCGGCAATCCCGTTCAGGGCGCGGATACGGTCGCGCGACAGGGGGTGAGTCAGGACATAAGGGTCTTGGCGCGAGGCCGACAGGGCCTCTTGGCCGCGAAAGATGTCCAGAACCTCGGACATGGCATGGGGATCGACGCCCGCACGTGCCATATATCGCACGCCCGCCTGATCGGCGCTGCTTTCTTCGGCGCGGGTATGGGCAAAAAACGCGCGTTGGGCGGCGGAACTGGTCCCGGCGGCAAGGCCGACCGCCGCACTGCCACCGCCCCCGATGGCCGCCGCCGCCGACAGGGCCGTACCAATCGCCGCGATGCGTGAGCTGTTTTGATAGTTCTGCACCCGTCGCGTGATATGGCCGTTGGCGATATGGGCCATTTCATGGGCGAGAACCGATTGGATTTGCGCACCGCTGTCCAGTTTCATCAACAGGCCCGAATGCACAAAGATCGTCCGGTGATCGGCCACAAAGGCGTTCAGAGAGCTGTCATTCACCACAAGGATGTTCAGTTGCGAGGGGCTGAGACCCGCCGCGACGGCAATTGGGCGGGACAGTTCGCGCAGGGCATATTCGATTTCGGCGTCACGGATCAGGGATTGGGCCGCCGCCACAACGGGGGCCATGATCACGGCCAAGGCGCAGAGCATCCCGCGGATCACGCGGCGTTGTGTCGGAGTTCGCGTGATCGCCATTGACTGTCTGTCCTTGCCCTGAAAAAACCGGCCTGTCCCCTTAAGGTGAGAGGTTTTCATGCGCAGTTCAAGCCGTAGCAAGGTCGATTCCTTTATTGTTATGGATGTGATGGAGGCCGCCCGCCAAGCCGAAGAGGCCGGTCGCCACATCATCCATATGGAGGTGGGTCAGCCCTCGACCCCCGCGCCCAGCGGCGCGCGACAGGCTCTGGCCACTGTGCTGGATGATGATGCGCTTGGCTATACGGTTGCCTTGGGCCTGCCGGAACTTCGGCAGAAAATCGCGCGTCTTTATGCGGATTGGTACGGGGTTGACCTTGATCCGGCTCGGGTGATCGTGACGGCAGGGTCCAGTGGCGCGTTTCTGTTGGCGTTCAGTGCGCTGTTTGATGCGGGGGATAAGGTCGGGATCGGCATGCCCGGTTATCCGTCCTATCGTCAGATCCTGCACGCCCTTGGTCTGGACACGCATCTGATCGAGAGCAGCGTTGAAAACCGCTATCAACCGGTGCCCTCGGATGTGACGCCGGATCTGGCCGGTCTTATGGTGGCCTCGCCCGCGAACCCGTCGGGGACGATGTTGGATATCGATGCGCTTGGCGCGTTGATCGCCGCCTGTCACGCGAACGGAACGGCGTTCATTTCCGACGAGATTTACCACGGCATCGAATACGACCGCAAAGCGGTCACCGCTTTGCAGATCAGCGACGATGTCTACGTGATCAACTCGTTCTCGAAATACTTTTCGATGACGGGTTGGCGCGTGGGCTGGATGGTGGTGCCCGAGGATCATGTGCGCCTGATCGAACGTCTGGCCCAGAACATGTTCATCTGTCCCAGCCACGCCGCCCAGATCGCGGCCATCGGTGCACTGGACAGTATGGACGAGGCCGACGCGAACCTTGCCGTTTATCGCGCGAACCGCGATTTGATGATGGCCGAACTGCCTGCCATGGGGTTTGACCGCATCGCGCCGCCCGACGGGGCCTTCTATGTCTATGCGGATGTGTCGACCCTGACCGAGGACAGCCGCGCCTTTGCCCGCGACATTCTGGATGAGGCGGGTGTCGCCGTCACGCCGGGGATCGATTTCGATCCGGTGCGCGGGGCGGGGACGCTGCGGTTCAGCTATGCGCGTTCGACCGACGATATTCGTGAGGGTCTACGCCGCTTGCGCGAGTTTATGCAGGCGCGGGGCCACATCGCATAACGGTGTGTTCCGTTTCGCGCACCGGACGTTATAGTGCGGCCAAGAAAACGGATGAATACCGGATGATGAGCAGGCGAATTCGCAGTTTTGTAGTGGCAATTGCCCTGTGCCTTGGCGCGGGTTCTGGCGCGTGGGCGCAAGGTCTGAGCGCGCTGGCCCGCGTGGACGGCGCGCGCAGTGAGACACGCGATCACGGCGCGGGGTTTGACCTGACGCTTGGCCTGACACAGGCTGTCCCGTTTCGCGTGCGCCTCTGGGACGGTCCCCGCCGCGTCGTCGTCGATTTCCGTGAGGTGGATTTCACGGGCCTCAGTGCCGAGACCCTGCAAGGGGCCGACGCGGTCGCGGGCGTCACCATGGGGCGTCTGGGGGCAGGGTGGTCGCGCATGGTGGTCGAGTTGACCGAGCCGGTTCTGCTGGTCGATGCGATCTATACCGGTGCGGATGGGTCCGCGCCCGTGGCCCTGAACCTGTCCTTTACGGCGACAAGCGCGCCTGATTTCGCCGCCCGCGCCGCAACACCCGGTGCCGGTGATCCGATCTGGGGCCGTCCCGCCGTGCGCGCGGTCGAGGCGCCGATCCTGCGTCAGGACGGCACGCGGCCCCTGCGCGTGGTTCTGGACCCCGGTCACGGCGGCATTGATCCGGGCGCACAGAATGACGGGATCAACGAGGCCGACCTGATGCTGTTGTTTGCGCGGGAACTGCGCGACACGCTGCGCCGCGGTGGGTTCGAGGTGTTCCTGACCCGCGAGAGCGATGATTTCGTCCCTCTGGAAACCCGTGTGGCCTTTGCGCATGAAGCACAGGCGGACCTGTTCCTGTCCCTGCACGCCGATGCCTTGGCCGAGGGGCGCGCGACGGGCGCGACTGTCTATGTCCTGTCCGATCAGGCCTCTGACGTTGCCGCCCAAAAGCTGGCCGAGCGGCACGATCGCGACAACCTGTTGCTTGGGGTGGATTTGCACGATCACGATGATGTGGTCGCCGGTATCCTGATGGACCTGACACGGCGCGAGACCGAACCGCGCACGATGGCCCTTGCCCAGACCTTGGTCGATCATATGGGCCGTCACATCGGGCCCCTTTATAAAAAGCCGCTGCAACAGGCCGGGTTTTCGGTCCTCAAGGCCCCCGATATCCCGTCGGTGTTGATCGAACTGGGCTTTCTATCGTCACCCGGGGACCTAGATAATCTACAGAACGACGAATGGCGCGCCCGTGCAGCCCAATCCATTGCCGATGCGATTGCCGACTGGTCCCAGAGCGACGCCGCCCAAGGCGCGCTGATCCGCCAGTAATCCGGGCGTTCACAACACCAATAGGATGGGCGTAAAAGTGCCCATTCTGCGTTTGCTTGTTTTTGACCACCGCGCCAAGCATGCGTATATAGGCCGCAATGAATCTGGGGGTTCCTGTGATACGGACGATTTTATCCATCCTTGGCGGTCTGTTCAGCTTTGTCACGCTTGGCATTGCGGGAACGGTCATCATGATCGGCGCGCTGTTCTGGATGTATGCGCGCGATCTGCCCGATCATGAGGATCTGGCGGTCTATACCCCCAAAACCATCAGCCGGATTTATTCGGGTGAGGGGCGTTTGATCGACGAATTCGCCGAGGAACGTCGCCTGTTCGCGCCCGCCGACGAAATTCCCGATATCGTCAAACAGGCGTTTATCTCGGCCGAGGACAAGAATTTCTATAGCCACAAGGGCTATGACGCGCGCGGCATTGCCTCTGCCGCGTATGATGCGTTCAAAAGCCGTGGCCAAAACGTGCGCGGGGCCTCGACCATCACCCAGCAGGTGATGAAGAACTTTCTCTTGGGGGGCGAGCGCACGGGCGAGCGTAAGGTCAAGGAACTGATCCTTGCCACGCGGATCGAGGAAACCCTGTCCAAGGACCGCATTCTGGAACTGTACCTGAACGAGATTTTCCTCGGGCAGAATTCCTATGGGGTGGCCGCCGCCGCACAGACCTATTTCAACAAAACCCTGTCGGAATTGTCGGTCCAAGAGGCGGCCTATCTGGCCGTTTTGCCCAAGGCGCCCTCGACCTACCACCCCGTGCGGGCCAAGGAACGGGCGCTGGACCGGATCGCCTATGTTCTGGGACAGATGCTCGAGAACGGCTATATCGATCAGGCGACCTATGACGCGGCGCGGGCCGAACCCCTGAAAACGGTGCAGAACGGCGATTACGAACCCTTCCGCCAGAGCCTGCCGCCGCGTGATTACTTTACCGACGAAATCCGCCGCCAGTTGAGCCGCGATTTCGGTGAGGGCGAATTTTTCGGCGGGGGTCTGACCATCCGCGCCACCTATGACCCCGAACTGCAACTAGAGGCCGCGCGCGCCCTGCGTCAGGGTCTTGAGGAATATGACCGCCGCCAAGGTGTCTGGCGTGGCACGGGTGTCAAAATCGACCCCGCCGAACTGGGATCCGAGGACGCGTGGCGCGCCGCGCTGTCTTCCAGTGGCGTCGCCAATGATATTGAGGGTTGGTACCGCGCGGTTGTTCTGGAACTGGGTAGCACCTCGGCCCGTATCGGCATCGAAGGTGTCGCCGATGATGCGGATGGCCACTGGATTCCCGCCAATGACGTGACATGGGCGCGCAAACTGCGCGAGGACGGCACGTTGGGCCGCACGGCCCGCAACGCCTCTGATCTGCTTGAGGTCGGGGATGTCGTTCATGTGCGGCGCATGACCAAGGACAGCGATGGGTCCTTCATCCGTTGGACCCTGCGCCAGATCCCTGAAGTGCAGGGCGGCTTTACCGCGATGGACGTGCACACCGGTCGGGTGATCGCGATGCAGGGCGGGTTCAGCTATCAGGACTCGGTCTTTAACCGCGCCACGCAGGCCACCCGCCAGCCGGGGTCGAGTTTCAAACCGTTCGTCTATGCCTCGGCGCTGGACAGCGGGTTCAGCCCCGCCACCATCGTCATCGACGCCCCGATTGAGGTCGACACCGGCGGGGCCGTCTGGCGTCCGAAAAACGCATCGAACAAGTTCTACGGCCCGACGCCCCTGCGCACGGGGATCGAACGGTCGCGGAACCTGATGACCGTGCGTCTGGCACAGGAAATCGGGATGGAAACCGTGGCCCAATACGCCGAACGGTTCGGCGTCTATGACCGGATGGATCCGTTCCTTGCGAACTCGCTTGGGGCGCAGGAAACCACGCTGTTCAAGATGGTGGCGGCCTATGCGATGTTTGCCAACGGCGGTGAGCGGGTTGAGCCGACCCTCGTTGACCGTGTGCAGGACCGGTGGGGCAAGACCGTTTATCGCCACGACCAACGCACCTGTACTGATTGTACGATCGACGCGCTGGATGAGGGGCAGGCGCCCACGATCGTGTCCAACCGCGAACGGGTGATGAACGCGATCACGGCGTATCAGTTGACCTCGATGATGCAGGGCGTTGTGACCCGCGGGACCGCCGCGGGTCGTGTGAACCTTGGCGTTCCGACCGCCGGTAAGACCGGCACGACCAACGACGCGCGCGATGTGTGGTTCATCGGGTTCACCTCGAACATCGTGGCGGGCTGCTATATCGGGTATGACCGCCCCGAGCCGCTTGGGCGGGGTGCGTCCGGTGGCGGCATGTGTGGTCCGGTGTTCAACGCGTTCATGCAAAAGGCGACCGAGAAATACGGCGGCGGCAAGTTCAAGGTCCCGCCGGGTGGCCATTTCATCAAGATCGACCGGTTCTCGGGTGCACGTCTGCCCGCCGATGCCAGCGGCCCGAATGTCGTCGCCGAATACTTCCGCGATGGTGAAGAGCCAATTTTCGGCGTTGCCGCCCTGATCGACGGTGGTTTTGCGATGGGGGCGAACCTGCCTCTGTTCGGGCCGGGTGAAGGCGCGGATGGCTCGACCGAAGCGGCCGCCGAAACCGGCACCGAGGTCACAACATCCACCGGCGAAACCGCCACCGTTGGCCCCAAGGCCAGCTTTGGCACGCTGAACTCGGGCGGTTTGTACTAACCGCCCCCACCCACCGAGAGGCCGACGCGCAAGGGTGCTTGCCCGTCGGCGCATCTGCGGGTATCACCGCCTGAACATCAAGCAGTCAAAAAAGGTCACGGCCTCATGCGCGCTGAGACACAGAATATCGTTGAAGACATCCGCAAATCGCTGGTCCTGTTGGGGCAGCGTATGGATCGCGAAACCGCGCCTTACCGGCTTGAGGAATTCAACGCGCGGGTCGAGGATCCCGATCTGTGGAACGATCCGGAGAACGCCCAGAAACTGATGCGGGAACGTCAGGCCTTGGTCGATTCAATCGAGACCTATGACGGCATCGAGCGCGATCTGAACGACAATATCGAACTGATCGAACTGGGCGAAATGGAAGATGACCAAGAGGTCATCGCCGACGCCGAGGCCGCGCTGAAGGCGCTCAAAGCCGTTGCCGCCAAGAAAGAGCTTGAGGCGTTGTTGAACGGTGAGGCCGACAGCAACGACACCTTCCTTGAGATCAACTCGGGCGCGGGTGGTACGGAAAGCTGTGATTGGGCCAGCATCCTTGCCCGCATGTATGTGCGTTGGGCCGAGAAAAAGGGCTATGACGTCGAACTGCAATCCGAGAGCGCGGGCGAAGAGGCGGGGATCAAATCCGCGACGTATAAGATTTCGGGTCACAACGCCTATGGCTGGCTGAAATCCGAGAGTGGCGTGCACCGTTTGGTGCGTATTTCGCCCTATGACAGCGCCGCGCGTCGTCATACCTCGTTCAGCTCGGTTTGGGTCTATCCGGTGGTCGATGACAATATCGAAATCGAAGTGAACCCCGCCGACATCCGCGTGGACACCTATCGGTCGTCCGGTGCCGGTGGTCAGCACGTCAACACCACCGATTCTGCGGTCCGGATCACCCACATGCCCACCGGCATCGTCGTGACCAGTTCCGAAAAGTCCCAGCACCAGAACCGTGATATCGCCATGAAGGCCCTGAAATCGCGGCTGTATCAAATGGAGCTGGACCGCCGTAACGCCGAGATCAACGCCGCCCACGAAGCCAAAGGTGACGCCGGTTGGGGCAACCAGATCCGGTCCTATGTTCTGCAGCCCTATCAGATGGTTAAGGACCTGCGCACCAGCTATGAAACCTCGGATACCCAAGGTGTTCTGGATGGTGATCTGGACGGGCTGATGGCGGCGACGCTGGCCCTGAACGTGGCCGGTAAATCGCGCGCCGAAGCTCAGGGCGACGACTGACGCGGGGAAAAGCCCGCCGCGCGTCCCCCTTGATCGAACACAACCTGTGATGGCACCCTTCACGCATTCGTGAGGAGTGTCTTGTTATGCGTATTTTGATCCCGGCGCTTGCGGCGCTGATTGCGGGGCCCGTCGCGGCCCAAAATATCGATTACCTTGTGGCCCCGCGCGGGACCGCCGCCTATGACACAGCCAAGGCCCGCGAGGATGGACAGGCGGTGTTTGCCGAGCGCAGCCTGACCGCCGCCCTGCGCAATGCGCATGAGACCCTGTCAGGCTGTGGCACCTGCCGCGTTACCATCCGGATTGCCAGCGGGGAATACGACGGCAAGGCGGGCACGGGGCAATGGGCACTGCCCGAGGTCATCGCGCCCGAGGCATCGCTGCATATCCTTGGCGGCTATGACGAGACGTTTGAGACCCGCAACCCGTTCCTGACCCCGACCTTGATGGTGACGCCGCCCGAACGATCGGGCATTGTCCTGTCGTTTGAGGGCAAGAAACACGCGCTGGCCGAATTGGTGGTGTCGGGCCTGACCTTTGATGTCAGCCCCTCAAACGCCTATGACGCCCAGACCAACACCTTGATGTTCAGCGGATCGTCCACATGGGGGATTTTGCGGTTCGGCTATCTGACCACGAACCATCTGGTCGTGGCGGACAACGTGTTCCTGAACGCGCCAAACGGCGTCGCCGCGCCCGCCATCCGCGCCATGTCCGATCAAGCGCTGGTTGAGGTGACGAACAACGTCTTTATGAACAACGTTTACACGTGGCAGGTGACCAGTGGCGGGGGCAAGTTCACGCCGCGCTATCGTCTGGCGGGGAATTCGTTCGTCCTGAACTGGCCGCGTAATCCCGATCGCACCACGTCGAACCCCGGCACGTTGGAGATCGGCAACAAATATTCCGCCAGCCAGATCGACATCACCCGCAACCTGTTCGCCTTTAACGTCGGGGGGGCGATTTTCCCGCAATGGGACGATGTGGACGGTCCCAATATCGCGATCACCGAGAACCTGTTCTGCGACAATGGTGCGATGTTTGACCCCGAGGAACCCGCCGATGGCGCGGTCGTGGGGAAATTCAACGGTTCGGCAACGCACGCGATTTTCGATCCCTATGACCTTGAGGACGATTTCGCGTGGGACACCTATGACAACGTCGATATCGACCCCGAACTGGCCGTGCCGGTGTTGGAGGTTGGGGTCCTAAAGGACATCGGGCGCGGCGTTGCACCGACACTGCCCGAGGAAGAGCTGACGCTGGACAGCATCGATTTCTCGCTGGGGGGTGAAGACGAGGACGGCGATGATCTGTCCCTTGACCTGCCGTCGCTGGATAGCGGCCTGTCCGAACTGACGCTGGATGCGGATTTCGGGATGGAGGCCTTGGCGGGGGATGAAGGCGTTTTGAACTTTGCGCCACTGGTGCCCTATGACCCCCGCGCGCTGCCGTTTCCGCGTAACCCCGAGGCGGCCGAGTACGGCGCGTCCTACACCCGCATCTTTCAGCAGGGTGAGGGATGATCATGCGGAATCTTCTAACACTGATCGGAACGCTGTTCATCGGGGCGGCGGCCCATGCGCAGGACGTGGAACTGGACCGCGAATTTGACCCGCTTCAGGATTGCTATCACCTGATGGAGCGTCCGATCCTTTATATCCCCAAGGGCGATGACAGTGACGTGGACGAAATCCTGCGCCATGTGAAATGCGCCGAATCCGAGTTGCAGACGCTCGAACGCCTGCCCGGACGCGATCATCGCTATCGCCCTGTTGAGGACCGGATCAAGGAATTCGTCGCCGTGCATGAGGCGAACCTCAAATCCCTGCGCGCCGCGCTGGCCGTTCTGGGCAAGATGGAAAAGGTCCAGATGGCCATCGATAAACTGCCCGAACAATGCGAGGATCTGGAAGAGGGGTTTGAGGACAAGATCGCCGAGATCATCAAGGAGATTGAGGACGACGACGCCGATGACATCGAAGATCTGGCCAAGTCGATTGAGGATCAGGTCGAGGCCGCCCTCAACAATGCCGAGGATATCGAGGACGACCTGAAAAACGCCGCCCGTCAGGTCCTGAGCGCACGGTTCAAGGACTCGCGTAATTACCCCAAACGCTGGGACAGTTCGATTGAAAAGGCGCTGGACCGCGCCGCCGACGACATCGTGAAATACTACACCCGCGCATTGACCAATGCCGAACGGGCCTGTGACCCGATTGAGGAACCCCTGCGCCTGTCCTATGTGGTGGCTGCGTTGAAAACCACCGGCGCGACGTTGGACGCGTCCGAGGAGTTCGTGAAGGCGGGCGAAGAGTGGTTCGATCGCACCCGCGCGGTGTGGGAAAAGAACTGTGACGGGTTGGAACGCCTGCGCATCGCCTATTGTTCGATCGACTGGAATGAAACCTCAGGCAACGGGGCGTCCGACCCGCGGGTCAAGGCGGCGCTCAGCGACAACAAGAACGATGTGCTGCGCCTGATTGATCAGGTGGTGAAAGAGTACAAAGAGCTAAAGCCCGAGGGCGACGCGGTTCTGGCGGCGACGGGCGACGATCAGGTTGAGCGTCTGTTGGTCAACATGAACAAACGCTATCGTGGCATGGAAAGCCTGCTCAAGGATAAGGGCAGCGCGCTCAAAGGCACGCAATCGCCGTGGATCCGGACGTGGATCGAATACGGCAAGGAAAAGCACAAAACGTTACCCGGTCCGTTTGGCTGCAATGTGGTGGACATAGCCATTCCCACCGATAGCCGCAGCCGCCCCGATTGCTTTGTTGTGAAAGACTGTACCGTTATTGAGTTCAAGCCCGACGACCCGTCTGAAATCCGCAAGGGCGAGGATCAGGTGGACCGCTATGTCGCGTCCTTGTCGGACTATTACACGTGGGTCCTGACCGAGATGCTGGACGCCGGAGAGAGCTTTGAGGACATCCGCGACGGCAAGGTGAAACCCAAGGGCACGATCTATGGCGGCTCGGATGTGATGGCCAAAATGGCGGACAGTTGTTTCAACGGCGAGGACGAGGTTGAGGTCAAGAACGGCGGCGTCTACGGCTATGACAAATGCGACCGCGCCCAGCCGATCTGTCCGCCATTGCCCAACTAACGCTTGATATGTGGCCCGCGATCGGGAAACTGATCGTGGGAAACGCGCTTCTTTTTGGGAGGAGAAGCGAATGAGCGACATCACGGCACCCTCACCGGTGCCCGAAATACGGCAGATCACGCGCGCGGATGTGACTGCCAGTCTGGCCAAGGGATGGCGGGACTTTCTGGCCGCCCCGATGTTTGGGGCGTTTTTCGGCGGGTTCTATGTGATCTGCGGTCTGATCCTGACGTGGATCACGCTGGGCACGGGACAGGTCTATTGGCTGGCCCTTGCGGTGTTCGGCTTTCCGATTCTGGGGCCGTTCACAGCGGTCGGTCTCTATGAGGTCAGCCACCGGATCGAAAACAACGACCCCTTGGATTGGTCCGAAATCCTTGGGGTGATCTGGCGCCAGAAAGAGCGGCAACTGCCGTGGATTTCCGCCATTATCATCGTGATCTTCCTGTTCTGGTCGTTCATCGGTCACATGATTTTCGCCCTGTTTCTGGGGCTGTCGACCATGACCAATGTCACGACGTCCTATGAGATTTATCAGACCACAAACGGCATACTGATGCTGCTCGTGGGGACGGGGGTCGGGGCGGTACTGGCCGGTGTGACGTTCGCCATCACGGTGACGGGTCTGCCCCTGTTGCTGGACCGCGAGATCGACTTTGTCACCGCGATGATTGTCAGCTTTCAGTCGGTTTTGCGGAATTTCTGGGTGATGACCCTGTGGGGGCTGTTCGTGTCCGTCACAGTTTTCGCGGCGATGGTGCCGCTGTTTCTGGGCCTGCTGGTCGTGCTGCCGGTTCTGGGGCACGCGACGTGGCATCTCTATCACGCGACACTCGACTAACCCGAAAACGAAAAGGGCACCCGATGGGGTGCCCTCAAATTCTCTATCACGCGGTGGCTTAGCCTTCGGCTTTTTTCGCCGGACCCGAGGACAGGGGATCGTCCTGACGCTGGACCGAGCCCTCGAAATGGGCGCCACTTTCGATCGCGATGGTCTTGTGGATGATGTCGCCCTCAACCCGTGCGGTCGAGGTCAGGCGCACCTTCAGGCCACGCACGCGGCCAATCACGCGACCGTTGATGACAACGTCATCGGCCATGATTTCGCCCTTGATCGTGGCGCCTTCGCCAACGGTCAGCAGATGCGCGCGGATGTCGCCGTCAACCGTGCCTTCGACCTGAATATCGCCGGTGGTTTTCAGGTTGCCCGTCACCGTCAGGTCCGAGGACAGAACCGATGCCGGCGGCTTGGGCTTGGCAGCGGGGGTCGTCGTGGTCATGGGGCGCTCTGCCGGGGCGGGCGCGGGGGCCTTGCCGGTTTCGGGCTTTTTCTCTTCGCCCGCTTTCGGGCCGGGCTCATTGATCCTGCTTTTAGAAAACATCTCTGGCTGCCTTGATATAGATCATCGGGTTAACGGGTTTGCCACCGACACGCACCTCATAGTGCAAATGCGTCCCAGTAGACCGGCCGGAATTTCCCATATCACCGATATGCTCTCCGCGCGATACCCTTTGGCCAACCTTAACACGAATTTTGGACAAATGGGCATAACGGGTTTCGATTCCGAACTCATGCTTAATTTTAATCAGGCGACCATAGCCCGATTGCCAATCCGCGTGGATCACAACACCATCAGCGGTGGAATAAATCGGCGTTCCGGTCGCGGCGGCAAAGTCGGTGCCGTTGTGCATCCGGCCCCAACGCGGGCCAAAGCCACTTGTGTAGCGGAACGAGTTTTTGACGGGCAGGGCAAAGGGCGTTTTCTGGGCGGCGATCCGATAGAGGTTCAGCCGGTCCAGACCTTCAAGGATCTGGTTTGCGCGCAGGCTATCGGGGTCCAGAGGTTCGCCTTTGGTCGAAAAGGCCAGCGGGGTCAGGGGGCCACCTTGGCCGTTATAGCCCTGTTTCACCGCGTTCAGCAGGTTGTCGGTCGACAGGCCCGCCTGACGGAACATTTTGTCCAGCGGTTCGACCGAGATCGTCAGCGCCTCTTCCAGCTGACCAAAGATCAGGTCGTTACGGTCCTGCATCAGGCGGCGTTCGTAATCAATCGCCTCGGCCAGATCATAGGCTGCGACCGCATCGGCGGCGATCGTGTCACGCTCAACCGCGGTGAGGTTCAGCGCGTCCGACAAAAACGCCACGGTCTGTTCCAGATCCTCGGCCTGTGACGCGCCGGTGCGCGCCGATCCCGTGGCATCGGCCAGTTCAGCGGTCAGCTCATCCGCCTTGTCGGCGGCGGCGTCGCGTTCATCAATGGTGGTGCGCAGGGTTTTCTGGATGACCTTGATGCCGGTTTCCAACTCGCGGCGACGCTCTTCGGAGGCCAGAAGTTGCGACTGCATCTTGGACACTTCGGACAGGGCGACGGCGAACCGCTCATGCGCGCTTTCGGCTTCCATGGCGCGTTGGTCGCGCTCAGAGGCCAGTTCGTTCAAACGGCGTTCATATGTGGCTTGTTCGCGTTGCGCCTGTTCGCGCAGGTTGCCCGCGCCAATCGTGTCCATAAGCAAGACGGCAGTGGCAATGATGCTCCAGCCGACCATGCCCGCCACACCGGCCAGAACGACCAATTGGGTCTCGGACCGCAGGCGGATGAACCGCGTTTCTGTATCTGATCGCAGGAACAGTCGTTGCTCTGGCAAGTACCGTTCAAGCGTTGCGTGTAAGCGCTTGAAAAAAGTTGTTTTCAAGTTTCTGTCCCGTCTGCCTTTTCCCCAGTCTCGGCCAGCGGTTCCCATCAAAACCGCACGGTTCCCTGTTGGATAGGGTAAGGAGGGGCCGGACTGCAATATTTTTTGGCAGTCGACCCCCTAAACCCGCAAAAATCAACTAAAAATGGGCGAGATATTGCCGATAAGGAGGGTCAGCTTTCCCTAGGGTCAGCTATTCACCTCGGCCAAGGGCCAATAGAAATCGGGCGGCAGACCCGCTTCGGCGCGTTTTTCCTCGTTAAAGGGCGGCTTTAGCGGACCGTGGAAATAGGTCTGGACGAGGTCGTGAAACACATCCTTGGGGTCTTTGTCGTGGCGACCACAGAGGAAATGGAACCACTTGGACCCATAGGCGACGTGGCCGACCTCTTCGGCGTAGATCACGCGCAGGGCCTCTACCGCATGGGTGTCACCGGCGGCCTCGTAAATCTCGATCATGCCTGGGGTCACGTCCAATCCCCGTGCCTCAAGCACCATGGGCACAACGGCCAAACGGCCGAGCAGGTCCTCGGCCGTGTCTTCGGCGGCACGCCACATGCCCGCATGCGCGTCCAGATCGCCGTAAAAGCTGCCCATCCGTTCCAGACAGCCGGACACAAGACCGAAATGTTTGCTCTCTTCATCCGCGGATTTGACCCAGTCGTCATAGAACCCGATGGGCATCGGGATATGGCCGAACCGCGCGATGATGTCCCAATGCAGGTCCACCGCGTTCAATTCAATGTGTGCAACCGCGTGCAGGATCGCCTTGCGCCCCGCCTCGGTTCCCGGACGGCGACGGGGCACGTCGCGCGGGTTCAGCAACGCGGGTTTCGCGGGGCGTGCCGGTTGCAAGGGCGGGTTCGCCGTGCCCACAGGGATCGGCGTTCCGGCCTTGCGCGCCTCAAACCACTGACGCGCATAGTCACGCGACAGGGCGGTCTTTGCATTGGCGTCTGCGGTGTTCAGAACCGCACAGGCCATTTCCGTCAGGGTCAGGTCGCTCACAGCGCGCGCACCGCGTCCAGAACCGCCTCGGCGTGACCGGGGACTTTGACCTTACGCCAGATTTCCGCAATTTTACCCTCGGCATCAATTAGATAGGTCGCGCGCTCAATCCCCATGTAGGTTTTGCCGTACATCTTTTTCTCGACCCATGTGCCATAGGCCTCGCACAGGGTGCCGTCCTCATCCGAGACCAAGGGGATGGTCAGATCATGCTTGGCGCGGAATTTCTCGTGCTTGGCGACGGTATCGCGCGAGGCACCGATGACCGTGGCCCCAGCCGCCTTGAACTCATCCAACAGGCCCGAGAACGCGATCGATTCCTTGGTACAGCCGGGGGTGTCGTCCTTGGGGTAGAAAAACAGAACCACTGGTCCGCCGCGCAGATCGGACAGGGTGATCGGGTCGCCACCATCTTGGGGCAGGGTGAAATCGGGGGCTTCTTGGCCAACTGTCAGCATCTGGGCATCCTTTCCTCACTTCACGCTTTCCTTGTGGTGCGCGCGCGGCAAAGATAAAGCGACAATATCCGAGGGCAAGAGCAAGCGACCTTGATGAGCGATCCGACAGAGCCAACCCCGAAACGGCCGATGCCCACGCATCGCCGTGTGGGCGTGTTCCTGATCATCACGCTGTTGCTGGCGATGGTGTTCATGGGCGGCGTGGTTTTGTCGTTCATGGGCCGCGCGGTTCAGATGCCAGACTGGGTGACCGCACGGGTTGAGGCGGGGATTGATGACGCACTTGGTCCTGTCGGGGCGAATCTGGCGGGGATGGAGGTCCAGTTCGAATGGGGCAATTTCCCGCGCGTCCGCCTGCAAGAGCTACGGCTGCGCGACGCCGAAGGACGACAGGTCCTGTCTGTCCCCGCGCTTGAGGCCGCGATTTCGGGGCGCGCGTTGCTCGACGGGCGGGTCGAGATGCGGCGTCTGTCCTTGGCGGCGGCGCGTGTCACGTTGCGCCGCGATGAGAACGGCGACTTCGATCTGGCGCTTGGCGGCGACACCCCCACGTTTCAGGCCGGTAGTCTGGCCGAGGTTCTGGATCAACTGGACGGCGCGCTGGCCCTGCCTGCGCTGTCGGTGATCGAAAGCGTCGCCGTTGAAAACCTTGACCTGATCTATCTGGATGCGCGGGCGGGGCGCACATGGTCGATCCGTGAGGGCCTGTTGACGCTGGATCAAACGGCTGAGGCTCTGAGCGCGCAGGTGTTCCTGACCCTTTATAATGACGCAGGCACCCCGTCCGAGTTCGCCTTTGGGTTCGAGACCGAAAAGGGCTCTCCCGCCAGTAGCCTGTCCGCATCCTTTAGTGATGTGCCGTCCGACGACATCGCGCAACAATCCCCCGCCTTTGCGTTTCTGTCGGTGATCCGCGCGCCGATTTCGGGGGCGGTGCGCGCGGGCGTGGGCTCCGATGGCGCGCTCTTGCCGCTGAGCGGGGTTTTGGACATCGGCGAGGGCGACCTGATCCCCACCGAAAACACCAAGCCCGTGCATTTCGACGGCGCCAAGGGCTATTTCCAATACGACCCCGCCGCCCAGCGCGTCGCGTTGAACCAAGTCGAACTGACCTCGGGGACGTTGACGTTCAACGGCGGTGGTCAGGCCTATTTGCAAGAGTTCGTGCAGGGCCTGCCGACGGTTCTGGTGGCGCAGATGGGCCTGAAATCGGTGGCGTTGAATCCTGACGGCGTGTTCCAGACGCCCGTGACATTTACCGGCGGGGCGGCGGATATGAAAATCACGCTGGACCCGTTTTCGGTCGATCTGGGGCAGGCGGTTTTGCTGGACGCCCAGAACCGCGCGATCCGCGCCAAGGGGCGGGCGACTGTGTCCGATGCGGGCTGGCACGTGGCGCTGGACGCCTATGTCGACACGATGAGCAAATCGCGCCTGTTGCGCCTGTGGCCCGTGGCCGTGGTGCCCAAAACGCGCAAATGGGTGACGGAGAACATTGCCTTTGGCATAGCGCGCGACGCCCATGCGGCGCTGCGTCTGGAGCCGGGGGAAAAGCCGCGCTTTCAATTGACCCACGGGTTTGAGGGCGGCGAGGTGCGGTTCATGAAAACCATGCCCCACGCCACCGAGGGCAGTGGCTATATCACCCTGACCGAACAGCGGTTCGTGATGTCACTGGAGCAGGGGATCGTCACCGCGCCAAACGGGCAGGTGGTCGATCTGACCGGCACGGTGGTCAATATCGACGACATCACCGTGCGTCCGGCCTATGGCACCATCGATCTGCACATGGATGGGCCGATCCCTGCCATTCTGTCCCTGATTGATCAGCCGCCCCTGACCCTGATGCAGCGCGCGGGACAGGGGATCGACATTGCCGATGGTCGCGCCGTGGTGCGCGCCGATCTGGGGTTGGAGTTCCGCAAGGGCGTTAAACCGCATGAGGTCGCATTCGATGTCGCGGGGGATCTTTACGATGTGACCTCGGACGTTCTGGTTCCGGGCCGATCGTTCGCCGCGCCCCATCTGCGCCTGACCGCGACGCCCGAGGCCGTGGCGATTGCGGGCGCGGCCACGGTGGACGGGGTGTCCTTTAACGGCGGCTGGACCCAACAGATCGGGCCGGAACACGCGGGCAAGAGTTCCGTCAGCGGCACCATCCTGTTGTCTGAACAGAACCTCGCCGCTTTTGGGGTTGATCTGCCGCGCGGGATGGTGCGGGGCACGGGGCGCGGTGCGCTGGACCTTGATCTGGTCCGTGGTGAGGCACCCCAATTCCGGTTGAGCAGCGATCTTGAGGGGATCGGCCTGTCGATCCCCGCCATTGCTTGGTCCAAGGGGACCGGCAGCACAGGTAACCTAACGATTAACGGACGACTGGGTGCGCCCATTGCAATCGACGACATCGCCCTGTCGGCACCGGGCCTGTCTGCGGCGGGCGACATCGTTCTGGCCCAAGGCGGCGGGGTTGAGCGGATCGAACTGCCCAAGGTCAGCGTCGGGCGCTGGTTCGACGGATCGGTGATCCTGACCGGACGCGGCGCGGGGCGGCCGATGGCCGTGCGCGTCACCGGCGGGCAGGTGGATCTGACCGCGCTGCCCGACCGATTGAACGGCGCGGGCGGCAGTGGTGGCAACAGCACGACCGAAATCGCGCTGAACCGGTTGATCGTGGCGGACGGGTTGGTTGTCACAGATCTTGACGGGACGCTATCGACATCTGGCGGGTTGAACGGGTCGTTCATCGGGTCGGTCCCAGGTGGCGCGCGGTTCAACGCGGCGCTTGCCCCGTCGGACCATGGCACGGCGGTCCGTATTCGGTCGGAACAGGCGGGTGAGGTCCTGCGCGGGGCGAATGTGTTTGCCAAGGCGCGGGGCGGGTCGATGGACCTGATCCTGACCCCGCTTGAGGGCGAGGGGCGCTATAACGGGCGTATGGACATCACCAATGTGCGGGTGCGCGGCGTGGGCGCGCTGGCCGAACTGTTGTCGGCGGTTTCGGTTGTCGGTCTGATTGAACAGCTATCGGGTGAGGGGCTGGCGTTTACAAGCGTTGAGGCGCGGTTCACCCTGACGCCTGAGGGGGTCGAAATCCGGCGGGGCAGTGCGGTTGGCCCGTCCCTTGGCATTTCGATGGCAGGTGTTTATGAGTTCGCCGCGAAACGGCTGGACCTGCAGGGGGTTGTGTCCCCGATCTATCTGGTCAATTCGATCGGGTCTGTCCTGACCCGCAAGGGCGAGGGCCTGTTCGGGTTCAACTATCGCCTGCGCGGACCGGCCGATGACCCCAAAGTCAGTGTGAACCCGCTGTCCATTCTGACGCCCGGCATGTTCCGGGAAATCTTTCGCCGCCCGCCACCGGAGCTTGGGAATTGAAACTATCCGATTTCGACTTTGACCTGCCTGACCACCTGATCGCGACGCGGCCCGTGAAACCGCGCCGCAACGCACGCCTGTTGGTGGCGGATCAGGCGGGCCTGCATGACCGGCAGGTGTTCAACCTGACCGATTATATCGGTGCAGGCGACCGGTTGATCCTAAATAACACCCGCGTAATCCCCGCGCGCCTCAGTGGTCAGCGCACCCGCGACACGGGGCAGGGGCCGGTGACGGCCAAGGTCGAAATTACCTTGTTGGACCCGCTGGCCGGTGGGGGCTGGCGCGCGCTGGCCAAACCCCTACGCAAGGTGCTGGAGGGCGAGGTGATCGTCTTTTCGCCCGATCTGTCGGCCACCGTCACGCGCAAGGGCGAAACCGATCTGGACCTTGCCTTTAACCTAAGTGGCGATGATTTCGACGCCGCGCTGGCCGCCGCGGGTGCGATGCCGTTGCCGCCCTATATCGCAGCCAAACGCCCCGCCGATGAACAGGACAAGGACGACTATCAAACCGTCTTTGCGCGCCATTCCGGTGCTGTGGCCGCGCCGACGGCGTCTTTGCATTTCGATGAGGTCCTGTTAGAGGCGCTGCGCGCCGCCGGTGTGGCGTTCACCGAGGTTACGTTGCACGTTGGGGCGGGCACGTTCCTGCCGGTCAAGGTCGATGACATCGACACCCACAAGATGCACTCCGAATGGGGTGAAATCACCGCCGAGGCAGCCGCGCAGATGAACGAAACCCGCGCGGCGGGCGGGCGGATCATTCCCGTGGGCACAACCGCCTTGCGGCTGATCGAAAGTGCCGCGTCCGACGATGGCACCATGGCCGCATGGACCGGCACCACGGACATTTTCATTCGCCCCGGCTATAAATTTAAAATCACCAATGGGTTGATGACGAACTTTCACCTTCCCAAATCGACCTTGATGATGCTGGTATCGGCCTTGATGGGGGTGGAGCGCGTGCGCGAGATCTATGCCCATGCGGTGACCGAGGACTACCGCTTCTTTTCGTATGGCGATGCGTCGCTATTGCTGCCTTAGGGCGGAAATGGCCTAATAGGGGTCGCCAACGCAACATCGCGCCCCGCGCTTTTTCATCATCACGGGGGGCTCAACACACGGAGAGCGACGTGATTCAGGTTCTGGGCAGCACATGGGCATTGATGGCAGGGATGCTGCTGCTGATGGTGGGCAACGGTTTGCAGGGCACCCTGTTGGGGGTGCGCGGCGGCATCGAGGGCTTTAGCACCTTTGAGATGTCGCTGGTCATGTCGGCCTATTTCCTTGGGTTTCTGGGTGGCTCACGCATGACGCCGGAAATGATCCGCCGTGTGGGTCATGTACGGGTGTTTGCGGCGCTGGCCTCGTTCATCTCGGCGGTTCTGATCCTCTATCCGACCATTGCCAACCCGTGGGTCTGGGTCGCTTTGCGCGTTGTGATCGGGTTCTGTTTTTCGGGCGTGTATGTGACCGCCGAAAGCTGGCTGAACCACTCGGTCGATAATTCGAAACGGGGGCAGGCTCTGTCGCTCTATATGATCACGCAGATGGCGGGGATCGTGACGGCGCAGGGTGTGATTGTCCTCGGCGATCCGTCGGGGTTCATCCTGTTCGTCGTGCCCTCGGTCCTTGTTTCGATCTCGTTTGCGCCGATTTTGCTGTCGGCGACGCCGACGCCCGCGTTCGAGGCGACCAAACCGATGTCCCTGCGCGATCTGATCCGCACCTCGCCCTTGGGGTCGGTCGGGATGTTCCTGACCGGCGGGATCTATTCGGGGATGTTCGGCATGGCCGCCGTTTACGGCTCCGAGGTGGGCCTGAGTGTCGCGCAAATTTCGACCTTTGTGGCGACGATCTACCTTGGCGGGCTGATTTGTCAGTTCCCCATCGGATGGCTGTCCGACCGCGTGGACCGGCGCAGCCTGATCCTGTTGACGGCGGCGGCATCGGGTGGCGCGTCCGTTGTGGGCGGGTTGTTCGGGTGGAATTATGAGCTGCTCTTGGTGGCGGCGTTCTTTCTCGGGGGGGCGTCGAACCCGCTCTATGCGTTGCTTATTGCCTATACGAACGACTTTCTGGACCACGCGGATATGGCGGCGGCCTCTGGACGGATGATGTTCCTGAACGGGATCGGCGCGATCCTTGGCCCGATCAGCATGGGCTGGATCATGGGCGTTGTCGGCCCGTCGGGGTTCTTTGCGTTCATGGCCATCATGGGGTTTGCTCTTGCTGGCTATGCGGCCTACCGGATGACCCAGCGTGCCGCGCCCTCGGTCGAAGATACGGGCACCTACGCACCGGTTCTGCCTTCGGCCACGGCCGTTGTGGTTGAGGCGGCACAGGAATACTTCATCGAGGAATCCGAGCAGGCCGATGATGGCCTGAGCCCCGCGAACTAAATCGCACCCTTCCTGCTTGCCCTCGGCCACGGTTTTTGAAACCGTGGCACTGAGGCGTATCGGGATACGCCAATGCAATTGGGTAGGGGACAGCGATGCAGCGCGCGCAGGATATTCTGGATTTTTGGCTGAACGAAGTGAGTGAGGATAACTGGTACGTGGGCGATGAGGCCTTGGACCAGAAAATCCGCGACCGGTTCATGGATGACTGGCAGGCACTGCGGGACGGTCGGTTCTTGCGCTGGTTGACACAGGCGGACACCGCGCTTGCCTATATCCTGTTGGCCGACCAGTTCCCGCGTAACATGTTCCGCGGTTCGGGCGATGCATTTGCCACCGACCAGCTGGGGCGCGCGGCCGCGAAACGCTCGATTGACGAAGGGTTCGACAAACAGATCGCCGAGCCCCAGCGCCAGTTCTTTTATCTGCCCCTGATGCACTCGGAAAACGCCACTGATCAGGACCGCAGCGTGCGCTTGATCCTGACGCGTATGCCCAAAACGGGCGAGTCGAACCTGCTGCACGCGCGGGCCCACCGTGAGGTCATTCGCCAGTTCTGCAGATTCCCGTATCGCAACGAGGCTCTGGGCCGTCAGAGCACCGAAGACGAGAAATCGTGGATCGAAAACGGTGGTTACGGCAAGATCGTTGAGGAAATCCGAAAAAATCAGGCGTAATGCCAACTCCTTAGGCGGTTTTTGCGAAAAAACACGCGCGATTGTCGTGGGGTTTATTGAAGGGATGTTCCGGATAGTTTAATATCAAACTAATTTCAAAACCCATGAGGATCCTATGGCTGCGAAGACTTTTGATATGATCGTTATTGGCGCGGGGCCGGGGGGCTATGTGGCCGCCATCCGCGGGGCGCAGCTGGGCCTTAAGGTTGCGATTGTGGAACGCGAACATCTGGGCGGTATTTGCCTGAACTGGGGCTGTATCCCGACCAAGGCCTTGCTGCGCAGTTCGGAGGTGTTCCACCTGATGCACCGCGCCAAGGAATTCGGCCTGTCCGCAGACGGGATCGGTTATGATCTGAATGCTGTTGTCGACCGTTCGCGCGGTGTGGCGAAACAGTTGTCGGGCGGCATCGGCCACCTGATGAAAAAGAACAAGATCACCGTCTTTATGGGCGAGGCGACGCTGCCGGCTAAAGGCAAGGTCAGCGTCAAAACCGACAAGGGCACCGAGGAATTGACCTCCAAGGCCATCGTCGTGGCAACCGGCGCACGTGCCCGCGAATTGCCGGGTCTTGAGGCCGATGGCGATCTGGTCTGGACCTACAAACACGCCCTGACGCCGAAACGGATGCCGAAAAAGCTGCTCGTGATCGGGTCGGGTGCCATCGGGATTGAATTTGCCAGCTTCTACAACACCTTGGGCGCGGACACGACCGTGGTTGAGGTGATGGATCGTGTTCTGCCCGTTGAGGATGCCGAGATCAGCGCATTCGCCAAAAAGCAGTTCCAGAAACAGGGCATGACCATCCGTGAAAAGACGATGGTCAAGCAACTGGATCGCGGCAACGGCAAGGTCGTCGCGCATATTGAGGCCAACGGCAAGGTCGAGAAACAGGAATTCGACACCGTGATTTCGGCGGTCGGCATTGTCGGCAATGTCGAAAACCTAGGCCTCGAAGGACTGGGCGTCAAGATCGACCGCACCCATGTGGTGACGGATGAATATTGCCGCACGGGTGTCGATGGTCTGTTTGCAATCGGTGATATCGCCGGTGCGCCGTGGCTTGCCCATAAGGCCAGCCATGAGGGCGTGATGGTCGCCGAACTGATCGCGGGTCAGCACCCCCATCCGATCAAGCCGAACTCGATCGCGGGCTGTACTTATTGCCATCCGCAGGTCGCAAGCGTCGGCCTGACCGAGGCCAAGGCCAAAGAGGCCGGGTATGACGTCAAGGTCGGCCGCTTCCCCTTTATCGGCAACGGCAAGGCGATTGCACTGGGCGAACCCGAAGGCATGGTCAAAACCGTGTTCGACGCGAAAACAGGTGAGCTCTTGGGCGCGCATATGGTCGGGGCAGAGGTCACCGAGATGATCCAAGGCTATGTCGTCGGGCGTCAGCTTGAGACGACCGAAGAAGACCTTATGAACACGGTTTTCCCGCACCCGACCCTGTCGGAAATGATGCATGAATCCGTTCTGGACGCCTATGGCCGCGCGCTGCACTTCTAAGACACAGAACGCTGTTCAGATTTGGGGGCGATCCGGTTCGGGTCGCCCTTTTCATTGGCGCCAACCGTTAACCACGCGCGCAATTCTGCACAGAGGCATGCGCGTTCGCGGGCGATAGCCAATAGGCCGTCTTTCGGGATAGATCGTGTAATGAGTACCCCGTCCAAAACCCGCTGGCCCCTGATCATCGGCCTGTTTGTCACTGGCCTGTTGGCGGCGGCGCAGTTTGGAAAATTCGCCCTGACCCTGCCGCAACTGGGTGAGGCCTATGCCCGCTCGCCCGGCGCGCTGGCCCTGATGGTGTCTATTGTCGGGGTGGTGGGCGTTTTGTTTGGTCCGTTTGTCGGCGGTCTGATCGCGGCCTTTGGCATCCGGCGGGCGATCCTGTGGGCGCTGGGGCTGGGCGCGGCGATGTCCGTGCTACAGGCGCTGGTGCCGCCTTATCCGGTGATGTTGGCTCTGCGCGTGGTGGAGGGCGTCGGGCACCTTGTTCTGGTGGTGGCCGTGCCGACCTTGATGGCGGAACTGGCCACGGATCGCGACCGTCCGGTGGTGATGGGTCTGTGGGGGACGTTTTTCGGGGTCAGCTTTGCCATCCTCGGGGTTGCGGTGCCGGTGCTGGTCGATCTGGGCGGGATGCGCGCCGTCACCTTGGCCCATGGGGTGGCATTGGTTGCGATGGCGGTGGGCCTGGGACCGTCCTTGCCGCGATCCGGTGCGCGTCAGGCGTTCCGGTTCAACCCGTTTTCCGAGTTGCACCTGATCTACACCGACTGGCGGCTCTTTGCCTCGGGCCTTGTATTTTTCTGGCATTCCTTCGTCTATCTCGCCTTGCTGAGCGTGCTGCCCTCCCTGCTTGAGGCCGGTGCCGCCTTGGCGATCCTTCCGCTGCTCAGCCTGTTTGGCACCTTTGGCGCGGGGTTTCTGGCGCGTCGGTATTCGCCGATGTGCCTTGCCGCGACGGGGTTTGCGGGCAATCTGGCGATCGTCGGGGTTGCTTTTGCGACGGGCTATATGGGCGTTGGCGTGTTCGTCGCGCTGTTTCTGGCGACGGGCCTTGTGCCCGGTGCGGCCTTTGCGTCCCTGCCGTGGTTGAACGCCGATGTGACACGGCGCGCTCGGGCGGGTGGGGCGCTGGCCCAGATCGGGAACCTCGGTACGTTCAGTGGCCCGCCGGTGTTCGCGATCACCGCCCAGATCGGCGGGATCGGCCTTGTTCTGGCATTGGTCGGGGTGGTGGCGATCACCGGTGGCGCGTTGGCCCTGTATTTCGGGTGGCGGGCCCGTCGGTTCGGCGCGCTGAGCCTTTGATCAAACCCGTCTGACCTTGGCCCATGTTCCGCTTATGTTCTCAAAATTCTGTTGGAGACTCGGCCAAGGTCAACTATGTGTATCCCATTGCGAGCGGGGACCAGTATGGCCGAACTTAAAAACATCGAAGTGCGCGGCGCGCGCGAACACAACCTCAAAAGCATCGACGTGGATATTCCGCGCGATCAGTTGGTGGTGATTACGGGTCTGTCGGGGTCGGGGAAATCGTCCTTGGCCTTTGATACGATCTATGCCGAGGGCCAGCGCCGCTATGTCGAGAGCCTGTCGGCCTATGCCCGCCAATTCCTTGATATGATGGAAAAACCTGATGTGGATCACATCAGCGGCCTCAGCCCCGCCATTTCCATCGAACAGAAAACCACGTCGAAAAACCCGCGCTCGACCGTGGGCACCGTGACCGAGATTTACGACTATCTGCGTCTGTTGTTCGCCCGTGTCGGCACGCCCTACAGCCCCGCCACCGGCCTGCCGATTGAGGCGCAACAGGTTCAGGACATGGTCGACCGCGTCATGGGGATGGAAGAGGGCCTGCGCGCCTATCTGCTGGCCCCGATCGTGCGCGACCGCAAGGGCGAGTATAAAAAAGAGTTCCTTGAGCTGCGCAAACAGGGGTTTCAACGGGTCAAGGTCGATGGCGAATTCTATGAATTGGACACGCCGCCGACGCTGGACAAGAAATTCCGCCATGACATCGACGTCGTGGTTGACCGTCTGGTGGTCAAGGCGGGTCTGGAAACCCGTCTGGCCGACAGTTTCCGCACCGCGCTGGACCTTGCCGATGGGATCGCCATCCTTGAGACCGCCCCGAAAGAGGGGGAGCCCGAGCGGATCACCTTTTCGGAAAACTTTGCCTGTCCGGTGAGCGGGTTCACCATCCCCGAAATCGAACCGCGCCTGTTCTCGTTCAACGCGCCGTTCGGGGCCTGTCCCGATTGCGACGGGTTGGGGATGGAGCTGTTCTTTGACGAACGTCTGGTCGTACCCGACGCCGCGCTGAAACTCTATGACGGGGCGCTGGCCCCGTGGCGCAAAGGGAAATCGCCCTATTTCCTGCAAACGATTGAGGCCATCGCGCGCCATTACGAGTTCGACAAGAACACCCCGTGGAAGGATCTGCCCGCCCACGTCAAACAGGTGTTTCTCTATGGTTCGGGCGATGAGGAAATCCAGTTCCGCTATGACGAGGGCGGGCGCGTTTATCAGGTCAGCCGCAATTTTGAGGGCGTGATCCCGAACATGGAGCGCCGCTATCGCGAAACCGATAGCAGTTGGGTGCGCGAAGAATTCGAACGCTATCAGAACAACCGCCCTTGTGGCTCTTGCGAGGGCTATCGCCTGCGGCCCGAGGCCTTGGCGGTCAAGATCGCCGGTCTGCACGTGGGCCAAGTGGTTCAGATGTCGATCCGTGAGGCGCATGCGTGGTGTCAGACCGTGCCCGAGACGCTGAGCAAGCAAAAGAACGAAATCGCCCGCGCGATCCTTAAGGAAATTCGCGAACGCCTTGGGTTCCTGAACAATGTCGGTTTGGAATACCTGACCCTGTCGCGCAACGCCGGCACCCTGTCGGGCGGCGAGAGTCAGCGCATCCGCTTGGCCAGCCAGATCGGCTCGGGCCTGACGGGGGTTTTGTATGTGCTGGATGAGCCGTCGATCGGCCTGCATCAACGTGACAATGGCCGGTTGCTGGAGACGCTGAAAAACCTGCGCGATCAGGGGAACACGGTGATCGTGGTCGAACACGACGAAGAGGCCATTCGCGAGGCCGATTATGTGTTCGACATCGGCCCGGGCGCCGGTGTGCACGGCGGTCAGGTGGTCAGTCACGGCACCCCAAAGAAGATCGCCAAGGACAAGAAATCCCTGACCGGTCAGTACCTTAGCGGTGCGCGCGAAATCGGCATCCCCGCGATCCGGCGTGAGGGCAACGGCAAGGCCCTGACGGTGGTCAAGGCAACTGGCAACAACCTCAAGAACGTCACTGTGGACTTTCCTTTGGGGCAATTTGTCTGTGTGACCGGCGTGTCGGGCGGCGGCAAATCGACCCTGACGATTGAAACCCTGTTCAAAACCGCGTCCATGCGTCTGAACGGCGCTCGCCAGACGCCCGCGCCCTGCGAAACCATCCGCGGGCTCGAGCATCTGGATAAGGTCATCGATATCGACCAGCGCCCCATCGGGCGCACGCCGCGATCCAACCCCGCGACCTATACGGGGGCGTTCACGCCGATCCGTGACTGGTTCGCTGGTCTGCCCGAGGCCAAGGCGCGCGGGTATAAACCCGGTCGGTTCTCGTTCAACGTCAAGGGCGGGCGCTGTGAGGCCTGTCAGGGCGATGGCGTGATCAAGATCGAGATGCACTTTCTGCCCGACGTCTATGTGACCTGCGAAACCTGTAACGGCGCGCGGTACAATCGCGAGACGCTGGAAATTCGGTTTAAGGGTAAATCAATTGCCGATGTTCTGGATATGACCGTCGAGGACGCGCAGGAGTTCTTTAAGGCGGTGCCCAGCATCCGTGAGAAAATGGATGCGCTCTGTCGCGTGGGGCTTGGCTATATCAAGGTCGGGCAACAGGCGACGACCCTGTCGGGCGGTGAGGCGCAGCGCGTGAAACTGTCCAAGGAATTGGCGAAACGGTCGACCGGTCGGACGCTCTATATTCTGGACGAACCGACGACGGGTCTGCATTTCGAGGACGTGCGCAAACTGCTTGAGGTGCTGCACGAATTGGTCGAACAGGGCAATTCGGTCATGGTGATCGAACACAATCTGGATGTGATCAAAACAGCCGATCATATCATCGATATCGGCCCCGAGGGCGGCGATGGCGGCGGAACGGTGGTTGCGATCGGCACGCCCGAGGACGTCGCCAAGGTCGAGGCCAGCCATACCGGTCGCTATCTGGCGGACATCCTGTCGGCCAAACGTGTCGCCGCAGAGTAAATAGAAATCGGGGGCCGTTGGCCCCCGATTACACGATTGTTTATTTGCCCGGGTTCAACGGGCAGGTGCGCAGCCCGAACAAGGTATAGAGGGGGCAGCTGTTGAAGGCGGCGGTGCCAAGTGCAATCGCCGCGCCGACCAGATAGAGCCAGCTAAAGCTGCCCGAGGTCATGAAAAACGCTGCGATAAAGGCAAGGCCCAGAACGATCCGGATGACTCGGTCCAAGGCCCCCATGTTTTTCTTCAGCATGTTTTCTCTCCGCTAGAAAATCCGCGTTAGACGCGTGGTATGGCCGTAATTTGGCGCAACCGGCGGGCGGCGTCTGTGACCTAGTCACACAACGTGCGGAATTATTCGCCGCGGGCGAGATTTTGCAGGGCGGGGATGTCGGTGAGGGTGATTTTGCCGCGCTCCAGTGTGACGATCCCGCGTTTGGACAGGCGTTCCAACTGGCGCGACACCACCTCACGGGCAGAGCCGATTTTGACGGCCAGTTCCGCGTGGGTCAGGTGTAGGGTATTGCCTGTCGCCTCAACCAACAAGGTATCGGCCAGGCGGCTTTGGACCCGTTGAAACGCAACCTTTTCAAGGAGTTCCATCATCCCCTGCATCCGGCCCGCAAAGGCGCCAAAGACGAAATGGCGAAAGCTGTCCGAGCGGTCCATCAAGGTCATGAACATTTCGCGCGGGATCAGAACTGCGCGGCAATCGGTGGCGGTCAGGGCCTCACCTGTGTAATCGGCGCCGCCCATCAGGCCGAGGGTCGATTGCACGCAGGATTGGCCGGGCTCAACAGAATAGAGCAGGATGTCGCGCCCGTTTGCCCCCGTCAGGAACACGTCGATACGACCGGACAGGACGACAACGAATCCGCGCGCGGCCTCACCCGGACAGAACAGGGTCTGACCCTTGGGCAGGGTCACGGGGGCGAGGGTCGACAGGGCGCGGCGCGCGGTGTCATCCATCGTGGCCAGCGTCGCATCGCCGTCGATCCAGTCAGTGCGGGGCGGTGTCATCGTCATATGCGCATCTGATCACACCGCGCCCGCAAAGGGAATGCGTCACCCGCGCCCGCGCGCAGAGAAGCGCGGTAACATCGCCGAGAAATCGCGCCCGCGCCCGTCCTCATCTTCGACAAAGGTCTGGTAAAGACGCATGGCCAGTTCGCCCATCGGCGTGTCGGCATCCACGGACTCGGCGGCCTGTTGCGACAGGCGCAGGTCCTTGAGCATCAGATCGGCCGCGAAGCCCGGTGTGTAATCGTTGTCCGCAGGCGAGGTTGGCCCGACACCTGGTGCGGGGCAATAGGCGTTGATGCTCCAGCTGGCGCCGGAACTGGTTGACACCACGTCGAACATTTTCGCGCGATCAAGGCCCAGCTTGTCGGCCAGCGCAAAGGCCTCGCAGGTTGCAACCATTGTGGCGCCAAGGATCATGTTGTTGCAGATCTTGGCCGATTGGCCCGCACCCGCGTCGCCGCAATGGACGGCCTTTTGCCCCATGATATCAAACAGGGGGGACACGGTGGCAAAGGCGTCCGCACTGCCGCCAACCATGAAGGTCAGGGTCCCGCCAGAGGCCCCGCCGACGCCGCCCGACACCGGCGCATCCAGCGCCCCAAGGCCCGCATCCGCCGCCAGATCCGCCACCGCGCGGGCGCTGTCCACGTCCACAGTCGAACAGTCGCACAGGACTGCGCCGGTTTTCATGGCCGGAATGACCTCTGCCGCGACGGCACGCAGGATCGCGCCATTGGGCAGCATGGTGATCACCACATCGCGCCCCGCCGCTGCCTCGGCCGCCGAGGGGGCCATGGTAACGCCCGCAGGCGCAGGCGCGGTCAGGTCGAAACCGGTGACCGAATGCCCCGCCGCCGCCAGATTGGCCGCCATCGGGCCGCCCATATTGCCCAGTCCGATAAATCCGATGTCCATCTTCTGTGTCCTCCTCACAGGGTCAGTTCGTCCGCGCCCAGCGGCATCAGCATGCGGCTGATTTTTGTAGCGGGTAGGGTTTCGGCATCCGCGTCCTGCCATGTGGGGTTGCGGTCCTTGTCGATGATCTGGGCGCGGACGCCCTCAATAAAGTCACCCAGTTCCAGCGCGCGGTAGGTAAAGCGGTACTCATTCGCCAGAGCCGCCTCAATCGTGTCGCGGATGCGGGTGCGGTGGATCAATTCCACGGTGCAGGCCATCGACAATGGCGAGTTGCGGTTGATCGGTTTCAGGGCGGCGGCGGTGAAATCCGTGTCCTCATGGCGCAGGGACCGGACGATGTCGCCGATGGTTTCGCCGCCAAAATGCGCGTCGATCTGGGGTTGCAGGTCGGCCAAGGGCGCGTCTGGGGCAGGGCGCGCCGCCGCGTCGATCAGGGTCCAATCGCCGGTGTCCACCAGTTGCGCGATCAGGTCGGGCCAATCGTCCTCGGGGATGTAGTAATCGGCAAATCCCGCGTGGATCGCATCGCCCGGACCCATGCGCGCGCCCGTTACCCCAAGGTATTCGCCAATCCGCCCCGGCGCACGTGCCAGCAACAACGTGCCGCCCACATCGGGGATCAGGCCAATGCCGCTCTCGGGCATGGCGACTTGGGACGTGTCGCCGACGATCCGGTGGCTGGCATGTCCGCCCACACCGACGCCGCCGCCCATCACGAACCCCTGCATAAAGGCCGCGACGGGTTTGGGGAAATTGAACATCTTGGCGTTCATACGGTATTCGTCGGCCCAGAAATCGCGGGCGATCTGGTAATCACCGGCCTTGCCCGCGTGATACATCGCCGCAATATCGCCGCCGGCGCAAAAGGCGCGCTCGCCCTCGGCATCGATCACGATCATGGCGACATCGTCATCCGTGGCCCATGCATCCAGCGCCTGTTCGATCTTCATCGCCATCTCATGGGACAGCGCGTTCAGGGCCTGCGGGCGGGTAAAGGTGATGCGCCCGACGCGGCCCTGTTTTTCGGTGCTTAGGTCGTCGCTCATCCACGGGTCTCCAGCATATGGCGGCTGATGATCAGGCGCATGATTTCGTTGGTGCCCTCAAGGATTTGGTGCACGCGCAGATCGCGGACCAGCTTTTCAATGCCGTAATCCGCTAGATAGCCATAGCCGCCGTGTAGTTGCAGACAGTCATTGGCGACCTCAAACGCGCGGTCAGTGACATAGAGTTTCGCCATCGCGCAGAATTTGCTGGCGTCCGGTTCGCCATTGTCCAGTTTCCACGCCGCCTGACGCAGGAAGGTACGCGCGGATTGCAGTTTGACCTCCATATCCGCCAGACGGAATTGCAGGGCTTGGAATTGATCGATCGAGCGGCCAAAGGCTTTGCGCTCACCCATATAGGTCAGGGTCTGGTTCAACGCGGTTTGCGCGCCTCCAAGGGCCGAGGCCGCGATGTTCAACCGCCCGCCATCCAGCCCCGCCATGGCATAGCGGAACCCCGCGCCCAGTTCCCCCAGAACGTTGTTCGCGGGCACGTGGCAATTGTCCATCTGGACCTGCGCGGTCGGTTGTGCGCGCCAGCCCATCTTGTCCTCAAGCGCGCCAAAAGACAGGCCCTCCGCGCCATCCTCAACGATCAGGGCGGAGACGCCGCGCGGGCTATCGTCGCCGGTGCGGGTCATGACGATATAGGCGTCAGAGTAGCCGCCGCCGGAAATAAACGCTTTGGTTCCCGTGACTTGGTAGGATCCGTCCGCCTGTTCCACACCCTTGGTGCGCAGGGCCGCCGCGTCCGATCCCGATCCCGGTTCGGTCAGGCAATAGGACATCACGCGCTCCATCGAACAAATCGCGGGCAGCCAGTCCTGTTTCATCTGGTCGCTGCCGAATTTGTCGATCATGCCGCCGCACATGTTGTGGATCGACAGGAAGGACCCCACCGACGGACAGGCCATCGCCAGCGCCTCAAACACCAGCGTCGCGTCCAGCCGCGTCAGGCCAGAGCCGCCGTATTCCTCAGACACATAGATGCCGCCAAGACCCAGTTCGGCGACCTTGGACCATAGTTCTCGCGGGATGGTGCCAAGCTTTTCCCATGCCTGTGCATGCGGGGCGATTTCGGCTTGGCCAAAATCATGCGCCATCTCGAAAATGGCGGTCTGTTCTTCGGATAGTGCGAAATCCATCGGGCCTCCTCCCTGAAACCATGTGAATTGAACGCTTGTTTAATTCACAATTGTTTCAGCAAGTTTGCAAGGCCCGAATGGCTGTTAAAAGATGCAGAAATGCAAATTCGTTTTGTTAGATCAGGCGAACCTGCGCGCCGACCGGCACAAGGTCGAACAATTCCGCGATTTTCTCGTTATAAAGGCCGATACAGCCCGACGAGGACCGGCGCCCGATCTTGCGCGTGTCATGGGTGCCGTGGATCAGATAGGCGGGCCAAGACAGGTAGAGCGCGTGGGTCCCAAGGGGATTGTCCGGACCGGCGGGCAAAAAGGCGGGCAGGGTCGGGTCGCGTTCGCGCATATTGGCGGTGGGCGTCCACGTCGGGGCCACGCGTTTGCGCACGACCTCTGTATAGCCGCGCCGTGTCAGTTCTTCGGTCATCGGGACCGAGGTCGGATACAGGCGATAATCGGTCCCGTCCTTCGACCAATAGTGCAGAGCACGCGAACCGGTGTCGGCCAAGATCGTCACGCGATCCAGCGCCTCAAAATGGTCCTGCCAACGCTGGGTGACAAAGCTGCTGGTGTTGCGGCGCAGATCGGGGTCCGAGGTGCGCACGTCGGGCGTCAGGTCTTGGGCGCGCACCACGCTGGGCGCGGCAAGGGTGCTGGCCGCAAGGGCACCGATTAGGGTGCGGCGGGTCATGTTCTGGCTGCTCATGAATGCGTCCTTTCGCGTCGTCTTTGGCCTAGGTCTACAAGACAAACGCTACAGGTCCAGTAGCGATCCCTTGAAGAATGCAAAAACACGCATTTGTTACCAAAAAAGGCCCCGCATCTTGGTGATGCGAGGCCCGATGCATAGTCCCTGAGCAGGGATTAATCCATTTGTTTAAAGGCGAATTCGCCGCCTTCTTTGATCCCCGAGAACCAGCGCGCCGTGACGGTTTTGGTTTTCGTGTAGAACTTGAACGCGTCGGGGCCGTATTGGTTCAGATCGCCAAAGGCCGACTTTTTCCAGCCGCCGAACGAGAAGTAGGACAGCGGAACAGGGATCGGGAAGTTGATGCCGACCATGCCGACGTTCACACGGCTTGCGAAATCACGCGCGGTGTCGCCATCGGCGGTGTAGATCGCGGTGCCGTTGCCGTAGTCGTTCTTCATGACCAGATCCAGCGCCTCTTCATAGCTGTCGGTGCGAACGGTCGACAGAACCGGGCCAAAGATCTCTTCCTTGTAGATCTCCATGTCCGGCGTCACGTTGTCAAACAACGACGGGCCAACAAAGAAGCCGTCCTCATAACCCTGCAGGGTAAAGTCGCGACCGTCGATGACCAGGTTTGCGCCCTGTTCCACACCCGAGGCGATCAGACCTTCGATGCGCGACTTCGACGCTGCGGTGATGACGGGGCCGTAATCGACATCGTCGCCTGCGGTATAGGGACCAACTTTGAGGGCCTCAACGCGCGGGGTCAGCTTTTCGATCAGCTTGTCCGCGGTTTCCTGACCGACGGGAACTGCCACCGAAATCGCCATGCAGCGTTCGCCAGCCGCGCCGAAACCGGCACCGACCAGAGCGTCCGCCGCCTTGTCCAGATCGGCGTCGGGCATGATGATCATGTGGTTTTTGGCACCACCGAAACACTGGGCGCGTTTGCCGTTGGTGGCGGCGCGACCATAGATGTATTGCGCGATCGGGGTCGAGCCGACAAAGCCAACGGCCTGAATGGTGTCGTTGTCCAGCAGGGCGTCAACAACCTCTTTGTCGCCGTTCACAACCTGCAGAACGCCGTCGGGCAGACCTGCTTCTTTCAGGAGTTCCGCCAGCATCAGCGAGGTCGACGGGCAACGCTCGGACGGTTTCAGGATCATGGCGTTGCCACAGACCAGCGCGGGCGCCATTTTCCACAGCGGGATCATTGCAGGGAAGTTGAACGGCGTGATGCCGGCGACAACGCCCAGCGGTTGACGCATGGAATAAAGGTCGATGCCCGGACCACCGTTGTCCATGAACTCGCCCTTTAGCATGTGCGGCGCGCCCATGCAGACCTCAACCACCTCAAGACCACGCTGAACATCGCCACGCGCGTCGGGCAAGGTCTTGCCGTGCTCGCGGCTGACCAACTCGGCCAGTTTGTCCATGTTTTCGTTGATCAGGTCGGCGAACTTCATCATGACGCGAGCGCGACGCTGGGGGTTGGTGGCGGCCCATTTGACCTGTGCCTCGGCGGCGTCTGCAACGGCGGCGTTCAGTTCGTCAACAGTGGCCAGCGGTACCTTGCCCTGCACTTCGCCGGTGGCGGGGTTGTAGACGTCAGCGAAACGGCCCGAGGTCCCTTTGACCAGTTTGCCGTTCAGATAATGGCATAGCTCTTCCATGCTATGTTCCTCCTTGAGGTTCGTTTGGCGGCACTGTACCCTTGCAAAAACGCGGAATAAACACGCAGTTATTCAAACAGGTTTTGCATAAATGGGGGTGCAGATGGAGGCAAATTGGGACGACATGCGGGTGTTTCTGGCCGTCGCACGGGCCGAGAGCCTGTCTGGCGCGGGCAAAACCCTAAAGATGGATCCGGCCACGGTGGGGCGGCGCATTCAGCGTCTGGAAGAGGCATTTGGCACGCCGCTGTTCGTGAAATCGCCCCAAGGCTATGCCCTGACCAATGAGGGGGAACGCCTCTTGCCGCGCGCCGAACAGGCCGAACAGGCGATGACCCTTGCCGTTGAAGAAACCAGCGGCCAGACCGGCACTTTGAACGGCGTTGTGCGGATTGGCGCGCCGGATGGATGTGCGAATTTTCTGTTGCCGCAGGTTTGCGCGCGGATGCGGGAAAAACATCCGGGCCTTGAGCTTCAGATCATTGCCCAGCCCCGTGTGGTCAACCTGACGCGGCGCGAGGCCGATATGGCCATCGCCGTCAGCGCGCCGGACACCGGACGCCTGACCGTGCAAAAAATCACAGATTATCGCCTGCATCTGGCGGCCTCGCGGCGGTATCTGCGGCGCCATGATCCGATCGAGACCATGGATGATCTGCAAAAACACCGCATGATCGGGTATATTCCCGACATGATTTTCGACAAGGAGTTGGACTATCTCGCGGCCAGCGGGAACGACCAGTTGGGGATCTCGTCGAATTCGGTTTCGGTTCAGCTGAACCTGCTGCGTCAAGCGGCGGGTGTGGGTATCGTGCATGATTTTGCCCTGCCTTTTGTGGTAAAGGTGGACAAAATCCTGACGGATCAGTTTTCGCTGACCCGCTCTTTTTACCTCTTGCGGCACGCGGATGACCGCAAAGTTGAGCGTCTTAGCCGCGTTGCAGCGGAATTGGCCGACGGAATCAAGCGCGAAGTGGCCCACCTTGAAGGTCTCACTTGACAGAATGTCGCAGACGGGGCGACCCTATCCCTGAGGAGCGTGCGTAATCAGGGAGGAATCACAGGCATGTTGGTGCGTAAAATCTTGGGGACCAAGGAAACGGCTGGCGTTTTAACCATCCCGCCGAGCATGACAGTGGGCGAAGCTGCCGCAGAACTGTCGTCGCGCAAAATCGGGTGTTTGATTGTGTCCACCGATGGCAAAACGGCGGCGGGTATCCTGTCCGAGCGTGACATCGTGCGCGAACTGGGCCGTCGCGGGGCGGGTTGTTTGGCCGATCCGGTGTCGGACCTGATGACCAAGACCCTTGTGACCTGTGGTCCGGACGAGTCCGCGGATGATGTTCTGGGCAAGATGACCCAAGGGCGGTTCCGTCATATGCCGGTTCTGGAAAATGGCGAGATGCTGGGCCTGATTTCCATCGGGGATGTGGTCAAGGCGCGCCTGTCGGAACTGTCCATGGAAAAAGATGCGCTACAGGGCATGATTATGGGCCATTAAGGCCCATCGCCCCTTGCATCCCCGCGCGCAATATTGTTGCGTGGCGATAGATCAAAAGGGGGGATGTCATGCGCATCGGACTATACCCGGGCACATTCGATCCGGTCACTTTGGGCCACATGGATATCATCGAACGCGCCTCGAAACTGGTGGATCGCTTGGTCATTGGCGTGGCGATCAACCGCGATAAGGGGCCGCTGTTCTCGCTTGAGGAACGGGTCGAGATGATCAAGGCCGAATGCGCGTCGATCACGGACACGGAAATCGTGGTCCATCCGTTTGAAAACCTGCTGATCGATTGTGCCCGCGATGTGGGGGCGAACGTGATCGTGCGCGGCCTGCGGGCGGTTGCGGATTTTGAGTATGAATTCCAGATGGTTGGCATGAACCGCGCGCTCGATAACACGGTTGAGACCGTGTTCCTGATGGCCGATGCCCGTCGTCAGGCGATTGCGTCCAAGCTGGTCAAGGAAATTGCCCGTCTGGGTGGCGACGTCAGTCAATTTGTCCCCGGCGATGTCGAGGCGCAGTTGATGGAAAAATACGGGCGGTAAGGTCCCGCGCCGGTTTCCAAATTGAAAAGGCCGCCCGAGGGCGGCCTTTGTTGTTTTTGTTCTGGTGATCGCCAGCGGAGATCAGAGTTTCCCCAACGCTACGGCGGTGTCCGACATGCGGTTGGAGAAGCCCCATTCGTTGTCGTACCACGTCAGGATGCGGACAAAGTTGCCGTCCATCACCTTGGTCTGGTCCATATGGAAGACCGACGAGTGGCTGTCGTGGTTGAAATCGCTGCTGACCAAGGGGGCGTCGGTGTAGCCGAGGATACCTTTGAGCGGACCATCGGCGGCGGCGCGGATGGCGGCGTTGACCTCTTCGACTGTGGTGTCGCGCGATGCCTCGAACGTCAGGTCGACGACCGACACATTCGGGGTGGGGACGCGGATCGCGACGCCGTCCAGTTTGCCGTTCAGTTCGGGCAGGACCAGACCAACGGCCTTGGCCGCGCCGGTCGAGGTAGGGATCATGCTGGTCGCGGCGGCACGGGCGCGGTAGAGGTCCTTGTGCATCGTGTCCAGCGTCGGCTGATCGCCGGTATAGCTGTGGATGGTGGTCATAAAGCCACGCTTGATCCCGATGGCGTCGTTCAGAACCTTGGCCACCGGCGACAGGCAGTTTGTGGTGCAGGATGCGTTCGAGACGACCAGATCTTCGGCGGTCAGTGCATTGTCGTTCACACCAAAAACGATGGTTTTATCCGCACCGGCCGAAGGGGCCGAAACCAGAACGCGGCGCGAGCCGTTTTGCAGGTGCAGCGCGGCCTTGTCCCGTGCGGTAAAGATGCCGGTGCATTCCAGAGCGACATCAACATCGCCCCACGGCAGGGCGGCGGGGTCGCGTTCTGCGGTGACCTTGATCGGGCCACGGCCCACGTCGATCGTGTCGCCGTTGACGGTCACCTCGGCGGGGAAGCGGCCATGAACGCTGTCATAGCGCAGCAGATGCGCGTTGGTTTCCACGGGACCGAGATCGTTGATCGCGACGACCTCGATGTCGGTGCGACCCGATTCAATGATGGCGCGCAATACGTTGCGACCGATCCGGCCAAATCCGTTGATCCCTACTTTGATGGTCATGGGAAACCCCTTTGCCTGCTGACGTCTGATGTTGGCGCAAACATGGCGAATTCAGACGAAAGGTCAAGCGAAAATGGATAGCGCTAACACAAACATGATGGACCTGCGGAGCAGGGACCGCGAACATAAACGAACCTACAGAGGGGAAATGCCCGCCAAATCAACGCCAAAAGGCGATGTAATCGACGAAATCGATGAATTTCCGGAAAAGGAAAAGGCCGCCCTGTCCATTGTTAAGGTACAGGTCGGCCCCGAAAGCTAGTCCAATCAAAACCACCAGAATGGCAGCCAGACGGTTGGTCATGTAATGCGCCCCGCGTCAGTTCAGCAGGCGACCCATCGTTCCAGCCACATCGGCCATACGTGCGGAGAAGCCCCATTCGTTATCGTACCAAGCCAGAACGCGCACCGTACGGCCGCCGATCACTTTGGTCTGGTCAGGGGCAAAGATAGACGAATGTGTCGTGTGGTTAAAGTCGATCGAGACCTTGGGTTCGGGATCATAGCCCAGAACCGCACCCATGTGACCGGCGGCGGCCTCACGGACGATTTCGTTGACGTCCTCGACGGTGACGTCCTTTTGGGCCTCGAACGTCAGGTCCACGGCGGAGACGTTCGGGGTCGGGACGCGCAAGGCGGTGCCGTCCAGACGACCTTCGAGTTCGGGCAGCACCTCTTTCAGGGCCTTGGCAGCACCGGTCGAGGTCGGGATCATTGCCATCGCCGCCGCACGTGCGCGGTAGAGATCGCTGTGACGACGGTCCAGCGTCGGCTGGTCGCCGGTGTAGCTGTGGATGGTGGTCATGATGCCACGTTCGATGCCGATTGCGTCGTTCAACACCTTGGCCAGCGGGGCCAGACAGTTGGTGGTGCAGGAGCCGTTCGAGATCATACGCTCATCGGCCAGCATCTCGCGATGGTTCACGCCATAGACCACAGTGCGGTCGACGTTTTTCGCGGGGGCCGAGATCAGGACCTTTTTCGCGCCACGCTCAAGGTGGATCGCCGATTTATGACCGTCGTTGAATTTGCCGGTGCATTCCAGAACAACGTCACAGCCGTCCCAGTCCAGTTCCTCGGGGTTGTAGGTCGAGAAAACTTTCATCGGGCCGCGACCGATATCCATCGTGTCGCCGTCCACTTTGACGTCATTGCCGAAACGGCCATGGACGCTGTCATAGCGCAGGAGGTGGGCGTTGGTCTCAATCGGGCCGGTCGCGTTGATCTTGACGACCTGGACGTCGTTGCGGGCAGCCTCAGCAATGTGGGCCAAGGTGCAGCGGCCAATGCGGCCAAAGCCATTAATGCCGATCGTGACGGTCATGAAGATTCTCCTGATGCAGCGCGTATAGGGGCGACTTAGCGTCCCATGCCCCATATTGCAAAGGTGAAAAGCCAAAAAAACCAGTGTGTTAGCGATAAACATGACCAAAGTCGGAATGTTGGCGATAACTGATTGCGCCACCACACGGGGTTGCGCCAAACAGGACGTCGGGTACAAAGAGACGCGGGATTTTCAGGAGTTTTTTGAATGAGCGGTTTGTTAGCGCTATTGGACGATGTGGCAGGGATTGCCAAAGTCGCGGCGGCCTCGGTCGACGATGTGGCGGCCCAAGCGGCCAAAGCGGGGTCCAAGGCGGCGGGTATCGTGATCGACGATGCGGCGGTGACGCCGAAATACGTGCACGGGTTTTCCGCCGATCGCGAATTGCCGATTATCTGGAAAATCTCCAAGGGCTCGTTTTTCAACAAGCTGGTGATCCTGTTGCCGCTGGCCCTGTTGCTTTCGACTTTCGCGCCGTTCGTGATTGCGCCTTTGTTGATGTTGGGGGGGGCGTACCTGTGTTTTGAGGGTGCGGAGAAGGTGTTCCACGTCCTGTTCCCGCATGGCGATCATGCGGTTGAGGCGGATATGGACATCAAGGATCCCGCCCATCTGGAGACGACGCGGGTCAAGGGCGCGATCAAGACGGATTTCATCCTGTCTGCAGAGATCATGACCATTTCCCTGTCGGCCATTCCCGATGGATCGTTGTTTGTCAAAGGGGTCGCGCTGGCGCTTGTGGGGATCGGGATTACCATTCTGGTCTATGGCAGCGTTGCCTTGATCGTAAAGGCGGATGATGTTGGCCTGTTCCTGTCGGCGCGGGGGCGGTTGACGGCGACACGAGCCTTTGGGCGCGGGTTGGTCAAAGGGATGCCCGTGTTCATGAAGCTGTTGTCGACGGTTGGGACGCTGGCGATGTTGTGGGTTGGTGGCTCAATCATCGTCCATGGGCTTGAGGAGATGGGATGGCCGTGGTTGGGACATCACATTCATGATCTGGCCGTGGCCGGTGCGCATTACGTGCCTGAGGCGGCGCATGGGTTTGCGGAATGGGCGATCACCGCCGGTGTGGATGGGGTGATTGGTCTGGCGTTGGGGTTTGTGTTGATCCCGATTGCCACGCGGATCATCGGGCCGTTGATCGGCGCGATCACCGGAAAATCCGCCGCGCACTGATCCGTTGCGCCGGTTATCAAATTGAAAAGGCCCCGATCGTTGATCGGAGCCTTTGTTGTTTTAGTCGATTTGACCGGCGCGTTAGCCCAGCAGATCTTTGACCTTTTGCGCGGTCGCTTCGGCGGTGATGCCGAAATGCGCATAGAGCTCAGGTGCCGGAGCGGAGGCACCAAAGCCTTCCATGCCGACAAAGGCTGCTTTGGTGTCGCGGCCGCGTTCACCCATCAGCCATTTGTCCCAGCCCATACGACCGGCGGCCTCAATCGCGACGCGGACGGGGCCGCCCGGCAGAACGCGTTTGCGGTAGGATGCGTCCTGAGCCTCGAACAGTTCCCAGCAGGGCATGGACACAACGCGGGTGCCGATACCTTCGGCCTGTAGCAGGTCACGAGCGGCCAGTGCGATTTCGACCTCAGAGCCGGTGGCCATCAGGATCGCCTGACGTTTACCTTCGGCTTCGGCCAGAACATAGGCGCCGAGGGCGGTCATGTTCTTGGTCTTGTGATCCTTGCGCACGGTCGGCAGGTTTTGACGCGACAGGGCCAGAACCGACGGGGTCTTGTCCGCGGTCAGCGCGATTTCCCATGCCTCGGCCGTTTCGACCAGATCGGCGGGACGGAACACGTTCATGTTCGGTGTCGCGCGCAGCATGGCGAGGTGCTCAACCGGCTGGTGGGTCGGGCCGTCTTCGCCAAGGCCGATGCTGTCATGCGTCATGACATAGGTCACGGGCACACCCATCAGCGCGGACAGACGCATCGCGCCGCGTGCATAATCGGCAAAGCACATGAACGTGCCGCCATAGGGGCGCACACCACCGTGCAGGGCCAGACCGTTCATCGCTGCCGCCATACCGTGTTCACGGATGCCGTAGTAGACATAACGACCGCCACGGCTGTCGGGCATGAAGACGCCAAGATCGCTGGTCTTGGTGTTGTTCGAGCCGGTCAGGTCAGCCGAGCCGCCAACGGTTTCGGTCAACAGCGGGTTCAGCGCGGCGAGGGTCATCTCGCTGGCCTTACGGGTTGCGACCTTGGGTTGGTCTTCGCTGGCCTGTTTTTTCAGGGCTTTGACAGCGGCCGACAGCTTTTTCGGCGCATCGCCCGCGTAGACGCGGTTGAACTCGTTCTGTTTGCCTTGGGACAGGGTGGCAAAGCGCGCTTCCCATTCAGCGCGGTCGGCTGCGCCACGGCTGCCGATCGCTTCCCATGCGGATTTGATGTCGGCGGGGATTTCGAACGCGTCGGCGGTCCAGCCATAGGCGGCCTTGGTGTCGGCGATCAGGGTCGCGTCGGTCAGGGCGCCGTGTGCTTTGGGCGTATCCTGTGCGGCGGAACCGATACCGATATGCGTTTTACACGCGATCATCGACGGTTTCTTCGACTTCTTGGCGGCGACGATGGCCTCATCAATCTCGGTCGGGTTGTGACCGTCGATATCGATGACCTGCCAGCCAGAGGCCTTGAACCGCATGACTTGATCGGTGACGTCGGTGATGTCGACGGTGCCGTCGATGGTGATGTTGTTGTTGTCCCAGAAGACGATCAGCTTGGACAGCTCATGCTTGCCAGCAAATGCAATGGCCTCTTGGCTGACGCCTTCCATCAGGCAGCCGTCGCCCGCGATTACATAGGTGTGGTGATCGACAACCTTTTTGCCGTATTGGGCGCGCTGGATTTCCTCGGCCATGGCGAAACCCACGGCGGTGGCGATCCCTTGGCCCAGAGGACCGGTGGTCGTTTCAACACCGCGACCGTGGCCGTATTCGGGGTGACCGGCGGTATAGACGCCCATCTGGCGGAAGTTCTTGATCTGCTCGATCGGGAAATCTTCGTAGCCCGTCAGGTGCAGCAGCGAATAAAGCAGCATCGAGCCGTGACCAGCGGACAGGATAAACCGGTCGCGGTCGGGCCACTGGGGCGCGGAGGCGTCGAATTTCAGGTGCTTTTCATACAAAACCGTCGCGACATCGGCCATGCCCATGGGCATACCGGAGTGGCCGGAATTTGCGGCGGCGATTGCATCCATCGCAAGGGCGCGGATGGCGCTTGCTTTTTTCCAGTGCTCAGGATTGGCTTGAGCAAGTGCGTTCAGGTCCAAGGGTGTGGTCCTTTATATTACGGGCTGCTGTATTCGGGCTGTGTACCAAGGTTCTGGACAAGTGCAAGCGTGCCATCGCCGCCATCGGGGAAAAGGGGGGCATTTCCCCCAAGCTTTGGGTAATATCGGGGGAATAGCCGGTGGTTTGATTCGTCTTAGGGGCGCAGTCGGACACAGAGAACGGGCTTAACAAAAAGAATCTGGACCAGGCAGAGATGAGCGATATTGCAGAATTTGAACGCCGCATCGCCTATGCGCTTGAACGGATCGGCAAAGGTGCCGAGCGTTTGCGCGATCAGGTGGCGGCCGCCTCCGAGGCCAACGCGGATAGCGCCGCCGCATCCGGTGCGGACAGTGCCGAGATTGAACAGCTGAAACAGGCCTTGGCCGAAGAAAAAACCGCCAACGCCCAGCTTGAGGAACGCGTCAAGGCGATCCGCGAGAAACAGGATAAAAACGTCGCGGGTCTTGAGGCCCAGATCGCGGAATTGACCGCGCGGGCCCAGACGGCGGAAAAGGATTTGGACAAGTTGCGCCGTGCGACCGCCGACCTGCGTGCCAGCAACACCGCCCTGCGTGAGGCAAATGCCGAAGGTCTGGCCGACGCGCATCTGATCAACAAATCCATGCAGGCCGAGTTGATTGCCCTGCGTGCCCAGCAAGAGGCCGACCGCGCCGAACTGGACGGGTTGATTGGCGAACTGTCCCCGATGGTAGAGGAGATCAACAATGCCTGAGGTACAGATCACCATTGGCGGACGCAGCTTTGAGGTCGCCTGCCAAGAGGGCGAGGAGAGCTTTCTGCAATCGGCGGCCGCGTTGCTGGACAATGAGGCCTCGACGCTGGTGTCGCAAATCGGGCGTCTGCCCGAGGCGCGGATGCTGTTGATGGCGGGGCTGATGCTGGCCGATAAAACGGCGGGGCTTGAGGAAAAGCTCAAAACCGTACAGGCGCGTCTGGATGACAGCCAAAATCAGGTGTCGGAACTCAAGGCCAAACCCGCGCCCGAACCCACCAAGGTTGAGGTGCCGGTGATCCCGCAGACGCTGCTGGATAGTATGGCGGAACTGGCGGCCCGCTCGGAATCGCTGGCCGATGAGATTGAGGAACGGGCAGGGGCCTGATCCCCGCCTAAGCCAAAGAAAAACCGCCGCGATCCAACGGGATGCGGCGGTTTTTTACTGTCCGGATGATCCGTGGGTCAGGCGTTTGCCTCACGGATTTTGTCGGCGGCCTCTTTGTCGAAGGTCACACCGTTGCTTTCCAGCAGCGTGTCCAACTCACCCGACAGGGTCATCTCGGTGATGATGTCACAGCCACCGACGAATTCGCCTTTGACATACAGCTGGGGGATGGTGGGCCAGTCGCTATAGTCTTTGATGCCTTGGCGAATGGCTTCATCGGCCAGAACGTTCACGTCCTGATAGTCCACACCCATAAAGTTCAGAACGCCTGCGACACGGCTGGAAAAACCGCACTGCGGCATGTCCTTGGTGCCTTTCATGTACAGAACGACATCGTTGGCTTTGACGGTTTCGTCGATCAGGGTCTTTGCGTCACTCATGTGCGATGCTCCGCGCGTCAGGGCCGGTCGGGGGCCCGTTGGTGGGTTGTCCGGCGTTAGTCCGGGGCTTTGGTCGTCAGGGCCAGCGCATGCAGCGCACCGTTGCTGCCCGACATCTGTTCCTTGAGCGCGGCATAAACGGCGCGCTGTTGTTGCACGCGGTTCTGGCCGCGGAACGATTCATCAATCACTTCGGCCGCCCAGTGGTTGCCGTCGCCCGCCAGATCCGTGATCGTGATCTGGGCGTCGGGGAATTTGGCGCGGATCAGAGTTTCGATTTCCTGCGCTTCGATTGCCATTGGGGGACCTCCTGTTACCTTGCCCAAGATGTAGTCCGCGCCCGCGCGCGGTGCAATCCCCTGTCCCGAGAAGTTGACATTTATAGTCATGTTAACGGGGTTAGCGGGACAAAATAAAACGGGCGCATGGTGAGCGCCCGTTCAAAAATCGCTGTGACTGGAAAGGGATCAGGCGAAATAGCCGCCGAATGCGTCGCGATAGATCGCCGACATCTCGGCCAGCGTAGCCTCGGTATCGCCCAGTTTCACGGTTTCACCGCCGAATTTACCGACGGTCACGATGCTCACACCGGCCTGTGCGGCGGCGGACATCAGGGCTTCGGCCTGATCAAAGGTACAGGCGATCAGATAGCGCGCCTGATCCTCACCGAACAGGAAGGGGGTGTCGCTGCTGTCCAGTTGGACGCCAACGCCGCCGGCCTCGGCCATTTCAAACGCGGCCATCGCCAGACCACCGTCCGACAGGTCATTACAGGCCCCGATCAATTCGCGGTTTGCGCGGATAAAGTCACCGTTGCGCAGTTCCGCGTCCAGATCGACATGGGGCGCATCGCCGTCTTCGCGGTTGAACACCTCGGCCAGCAGGGCCGATTGACCCAAGTGACCGGCGGTTTCCCCGACCAACAGGGCCAGTTGGCCGTCCTCGGCCGCGCCAGCAATCAGATCGTCCAGCGTGTTCAGCAGACCAACCGCGCCAATCGTCGGCGTCGGCAGGATGCCCTGACCATCGGTTTCGTTATAGAGAGACACGTTGCCCGACACGATCGGAACGTCCAGTGCGCCAACGGCGGCACCGATGCCTTTCAGCGCGCCGACGAACTGGCCCATGATCTCGGGCTTTTCGGGGTTGCCGAAGTTCAGGTTGTCGGTCGTCGCCAGCGGTTTTGCACCTACGGCGGTCAGGTTGCGATAGGCCTCGGCCACCGCCTGTTTGCCGCCCTCGACGGGGTTTGCTTTGACATAGCGGGGCGTCACGTCCGAAGTAAACGCCAGCGCCTTGTCCGTGTCATGGACGCGCACGATGCCGGCACCCAGACCGGGGATACGCACGGTGTCGGCCATGACCTGACTGTCGTATTGTTCAAACACCCACTGACGCGAGCAATAGTTGGGCGAACCCAACAGAGCCTTCAGGCCGTCAATCGGATCAACGCCCGGCACGTCGTCCATCGCGTCCACCGCAGGGGTTTCGACCCACGGACGGTCGTATTCCGGCGCGGACGAGCTGAGCTTGGACAGCGGCAGGTCGGCCATGCAGGTGCCGTTGTGCATGATCAGGAAACGGTCTTCGGCGATGGTTTCGCCCACGATTGCGAAATCCAGATCCCATTTTTCGAACACGGCGCGTGCGGCGTCTTCTTTGTCGGGGTTCAGAACCATCAGCATCCGCTCTTGGGATTCCGACAGCATCATTTCATAGGCGGTCATGTTCTCTTCGCGCTGGGGCACGTTTTCCAGATCCAGACGGATCCCCAATTCGCCCTTATCGCCCATTTCAACCGCCGAACAGGTCAGACCTGCCGCGCCCATGTCCTGGATCGAGATCACCGCACCGGTTTTCATCAGTTCCAGACAGGCCTCCATCAGGCGTTTTTCGGTGAACGGGTCACCGACCTGAACGGTGGGGCGCTTTTCCTCGATCGTGTCGTCGAATTCCGCCGACGCCATGGTCGCGCCGCCAACACCGTCACGGCCGGTTTTCGCACCCAGATACACAACCGGCATGCCGACGCCCGAAGCCGCCGAATAGAAAATCTTGTCCGCATCGGCCAGACCTGCGGCGAATGCGTTCACCAGACAGTTGCCGTTATAGGCGGGGTGGAACCGCACCTCACCGCCGACGGTCGGAACGCCGAAACAGTTGCCGTAACCGCCAACGCCCTCAACCACGCCGTGGACCAACTGACGGGTCTTGGGGTGGTCTTTTTCACCAAACGACAGCGCGTTCATCGCCGCAATCGGGCGCGCGCCCATGGTGAACACGTCGCGCAGAATGCCGCCGACACCGGTCGCAGCGCCCTGATAGGGCTCGATATAGGACGGGTGGTTGTGGCTCTCCATCTTAAAGACCACGGCCTGACCGTCGCCGATATCGACCACACCGGCGTTTTCGCCGGGGCCACAGATGACCTGCGGGCCGGTGGTCGGCAGCGTGCGCAGCCATTTCTTGGACGACTTGTACGAGCAGTGCTCGTTCCACATGGCCGAAAAGATACCCAGTTCGGTGAACGTGGGTTCGCGGTTCAGAATGCGCAGGATTTCTGCGTACTCATCATCGTTCAGGCCATGTGCGGCAATGATGTCTTTGGTGATCTGAGGTTCGGTCATACTGGGTCCCCAAGGCGCGTGATTGCGCGCCTTTTAGGCCAAAGCCCGCACGGGGGAAAGGGACCGGCGGTGCCAAAGCGCACTTTTTTACGGGGAAGGTGTGGGTTTAATGACGCGGCGCGCGCCTGCATCGAATTCCGCATCCCGTCAAGAGCGCAAAAAAAAGGCCGAGACAAAGCTCGGCCGAAGTCCAACAGGGAGGTAAAGAAGCGGCATAACCGCTGTCTTCGCGCTGCATTTATGGGCAGAGTGAGAACCAATCAAGGAAAAAAATGCCGCAGGTGCACATGGCCGCTATGCTTGTGATGCATAACGGCCACCATTTGAGAGTCGCAAAGGCGATTTTTTGACGTGACAGGGCGCGGATCAGATGGCCGCGTCGCGTTGGCGGCGGCGGTGCTCAATGATCTCTTCGCTGACGAAATCGCGGAAAGCCGCCACGCGTTTGGAATGGCGCAGTTCCTCAGGATAGGCGAGGAAGGCGGGGACCTCGGTGCTCTCGATTTCGGGCAGGACACGGACCAGATCGGGGAAATCCTCGGTCAGGTAGTTCGGCAGAACCCCGATCCCGAGGTTGTTGTTCACCGCCTGCAAAACGCCAAAATAGTTGTTCACCGTCAGACGCGACGGGATGTCATGGGTCAGCAACTCGCGCACCAGCATCGCGCCACCGGCCACCTGCGGCGTGGTCGCTGCCTGACAGATCAGGCGGTGACTGCTGAGGTCGGGCATGGTTTCGGGCACGCCGTTCGCCTCAAGATACTGGTTCGTCGCATACATGCGCATCCGCACGGTCAACAGACGTTTGCGGATCAGGTCGGCCTGACTTGGCTCTTTCATGCGGATGGCGACGTCGGCCTCACGCATCGGCAGGTCCAACAGACGTTCCTCAAGCATCAGGTCGATGTTCAGATCGGGGTAACGTTCGTAAAGCTTCGGCAGGCGCGGGGCCAACCACAGCGTGCCAAACCCAGTGGTGGTCGTGACGCGCAATTCGCCGAATACCTCTTCCTCGCTGTCGCGAATGCGGGCTGCGGCGGTTTCCAGACGTTTGACCATCGCGGCGGTCGCATCAAACAGCAACTCCCCCTGTTCGGTCAGAATCAGTCCCCGAGCGTGGCGGTGAAACAGGGTGGTGTTCAGGCTCTCTTCGAGGGCGCGAATCTGGCGCGATACCGCGGATTGCGACAGATGCAGCGTATCACCCGCGTGGGTGAGACTACCCGCGTCGGCGACCGCGTGAAATATTCTGAGCTTGTCCCAATCCATCGCGCAATACTCTTTCAAAATCCCTAGTGTTTTTAACGGCGCTAACTACCAATGCCTTAGCAGTAATTGCAATTGAAGAATAAGGGAAATTCTATTTTGTAGGTCAGCTTTTTTGACCTATCATGACCCTATAGCTTCTATACCGCAGGGAGGTGCGTGATGGGCAGTCTAGAGGTCACGTTGCAGGATCGTTTTGATCTGGGCAAGGACACCGTTCTTTTAAATGGCACGCAGGCGCTTGTTCGCCTGATGTTGATGCAGGCGGCGCGCGATCGTGCTGCCGGATTGAACACCGCTGGGTTTGTGACGGGCTATCGCGGCTCTCCCCTTGGGGCGGTGGATCAGCAGATGATGCGTGCCCGCACTGATCTGGAAAAGGCGCAGGTCAAATTTCAGGCGGGTTTGAACGAAGATCTTGCCGCCACCGCCATCTGGGGCAGTCAACAGGCCGAATTGCGGGGTGAGGGCGCCTATGACGGTGTGTTTGCCCTGTGGTACGGCAAGGGGCCCGGCGTGGACCGCTCGGGCGATGTGATGCGCCACGCGAATATGGCGGGGACGTCCCTGCATGGCGGCGTTGTTATGGCCATGGGCGACGATCACACCGGCGAAAGCTCAACCACGCTGCACCAATCGGACTGGGCCTTGGTTGACGCCTATATGCCGGTTCTCAGCCCCGCGGGGGTTCAGGAAATTCTGGACTATGGCCTTTATGGCTATGCCCTGTCGCGGTTTGCGGGGGTCTGGGCGGGTCTTAAAACCGTCAAAGACACGGTTGAGGCCACGGCGGTCGTCGATGGTCGCCCCGACCGGATGTCCTTTGTCACACCCGATTTCACCATGCCAGAGGGCGGGTTGAACATCCGCCTGATCGACACGCCCGTCGCCCAAGAGGCGCGGATGATCGATTTCAAACGCCACGCCGCCGAGGCGTTTTCCCACGCCAACAAGATGGACCACCGTGTCTGGGGCCGTCCGGGGGCGAAAATCGGGTTTGTCGCGGCGGGCAAGAACTGGCTGGATCTAACCCATGCGCTCTCGCTGCTGGGGATCGACGCGGATGAGGCCGCGCGCCTGGGTCTGACAACCTATAAAATCGGGCAGGTCTGGCCCCTGGACATGCGAGGATTTTCCGAGTGGGCCGAAGGTCTGGACCTGATCGTTGTGGTCGAGGAAAAGCGCAAACTGATCGAGGTGCAGGTCAAAGAGGCGATTTTCGACCGCCGCAACGGGCGCCGCGTCTATGGCTGGAAAAACGATCGGGGTGAGCATCTGTTCCAGACGCAATCGGCCCTTGATCCCGTGGTGATAGCGCAGAAACTGGGCGCTATCCTGATCGAAGAGGGACGCGCGACAGATAACGTGAAAGGTGCTCTGGAACGTATTGAGCAGACGTCGAAAATCGACAACGGGCCCGACGCCGCGACGCGGGTGCCGTATTTCTGTTCCGGCTGTCCGCACAACTCCTCGACCAAGGTGCCCGAGGGCCACCGCGCCTATGCGGGGATCGGGTGCCATTACATGGTGCAATGGATGGACCGAGATACCCAAGGGTTCACGCAAATGGGTGGCGAGGGCGCGAATTGGGTCGGCGAGTCTCTGTTCTCGACCCGCAAACATGTGTTTCAGAACCTCGGCGACGGGACCTACAACCACTCGGGTCTGATGGCGATCCGCGCGGCCATCGCGGCGGGTACGAACATCACCTATAAAATCCTCTACAACGACGCGGTGGCCATGACCGGCGGGCAGGCGAATGAGGGTGACCTAAGCCCCCAGAAAATCGCGGCCGAGGTTCTGGCGGCGGGGGTGAGCCGCCTGACCGTCGTCTATGATCCCAAAGAGGCGTTCGATCCGAAATCCATGCCCAACGGGATCGAATGCGTGACCCGTGATCAGATGGAGGCGGTTCAGAAAGAGCTGAGCGAAATCAGCGGTGTAACGGCCATTATTTATGTTCAAACCTGTGCCGCCGAAAAACGTCGTCGGCGCAAGCGCGGCAATTTCCCCGATCCCGATCGTCGCGTCATGATCAACCCAGATGTCTGTGAGGGCTGTGGCGATTGCGGCGTGCAATCGAACTGTGTGGCGGTGGTGCCGCTGGACACGGAACTGGGCCGCAAACGCGCGATTGATCAGTCGTCCTGCAATAAGGACTTTAGCTGTCTCGACGGTTTCTGTCCGTCCTTTGTCACCGTCCACGGCGGTAAAATCCGCAAACAGGCCACGACAGAGATCGACGTCGGCCATCTGCCCGATCCGGAAATCACCGCGATTTCAGGGACCTATAACATGGTGATCACCGGCGTTGGTGGCACCGGCGTTGTGACCATCGGCGCGGTTCTGGCGCAGGCGGCGCAACTCGACGGCAAAGGCGCGGGCATGATGGAAATGGCCGGTCTGGCGCAAAAGGGCGGCGCAGTGCACATCCATTGCCGTCTGGCCAATGACCCCGCCGACATCAGCGCGATCCGCGTCGCCACGGGGGAGGCCGATTGCCTGATCGGCGGTGATATGGTTGTGACGGCGGGGGCAAAGACCCTTGAACTGGTCAAACCCGACACGGCGCGGGCGGTGGTCAACAGCCACCAAATCACCACAGGTGACTTCACGCGGGATGCCAATTTCACCATTCCGTTTGACCAGTTGGATGTCAAACTTCATGCGCGTCTGCGGGATCGTCTGACCGTGTTTGATGCGTCCAAACTGGCCGAGGCGGTGATGGGCGATACGATCTTTTCCAACATGATCCTGCTGGGTGCGGCATGGCAACAGGGTCTTGTCCCGCTCAGCCATGAGGCGATCACCAAGGCGGTCCAGCTGAACGGCGCGGCGGTTGAACGGAACCTGCGCGCTTTCGAAATTGGACGTTGGGCGGTTCTGAACCAGACCGATTTGGAAGGTGTGATCACATCCGAAACCTCCAATAAGCCGCTGACCACGCAAGAGAAAATCGATTTTCGTGCCGATCACCTGCGCGCCTATCAGGGTGCCGGGTTGGCGCGGAAATACCTTGCACTTGTGGACCGTGCCCAAGATCCCGACCTGCGTGCGGCGCTTGCCGAAGGGTATCATAAGCTCTTGTCCTATAAGGATGAATATGAGGTCGCCCGCCTGCATCGGTCCACCGCGAAACAGGTCGCCCAGACCTTTGAGGGGCGCACGCGCCTGACCTATCACATGGCACCGCCGGTAGTTTCGGCCAAGGGCAGCAACGGTCGACCCGTCAAACGCGCCTTGCCCGGTTGGATCATGGGGCCGGCTTTGGGGGTGCTGTCCCTTGGCAAGGTTCTGCGCGGCACGCCGCTTGACCCGTTCGGATACCAAAAGGACCGCCGGATGGAACGCGCGTTGATCCGTGAATATGAGGCAGATATGGAACTGGCCCTGTCGGTGGGCGGGCCTGCGGCGGTGGAACTGGCGCGTTTGCCCTTGGACATCCGCGGGTTTGGCCCGGTCAAAGAGACCAACCAACGCCGCGCCGCCAAAACGCGGGAAAGTCTGCTGGCGCAATTGCGGGCCGATCAGACCGCCATGCCGGTGGCCGCCGAGTAACGGTTTCGCGCGGAAATTGCGAAACCTCTTGGGCCACGCGCCGTTAGGGATTATGCGTCCCAGCGGCGCGAACGGCCTGAGGCGGAGAAGATGGATTACAAGGCGACACGCGAGGTCAGCTATGCCAGTTCGGCCCAGACGCGGGCAGGGCGGGCGGTGATCCGTTCGATTGAGAACCTGACCGGTCGCATCGGTCTGATCCGTCGTGCGCAGGGCTATGAGGTTGAGGTCGCACAGGGGCGCGATTTCTGGACCGTGATGGCAGAGCGCTATGGTCTGGATGTGCAGATCGACGGCAATCTGGCGCAAATCCCCGAAACAGGGCCGGTGATCGTGGTCGCGAACCACCCGTTCGGCATTCTGGACGGGTTGATGATGGGCAAAATCCTGTCTGCGCGCCGGTCCGAATTCCGCATCCTTGCGCATGAGATCTTTCGCCGCGCGCCGGAACTGGACCCCATCATCCTGCCGGTCAGCTTTCAGGACACCCGCGCCGCGCAAAAAACCAACCTGCAGACGCGGGCCACCGCGATTTCGCATCTGCGGGGCGGCGGGGCGGTCGGCATCTTTCCGGGGGGCACGGTGTCCACGTCCAAAACCTTGTTTTCCACACCCATGGACCCCGGTTGGCGCACGTTTACGGCCAAGATGGTGGCGAAATCGGGCGCAACGGTCGTGCCTGTCTATTTCGACGGGGCCAATTCCCGCCTGTTCCAGATCGCCAGCCACTTGCACCCGACGCTGCGCCTGTCATTATTGATCCGAGAATTCGCACGCCGCGTTGACCATCCGGTCAGGATCACCATCGGGTCGCCCGTGGACCCCGAGCAGGTCAAAATCCTGTCCCAAAGTCCCAAAGCAATGATGGATTTTCTGCGTAAAGCGACGTATGAGCTTGGACCACAACATATAAGGCCGGATGAACGCGGCTTTGAATTCGAAGAGAAGCACAAAACATAATGGCAGTGGGCGTTTTTGACTCTGGCTTGGGCGGGTTGACCGTTCTGGATGCGGTGACCAAGCGGTTGCCCGAGGTTCCGTTTGTCTATTTCGGGGACAACGCGCATGCGCCTTATGGGGTGCGGGACGCCGATGATGTCTACAACCTGACCACCGCCGCCGTGGAACGTCTGTGGGATGCGGGCTGTGATCTGGTCATTCTGGCCTGCAACACGGCCAGTGCTGCCGCCCTGCGCCGGATGCAAGAAAGCTGGATCCCGAAGGACAAGCGCGTCCTAGGCGTGTTTGTGCCGTTGATTGAGGCGCTGACCGAACGGCAATGGGGGGACAATTCCCCGCCGCGTGAGGTCGCCGTGAAACACGTCGCCCTGTTTGCAACCCCCGCAACGGTCGCCAGCCGCGCGTTTCAACGCGAACTGGCCTTTCGCGCCGTCGGTGTCGATGTTGAGGCCCAGCCCTGTGGCGGTCTGGTCGATGCGATTGAGGACGGGGATGAAATTCTGGCCGAAGCACTAGTGCGCAGCCATGTTGAGGCCCTGTTGCGCCGGATGCCGAAACCCGAGGCGGCGATCTTGGGCTGTACCCATTATCCCCTGATGCAGGACGCGTTTCAAAAGGCATTGGGCCCCGATGTGGCGGTCTATTCGCAGGCGAATTTGGTGGCCTCCAGTCTGGACGACTATCTAAAACGCCATCCCGATATGATGGGCGCGGGCACCGAGTCCTGTTTCCTGACCACCGGCGACCCCGAGCACGTGTCCAGCAAGGCAACCCAGTTCCTGCGACGACCGATCTCGTTCCGCGCGGCTTGAAACGGGTGCCCTTGGGGCGCATCTACTATCTGAATTTCCTGAATAAAGGTCACCACATGACCCACAACATCGCAATTCTGGGCGCCTCTGGTTACACCGGCGCCGAACTTGTCCGCCTGATCGCCACCCATCCGGGGATGCGCATTGCCGCGCTGTCGGCGGATCGCAAGGCGGGCATGGCCATGTCCGACGTGTTCCCGCATCTGCGCCATCTGGACCTGCCGGAACTGGTCAAGGTTGAGGACATCGATTTTTCAACCATCGATCTGTGTTTCTGCGCGCTGCCCCACGGGTTGAGCCAAGCGATCGTGAAAGAGCTGCCCAAATCGGTCAAGATCGTCGATCTGGGCGCGGATTTTCGTCTGCGCGATCCGGCGGATTATGAAAAATGGTACAACCGTCCCCATGACGCGCCCGAGGTTCAGCCCGAGGCGGTCTATGGCCTGACCGAGTTCTATCGCGATGACATCCGCGACGCGCGTCTGGTTGCGGGCACGGGCTGTAACGCGGCGACGGTGCAATTCGCGCTGCGCCCTGTGATTTCGGCCGGTGTGATCGATCTGGACAACATCATTTGCGACCTGAAAAACGGCGTGTCCGGTGCGGGTCGGGGCCTGAAGGAAAATATGCTGTTTGCCGAACGGTCCGAGGACGTGATGGGCTATAGCGCCGGTGGCGTGCACCGCCATCTGGGCGAGTTCGATCAGGAATTCTCGCTGCTGGCCGGTCGTCCTGTGGAAATCGTGTTCACGCCGCATCTGGTGCCGGTGAACCGGGGCATTCTGGCGACCTGTTACGTCAAGGGCGACGCGCAGGTGATCTATGACACCATGGCCGCCGCCTATGCGGATGAGCCGTTCATCAAGGTTCTGCCCTTTGGCAAACTGCCCGCAATGTCGCATGTCCAAGGCAGCAATTTCTGTCATATTGGCGTCGTGGCTGATCGGGTGTCGGGGCGGGCGTTGATCGTGTCGACCCTCGATAACCTGAACAAAGGCAGCTCGGGTCAGGCGATGCAAAACGCAAACTTGATGCTGGGCTATGAGGAAACCGCTGGCCTGATGCTGGCACCTGTGTTCCCCTAAGGGACGCGAACCGGAGGACCCGATATGCGCGGATTGAAAAAGAAACGCCGTATTCAGATCATCATCCTGGCCTTTGTGGCGATGGCGGTGTCCGTGGGTCTGATGGGCTATGCGTTCAAGGACGGGATCAACTTTTTCCGCTCGCCCAGTCAGGTGGCCGAGGAACCGCCCCAACCCAATGAGGTGTTTCGCATCGGCGGTCTGGTCGCCGAAGGAACCCTGATCCGGGGTCAGGGCGAAACCGTGTCCTTTGAGGTGACGGATGGCGGTGCGTCGATCCCCGTGACCTATACCGGCGTTCTGCCCGACCTGTTTGAGGAAAACCAAGGCATGGTCGGCACCGGTCGTTACGTGAACGGTGTCTTTGAAGCCTCTGAAATCCTTGCCAAACACGATGAGACCTACATGCCCAAAGAGGTCATTGATGCCCTCAAGGAACAGGGCACCTATGTGGAACCGAGCGGTACCTGAGGTCTAAATTAACCCAAGCGAAACCAAACTGCCCCCGTCAGCATTGAACGGGGGCTTTTCATGTACAGTGTTCGCGACATCGCCGCACAGATCATCGAGCGCGAAGGGGGCTATGTGAATGACCCCGACGATCCGGGTGGTCCGACGAAATACGGTGTGACCCTAGGGACCATGGTGCGCCTTGGGATGGATCTGAACGGGGACGGGCGGATTGATGCGCGCGACGTAAAGCGCCTGACGCCCGAACAGGCCACCGAGATTTTCGTCGATCACTATTTCATCCGGCCCGGTCTGGATAAGCTGCCCGAGATCCTGCAGCCATCCGTGTTCGACATGTATGTGAACGCGGGCAACAATGCGATCCGGGTGCTGCAGCGGCTGTTAAACGACATGGGGCACCGGCTGGCCGTCGATGGCATTCTGGGCCCGAACACCGTTTTCGCCGCCACGGCCGCGGCCGAGGTCGCACCGCGCCACATCGCGGATGCCTATGGGATTGCCCGGCGGAATTACTATTACGACCTCGCCGATCGCCGTGAGAGCAGCCGCAAATACGCAAAACGGCGCGATGGCGGCAAAGGCGGCTGGATCACGCGGGCCGAGGAATTCATCAGCCCTCGCTATCGCCTGACCCCATCGGAACATGCGGCGCGGGTGGCATCATGGGGGTAATCACCGCCGTTTTCGATTTCCTGTTCGGCAACGGGCGCAATGTGGTCAAGGAAACCGCCGAGGTGTTCATGGAAAACACCGAAGCCGGGGCCGAGCGCGACGCCGAACTGCGCAAGGCGGTTCTGGATCAATTCGCCGCCGAATTCGCCATGCCGAAACCCGGCCTGTTCGACCGGATCATCGACGCGATCAACCGCTTGCCGCGCCCCGCGCTGGCCATGGGCACGATCGGGTTGTTCGTGACGGCGATGGTCGATCCGATCTGGTTTGCCGCGCGGATGCAGGGGATTTCACTGGTGCCCGAACCGCTCTGGTGGCTGCTTGGCGCGATCATCAGCTTTTATTTCGGCGCGCGCCATCAGGCCAAGGGGCAGGATTTCCAACGCTCCATCGCGACGACCATGGCGCGCACACCCGTCGTCACCCATCACCTGAACACCCTGCGCATGATCGAGGGCGGCGCGACACCTGCGCCAACCGACAACCCCGCCTTGATGGATTGGAGGAACGGCCAATGAAGACCGTGACCAAACTGAACCGCGTCGTCGTGAAATACCTGTTCTACCCGCCGGTCTGTGAGCGGCGCGCGGTCCTGAATTTCGCCTTTGGTGCGTCCATTTTGGTCCTGATGGCGGCGACGTTCTAACCGGACCTCAATTTTTCGGGTGTGGCGCAATCTCGCAGCTATTCCTGATTGGCGCGCCCGCCCAATCGCCCTATGATCCGGGGCATGATTATTGAACTCGGCCACTTTGCTTTGATCCTGTCTTTGGCGGTTGCGATCGTCCAAGGCACCGTGCCTCTGATTGGCGCCCATAAACGCTGGTACGGCTGGATGGCCGTGGCAGAACCCGCCGCTACGATTCAGTTCCTGTTGGTCGCTGCCAGCTTTGGCGCGCTGACCTATGCCTTTGTGACGTCAGACTTTTCGCTGCAACTTGTCGTGGCGAACTCGCACACGGACAAGCCGATGATCTACAAGATTTCGGGCGTCTGGGGGAACCATGAGGGGTCGATGTTGCTCTGGGTTCTTATCCTTGCACTGTTCGGAGCGATGGCCGCGTGGTTTGGCGGGAACCTGCCGCCGACGTTGCGGGCGCGGGTTCTAGGGGTGCAGTCCCTGATCGCGGTGGCGTTTTTGCTGTTTATTATCCTGACGTCGAACCCGTTCACCCGTCTTGAGGTGCCGCCGTTCAACGGTCAGGACCTGAACCCGCTGTTGCAGGACCCCGGTTTGGCGTTCCATCCGCCGTTCCTGTATCTGGGCTATGTGGGTCTTTCTATCTGTTTCTCCTTTGCCGTGGCCGCCTTGATCGAGGGGCGCGTTGATGCGGCATGGGGGCGTTGGGTGCGTCCTTGGACCTTGCTCAGCTGGATTTGCCTCAGCATCGGGATCGGTCTGGGATCATGGTGGGCCTATTATGAGCTTGGCTGGGGCGGGTTCTGGTTCTGGGATCCGGTCGAAAACGCCTCGTTCATGCCGTGGCTGATTGCCGCCGCGTTGCTGCATTCCGCGATCGTGGTGGAAAAACGTGAATCGCTGAAAAGCTGGACCATCCTCCTTGCCATCATGGCCTTCGGGTTCAGCCTGATTGGCACGTTTATCGTGCGTTCGGGCGTGATCACGTCGGTCCATGCGTTCGCCAATGATCCCGAACGCGGGGTGTTTATCCTCGGTATTCTGGCGGTGTTTATGGGCGGCGCGCTGACCCTTTATGCGGCGCGGGCCGGTGCCCTGACGGCCAAAGGCGTCTTTGGCGTGGTCAGCCGCGAATCCCTGTTGGTGATGAACAATATCCTGCTGGCCGTGGCCGCGTTGGTGGTGTTTGTCGGCACGATCTGGCCGCTGGTGGCCGAGGTGACGTTGGGGCGCAAGCTCTCGGTGGGGCCGCCGTTCTTTAACATGGCGTTTACGCCGTTCATGGTCGTGCTTGCGTTGCTGTTGCCCATCGGGGCGATGTTGCCGTGGAAACGCGCCAAGATGGGACGCGTGTTCCTGCAACTCAGTGGCGCTTTCGTGCTATCCCTGTCGCTGGCCGCGCTGGTCTGGGCGATGCAAACGGGGCGCAGCGCCCTTGGCCCCGTCGGCCTGTTCCTTGGGGCGTGGCTTGTGTCCGGTGCCGTGGTCGATCTTGCCAGCCGCACGGGACGCGGCGACATCACCGCGCGCCTGCGCCGTGTGATGCGTCTGCCGCGCGCCGATTGGGGCAAGGCGATTGCCCATGCGGGTCTGGGCATCACGATCTTTGGCATTGCCGGTCTGATGGCATGGGAACAAGAAGACATCCGCGTCATGAACATCGGCGACACGGCGATTGTCGACGACCTGACCATCCGTATGGACGATGTCGAACAAGTGCGCGGGCCGAACTATTTCTCGACCATGGGGGTCTTTACGATCCTGAGGGACGGGCAAGAGCTCTATACCCTGAGGCCTGAAAAACGCGTCTATCCGGTGGCTGGAATGCCCACCACCGAGGCCGATATTCACAACGGGTTCTGGCGTGATGTCTATCTGGTGATTGGCGACGCGCAAGAGAGCGGCGGATTTGCCGTGCGCACCTATCTCAAACCCTTTGCGAACTGGATTTGGGCGGGGTCGATCATCATGGCCCTTGGCGGTGTGTTTAGCCTCAGTGACCGGCGGTATCGCGTCGCGGCGGGGGCACGCAAAACGGCCAAGGCCTCGGGCGCGGTTCCGGCGGAGTGAGGGTGATGAAAAAGCTGTTCCTGATCCTGTCTCTGATGCTAGCCACGCCTGTGGCGGCGGTGCAACCCGATGAAATCCTTGCCGATCCGGCGATGGAGGAACGTGCACGCGATATTTCCGCCGGTCTGCGGTGTCTTGTGTGCCGCAACGAGAGCATCGATGAATCCAACGCCGAACTGGCGCGGGATCTGCGTCTGTTGGTGCGCGAACGCCTTGTGGCCGGTGACACCAATGATGAGGTCGTTGATTTCGTCGTCGACCGGTATGGCGAATACGTGCTGCTGCGCCCGACCTTGACGGGCGCGAACCTTGTTCTGTGGATTGCGGGGCCGGTGATGTTGCTGATCGCCTTGGGTGTCGGCGGAGCCTATATCGCGCGCCGTCGCAAGGACGGACCCGAGGGCACCAAACCCGCGCTCAGCGACGCCGAACAGGCGCGGCTGGACGAAATCCTGTCCCAGTGACCCCGCGTCCCTCTGGTATCTGGCGCGCGGGTGCTTATTGTCATCCCAAAGCCAGACCATAAGGGACGACAGGGATGGAATATCAGGCGATCACTTTTGACATCACCGACGGCGTGGCGGTTCTGACGCTGAACCGACCGGATGTGATGAACGCGTTGAACAGCCAGATGCGCGCCGAGATCTACCACGCGGTGCGACAGGCGGGTGAAAACGCGCGGGTTCTGGTGATCACGGGGGCAGGGCGGGCGTTCTGCTCAGGTCAGGATCTGGGCGATGGCGGCAACGCGGCCAGCCTCGATCTGGAACGCACCCTGCGCGACGAATACGAACCCATGCTGCAACGGATTTTCGACTGTCCGATCCCGACGATCGCGGCGGTCAATGGTCCGGCGGCGGGTGCGGGCGCGAACCTTGCCTTGGCCGCCGATGTGGTCATCGCCGCCGAAAGCGCCAGCTTCCTACAGGCCTTTACGCGGATCGGCCTGATCCCCGATGCGGGCGGTACCTATTGGTTGCCGCGTCAGGTGGGCTTTGCCCGTGCGATGGGCGCGGCCCTGTTTGCCGAACCGGTGCCGGCGCGTCAGGCGGTCGAATGGGGCATGATCTGGGAGGCGATCCCCGATGAGAACTTCGCCAACCATTGGCAAAAGCGGGCGGAAAAGCTGGCCCATGGGCCGACTGTTGCCTATGCCAAGGTCAAAGAGGCCCTGCGCCAGAGCATGTCGAATGACCTGACACAGCAGCTTGAGCTAGAGGCGAAACTGCAGGGCGATTGCGGCGACACGCGCGATTTCAAAGAAGGCGTTCTGGCGTTTCTGGAAAAACGTCCCGCGCGGTTCGAGGGGCGTTAAGCGTCCGCGCGGCGCAGGCGCAGCAACTCATCCGCAAGGTCATCGGCCACATCGCGCAGGCTGTCATTGCCACCGCCCCGCGTCGCATTGACCTTGAACCCAAGGATATAGATCTGAACCCGTGCGGCCAACCGCGCGGGTTCTACTGTTTCGGGCAATTCTCCCGTGGCGCGGGCGTCCTCGAACACGGCGGTCAGATAGGTTTCGGCCTTGTCCAACTGTTCTAACGCTGCGGCGCGCAGTTCGGGATCGGTGTCGGTGATTTCCAGCACCGTTTTCATCGCCATACAGGCGCGCAGGCCCGTGGGCCGCTCAGCCAAATTGCCCAACTGCCGGATGAAATCGACCACGCCCAGATAGGGCGTCGGCGCGTCGGCGACACAGCGCGACAGCAATCCGAGGTTCAACTCTGCGTGCTGATCCAGCGAGGCGCGAAACAGGTCCGATTTGCTTTTGAACGCCGCATAGATCGAGCCGGGTTTCATGTTCAACGCCGCCTCAAGATCCTTCAGGGACGTGCCGTGATACCCCTTACGCCAGAACAGCGTCAGGGCAGCCTCAAGAGCGTGGTCACGGTTATAGGGCGCTTGTCGGGTCATGGGGCGAATTTAGGCCGTTTCATGGGGGGCGTCAAAAGCGAATGCTTTCACCTTTGAGTGATCGCTCAAATTCGGCATTGAGTGATCGCTCAAATACCCCCAACTTACGCCCATCACAACCCAAATCAGGAGTTTACCGATGGGCCACCTGCCGCTGTATGAAATCGAAACCGCCCCCGACGCCGCCAAGCCGATGCTGGAAGAATCTGTAAAAGCATTCGGCATGCTGCCCGGTCTGCACAAGGCCATGGCCGGTGCGCCCGAGGTTCTAGAGGCCTACAAGGTCCTGCACGAGAAATTCCAGCAGACCAGCTTTAACAACGATGAAATGACCGTTGTCTGGCAAACGATCAACGTCGAACACGGCTGTCATTACTGCGTTCCCGCGCACTCGGGCATCGCGAAAATGATGGGCATTGACCCCGCGATCAACGAGGCCCTGCGCAACGAAACCCCGCTGGCCGATCCGAAACTTGAGGCGCTGCGCACCTTTACCCTGCAGATGGTCCGCCAGCGCGCCGTTGTTTCCGATGAGCAGGTCGAGGCGTTCTTTGCCGCCGGTTTCAACTCGGTCCACATTCTGGAACTGATCCTTGGCATCGCGCAAAAGGTCATGAGCAACTACATCAACCACGTCGCCGACACGCCGGTTGACGATGCGTTCAAGGGCTTTCTCTGGACCAAAACCGACGTCGCCGCCGAATAATCGGACCGCACACACCTGTCCCCGAAACCGGCCCCACCCTGGGCCGGTTTTTTCATGGGCGCGGGCAGGGCCAAAAGAAAAGGCCGCCCAGAAGGACGGCCTGATCGAATGCGTTTTGAAACCGATTAGCGGTTTTCGACGTCCACGTAATCGCGTGCGCCCGAACCGGTGTACAGCTGACGCGGACGACCAATGCGCAGTTTCGGATCCGAAATCTGTTCTTTCCACTGGCTGACCCAGCCGATCGTGCGCGATACGGCAAAAATCGGGGTGAACATCGAGGTCGGGAAACCCATCGCCTCAAGGATGATGCCCGAGTAGAAGTCGACGTTCGGGAACAGTTTTTTCTCGGCGAAATACGGATCGGCAAGGGCTTGTGCTTCAAGCTCTTTCGCGACCTGCAGGATCGGGTTGTTCTCGACGCCCAGCAGATCCAGAACCTCATCGGCGGATTGCTTCATCACTTTGGCGCGCGGGTCAAAGTTCTTGTACACGCGGTGACCAAAGCCCATCAGACGGAACGGATCGTTCTTGTCTTTGGCGCGGGCGATGAATTCGGGGATACGATCCACCGAACCGATTTCCTGCAGCATTTCCAGACACGCCTGGTTTGCGCCGCCGTGTGCGGGGCCCCAGAGACAGGCGATACCGGCGGCGATACAGGCGAACGGGTTCGCACCCGAGGACGAAGCCAGACGCACGGTCGAGGTCGAGGCGTTCTGCTCGTGGTCCGCATGCAGGGTGAAAATCCGGTCCATCGCACGCGACAGGATCGGGTTCACCTCGTATTCCTCGGCGGGAACGGCGAAACACATGCGCAGGAAGTTCGACGCATAGTCGATGTCGTTACGCGGATAAACGAACGGCTGACCGACCGAGTATTTGTACGCCATCGCGGCGATGGTCGGCAGTTTCGCGATCAGACGGATCGCGGCGACTTCGCGCTGCCACGGATCGGTGATGTCGGTGCTGTCGTGATAGAACGCGGACATCGCGCCCACAACGCCAACCATGGTGGCCATCGGGTGCGCATCGCGACGGAACCCACGGAAGAAGTTGTGCATCTGCTCGTGCACCATGGTGTGACGGGTCACACGGGTCTCGAAATCTTCCAGCTGGGCCGCGGTCGGCAGTTCCCCGTAGAGCAGCAGATAGCAAACTTCGAGGTAGTGCGATTTTTCGGCCAGTTGGTCGATCGGATACCCGCGGTGCAGCAGTTCACCCTTTTCACCGTCGATAAAGGTGATCGAGCTTTCGCAGGACGAGGTCGAGGTAAAGCCCGGGTCGTGGGTGAACACGTCGCCTTGGGCGTAGAGTTTGGAAATATCGATGACATCCGGGCCCGCAGTGGGCGAATACATCGGCAATTCCAACGTCTTGCCGTCAAAGCTCAGTGTCGCGTTCTTGGTGCTTTCAACCATAGTTGTCCCTCTCTGAAGGACCGTCGCAGAAAGGCGCCGGTCTGTGGCGTCGCGGGCGCGGGTGCGCCCTAAATTTTTACATCGGCCAGACGTGCCAGTGTCTCCTCCCGGCCGATGACGATCATCATATCGAAGACGCTAGGGGTCGCCGTCCGCCCGGCCAATGCTGCACGCAACGGTTGCGCCAACTTGCCCAGCTTTAGATCATTTGCCTCGGCGAATGCCGAAACCGCTGCCTCCAGCGCGTCACGCGACCAGCTAGCATTTTGCAGGTGCGGCGTCAATTCAGTCAGTATACCACGGGATACATTGTCGAGATTTTTTGCCGCTTTTTCATCGGGTGTGAACGGACGCTCACCCAGAACAAAGTGCGACTTTTCAAGGAGTTGGCCGAAAGTCTTACTGCCCGATTTCACCAGCGGTAACGCAGCGTTAAGTGCAGATTTCTTTTCGTCGCTCAGAGGCTGTGCGCCAATCGAGGATTGGTAGGCGACAATTTCGCTTAACAATTCATCGTCGTTAGCGCTAGCGATGTGCTGGCCACAAATGTTTTCCAGCTTTTTAAAATCTAGACGTGCAGGGGATTTGCCGATTCCGTCGAATCCGAACCACTCTTTGGCCTGCGCATCGGTAAAGAATTCGTCATCCCCGTGGCTCCAGCCGAGGCGCGCCAGATAGTTCCGCATACCGGCGGCGGCATAGCCCATCGCCTGATATTCCTCGACACCCAAAGCCCCGTGACGTTTAGACAGCTTCTTGCCATCCGGCCCGTGGATCAGCGGAATATGCGCCCAGACCGGCACGTCCCAATTCATGGCGTGATAGATCTGCATTTGTCGCGCCGCATTGGCCAAATGGTCGTCCCCTCGGATCACATGGGTTACCCCCATGTCATGGTCATCGACCACGACGGCCAACATATAGGTCGGTGTGCCGTCAGAACGTAACAGAACCATGTCGTCCAATTGGTCGTTAGACCAAGTAACGTCACCTTGGACCTGATCTTTAATCACGGTCTGCCCGTCGCGCGGCGCACGCAGGCGCACAACATAGGGCAGATCGGGGTGGGACGCGGGATCGGCGTCGCGCCACGGGCTGTGGAACAGGGTCGATTTCCCCTCAGCGCGGGCGGCCTCGCGGAATTCGGTGATCTCGTCTTGGGTCGAGAAGCATTTATAGGCGTTGCCCTCGGCCAGCATCTGATGCGCGACCTCGGCGTGACGGTCCGCGCGCTCAAACTGGCTGATCGGCTCGCCATCCCAATCCAGACCCAGCCACGTCAGACCCTTGAGGATCGCCGCGGTCGCTTCGGGGGTGGAACGGGCGCGGTCCGTGTCCTCGATCCGCAACAGGAACTTGCCGCCGCGCCCGCGCGCATACAGCCAGTTGAACAGCGCGGTGCGCGCGCCGCCGATGTGCAGATAGCCCGTGGGCGAAGGGGCGAAGCGGGTGACGACCGGGTTTGCGGACATGGGCGTTAACCTTTTGGAAACCAATTCAGAGATAGCGTTGGGCACTGATTAAGCAATCGGGCTGGAGTTCACAAGCATGGGCGTGACCACGGGCCTGTTGAGTGGCCTGTCCTCGGCCATCGCCACCCAGCGGGGCCATATGATCGCTTGGGTGCCGGTCTGTTTCGGTGCGGGCATCGGGTTTTACTTTTCTCTGCGGTTTGAACCCGATCTGGGGACGTGGTTGGCGGTCGCGGCTGCCTGTCTGGTCTTGGCGGGTCTTGCACGGCGCGCGCCCGAAACCTTATCCCCGTTTTTGGTTGCGCTTGTGTTAATGGGCGCGGGCGCGGGGATGGCGGCATGGCGCACCCATGCGGTCGGCGAACCGGTGTTACAGTTCCGTTATTACGGGCCGGTAGAGGGACGGATTGTGCGCGTGGACCGCTCACAATCCGATGCGCCGCGGATTTTACTGGATCAGGTGTGGATGGACCTGCGGGGGCCGCCGCCGAAATACGTCCGGATCGCGCTGCACGGGGATTTGGACGTGCCCGATCTGATGGCGGGGCGGCGCGTGATGACGGCGGCGCATCTGTCCCCACCGCCCGGTCCGGCCGAGCCCTATGGCTACAACTTTCGCCGCCAAGCATGGTTCGATCAGATCGGCGCGGTCGGCTATAGCCGCACGCCCTTGGTCATGGGGCCGCCCGGTGGGGAAACGCCGTTCTGGGCGGGTCTGCGCGCGCGCGTGTCGTCCGCGATCACGTCGAACATGGCCCCGCGCGAGGGCGCCTTTGCCACCGCCATTATCACAGGCGACCGGGCGCACATTCCGCGTGAAGTACTCGACGATTTGCGGGCCGCGAACCTAGCACATTTGTTGGCGATTTCGGGATTGCACATGGGCCTGTTGACCGGCGTGGTCTTTGCCACCATCCGCCTGATTGGCGCGGCCATGCCCTATGCCGCATTGCGCGCGCCGGTGAAAAAGATCTCCGCCGTCGCTGCCATCGGGGCAGGGGCGATGTATCTTGGCCTATCGGGGGCCAACATCGCGACCCAACGCGCGTTCATCATGGTCTGTGTGATGTTCGTTGCGATCCTGTTGGACCGGCGCGCGCTGACGCTGCGATCCGTGGCGATTGCGGCGATGATCGTGCTGGTCCTGCGGCCCGAGGCGGTGGTGTCGGCGGGGTTTCAATTGTCCTTTGCGGCGACAACGGCCCTGGTCGCGGTGTTTGGCGCGTTGCGCGACGGGCCCGAGGTGCTGCGCAAACTGCCCGCGCCGGTGCGTGGTGCCTTGGCGGTGGTCATTTCATCGGCGGTGGCGGGGGCGGCGACCGCACCGTTCGGTGCCGCGCATTTCAACCAGATCGCGCAATACGGATTGGTTGCGAACCTCCTGTCCGTGCCGGTGATGGGGATGGTCGTTGCGCCTGCCGCTCTGGTCGCGCTGGCCCTGTGGCCGCTGGGGTTTGGCGGGTTAGGATTGTGGGTGATGAAATGGGGGATCGCATGGATATTGATGATCGCCCATTGGGTCGCCGGATGGGAGGGCGCAACGATCGCCGTGCCCGCGCCGAGCACATTGGTTTTGGCGGTGATCGCGATTGGCGGGCTGTGGCTGTGCTGTTTTCGCGGGGTGGGACGTTGGATGTCCGCGCCGATCCTTTGGGCCGGGGTGATCCTGTGGTCAGTGACGCCGCGCCCGGATGTTTTGGTGTCCGAGGGCGGCGCGTTGATCGGGATCATGACGCCTGAGGGACGTGCGTTAAACAAATTGCGGGGGGAGGCGTTTGCCGCAGGCGTCTGGTTGGAAAACGACGGGGACAGTGCCGCGCGCGAGGTTGCCGTCGCCCGTTGGCCAGAGGATCAGATGTTTGGGACATTGCGCCTTTTTGGATCGGGCGATCTGCACCTGGCCCAATTGTCCGGTCGGGGTTGGCGCGATCAGCTCGCGGATGCTTGCGACATCGGCGTGGCGGCCGTCGTTGTGCCCTATAAATTTGAGGACCCTATTCCCGAGGGGTGCGATATCCGTGACCAGCGATCCTTTTACGCGACCGGAGCATGGGCGATCTACGACGGGGTTTTGGTCACCGCGCGGGAGGTCGAAGGCACCCGTCCTTGGGCGCCCGCCGATTAATAGCTGCGGATCAGACCGACCAGCCGCCCCTGAACCTTGACCTGACCGGCAGGCAGGACGCGGTCCTCATAAGCGGGGTTGGCGGCCTCAAGCGCGATCATGTCACCGCGACGGCGGAACCGTTTCAGGGTCGCCTCGTATCCTTCGACCAAGGCGACGACGATTTCGCCGTTTTCGGCGGCGCTGGTTTCGCGGATGACGACCACATCGCCATCGTTGATCCCTGCCTCAATCATCGAGTCGCCCTTGACCTCAAGCGCATAGTGCTTGCCCTGACCCGACAACATCGAACCCGGCACGGCGACGGTATGCGAGGCCTCGCTGATCGCCTCAATCGGGGTACCGGCGGCGATGCGACCCATCACGGGCAGTTCCATCGCATGGACGACCTCAATCGCCTGCGCACCAGCGGGCGGCGGGGCAGAGGGCGCATCGCCCTCAATCACGCGCGGCTCAAACCCCTTGGGGGCAAGCGCATCGGGCAGTTTCACGATTTCAATCGCGCGGGCCTTGTGCGCAAGGCGGCGGATGAACCCGCGTTCCTCAAGCGCCGTGATCAGACGGTGGATGCCGGATTTCGAGCGCAGGTCGAGCGCCTCTTTCATCTCGTCGAACGAGGGCGGCACCCCGTCCTTTTGCAGACGTTTGTTGATGAAATCCAGCAGTTCGATTTGCTTGCGCGTCAGCATGGCAATCCCCCTTGATCCGGGTTGGCAGAGAAACAGGTGGCGATCATGCGCCCGGTTGTTCGCATGTGTTCTATCAATGTTCCTGTTTTGTGTCAACCCGTGCGGGATCGTCTACATCTGCAGGTATTCGACGATCTCGCCCGCCTCGCGCGGGCCATCGCCGACGGGGCGGATCAGCAGGGCATGCGATTGCGACAGCACGGACAAGAGCGAACTGTCCTGACGGGGCAGGGCATAGATCGCGCCGTTGCGGATTTGGGCGCGCATGTAATGTTCGCGCGGACCGTTGGCCGGAATCGCCGCGCCCAGAGGTGCGGCTTGGCGTTCGGGTGCGGCGGCAGGCAGGCCCATCATGGCGCGCAGGGCGGGCACAAGGAACAGGCGACCACAGACCATCGCGGATACCGGATTGCCGGGCAGGCCGATCATCACCGCGTCCCCGAACCGTCCCGCCATCAGGGGTTTGCCGGGGCGCATCGCGACCTTGTAGAACGATTGCTCCATCCCCAGTTCGGCGGCCACGGGACCGACCAGATCGTAATCCCCGACGGAGGCCCCGCCAATGGTGACGATCAGATCCGCACCCTCGGCAAGGGCAAAGACCTGTTTCAGGGAACTCTCCGTGTCGGCGGCGATGGGCAGCATGCGGACGGTCGCGCCTTCGGCCTCAACCATGGCCTTGAGGCCGAACATATTCGACGCGATGATCTGATCGGGGCCGGGCGTGTCGCCGGGCATGACGAGCTCATCTCCGGTGGCGATCAGGGCGACCACGGGTTTGCGGTACACCGGCACGTCGGGCACATTCATCGACGCCAACAGCGCCAGATCAGCGTCCGACAAACGGCGCGGCGCGGCAATCGTGTCACCCACGCGGAAATCGGCACCAGCGGGGCGCACATGCGGGCCGTCGTCCAGCCCCTTGTCCAAGGTGATCATCCGGCCCGAGACATGCACGTCCTCTTGGATCACCACGCGGTCGGCACCGGCGGGCATGGGCGCGCCGGTAAAGATGCGGACGGCCTGACCCGCGCCGACGGTGCCGTCAAACCGCGACCCGGCGGCGGATTCGCCGATCACCTGAAACATCGCGTCGGGTTCAGCCTCGGCCGATTTCAGGGCATAGCCGTCCATCGCCGAACTGTCGAAGGGCGGTTGATCCCGACGCGCCGACACATCCGCGCACAACACACGGTTCGCCGCATCGATCAGCGGCACGGTTTCGGTGCCCACAGGGGTGACCAGATCGAACAGATGGCCAAGGGCCTCGGGCACAGAAATCATTTAAGACGCCTCGTAACGGCCTGATTTACCGCCTTCTTTCATCACCAGACGGATGTCGCCGATCTGCATGCTCTTTTCCACGGCCTTGACCATGTCATAAAGCGTCAGCGCGGCCACAGACACGGCGGTCAGGGCCTCCATCTCGACACCGGTCTGGCCGGTGGTCTTAACAGTCGCCTCAATCTGCACACCCGGCAGGGCGGGATCGGGCGTCAGTTCCACCGCGACCTTGGTCACCGGCAACGGGTGGCACAGAGGGATCAGATCGGGCGTCTTTTTCGCGCCCATGATGCCGGCCAGACGCGCAACGCCCAGAACGTCGCCCTTTTTCGCGCGACCTTGTGTAATCATTTCAAGCGTTTCCGGCAGCATCTTCACGTGACCGGCGGCCACAGCCGTGCGCGATGTCACGTCCTTGTCCGAGACATCCACCATATGGGCATCGCCCTTGCCGTCAAAATGCGTCAGTTCCGCCATTACATCCCCCGATGGCCAGATTGTCCGCCCGACAGGATTGTGCGGGTGGCGGCGGTGACATCGTCCTGACGCATCAGGCTTTCGCCGATCAGGAAGCTGCGCGCGCCGTAACGCGACATATCCACCAGATCCTCAGGCGTGAAAAGGCCACTTTCGGACACGAGGTGACGATCCTCGGGGGCCATTTTCGACAGGGTCCGCGTGGTGTCCAGCGTCGTCTCGAATGTCTTGAGGTTGCGGTTGTTGATCCCGATCAGGGGCGATTTCAACTGCAACGCGCGCTCCATCTCGGGGGCATCGTGCACCTCGATCAGGCTGTCCATGCCCCATTCGGTCGCTGCGGCCTCAAGCTCGGCCGCCTGTGCGTCACTGACCGAGGCCATGATGATCAGGATACAGTCGGCCCCTAGCGCCCGCGCCTCGGCCACCTGATAAGTGTCATACATGAAATCCTTGCGCAGAACGGGCAAGGACACGGCCTCGCGCGCGGCGACGAGGAATTCTTTGGCGCCTTGGAACGACGGCGTGTCGGTCAGCACGGACAGACAGGTCGCGCCACCGGCCTCATAGGCGGCAGCAAGGGCGGGCGGATCGAAATCGGGTCGGATCAGGCCCTTGGACGGGCTGGCCTTTTTGACCTCGGCGATCAGGCCGAAACCGGTCTTGGCGGCCTGTTGCAGGGCCTCGCCAAAGGGGCGGACGGGACCCGCGTCGCGCGCGGCGGCCTCCACCTCGGCCAAGGGGCGCGCGGCCTTGTCGGCGGCAACCTCGTCCAGCTTGTAGGCCTTGATCTTATCCAGAATAGTGGTGCTCATGCGCTCTCCGAAGTCAGTGCGGCCAAGGCGGTGACCTTGGCTTTGGCGGTGCCGCTGTCGATACTCTCGGCGGCCATGGCAACGCCATCGGGCAGATTGTCCACCTTGTCCGCAATCATTAGCGCACAGGCGGCGTTCAACAGAACCGCATCGCGATAGGCCCCGCGTTCCCCGTCCAGAACCGCGCGCAGCGCCGCGCCGTTGTGTTCGGGCGTTCCGCCGGTGATGGCCGAGAACGGGTGGACCGGCAGACCGGCCTCTTCGGGGTGCAGTTCGCGTTCGGTGACGGTGTGGTTTTCCACGGCGGCGATCCATGTGGTGCCGGTGATCGTCACCTCATCCGTGCCGTCCGAGCCATGGACCAACCACGCCTTGTCCGAGCCCAGCGCCAACAGCGTCTCCGCCATGGGCCGGATCATATCGCGAGAGAACGTCCCGGTCAGTTGCCGTTTGACGCCTGCAGGGTTGGTCAGGGGGCCGAGGATGTTGAACACGGTGCGCGTGCCCAGCTCCAGTCGCGTGGGCATCACGTGTTTGATCGCCGGATGGTGCATGGGCGCCATCATGAAGGCGATCCCGATCTCGGCTAGCGCGCGTTCAACCACGTCCGGACCGACCATCACATTGACGCCCATCTGGCCCAGCGCATCCGCCGCGCCCGACAGGGACGATGCGGCCTTGTTGCCGTGCTTGGCCACCGGAACGCCACAACCCGCAACGGTAAAGGCCGTCGCGGTGGAAATGTTCAGGGTCTTTTTGCCCGACCCACCGGTGCCCACGATGTCGATTGCGCCTGCGGGGGCGGTGACGGGATTGCACTTGGCCCGCATTGCACTGGCCGCGCCGGTGATTTCGTCCACCGTTTCGCCCCGCGTGCGCAGCGCCATCAGGAACCCGCCTATCTGGCTGGGTGTGGCGTCGCCCTCAAACAGGATTTCAAAGGCGCGGGCGGCCTCATCGCGGGTCAGGGATTGATCGGCCGCAATGGCGATCAGGGATTTAAGCGCGTCGCTCATGCCGGTTCTTTGACCTCATCAAGGAAGTTTTTCAGCAGGGCATGCCCATGCTCGGACGCAATCGATTCCGGATGGAATTGCACGCCATGGATCGGCAGGGTCTTGTGACGTAGGCCCATGATCATCCCACCCTCAAGCCACGCGTTGACCTCTAGGCAATCCGGCAGGCTCTCCCGTTCGACAATCAGGGAATGATAGCGGGTCGCCTCAAACGGGCTGGGCAAGCCTGCGAAAACGCCGGTGCCGTCATGATGCATCGTACCCATCTTGCCATGTACGATTTCGCCTGCGCGCACCACCTTGCCGCCAAGAGCCTCGCCAATCGCCTGATGGCCCAGACATACCCCCATAAGAGGAGTCCCCGTTTCCACTGCCGCATGGACCAAGGGCATGCAAATCCCCGCCTGCGCCGGATCACAGGGACCGGGCGAGAGCAAAATCGCACTGGGGCGCAGGGCCATGGCCTCTTGCACGTCCAACGCGTCATTGCGGTGCACCTGAACATCCGCACCCAATTCGCCCAAATAATGCACCAGATTGTAGGTGAAGCTGTCATAGTTATCGATCAAAAGCAGCATCGCAGGGCCTTGTTCTTAATCGGGTTTCCCCGGTGGTTGCGGCAGCGGGGGCTTGCTATTCTCCCTATCAGCCGCGAAAACAGGGGTGAACCCCGCGTTTCGTCGGGCTATACATGTTCAGAGCCGCGTCCCGTGGTCAAGGGCAACAACAGCACGGACCGGCGATATAATCGGGTTTTGGGCAGGCAGGGAAAGAAACAGGACATGCTACGCGGAATTCTGTTCGGATTGCTTTGTGTCACGCTGGGCGTGGTGGTTGTGGCCGTGATGCGCAACCCCGTGCCCAATACGCCCGCCGTGGTTGAAACGCCCGTCGAGACGCCGGTGGAACCTGCTGAACCCGCAGAGACACCCGCGCCGGTTGAAGACCCTGAAGTGGTTGAGGCACCCGTAGAGGTGGAAACGCCTGTCGAGACCCCTGAGGAACCCGCGCCGTCGCCCGTGACCGATACGACCGGACCCGATGGGGCCGAGATCGCGGATCCCGCGGTGGAGGAGCCCGTCGATACGCCCGTCGCGTTGCCCGAACCGTCCGAGGACCCCGCACGCCCCGTGGAAGAGGCCCCCGTCGCCCCGTCCGAACCTGAAACCGTCCCCGCGCCAGAAACGCTGGAAACGCCTGTTGCGCCGGTTCTGGACACTGATGGGCCGGTTGAACCGGCGGCCCCTGTGCCCACCGATGAAACACCCGCCGTGCCGGCGTTCGAGGATCGCCCGATCGACACCGAACTGCCCAGCACAAACACCCCGTCCGAGGGGGCCGAGATCACCGCGCCCGAGGCCGTGACGCCCGAACCCGCGCCCGAACCCACTCCGGCTCCGGCGGAGGAAGAGGTGATCATCATCCTGCCCGAAAACATCCCCGCCGCCGACAGACCCAGCGTGTTGCGCGTCCCGGTTCCGGGCGGTGGTTTGGCCGTGCCCGATGTGCGCACGGGCCGTTTGCCCACCGTTGGCGATGACGCGGTGGCCGAGGATGCCGATCCCGAAGAGTTCGCGCCCGCCGACACCGGCGCGCTGAGCGCGAATGCGGTGCCCTTCCTGCGCGAACCGGCGGCCGATCTGTTTTCCGTTATCCTGATCGATGTGGGCGCGGACGGTCTGGACCGCGACGCCCTGACAACGTTCAGCTTCCCAGTGACTTTTGCCATCGACGCAACCCGCCCCGACGCGGCCGAGGCGGCGTCGATCTATCGCGCCTCTGGCTATGAGGTCATCCTGATCCCCGGTCCGCTGCCCGAGGGGGCGAATGCCCGCGATGTGGAAACCAATTTCGAACAGTTCCTGTCGATTGTTCCCGTGGCCGTTGCCGTGATGGACGCCCCCGAGGGACGCGCACAGACAAACCGCAATCAGCTACAGGCGTTGACGGCGATCCTGTCGGCGACGGGTCATGGTCTGGTGTCGATGGATCAGGGTCTGAACACCGCCGCGCAGGTTGCCGCGACCGCCGGTGTGCCCCATTCCCTGGTCTTCCGAACACTGGACGCGGACCGCGAAAACGCCAGTACCGTTCAACGTTACCTCGACCGCGCGGCGTTCAAAGCCGGCCAAGAGGGTAGTGTCGTGATGATCGGTCACACCTATGACGAAACGGTCAAAGGCCTGTTTTCATGGGCGTTGGAGGGCAAGAGCGAGAGCATTCAGCTTGCCCCGATTTCGGCGATCCTGACGGACCAATAACCGTTACCGGTGCAGGATCATCGTATCGCGGGTGATCTCCAGCCGCGTAAACCGCTGAAGATAGCTCATCCCCATGAGGGATTGATCCATGTCCGCGCTATTCACAAAGGCGCGGACGTTTTCATCGGTGATCCCACCCAGATCCACGGCCTCTAGGCGCACGGGCGCGGTGCGCACGATGCCATTGGCGGTGCGGGCGCTGCCACTATAGATCAGGTCATCGGGGTCTAGACCAATACGCTCGGCGTCTTCGGGCGTCAGAACCATGTGGGTCGCGCCCGTGTCCACCACGAAATCCACCGCCGTGCCGTTGATCCCCGCCGTCACATAGAAATGCCCATCCGCCTGTTGGGGCAGTTCGACCCGCTGATCCTCGGTAAACACGGTTTGGCGTGGGGCGACGGTCTGGCGGATGTCGTCCCACATCCCGAACAGGGCAATCACCCCAAGGAACAGAAACGCCCAGATCGCACCCTGTTGCAGGACCCGACCGATCCCCATCCGCCGGTTCACCACCGCATAGCCCACCACCGCCACCATGAGCAGCACAAGGTAGCTGAGGTTCGCGTAGTCATCGGCGGTCAGGTTGTCGGGCATCGGGCACCTTCTGTGGTTACCCGATAGATATGGGGCAGGGCGCGTGGCCCTTCAACGTCAAAGGGGCAGAACGCCGCTGCCCGCCAGACCGTCCAGAACGAATTGAACCGACAGCGCGGCCAAGAGCATCCCCAATAGGCGCGTCACCACATTCACGCCCGTCTTGCCCAGCGCACGTTCTATCATCCCCGCGGACAGAAACATGATCAGGACCAGCGACACCACAACCACCATCACCAGAATGACGGTCAGGGTGCCAAGGATATCGCCCTCAACCTGACCAGCCAAAAGGATCATCGTGGCAATCGCGCCAGGCCCCCCGATCAATGGCGTGGCGAGGGGAAAGACCGAGATATCGGGGTGGTCTTCATCCGCCTCGGGATGTTCGCCGCCCGCCTGATCCTCACGCCGTTTGGTGCGCCGTTCAAACAGCATGTCAAGCGCGGTCAGGAACAATAAAATCCCGCCTGCGATCTGAAACGCAGGCATGGAAATCCCGACAAAGGCCAGAACCGCCTCTCCCAGCAGGGTAAACACGGTCAACAACAGCGCGGCAATCACGGTCGCGCGCACCGCAATTGCGCGGCGCACCCGTGCGGGCATACCGGCGGTCATCGCCACGAACAGCGGGGCCAGCCCGATGGGGTCGATAATCACGAAAAGGGTTACAAAGGCCGAAATGGCAAAGGCAATATCCATGAAACACCTATTGGATTTGTGTCACAGACGGGCGTCGTTTCGTGTAGGGGACGTCCGGTTACCCTTGGGCCGCGTCAAGCTGTTCCTGCGCGTCCATCCACAATGACTCAGCCCGGTCCAGCGCGTCTATCACCTCGGCATGTTTTTTCTGCCATTTGGTGATCTCGTCCGTTTTGGTTCCGTCATAGAGGCTCGGATCGGCAAGCTTTTCATCCAGCTTTTCGCGCATTTCCGTCAGTTTTTCCACCCGATCCTCGCATTTGCGCACTTCGGCGCGCAGGGTCAGGATCTGATCACGGGATGCCCGTTTGGGCGCGGGCGTCGGGGCGTCCTCGGCCTTGGCCGGTTTTGCCGGTGCGTCTGAGGCCAGGAGCAGTTTGCGATAGGCCTCTAGGTCGTCCTCATAGGGCGTGACGCGCCCGTCCTTGACCAGCCACAGGCGATCAGCCACCAGTGACAGCAGATGCATGTCGTGGCTGACCAAGATGACCGCGCCGCTATAGGCAGTCAGGGCCTCGACCAGTGCCTCGCGGCTCTCGATATCTAGGTGGTTGGTGGGTTCGTCCAAGATCAACAGATGCGGCGCGTCGAGGGTCGCCAGCAACAGCGACAGCCGCGCCTTTTGCCCGCCGGACAGACGCCCGACCTCGGTATCCGCCTGATCCGCGCCCAAACCGAACCCCGCCAAACGGGCGCGCAGCTTGGATTGCTGTTCCTCGGGGCGCAGGCGTTGCAGGTGCATCAGGGGCGTTTCGTCGACGAACAACTCATCCACCTGATGCTGGGCAAAGAACCCGATCCGCAGCTTCGACGACCGGCTGATCCGCCCGCCCAGCGTCCCGAGGCGGTCGGACAGCAGTTTCGCCAAGGTCGATTTGCCCTGACCGTTTTTCCCGAGCAGCGCAATTCGGTCGTCCTGATCAATGCGGAGGTTCAGATGCGATAGGACGGTGCGGTCGCCATAACCGACACTGGCGCTTTCGGTGGCGATGATCGGCGGGGACAGGGTTTCGGGCGTGGGAAAGGTGAACACCACCCGCGCCGCATCTTCGGGCGCGGTGATCGGCGTCATTTTCTCCAGCATCTTGACCCGCGACTGGGCCTGTTTGGCCTTGGTCGCCTTGGCCTTGAACCGGTCGACAAAGCTCTGCAAATGGGCGCGGCGGGCCTCTTGTTTCTTGGCCTGCGCGGCCTGAATGGCGCGTTTTTCGGCGCGTTGGCGGGCGAATTGGTCATAAGGGCCCTGCCACAGGGTCAGTTGCCGTTCATCCAGATGCAGGATCGCGCCCACCGCACGGTTCAACAGCCCGCGGTCGTGGCTGATGATCAGAACCGTATGCGGGTATTTCGCCAGATAGCTCTCCAGCCACAGCGCGCCCTCAAGGTCCAGATAGTTGGTCGGTTCGTCCAGCAACAGGATATCGGGCTGGGCAAACAGGACCGCCGCCAGTGCCACCCGCATCCGCCACCCGCCCGAGAAATCGGAACAGGGGCGTTGTTGATCGGGATCGTCGAATCCCAGACCTTTGAGGATCGAGGCCGCGCGCCCCTCGGCGGACCATGCGTCGATATCGGCCAGACGGGTCTGGATTTCCGCGATCCGGTCGCCGTCGGTGGCGGTCTCGGATTCTGCCATCAACGCGGCGCGTTCGGTATCGGCGGCCAGAACCGTGTCGATCAGGGACACGTTGGACGACGGGACTTCCTGCGAGACACCGCCGATGCGGGCGCGGTTGGGGACGCTGATTTCGCCACCTTCCAACGTCAATTCCCCACGGATCAACCGGAACAGCGTGGTTTTCCCTGCGCCGTTACGCCCGACAAGGCCGACCTTGTGACCGGTGGGAATCGTGGCCGAGGCGCCCTCAAACAAGGGGCGGCCTTCGACGGAATATGTGATGTCAGAAATACGCAGCATGGCGCACCTGTGCCGTAACCCGCGCGCGGCGTCAATCGCGGCTTTTCAACCGCGCGTGCCCGTGCTAGGGGGGCGCCCAACGCTAACACTTGTATCAGAGAGACCGAAATGGCTATCCAACGCACCTTCTCGATCATCAAACCCGATGCCACCAAACGCAACCTGACCGGCGCCATCAACGCCAAGCTGGAGGCCGCTGGCCTGCGCATCGTTGCTCAAAAGCGCATCCACCTGACCCCGGCGCAGGCTGGCGTGTTCTACGAAGTCCACAAAGAGCGCCCCTTCTACGGCGAACTGTGTGAATTCATGGCATCCGAGCCGATCGTCGTTCAGGTTCTGGAAGGCGAAGACGCCATCGCGAAAAACCGCGAAGTCATGGGCGCCACCAACCCCGCCGAAGCGGCCGAGGGCACCATCCGTAAAGAGTTCGCCCTGTCGATCGGCGAAAACTCGATCCACGGTTCGGACGGCGAAGACACCGCTGCCCAAGAGATCGCTTACTTCTTCTCGGGTCTGGAACTGGTCGGCTAATCGCCACCACGTTTCGATTTGGAATGGGCCGTCCCGATTGGGGCGGCCTTTTTCGTTTCGGGATGGTGGAACGCGGCGAATGCGGTACATTCATCCCGTGTTTTGGAACTTTGTATATCTCACCCTGCTTGCATGGGTCACCACCGTCGGGGCGGCGTTTGACACCCTGTCGCGGGGGTTGGCCGCGCGCACAGCCGAGGGACCGTTTTTCTGTGACGAGTTGCAAAGCTCCGGAGGGGACGATGACGCGATGATGTTTGCGTTTGTCATTTTTGCGGTCCCTCTTGCCGTTCGGATTATCCGGACGGGCAGGGCCTTTGCAGGCTATGAACTGGCGTTGGTTTGGGGATGCGCGGGTGTCGGGGGCGTGGCGCTGTGGCTGGCGTCGCTGGAGTGCGCCGAGGTTTTCTATTCCGCATTCGCGGTTCCGGACCCTGCGTTGGCGTCGATCCTGATCGCCGTGCCGGTTCTGTGCGGGCTTGGCTGGACCCTTTATCGGCGGAGGGTTTAGGCGTTACTTCCGCGCCTTGGCGAGGACGCGGCTTTCAACCACGCCGATTTCGTTCAGGATCTTTTCGATACCGGCCAGCGGGTTCGGGGTCAGGTTTGCCTTGATCCGGTCAAACCGCACGCGCAGGGCCTTTTTCTCATCGCCCTTGCAATCGTTCCACGGACGGCCCTGTAGGCCCATTTCAATCACGTAATAGGCGATGAAATGCGGGCGGTGGCCGGTTTCCAGCAATCGGCGATACGCCTCATCCGTGCCAAGGGCGCGCAGGGCCTCGGCGCTGTGGATGCCGGCGCGGGCGAATGCCTCTTCCATGGCGGGGCCAAGGTTGCGGATGCTGGAAATCGGGGTCGTGGACATGGGCGCGCCGTTTTCGGTTTGTTCGCACCCGTTATGGCATGTCGAACCCCGTGGGCCAAGCGGACATTACGCGGCCCACGGGTAACGGATGGGTTATTCCCAGGTCCAGATTGTCGGGATGAACCGGTACCCGTCGGAGGCGCGCATGATGTGTCCAACACCCGGAAACGGGAAGTGGTAGCCGAGGACGGCAATGCCGTCCGTCGCGGCCATATCCAGCAGACGATTGCGCGTCGCCGCCGCCTGTGGGCCGTCGGCATCAAAACCGCCGTGCCAATCGGGGCGTTCCACACTGACATAGGCGTGGGTCATCGCATCGCCGAGAATCATCAACTGCTGTCCGTCGGCCTCAAGCATCAGGGACATATGGCCCGGCGTATGGCCCGGCGTTGCGATCATCCGCAGGCCCGGCGCGACCTCAGCCCCGTCATCGGCCAACGTCCATTCCAACCCGTCCGCCGTCAGGGAGTTCACCGCACCGACAACGAATTGCTGCATGCTCTCGGCCACGGAATTGGCCAAACCGTCCTGTAGCCAATAGTCATGCTCGGCGGCGCCAATGATGTGTTCGGCGTCAAACAGGACCGGTTCGTCGAAATCATCGCGCAGGCCCCAGATGTGATCGGGATGGGCGTGGGTGAAGGCCACATGGGTGATCGACGCCGGATCAATCCCCGCAAGCGTCAGGTTGTCCATCAGTTTGCCCGCCGTCGGCAGGAACCGGTTGCCCGAGCCGATATCGACCAGAATGACCGCATCGTCGATCTCGATCACGATGTGGTTGGTGTGGCTATAGTTCTGCTGGGTCGGCAGGTGGTGTGAGGTCAGAAAGGCAAGGATCTCTTCCTCGGACGTGTTGGCGGACAGACCCGCGACGGGCAATTGCAAACTGCCATCCGAGACAACGGTCAGGCGCGCGCGGCCAAGGCCGAACCGGAAATGGCTGGGGTTCGGGCGTCCGTCCGTGCCGGTCAATGCGGCCACCGGCAGCGCGGGCAGGGTCAACAGGGGCGCAAGCGACGCGGCGCGCAACAGGCTGCGCCGGTTCATGGAAAATCGGGTCATGGTGGTCCTCCCTTTGCGGCCAGTTAACGCCAAGCGGATTTATTATTCAATAGTTCGAATGTGAGGGTGAGTTGATCAATGGACGGGCGCAACTGCGACATATGCGGGAAAACGCGGCGATTTCCGGCGCCCGACCTTGGCATCGCGCCATGTGGGCGTTAACAGGGCGGCAAACTGGGACGGGCGGCTGACCCCCGCGTGGCCCTGCAACCAACGCTAATCGGACCGATGCGCGCCGCCCGCGCACTGGTCCATGGGAAATCAACCGATGTCTTTTGCGCAATACCGTCACGAATGGACACATAACATCCGGCCCGATCTGTTGTCGGGGCTTGTGGTCGCCTTGGCCCTGATCCCCGAGGCGATTGCTTTTTCGATCATCGCGGGCGTCGACCCCAAGGTGGGCCTTTATGCTTCGTTTTCGATCGCCGTGATCACCGCCATCACCGGTGGCCGTCCGGGGATGATTTCGGCCGCCACCGCCGCGACGGCGGTGTTGATGGTGACGCTGGTGCGCGATCACGGGTTGGAATACCTGCTGGCCGCGACGGTTCTGGCGGGTCTGTTGCAGATCGGGGCGGGCCTGTTGCGCCTTGGGTTCGTGATGCGGTTCGTGTCGAAATCGGTGATGACGGGGTTTGTGAACGCGCTGGCCATCCTGATTTTCCTTGCCCAGTTGCCGGAACTGGACCCGCGCAATGTGACGTGGCTGACCTATGTTCTGGTCGCGGCGGGTCTGGGGATCATCTATCTGTTCCCGCGTGTCACCCGCGCAATTCCGTCGCCGTTGGTCACCATTATCGTGCTGACCACGCTGACCTTGGCCTTTGGCTGGGACGTGCGCACGGTCAGTGACATGGGCGCGCTGCCCGATACGTTGCCGGTGTTCTTGCTGCCCGATGTGCCGTTGAACCTTGAGACGCTGCAGATCATCTTCCCCTACGCGCTCGCCGTGGCGGTTGTGGGCCTGCTGGAGAGCCTGATGACACAGCAACTGGTCGACGATCTGACCGACACGACCTCCAGCCGTAACCAAGAATGTATCGGTCAGGGCCTTGCCAACACGGCGACCGGTTTCATCGGCGGGATGGCTGGCTGTGCGATGATCGGCCAGTCGATGATCAACGTGAAATCCGGCGGGCGCGGGCGGTTGTCGACGTTCTTTGCCGGTGGGATGCTGTTGATTTTCTGCGTCGTTCTGGGCGATTGGGTCGGGCGTATCCCGATGCCCGCGCTGGTGTCGATCATGATCATGGTGTCGATCGGCACGTTCAGCTGGTCCTCGCTGAAAGACCTGCGTGATCACCCGCGCAGCAGTTCGATCGTGATGCTGGCGACGGTATTCTTCGTGATCTACACGCATAACCTTGCCATCGGGGTTTTGGTCGGCGTTCTGCTGTCGGGGATCTTTTTCGCGTGGAAGATCTCGCAACTCTTCCGCGTCACGTCCGAGATCACCGCCGATGGGCGTCACCGCACCTATACGGTTGAGGGGCAGTTGTTCTTTGCCAGCACCGAGGATTTCATGAAGGCGTTTGATTTCCGCGAGGCCCCCGAAAAGGTCACCATCGACGTCAGCCGCGCCCATATCTGGGACATCAGCTCGGTTGCCGCGCTGGACATGGCGGTTCTGAAATTCCGCCGCGAAGGGGCCGAGGTTGATATCATCGGCATGAACAAGGCCTCCGAGACCATCGTCGACAAGCTGGCGATCCATGACAAACCGGGCGCAATGGATGCGCTGACCGGCCACTGAGGAGAACAGGTATGAGCACGGAAAAAACCCTGATCGCATTGGTGGATGGCTCGGCCTATTCCGAGAGCGTCTGCCACCACACCGCTTGGGCCGCCGGTCGGATGGGCGCAGGCGTGAAGCTTTATCACGTTCTGGGTCGCCGCGATGCGCCAGACCGGCAGGACCTGTCGGGCGCGATCCGTCTGGGCGCGCGCAGCCGCCTGTTGCAGGAACTGGCCGAACTGGATGAACAGCGCGCCAAGCTGACCCATGCCCATGGCCGCGCGATCCTTGAGGACGCCGCCGAAATCGTCACCGGCGCGGGGGTAGAACGGGTCGAGACGCGCCTGCGTCAGGGCGACATCGTCGATACCGTGACCGCCAAGGAAGAGACCGGCGAGATGATCATCGTCGGCAAACGCGGTGAGGCCGCCGATTTCGCCAAGCTGCATCTGGGGTCCAACGTCGAACGCATCGTGCGTGCGTCGCACAAACCCGTTCTGGTCGCCAGCCGCGCGTTCAAACCCGTGAACAAGGTTCTGGTCGCCTTTGACGGCGGCGCGACGTCGATGAAGGCGCTGGATTACGTGGCGCGTGATCCGCTGTTTGCGGGGCTGTTGATCACCGTGGTCAAGGTCGGCCCCGAGAACGATCAAACCACCAAGGCCCTGAACGACGCCGCCGCCCTGTTGCGCGCGGGTGGTCATCAGGTCGACACGCGTCTGGTGTCCGGTCAGGCCGAAGAGGCCCTGTCCGAGGTTATCGAAAAAGACGGGTTCGATATGTTGGTCATGGGGGCCTATGGCCACTCGCGCGTGCGCACCTTGATCATCGGCTCGACCACATCGGAAATGATCCGCACCTGTAAGGTGCCTGTCGTTCTGATCCGCTAATCCCGCGTGACCCTATTGCTCTTGCTTTAGGGTCACGTACTCCCCGCGCAGGGACAGGGACACAGTCACATCGACAGTGTCGCGATTGCGCCAGAACCACCCGTGATCCCCGTCAAACGTGGCCAGCAACGGCCCCTCGGACCCCGTCGATCCGCGCGCCTTTTCATAGGTCACGGCATCGCCCGCATCGCCATGCCCGTGCATGTCGAAATTGACGCGGCCACCGGTCACAACCATCCGGTAAAAAGCGGTTTGACCGCGGGTCATTTCCATCTTCCACTCGGCGCTTTCACCGGGGGCAAGGGTGAATTCGATCTGATCGCGCCAGTCCTCAACCGTTTGGGCATGGGCCGCGCCGACCATCATCCCGAACAGCGACGGCAGCAGGCCCGCGTGATCCTTGGCGGCCTCATGGGCCAACTCGCGCTTGATCTCGCCCATCTCGGTCAGCCCAAGCACCGATCCCACGCCGGTCGGGTCAATTCCATATTCGGCGGGCATCACAACGGTCGTGGCAACCACGCCGGCCCCCAGAACCGCGCCGATCAACCGTTTGCGCAGGGCGCTGCGGCTGGGCAGGGCGGACAGGTCGGGTTCTTTGGCATAGAGCATGGCGTTCCCTTTCGATCAGGCGTTCAGGTATCCCGCGATCTGTACGGCCATCAGGGCCATACCCAGACCGAACAGGATGATATTGGCGACAAAGGCTTGGGACATGAAATTCGGCGCGCGCCGCCAATATCCCATCAGGGTCAGAATGACGAACAGGGCGCAGACCTGGCCGATCTCGACCCCGATGTTAAAGGCGATTAGGTTCCCGAACAGACCATAGGGCGCGATGTCATAGTCCAGAATTTTGCTGGCCAAGCCCGTCCCGTGGATCAACCCGAAGATCAGGGTGGCGGTTTTCGTGTTCGGCTGAAACCCCAACATGCCGCGCAGAACGCCAAGGTTATCCAGCGCCTTATAGGCCACCGACAACCCAATCACCGCATCGACCAGATAGGCATTGACGCCCCAGCCCCCCAGAACACCGGCCAGCATCGTGACCGAATGGCCGATGGCAAACAGGCTGACGTAAACCGCGATGTCCTTGCCGCGATAGAGGAAAAACACCACCCCCAACAGGAACAGGATATGATCGTATCCGGTGACCATATGTTTGGCCCCCAGATAGACAAACGGCCCCGGATGCAGGCCCCAGATTTCCTGAATATAGCCCGCATCGCCCGGCGTGACGTTATGTGCCGCCGCCGAGGTTGCGATCATCAAGGCGGCCCAGCCGATCAGGGCAGGCCAAAGTGTTTTGCGCGTCTCCATGCGCCAGTCCTATCAACACCGGACCATGGGACAACCTGTGCAAAGGTCCTGTTCCATCCCGTGCCGCAGGTCCAATGGACGGGATCAGTTCAGCGCGTACAGGTCCAACAGCGCCCTCATGCACATCCATAGGAAAATGCCGAAAAGGAACCAGAGCAGTTTGATCAGGCGTCCAACCGGTGTGAGGGGGTGACCCTCACGCGGGGGGTGAAAGAAAAGGATCAAGTTCAAGGGAGGGATCATAGCCATCCACGCAAGACGCCCGTTTTCGCGGGCATTGACCGACCGCGCATGGGCGAACACGGCCAACCCATAGCCCACCGCGACGTTCACACACAGGAAATAGGCGATGAACAGCCACGACTGCTCGGACCATGGCTTGATCTCGGTAAGGAAAAAGGGGGCTAAGGCAACTGCCCCGAGCAATGGAACGGCATTTAAGCAGACAAACCACGTGATCCGCGTGATGGACCGTGTCGCGCCGCGTAAAAAGATTAGACTGATGAAATAGGACGGAAAACAAATCAAAATGGAGGCCGTAATCCAAAGCGCGCCGAGATTGGCGGCGGTATCATCGTACATTTTGGCTCCAACAGTTTAGGCTTGTTTGGCGTGACGCCTGTTCGCGTATTACGCGAAATGATGGGGCTGAGGTCAAGGGCGGGTTTGCCGATATGCCGCCTAGGCGTCATGGGGTGTGATGTGGAAACGGCCTAGGCCCAGTCCTCTTCGGTGATGCGCAGCGTTTTGATGCGGGAGGCCAGTGTCGTGGGCTTGATCCCCAGCAACGCTGCAGCACCCGACGGGCCCGACACCCGCCCACCGGTTTCGCGCAGGGCCGCAATCAGGTTGGCGCGCATCAGTTCGGTCATCTGCGCCTCGGTGCGAAAGGGCGTGTGGCCTTGATCCATCGGCGCGGTCGAGGCCAGTTCGACCACCAGCTTGCGGTCTTGCGACACGATGGCGGCGCGCTCCATCACGTTGTGCAATTCGCGCACGTTTCCGGGCCAGTCATAGGATTGCAACTGTCCCACCACGCGTTCGGTCAACACGGGCTCGGGCCGGTTCAAGCGTCGACAGGCCAGTTTCAACAGATGCGCGGCCAGCAGGGGAATGTCCTCTTGGCGGTCGCGCAGGGGCTGACAGGTGATCGGGAACACGTTCAGAAACAGGAACAGGTCCTCGCGAAAGCGGCTACTGCGCCTGATCTGGGCCTCGGTCAGTCGGGTCGAGGCAATGACCCGAATATCCAGCGGCTTTTCCCGCGTGTCGCCCAGACGGGTCACGGCACTGTTTTGCAACGCCGACAGCAGCTTGCCCTGAATTTCGTAGGGCAGGTCCTCGACATCATCCAGAAACAGGGTCCCGCCATGGGCCAGTTCCAGCTTGCCCGCCTTGTCCCGCATGGCCCCGTTGGGTGCGCCGCGCACTTGGCCATAGAGTTCCGCCTCGACCTCTTCGGGGGCGAATGAGCTGCATTTGAAATGGATCAGGGGGCGGCGGGCGCGCGAACTGACCTTATGGATGGCGGCGGCGACAAGGGATTTGCCGGTGCCGGTTTCGCCACTGATCAACACGGTGGCGTCGGTGTTTGCGACCAGATCAATGCGTTGCACGGTTTGACGGATCGCGGGGGAGGTGCCGATGATGTTGTGATGCGCGCGCTCGGTCGAGATCGCCTCTTGCAGATAGGCGTTTTCCTGTTCCAACCGGTCGCGCAGCGCGGCCACCTCATCCAGCGCGTCGCGCAGTTTGCGTTCGTTTTCCTTACGCTCGGTGATGTCGCGGAAAATCACCACGGCGCCCGCGAGAACCTGTTGGTCATAGATCGGGGTCGAGACATATTCGACGCGGATCGGTTTTCCGTCCTTGCGCCAGAACACCTCATCCTCAATCCGGTGGACCTGTTCAAACCGGAAGGACCGATAGATCGGGCAATCATGGGAATGATAGGTCTCGCCGTTCAGGTGGTGATGGTGGATCATCGAATGGATGTCGTGGCCCAGCAGGTCCTCAACGGTCCAGCCCAGCATCTCTTGCGCGGCGCGGTTCACGAATGTGGTCTTACCCTCGGCGTTGACGCCGTAAATCCCTTCGCCCGCCGCGTTCAGGATCAATTGGTTCTGGCGTTCCAGTTCGGCAAAGAACGTCTCGGTCCGTTGCCATTCCAACAGGCCCGCGCGGAAAATCTCGGCCGCCTGCGCCTGTTCGGTGCGTCGGTCAAAGGCATGGAGATCGGTCAGGATCATCGCCACATGATCGGGCTGACCAGGTACGGGCTGTGCGCGCAACTCGACCCGCAAAGGCGTGCCGTCCGCCCGCGTCAGCGTGACATCGCGCGTCCAACCCTCGCCGCGGTGATGAACGGCGTCCAGAAACACGATGAATTGGGGCAGGTCCTCGCCCAGATACTGCGCAAACGGGGCAGGGGGCGTCGCGGTCGATCCGGTCAGCAGGTCCGCCGCCTCTGGCGACCAGTTCACGATCCGGTCGCGACGGGTATCGAGCACGATCACCGGATGCGGGATCGCGGGCAAAAGGGAATCGGGCGGGGGCAGGTCGAGGGTCATGCCCAAAGCTTAGGTAAAGGCGGCGCTGTGCAATAACGAAAAATCGTAATTTACGAAATCTCGTGAATAATGGAACGACTGACGCATCTTAACGCATTGTTTTTACGTTGGTTTAGTTCTCGCCCAAATTTTCATCGCCGCCTGTTTCGGTGCGATTTCCGCTGTCACTCTATCCCCAGCACTCAGTTCAAAAAAACGGGGACGACATGACGATCAAGAGCTTAGGCAATCCATTCTCTGATAAGACCGACCTGCGCCACGGGGCCGATTGTGGCTGTGACGGCTGTATGAGCGGGCACGGTCACGACAAGGACCACATCGAACCGACCGCTATGTCCTCTGAGGACATGCTGGAGCGCGCTGTTGAGAGCGCCGTTGTCCGGTCGGTCTTTGGCAACAACGACATCAGCCGCCGTTCGTTCATGGGTATGCTGGGCGGGGGCACGGTTGCCTCGGCGCTGGCGTCTGTGTTCCCGCTGGAACAGGCCAAGGCGGCCATTCTGGACAATCTCGGCACGCCCGAGAAAACCGATCTGAACATCGGCTTTGTGCCGATCACCTGTGCGACGCCGATCATTATGGCGCAGCCGCTGGGGTTCTATGAACGGTACGGTCTGAACGCGCAGGTCATCAAAACCGCCGGTTGGGCCGTTGCGCGCGACAAATCCCTGTCGGGCGAATATGACGCCAGCCACATGCTGACGCCGATGCCTTTGGCGATGACGCTGGGCGCGGGGTCGGTGGCCGAGCCCTATATCATGCCCGCCGTTGAGAACATCAACGGTCAGGCGATCGTTCTGTCGAACGAACATCTGGACAAGCGCGACCCGAAACAGTGGAAGGGCTTTACCTTTGGTGTGCCGTTTGAATATTCGATGCACAACTTCCTGCTGCGCTATTACGTGGCGGAATTCGGTCTGGACCCCGATGTCGACATCCAGATCCGCGTGGTTCCGCCGCCCGAGATGGTTGCCAACCTGCGTGCAGGGAACCTTGACGGCTATCTGTCGCCTGATCCGTTCAACCAGCGCGCCGTTTGGGAAGGTATCGGGTTCATCCACACCCTGACCAAAGACATCTGGGAAGGTCACCCGTGCTGTGCCTTTGCCGCGCCTTTGTCCTTTGCGACGGAGCTGCCCAACACCTATGGCGCGTTGCTGAAATCGATCATCGACGCGACGCAATACGCCTCAAACCCTGATAACCGCAAAGAAATCTCGGCCGCCATTGCACCCACCAATTACCTGAACCAACCGGTTCCGGTGATTGAGCAGGTGCTGACCGGCACCTATGCCGATGGCCTGGGTGAGGTGAAACAGGTGCCCGACCGGATCGATTTCGACCCGTTCCCGTGGCATTCGATGGGCGTGTGGATCCTGACCCAGATGAAGCGCTGGGGCTATATCGAGGGCGACGTGGACTACAAATCGGTCGCCGAGCAGGTCTATCTTGCCGCCGATGCGAAAAAGGTCATGAACGATCTGGGCTATGCCGCGCCGGATGTGACCTACAAATCGCACACCATCATGGGCAAGACGTTCGACCCCGCCACACCCGAGGACTACGTCAAAAGCTTTGCCATCGGGAAAGGCTGATCCATGTTGGACAACCTTTCCACCAACCAGCGCGCGGCGGTTTTATCCGTCGTGATGCTGGTGGTCGGCCTCCTGATCTGGGAGGCCGCCATTCCCGCCCAGCAGGCCGCTGGTGAATTGACCGAATATGAACGCCTGACCGGTGGCGGCGCCCCCAAGGCCGGCGTGCCCCCGCCCAGTCAGGTTCTGGCCAAAGCGTGGGAGCAATTGTCCAACCCGTTTTACGATGCGGGCCCCAACGACAAGGGGATCGGCATTCAGATCGGATACAGCATCTATCGGGTGCTGACCGGTTATATCCTTGCCGCGCTAATCGCGATCCCGCTGGGGTTCCTGATCGGGATGAGCCAGGTCGCCTACAAGGCCTTCAACCCGTTCATTCAGGTGCTGCGCCCGATCTCGCCGCTGGCGTGGATGCCATTGGCCCTGTTCATCATTCAGGATTCCGAGGCCAGCGCGATTTTCGTCATCTTTATCTGTTCGATCTGGCCCATGCTGATCAACACGGCGTTTGGCGTTGCGGGGGTCCGTCAGGATTGGGTCAACGTGGCGCGTACGCATGAACTCAACGGCATCAAAACCGCGTTCATGGTCATTCTGCCCGCCGCCGCGCCGACGATCATCACCGGCATGCGGATTTCCATCGGCATTGCGTGGCTGGTCATTGTCGCCGCCGAGATGTTGGTCGGGGGCACGGGGATCGGCTATTACGTCTGGAACGAGTGGAACAACCTCGATCTGACCTCGGTCATCTTTTCCATCCTGATGATTGGCGTGGTGGGCATGCTGCTGGACTCGGCCTTTGGGGTCTTGCAGCGCGCCGTCACCTATTCGGAATAAGGAGAGGTTCCATGTCTAAACCGTTTCTGTCGATTGAAAACATGACCCAGACCTTTCCCGACGGGCAGGGCGGCACCCTGACCGTGTTCGAGGACGCGACATTCGGCATCGATAAGGGCGAATTTGTCTGCATCCTCGGGCATTCGGGCTGTGGCAAGTCGACGATCATGAACATCCTTGCCGGTCTGGCCGAACCCACCTCGGGCGTGGTCAAGATGGACGGGTTTGAGGTGTCCGGCCCGTCTCTGGACCGTGGGGTGGTGTTTCAGAACTATTCGTTGCTGCCTTGGCTCTCGACGTTGAAAAACGTGACCTTCGGGGTCAAGGCACGCTATCCCGACTGGTCCAAGGCCAAGGTCGAGGCGCATGCTCGCGAATACCTTGCCATGGTGGGGCTCGAGGGCGATGTCGTCCATCGCAAGCCCAGCCAACTGTCGGGCGGCATGCGACAGCGCGTGTCGATCGCGCGCGCCTTTGCCAACCACCCCAAGCTGTTGTTGCTGGATGAACCGTTCGGCGCGCTGGACGCGCTGACCCGCGGGACCATTCAGGACGAGTTGCTGAAAATCTGGGGCGGGACCGAGCAAACGGTGTTCATGATCACCCATGACATTGATGAGGCGATCCTGCTGGCCGACCGCATCCTGTTGATGACCAACGGTCCCTTTGCCCGCGTGGCGGAATCCGTTGAAATCACCATCCCGCGTCCGCGCAACCGCACGGATATCGTCGAGCACCCGAACTATTACGCCATCCGCAACCATCTGGTGCAGTTCCTTGGCCAACGCTCCAAGGAACTGGCAGGCCAGCAATCCGGAGGTGAACCCCAATCGCCGACCCGCGTGGTCATCGACAAAACCGGCCCCGCGCCGGATCCTGAACCCACGACCAAGCCGCAACTGCGCGCCGTAAACGACTGAAAGACAACACAGAATGACGACCCAAGAGCCCCTTCGCGCTCCCGTGCCGCCCTTTAGCTATGAGGATGCGGTGAAAAAGGTGCGCATGGCCGAAGACGCCTGGAATACCCGCGATCCCGAAAAGGTCGCGCTGGCCTATACGCCCGACACGCGCTGGCGCAACCGGTCGGAGTTCCTGAATGGCCGTGACGAAGTGCGCGATTTCCTGTCGCGCAAATGGGCGACCGAGAACGGCTATCGCTTGATCAAGGAAATCTGGGCCCATGACGGCAACCGGATCGCGGTGCGGTTTTGTTACGAATGGCACGACGAGGATGGCCAGTGGTTCCGTGCGCACGGGAACGAGAATTGGGAATTCTCGGCCAGCGGCCATATGGCCGTGCGCCATGCCTCTATCAATGACGTCCCGATTTCCGAAGACGAACGCCTGTTCCATTGGCCCCACGGACCGCGCCCCGCCGATCACCCGGGCCTTAGCGATCTGGGCCTGTAACCAACTGACGACCAAGGAGGAAACCAATGAAAGATGCATTTGAGGTACCCGCCATGATGACCAAAGAAGACGTCACAATGATGATCCTGTCGGCCAAGAAACAGGCCGGTATGACATGGGAAGGCATCGCCGAGAAAATCGACATGTCGCCCGTCTGGACCCATTCGGCCTGTATGGGCATGAACGGTTTCCCCAAGGACAAGGCCGAGGCGCTTGTCTCTGTCATGGGCCTGCCCCAAGAGGCGGTTAGCGTCCTTGAAGAACCGCCGACCAAGGTCTGGGAACAAGCGATCCCCACCGATCCCTGCATCTATCGCTTTTATGAGATCGTCGGCGTCTATGGCCCGACCCTTAAGGCGCTGATCGAAGAAAAGTTCGGCACGGGCATCATGTCCGCCATCGATTTCGACATGCAGGTCACCCGCGTTCCCCACGAAAAGGGCGACCGCGTCAAGGTCGAGATGTCCGGAAAATACCTGTCCTACAATTCGTGGTAAGCAAAACTCCACGTAAAAGCACTAAGGCCCCGCATCTGCGGGGCCTTTCGCGTTTTGGGGCGGGGGTGACGGAAGAGGGGGCTGACCCTCTCCCGTCTGATTTACCGGCGCCCTTTCTTGCGGGTTAGCCAAAAGGGCGGCACATCACCGGCCATGACACAGCCATAAGGATCGATGTAGTCCTCGATTTCGGCCAGACCGTAGTCCTTGATCTGCGCCACAACCGAGGCCGCGCTCTTATAGCTCGACGGCAATTCCGACGCGTCGATCCCGCCCGCGTGGAAACGGACGTCCAACCCCTTGGTCTCTGCCGCCATCTGCTCTTCGGGGGTCATGTCCCCCATGCGGCGACGATGCTCGGAACGCGAAAAGTTGCGACCGGCCCCGTGCGGGCTAAAGCCCAACGCGTGCTGGGCATCCGTTCCGCGCACGACCAAGACCGGCTCGGACATGTTCAGCGGGATAAGCGTGCGTCCCGTCGCGTCCGAGGCATAGTGATCCCAAGCGGGGGTCGCCCCCTTGCCGTGATAGTAAAGATCGCCGCGCTTGAAGACGAAGTTATGCTCGTTCCAGAACCGCTCACCAATGTCGCCAAGACGTCCGGCCTCAACCGTCGCCTGATGGATCGCATTGTGGTTGGCCTTGGTCCATTTCCGGATCAGCTGAAGCGCCTCCCAGTACGCCACGCCTTCGTCGCTATCGGCCGGAATCCATGCGTTCTGCTTTAGGGTCTCGGGCGAGATCTTTTTGCGAAACTTCTCGGCCACATGCATCCCGACCTTATAGAGCACCGCCCCCGGACCACGCGACCCGTGGTGCGTGATGATGGCCGTGCGCCCCGTGTTGCGCGAACGCCCAACAAAGAGAAAGTGGTTCCCGTCCCCTTGGGTTCCCATGTGTTCCTGCGCCATCCGGATGAGCTTTGGACTGTTCAGAAACGGGTTCGCGCGGAAGGCATCCAACAGCTTGAGCGAGGTCGTGAACCGCGTCCCGTTCCGACGCCCGCCGGGTCCGAAATGCGTTACCGATTGCGCGGCGTCCAGAACGATCTTCGGGTCCACGTCGCCAAGGTCGGTCATCATCACCGAACAACAGATATCCGCCGAATGCATGCCGGGGTGAATGGCGTTTTTCGCCGCCACAACCCCGCCCACCGGAATGGTCCCGATCGGACCCGCCGGACAGGCGTCGGGCATCACGGCCCCGCTGACCACGGTCGGGGTGCGCATCAGGGCCGTCATGGTCTCGCGCACCTTGGCCACGTTATCCTCTTCGTCCGGCGTTTCGGCGCGGATGTTTTCATGAAACGGCACAGCACCGGTCGGCAAAAGCGGGATTTTCGGCAGGACCTTCGGCCGATCAGCATCAAGCGCGCTGCGGATGTCCTCTACGGTTTCACCGTTGGCGGTCATCGCCTCGGCCCGCGCCAACAGCGCCGGAAATTGCGCGCCGGGGATATGTCCCCATTCGATCAGATCGTTGCCGGTAACCGACAGTGCTTTTACGTCTTCAGTCATTTTTACCACTTGGCCCTTGGGTCCAAACCTTTCGTATAAAAACTGTGATCGGAATGCCGGAGGCCTTGGGAATGGGCCCTTGGCCCCCGGCACTTAACGGACACGGATTTGCCCGTTCTTCTCTCTCTTCACTCTTCGGATGCCCCTTTGTCGCAGGTCCTGCGCAGGGGACGAAGAAGAAGCGAAAATAGAGCAAAGGCGCTGTGAATAAACGATTTAATGAGGGTTTGCCGAAAGTGGGGCATTTCGTTACGATACAAATGTATCTGGTTTTATAAAATGGTCTTTCATGCGGAATGTTGTCATCGGTTTTCTGGGCACCACGCTCGACTCGGGGAAAAAGCGCCGCTGGCGGCCGACCCCGTCTCTGGTGGTGCATGACGACTTTCACGTTGACCGGCTTGAACTGCTCTATGACCACCGGTTCAACCGCCTCGCGCAGGACATCCGCAGAGAACTGATCGAGGCCAGCCCTGAGACCGAGGTGATCCTCAACCGTCTTGATCTGGATGACCCTTGGGATTTCGTCGAGGTCTACTCCAAGCTGTTTGATTTCGCGCGCAGTTACGGGTTTGACGAGGACCGTGAACAGTACCACATCCACCTGAGCACCGGCACCCATGTGGCCCAGATCTGCTGGTTTCTACTGGCCGAAAGCCGCCACGTTCCCGCCCATCTGCTGCAAACAGGACCACAGAGCCGCGACGGTGGGCCCCCAAAACTGGACATCATCGACCTTGATCTGCGGCGCTATAATGCGCTGCAACACCGGTTTGATCTGATTTCTCAGGAATACAGCGATCTGCTGAAAGGGGGGATCGAGACCGCCAATGCGGCCTATAACAGCCTGATTTCGCAAATCGAACATGTGGCGGGCGCGACCAAGGCACCGATCCTGTTGCTAGGCGAGACCGGCACCGGAAAGACGCAACTGGCCGAACGCATCCATGCGCTCAAGCTTGACCGGCGGATGCTCAAAGGGCGGATGGTCCACGTCAATTGCGCCACCCTCAGCGGACCGGACGGGATTTCGATGCTCTTCGGTCAGCGCCGTGGCTATACCGGACAGGCGGGCAGTGAGCGCAACGGATTGCTGCGCGAGGCGGATGGCGGGGTCCTGTTCCTAGATGAGATCGACGAATTGGGCCTGCGCGAACAGGCTGTGATCCTGCACGCGATTGAGACGGGGCGCTATTACCCCCTTGGCTCGGATTACGAGGTGTCGAGCAGTTTTCAGGTGATCGCCGGATCGAACCGTGACCTGCGCAAGCTTGCCGCCGAGGGGCTGTTTCGCCAAGACCTGCTCAGCCGTCTTACGGCGTGGACCTTTGAAATTCCGCCTCTACGCCAACGGCGTGAAGATATTGAGCCGAACCTGATGTTCGAATTGGCCCGCGCGGAAAAGGATCTTGGGACCCAATACGGCTTTAACCTTGATGCACGCGAGCGGTATCTGAGGTTCTGCCGTGACCCTGCGACGCTCTGGCCTGGTAATTTCCGTGACTTCGGCGCCTCGGTTCGGCGTATGTGCGTGCTGGCCGCGCGGGGGCGCATCACACGGCAGATGGTCGAAGATGAAATCCTGCGCCTGCGTGATTTGTGGTCCGCCGCGCAGGGGGGCGCGGACGGAAAATTGTTGGGGAGTGTTTTGGGACGCGAGGCAGAGGGCATTGACCTTTTCGATCGCGCCCAGCTGGCCGAGGTCATCCGCACCTGCCGCAATAGCGCCAGCCTAAGCGATGCGGGCCGGACGCTGTTCGCCCATTCACGCAGCCGCCGGAAATCCACCAACGACGCGGACCGCCTGCGCAAGTACCTTGCGAAATACGGGCTGGATTGGGACCGCGTGCAAACGGGATAAGGGACGCAGTTGAATGCCCCAAAACGACGAAAGCGCCCCAAGAAGGAGCGCTTTGTCGTTAGTTCCCAACCAGCAAGAGGAAGGTTGGCTCCGGCGGTAAGGATCGGAGCTAATTTCGCTCATTAACTTATGACTTTGATATCGCTATATTTCTTCCTTAATTTGCGACGTCGAAGTGAGTGTTTTGTGTCACGCTTGTGTCCCGTTTGCGAGACGACGCGAATGGCGACATGCCAAGCCCTTTTGGGGTGCATGTAGATGTTATCTTAGGACAGGCCCCGGCTGACAGTGACCGTTTGCGCTGGTTCTTGAGCCCGTTATTTGGTTCGAGACAATATGTCGCCGAAATTCGACTTTTGCTGTCCGCTCCACCTAAGTCGAAGTATATCGATACTATAGCGCTACAGTCCGTAGTGTTACGATAGAGCTACAGCGGTTTTCAGCAATGGCCGGGTGAGAGGGGTTCGAACACACTCGACTTCGGCGGAGTTTGCTCAGCGAAATTGCCGTTGGTGCCCGTCGATGCGACGCTGGACTGTGACAGCTCCGGTTCGATTTGGCTTCGGGTTTAAATGTGAAAAAACACGCATTTGGAAAGGTGAAGTCTCTGCCAATCTTATCCACATTAATTCTAGGAGATTTTGTAGACGGATCCACGGGCCGTGCCTACGTACGAACCATCATCTATATTACAACAGAAAAGAAGAGCAGGTGACGAGACAAAGTGAAGCTTGCAAAAGGGTGAGGGACTCATGCGAAGCGCTCAATGAACGCGGCCCAGATGTTTCCCACCGGAATGTGCAAAATGAAATCGGTGGTAGCAGCATGTCCACGTTGTCGTGATATGTAAACGAATGGAAAGATGAACAGACTGTCCCGACACGTCTCGACGCGCTTCCCTCCGAATTCGCCTCTTGGACTGAACGGATGGTGCTGGAGATCGTTATTATGGCTTGGGATGCCGCGGTTGAGATCTTTGAAAATGAAGAAAATGTTCGCATTTAACAGCTCGCACGGCAGAAAAATGCATCCGATGCTGAAATTGCAGAGCTGAAAATCGAGACAGAAGCACTCGTGGCAGACGCTGCTGAGCGGTAGGCCGACCACAAGGAACCGATTTCCGAAGGGGCGGAACGTGAGAGGGCTCTGAAGTCTGAAATAGATACTCTGGCTACGTGTATCGAAGAATTGCAGGTCGAACGCGAAGCGATGATGGTGAAAGCCTCGGAGACTGACATCGAACTTGCAGTCCTGCGCGACAGGACCCGCGCGGCTGACGAGCGCTCGCAGAGTGTCCTGGCTCGCTTCGATGCCCAGCTGCAGCAGCTTGTTGCACAAACCAGTTCGAACCCGTCGATTAAAGAAACGCCATCGAAGGCATCGTAAAACACAGTCTGACGGGATGCCGGTCGATGGATCGGCACCCCACTCCATTCGCGTAAAATTTACTTCATACCGTGTGCGGGGCTTTCGGGACATTGAACGTTCTGTTGACTTCAACTACGAGGGCTAAGCCATGTAAGTAGACTTCTCAAGGTCCGCTAAGCGCCTATAAATATAGGGGAACCTCAGAGTTCCGGCTTCTTTTGAAGGAGAATTGGGAACGCGGATTGGTGATTTGGATCGCTGCTTTTCGCGTAGCTGGAATGCGCTTTAAGTTGCAAATGTCGGGCTGCCAGTTTTCGTCTCGCTGTCGTTTTGAGGGAAATAGGTATCGTGGGCATGCAGTGTGGCTTCGGCTACTCCCGAGCGCTTCCATCACCAAGCAATCTAGCTTGTTGAATGTGTGTCAACAGGATGCTTGCGCTTTGATTAGTTCTGGATAAACAGGACGTCTGTTGAGATATTGCGTCCGCGGACATCAAGTACCGCCATTAATGCCAAGTACAATCGAGCGTCCAATTGAAAGATATCCCTGATATTAAACGCAAACTCGCCGAGGCTCGGAAAAGGCTTGGAGTTGACTATCGTGTGATGGCGACGCTTCTCGGCCTTGGGCCGCAGGGGGCAGAAAAGGTTATGCTTTGGGAAAGCGGAAAAGGGGGCAAGATTCCTCCCACCAAGCAAAAGGCCATCGAGGCTCTTCCTGAGGATATCCCGTACATGGATACTAGGAAGAGGCCGCCTTTCAGGTTCATTGACCTGTTCGCCGGCGTAGGGGGTATAAGGCTTCCTTTCCAGGAAGCTGGCGGAAAATGTGTTTTCACAGCCGAAATCGACAAGCATAGCAAAGTTACTTATGCCGCGAACTTCGGTGAGGTTCCTGAAAAGGATGGTGACATCACCAAGTTTACTGCTTCGGAGATTCCGGAGCACGATGTGCTCCTCGCAGGATTTCCTTGTCAGGCATTCTCCCAGGCCGGGAAAAAGCAAGGTTTTATGGATACGCGTGGAACTATGTTTTTCGAGATCCAGCGAATTTTGGCAATGCATCATCCTAAAGCTTTCTTGCTGGAGAACGTCAAACAGCTGAAGGGGCATGACAAACAGCGCACACTTAAAACTATCATGGCTATCCTTCGCGGCGAAGCCTCGGTCGAAATTCCAGATGACGTCCAGTTGACCGATGAAGCTCGCGCAAGTCTCGGGACGAAGTTTGACTATGATGTGGGATATGAAGTGCTCCGGGCTCGTGATTTCGGAGTGCCTCAGATCCGTGAGCGCATCTACATCGTGGGCATCCGTCGTGAGACTGGCGCACCGGCTAATCACGAACGGATTAACGGGATGTTCCGCAGGGTGATCGAGAATTACCAATCCAAAGTGCCACTTAAGGACATCCTTATCGATGATCCGGAACGCACAGCGGATTTCACAATTTCGGACAGGCTCTGGACAGGGCACAAGGAGCGGCGAAAACGGAACCGCGCCAATGGGAAAGGGTTCGGATATAGCTTGTTCGACCGCACGTCTGAATATTGCAGTACGATCAGCGCGAGATACTACAAGGATGGGAGCGAGATCCTGATCGACCAGTCGGAATTGGGTCGTAATCCGCGCAAGCTCCTACCCGAGGAGGTTCGTGCTTTGCAGGGTTTTCCGGATGATTTTGTGATCGACCGCGTAGGAAACTCACAGCTTTACAAACAGTTCGGGAACTCGGTCGCAGTTCCTGTGATCCGTGCGATTGCATCGGAAATGCTGGATGAATCTAGAATCAGGAGAAGGAAGGCCTGATGGCCGATATCGTGTCTCGAGATGTTCGCAGCCGCATGATGGCCGGTATCAAGGGCAGGGACACCAAGCCTGAAATATTGGTCCGTCAAGTTCTACACCAGGCCGGTTACAGGTTCAGGCTTCATCGAAAAGACCTTCCTGGGCGCCCCGATCTTGTCCTGAGCAAACACAAGGCAGTGATCTTCGTGAATGGCTGCTTCTGGCATGGACACGAAAACTGCCATCTATTCCGGCTCCCGAAGTCGCGGCAGGATTTCTGGGAAGCAAAAATCTCCAGCAATCAGGCCCGCGACTACCGCAAGCAGTTGGAACTTGGTGGAGTTGGTTGGCGGGTTGGTGTGGTCTGGGAATGTGCATTGAAAGGCAAATGGGCATTGGATCAAGAGATCCTCCTGAGGAGCCTGGAAGATTTTTTACTCGGAGACAAGACGTTCGCCGAAATGCGCGGAATACAGCATTAAAGGAGACAGGAATGGGAACCGTTTTCGATGATATGCTTGCGGACAACGATCGAATTCTCGTTACCGTACCGGCTCAAGCTAAGGTCATTACATTCAGCAACAGCGGAAGGGGCGGGAAGCGCAACTGGTTCGCCATGACAACTGAACAGCTCAAAGGCTGCCTAGAAGATATGCTGGAGGGTCTGGACGCGTTTCCATCGGTATACGAGGAAAAGCTGTGGCGGGAGCTATTCAAAGTCCATTTGACCGAGGACGTAGCCCGAACCATGGGGGCGGTGCAGACGCTTCCGCTTTTCGAGGTCTTGGCGAAAGTAATCCATTATTCGAATGGTTCCGGCCCCAGATCGTTCAAGACCATCAACCTCGAGCCGAATGCAGTGCGTCAGGCGATTGCCATGCTCGAGCGTCCCTGAGCCTATTCCGCGGCCTCCAGCGCTGCGTGAGTGTATCCAAGACCCTTGAGCTTCTCGAGGCATCTCAGGGCCGTTTTTGCCTGATGAGCCGACGGAATCTTTGACGGTATCGCTGCACAGATCGACAAGACCCTGTCATCCATTGGCGAAAGGGCCTTTTTTTCGGAACCCCAGTTCAGGACATCCTGCCAGAAATCCGCACCTACTTCGATGATCCAGCTCTCGCCGATCAGGTCTTTCGTGAGCTCTCTATCTTCCCGAGCATCCTGCGCTACCGATCTGACATCTTCAGGGTTCACTAGCGCGTCCAGAAACGCGTCCGGATACTCGAGTTCGCGGTCCTTGAGCGTTTTCCAGCAGGCCTCTTTTTTGGCCCACTCGCCGATATGGCGCATGCCTGCGACCGGGTTCAGGATCACTTCCTGTGCCTCGCAACACGCGATGTCTAGTGCTGCGGCGAGGCTGGCCAGATTCCGCTGCAGTCTCCAGACACGATCCAGATCAATTGCCTTGTTCATTTCGGTTACATCCGAGACCACTTTCGCGAGCCCGTATGTGACGATGTTGGCGCGGTAACCGCCCTCATACCACGTTTCGGCAGCAGCGGAGACAAGCTTTTCCGTAGCGCGGAAAACAATCGCTTTTGAAACGAGGCGTTTGTACCATGTCTCGTCAAATGAAACGCCTTCCTTGCCCCACCTGGTGCCGATGCTTTTCGCAAAATTCGCAAAGTTCTTCTGAGCGCCTAGGCTGACAATATGCGGCTCACACCGGAACGAGTTCTCGTATTTTGCGAGATCTGTTTTGGTGAAATGTCCGGATCGAGGATACGTCCCATCAAATTTCTTGCGTTCTGCCAGTGTCTTGTTTCCTCGCGCGTCGGCATATTGACCGCGGGCACGTTCATAGAACCACTTGGTGTCCTGAAATCCGGCCTCCCCTGCCGGCGCATAGATCTTGCGCGAGAATTCTTCCATGCGGATGTGGAATGGGTGATTGGAAAAGAAGTCGGCAGCGTTCACCTTGTTCTGGGTGTTCGCGTATTCCGAAATCTTGGGGACGACGTCTTCGGACTGGCCTTTCGGAACGATGTTCAGCTTCATCTGCACATAGACGTTTTTGAGCTGTTCGGAAGCAGTCTTCATCGCGGCATGGAGGGATGCCGTAGTCTGGCCACCGTTGACGATCTGCAGGTTTTCCACGCTGGACAGGACAAGGCCATCAGCCGTTTTGGATATTTTCACAGCATCTGCCGTTGCGGTGATCCCGTTGTTGTAGGGAAGGAACATGTGCGGCTCTTTGATAATCGTGTCGCGAATGCCGCGGTTCACGTTGCCGCGCGCCTGCAGGAAGGAGCGCACGTTCGACTCCAGAAGGCGGGCTCCCCATTTGTTATAGATGTTCGCCAGTTGGTCGCCGTTTATTACGGCCAAGTAGCTCTCAAGCGCCGCATCGCTACCGAAGGCCTTGAGAATTGGGATGCTCCCGCCAAAATCCTTTTCAAGGTCGATCACAAGATCTTCGCGGGCCTGGCCCTGTTCTACATACTTCCGAAGTCGTTTTAGATCCCAAACGTTGTAGGTAACGTTTTTGCCGTCTACCTCGCCCGCCGAAAAGGCATCGACCCGTGCCTTGGTGGAAGCGGTTGTGGCGATGATCAATTTGATGCGGTCAATCTGTGACCACTTGCGTGCAATGAGGTCACAGAGGATCGCACCGTCACTAGTTTCTTCGATCGCGTCGCGGAACTCTTCGCTTCGCGCGGCCCGCAAAAACTCCACCAGTTTCCCGAAGAGGCTCTTGATTTCAGGTGAGCCCATCTCGCGGACAGTGTCACTATACCTGAAATCTGTCAGGATCAGGCTTAGAGTACTGTCTTCATGCTCGGTCCCGATGCTGTATCCTGTGACAGCGATTGACTTGGTGAGTGTGCGGGCATCCTCTATCCGGCGGCGCTTCCATTCCCCTTCGTGTCTGCTCCAGGAAGGCGTATCGATTTCGCCAGCCTCGTTGAGCATGTCGCCGATCAGTTCGAAAAAGCTCTCCTCCTGAAGAGCCCCTTCTGATGTTGCGGTACCCATGATGTCGGTCTGGAACTGCTGGTGGAACTCCTCAAGCCCATCCATTTCAAGCCTCCCCTGCTAAAATTGCCGGTTCAAATCCAGAGATGAAATGTACGCATTCGGCGAGGTCGATTGCGTAGGTCACGTTGTGGACGCCGCTAGTGAGAGGAGGTGTTATCCGAGGGAAACCTTCGGCCACTTCGAAGGTCCGGCTGGCGCCCACTATCCAGCGTCGCTTTTCGTAATCGTGACCGCGGTCATATCCGACCGCTTCCAGACGCTCTTCAAGAACATCAAGACAGTGAGGATAGTCATCGAACAGAGCAATTGTGTTGTCCACGTGTCCGTGGAGATTGTCTCCCTCCGGAATAACGGCGCTGTCCACGTCGTAAACTCTCAGAAAAAGCTGGCGTCCGGCTACCTCGGAGAGCTGGTCTTCAGAGGAAATCCGGACATATGGTTTGGCTGCACCACGCCGCGCTTTTACCTCGATGCAGGCTGCAGGAAACTCGAAGTCCTTTGCTGCGCCTTCAGGGCCCGTCCAGCCTTCTATCGCTGTTTCCGGCGATACATGCGTTGCGATTTCACGAAGGAAGGCCAGCTCGCCGACCAGTCCGCGCTGCTCTTCCTTGCTGAGGCCTTGGGAAGAGCCACCTTTAAGCAGGAAATGCCACCGCCGGGTTCGCCTGATGACGCGGTCAAGTGCGACCGTCTGATCGGGCGCACCTTCAGCGGCTTCGACAATATCACGGCATAGCGTTTCAAAAATTTCTCGATGAGTGCTGTCGAGAAGCGATATGACCAGCGCCTTTCCATTCACTGTTCTGAACCGAACATCAATGTTCTTGAGCGCAGGGAGATCGGACGCCGTCCCTGTTTCGGGCTTGAGGCCCATCAGCAGGGCAGGTGCCTTGTTCTCCACCGTGGCCCAGAAGAAGTCGTGTTTCCCGTGCGCGTCCACCCGGCGCATGTTTCCTTCTGTGAGTCCTTTCCAGGGATCATTGCTCATATGCGTAATCCTCTTCCTCGTCAGTGTCCGGATCACCAAACAGTTCACGCTGTTTGGTGGTGTTAATTATGTACTCGACCTTCTCGTCCGCACGTGCGGATTTGGGGAAACTTATGGCCCAGGCCACCACAGGTTTGTCCGGGAAGTCCTTGTGGTCAGAAATGTGCGCGTTTTCGGGCTCCTTGATCTCGACGAGGTAGAGAGCGATCAGCGGGCGTTCTCTAACTTCACGGTATATCTTCCCGGGATAGTTCACTTTGGTTCCGTTAGGCAGAGATCTGTCCACGCGATGGGCAGCTTCTGTTTCGAGTGCCAGTTCTTCCGGAATGCCAAGCCGCTCGACGCCGCGAGAAGATACCCGCATCTTAGAGCCGCCAATTGACATAAATCCGCGCTGCAGATCGAACGCACCGATTCTCCGGGTGATCGGCACAATGGGCCAACCTAGCGACTTGTCTACGGCTCCAGTCTTCAATGTCGCGATATGCACATCCCACTCGGCAAGTTCGTCGCCCTGCCTTTTCCGGATGTAATTCCGGATCGGATCGATCTGGGTCGTAATGCTCTCGTCGGCATTCACCCAAGCCAGAAGGAAGTCGTCGACAGTCTCGACCGGCACCGCTTTTAGTAGGTATCCACCCTTCACAGTCTCCGTATTTTCCTGTGAGTAGCCGTTCTTCCGAAGTCTTGAAACAAAAGTCTCTGCGGCAGCCCTATTCTTCTGCAGATCTTCTGCGTTGGACGTGAGCCTTGCCGTTTCGACAAAGTTCGAGGATAGGCCGATCGATACTGTCTTTTTGCCGGAGCCAAGCTTGTTTCGAGCGGTGACCATCAGTGCGGAGGGGTGGCTTCGGACAGCCAGGCCAAACTGTTTGGGCGTTGCTTTTGCGCTTTCCATAAGCCGGAGTTCTTGATGTAGCTCCTCGGTTGCGGCCGCGATGTGCGCGTACCAGGACACGGCTTCGCGGGGCATCCAGATCCGGCAAAGATCGTCGTAGCCCATTCGATACCCGAACCAGCGGCCCATTTGCATGAGTGTGTCGTACATCATGGTATTCCGGAGGAACCAGGTGGTGGTCAGTCCTTCGAGGGTCAAGCCCCGCGACAACGAGAACCCACCAACGGCAATCACAGTGATGCCCTGTTTTCCAGACGTGGAGTAGTCGAGGTCGTTGCGCGAGCTGTTGACCTCTACGACCTTCGCCGATGCGACGGCTACATGGAGAGCCGCGCGAACTTCCGGCCAACCAAATCCGCTGTCCGAGAACTCCTCTGCCCAGATTGCTTTGAGCGCCGCAATTTCGGGGTCCCGGTCTGCTGCGTCACCCTTTGCGCCGTTCACTCGAAGGGAATTCTGGATATTGTCGAGAACCTCGTGAAGTCGAATGCGCAAAAGCCCTTGAACTCGTGTGAAACGGCTCGCGTTGACCAGCATCGAGGCATGTTTGTCGGCTTGACCTCGCAAGTTGCGGATAGTCCTCGCAACGAGAAACGCTCGGAGTGCGTCCGTCAGTGAAACCGGCAACTCGTTCAGTTCATGATCGATCTTGTGTTTGACCGGAAGAATATCGTCATTGTCGTCGATGTAGCGAATGAACTCCGGGTCGCTATCGTCTTCGGGGATGCCCTCGAGGAAAACTTTGCTACCTCCGAAATAGTTGGAGGGCGCGTCCAGTCCAATGATGAAATCTCGAGGGAACAGATCCTCGCCCAACATGTCGTCTTCTTGGTCGGGGTCGATGAAAATGTTTGCGAACGGAGTCGCGGTATACCCTACGTAGCAGCTGCGATGAAACAGGCCGAGGAGCTCGCGGATCTGTCCGTTGATCCGCGTGACTTCTTTCTTGCCGTATTTGGTGTTGATCGACGCATTGTCGGCTTCATCGTCAATGAGGAGCATCGGTTGGCTGATCATTTCCTCGTCGCCGTGCGAGCTGTTCTCTTTCAGCCAGTCAATAAGGTTGCCCAGCGTGCTGTAATTCTTTTTGATCACGAGAACGACGGGAACCTTGTAGGAGTCGATTCGGCTCTTGTTGGTGGTCGCGATCGCTTTCTTGAAATCGTCGATGGTCGTAGTCAGGCTGACCGGTACATTGCGATCATCAAACAAACCTACGCCGACACACCTGTCGCTCTTGCCGCCCTTATACATACTACCAGTGTCGCGACCTATGAAGCCTTCGTCGATCCGCTGCTGGGTCTGGTTCCGCAGGTTGTTGTGAATCCCGGCGATGACGATGACCAACCTGTAGCCGGCATCCGCCGCCTTGCAAATCAGGCCGGTGTAGTTTGCGGTCTTCCCGCTCTGAACGTGACCTACCACCATCCCCTTGCAATTCCAGGCCACATTCTTTTGTGGGTTGCCCATCCTTCCGAGTGTTTTGTCTGTGATATCATCTAGTTTGATGACCACATCTTTCGGTAATCCGGTCCGGATCAGGTGTTCGCGGTAGCGTTTCCAGTAAAACGGATCGATGTTCTGTTTGGCTTCGTCGAGCCAGGGTTCGAAGTCCTCGCTGGTTACTACCGCACCGAGCCCCATGCTGATCCCGTTGCGCTCCTCGAATTCCCTGGCGAGGATCTCTTCCTGATCGGGCGACACAGCCTTGTATCCCATTGCAGGCATGACCGAGTTCAGGGTACTGATCAGTGCCCGCAGCTCGTCGGCTGTTTTCTTGTCCGAGCTTACAAGGGCCTGCGAAACCTGCGCATCCAGAATCTCGTAATTGCTGATTTCGCTCATGTCAGGCGTCTTCCTCTAGGTACTTGTGAATAATTTCTTGTGTCCGGTCCCAGTGGGCCCGGAGGACTACATTGTTTTTCAAAAGCTCTGGAATGGTGTCGGAGGAAATTCCTCCCTCGAGAAGACTTGTAATAAGAGCGCCGACCTGAAGGCTGAGTGCTTCGTCATCAAGGTGGTCGCTGGCCACTTTTTCAGCGCCACCGATAATATCGGCATGGATCGTTTCCACAGGAAGCGAAGACCCGATAAGGCGAATACATGCATCGAAATCGCCCTTCAGATCACCACTGAGACGGTCACGAAATTCGCTTAAAACAGGGTGCATAAGGTCAGGTCTGAAAATGATTTTGTCATTCTGCAAGACGCGGTTCCAAATGGGAAGCTGATCTTCGGCAATAAGTTTCCGGCCACGGCGCGTGTAGGTTCTTTTGGAAGTTGAAACAAAACGCTCGACGATTGTCTTTAGTTTGTTCCTCACCGTGGGCGGCAGTTGTGCTGATGCTTTTTTGACATCAATTTTCCAGTCAGAATCCATGGAGTTTGGGATGTCGACGGCAATTCGGCAAAGCTTGGTGGATTCAGTTTGTCGGGCAAGCCCGAGCCAACCTCCAGCAATGATCAATCTGTCGGCACGGTAAATATAGAGACCTTGCGATCGTTGATGCCCCTCTGGTCCGCCAATTTCATCCCACTCCTGTTGGGACATTTTTTTATGGTGGGGCAGGGTGACGCATTTGAAGCTCACAACTCCCTTGGCCAACTTCAGGTATTCCTCGGAGTCGAGTTGTCGTGCCGGATGCCCCTCGGCAAAAGGATCGATCGGGTCGAGTTTGACATGGTTCAGGTAGAGGGAGACGCGTGCGGGCGAGCCACTCAGGTAGCGATGGAATACCAGCCTGAGATGACGTTCAGCACTGGTCAATGCCGCGTTAAGAGTTTGCGTTCGCCTAGTGCCGTTGTTTTTATACCCACCATCAAGGCGGTCCAGTTTTTTCCACACAACGATTGTGCCCGTGACCCCGAGATGCTCTGCGGCGGGGACGCTGGCAGGATCGTCGAGTATGGCGGCCGACCACTTGTTGGTCACACCAACGCGATCCAGGTCCCAGGCCGCCGCAGTCGTTTCTCCATCCTTACGAGCCACAACAATAAGCTGGCGACATTGGGAAAAACTTGCACTCTTCAGGCCGAGTCCAAAGCGGCCGAGATCTTTCGCGTTCCGCTCGTCTCTAGGGTTTTTAGTTCCGGGCCTCAGGGCTTCGAGGAGTTCCGCCTTGGACATCCCTTGCCCATTGTCGGAAATTGCGATCCAGGGATCCTCTGAAGTGGTGTCTGCAAAAACATCTATGCGCTTGGCGCCGGCTGTAATCGAGTTGTCTACGATATCAGCCAAGGATGTCTCCAGGCTGTATCCGAAATCTCGGAGACCTTCGATCAAGCTCGCTGCGTGCGGCGGAAGCTCTATTTCCTGTGATGCGGAAAAATCCATAAATGGGCATCCATTGGATAACTAATACAACGTTAACGAACCTGTCCCGGAACGAGCGCACGTGCAAGAAGATTGCCCGTAAATTGCAGGGAAACGGGCTTTGTTGCGCAACGGCCGGGTGAGGGATTCATCCCGCCGAGCTAGAAGACCAAGAACTGGCCGGACTACAATGAAGCGCTGAAGCTGCGCGGCTCCCTTACGATCTGGTTCGACTCGGACATGGCCTGGGTGCAGCCGTCGACGGGCAAGCGAGGCAGGCAGCCACAGTACGGCGATGCGGCGATCCAGACATGCCTGACGATGAAGGTGCTTTTCGGCATGGCACTCCGTCAGACGACCGGGTTCGCGGAGAACTGTCTGCGGCTCGTCGGTCCCGACTGGACGGTGCCGGATTTGAGCACGCTGAGCCGACGACAGAAGACTCTTACCGTCACCATCCCCTTCCGTGGCTCGCAGGAGCCACTGAACCTGCTGATCGACAGCAGCGGCATCAAGGCGGAGGGCGAAGGCGAATGGCACGCCCGCAAGCATGGCGGCGCCAAACGCCGTCTGTGGCGCAAGATCCACATCAGCGTCGATGAACAGACGCTGGAGATCCGGGCCATCGGGGTCACCGGAAGCCACATCGGTGACGCGCCCATGCTGCCTGAGCTTCTTGACCAGATCCCCGCTGATCTGGAGATCGGTTCAGTAACGGCAGACGGAGCTTATGACACGCGCAGGTGCCATGGCGCTGTCGCTGAGCGCGGCGCCGATGCTGTCATACCGCCAAGCCCTGGAAGCCATCGACGACCGGCGCGATCGCCTGAAACGAGGCGCTGCGCGCATCTAAATACCTCGGCCGCGCCATCTAGCGAAAATAGAGCGGATACCACCGCCGAAGCCGCGCCGAGACGAAACCTCTCGGGACACTTCCTGCGGAAATACCCTGCCGGTCAGTGGATGCATTGCCTGAAGCTGCTGGGGCAGAGCCTCATGGCGCGCGACTTCGATCGCCAGGTCGCCAAAATTCAGATCCGCGCCACCGTGCTCAACCGCTACACTGCACTCGGCATACCTGTCACCAAGCCCGTCGGATAAGTGAGGCTATGGAAAGGGGAGGTCCGGACTTCAGGCCTTTCGCGCGACAAAACCCACGATGGCCACGTATAAGGATCAGCGTCGGTCATTCCAGCGCTATCGAAAGAACTCTCACTGGGTACGCATTATAACGTTTGATTAAGTCTTGGAGATGTTGAGGAACCTATTGGGGTCACTTCAAACAGCGAAGCCTAGCTAACGGCGAAGAGCTGCGGTCGAGGCGATCCAGTTTTTTTGGGTTGAAGAGGTTTCTTCATCACCCTCACAACAGTATTGGCAGAGCCCGGCTATTAGACTTTAAATTTGTGCATGATGGCGGTTCCGGCGCGCCTGCAACAACACTCAAAAACCAAAAAACCCCTTAAGTCATAGCGACTTAAGGGGTTTTTATGGCTCCGGCGGTAGGGCGCGCAATACGCAATCAATACCACTGAAAACAAACAATTTTTCGCTCCGAATATCTCCATCGACTCCGGATGTGTAAGAGTCTGTGCCATACCTATTGCTATAGAGCAAGATCTTAGCACCTACGGCTGCATATCTTCTTCCGCAGCATCAGAGGGCCCCCGAATCTGGTTTCGGATTACATCGCCGAGCGCTCCATCAATATCTTTGCCAACGTTCACAGCTATGGAAGTTTCTTTGAGGGCTACCACCACCTTCGTTCGCCAGTGCGAACTCCAATTCATGTGCTTTGTCTGACATAACGTACCTATTTTTCACCACCCTCTTCAGTGGCGCTCTCGGGTGAGCCATTGGGCCGATTTTTCGTTGTCTTCGATGCGACGGCGGTCCCTGCAAGAACAGAAAATGCGTTCTTTCGTTCGCTAACGAAATCTATCAACTTATTTTTTACATCTGGGACTTCTGCAAAAAATGCTTTGATTGTCGGATTATCGAGCGCTTCTTGCAGTGGAGAGCTGTGGTCGACCTGCGAAACAAAACGACTGGGCAGTTCATCAAGTCGGGTCAGGGCTGAGCCAAACAGTTGCTTGGCAAACTCCTGATCAAGATTGACAGCTTCCTTCCGGTAACCTTCATAGGCCTTTGAAATAGAAGCTTTGAAAGCATAGTCCTCTGCCAGCTTGAAGCTTTGCCCAATGTTTTTTGTTGAAAGCCATGCAAGCCAAATGGGGCCACCCACCCCCAGGAAAGTGACCAAGAGATTTAACAAGATAACGGATGTCTCCGCGCTGTTGCTCAAAAGACTCTCGTATGCTTCGAGCCTGAAATACCCGATCCCAACGGCGCAACCAAGGGCTACCGCCAGCAAGAAAACCCAGAACCAGCCAGTCATGGTTAGCGACTTTGATCGTGCTTCAAACGCGCCAGCGAGACCTGCGGAGGTGGTGATGCGGTAGTTTTCATTACATCTATCAACGAGTTGCTGTGATTGGTCCGCCAGCAAAGTAGTATCGTCGTGCAAACTCTGGACCTTTGAGCGAACCGTTTCGGTCTCATCCAAGTTGTTTTGAATGAGAGCTGCGTTTTTCTGTGCTTCTTTCAATAGCTTTCTGAGTTCGCTATTGTTGCGTCGCAGTTCTTCCATGTCGGTGGGAAGCTGCTCAGCAGCATCGTGTGCCGTTTCGATGGCGACAATCTTTTCCTGAAGGCTTTCAGTTCGCGGGCTGAGATCCTTGATACGCTTCTCAATACTGCCAATTTTTCTTGAAAGATCTTTGGGAATATATCCCTTCGCTTTGACTTTGTCCCAGTCCACATCGGCAGGTCGAGTAGGGAGATAGGCATTGCAAAACAAGAGAAACTCAAATGTAGAACGTGCTACCGAGATCTTGTCACTTGTGAAGTTAGTAAAATCAACTTTCTCGGCTTGACTGGCCAACGCACTCCAAAACTTGAGTTCTTCGGTGCTTTCTGATCCCTCTTCATCGGCACCAAAATTTCGAATTCTGTCTGCGATATCTCGCGCAAGCAAACATGCATCTTCGGGTGCTAATCCCGGCGCATTCCAGCTTTGCTCCTTAAAAGTCGTGGTTTTTGAAATGTGTGGATACCAAATTTTTTCGACACGATCTGCAATGCCTTCAAAGGCGACCGCAACGTCTTCAAAAGTTTTCATAATACACTCGCTCATATCAAATGCCCTGAAGATCTATATCAAGCAAAATGCCTGAATAGAAAGCCCCCCGATGGGATTCAGCATAAGGTTGTGGTTGGCAATATGAGTAAGCGGGTGCAAGTCAGCCTCAAAGTTGTCAAACTAATTTTGGAGATATTGAGACAGTCCCATCTTCCGTTAGTCCAACACGTTAAACTAACGGAGATCCCTACATGACCGCACAGATCATCAACATTGGCCCAGAAATCGAAGCTGCAATCCATGCGGGCCAGCTCATCAAAATTCGGTTCAACTAACGGGATACACCTTGGCCACTTGCGATCCTGATTTTGCGAACAGTTTTGGCAGCCCGCCTGATTTTCTCCTCTTGTTTGTCAAGCGCGGCCGCACGGCTGTCAGCAGAGCGCTCAAAGGCTGTTTTCCACTCTGACAACGCCTTTTGTCCTGCTTGAAGCTCCGCCTCTCTCCTCGCCAACGAACGCGCCTGTGATTCATTTTCGGCCGCTTGTCGCTTGTTACGCTCTCGTGCCACGCGGTCTGCGTTCGCGAGCACCCTTGCATTGGCACGCAAGCGTTCGCGGTCTTTCTTCAGGCCATATTCCTCCGGTTCCAGTCGATCTTTTTCAGTGAACTTTTTTCGTTCCGGCGGCATGGCTTCGGAGAGCTGCATTTCTTCACGCAAATATTCAAAGAAAGCATCCTGCAACGCTGACCCTTGCGCTCGTGTATCATCGCGGGGAATGGGCTTGCCTGTCGTACGGTTTATGATCGCCTTGCCCGATTTCTTGTCCGTTTTCACATATCTTGCTCGGGCCTGCTCTTTGGAGAACTTAGACACGCTGGCTTTCTTGACGACGCGCCCATCTTTGTAGCGAAAATCGTATTTCGGTAGCAGGAAGACATCGACTGTGTGTCTGCCAGTTTCGTCGCGGTCGAGGCGAGCAGCAAACACGGCATCGCCGCCATGAAACTCATTCAGGAATGTCACAGCATGGTCGAGCATCCGCTGTTGCTGTTCCTTATCCGCCCCGTTGATAAGGTCTGTCGGAAACTGCACAAGCGCGTGGATGCATGCCGTGCGGCCCGACTGCAGGACGCCTTCCATGTGTCGTTTGCGGGCCTCTGTCAGATCCAATGTGCCAAAGACGAGCGGGGCTTCGTCCCTCACACGTCGTTTTTGGCTGCTTTCGTCTTCCCGTTTCCCGTGTTTCTCCGCGCGAGTGAGATCTGATGGTTTCAGCGCCTCTTGCCGCACCGCCCCAGACTTTCCCGCATTCAGTTTTTTGCCGTTTCGCATGGGGATCAGGTAAGGCAGAAATTATCCGATTCAAAAATCGGATAACCCGCTAACCCTTTTGCTGCGCGCAAAAGGCGGGCCCTCCGGGGGTGCCGCTGCGCTATCTTCAGCCGGGGTTTTCGATTTAGGGAACACGGTCCAGATGCGAGTAGAAATCGCCCTCTTTAGGAAGCGTCCTTCTGGCCACTCGCTGTCTTTGTGTAGCATCCGTATCACGACGTCTGTGTAGCCTGGGCGCGATCCCTCTTGGACAAGTAACACCGCGAAGGTGATCCCGCTTTAATCAGCCCATTTTTGCAGTTGGGGGCGTAGTTGCCGTTCGACTTGGCTGGGGACAAGTTTCGGCGGGATATAGTTGTCTCTCCACACGTTGTTCTCGCTCGGTCCGATCAGTCTAAACTCAGGAATTCGCTTCTTGCGGTGAAGCGGGATCTGTGCGAGCGACGCACCGCCAAACACCCCATGACACAGAGCGAGTTCGCTGGCGTCGATCAACCCATAGACATCCATGTCTGCCATTACGTCAAAGAAGTTCTCGGAGAACCGCCAAGTCAGGTAACGGCCATTTGACGCAATTTCGAGATAGTCGAAGATGCCGGGAATGGCGACCAGCTCGGCAACGGGTTTGCGCAGAAAGCGGCTTGATCCGGTTTTGGATGCGAACCCCAGCTCGCGGAGTTCTGAAACGAAAACGAAGTGATCTTGAGGTTTGTCGGCTTCATACAGAATAGTCGGCCAAGACTCGTTGGTTTGGTCCTGAAGGAAAATGAGGGCGAACAAAAGTTTGGCGGTTTGCGCCGAGAATTTGGATAGCTTGATGATCTCTGCAACATTGTCTGAGATGCGGAATTTCGTGTGGGTGTAGCGCATTTTCACGTTCCTTTCTTGGTAAGTGGAACATGGGAACGTGGGCGTTGGGACAAAAAGATTTAGATGAAGTTTTTCTGCGCGAATGTAGATGTGGCCGCCATCCCTGCGAAAACACCTGCGGAAGTGATGTTGTAAGTCACCAGATCCGACGCAAAACCTGCATGCATGACAATTTTTATTCCTTACAGCATTGATATAAAACCGAAATATATACACGGAAATAAGAAAACTTTGAAATCCAGAAATAGGGAAATGGCAGTGCCTTGATGTATTTAGGCAAATGGGTTGCCCCATCTGCCCAAACTCACCACCTGTTTCCAGGCGGCTACCACTCAATTTTCCTGTGCAAAGGAAGGTTCTCAGCTCATACCACACGCAAGCGTTTGCGCGTGGCCTGCAAGTCCGACACTTTTGCATTATTGCCGTCGGCAAAGGGGCTTTTGATCATCGAAACGTCGATGTCCACACGCTGCACAATCTCATGCAGGTATGCGAGATCATGACCATCACCTCTATAGTGCTTTAGGTTAACCGTCTCAATCTCGTGCCCCATTAGAATATGGCGCAATTCACTGTCGGTTCGGGCCTTGATCTGCTCGACGTTGAATTGTGTGCGGAAGCTGTGAAAATCGATGCGCTTTTCATAGACATGATTGGCCTTGCGGAAACGCGTAAAATCCTTGGTGAAGTTTTCTGACAGGGTTCTGCGGTTCTTTCCGCGCTTCAGGTGCGGGAACAGGCGATCCTCACCTTCGCGCCGCCGCAAAGCCACCAGATCAAGGAAGCCAAGTGCAATTAGGCTGTCGTGCAGGGGCACACGGCGCGTTGCCGCTTTGGATTTCAAACGCTGCCATTGTGCGCCCACCTTGATATCGAAAAAAACAATACTGTTTTCGGTCCGGATATCGTCAGTGCGCAGCTGCAGCACCTCTTCTTCACGTAGACCGTGGAGGACCGCAATAATCACCGCCCAGAACAATGGATCGCCAATATCGGTGATCTGTCCTTGGAATAGCGGGGTTCGGAACAGCTTCGGCAACTCATCTCCCCAGATCTTACGGCTGTTGTCTTCTTGAAGAATTTCGAGACGTTCCAGCTCCCCCTTGGACCATATCACATTTTCCATGAAATTCTCTGAGAGGTAGCCAAGGGCCTCCATATAGCGCACGACGCGTTGGGCGTCCTGCATATGCCGATAGACCGTGTTCACGCGAAGCCGCGCGATGTTTTCCTGATGCTCAGCGGCTTCGATGTTGCCCTGACTTGCACCGGTTTTTTTCAACTGCGCACGAACAAGTGCCTTGTTTTTCTGCTCTTCAAAGTCCGTCGCCTCAACGATTTCGCGGATCGTTCGCACTTCCTTGGAGGATTTGCCGTGTTTCGCTGGCACCCTTTGGATAATCGAAAACGCTTCAATAAAATCCGCTTTCGTCAGATCGCCAAGCTGTTTATCGCCAATGACGTCGATCATCAGCTTGGCGTTGGCTTTGACCGCAAGCTCTTCTGGTCGCTTGCCCTCTTTGCCCGCCAAACGTGCCTCGCTGTATTTTTCATATGCTTCAGACAGCTTGAGAGACGCCTTTTTCGTCGCCTTTGAGGGCGAAGGTTGGATCGGTTCAGACGCAGTCAGTGGTGCACTGACAGGCGCAGAAGTCGTTGCCGTCGCAGGCTCTGCTATCACTTGGGCAACGGGGGCTGCGTGAACTGCAATGGCCGTAGGTTCTGCGCGATAGGCAGGCATTGAGGGCGCAACGTCAGCCTTCATCGCCACTTCAAAGAAACGGCTGCGGTCAGAGAAAACACCCTGATCACGCTGTGAACGCTCAACACTCAGATCCAGCAGCACACGTGTTGCCTCATAAGCAATGACCATCCAATTTTCTTCATTGGTCATGATGTTTACTCCGAGACGCGCAGCGGCAGCTTGAACAGGTGCACGCGCCACCTCACGGTTGCGCAACAGCAGCGCTTCACGCAGTGTGTCTTGCAAGGCAAGCTCTCGTTGAGCGGCCATCTGCGCTTCTTTGCGTGTGCGTTCAGGTGCAACGGCGCGTGCTTGGTCCGATGCTGCGATCTCAAATCGCACCAGCTCGGTCAAAACCCGCTCCATCAGACCTGTTTCCATGTTCGCAAAGCCTCTCGAATAGTCGAAGGCGAGGGAGCTGAGCCACGTCAAACGGCGGGCCAGCACCTCGGCCTCACGAACAACATTGGTCTTCAAGGAAAATACGAAAAACCGGCTTGAGGCGTTTTCTGAAAAAAACTTTGGGACGCGCCGCCGCCAGTAAAACGACGATGGTCTGCGTTCCAGATGCAGGCATGGTGTTGGTCTTCTCAATGCTCCGACTCCCACTTGGGGTTTGTGTAATCGGATGTGACAGAGAATGTGCCCAAAACGACAAAAGCGCCCCGAGATGGAGCGCTTTGTCGTTTTTTTCCAACCTGCAAGAGGAAGGTTGGCTCCGGCGGTAGGGATCGAACCTACGACCAATTGATTAACAGTCAACTGCTCTACCGCTGAGCTACGCCGGAACAACTGGGGGGTATTTAGCAACCTGTTCTGGGGACGTCCAGAGGCAATTTGAAAGATTTTTGAACTTTTTTATCTTAGCGAAAAAATCGCCTGTAAAGACAGGGCTGGCGCGGCGGTGATCTGGTTTCTGTCCATAAGATCAATAAGATGGGCCATCACGTTGCGCAGGGCGGCGCCGTGCAATCGCGGGTCGACATCGGCGTATATCCTTTTGGTCAGGCCCATGGGCGTATCGGCCTGTTCTGCAAGGGCCGCGCGGATCTGGTCGGTGCGCATTTGGCGGTGATCCAGCAGCTCTTGCAGGCGCGTCTCGGGGTTTTCCACCGGATCCCCGTGGGCGGGCAGGAATCGGGTGAAGCCGCGATTCTGCAATTTTCGGAGCGAGTGCATGAAGGCGCGCAGATCGCCATCGGGCGGAGAGACCATCGACGTGGCCCAGCCCATGACGTGATCGCCACTGAACAGGACGTCGCCCATGGCAAGGCTGATGTGGTTGCCCATGTGGCCGGGCGTGTGGATCGCGCGCAGCCGCCACTCGACGGTGGCGATCTCTTCACCGTCGCACAGGGTGATGTCGGGGATGAACGACCAATCCACACCTTCGCCGCCGCCAAGACCGTCGATCCCGTCCAGATCGCTGCGCCGGCCCGCGTGGCTGTCGCCAAAGGCATAGATCGGCGCGCCCACCTGATCGGCCAGACGGCGGGCGAGGGCGCTGTGATCCAGATGGGAATGGGTCAGAATGACGTGGGTGATCTGTGCGCCGTTCCCCGTGGCCCCCAGAATCGCCGCCAGATGCGCGTCGTCATCGGGGCCGGGGTCGATCACGGCGACCCGATCCGTACCCAGCAGATAGGTATTCGTGCCATGATATGTCATCGGCGACGGGTTCGGCGCCAACACACAGCGCACGCCGGGATGGATGTCGCGGATCGGGGCAGGGGGGATCATAGCGCTTTCCTCTGGTCGCACGCGCGGCTAGGGTTCGGGCATGAGACAATGGCTTAAGAATGCATTGCCGCGCAATCTGTACGGGCGGGCGGCCCTGATCGTGATCTTGCCGATTCTGTCGGTGCAATTGGTTGTGTCCGTTGTCTTTATTGAACGTCATTTCCGCGATGTCACGCGCCAGATGACCCGTGGCGTGGCCCAAGAGGTCGCGTTCATTCAAGATGAGGTGCAATCGGCAGACGACCCAACCGGGCGTCTGGAGGAACTGGCGCCGGTTCTGTCGGCCCTGACGATCGAGGCGCGGCTAGAGGACGGTGCGCCCCCCCTGACACGACGGTTGTTTTACGACCTGTCGGGGCGGTTCGTGGTGCAGACCCTTACCGAGATGGTGCCGGGAGTAAAAGCCGTCGATCTGGTCGAGAACAAGCGGCAGGTTCATGTCTATCTGGACCGACCGGACGGGGTGTTGCGCATCGTGGTCCCGCGTCAGCGTGTGTCGGCGTCCAACCCGCATCAGTTGCTGGTGCTGATGATCGGGACCGGCATTCTGATGACCCTGATCGCGTTTCTGTTCCTGCGCAATCAGCTGCGTCCGATCAAGCGCCTAGCCCGCGCGGCCGAGGCCTTTGGGCGGGGGCAGAGCGTCCCGTTCAAACCCACCGGCGCGATTGAGGTGCGTGCGGCGGGCAATGCGTTTTTGAACATGCGGGCGCGGATTGATCGCCATATCGAACAGCGCACCCTGATGTTGCTGGGGGTCAGCCATGACATCCGCACGCCCCTGACGCGGCTCAAGCTGGGCCTGTCGATGCTGGACGAGTGCGAGGACACCGAGGCCCTGCAACAGGACGTCACGGATATGGAACGGATGCTGGATTCTTTCCTTGAATTCGCACGGGCCGAGCGGGTCGAGGATCCCACGATCACCGATCCGGCCACCTTGGTCACCGATCTTGCCCAGAAGATGCAGGTCGATGTGGGGCGCGTGGATCAGGGTCCGCCGGTGCCCCTGCGCGCACTCGGTGTTGCGCGGGCGTTGCAGAACCTTGTGTCCAATGCGCAATCCTATGGCACCAACTGCCGGATCAGCCTTGAGCGGTCCCCGAAAACCTTGCGCTTCAGCGTTGAGGACGACGGTCCCGGTATTCCCGCCGACAAGCGCGATGTCGCGATGCAGCCGTTTTCGCGTCTGGATGAATCGCGCAACCTTACCAATGCGCCGGGGGTGGGGCTGGGCCTTGCGATTGCGACCGATATTGCGCGGGCGCATGGGGGGACCCTTCGCCTTGGGGAAAGCACGGATATGGGCGGTTTGCGCGCCGATGTGATCCTACCGATCTGAAACAGGCGCCGGTCGCTTCGTGACCATCGCCAATCACCAACGGCGGGTTTCCGCCCAAAACGCCGCATTTTCGCGCGAATACGGGGTGACGTCAGGTCACTTCAGCGTGTGGGCCGGATCGGTGGTTGCAAAATTTGACCGCTTGGGAAAAGATTTTTTCTGCGGCACGGGCTGAGTCCATTCACGAACATGCGAACGGATGCCCCGCGACCGCCAAGCCGCATCAAACGCGGTAAAATCACCAATTTGGGAGTTTCTATCAATGTCATTGCGTACGCTTCTCGCCACGACGGGCCTGCTGATTGCAACAGCCGGTGCCGCCGCAGCCCAAGGAACGTTGGTCTATTGTTCCGAAGGCAGCCCCGAGGGCTTTGACCCTGCGCTGTACACGTCGGGCACCACGTTCGATGCGTCCAGCCAAACCGTCTATTCGCGTCTGGTCGAGTTCAAAACCGGCACGACCGAGGTTGTTCCGGGTCTCGCCGAAAGCTGGGAGGTCTCCGAGGACGGTCTGGAATACACGTTCAAACTGCGCGGCGATATTCCGTTCCACACCACGTCGTTCTTTACGCCCTCGCGCACGTTTAACGCAGATGACGTGATTTTCACGTTCGAGCGTCAGTTGAAAGACGACCATCCGTTCCACACCGCATCAGGCGGCACGTGGGAATATTTCGACGGCATGTCGATGGGCGACCTGATCGCCTCGATCGAAAAGGTCGACGACCTGACCGTCAAATTCAAACTGAACCGGACCGAAGCGCCCTTTATCGCAAACCTCGCGATGGATTTCGCCTCGATCCTGTCGGCCGAATACGCCGATAGCCTTGCCGCCGCTGGCACGCCCGAGATGCTGAACCAAGAACCGGTCGGCACCGGCCCGTTCCAGTTCGTCGCCTATCAAAAAGACGCGGTGATCCGCTATACCAAGAACCCCGCCTATTTCCGCGATGGGCTGCCGAAGCTGGACAACCTGATCTTTGCGATCACGCCCGATGCTTCGGTGCGCTATCAAAAGCTGCAGGCGGGCGAATGCCACGTGATGCCCTATCCGAACCCCGCCGATCTGGCCGAGATGTCGGACTCCGAGGACATCGTCCTGAAAGAGCAAGAGGGCCTGAACGTCGGCTATCTGGCCTATAACACGCAGGTCGCGCCCTTTGACAATCCGGTGGTGCGCAAGGCGCTGAACATGGCGATCGACAAACAGGCGATCATCGACGTGGTCTTCCAAGGGGCCGGTCAGGTTGCCAAGAACCCGATCCCGCCGACCATGTGGTCCTATAACGAGGCCGTCACCGACGACAATTACGATCCCGAAGCCGCCAAGGCGATGCTGGCCGAGGCCGGTGTCAGCGATCTGGACATGAAAATCTGGGCCATGCCGGTTCAGCGTCCCTATAACCCCAACGCGCGTCGTATGGCCGAACTGATGCAGGCCGATTTCGCCGAGGTCGGTGTGGACGTTGAAATCGTGTCCTATGAGTGGGGCGAGTATCTCGACCGGTCCAAAGATGTGGATCGTGACGGTGCGGTTCTGCTGGGCTGGACCGGTGACAACGGCGATCCCGACAACTTCCTCGCGGTTCTTCTGGGCTGTGACGGGGTAGGCGGGTCGAACCGCGCGCAATGGTGCTATGAGCCGTTCGAGGAAATCATCCAAAAGGCCAAGACCAGCAGCGATGCCGCCGAACGCACCGCCCTCTATGAAGAGGCACAGGTGATTTTCAAAGAGCAGGCACCTTGGGCCACCATCGCCCATTCGGTCGTGTTCATGCCGCTACGCCCCGAAGTTGAGGGCTATGTCGTGCACCCGCTCGGCAGCCACATCTTTACCGAAGTGTCGCTGGCCGAATAAGACCGCGGATCACGTGATCCCACGCGGGACCGGCCACGCCGCCGGTCCCGTATCTGTCTGACTTCGGGCCCCGCCCCAACTTGCTAGGCCCTTGATATGCTGCGTTATTTGCTGTCGAAACTGATGACCTTTGTGCCCACGTTTATCGGGGTCACATTGATTTCCTTTGTCTTTATCCGTGCGTTGCCCGGCGATCCGATCATCGTCATGGCGGGTGAGCGCGGGATTACCCCCGAACGGTACGACGAACTGCGGACCCAGTTCGGATTTGATCAGCCGATCTATATCCAGTTCTGGGATTACCTGACCGGCGTGTTGCAGGGGGATTTGGGCACCAGTTTCGTCACCAAAAAACCGGTCTGGGATGAATTTTTCGCCCTGTTCCCCGCGACGTTGGAATTGTCGCTGTGTGCGATCATTCTGGCCGTTTTGATCGGCGTGCCCGCCGGTATCATTGCGGCCACCAAACGGGGTAAATTTCTGGACCGTGCCCTGATGTCGACGGCATTGATTGGCTATTCGATGCCGATCTTTTGGTGGGCGCTTTTGCTGATCATCGTGTTTTCGGGCAACCTTGGCTGGACACCGGTGTCGGGACGGATTGATCTGCTGTATTTCTTTCCGGCGCATACGGGGTTCATGTTGATCGACAGCCTGCTGTCGGGGCAGGACGGCGCGTTTGGATCGGCCGTGAAACACCTGATCCTGCCGTCGATTGTTCTGGCCACGGTGCCCTTGGCGGTGATTGCGCGCCAAACACGGTCCGCCATGCTTGAGGTCCTCAGCGAGGACTACATTCGCACCGCGCGTGCCAAGGGTCTGGCACCCGCCCGTGTGAACGGTGTTCACGCCCTACGGAACGCGATGATTCCCGTAATCACAGTGATCGGCCTGTCGGTTGGCACGTTGCTGGCCGGTGCGATCCTGACCGAAACGATCTTTAGCTGGCCCGGGATCGGGAAGTGGATGGTCGATAGCATCTTCCGCCGTGACTATCCGGTGGTGCAGGGGGGGCTGTTGCTGGTCGCTGTTGCGGTGATGGTCGTCAATCTGGTGGTCGATCTGTTGTACGGCCTCATCAACCCCAAAATTCGAAAGCGTTGAGATGAGCGATACCGTATCCACCACCCCCGAACGCCCCAGCCGCCTTGCCGAATTCTGGTTCTATTTCCGTGAAAACCGTGGGGCCGTGATCGGCCTGTGGGTGTTCGCGATCTTTGTCGCGCTGGCCGTTCTGGCCGACGTGATTGCACCCTTTGATCCGATTGCCCAGAACCGCGATGCCACGCTGTTGCCGCCCCTATGGCAGGACGGCGGGACGTGGCCGCATATCCTCGGGACCGATCCGCTGGGGCGGGATATCCTGTCGCGGCTGTTGCACGGGGCGCGCTATTCCTTCTTTGTCGGGATTGTCGTCGTGGTCGTTGCAGCCACCGGCGGGATCGTGATCGGCCTTGTCGCGGGGTTCGCGCCGCGCTGGCTTGATACGCTGATCATGCGGATCATGGACATCATCCTGTCCTTTCCGTCACTGTTGCTGGCACTGGTTCTGGTGGCGGTTTTGGGGCCGTCCCTGTGGAACGCGATGCTGGCCATCGCGATCGTTTTGCAGCCCCACTATGTGCGTCTGACCCGCGCCGCCGTCCTGACCGAGCGGTCCAAGGACTACGTCACCTCGGCCCGTGTGGCGGGGGCAGGGCGCGCGCGTATGATGTTCATCACTGTCCTGCCGAACTGTCTGGCTCCGATCATCGTTCAAGCGGCCCTGTCGTTTTCGAACGCGATTTTGGACGTGGCTGCGCTCGGGTTTCTGGGGATGGGGGCGCAACCGCCAACGCCCGAATGGGGCACCATGTTGGCCGAAAGCCGCGAGTTCATCCTGCGCGCATGGTGGGTCGTGACCTTCCCCGGTTTGGCGATCCTGATCACGGTTCTGGCCATCAACCTGATGGGCGACGGTTTGCGCGACGCGCTTGACCCCAAACTAAAGCGGAGCTGATCATGTCCCTGTTGAACATCCGCAACCTAAGCGTCGATTTCCAGACCAGCGGCGGCCAATTCCGCGCCGTGGACGGGGTCGATGTGACCGTCGATCAGGGCGATGTCTTGGCCATTGTGGGCGAATCCGGCTCGGGAAAATCCGTGTCCATGCTGGCCATGATGGGCCTGTTGCCGTGGACCGCGACCATTACGGCGGACGAGATGTCGTTTGACGGCACCGACCTGCGCACACTGACGCCCAAGGACCGGCGCCGTGTGATCGGGCGCGATATCGCGATGATCTTTCAAGAGCCGATGTCGTCCCTAAACCCCTGTTTCACCGTCGGTTTCCAGATCAAAGAGGCCCTGCGCCTACACATGGGCATGGACCGCGCTACGCGTCATCGCCGTGCCATCGAGTTGATGGATTTGGTCGGCATTCCCGACCCCGAGGCGCGGTTGCGCGTGTTTCCGTTCCAACTGTCTGGCGGGATGTCGCAACGCGTGATGATCGCCATGGCGCTGGCCTGTAACCCGCGTCTGTTGATCGCGGACGAACCTACAACCGCGCTGGACGTCACCATTCAGGCGCAGATTTTGGACCTGCTGCGCGATCTGCAGGCGCAGACCGATTTGGGTCTGATCCTGATCACTCACGACATGGGCGTGGTCGCGGAAAACGCCCATCGGGTTCAGGTGCAATACGCCGGTCAAAAGGTTGAGGAACAGCCGGTTCTGGGCCTTTTTGAAACGCCGCGCCATCCCTATACGCAGGCCCTGTTGGCGGCACTTCCCGAGCGCGCGCGCGGACGTCGTTTGCCAACCATTCCGGGCGTTGTACCGGGACAGTTCGACCGGCCAAAGGGGTGCCTGTTTTCGCCCCGCTGCGCCCATGCGACGGCGCAATGCCGTGATGCAGTGCCCCCTGTGACCGACGCTGCACAGGGGTTCGCGCGCTGTTTCTACCCCCTGAGCGACGCGGGCGAACCGCGCCAACAACTCTCCGAGGTGAGCCATGATTGATCCGTTGGTAGAGGCGCAGGCGCTGTCGATCCAATACCCCGTCGGCGGGGGCCTGTTTTCCGCGCCGAAACTGGTGCGCGCGGTGTCGGATGTATCATTCGCCGTGCGCCCGGGTGAAACCTTGGCGATTGTGGGGGAATCGGGCTGTGGGAAATCCTCGCTCGCCCGCTTGATCACCATGATTGAGGAACCGACCGGCGGGACCCTGACCCTCGACGGACAGGCGGTGACGCCCGACAAATGGGCCGACCTGCGCAGCACGGTTCAGATCGTGTTTCAGGACCCCTATGGATCGCTTAACCTGCGCCATCGCGTGGGCACGATCCTTGAGGAGCCGTTGCGCATCAACCGCCCCGACATGACCGCGTCCGACCGTCAGGCCAAAGCGCGCGAGATGATGGAACTGGTCGGCTTGCGCCCCGAACATTACGACCGTTTCCCGCATATGTTCTCGGGTGGTCAGCGTCAGCGGATCGCGATTGCCCGCGCCCTGATGCTGAACCCGCGTGTGGTTGTGTTGGACGAACCGGTCTCGGCGTTGGACCTGTCGATCCAGTCGCAGGTTTTGAACCTGTTGATGGACCTGCAAGAGCGTCTGAACCTTGCCTATGTGTTCATCTCGCATGACCTGTCCGTGGTGCGCCACGTCGCCGATCAGGTGATCGTCATGTACCTAGGACGCGCCGTTGAACAGGGTTCACGCGATGACGTGTTTGCCCATCCGCGCCATCCCTATACCAAGGCCCTGTTGTCCGCGACGCCCTCGGTCACGCCGCGTGATGCGGATCATCAACGGATCAAGCTGCAGGGCGAATTGCCCTCACCGTTGAACGTACCGTCGGGCTGTGCCTTTGCGCCGCGGTGTTGGAAAGCGACGGATGTGTGCCGCCGAACTCGACCCGAGCTGGACGAGGCCGTACATGGCGCGGCCTGCCATTTTCCTGAGTGAGTTCAGGCGAATGTGACGAACTTGTCGAACGGCATCTCCCGCAACCGTTGCCCCGTGGCCGCGAAGATCGCATTGGCCAGCGCGGGCGCAGCGGGGGGCACGGGCGGCTCACCAATGCCGCGGATTTTCGGCGCGTTTTCTAATCCCCGCACATGAATTTCGGGGGCTTGATGGATGCGCATCCCCTCGGCGTCCCAGAAATTGACCTGTTCTGCGGCGCCACCCGCATAGGTGATCTGGCTGTTCATCGCGTGGCCAAGCCCCCAGATCACGCCGCCCTGAACGATGTTCTCAAAGTTCAGCGGATCGACCACGCGGCCCACATCCGCCGCGACCCACACATTGGTGATGCGAATGCCATCGGCCGTATCGGTGACCTCAACCACTTCAGCGACGGGCACGCCAAAGCTCTCGACAAAGGCAACGCCAAGACCGGTTCCGGCGGGGCGCGGGCGGGTCCAATCGGACATTTCGGCGGCGGCCTCTAGCACCTTGCGGTGATAATCGACCTTGCACATGTCGATGCGCGCGGCCATCGGGTCGGCGTCGATGGCGTGCAGGATTTCATCCATAAAACCCTCGGCAAAGAAGCCCGCACTGGACGCACCAACGGACCGCCAAGACGACACCGGCGAAAGGCCGGGCGTTTGATATCCCCGCACGCGCAACCGCCCGATATCATAGGTCATATTCCAGACACCGGCGGCAATTTGCAGATCCGGTCCCGCAACGGGCGCCCCCATTCGCCCCATTTGTGAGCGTGTGACAGAGGGCGAGGCGATGTCGATTTCAAGGTGATCCACGCGGTCGCCAAATGACCACGCGCGCATTCGGCCCATCGAGATCTGACGGGGGAAATCCTGCGCAAAGTCCTCTTCGCGGGACAGGCACATCTGAACGGGCGTGCCGCGCATCTGATTGGCGATTTCGACCGCGCGGACGACGTGCTCAAACTCCAGCCTGTGGCCAAAACTACCGCCCGCGAATTGTTGGTGGAATGTGATCTGGTCGGGCTCCATTCCGATGGCCTTAGCCGCCAGACGGACGGCGAATTGCGGGATCTGGTGCGCGGTCCAGATCTCGGCCCCGTCCTCGGTCACAAGGGCGGTTGCGTTGAGCGGCTCCAGCGGCTGATGCGCCACATAGGGCGCGCGATATTCGGCCTCAACCACCACGGCATCGTGGGGCCGCGCGGCGTCCACCTCGCCATCCTCGCGCCAGACCTTATCTAAATTATCCTCGGAAAATGACGCGGCCAGAGCGTCCCAGTGCGCGTCTTGTTCCGGCGGATAATCGGCGGGTGCCCAATCACAGTCGACGGCGTTCACGGCCTGAATGGCCGCCCATGTGGTGTCGGCGACGGCGGCGATCCCGCCGGTGACTGGTACAACGGCCTGAACTCCGTTCATGCCGCGCGCGCCCGTTGCGTCAAAATCGTTCAGCGCCCCGCCCTTGGCGGGGTTCAACCGGACGCTGGCAAACACCATTCCGGGCAGGCGCAGGTCGATCCCGTAGGACTGTTGCCCCGTGGATTTCGCGGGGATGTCGCTGCGCGGGACGGGTTTTCCGATCAAACGCCACTCGGACGGATCGCGCAGCCGAACGTCGTTCACAGGCGTGGTCGTGGCGGCAGTCGCGGCCAGATCGGGGTAGGGGATGCGCGTCCCGTCGGGCAGGATCACCGCGCCGTTTTCGGTACGCAGGTACGCCACCGCAACGCCCGTGTGTTTGGACGCCGCCGCGCGCAGGGTTTCACGCGCCATCGCGCCGGCCTGACGCAGCTTGTCGAAACTGTCGGGCACGGCGGACGACCCGCCGGTCAATTGCAACCCGATCAGTTTCACCGCCGCCCCCGCAACCGCGCGCATGGTTTCGGCGGTGCGGCCCATGTCGGTGGGCATGAATGGCACGGCCTCGGCCGCCAGCGCGGTGTTGAAATAGGCCGCATCCGGCGCGGCAAAACGGGTTTCGAACCCGTCGGGCGCTAGGTCCAGTTCCTCGGCCAGCAACAGCGCCTCCATCGACGATACGCCTTGACCCACGTCGGTGTGGGCGGTGATCAGGGTGACGCCGGTCGGGTCAATCATGATCCATGGGTTGAAGGTCACGCCATCCGAAGGAACGGTGTTCGCCAACGGGTTTGGGTGGGGCGTCGCGACCTTATACGCGCCAAAGGCAATGCCGCCCGCGATGGTTGCAGATCCGAACAGGAAAATGCGGCGGGTGAGGCGACTCATCCTTTGTCCTCCGATAGGGTCTTAGCGGCGGCATGGATCGCGGCGCGGATGCGGACATAGGTGCCACAGCGGCACAGGTTCCCGCCCATCGCGTCGTCAATATCCTGATCCGTGGGCGCGGGGGTGGCGGTCAACAGATCGGCGGCCTGCATGATCTGCCCCGACTGACAATATCCGCATTGGGCGACCTGTTTGTCGATCCACGCGGCCTGAACCGCAGCGCCGACGGGTGTGTCGCCAAGCGCCTCAATCGTGGTGACGGGACCGGTGACATCGGCGGCGGGCACCTGACAGGACCGCGTCGCGATCCCGTCGATCCAGACGGTACAGGCCCCACAAGCCGCAACGCCGCAGCCGTATTTCGTGCCCGTCAGGTTCAGCACATCGCGCAGCACCCACAACAGGGGCATGTCATCCGGCACATCCACCGAATGGGTTTGTCCGTTGATCCGCAGGTCCATCGCGCGCCTCCCTTGCCTTATCCCAAGGTGGCGCGCGCCCCGTTCAATGACAAGGGGTCGTAAAGGTCACCCGACGTCAGGCGGATACGGGCAATGCGCGGGTAGGGGCCAGATGTTTGGGGTAGCGCACGAACAGGATGGCGGGGCTGTGGATGTCGTTGCACGTCACCGCGTCGGCTAGATTGGCAAGGGTGGTTTCCACGTGCTGTTCCCGCGCTGTGCTGGCATGGGCGACGATGTCGACGGGGCAATCGGCGGGGGTGCCTGCCGCCAACAAATCGGCCTGAACCCGCGCGGCACGTTCAACGGCCATGTAAAACGCCATGGTCGTGCCGGGGCGGGCGAGGGTGCGGTGATCGGGTGCCTCATCGTCCGGACGGGTCGTGCCGGTCGACAGGATCAGGGTGTCGGTTTCGCCGCGCACGGTCAGGGGCGCAGAAATCGAGGCGGCGGCGGCCGAGGCGGCGGTGATGCCGGGGACGATTTCAACCTCAATCCCTGCGGCGCGGGCGGCCTGCAATTCCTCGGTCGCGCGGCCAAAGACCGACGGATCGCCCGATTTCAGACGTACAACGCGCAGACCCTGTTGGGCGGAGGCCACGATAATGCGGTCGATTTTGTCTTGGGGCCAGCTGTGCGCGCCGACCTCTTTGCCGACGAACACACGGTCACAATCGCGCCGCGCCAGCTCCAGCACCTCAGGGTCCACCAGACGGTCGTAATAGACCACATCGGCCTGTTGCAGGCGCTGCACCGCGCGCAGGGTCAGCAGATCGCGCGCGCCGGGCCCCGCGCCGACAAGGGCGATGTGCCCCTTGGCCTTGGGGGCGGACCCGGCGGAAATCGCGGATTTGAGCATCTCGGCGGCGGCATGTTCGCGTCCGTCCACATGGGCCTGATAGGCGGGGCCGCTGAACGCCCATTCCCAGAACGAGCGGCGGTCGGCGGGTTTCACGCGGGCGGCGACACTGTCACGCAGACGTCCGGCAAGGGCCGCAAACCCGCCCAGACGCGGGGAGAGCATCGTTTCGACTTCGGTCTTGATGCGGCGACCCAGAACGGGGGCTGCGCCTTCGGTCCCGATGGCAACAACGACCGGATCGCGATCCACGATGGACGGTGTCACCGCGTCGCACATGTCGGGGCGGTCGACCACGTTCACCACGGCACCGGCGGCGCGCGCCATGCCTGCGATGCGGTTTTCCTCGGCCTCATCGCCCGTCGCGATGAACACCAGACCCGCGCCGATAAAGGTACAGGGCGTCGCGACCGGTTGGTGATGCGCACGACCCGAGGCGACGATCCCCTCCATTTCGGGGTCCAGATCGCGGGCGGCGATCGTGATATCGGCCTCGGTCTTGAGGATCAGGCGCAGCTTGCGCGCGGCCTCAATCCCGCCGCCACAAATGACAACGCGTCGCCCATCCATCCGCAGGAACATCGGAAAGTTTTTCATCGCTCAAGACCCAAGTTCACCACCAAGCACGCAAAAAGAACCGCTGACATGCCATCTTATTGGCGTGTCGAGCGGCGTTGCTCAGTTAAATATCAAGAAGAGACACGACATCATTGCCGTTATCTAACTGCTAGCTCGCGTGGTGGTGACATGTACAGGCAGAGCGGGGCAGGGCGCACGCAGCCCGCGCAAAACACCGTCAAATGCCCGCCGATTGGGCGCGGTGCCTAATTGATGTGCGAAAATGGTAGGCCCGGAGGGATTCGAACCCCCAACCAAGGCGTTATGAGCGCCCTGCTCTAACCGTTGAGCTACAGGCCCGACCTGCCAATCTCAGTACCAGAAGGGCCGGTCCCGTCAAGCACTTGGTCCCCATCCGCGCCAATGTCCCGCTTGGGCGTGGACAGCGCCGCAACAATCGTCTATCGCACCCCCAAAGCCACGGGGGACAGATCATGAGCAATGGCAAAAACGGCCTGACCTATGCAGATGCCGGTGTAGATATTGATGCAGGCAACGAATTGGTCGAGCGGATCAAACCCGCGGCCAAGCGCACAAACCGCAGCGGCGTGATGGCCGGTCTGGGCGGCTTTGGCGCGCTGTTTGACCTCAAAGACGCAGGGTACAGCGATCCGATCCTTGTGGGCGCGACCGATGGCGTTGGCACCAAGTTGCGCATCGCCATTGACACGGGTGAGGTCGGCGGCGTCGGCATCGATCTGGTGGCGATGTGCGTGAACGATCTGGTCTGTCAGGGCGCGGAACCTCTGTTCTTTCTCGACTATTTCGCGACCGGTCGTCTGGCCGTTGAACATGCCGCCAAAGTGGTCGAAGGCATCGCCGAGGGCTGTGTGCGCTCGGGCTGTGCCTTGATCGGTGGGGAAACCGCCGAAATGCCCGGCATGTATGAGGACGGCGATTTCGATCTGGCTGGCTTTGCCGTCGGCGCGATGGAGCGTGGCACCGACCTGCCCAAGGGTGTGACAGAGGGCGACGTCCTGTTGGGTCTGGCATCCGACGGGGTGCATTCGAACGGCTATTCGCTGGTGCGTAAGGTTGTGGAACTGTCCGGTCTGGGCTGGGACGCGGATTGTCCGTGGGCACCGGAACAGACGCTTGGCGCGAACCTGCTGACGCCCACGCGTCTCTACGTGAAACAGGCGCTGGCGGCCGTGAAAGAGGGTGGCGTGCACGCGCTGGCCCATATCACCGGCGGCGGTCTGACCGAGAACCTGCCGCGTGTCCTGCCCGAAGGTCTGGGCGCAACCATCGACCTGACCGCATGGGAGTTGCCGCCGGTGTTCCGTTGGCTGGCCGAAACCGCCGGTATGGAACAGGCCGAGTTGCTCAAGACCTTTAACTCGGGCGTGGGCATGATCCTGTCGGTTGAGGCAGAGCGCGCCGAGGCATTGGCCGAACTCCTGACCGGTCTGGGCGAAACCGTTTACACGATGGGCACCGTCACCAAGGGTGAGGGCGTGGCGTATACCGGTTCGCTGCTGTGAAACGGGTTGCGATCCTGATTTCCGGCGGGGGGTCCAATATGGTGACCCTTGTGCAGAGCATGACCGGTGATCATCCGGCGCGCCCTGTACTGGTGCTGGCCAATAACCCCGATGCCGGCGGCCTGCAAAAGGCCGCCGATCTGGGTGTGGACACCGCCGTCGTGGATCACCGCCCCTTTGGCAAGGATCGCGCCGCGTTCGAGGCGGCATTGATGCAGCAACTGAGCGCCGCAAACCCCGACATCATCTGTCTGGCGGGGTTCATGCGCATTCTGACGCCCGAATTCACCCGCGCGTGGCAGGGTCGGATGTTGAACATCCACCCGTCGCTTTTGCCCAAATACAAAGGCCTGCACACCCACGCCCGCGCGATTGAGGCGGGCGACGCCGAACACGGGTGTTCGGTGCATGAGGTGACGGCGGAATTGGACGACGGGCCGATCTTGGGTCAGGCGCGTGTGCCGGTTCTGGCCGGTGATACGCCCGATCAATTGGCCGCGCGGGTCCTGCCGATGGAGCATAAACTCTATCCCGCTGTGCTGCGCCGGTTTGCAGAGGGCGACCGGACACCGGTTTATCTGCCCTGATACCTTTTCTTTTGTAACGGAATTGCCTAGAGAGGATGAAACATCCTGCGGCAATTTCGCCATTTAAAAAAGAAAAACACGCAACAATGCGCACTTTGACAACCACTGAGGAACTCGCCGAGTTCTGCGAGGCCGCCAAAGCCGGTCCCTACGTCACCATCGACACCGAGTTCCTGCGCGAACGCACCTATTACGCGAAACTGTGTTTGGTCCAATTGGCCCTTCCCGGTGATGGCGAGGCGGTCTTGGTTGATCCGCTGGTCGATGGGATGTCCTTGGCGCCGCTGTGTGATCTGTTCCGTGATACGAATGTGGTCAAAGTGTTCCACGCCGCGCGTCAGGATCTGGAGATCTTCTTTGTCGAGGGCGATGTGTTCCCCGAACCTCTGTTCGATACACAGGTCGCCGCAATGGTCTGTGGGTTTGGTGAACAGGTCGGCTATGAGACGCTGGTCAAAAAGATCGCTAAGGCGCAGTTGGACAAGACCTCCCGCTTTACCGATTGGTCGCGCCGTCCGCTGACCGATGCGCAAAAGACCTATGCCTTGGCCGATGTGACGCATCTGCGGGTGATCTATGAATTCCTGAATGCCGAGCTGGAAAAGAGCGGCCGGTCCAAGTGGCTCAAGGAAGAGCTGCGTGTTCTGACCGACCCCGAGACCTATATCGTGCGCCCGTCCGAGGCGTGGCAGCGCGTCAAGACCCGCACCAACAGCGGCAAGTTCTTGAACACCGTTCGCGAACTGGCTCGTTTCCGTGAGGGATACGCGCAGGCGCGCAATGTCCCGCGCAACCGTGTATTCAAGGATGACGCGTTGCTTGAACTGGCGTCCACGCGCCCGCAATCGCCGCAGGACCTGTCACGCTCGCGCCTGTTGCTGCGCGAGGCGCGTAAGGGCGACATTGCCGACGGTATTCTGGGCGCGATCAAGGCCGCCAATGAAACCCCGCAGGACCAATATCCCAAGGTCAGCCAGACCAACACCAAACTGCAGGTGAACCCCGCGCTGGCCGATCTGTTGCGCGTGCTGCTGAAGGCCAAGGCCGAGAATGAGGGCGTGGCGCAAAAGCTGATCGCGACGGCCTCCGATCTGGACCAGATCGCGGCGGGGCAGCGCGATGTGATGGCATTGAAGGGCTGGCGCGCCGAGGTGTTTGGCAACGACGCCCTGCGTCTGTGCAATGGCGAACTGGCGCTGAAGGCTAAGGGACAGACGGTCAAGGTCGTCGAGATCTAAGCGTTTCGCCCATAACCCAATTGAAAACGGCGCCCTTCGGCGCCGTTTGTTGTTTTTGGTTTAGCGACGGGCGCGCAGGATGTTGGTCTGTGATTTGACCTCAATCGTGCGCACGAACTCCAGATCCTGATTAGACAAGAAAATCACCGCCGTGATCTGGCGCGAGCGGTCCGTTCCGGTCGGTTGCGCATCAAAGGGCGGGGTCGCGCGGAACTGCAGGGTCAGGACACCATCAACGGGGCGACCGTCATTTTCGGCGATCAGGGCCGTGTCCCAATAGCCTTGGGTCTGGGGCAGGGCATATGCGGTGATGATCGCCCCACCGGGCGCACGATCAACGGTCAGATCTGTCAGGGCCGTGACCAATCCGCGCGGATCCTCGATCCCGTCCACGGGCGGCGCGGCCTCAATCACCTCTTCCTCGGCACCACCGAACCAGTTGAACGGATTAAGGCGCGAGTCGCCCAGACCACAGGCCGACAGGGTCAGAGCGGCGGCAAACAACAGAGGCAAGTTTTTGATCATCTTCAGTCCCCGATTTCCACCACAGGGGTATCCGAAACCGCGACGCTTGAAAACCCGCTTCGTCGGTCTGGACCTTTGGAAAACAAACGCCTAACTCAGAGGGGAAGGTAAAGGGGGCAGCCATGGCCAACGCAGAATTCGAAGATCTGGTCGACACGTTTGAATTTCTGGACGACTGGGAGGATCGCTATCGCCACGTGATCGACATGGGCAAGGCGATGGACCCGCTGGAAGACGCGTTCAAAGTGCCCGCGACCAAGGTGGACGGCTGTGCGTCACAGGTGTGGCTGTTGCCCGAGATTGACGGCACCGGTCCCGACGCGACGTTCAAATTCCGTGGTGAAAGCGATGCGATGATCGTGCGCGGTCTGATCGCGGTTCTGGCCACGCTGTATAACGAGCAACCTGTGCGCGATGTTCTGGCTACCGATGCGACGGCGGAACTGGGGCGGCTGGGTCTGAACGATCACCTGTCGGCACAGCGGTCCAACGGTCTGCGCGCCATGGTCGAACGTATCCAGAAACTGGCGGGTGAGGCGGCGGCGGCCTAGCCCCGCGCGCGGTCCTGATAGTATCGCAAAATGTAGAGACGCATGGCCGTGGCAAGGCCCGCATCCAAATCCCGTTCGGCATCAATTTCAGCCGTTAGCGCGTTGATCGCCATGCCTTTTTCGTCTGCGATGTCGCGCAGGGCGGTCCAGAATTCAGGTTCCAAAGAGACGCTGGTGCGGTGACCGCGCAGGGTGACAGACCGTTTTTGCGGTCGGCTGCTCATGCCTTAGGATCCGTGTCTGTCTCGGGAAGTGCGTGGCCGTCCAGATCGCGGCGGGCCTTGTCGGCCCGCGCGCTGTTCAGATCTTTTTCGACGGCGGTTTGGCCAAACTTCGCCGCGTTCTGGTCGCCCTTGGCCCGCTTATCCTGGCGGGCGCGATCCTTGCGCGCCTGCCGCAGGTTGACGACCTTGCCCATGATTACTTGGGGCCGACCATGTTTTCGGGACGCACAACGCGGTCAAACGTTTCTTCGTCCACAAAGCCAAGCGCGATGGCCTCTTCTTTCAGGGTCGTTTTGTTTTTATGCGCGGTTTTGGCAACTTTGGTCGCGTTGTCATAGCCGATTTCCGGCGCCAGAGCCGTCACCAGCATCAGCGATTCACGCATCAGCTTTTCGATCCGGTCCTCATCGGCCTGCAGACCGTCCACAAGGTTGTCGGTAAAGGCCGAGGCCGCATCGCCCAGCAACTGCATCGACTGCAGAACGTTATAGGCCATCATCGGCTTATACACGTTCAGTTCAAAGTGACCTTGCGAACCGGCAAAACCGACGGCCGCATCGTTGCCCATTACATGGGCACAGACCTGCGTCAGGGCCTCACATTGGGTCGGGTTCACTTTGCCGGGCATGATCGACGAACCAGGTTCATTTTCCGGCAGAATCAGCTCACCCAGACCACAACGCGGGCCCGAGCCCAGCAGACGGATGTCGTTGGCGATCTTGAACAGCGAGGCCGCAACGGTTTTCAGGGCACCCGACATTTCGACCATGGCGTCATGGGCGGCCAGCGCTTCGAACTTGTTCGGGGCGGTGACAAAGGGCAGGCCGGTGATGCGCGCCATGTTGGCGGCCACGGTTTCACCCCAACCGACGGGCGTGTTCAGACCGGTGCCAACGGCGGTGCCGCCTTGGGCCAGTTCATAGATGCTGTTCAACGCGGTTTTGACGCGCTTGATGCCCATCGCGATCTGATGGGTATAGCCGCCGAATTCTTGGCTGAGGGTCAGGGGCGTCGCATCCTGCGTGTGGGTGCGGCCGATCTTGATGATGCCCTCGAACTCTTCGACCTTTTTGGCCATCGCGGCGTGCAGCTTTTCCAGACCGGGCAGCAGAACGTCATGCGCGGTGGTTGCGGTCGCGATGTGCATGGCGGTCGGAAAGGTGTCGTTGGAGGACTGACCCATGTTGCAGTGATCGTTGGGGTGCACCGGATCTTTGGAACCGATCACGCCACCCAGAATTTCGATCGCGCGGTTCGCGATGACCTCGTTGCTGTTCATGTTCGACTGGGTGCCCGAACCGGTCTGCCACACGACCAGAGGGAAGTTATCGTCGAACTTGCCCTCAACCACCTCGGATGCGGCTTGGATGATCGCATCGGCCAGTTTCGCGTCCAGCTTGCCGTTGTCGCGGTTGGCTTCGGCACAGGCCTGTTTGATCACGCCAAGCGCGCGCACGATAGCGACGGGCTGTTTTTCCCAGCCAATAGGGAAGTTCATGATCGAGCGTTGGGTCTGTGCCCCCCAATATTTATCGGCGGGAACTTCGAGCGGGCCAAAGCTGTCGGTTTCAGTGCGGGTCTGCGTCATAACTCACTCCTGCATACGGTTGTATGCCGTTTATCGTCGAGAAAGGGTCGTGGCAATCGCCTGCGCGCGCCGTTAGCGCTATTTTCGGAAGGAATCCAGGCTGACAACTTCGGCTTCACCCTTGGGCTTGGCTTTGTGATCACGTTCCTCGCGGTCGCCCATATCAACGACCTCATGCTCGGGCAGATCGTCCAGATCATCGTCGTAATCATCCAGATCGTCATCGTCGTCCATCTCGCCCTGCGTCTCAAAGCGCAGGCCGAATTCAACGGACGGGTCCACAAAGGTGTGGATGGCGTCATAGGGAATGTACAGGGGCTCGGGGCTATCGCCGAAATTCAGGGTGACGGCAAACCCGTCTTCGCCCACGTCGAGGTTTTCGAACCAGTGCTGCAAAACCACCGTCATCTCATCGGGATAGCGGTCGCGCAGCCAATCGGCGATCTGCACCTCGGGGTGCTCGGTGCCGAACGAGATGAAAAAGTGATGCGCGCCGGGCAGACCATTTTCCGACACATCCGTCAGGACCTTGCGGATCAAACCCCGCATCGCGTCATGCATCAGATTTCCATAGTCAATGCGGTTCGACATGCTGTGCCCTTCGTGTCTTTGCTTGCCGTCAGCATAGGCGATTCATCCAGATATGAAAGGGGCGATAGCACGGCCCTAACCGATCATCGACACCCCAAGGGACAGCGCCCCAATCAAGGGCATCACCCGCAACAACGACCACTTCAGACCCAGCATCAACACCGCCGCCACCACGCCCAGACCAAGCGCCACCGCATCCAAACTGTCCAAGACGGGCAGGGGCAAGGCACCCCCGAAAACGGCGACCGATCCGATCTGGCCAAACAGAACATGCAGGGCAAACCAGACCGACAGGTTCGCAATCACCCCGACAATCCCCACCGTCACCGCCGACAAGGCCCCCGACAGGCGCGGCATATGCCCCAACCGATCAATGAACGGCGCGCCCGCAAAAACCCATAGAAAACAGGGAATGAACGTCATCCACAGGGCAATCACCGCGCCCGCCACTCCGGCCCAAAACCCGCCAACGCCATGCCCGCTGAGGAAGCCGATGAATTCGGTCACCAAGATCAACGGTCCCGGCGTGGTCTCCGCCAGACCCAGTGCATCCACCATCTGCGCGGTGGTGATCCAGCCGTGTTCCTGCACCACCGTCTGCGTCATATAGGATAGGGCGGCATAGGCCCCGCCGAAACTGACCACCGCCAGCTTGGAAAAGAACGCGGCCAGATCGCCAAACACACCGCCGCTCATGACCAATGCGACCAACGGCACGGCCCAAAGAACCGCCAAGACCAGAACCGCCCGACCCAAGGGCGCACCACCCTGCGCCGCCGTCGGTTCAACGGTCCGTCGCCCAACAAACACGCCCAAACCGGCCACAACTGCAATCAACACCGGATAGGACAGATCAAACACGAACAAGGCCACAAAGGACGCACAGGCGATCGTGACATCTACCGGCCCCCGCACGGCCTTTTGCAACAAACGGATCAACGCCTGAACAACGATCACAACAACGGTCGCCTTGATGCCCTGAAACACGGCCTCGACCGCAGGGACATCGCCCCATGCAACATAGCATGCCGCCAGTGCCAAAATGACCACGGCCCCGGGAACCACGAACAGCGCCCCCGCCAAAACACCGCCCCAAACGCCCCGCATCCTCCAACCGGCATAGGTGGCCAACTGCATCGCCTCGGGCCCCGGCAACATCATGCAAAAGCTCAGCGCGCGCAAAAACGCCGCCTCGCTCAACCACGGGCGCGCCTCAACCAACTCACGATGCATCACCCCGATCTGCGCCGCCGGCCCACCAAAGGACAGAACGCCAATCCGGCCAAACACACGCCACATCTCACCCCAAGACGGCACCACGTCACACCTCATCCGTTGCTCTCAAACGGACATACGCCACCACGGGACACAGACATACGACAATTTTGGAAAATGCAGGTTTCTGTTGCCAGGTACCTGCGAACCCCGCCTGGCCTTGCTAGAGGACAGGGCTTAAAGTTTCGGTCTCGTTACTGCTTACGCAGCAACGGCGACCGGAGCACGGTTGTCATTGGCAACTATCATGCATGGACCGATAACGGTGGTACCTCACCGAGCAAAAGCTAACCCCTTTAGACGTCCGTCGATCCTATTTCGGCCCCATTATCCCGCCAATGTGGGAGGTTTGGTGGAGCCGCCGGGTACCGCCCCCGGGTCCGATCCGCTTATTACGGGCGCGTTTATCGCCATAGTCCCCATACGGGAACGCCTCAGATATAGGCACAAATCCCGCCCGCTTCAAGGACAACAACAAAGGGCGCAAGAAAATCCCGCGCCCCTTCATCTTGGCAAAAATACTCGTAAATCCGACGGTTGGCTCAGACCGGCGTCTTGAAATGCTTGGACAGTTTCAGACCCTGACCCTGATAGTTCGACGCGATCTCGCGCCCGTACAACTGCTCGGGACGCTCTGCCATCTGCTCGTACACCAACCGGCCCACGATCTGGCCATGCTCTAACACGAACGGCGCCTCATGACACCGCACCTCCAGAACACCGCGCGCGCCGACGCCGCCCGCATCCGCGTGCCCGAACCCCGGATCGAAAAAACCTGCGTAATGCACCCGGAACTCACCCACCATCGCCAGATAGGGTGCCATTTCGGCGGCGTAATCGGGCGGGATGCACACGGCCTCGCGGCTGACCAGAATATAGAACGCACCGGGATCAAGGATGATGCGCCCATCACGGCTATAGATCGGCTCCCAGTATTGATCGGCCTCGTAATGGTCGATCAGGTCCAGATCGATCACGCCCGTATGCGGCTTGGCACGATATCCGACCAGTGTCCCGTCTTCAGGGCGTAAATCGACCGAGAACCCCAGACCCTCGGAAATCACCGCAGGCCCGCCGTTGACCAGCGGCGTCTCGGCGTGCAGCGCGCCAAGTTCAGCGTCATCCAATACCGATTGCCCCTGACGGAACCGGATCTGGTTCAACCGCATCCCCGGACGGACCTTGACCGAAAACGAACGCGGGCAAATTTCGGCATAGAGGGGACCGGTATATCCCGCGGCGATCCGGTCAAATTCGACCCCGCCATCGGTGATCGTACGGGTCAGCAGGTCCAGACGACCGGTGCTGCTTTTGGCATTGGCGACGGCGGTGATGCCAGCGGGCAGGGCGAGGTGCTCCATCAACGGCACCACATAGACACAGCCCTTTTCCAGAACCGCGTCATCGGTGAGGTCGATCCGATGCATTTCGAATTCTTCCAACCGCTCGGCCACGGTCCGACCCGCACCGGCCAAAAACGAGGCCCGTACGCGATAGGCAACGGTGCCCAAACGCAGGTCAAGTGATGCAGGTTGGATTTGCTCGGGGATGATCGCGGGATCGCCGGTCAAAACCCCATCCGCAATCATCGTGCGGATGTGTTGGCTTGGCAGAACACCGGTTCCGTTCATATCGACCCCCTCATAGCAGAACCGCCCGGCCCCGAACGGGACACGGGCGGTTTTGTTGTTGGTCGGGCTAGCAGGACTCGAACCTGCGACCTTCCGTCCCCCAGACGGACGCGCTACCAGGCTGCGCTATAGCCCGACGTGTGCAGCGTAATAGCATGTCTTGCGGCGGGTACAAGTCTGAATTCCCGCTTTTTTTCATCCCTTGGTCTCGGCGCCCATCCGCTCGGCCAAGGCCGTCAGACGTGGCAGGATTTCGACCAGTTTTTCAGGGTGTTTCCGGACCAACGCGCGCCGTGTAGAGCGCGAAATAAGGGCCGATGCCACCGTGTCCCGCGCGACGTATTCCGACAGGGCCTTGTCCGCCTCGGGCAGATCTGCGCCCAAAACGGCCGGTTCATTGGTCGGTGCGGCGGGCAGGTCTTGCGATTCTGCCGGTGTCTCGGCGTCAGGCTCGGAATCGCTCACCTCATCCGGCGCGGGCGATTCTTCGACTGTCTCCTCTGGGGCGGTTTGGACCGGCTCGGGATTATCAGGCTCGGGCGGGGTTTCCTCGGCCTTTTCTGCCGCATGAACCGCCTCAGGCTCCTCAACCTCGGGCTCGGGTTCGGGATCAAACCCACCGAACAGATCGGCCTGACGCTCGTCCTCTTTTCGTTTCTCTTCGACGCGGCGGCGATTGTTGGCCAAACGGCGTTCACGGCGGGTCATGGGCACGACATTATCGGCCTCACCCGCCTCAGCCGAAGTTTCCGGTTCCGGCTCGGGCAGGGTGGGAACGTCCACCGCCATCGGGGCCTCGTCTGGCAGGGGATCGGCGGGAATATCGACGATCTCAACCGTCTCGCCGTCCAATTCCTGCGACAGGGCCGCGACATGTTTAACGCCCTGTTCGCGCAGCATTTTCTGAACGCCGCGGATCGTCATCCCGTCATCATGCAGCAGCTTTTTGATGCCACCCAGCAACAACATATCGGCAGGCCGATAATACCGCCGCCCACCGGCACGTTTGACCGGTTTCACCTGCGTGAACTTGCTTTCCCAAAAGCGCAGCACATGGGCCGGCGTGTCCAGCCATTCGGACACCTCGCGAATGGTTCGAAAGGCGTCTTTGGATTTTGCCATCCTGGAAAACCTTCCGGATCGTTATTTGTTGCCTGCGGCCACGCGCTCTTTCATCAGATGCGAGGGGCGGAACGTCAGCACACGGCGGGGATGGATCGGAACCTCTTCGCCGGTTTTGGGGTTACGGCCCACGCGGGCGGCCTTGTCGCGGACGCTAAAGGTGCCAAAGGATGAAATCTTGACGGTTTCACCGCTTACAAGCGCATCGGACATATGTTGCAGCACCGATTCAACCAACGCTGCGCATTCATTGCGCGACAGGCCCGCCTCGTTAAAGACGGCCTCGCTGAGGTCCATGCGTGTAAGTGTTTTGTTCGTCATTCCTTCCCCCTGATGTACTGATTACATTCGAAATCTATGAAGGAATGATTTTCCGAGTCAATATCAACGGGTTGTCCGCAACAGTTTGTGCGGGATTTGGATGATGATTTCACCGTTACCAGCGCAAAACCACCGACCCCCACGCCAAACCGCCACCGATGGCCTCGGTCACGACGACATCGCCCTGTTTGATTCGGCCATCATGCTTACCCACCGACAAGGCCAGCGGGATAGACGCCGCCGAAGTGTTGCCGTGGTCCTGAACAGTGATGATCACGTTGTCGATCGGCACACCCATCTTTTGGGCCGTGCCCTTGATGATGCGCAGGTTGGCCTGATGCGGGACGATCCAATCGACGTCCTCATTGGCCAGACCGGCCTTGGCCAAGGCATCGGTCGCCGTCTGGGCCAGCTTTTCAACGGCGTGGCGAAAGACCTCTTTGCCCTGCATGCGCAGAACGCCGGTCGAATGGGTCGAGACACCACCGTCCACATAAAGCAGATCGCGATACCGCCCGTCGGAATTCAGATCGGTCGCCAGAACGCCACGATCCGCCGCATCGCCATTGCCGTCCTGTGCCTCAAGGATCAGCGCGCCCGCGCCATCCCCGAACAGAACGCAGGTGGTGCGATCTTCCCAGTTCATCAGGCGGCTAAAGGTTTCTGCGCCGATCACTGCAACACGCTTGGCCTGACCGGAAACGATCATCGCGTTGGCGTTCGTCAGGGCATAGATGAAACCGGCGCACACGGCCTGTACATCAAAGGCAAAACCGCGCGTCATGCCGATCTTGTCCTGCACCATGGTCGCAGCAGAGGGAAAGGTCAGGTCGGGGGTCGAGGTGGCAACGACAATCGCATCCAGATCATCGGGCGTCAGGCCCGCATCATCCAGCGCATGTTGCAATGCCTTGGTCGCCAGATCCGAGGTGAATTCCCCCTCGGCCACGTAATGACGACGTTCAATGCCAGAGCGGCTTTTGATCCATTCGTCCGACGTTTCTACGATTTTTTCCAGATCGGAATTCGGAACGACACGCTCGGGCAAATAATGCCCGACACCCTGTACGACTGCCCGGATTGTCATGTTCTTTGGTCGTCCTCGACTACACCTTTAGGGTCATCTTGACGTGTCAAGTTGGCAGACGCAACCCGTGCGGCCAGTCTTTCGCTAAATCCGCTCTCGGCCAACTGAAAGGCCAGTTTGACCGCCGCCGAGACACCGGTCGAATCGGCCGAGCCGTGTGATTTCACAACTGTTCCGTTCAGGCCAAGGAATACACCGCCATTCACGCGGCGCGGATCAATGCGTTTGGATAAACGGCGCAGCGAGGTATAGGCCAGAACAGCCGCAAACCGCGACAAAACCGTGTGTTTAAAGGCGGATTTCAACAGATCGGAGATCAGTTTGGCGGTGCCTTCGGCAGTTTTCAGGGCGATGTTGCCCGTGTAGCCATCGGTCACGATCACGTCCACGCGGTCGGACGGGATATCGCCGCCCTCAACAAATCCGACGAATTCGAAATCGTTGCGATCGGCGGCGGCCTCAATCAGGTCATGCGCGGCTTTTAGCTCGGCTCGGCCCTTGTGCTCTTCGGTGCCGACGTTCAACAGGCCAATGCGCGGGCGGGGCAGGTCCATGCCGTTGCGGGCATAAGACGCCCCCATCAGTGCATATTGCAGCAGATCGTTTTCATCGGCGCGGATGTCCGCACCGACGTCCAGCATGACGTTAAAGCCGCTTTTGTTGCGCGAGGGCCAGAGGCAGGCAATCGCCGGACGGTTCACACCCGGCAGTTTGCGCAGGCGCACCATCGACAGCGCCATCAACGCGCCGGTGTTGCCACAGGAGACACAGACGGTGGCATCGCCACTGCGCACGGCCTCAATCGCGGACCACATCGACGTGCCCTTGCCGTGACGCATCACGTGGCTGGGCTTTTCGTGCATGGTGACCACGCCTTCAGCGTGCCGAACCTCGCACCGACCTGCTAGCGGCTTACGCTTGGCGACCAGCTTGTTCAGCACGTCCTCGGGGCCGTGAAGAATAAAGTGGATATCCGGATTCTTGGCGGCAGAGCGAGAAATGCCGGCAACCACGGCTGCCGGCCCACGATCCCCACCCATCGCGTCAACCGATAGAACGGTGCGCGGTCGGCCGGATTTCTCTGTATCCGTCGTATCTGTCATGATGCGGCGCGTACCCTAAGGGGCTTATGCCGCGTCTTCGTCCAGATCGATCTCGTCGGCCTGAGCAACGACCTCACGGTCGGCATAGTGGCCGCAAGCACCGCAAACGTGGTGCGGACGCTTCAGTTCGCCACAGTTCGGGCACTCTGCCGGGTTGCCCGGAACCAGTGCATCGTGCGAACGGCGTTGGTTGCGGCGCGACCGCGTGACTTTATTCTGAGGGACAGCCATGTCTCAACCTCGGTGTTTGGGGGGCGCAAGCCCTTGTAATTCTTATAGGAGACTGGCCAGAGCACCGGTTTCGGGCTGGGTTTCTCCCCACGTGTAAACGAGGCCGGGAACATACTCGGATTCTGTCCCGACGCAAGTCTTTTTTCTGCTGATTTGCACAGGGCCTTACTTACCGGTCCCGTCGTCACCTTCAAGTCTTTTTTTCAGGTCGGCGAGGCCAGCGAAGGGTTTAATGTCGGCTTCTTTGATCGGTTCGACCCCTGGCGGGGTATATGTGGCCTCAAATTCCTGTTCATCCTCGGCCCGCGGATAAAGGGGCAGGGACAGGGCAAGCGCCTCTTCCAACACCTCCATCAGATCCAGTGCGACCGGAATCGCCTCAACCGTGTCGTCCTCGGGCATTTCGGCCTCTTCGTCCTGAATGACCTCGACGTCCTTGCGGTAGATGCGGGTCACCGGATCGTCGATGCGGGTGCTGACGGGCTCAAGGCTGACCACACTGGGCTGAACCACCGTTGCGCCGATGATGGCGGTGAGTTGCCAATCGGTTTTGCCCAGCGGGGCGATCTTGCCCTCGAACCGGACCTTGCGCAGGCCCAGCAGGTCCAGACGCGCCGCGATGTCCTGACGGGTCTCCGCATCGGGCGTGATCGTAAAGGTGAAGTCTTGGCCTTGCGGCAGTTTATCAAACCGCACGGGTTTCGGTGATGTGTCGCTCATCCGGTTTGTTCCATTCTTGAACCAATCGCATTCTTTCTTTAAGGCGATATGCAGCACGCCGCATAAAGGCAAGGGGGGGCATATGCCGAAGCGTAGCCGAGTGACTATGAACCTGATCCGCGCTGGCGCGGTTTCTTTGGCTCTGGCCGCCTGTACACCGATTTACGACCGGCACGGGTATACGCCCGAGCAGGAAGATTTGGACAACCTCATCGTGGGCGTCGATACACGCGGCACAGTTGAGGAATTCGTAGGCCCGCCCAGTGCCTCGGGCGTGATGCGCGACGAGGCATGGTATTACGTGTCCAGCAATTTCATCACCCGCGGCGCCCGTGCGCGCGAAGAGTTCTTTCGCCAAGTCGTCGCAATTTCCTTTGACGAAGACGGCGTGGTCAAAAACATCGAACGCTTTGGCCTAGAGGACGGGATGGTCGTTGTCCTGAACCGCCGTGTGACCGATGACAACATCGAAGGCGTTTCGTTCCTTGGCCAGTTGCTGGGCAACGTCGGGAACCTGACCGCCGATCAGTTCTTCGACAACTGACGGCGCGCTGACCTCATTGAAAAGGGCGGGGATTTCCCCGCCCTTTGTTGTTTTAGCTTGGCGACTGAACTCTGTTCAGTCGGCGTCGGGTTCAAACGTCAGGGCAACACCGTTGATGCAATAGCGCAGGCCCGTCGGCGCGGGGCCATCGGGGAACACATGGCCCAGATGCGCCTGACAGCGGGCGCAATGCACCTCGGTCCGGCGCATGAAAAAGCTGCGGTCCTCTTTTTCGCCAACCATGTCGGGATCGATCGGTTTGTAAAAACTGGGCCATCCGGTGCCGCTATCGAATTTGGTGGCCTGTTCAAACAGGGGCGCGCCACAACACAGACAGTGGAATGTGCCGGGGTCCTTCGGGAAATTGTCATGGGTAAAGGCGCGCTCGGTCCCGTGTTTGCGCGTCACCTTATAGGCCAGATCGGACAGCTGGGCGCGCCATTCGGCATCGGTTTTGGTGATCGGGTCGGTCATTGCGGGCCTCCTGTCAGATTTGTGTCACATCTTGTGTGATACGGGATGTCCTATCATATGTAGAGCAGCAGCGCGCAGGCGCTAGGGCATAAGGATCACGTTGATGCGTGGATTGCGGAAAGGGCGCTATGACGCCCGACTAGCCGAAGGCGCAGCCGATATTCGCGGCGCGCAAGAGCTGCGCACACTGGCGTTTCGCGCCGGTCAGGGGGCGTTGGACGCCGATCCGTTTGATGAGCGGTGCCGTCATATCCTTGTCCATGATACGCGCGACGGGACCTTGGTTTGCTGTTTTCGTCTGTTGCCACTGGCGGGCGGGGCGTCGATCGAACAGAGCTATTCCGCGCAGTTTTATGAGCTCTCCGCGCTCAGCACCTTTAGCGGTCCGATGGTCGAGATGGGCCGGTTCTGTATCCACCCTGACTATAAGGACCCCGATATCCTGCGGGTGGCGTGGGGCGCGATGACGCGGTTCGTGGATGATACGGGGGTTGAGATGCTGTTTGGCTGTTCCTCGTTCCAAGGCACCGAGGCCGAGAAATACATGGACGCCTTTGCCCTGCTCAAGGATCGGCATCTGGCGCCCAAGACCCTGCTGCCACGGATCAAGGCCCCGAACGTTTTCAAATTCGCCTCGAAACTGCGCCGGTTCAAACCGGATGCGAAACGCGCGATGCTGGGGATGCCGCCGCTATTGCGCACCTATCTGATGATGGGCGGTTGGGTCAGTGATCATGCCGTGGTCGATCAGGATCTGAATACGCTGCACGTGTTCACGGGTCTGGAAATCAAATCCATCCCCGAGAACCGCAAGCGCCTGCTGCGCGCCACCGCCACCTGACGCGTTTGCCCCGTTGACCTGCACGCGGTTCAGCGATAGCTGGCAAGAATGGCTCGAGCACCTCTTTTACAACTGAATGACATCTCGCTGACCTTCGGGGGCGATCCCATTTTTCACGATCTGGACCTTGTGGTGCAGACCGGCGACCGCGTGGCCCTTGTCGGGCGCAACGGGTCGGGTAAATCCACCCTGATGAAGGTGATGGCGGGCCTGATTGAAGCCGACCGCGGCGGACGCGTGATCCCGCCCGGCACCTCCGTCGGCTATATGGAACAGGACCCCGATCTGTCCGCCTATGCGACCCTTGGCGATTTCGCGACCGCGAACCTTGATCCCGCAGAGGCCTATAAGGTCGATATCGTGGCCGAGGGTCTAAAGTTCGACCCGAGCATTTCTGTCGATAGCGCATCGGGTGGTGAGCGGCGCCGCGCGGCCTTGGCCAAACTGCTGGCCGAGGCGCCCGATCTGATGCTGCTGGATGAGCCGACCAACCATCTGGATATTGAGGCCATCGCCTGGCTCGAGGAGCAACTATCCACGACCCGCGCCGGTTTCGTCCTGATCTCGCACGACCGCGCGTTTTTGCGGGCGCTGACCCGCGCGACCCTCTGGATCGACCGGGGTCAGGTCCGTCGACAGGAACAAGGCTTTGGCGCGTTCGAGGACTGGCGCGACAAGGTCTGGGCGGATGAAGACGAGGCGCGTCATAAGCTCGACCGCAAGATCAAGTCCGAAGGACGCTGGGCGGTTGAGGGCATCAGCGCGCGGCGCAAACGCAACCAAGGCCGTCTGCGCGAACTACAGGCCATGCGCGCCGACCGCGCCAGTATGATCAAACGCCAAGGCACCGCCGAAATGGCACTGGCCTCGGGTCCGAAATCGGGCCGCCGCGTGGTTGAGGCGACGGGAATCGCCAAAACCTTTGGCGATCGCACGATCCTGCGTCCGTTTGACCTGCGCGTGATGCGCGGGGACCGCGTGGCCTTTGTCGGGCCGAACGGGGCAGGGAAGACGACCCTCCTCAAGCTGCTGATCGGCGAGATGGAGCCGGATCAGGGCACCGTGACCCTTGGCACCGGCCTTGAAATGGCGGTCTTCGATCAGAACCGCGCGAAACTCGACCCCGACATGACCCTCTGGGACAGTCTGGCCAGCGATCCCGCCATGGGCGTTTCGGGCAAGGCCGATCAGATTCTCGTACGCGGCCAACCCAAACATGTGGTCGGCTACCTCAAGGAATTCCTGTTCGATGAACGTCAGGCCCGCGCCCCCGTGCGCAGCCTCTCTGGCGGCGAACGCGCGCGCCTGTTGCTGGCCAAAATCATGGCGCGCGAAAGCAATCTCCTGATCCTCGACGAACCGACCAACGATCTGGACATCGAAACGCTGGACCTGTTGCAGGACCTGCTTGGCGATTACGACGGAACCGTCCTCTTGGTCAGTCACGATCGTGATTTCCTCGACCGCGTCGCCACAACAACCATCGCCATGCCGGGGGACGGGACGGCGACCACATACGCGGGCGGCTGGTCCGACTATCAGGCGCAAAGGGGCGAAACCGAACCCAGCCCGACGGAAAAAACCGCCCCCAAACAGGCGACAAAGCCCGCCGAGAAACCGGCGGACAAACCCGCGCAATCGGGGCTCAGCTTTACCGAAAAACACCGCCTCGACGCGCTGCCCGCGATCATCGAACGGCTTGAGGCCGAAATCGCCAAGCTCGAAGACTTCCTGATGGACCCCGACCTCTTCACCAAGGAGCCGCTCAAATTCAAAAAGGCGACCGAGGCCCTTGTCGAACGTCAAACCGCCCTCGGCGACGCCGAAGAGGAATGGCTCACGCTAGAGGCCAAGGCCGAAGAGGCCTGAACTTCATCTTGGCAAAAATACTCAAAAAACCGCGTCAGCCTGCAACGGCGGCGCGGTTTTTCAATCCACGGCCCAGATAGGCCTCAATCACCGCCTCATTTTGCATGATTTCGTCGGATCTACCGGTGGCCAACACCTTGCCCTCGGCCATCACAATCACCGGATCGCACAGACGCGCAATGAAATCCATGTCGTGTTCGATCAAACAGAAGGTATAGCCGCGCTCTTTGTTCAGCCGGACAATCGCGTCCCCGATGGTGTTCAGCAACGTCCGGTTTACCCCCGCGCCAACCTCATCCAGAAACACGATTTTGGCGTCCACCATCATCGTCCGGCCCAGTTCCAACAGCTTTTTCTGACCACCCGACAGGTTGCCGACCTTTTCATCGGCCACATGGGAAATGGTCAGGAAATCAAGCACTTCATCGGCTTTCTTCGCCAATTCACGCTCTTCTTGCGCAATGCGGCCACGCCCGAACCACGTGTTCATCAACCCCTCACCGGATTGCGCGGTGGGAACCATCATCAGGTTCTCGCGCACTGTCATCGATGAAAACTCATGCGCGACCTGAAACGTCCGTAGCAACCCCTTGTGGAACAACTCATGCGGGGGCAGGCCAGTGATATCCTCACCATCCATGCGCACCGTGCCAGACGTGGGTTTAAGAACGCCCGCAATCACATTGAAAAGGGTAGATTTTCCGGCCCCGTTCGGACCGATCAAACCGGTGATCGAGCCATCCGCGATTTCAATCGTGGCCCCGTCAACGGCGCGAAACCCGCCAAAACTCATCTGGATGTTTTCGGCGACAATCATGGCCATCTCTCCGGTCTTGATCCCGGGCGGCGCACCGCCCGAGACTGCTTTCATTTCAAACGCTTAGCGCAGCGATTCCGTCACGTAGGCGCCGCCGTCGATCTTGTATTCGCGGTAGCTGCCTGCGGCCTCACCACGACCGATCATCTCAACGCCGGTTGCACCGACATAGTCGATGTCACCGCCAGCCTTCAGGATCTCGAACGCCTTGCCCAATTCACCGGGCAGGATTTTCTCACCCGGGGCGTTGGCGACGTCAAACACCGAATTCTTATAGGTGTTGGGGTCTGTCGAACCGGCGGCCTGCATCGCCAGCGCGATCAGGGCAGCGGCGTCATAGCTTTCGCGGGTGTAGGTGCTTTCGCTATCTACGCCGGCGGCTGCGGCCAATGCAGTAAAGGCATCCGCGCCTTCGCCGGTCGCCCAGGGCTGGGTCCCGAATGAGCCCTCTAGGACATCGCCCAGATCGGCCAGAAGAACGTCGGAATACATGCCGTCGCCCATGGCAAAGGTGTCAAACGCGCCCGTGTCCGACGCGGCCTGAATGATGCCTTTGCCGCCTTGGTCCGCATAGCCCAGCACGACCAGCAGATCGCCACCGGCGGACGCCAGCGCGCCAACCTCGGCCGAGTAATCGGCCTTGCCGTCGTCGTGGGGGGCGCTGATGGTGATGGAGCCACCACCAGCGGCATAGGATTTCTCAAAGCTCTCGGCGAAACCTTTGCCGTAGTCGTTGTTGGTGTAGGTCAGGGCGACCGAGTTGATGCCCTTTTCGATCAGGATGTCGGCCAGAACCGCACCCTGACGCGCATCGGACGGGGGCGTGCGGAAGAACAGATCGTTGTCTTCGGCGGCGGCCAGCGCCTCAAGCGTGGCGGAGGGCGAAATCATCACCATCCCGTTGGGCAGGGCGACATTGGCCAGAACCGCGCCGGTCACACCGGAACAGTCCGCGCCGACGATCCCCGACACGCCATCGGCGGTGATCAGACGTTCGGCAGCGGCGGTCGCGGCAGAGGCATCGACACAGGTCGAATCCGCGCGGACCGGTTCGATCATCGCGCCGTCCATAAAGGAACCCGAGGCGTTGATTTCCGAGATCGCCAATTCAGCCGCATCCGCCATCAGCGGGGCCAGCGATTCAATCGGACCGGTATAGCCCAGCAGAACGCCGATCTTGACCGTGTCCGAGTGGCTGGCCGCAAAGGCCGCACCAGAGGTCACAGCGCACAGAGCCGTAGCCGCAAGAAGTTTATTCATTTTATTCTCTCCCGTGTTGGAAACACATTTCCGTGAAAAAGTTAGACCTGACGGTTAAAAAAGAAAAGCCCGCAACGTAGCGTCACGGGCCAAATATCAGATCATTTTTTTTCGTCACCCGACCCGCGACTGCCGCGTTCGCGATAGGGGGTGGTGTCGTAATGCGCGCGGTAGCATTTCGAGAAATGCGAGGGCGAGGTGAACCCACAGGCAAGGGCCACGTTGATCACGCTCATATCCGTCTGCATCAACAGGTTGCGCGCCTTTTGCAGTCGCAGTTCCATGTAATACCGCTTGGGGCTTTTGGTCAGATAGCGGCGGAAGAGGCGTTCAAGCTGACGGGTGGACATGCCGACCTGTTTGGCCAGATTGGCGGGACTGATCGGGTCCTCGATGTTGTCTTCCATCATCTTGATGACCTGCGCCAGTTTCGGGTGACGCACCCCGATACGCGCCGGTGTCGACAGGCGCAGCGTGTCGCGATCCGACCGGATCGAGGTATAGATCATCTGATCGGCCACGGTATTGGCGACCTCGGACCCGAAATCACGCGCCACCAAGGTCAGCATCAGGTCCAGAGACGAGGTGCCACCCGCCGCCGACATGGTATTGCCGTCGATCACAAAGACCGAACGGGCCAGATCGACGTCTTCGAATTCTTCGAGAAAGCTGTCCTGATTTTCCCAGTGGATCGTCGCGCGTTTGCCGTTCAGCAACCCCGCCTTGGCCAGAACATAGGCCGCCGTACAGACGCCCCCGACGGTCAATCCGCGGCGGCTCTCGCGGCGAATCCAGTTGAGCAGTTTTTTGGTCGTGGCACGCTGCACCGACAGACCGCCGCACAGGATCACCGCGTCATCACGGGCCAATTCGGGCAGGTCGCTGTCCACTTTGAACGAACTGCCGTTCGAACAGGACACGGTTTCACCGCCTTCACCCACAACCGACCATTCATAGAGCTTGCGGCCCGTCACCTGATTGGCCAGACGCAGCGGCTCAATCGCGCCAGCAAAGGCCATCATCGTAAAGTTTTCCAGCAATACAAAGACATAGCGTTTCGGCTTGCCCGGGGCGTCGGACAATTCAACTAGGACTTCTGGAATCTCAATCTCGGTCACGCCGAACTCCACCGTTGCGATAGAATAGCGAAATCAGTTTTGCCTGTAACGCGCAAGAGCCCTTGCGAATATCTATACACCAAAAGCGGCACTTGTGGGTCGCGTTTTGGTGTGGTCATGATGCACCCCACAAACTATAACCGCTAGCGCAACCAATATGTTTTCGGAGCAAAGACAATGAGCAACTGGCAAAAATCTGACTGGCGCAACAAGCCCCGGGTTCAGATGCCCGAGTATACGGATCAAGGGGCATTGAACGCTGTAGAAGCGCAATTGTCCAAATATCCGCCGCTTGTCTTTGCCGGTGAGGCGCGCAAGCTGAAGGACAAGCTGGGCGCGGCGGCCCGTGGTGAGGCGTTCCTGCTACAGGGTGGCGATTGCGCCGAGAGCTTTAGCGAGTTCTCCGCCGACAGCATCCGCGACACCTATAAGGTGCTGCTGCAGATGGCGATCGTTCTGACCTTTGCGGCCAAGGTGCCCGTGGTCAAAGTGGGCCGTATGGCGGGTCAGTTCGCCAAACCGCGTTCGGCCCCCACCGAAACCGTGGGTGGCGTGGAACTGCCCAGCTACCGTGGTGACATCATCAACGGGTTCGATTTCACCCCCGAGGCACGGATCCCCGATCCCCAACGTATGCTGCAGGCCTACACTCAGGCGGCGGCGTCGCTGAACCTGTTGCGCGCGTTTTCCAAGGGCGGTTTTGCCGATATCCACCGCGTGCACAGCTGGACTCTTGGGTTTACCGACCGTGATGAGGCCGAGAAGTACCGCGAAATGGCCAGCCGCATTTCCGATACGCTCGACTTTATGAAGGCCGCAGGCGTCGATGGCACCTCGTCCAGCAAGCTGAGCCAAGTGGACTTCTTCACCAGCCACGAGGCCCTGTTGCTTGAGTACGAAGAGGCGCTGTGCCGGATCGACTCGACCTCGGGTCTGCCTGTTGCGGGCTCGGGTCACATGATCTGGATCGGCGACCGCACCCGTCAGCCCGACGGCGCACATGTCGAGTTCTGCAAAGGCGTTCTGAACCCGATCGGTCTGAAATGTGGACCCACCACGACCGAAGAGGACCTGAAGGTTCTGATCGAAAAGCTGAACCCCGAGAACGAATGCGGCCGTCTGACCCTGATCGCACGTTTCGGTGCGGGCAAGGTGGGCGATCACCTGCCGCGTCTGATCAAAACGGTTCAGGAAATGGGCGCGAACGTCCTGTGGACCTGTGATGCGATGCACGGCAACACGATCAAATCGACGACCGGTTATAAAACCCGTCCGTTTGAAAACGTGCTGCGCGAGGTTCAGGAATTCTTTGCGATCCACCGCGCCGAGGGCACGATCCCCGGCGGTGTGCATTTCGAGATGACCGGCAAGGACGTGACCGAATGCACCGGCGGCGTCCGCGCTGTGGGTGATGAGGACCTCAGCGCGCGCTACCACACCGCGTGCGACCCGCGTCTGAACGCCAGCCAGTCGCTGGAACTGGCGTTCCTCGTGGCCGAGGAACTGACCAGCATGCGCGACGAGCAAAAGCGCGCCGTGATGTAATCAGGCCTTATCGCCTGACACGATTTTGAGGGCTGCGCGGATATCGCGCGGCCCTTTTTCATGGGCGAAACGGGCAGGGGCCTCGGCGGCATAGGCGGGCGCGGTGTCTGGTGTATTGCTCCAGACGGCCATGACGTCGGTATAGGGTTCACCCGCGCTGCGGGTGGCGACGCCGTTGATACGGAACCGGCAGGCGGGCGGGGTCATGCCCGCATCGCTCAGGATACAGCCCAGAACGCGGTCGACCTCACCTTCGGTATTGCCAAGGGGCAGCAGGATCATTTCACCCCGCAACCGACGCCCGTTGCCGAGATCGGCGACCAAGCCAATGCGCAGCACCTCGCGCCCGTTGATCATCCGTTCGGCATGGCGTTCCAATTCCCCGATCTGGTCCGGCGCGATCAGAGACGTCAGGGCCATGCCCCGTGCCTCAACCCCCGCGATGCGGGTGATGGATTGACCGGCGATGCGCAGGCGCAGTTGACCGCCGCCCACATGTTCGGCCACGAAACAGACGGGCAGGGCATCACCCAAACCGCGCGGGTCCACCGCACCGCGTTGGGGCAGGGCGTCGCCACTGCGCAACGCCTCCCAATAGGCTTCGACACGTTGGATCAGCGGATAGCGCATCCCCGATTTCACCCGATTGAACGAGACCACTTGGGCCGACATATTCCCGTGCATTCTGACCACCTTATGCGGCTGAGCGTGCCGCTTTTGCTTGCTGTGGCGTTGTCGCTTGGTCCCGGCCTGTGTTAACGGTGAGGCAACAACGGTTATCTAAGTCTTAACATCGCATAAAATGCGACGGATTACGGGGCAAAAAGGCGCAAATGGTTAATTCGATGACGGGCTTTGCGGCCTCGGAAGGCACGTTCGCCGACACACGGTTCAGTTGGGACATCCGGTCGGTCAACGCCAAGGGGCTGGACATTCGGATGCGCCTGCCCGACTGGATCGCGGGTCTGGATCAGGCGGTGCGCGCCCATCTGACCAAGACATTGGGCCGTGGCAATGTCACCGTGAACCTGCGCCTTAACCGTGAGGCGGGGGCCAGCGATCTGGCCGTGGATGAGGACGCCCTAAACGGTATCCTGAGTGCCCTGCGTCTGGTTGAGGAACGCGCGATCCAAAATCGCGTCACCCTGCACGCGCCCAGCAGCGCGGATATCCTGTCGATGCGTGGCGTACTGGGGTCGGCCCAGCCACAGGATGAGGATCAGGCGCCATTGCTGGCCGCGCTGATGGCGGATTTTGCGACCCTGACGGATGCGTTTTGCGAAATGCGCCGGACCGAGGGTCAGAACCTACTGACCATCTTGCAAAAACAACTGGACCAGATTGAGACCCTGACCGCCGCCGCCAAAGAGGCCGCCGATGCGCGCCGTCCGCAGGTGGCACAAACCCTGCGCGACAACCTTGCCCGTGTCCTCGACAATGCGGAGGGCGCGGATGCCGACCGCGTGGCCCAAGAACTGGCCCTGTTGGCGGTCAAGGCCGACGTCCAAGAAGAACTGGATCGTCTGCACGCCCATGTCAGCGCCGCGCGCGAGTTGTTAACCACCAAAGGGCCGGTGGGGCGCAAGCTGGACTTTCTCATGCAGGAATTTAACCGCGAGACAAATACCCTGTGCTCCAAGTCGCAATCGACGGATTTGACGCGGATCGGGCTTGAGCTTAAGGCCGTGATCGATCAGATGCGGGAACAGGTTCAGAATGTGGAGTAATCAGGCATGAACGAGACACGCCGCGGCCTATTGATCATCCTTTCCTCGCCCTCGGGGGCTGGGAAATCGACGCTGGCCAAACGCCTGATGACATGGGACCCGACGTTGCGGTTTTCGGTCTCGGCCACCACGCGCGAACCCCGCCCGGGTGAGGTGGACGGCACGGATTACCATTTCATGGATGAGGCCGATTTCAAATCTCACGTGGCCGATGGCGCGATGCTGGAGCACGCCCATGTGTTCGGGAATTTCTACGGCTCACCCATGGGGCCGGTCAAAGAGGCGATTGATGACGGGCGCGATGTGCTGTTCGACATCGACTGGCAGGGTGCACAACAGATCCGCAACTCGGTCCTTGGGGTTTATACTCTGTCGATCTTTATCCTGCCGCCCTCGATCACCGAACTCCGCCGCCGACTGATCACCCGTGGTCAGGACAGCGATGAGGTGATCGGCAAACGCATGCAAAAGAGCTGGGACGAGATCAGCCACTGGGACGGGTATGATTACGTTCTGGTCAATGACGATCTGGACGCGACGGAAGAGCGGCTCAAGACTATTATCTCGGCGGAACGCATGCGACGGTTGCAACAACCGGGCCTGCAGGATCACGTGCGTGCCCTGCATGCACAGTTTGAGGACACGCAATGACCCTATACGCGCTGGACGGTTTCGCCCCCATCACGCCCGAGGACGGGGATTTCTGGGTCGCGCCGGATGCCAACGTGATCGGCAAGGTCACATTGTGCAGCGGCTCGTCGGTCTGGTTCGGCTGTACCCTGCGCGGTGACAACGAAATGATCACCGTCGGCACGGGCAGCAATGTTCAGGAAAACTGTGTCCTGCACACCGATATGGGATACCCCCTTAGCATCGGGGAAAACTGCACTATCGGGCATAAGGCGATGCTGCACGGCTGTACCATCGGGGATCAGTCCTTGATCGGGATGGGGGCCGTGATCCTGAACGGGGCCAAGATCGGCAAGAACTGTTTGATTGGCGCGAATGCCCTGATCACCGAGGGCAAGGAAATCCCCGACGGCAGTTTGGTCATGGGCGCGCCCGGTAAGATCGTGCGCGAACTGGATCAGGCGGCGATTGACGGTTTGCTGAAATCCGCGCGCGGGTATCAGGCCAATATGCGCCGGTTCCGCGCGGGCCTTAGCGCCGTTTAACACCCCGAGGACATCATGGACAAACCGCCCCACACCGTTGTGCGCCGCATGCCGTGGCCCGAGACACAGTCCCATCCGGTTGTGACCCCGTTTCAGCCGTCGGTGGTCTATTCCTCGCCGTCGCCCGATGCGCTGGACGATCAATATGAGGGCCGCGCCAGCGGATACACCTATGCGCGCGAGGGGCATCCGAACGCCGATGTCCTGTCGCGGAAGATCGACCAGATGGAGGGCGCGCCGACCTCCGGTATGATCCACGGATCGGGCATGGCGTCGATTTCGGCGGTGTTCTGGGCCCTGACCAAGACGGGCGATCATGTGTTGGGCGGGAACCAACTCTACGGTCGGTCCCTGCGGATGATGGCCGAGGAATTGCCGCGTTTTGGCGTGGAAACGACGCTGGCCGATCCGACGGATGCCGAGGCGTTCATCGCCGCCATTCAGGACAACACGCGCCTGATCCTACTGGAAACCGTGTCGAACCCGACCTTGCGGATTGCGGATATGAAACCGATCATCGCGGCGGCGCGGGCGCGCGGCATTCTGGTGGTGGTCGATAATACTTTTACGACACCGGCGGGGATGCGGCCCTTTGATCTGGGCGCGGATATTGTGGTCCATTCGGTGACCAAGCTGTTGGCGGGGCATGCGGATGTGACGCTGGGCTATGTGGCCGCGCGCGATCCCGAGGTGCGCCAACAGATCTATGTCACCTCCGTCACCATGGGCCTGACGCCCAGCCCGTTTGATTGCTGGATGGCCGAGCGGGGGCTTTATTCGTTCGATCTGCGATTTGAACGCGCGCAGGAAAACGCCGCGAAACTGGCCGATCATCTGGCCGGTCTGAACAGCGTTTTGCGCGTCATCTATCCCGGGCGCGCCGATCACCCCGATGCGGCGCGGGCACAGGAACTGTTGGGCACAAATCCCGGAAATATGCTGAGCTTTGAGCTTGCCGGCGGGCGCGCGGCGGCAAATGCCTTTACCACGGCCTGTCCCGACGTGGCCTTTGCGCCAACGCTGGGCGATATCGCGACGACCCTATCGCATCCCGCGTCCAGTTCGCACCGCGCGCTGACCCCAGAACGCCGTTCGGCATTGGGGATCAGCGAGGGGTTCTTCCGCGTCTCGGTGGGTGTCGAGCCGATTGAGATCCTGATCAAAGAGTTCACCCAAGGCGTCGCAGCGGCATCCGCCCTGTAACGCCCTTAGTGGACGGTGTCCCGCACCAGACGGATCGACATGTCCGGCGCCATCTGGGCCAGTTCGCGCTGAACCATGTCGGGGCGGGGCAGGGGCGGCGTCATGACGATCAATTCGCCCTTATAGCCGCGTTGACGCAGGGCGGTTGCCACATCGCCCGCGTCGAACCGATCCGCCATCAAGGGGCTGATCACTTGGGCCGTCAGATCGACCCCGCAGGACAGATCGTCAAAAGACATGAAATCATAGGTTTGTGATACGTGGAGCGCGTCACCGTGATCCATTTGATCGGGCGACAGACCGATAACAAGAGTGCGTGCAGGCATGGAAGCGTCCAGAAAAGTTTTTGTTTTCGAAAGATTAGCCATTAAAAAAGACCCTCAGCTTGATCACCGGTGCAGGGCGGAAATTGCCAAACACCTAAAAGGCGAAAATTTAAAAGGTGAATTAAACCTATCCGCGACCTTTCACATTTGTGAAGACAAAAACGCCTATTCGCGTATCTAGGACGCATATTTTCCGTATTTCGAGCCAAATAATGAACGAAAGGGGCTGACACATGCAGGCAAACACGGTTGAGGCGTTTGTGAACGCTGTCCCTTTGCCGATGGTCATGATTGACCCCGATGCGCGACTAGGGGCGATGAACCCGCAGGCGGGTGAGCTTTTCGATCCCACAAACCTGAACCGCCACTACATGACAGCCATCCGCAGCCCTGTTTTATTGGACGCAATCGAAAAAGTTGCGCGCAGCGGCGAGGCCGCAAAGGTGCGCTATGCGCGATCCCAAAACATGAAAGAGGTCGTCTATGACGTCACCGTTTCCCCCGGTCGGATCGCCGAGGGTTCGGTGGTTTTCCTGTGTTTTGAGGACCGGACGGACACCGAAACAGCGGGGCAAATCCGGCGTGATTTCGTCGCCAACGTCAGTCACGAATTAAAAACGCCTCTGACCGCCGTTATGGGGTTTATCGAGACCTTGCGCGGCCCCGCCAAGGACGATCCTGCGGCACATGAGCGGTTTTTGGGCATCATGGCACGCGAATCAGAGCGGATGAGTCGCCTCGTCTCGGACCTCTTGTCGCTGAGTCGCGTGGAAACCGACGAACGGATCCGCCCCGACAAACGGGTGGATGTGACGGCGCTTGTCGGGTCCTGCATCCGCGCGCTGACGCCCATGGCGGAAAAACTGGCGGTCGATCTGGTGCAACGTGGCACCGAAGACCCCGTGATCGTCGCCGCAGATAGCGATCAGTTGACCCAAGTGTTCACCAACCTGATCGAAAACGGGATCAAATATGGTGGCAGTGGCGGCGAGGTCCGCGTTGAGATCACCCCGATCGCGCGCGACCCGATGTTGCGTGGTCCGGCGGTCGAAATCGCCGTCACCGACTATGGTGAAGGATTCGATCCCATCCACATTCCGCGCCTGACCGAGCGGTTTTACAGAATCGATGACCACCGCAGCCGTGAAAAGGGTGGCACCGGTCTTGGTCTGGCCATCGTAAAACACATTATTAACCGTCACCGCGGTCTTTTTAAGATTCAATCGGCGGTAGGTCAGGGGGCCCGTTTTTTGGTGATTTTGCCTGTGGTTTAAGGGCTTGGCTTGTCTGTAGACAACCAGAGGAACATGTCTAGGCGCCGCACAAAACGAACACTGTCATAAAGGTGTTACATTACTTTCACAAAAGCATTGCGCAGGACCAATAGGACCCGCCCCAAGGTCGTCAAGAACACGGCCGCATCAAATATCTAGGAGCACTACATGTCCTTTGTGAAACTGACCGCCTCGACCCTGGCGATCGCCGCTGTTACCGCCACGGCCGCTGCTGCACGTGACAACGTTCAGGTTGCTGGTTCGTCGACCGTTCTGCCTTACGCTTCGATCGTTGCCGAAGCATTCGGCGAAAACTTCGACTTCCCGACCCCCGTTGTTGAATCGGGCGGTTCGTCGGCAGGTCTGAAGCGCTTCTGCGAAGGCGTTGGCGAAAACACCATCGACGTTGCAAACGCATCGCGCAAAATCAAAGACAAAGAGATCAAAGCCTGTGCCGAAGCTGGTGTCACCGACATCATCGAAGTACGCATCGGCTATGACGGCATCGTATTCGCCTCGCAACTGCAGGGTCCGGAATTCACTGCGTTCACCCCGTCGGACATCTTCAACGCTCTGGCCCCCAAAGTTCTGGTCGACGGTCAGCTGGTTGATAACCCCCACACCAAATGGTCGGACTTCAACGCCGATCTGCCCGACGCCGAAATCATGGCCTTCATCCCCGGCACCAAGCACGGCACCCGTGAAGTGTTCGAAGAAAAAGTTGTTGCTGCTGGCTGTGAAGCTACCGGCGCAATGGAAGCCATGATCGCTGGCGGCATGTCGGAAGATGACGCTGAAGACGCTTGCCTGGCAGTGCGCAACGACGGTCGTTCGGTCGACATCGACGGCGACTACACCGAGACCCTGGCCCGTATCGACGCAAACCCGAACGGCATCGGCGTCTTCGGTCTGGCGTTCTACGAGAACAACACCGACAAGCTGAAAGTGGCAACCATGTCGGGCGTCGTTCCCAGCACGGAATCGATCGCTTCGGGTGAATATCCGGTGTCGCGCCCGCTGTACTTCTACATCAAGAAAGCACACATCGGCGTCATCCCTGGCCTGAAAGAATACGCTGAATTCTTCGTCGCAGACGAGATCGCTGGCCCCGACGGCCCGCTGGCCGCTTACGGTCTGGTTTCGGATCCGGAACTGGCAGCGACCCAAGCTGTTGTTGCTGACGAAGCAACCATGAACTAAGAGACGCCTGTCTCTGCCGGCAAGAGCGGCCTTGTGCCGCTCTTGTCATGTCTGGCCGGTCTCACCGGCACCAAATAACCGAAATGAGGGGCACATGCCGATCCTCTGGCTCTTACTGATCGTTTTGGCGCTTGGCGCTATCGGATACTTGCTGGGGGTGCGCCGCGCTGTGGCCTCCGCAGGCGGGGATACCCGCAAGCTGCACTCGCTTCCTTCTTACTATGGTTCCAACGTTTTTCTGGCGACGGTTATCCCTGCGCTGATGCTGATGGCGGCGTGGCTTTTGCTGCAACCCGTGGTAATTGAGGCGCAAATCTCGCCGCTGATCACCGCCGAGGCCGAGGCCAGCGAGCGTGCGCCCGATCTTGTTCTGGCCGATGTGCGCCGTCTGGCCGATGGTCTGAACGACCTGCACGAGCAAAACGTTCTGGATGACGCCGAAATCGCCCGCCTAAACGCGGGGCGCGACGACGTGCGCGGGATGCTGGGGCAGGTGGGCATCGCGCTTGGCGCGGATGTGGCCCAACCGGTTCTGGACGGCGCCCGCGACTATCGCAACCTCTGGGCACGCTACAGCCTCGCGATGAGCATCGTGGTTCTGGGCGCGGCGGCGCTTGGGTTCATTGCCGCGATCCGCAACACCCATGTCGACTTCCGCGCCCGCAACGTTGTGGAACGCGCGATCAAGGCGCTGTTGATCCTTGCGTCGACCATCGCGATCCTGACCACGGTCGGCATTGTGATGTCGATGCTGCTAGAGACGCGCAACTTCTTTGGCCAGTACAACTGGACCGATTTCTTCTTTGGCACCACTTGGGCGCCCAGCTTTAGCGGTCGGGGTGGCGCGTCCGAGCTTGGCATTCTGCCGCTGCTCTGGGGCACGCTCTATATCTCGTTCATCGCGCTGATCGTGGCCGTTCCGATTGGCCTGTTCGCGGCGATCTACCTGTCGGAATATGCGGGCCCGAAAATGCGCGCATGGGCCAAACCCGCGATTGAGGTTCTGGCCGGTATCCCGACCATTGTGTACGGTCTGTTTGCCCTGATCACTGTGGGTCCGATGCTGCGGGATTATTTCGCGCAACCTCTGGGCCTTGGCGATAGCTCGGCCTCGGTCATGACGGCGGGTCTGGTCATGGGCATCATGTTGATCCCGTTCGTGTCCTCGCTGTCTGATGACATCATCAACGCCGTGCCCCAAAGCATGCGCGACGGCTCGCTTGGCCTTGGGGCCACGAAATCCGAAACCATTAAACAGGTGGTCGTTCCGGCCGCATTGCCCGGCATCGTCGGCGCGGTCCTGCTGGCCGCATCGCGCGCCATCGGGGAAACCATGATCGTGGTTCTGGGGGCAGGGGCCGCCGCCAAGATCAGTGGCAACCCGTTTGAAGCCATGACCACCGTCACCGTTAAAATCGTCAGCCAGCTGACCGGCGACACCGATTTCGCCAGCCCCGAGACGCTTGTCGCCTTTGCGCTGGGTCTGACGCTGTTCGTTCTGACGCTGGGCCTGAACATCCTTGCCCTTTATGTCGTGCGCAAATACCGGGAGCAGTACGAATGACCGACGCATCCGCAAACACCGCGACGGGTCTCTATGCGACCGACGCCCATATCCGCAAACGCAACGCTGCCGAGAAACGGTTCCGCCTGTATGGCCTGGCTGCCGTTTGCGTGGGTATCCTTGCCCTGATCGTTTTGATGACGTCGATCCTTGGCAACGGGGTCAGCGCGTTCCGCCAGACTTATGTGACGCTGAATGTCGAATTGCTAGAGGCGAAGCTCGACAAGAACGGCAACCGCAATATCGACGACATCAAAAAGGTCTCGACCTTTGGCTATGCGCCTCTGATTCAGTCCGCTGTCGAGGCCGCAATGGTCGAGAACGGGATTGAAATCGAAGGTCTGACCGGCAAAGAGGCGGGCAAGATCATCTCGAAAGAGGCCGCGGCGCAACTGCGTAATTTCGTGATCGCAAACCCCGATGCGATCGGCACGACGGTGGAATTCGACGTTCTGGCCAACGCCCAGATCGACGGCTATTTCAAAGGTCGCGTGGACCGCGCCGATGCGGAACTGTTGAAAACCGTGTCGCCGGTTCAACTGGACCTGTCCGACGCGCTGTTGGAGGCCGGTGTCCTGCGCACCAAGTTCAACACCGCCTTTATCACCGCGCCCGATGCATCCGACAACCGGCCCGAGGCCGCAGGTCTGGGCGTTGCGATCCTTGGCTCGTTCTACATGATGATTGTGGTTCTGGTTTTGGCCCTGCCGATTGGCGTTGCAGCCTCGATCTATCTGGAAGAGTTCGCGCCGAAAAACCGCTGGACCGACCTGATTGAGGTGAACATCAGCAACCTTGCTGCCGTGCCCTCGATTGTGTTCGGTATCCTTGGTCTGGCGATCTTCATCAACTTTGCCGGTCTGCCCCAGTCGGCCCCGATTGTCGGTGGTCTGGTTCTGACCCTGATGACGCTGCCCACCATCATCATCGCGACGCGCGCCGCGCTGAAGGCCGTTCCGCCCAGCATCCGTGACGCGGCGTTGGGGGTAGGGGCCTCGAAAATGCAGGCGGTGTTTCACCATGTGCTGCCCCTTGCGGCACCGGGCATCCTGACGGGGACCATCATTGGTCTGGCGCAGGCCTTGGGTGAAACCGCGCCCCTGTTGTTGATTGGTATGGTGGCCTTTGTGCGGGAATACCCCGCAGGCCCGCCCGAAGGGTTCTTTGATCCGGCCTCGGCCCTGCCGGTGCAGGTCTATAACTGGACCCAGCGCGCCGATGCGGCCTTGGTCGAACGGGCCTCGGGTGCCATTATTGTGCTGTTGGTGTTCCTTCTTGCTATGAACGTCGCGGCGATTATTTTGCGTCGCCGGTTCGAGCGCCGTTGGTAAGGAAGGAAGACCGCTATGAATGATATGCGAATCCTGGAGAGAGACGTGGACGCCAACAAAGTGAAAATCTCGGCGCAGAACTGTGACGTCTATTATGGCGACACCCATGCGATCAAAGACGTTTCGGTCGATATCTCCGACCGCACGGTCACCGCGTTCATCGGCCCGTCGGGCTGTGGCAAGTCGACCTTTCTGCGCTGTTTGAACCGGATGAACGACACGATCGACATCTGCCGCGTGACCGGTGACATCCGTCTGGACGACCAGAACATCTATGACAGCCGCGTTGACCCCGTACAGCTGCGCGCCAAGGTCGGCATGGTGTTCCAGAAACCGAACCCGTTCCCGAAATCGATCTATGACAACGTGGCCTATGGCCCGCGCATCCACGGTCTGGCCCGCAACAAGGCCGATCTGGACGAGATCGTTGAAAAGGCGCTGCGCCGTGGTGCGATCTGGGATGAGGTCAAGGATCGTCTGCACGCGCCCGGCACCGGCCTGTCCGGTGGTCAGCAACAACGTCTGTGCATCGCACGCGCCGTCGCGACCGAGCCCGAGGTCCTGTTGATGGATGAACCGTGCTCGGCGCTTGACCCGATTGCAACGCTGCAGGTCGAGGAACTGATCGACGAGCTGCGCCGCGATTATTCGGTGGTGATCGTGACCCACTCGATGCAGCAGGCCGCGCGCGTCAGCCAGAAAACCGCGTTCTTCCACCTCGGGACCTTGGTTGAGTATGGCGAAACCGGCCAGATCTTCACCAACCCCAAAGACGAACGCACCGAGAGCTATATCACTGGCCGGATCGGCTAGGGCAGGGACCAGTACCATGAGTGAACACCAACATATTCTGACGTCCTTTGACCGTGATCTGGAGGCCATTCAGGCCATGATCATGAAAATGGGCGGTCTGGTTGAACAGGCGATTATCGACGCAGCGACCTCTCTGGAACGCCGTGACGAAGAACTGGCCGAGCAGGTCCGCAAGAACGACCGCGCGATTGACGAACTCGAAGAACGCATCAACGAGGAATGCGCGCGCTTGCTGGCGCTGCGTGCACCGGCGGCGTCTGACCTGCGCACCGTTCTGACCGTGATGAAAATCTCGGCCAACCTCGAACGCATCGGGGACTACGCCAAAAACCTTGGTAAACGGACCTCGGTTCTGGTGCAGATGCAACCGATCGATGGGGCCTCGGGCGCGATCCGCCGGATGGCCATTGTGGTTGAGGACATGCTGAAAAACGCGCTGGACGCCTATGTGACGCGTGACGCCGAACTGGCCGCCGCGGTGCGCGTACGCGACCACGAAGTCGATCAGATGTACAACGCGCTGTTCCGCGAATTCCTGACCTTTATGATGGAAGATCCGCGCAACATCACCGCCTGTATGCACCTGCATTTCATCGCCAAAAACATCGAACGCATGGGCGATCATGTGACGTCCATCGTGGAACAGGTGATTTACCTGTCCACCGGTGAAATGCCCGATGATGAGCGCAACAAAGGCGACAACACATCCTACGCCGGTAAAAAGGACTAAGACCGATGGCCGCCGCAGAACAACCCCGCGTTCTTGTTGTCGAGGATGAACCGGCGCAACGCGAAGTGCTGTCCTATAACCTTGAGGCCGAAGGGTTCTCGGTTTCCAAGGCGGAAAACGGTGAAGAGGCGTTGCTCTGCGTGGATGAGGAATCGCCCGACATCATCGTTCTGGACTGGATGCTGCCCAGCGTTTCGGGGATTGAGGTTTGCCGCCGTCTGAAAACCCGCAACGAGACGCGCAACATTCCGATCATCATGCTCTCGGCGCGCGCCGAAGAGGTGGATCGCGTGCGTGGTCTGGAAACCGGCGCAGATGATTATGTGATCAAACCGTACTCTGTGGTCGAGCTGATGGCCCGTGTGCGTGCACAACTGCGCCGAACGCGTCCTGCGACCGTGGGGGAACGTCTGGAATACGAAGACATCATTCTGGACGCCGAAACCCACAAGGTTTCGCGCGGCGGGGATATGTTGAAACTGGGCCCAACGGAATTTCGTCTGCTGAGCACCTTCATGGAAAAACCCGGTCGTGTCTGGAGCCGCGAGCAATTGCTGGACCGCGTGTGGGGGCGTGACATCTATGTCGACACGCGCACCGTCGACGTGCACATCGGACGTCTGCGCAAGGCGCTGTGCCAACATGGCGGTGAAGATCCCGTGCGCACGGTGCGCGGCGCGGGCTATGCGCTCGGCTAGGAACGTCGGAACGTTCCAGGATTGAACTTCGGCGTACGGTTCGACAGTTCCGTACGCCATGCCATGTTGCAATCAGGTAGAAATGTCACCCGGTTTGCAAAGCAGAAGGGTCACCACAGGGCGCGACAGGAGCAAGGCTTGGCGGCCCGAAGACCTCAAATATCGCAGGCCCGAAAAGCCTTGCGGATAACAGGATTGACGCCTGCCTTTTGTCGCTTCAAGCTATTTCAATGAAAAGCTTAGTGATGTCCGCCATTTTGGCTCTTGGATTTTTGGCCCACCCGGCGATTGCGGAAGAAGAGCTGCCGACCCCTGATGTGATTGCCTGTTTGAAGGCTATCGAGCCTTTGGATTTGCGCTACCGTGGCTGGATGCAACCGCAATGCCTTGACTATGCGGCTCACATTTGTGTCACGATTGATCGTGGCACCGGAACTTGTTTGTCAGAGTTGGTTGGGTCGATGCGCGCATTCTATGCGGCCTTGTCTCCGCTTTTGCCCAACACCATTGAGGGAAGCGGCTTCCAAGCGAGGGGGTATGAACTTGCCTTGGAGCGAGTAGCCGATACATTCGAGAATGTTCCAAAATGCGTAGAACTAGATGGGTATGAGTTCACGACATGCGAGTATGTCCATTTGGGTGTTGCCACGATTGATCTGTTTTATCGCGCACGGCTGGCCGAAGTTTCCTTGCCTTAACCCACGTCTGCGCGTTCTTTAGGTCGTCGCTCATAGCATGTTTCCATTAAACATCATGTTGCAACCAAGTAGAAATGTCACTGGGTTTGCAAATCAGAAGTGTCACCACAGGGCGCGACAGGAGCAAGGCTTGGCGGCCCGGAGACCTCACATATCGCAGGGCTGAAAAGCCTTGCGGGTGGTCGCTTGAATTCTTTTTTGCAGGCACGGTGGCACGGATGTAGTTTGCGCCTATGACCGAAGCATCGATTTACCAATTCGTCAAAGATAAGCTCATTACCCACGGTGTTGATAGGACATCTGATGGTCGGCTGACCTTGACAGACCAGAAGCTGTTTTCTCTGTTTGTTGATCTTGAGCGCGCGGCGCGCGAAAGCAGCTTTGACGCCGTTCAATCTGTTTCGTTCAGGATTGAAGAATATCTGTCATCTTTGGAAAAACGTCAGCTGATGGCGTTCGTCTATATGTACCTGAAGTTCTCTGATCTTACCCCGAAACGGACGCTTTTGGACGAACCTCTTGAAGATGGCGGTGTAAGGAGATGCACAGAGTATCGAAGACACGTATCCGATGAAGAGGCGCTTATCGGTCTTTGGGCGAGGGTGAAATACGACCATGAAGGAGAGAGGCTGCTCCGCGTCATTTACTCAGCATCATAAGGCCCACATTCATCGGCTCTCTGCCGCACGCTCTGCACGTCTTCGCTCATAGTACGCTTCCATTAAACATCACCAATCCTATAATCAATATTATGTTAAATATGATGTAGCCACGCTTGCATCCGCCCGCGCATAGCTTGAACGAACAGCCGTAAATGCCGAATGCAGAACCACTTTCAGAAAAAGTGAAAGTACATTTGTATTCTTCTGCGCCTTATGGTGCATTCTCTCCTGTAATCGGCTAGAACTTGCCTTATACGACCGTAAACCTCCGCGTATTCAACCATCAGACGCGGAAAGACACGTTCGACGCTCCAGTATGGCGCGCCCAAGGCTCTGAGGACTCAAATGTTGAACGATCTGGAAATCCTTGCAGATGCTCGCAGCATCGAGGACGTCTGGGCCCATCTCGTGAAGTACATGGATGGCTATGGATTTGATCGGTTGATCTATGGGTTCACACGTTTCCGTACAGCGCATTCCTATGGCGATCCCAAGGACGTTTTGATCCTGTCAAACTTTGGCGATGCCTATCTGACGGGGTTTATCGACGACGGCCTCTATTTCGACGCCCCTATGGTGCAATGGGCCGCCGAGAACGTCGGTGCGTCCTCGTGGCAGGTCATGATTGATAAGGCAATGGCCGGTGAAATGCCGCCCGAGGCCATGCGCGTGCTGGAGTTCAACCGCGCGCATAATGTAACGGCGGGCTATTCCATCGGCTTCCGCGATGCCTCGGCACGTGCCAAGGGCGCCATGGGCCTTGCGGCGCGTGCGGGCATCACGCAGGCCGAGGTTGATGCGACATGGGTCGAACACGGCCGCGAAATCTTTGTGGTCGCGAACATGGCGCACCTGAAACTGATGTGTCTCCCCTACTCCGGCACGCGTCGGATGCTCACCAACCGCCAGCGCGAAGTGCTGGAATGGGTTGGCGATGGCAAAACGACTCAGGACATCGCGACGATCATGGACCTGACGCCTGCAACCGTAGAGAAACATCTTCGCCTTGCACGCGAGTCACTAGACGTCGAAACAACTGCACAGGCAGTCCTAAAGGCCTCATTTCAAAACCAAATTTTCCTTCTCGAGACCTAAAGGCCGACAAGGTAAGGAATCCCTGACTTTCGGTTAACGTTTGTTACTGGCAAAACAGTCGTGTTCCGTGAGTGGTGGCTTTAGCCATGGAACTTTGGAGAGGTGCGACGCGCAATTACGTGTTTACCGCCTTTCTTCCGGGAAACCGGTCGTCGGTCGGATGGCGTATATTCAGCCATCTTGGCCGGCACCATAGTAAACGCGCGCCCCTCATCCCCATAGAAGCCGCGCGTTTCAAAAAGAACGGTGCAGCTGCCCGGCTGCACCGTTTCTTTTTGTCTATACCTTTTTATCCCGACGCTGATTGTCGTCTCGCGCCCGTGGATGAAGGTCCATCGCGATCACCCACACGGATACGCGCAAACAATCCCCAGAAACAAAAAAGGCCGCCCCGAAACCGGAGCGGCCTGAAATCGTGGTCGCGGATGCGATTAGCCTTGTGCGGCCTTAGCAACCTCAGCAGCGAAATCTTCCTGCTTTTTCTCGATGCCTTCGCCCACTTCCATGCGCACGAATGCCAGAACTTCGGCACCGGCTTCTTCAGCAGCTTTGGCAACGGTCAGATCGGGGTTCACAACGAACGCCTGACCCAGCAGCGTGACTTCCGACAGGAATTTCTTCATGCGGCCTTCGATCATCTTCTCGATGACCTGCTCGGGCTTGCCCGATTCACGTGCGATGTCGATTTGGATCTGACGCTCTTTCTCAACAACGGCCGGATCCAGATCAGCTTCGCCCAGCGACGCGGGGTTTGCCGCAGCGATGTGCATGGCAACCTGACGGCCAAATGCCTCGTCGCCACCTTTCAGTGCAACCAGAACGCCGATTTTGCCCATGTTGTCGGCAACAGCGTTGTGGATGTAGGTGACAACGGTGTCGCCTTCGACTTTGGCCATGCGGCGTACGCCCATGTTTTCGCCGATGGTTGCGATCTTGTCGGTCAGAACGTCAGCAACGGTTTTGCCGTCCAGATCAGCACCTTTCAGCGCCTCAACATCAGCAACGCCCAGAGCGGCGGTCGCGATACCCGAAACCATGCCTTGGAATTCAGCGTTCTTCGCAACAAAGTCGGTTTCCGAGTTCACTTCGACAGCAACGCCAACGCCGCCGTCAACAGCCACAGCCACCAGACCTTCAGCAGCCGTACGGCCCGATTTCTTGGCAGCGGTCGCCAGACCCTTGGTGCGCAGCCAGTCGATTGCGGCATCCATGTCGCCATCGTTTTCGGTCAGCGCTTTTTTCGCGTCCATCATGCCTGCGCCGGATTTCTCGCGCAGCTCTTTCACCATAGCAGCGGTGATTGCCATTTCGGCTCTCCTCGTAACGTCAGAATGGGTGTTCCGAGCGGGGTCTAGCCCCGCCCGGTATCAATTGCGTGACAGCGGGCCGATTAGGCCTCTGCGCCCTCAGCAACGGCTTCTTCTTCCGGCAGCTCTTCCAGAGCGCCCAGATCAACGCCAGCCGCATCCAGCTGCGCGCTCATACCGTCCAGAGCAGCGCGGCTGATCAGGTCACAGTACAGAGCAATCGCACGGGCCGCGTCATCGTTGCCCGGGATGATGTAGTCAACGCCGTTCGGCGAGCAGTTGGTGTCGACAACGCCAACAACCGGAATGCCCAGCTTTTTCGCTTCGGCAATCGCCAGATCTTCTTTTTTCACGTCGATGACGAACAGCAGATCGGGAACGCCGCCCATCTCGCGGATACCGCCCAGCGACGCTTGCAGTTTGGCCTGCTCACGTTCCATGCCCAGACGCTCTTTCTTGGTCAGGCCTTCGGCACCGCTTTCCAGTTTCTCGTCCAGCGCTTTCAGGCGCTCGATCGACTGCGAAACGGTTTTCCAGTTGGTCAGCGTACCGCCCAGCCAACGGTGGTTCATGTAGTACTGCGCGCTTTTCTCAGCGGCTTCAGCAATCGCACCTTGTGCCTGACGCTTGGTACCAACGAACAGGATGCGGCCGTTTTTGGCAACGGTCTCACGCACAACGTTCAGAGCAGCGTCCAGCATGGGAACGGTCTGCGTCAGGTCCAGAATGTGGATGCCGTTACGTTCACCATAGATGAACTCCGCCATACGCGGGTTCCAACGCTGGGTTTGGTGACCAAAGTGAACGCCAGCTTCGAGCAGCTGACGCAGAGTGAATTCGGGAAGCGCCATATCGTGTTCCTTTCCGGTTTGCGCCTGAGCGAGACCATCAGGGACTTGCGTCCCAACCGGCGGACCTTTCGGGGATGTCTCCCCCGAGGGCCCAAGCCTCGCCTGTGAAGTGATCGCGCGTTTAAACGAGCTTTCCCCATGACACAAGCCCCGTGCCCTTCATCTTGGCAAAAATACTCAAAAAACATCGCCATTTGACCAGACGGTCGGAAATTCACGCCAATCCCCTTGCACCGCCCCCCGATCCTCGCCCAGATACGCCCATGACACTGTCCCTGATCGACTACTCACCATTTGTTTGCCTTGGCGCGGCCCATTGGGACGTGATTGCCAAAGCGAACGGTGATTGCGCGCGGGGGGACGATGTGCCCGGAACCTATCGGCGGCGCATTGGCGGCGTGGCGACAAACCTCGCCCGCAACCTTCATCACGCGGGACTGCCGACCACATTGATTGCCACCGTGGGCGATGATGATGCGGGCAGGTCTCTCATCAACGACCTCGGGGCACAGGGTTTGACCTCCACCGGTCTGATCCCCCTGCCGGGTCACCCCACGGACAGCTATATCGCGATAGAGGACCCGCGCGGCCTTGTCGGGGCGGTGGCCGTGGACCGCGCGATGCGCGCAGGGCTCGATGCGATGCTCGACCAACTCAGGATCACACGCGGACACCTTATACTGGACGGGAACCTGATCCCGTTGATCGCGGATCGGCCTGATTGGCATGACCACCTGCGCGAACGCCGCGTGTCCGTGGTCTGCGCCAGTCCCGTGAAATCCACGCGGCTGACCGACCTGCTGTTGAACGCTCTGATACCTGATCTCTATTGTAATCTGGCCGAGGCCCGCGCGATCTTGCGCGCCCCCGACATCTCGGCGACCGAGGCCGCGCGCGCCCTCATACGCATGGGCGTTCCGCTCGTGGTCATCACCGACGGCGCGCGTGAGACCACGGTCGCTTGGGCCCATTCCAAGGGCCTCAGCGTCAAAACCCGCACGCCCCCCGCCATCACACCGACCCGCATCACCGGTGCGGGCGACTTTTTCACCGCCCAGTTTATCGCGACGCGGGCCAATGGCGCGGATCCCCTTGCCGCGCTGGAATGCGCCCACACCGCCACTGCCACCTATCTGACAGGACCCGCCACATGACCACCCTGCCCCTCCGCTTTGCCCCCGATGTCGCCGAGGCCCTGAAAACCGGCGCGCCCGTTGTCGCGCTGGAAAGCACGATCATCACCCACGGCATGCCCTATCCCGACAACCTGACCACGGCCCGCGCGGTCGAACAGGACATCCGCGATCAAGGCGCCGTGCCCGCAACCATCGCCCTGATGGACGGGATGATCCACATCGGTCTGTCGGATGCGGATCTTGAACGCCTCGCCCAGACCACCGACGCCAAAAAGATCAGCCGCGCCGATCTGGCCCTGTGCCTGACCATGGGCTGGACCGGTGCGACGACCGTGGCCGCGACGATGATCTGTGCGCATCTGGCGGGGATTTCGGTCTTTGCCACCGGCGGGATCGGCGGCGTGCATCGCGGCGCGGAAACCACGTTCGATATCTCGGCCGACCTTACGGAACTGGGCCAAACGCCCGTGACGGTCGTTGCGGCGGGGCCCAAGGCGATCCTCGACATCCCCAAAACGCTTGAGGTGCTCGAAACCCAAGGTGTGCCTGTCATCGCCTATGGTCAGGACGCCCTGCCCGCCTTTTGGTCGCGCAGCTGTGGCATCACCGCGCCCCTGCGCATGGATGACGCCGGACAGATCGCGGCGGCCCATTTGATGCGCGCGCGCCTCGGCCTAACCGGCGGTCAGTTGATCGCGAACCCCATCCCCGAGACCGACGAAATCCCCCATGGCGAGATCGGCCCGATCATCGAACAGGCCCTGATCGCCGCCGAGCAGCAGGGAATCGCCGCCAAAGAAGTCACGCCGTTTTTGCTGGGTCATATCCTGAACCTGACGGCGGGCGCGTCCCTGACCGCCAATATCGCCCTTGTGCGCAACAACGCCCGATTGGCCGCGCGGATTGCCACCGAAATCGCTGCGCAATACCCGTAACGTCATCAAACTGTGCCGGAAATCTGAACATAGATTTCAGATACGACCATTAAATTCGGCCCCGTGCGCGGGGCTTATTGTAGACCTTGGTCGGAGGTCATAGATTGAACCCCGATTGGGAAGACAGGCAACCACATGTTCGAACACGAAAACCTTGATGCGCCAGAGCATAAAAAACGCCGTGGCGGTTTGGCCGGCGTGCGGGCGTCCTTTCTGACCGGTCTGGTCGTGATTGCCCCGATCGGGCTGACCGTGTGGCTGATCTGGACGGTCATTGGCTGGGTCGACGGGTTCGTTCTGCCCTTTGTTCCGGACAAGTACCACCCCGAAAACCTGCTGGGCATCGACCTGCGCGGGGTCGGGGTGATCTTTTTCCTGCTGTTCACACTGTTTGTCGGTTGGATCGCCAAGGGTCTGATCGGGCGTTCTCTGATCCTCTGGGGTGAGAGCCTTGTTGACCGGATGCCCGTGGTAAGGTCGATCTATAACGGACTGAAACAAATCGCAGAAACGGTTTTGGCCCAATCCGAAACCTCATTCGATCAGGCCTGTTTGGTCGAATACCCGCGCAAAGGCGTATGGGCCATTGCGTTTGTGTCCACCACCGCCAAGGGCGAGGTGAATCGCCGTATTCCCCGCGACGAGGCGTTGATCTCGGTCTTTTTGCCGACCACGCCGAACCCGACGTCGGGTTTCCTGCTGTTCGTGCCGAAATCCGAGGTGATCATGCTCGACATGTCGGTCGAGGACGCGGCGAAACTGGTGATTTCCGCCGGTCTGGTCTACCCGAGTGACAAACCCGAGGACGCCCTCAAAGCCGTCGAAGAGGCGGCCAAGGCCATCGCCAAATAACCCCGATGTTCGAGGCGGCGGTCACCGGCTATTTCACGGCCCTTTCCCTGATTATGGCGATTGGTGCGCAGAACGCCTTTGTTCTGCGCCAAGGGATCGCGCGTCAGCACGTGTTCTGGGTCGCCCTGTTTTGTGCAAGTTCGGATATGATCCTGATCTCGTCCGGGGTGGCGGGGTTTGGCGCGCTGGTCACGCTTACCCCGTGGTTGCCCTTTGTGATGGCCGTGTTTGGCGCGGGATTTCTGTTGGTTTACGGGGGCTTGCGGTTCATGGCCGCGATCAAGGGCGACTATGCGCTGACCCTTGAAAACCGGACCGTGTCCCTTGGCAAAACCATCGCGATTGCGGCGGCGTTCACGTGGCTGAACCCGCATGTCTATCTGGATACGCTGGGGTTGATCGGCGCCGTGTCGACCCAGTTCGTGCCCCTGAACCAAAAAATTGCCTTTGCGGTCGCGGCCTCGCTCGCGTCCTATAGCTTTTTCTTTTCATTGGGTTACGGGGCGCGGTTACTTGCGCCCGTCATGCAATCCGCCCGCGCGTGGCAGGTGTTGGATGCGCTCATCGGCGTGGTGATGTGGGGACTGGCTGTGATGCTGGTCCTGAGCGTGCTCTAGCCGAACATCGCCACCAGATCGGCGGTCCCGCGATGGTTCAGATCGTCTTTATGCTCGGTCAGAAACTTATCCGCCGCCGCACGGCCAGCATCGCGAAGCTTGCCAATAATCAACGGGTTAGGCACCGTCTTTGTCGCAACGGACAGCTGCCTCATCAGGTCATCGTCGGCGATCATATGGATGTTGGCATCTTTCATCGCGCCGGGCGTAATCGCCCCTTGATCAATCAGACGTTTGACGAAATGGATCGCGCGCAACTCATTAAACAGGGCCGAGTTGAAACTGATCTCATTGATCCGGTTCTGGATGTCCTGCGGCGTGGTCGGCAGGTCATCGCGCTCCAACGGGTTGATGTTCACCACGACAATGTCGTCGGGTAACTCCTGATCGTACAACGGAAATAGCGCAGGGTTCCCAGTGTACCCGCCGTCCCAATACGGATCGGTCTGGCCGGTTTCGGGGTCGGTGATTTCGACCGCTTGGAACAAGGTTGGCAAACAGGCCGACGCAAGGATCGCATCGGTGGAAATCTCATCCCCCGTGAACACCCGCGCCTTGCCGGTGCGCACATTCGTGGCACAGACATAGAACCGCGGCCCCTCAGCCGTGCAAATCCGACCGAAATCGAACTGATCCACGACGCTGCGCAACGGGTGCTGATAAAACGGCCCATAGGCATAGGGGCTGAACATCCGGCTTGCGACATCGGCAACGGCATAGGCGGCGGAAAACCCTGCGGCCTGTGCCATCACAACGGGCGCGGGCGTGAATTCGCGCACCCAATCGGTGATCCGCATATCCCCGACCGATCCGATCTGACGCCACAGCCATTCAAGGTTATGGCGCGCGCCCTCAATCCCGTTGGCCAAATAGCCGGATTTATACGCCGCCCCGTTCAGGGCCCCCGCCGAGGTGCCGCTAATCCCCGCGATCTCGATATCGTCCTCGTCCATGATCCGGTCGAGCACACCCCAGGTAAAGGCGCCATGCGCGCCCCCACCTTGCAGGGCCAGATTGATCCGTTTGCGATTGCGGGAACGGGCCATGGGTTACAGCGCAGTCCAGCCGCCATCGACACTGATCGTGGTGCCGGTGATCTGGGATGCGGCGTCGCTACACAGGAACACAGCCGTACCGCCGATTTGTTCCACGGTCGCGAATTCCTTGGACGGTTGACGTTCGAGGATGACCTTTTCGATCACTTCTTCCTCGGTCATGTCGTATTTCTTGGCCGTGTCGGGGATCTGCTTTTCAACCAGCGGGGTTTTCACATAACCGGGGCAGATCGCATTCGCGGTGATCGGTTCCTTGGCGGTTTCAAGCGCGACCACCTTGGTCATGCCAACCACGCCATGTTTCGCGGCGACATAGGCCGATTTGAACGGGCTGGCCGTCAGACCATGGGCCGAGGCGACGTTCACAACGCGGCCCCAACCGGCCTTGCGCATCATCGGCAGGGCGGCGGCGGTCGTGTGAAAGGCCGAGTTCATGTTGATTGCGATGATCGCGTCCCATTTTTCCACGGGGAATTCATCGATGGGCGACACGTGCTGAATACCGGCGTTGTTCACCAAAATATCGCAGGCCCCCGCCTTTTCGATCAGGGCGCGGCATTCATCCGCCTTGGACATGTCGGCCTGAATATAGCGCGCATCCACGTTGAACTCGCGCGCGATCTCTTGGGCCAGATCGTGATCCTCTTGGTTGTCGGTGAACGAGTTCAGAACCACGTTCGCCCCCGCCCGCGCCAGTTCACGCGCGACCCCAAGGCCGATTCCCGAATTCGATCCGGTGATGACTGCGGTTTTTCCAACTAGCGACATATCTGGTCCTCCGATCCTTGTTGTGAGTGAACATAGATGCTGCACCTGCAAAGAACACTTAAAATCTGCGTTTGGTTGCAAATCGGGGGCAAAAAAAAACGCCAGCGCGAAGCTGGCGTTAAGTTATTGAGGCAGGTTTCATACAGGCAAGAAACCTATCGAGCAGTGCCCCTTTTATACGCAATCTCTTGCCTGCATCCAAGCTAAAAGTTTGAAAACCTTAGATCGGCGGCATAGTCTGAGGGTCAATTAAAACAGGGATGTTGAGGATTGTTGCGATAATGAAACCAATTTTTTTCGGGGCCCGAGCAGTGCGATTGGCCATCGGCGCGGTGATTCTTGGAACGGGATTCGCAACTGCGGAACCACAGCATGGCATAGCTATGTATGGGGACCCCGCGCTGCCACCGGATTTTGTGTCCCTGCCTCATGTGAACCCCGACGCGCCCAAGGGCGGCAAGATCGTCACGGGTGAGGTCGGCAGCTTTGACAGTTTGAACCCTCACATCCTTAAGGGGCGCGTGCCGTGGCAATTGCGATATCTGGCTTATGAGAGCTTGATGGGCCGCAGTTACGACGAACCCTTCACCCTCTACGGGCTGTTGGCCGAATCGATTGATGTGGGCCCGAACCGTGAATGGGTCGAATTCACCCTGCGCCCCGAGGCAAAATTCTCGGACGGCACGCCCGTCACGGTTGAGGACGTGCTGTGGTCCTATGAGACGCTGGGGACCGTGGGGCATCCGCGCTATCACGGGGTCTGGGGCAAGGTCGCGTCGGCCGAACAAACCGGCGAACGCTCGGTCAAGTTCACCTTTAACACCGAGGACCGCGAACTGGCCCTGATCATCGGCATGCGCCCGATCCTGAAAAAGGCACAGTGGGAGGGGCGCGATTTCGCCGCCAGCGGCATCGACATCATCCCGATTTCCACCGCCCCCTATGTCATCAGCGATTTCGAGGCGGGGCGTTATGTCGAACTGACCCGCAATCCCGACTATTGGGGCAAGGACCTGCCGCTGCGCCGCGGGACCAACAACCTTGACACCATCCGGATGGAATTCTTTGGCGATGGCAGTGTCATGTTCGAGGCCTTTACCGCCGGCATCCTGACCAGCAACCGCGAAACCGACCCCGTGAAATGGGAACAGGTCTATAATTTCCCTGCGGTTCAACGCGGCGATGTGGTCAAATCCGAAATCCCGCACCAACGCCCCACCGGCATCACCGGTTTCGTCATGAACACGCGGCGCGATATCTTTGCCGACTGGCGTGTGCGCGAGGCGATGATTCAGGCGTTCAACTTTGAATTCACGAACGCCAAGCTGAACGACGGCAAACTGCCGCGCATCACCTCTTATTTCTCGAACTCGCAATTCGGGATGAGCCATGAGGCCGCCACAGGCAAGGTTCTCGACCTGCTGACCCCCTATGCCGAGGATTTGATCCCCGGCGTGATCGAGGGCTATAGCCTGCCGGTTTCCGATGTGCGTGAGGTCGATCGCAAGGCCCTTCGCGCCGCCTTGGCCAGCCTGCAAGAGGCAGGTTGGACCGTGGATGACGCGGGCGTTCTGCGCAACGCCGCCGGCGATCCGTTTGAAATGACGATCCTCCTGCGACAAGGGGCGAACGAACCCCAGCAAATCGCCGACGTGTATCTGGAGACGCTGAAACGTCTGGGCATCAACGCCACGGTCGAAGTGGTTGATGATGCTCAATATTCTGCGCGCACCAAGGATTACGATTTCGACATGACATGGTACACGCGCGGCATGTCCCTCAGCCCCGGCAACGAACAGATGCTGTATTGGGGTCCCGATGGCGTGACCGAGCCCGGCACCGGCAACTGGATGGGGATGAACGAACCCGCCGCCGTGGCCATGATCGACGCCATGCTGAACGCCCCCTCGGGCGACGACATGGTGGCGGCTGTGCGCGCGCTGGACCGCATCCTGACCGCCGGTCGCTATGTGGTGCCGGTGTGGTACACGCCTGTCTCGCTGATTGCGCATGATAAAAACCTGCATTATCCCGAAACCATCCCGATTTACGGGGATTGGATCGGGTTCCAGCCGGATGTCTGGTGGTACGCAGAGGACTAAATGAAACCGTTTATCTTGATTGCACTGATGGCGGGCCTTGCGGCCTGCGGCACAATCGAAGGTCTGGGCGAGGACATCTCGGCCGGATCGCGCATCGTGCAGGACGCGTTCTAACGCCCTGCCCGACCTACCCCAGCGACGTCACCCACAGGATGGTGGCGTCGTCTTGGGACAGGGAAATTACGTTATGGCCCATGGCCGCGTCGTAATAGGCGCTATCGCCACGGCGCATTTCAACCGGTTCGTAGAATTCCGTGTACAGGCGAATAACGCCCGTCAGTACGTATAGAAATTCCTCGCCGTCATGGCGTACCCAGCCGTCAAATTCATCAAAGCTGCGCGCGCGGATACGGGCGCGATAGGGCAACATCGCCTTTTGCGTCAGTTGCGGGGCCAGCAATTCGTGCTCATAGGTGGTGGTGGCATGGGCGGCGCCCTCACCCTCTTTGGTGGTGGCCATGCGCCCGTTGACCTGTTCCGTCTTGGCGGGCGTGAACAGCTGGGGCACGGAAATCGCCAAGCCCTCAGCCAGCTTTTTCAACGCCTCATAGGTCGGCGACATCTGCCCGTTCTCGATCTTGGACAGGGTGGAGCGCGCCAACCCCGCATGGGTCGCGGCCTGTTCCAACGTCCAACCGCGCGCCGTGCGCAATTCGCGCACCCGTTGACCAAGGTTCAACGGTTCGACCTTGGCCGGTTCACCAGAGGCACGGGCAAGGCGGATCAGACTGGGTTGGGTATCGTTTGTCATGGTTCGAAAACATCTAGCGCTGCCACCCCGCCCTTGCAACAACCACATGCGGACGCTAGCACGCCTGCATGGATGCATTGTTCGATCAGGGGCCGTTCGCCCCATGCCCCGCCCCGTTCAATCTGGCCGCCTATATCCTGAGCCACGCGCAGGATCTGGGGGACAAGATCGCCCTTGCCGTCGTGTCGCCCAAGGGCGCGCAGCGTTGGTCCTATGCCAAGCTGGAACAGGCGGTGCGCGGTGTGGCGACGGGGTTTCTGGACGCGGGTCTGCCGCCCGGGGGGCGTGTGATCCTGCGTCTTGGGAACACGGTCGATTTTCCGGTGGCCTTTTTGGGCGCGATTGCCGCCGGTCTGATCCCTGTGCCGACCGCCGCCGCCCTGACCACGCCCGAGATCACCAAACTGGCGGATGAGCTGGACCCCGTGGCCATTATCGCGGGGCCGGGCGTGCCCCTGCCCGATCATCCCGCGCGAGTGATCACGGCGACAGCGCTTGAGGCGATGTTCACCAACCCGCCCGCCGACTATGCCATGGGCGACCCCGACCGCCCCGCCTATATGGTCTATACATCGGGGACCAGCGGCCGGCCCCGTGGCGTCGTTCACGCCCATCGCGCGGTCTGGGCGCGGCGGATGATGTGGGACGGCTGGTACGGGCTGACACAGACCGACCGGTTGCTGCATGCGGGCGCGTTCAACTGGACCTATACGCTGGGCACCGGTTTGCTGGACCCGTGGGCGATGGGGGCAACCGCCCTGATCCCTGCGGCGGATGTGGCGGCCTCGGCCCTGCCGTTGCTGCTCAAACGCTATGACGCGACGATCTTTGCCGCCGCGCCGGGGGTCTATCGCCAGATGCTGAAATCCTACGCGCCCCTGTCCCTGCCGAAACTGCGCCACGGCCTGTCCGCCGGTGAAAAGCTGCCCGAGGCGACGCGCCTTGCATGGACCGAGCGCACCGGCACCGCGATTTATGAGGCGCTGGGCATGTCAGAATGTTCGACCTTTGTGTCCGCCTGTCCTGATCACCCCGCGACGCCCCCCGCGTCAGGATATCCCCAAGCGGGTCGGCGTCTGGCGGTTCTGGATGGTGAACTGAACATCACGAAACGTGGTACAGGGGGCCAATTGGCGATTTCCAACCGCGATCCGGGCATGATGATCGCATACTGGAACGCGCCGGATGAAACGGCCGAGCGGTTCCACGGCGAATGGTTCCTGACCGGCGATACAGTCGAAATGGCCGAAGACGGCGCGATCACCTATCTGGGACGCGGCGACGATATGATGAACGCGGGCGGCTTTCGCGTCAGCCCCGTCGAGGTTGAGGCGACCCTGTCCCAATTCCCCGGCGTGGCCGAGGTCGCGGCGACCGAAATCCGCGTCAAATCCGACGCCACGGTGATCGCGGCCTTTTACGTCACCTCACAGGATGTTGATGAAACGGCGCTTTCGGAATTTGCACAGACCCATCTGGCCCGATACAAACAACCGCGTCTATTCATCAAGATGGACGCCCTTCCCAAAGGCGGGAACGGGAAACTGAACCGCAAGGCCCTGCGCCAACACTGGGAAGCCGACCATGATCAAGCTTGATATCCTGTCCGATCCGATCTGCCCGTGGTGTTTCATCGGCAAGGCCCGTCTGGATCAGGCCCTGATCAACCATCCCGACCATCCGTTTACCATCGAATGGCATCCGTTTCAGTTGAACCCCACCATGCCCGCCGGTGGCATGGATCGCCGCGAATACCTTGAGACCAAATTCGGGGGCCGCGCCAATGCGCTGAAGGTTTACGGCGCGATTGCCGAGGCCGCCGAAGAGTCGGGTCTTGAGATCGACTTTGCCGCGATTGAACGCACGCCCAATACGCTGGACGCGCACCGTCTGATCCATTGGGCGGGGATCGAGGGGCGCCAGACCGCCGTCGTCACCGCCCTGTTCAAGGCCTATTTCCAAGAGGGCAAGGATATCGAGGACCCCGCGACCCTGCGCGCGATTGCCGAGGGCGCAGAGATGGACGGCGACATGATCGCCCGCCTCTTGGCCAGTGACGCCGACCGCGCCGACATCATCGCGCGCGACAGCCACGCCCGTCAGCGCGGCGTGAACAGCGTTCCGACCTTTATCGTCGCCAACACACACGTGGTCCCCGGCGCGCAACCGCCCGAGTTGTGGGAGCAGGTCATCGCTGAACTTGCGGGTCCGCCCCAAGACGCGACTGTGAATTAACGAACCGTCCACTGTGCATTTGGGTGGCTAGCAACCTGTGCTATTTAGGCGCAGGTTACGATTAATTTAATTGACAGAGTAAAATATATGCACGCCACCACTCAGCCCGTGCCGCGCCGTTTGGCGCAGCCTGAATTCATCGCAATGTGCGCGATGATGTTTGCGACGATTGCCTTTTCCATTGATGCGATGTTGCCCGCCCTGCCCGTCATTGGGGCCGAACTTTCCCCCGACAATCCGAACCAAGCCGCCTTTATTATCACCGCCTTTGTTCTGGGCATGGGGATCGGGACGTTTTTCGTCGGCCCCCTGTCCGATGCGTTTGGGCGTCGCCGCGTTATTCTGGCGGGCGGTGGCCTGTATCTGGTGGGGGCCGTGTTCGCATGGGCGGCAGGTCAGTTGGAAATGGTGCTGCTTGCCCGTGTCCTTCAAGGTCTGGGAGCCGCCGCGCCGCGGGTTGTTGGCCTTGCCGTTGTGCGCGATCTCTATTCGGGGCGCGAGATGGCCAAGATCACGTCCTTTGTCATGATGATCTTTACCCTTTTGCCCGCGCTTGCACCGACCATCGGGGCCGGTGTGATCGCGATGGGCGGCTGGCGCGCGATTTTCGTGGCCTTCATGCTGTTCGCAAGCTTTTCGGTCGGTTGGTACATGCTGCGCCAACCCGAGACCCTGCCACCGAACCTGCGCCGTCCGATCCGTGCAAGCACGATGCTCGCCGCCATGCGCGAGGTGTTCAGCAACCGTATCGTCAATCTGTCGATCGCGGTTCAGGCTCTGGTGTTTTCGGTGCTGTTTATGGTGCTATCCTCAACCCAGCAGGTGTTTGAACAGTATTTCGGCCGGGGGGAAACCTTTCACATCTGGTTCGGTGTGATTGCGCTGTGCGCGGGCACTGCATCCATTGCGAACGCCCGTTTGGTCGTGCGTCTGGGCATGCGCTATCTGATCAGCATCACCCTGACGGTTGAGGCCATTCTGGCCGTGATCATGGTGGTTCTGCTCTGGACCGGTGTCCTGCCTGCAGGGGTCGAATTCGCCGCCTATGTGATGTGGTCGATTGCCCTGTTCGGCCTGATGGGCCTGACCGTCGGGAACCTGAACGCATTGGCGATGGAGCCGATGGGCCATATCGCGGGCCTTGCCGCCTCGATCGTGGGGTCGGTCGCAACGGTGATTTCCGTAGTTCTGGCCGCGCCGGTGGGTCTGGCGTTCAACGGCACGCCCGTGCCCATGGCGATTGGGATCACCATGGCTGTGGTCATGGCGCGCGCCCTGTTCATCCTGATGCCGCGCGATTGACGCGGCATCCCATCCAAACGATCAGGCCTGCGTTCCCGCGCGGGCCTTTTTCTTTTCGGCCACAACCTTTTCCGCCAGATCACGGGCAATCGCAAAGGCGCCTTTGATCTTGTCGCCATCCTTGGGCCAGTCGCGGCGCAGGATGATCTTGTTGTCCTTGACCTTGGCCGTGCCGTTCTGGGCGTTGATGAATTCGACCAGACCCTTGGGCGAAGCAAACTTGTCGTTGTGGAACTGGATCGTTGCGCCCTTGGGCCCACCGTCCAGTTTGGCGATACCGGCCTTTTTGCACATCGCCTTGATCCGCACGATCAACAGCAGCGTGTTCACCTCTTTGGGCAGCGGGCCGAACCGGTCGATCAATTCCGCCGCGAACCCTTCGAGTTCGACCTTTTTCTGCAGGCTGGACAGACGACGATAAAGGCCCAGACGCACGTCCAGATCGGGCACATAGGTGTCGGGGATCAGGACCGGAACCCCAAGGTTGATCTGTGGCGCCCATTGATCGTCGCCGTCGTTGAGACCTTCGAGCTCACCCGATTTGATCTTGGAAATCGCCTCTTCCAGCATGGATTGGTAGAGCTCAAATCCCACCTCCTGGACATGGCCCGACTGTTCCTCGCCCACAAGGTTGCCCGCCCCGCGAATGTCCAGATCCTGACTGGCTAGCGTAAAGCCCGCGCCAAGGCTGTCCAAACTGCCCAGCACCCGCAGACGTTTCTGCGCGGACGGCGTCAGGGGCTGGCGCGGTTTCGTGGTCAGATAGGCATAGGCGCGGGTTTTCGAGCGACCCACGCGGCCACGAATTTGATAGAGCTGTGACAGGCCGAACATATCGGCACGGTGCACGATCATCGTGTTCGCGGTCGGAATATCCAGACCCGATTCCACAATCGTCGTCGCCAACAGGACGTCGTATTTCCCGTCGTAGAACGCGTTCATCCGTTCATCCAGATCACCGGCGGCCAACTGCCCCGTGGCGGTGATGAACGTGACCTCGGGCACCTGATTTTTCAGGAAATCCTCAATCTCGGGCAGATCGCTAATGCGGGGCACAACAAAGAAGCTCTGCCCGCCGCGATAATGTTCGCGCAACAGCGCCTCGCGGATTGTAACCGTATCGAATTCGGACACATAGGTGCGGATCGACAGACGATCCACCGGCGGCGTGCCGATGATCGACAGATCGCGCACACCGGTCAGCGACATTTGCAGCGTGCGCGGGATCGGCGTCGCGGTCAGGGTCAGCACGTGGATATCGCTGCGCATCTGTTTCAGACGCTCTTTGTGCTGAACGCCGAAATGCTGTTCCTCGTCGATGATCAGCAGGCCAAGGTTTTTGAAACTCACGCCCTTAGCCAACAAGGCATGCGTGCCGACACAGATATCGACCGTCCCGTCGGCCAGACCCTTGCGCGTGTCGGCGGCCTGTTTTTGCGACACAAAGCGCGACAATTGCCGCACCTGCAGGGGGAAGCCACGAAAACGCTCCTGAAACGCCTTGGCGTGCTGACGCGCAAGCAGGGTCGTCGGCGCGATCACCGCCACCTGCACCCCTGCCATCGCCGCCACGAAGGCCGCGCGCATCGCGACCTCGGTCTTGCCAAAGCCCACATCGCCGCAGACCAGACGGTCCATCGGCGCACCCGAGGCCAGATCGGTCAAAACGTCCTCGATCGCGTTCAACTGATCCTCGGTTTCCTCATAGGGAAAGCGCGCGCTGAACTCTTCCCACGCATGCGGGCTGGGCTGCAGCACCTCGGCCTTGCGCAGGGCGCGTTCGGCGGCCACACGGATCAGCTTGTCCGCGATCTGGCGAATACGCTCTTTTAGCTTGGCCTTTTTCGCCTGCCACGCGCCGCCGCCAAGCTTGTCCAGCAGGCCCTCTTCGTGGCCATAGCGCGAGAGCAGTTCGATGTTCTCGACCGGCAGGAACAACCGGTCCCCGCCCGCATATTCCAGCGCGATACATTCATGCGGCGCGCCCATCGCGGTGATGGTCTCAAGCCCGTTGTACCGCCCGACCCCGTGCTCCACATGCACGACCAGATCACCGGGCGACAGGGATTGCGTTTCGGTCAGGAAATTCTCGGCGCGCCGCCGTTTGCGCGCCCCACGGATCAACCGGTCGCCCAGCACATCCTGTTCGGAAATCACGGTCAGGTTCGGCGTGGTGAACCCGTGCTCTAGCGGCCAAACGCACAGGAACACGCCCTGTTTCCCGTCCACATCGCGAAAATCACGGACGGGCGTGACGCCAAGAACATCCTCATCCTCTAGCAGCCCTTGCAGACGTTCGCGCGCGCCCTCGGAATAGGAGGCAATGACGATGGGCCCATCTTCACGCTTTGCCTGAATGTGATCCGCCAAGGCGCTGAAAAGGTTTTTATCTTCTTGCTGACGTTCGGGTGAAAAGTTACGCCCGATCCGTCCGCCCGCGTCCAGAACATTCGGCCCCGACCCTTGGGGGTTCGGGGACATGGACACGACGCGGCGATCGGCAATCTGCTCCATCCACGCGGGATCGTTGAGGTACAGAAGGTCCGGCGGACAGGGTTTATAGACCGTGTCCAACCGCCCCTTGGCCTTCATCGCCTCGGCGCGGTTGTCATATTGATCGGCAATCCCGTCCCAACGCGAAAGACGTGCCGCATCACCCTGATAATCCACAAAAACCGACGCATCCGGCAAGTAATCGAACAGCGTTTCCAGCCCGTCGTAAAAGAACGGCAGCCAGTGTTCGACGCCCTGATGCTTGCGGCCCGCCGAAACGGCCTCATACAGGGGATCGTCATGGCCACCCGCGCCAAATTCGATCCGATAATTCTGGCGGAACCGCGTGATCGCGCGCTCATCCAAAATCACCTCGGACACGGGGGCAAGCTCGACCGTCTCCAAGGTCTCGGTCGTGCGCTGTGTCACCGGATCAAACCGGCGCACCCCGTCCAGCGTATCGCCAAACAGGTCCAAACGGATCGGCCCCAACTGTCCCGGCGGGAAAATGTCGATGATGCCGCCACGGATCGCAAAATCACCGGCCTCCATCACCGTGGGCGCCTGAACAAACCCCATATGGACCAGAAACTCGCGCAGGCCCTTTTCATCCACCTGCCCGCCCACACGCGCGGAAAACGCGGATTTGCGCAGGATCTCGCGCGGGGGAACGCGCTGCATCGTGGCGCTGACGGTGGAGAGAACCACAAACGGTCCCGTGATCCCGCCATAGGCCAGCGCGGCCAGCGTCGCCATACGCGAGGCCGACACATCGGCATTCGGGCTGACCCGATCAAACGGCAAACAGTCCCAGCCGGGGAATTCCAAAACCACCACATCGGGGGCAAAAAACCGCAGCGCGGCGCGCATTTCGGCCAGCCGTTTATCGTCGCGCGCGACATGCAGAACCGGCGCCCCTGTCTTGCGCAATTCGCGCAGGATCAGTTGGGCGTCGAACCCCTCGGGCGCACCGCCCATCGTGATGTGAGTTTGATCAGACATGCCGCAGGAGTTAAACGCAGGACCCGCGCTGTCAACCACCCAAAACGCCAAGCGACAGGTTCTGATACATCCCCCACATCGCTGTGACGAAAATGGCGAACATGCCGATGACCTGTGTGATACGGCGATGGAACATCAGACGCGCGCGCAGGGCGTCGCCCTGTAGGTCGAAATTATGGATCACGTGGCAGGTGCGCACACTGACCGCCGCCACACCCGACAGCGGCATCAGGATCAAGAACACCGCCTGTGCGAATTCCATCCGATAGCCAAAGCCCAAAATCGCCAGAATGGTCAGAAAAAAGAACCCGAGCCCCGTCAGCCAAAGCCCCGATACGGATGAAATATAGAGGATACGATTGACGTTGATCCGGACCAGTGTCGCCAGATCCTCGGCCGCTTGGCCCCCATGACGTCCGGCGCGGGTGATCAGATCAAACGGCACACCGATCACGAAATAAGACGCCGAGGACCAGATCACCGCCAGCATGATCCAGAACCACAGGTTCGAAAAGGATCGCATGTCGATGACTTCGAATACCGTCTGATACCAGTCCAAAGTGGCCCCCAGATAACCCTATAGGCTTGTCATAGCGCCGCATTCACCGGATTCCTAGCCCTTGAGATCATTGCAAAACCGTGCCACCCCTTGGCTGCCTATAGAAAGGACAGATCGATGCAATCACCGATGGCCCCGTACCCGATGACCCGCCTGCGCCGGACACGCAAATCGCCCGCTGTACGCGGCTTGGTGCGGGAAAATACGCTGACGGTCGATGATCTGATCTGGCCGATCTTTGTGCGCGACGGTGATGACGTGGTCGAACCGATCCCGTCTATGCCCGGCGTGAACCGCCTGTCGATTTCCCGCGCGGTTGAGGCGGCAGCGATGGCGCATGATCTTGGCATTCCGGCGATCTGCATCTTCCCCTACACCGATCCCAGCAAAAAGACCGAACTCTGCGAAGAGGCATGGAACCCTGAAAACCTGTCCAATCAGGTGATCCGCGCGATCAAGGCCGCGGTGCCGGATATCGCGATCATGACTGACATCGCGCTGGACCCCTATAACGCCAATGGCCACGACGGGATCGTGCGCGATGGCGAGATCGTGAATGACGAGACCGTCGCCGCGCTGGTCAAAATGGCGCTGGCACAGGCCGAGGCGGGCGCCGATATCCTGGGCCCGTCGGACATGATGGATGGCCGGATCGCGGCGATGCGCACCGCGCTTGAGGCCGAGGGACATCACAATGTCTGTATCCTCAGCTACTCCGCGAAATATGCCTCGGCGTTTTACGGGCCCTTCCGCGATGCGGTCGGGGCCTCGGGCGCGCTGAAGGGCGACAAGAACACCTATCAGATGGACCCCGCCAATAGTGACGAGGCCATGCGCCTGATCCAGCGCGACCTGATGGAGGGCGCGGATATGGTCATGGTGAAACCGGGGATGCCCTATCTGGACATCTGCCGCCGCGTCAAAGACCGCTTTGGCGTGCCGACCTATGCCTATCAGGTGTCGGGCGAATACGCGATGTTGCAGGCGGCGGCGCAGAACGGGTGGCTCGACGGGCAAAAGGTGATGGTCGAGAGCCTCTTGTCCTTTAAACGCGCCGGATGTGACGGGATCCTGACCTATTTCGCGCCCGAGGTGGCAAAACATCTAAAAAACGGGTGATTTCCCGCCGAAATGTGGCGATTACCCCCAAGATATGATGACAAGCGGCTGCTTACCCCCTAGACTTTGGGCCAAGCAGCCGCCAAAGGCTGCACTCAGGCGAAACAGATAGGGCAGAGACATGAGCATGTTCACCCGGCGATCGTTCCTCGGCGCTGCAGGGGCGACAACCGCGTTGACCGCGGCCTGCGGCAATGGCGTTGGCACGAATGCGGCCATGGAAATCGACGCACGCGTCGACGCGTCGCGCGATTACCTTTTTAATGAATTCCCCGAAATGCAGGACATCGACAGCAAGGCGCTTGGCACCTTGTGGATGCCCCTCGTGACCAAGGCGGGCCTGTTCGTGGGCGGCGCCTATGGCGAGGGCGCGTTGCGCATTAACAACGCCACGGTCGATTACTATTCGGCGACGCAGGGCTCGTTCGGCCTGCAAATCGGTGCCCAGCAATATGCCCACGCGCTGTTCTTTATCACCGAAGAGGCACTTGGCGATTTCCGCCGGTCCGCCGGATGGTCTGCAGGGGCCGATCTGGAATACGCGATCAAGGATAAGGGCGGTAATCTGACCGCCGAAACCATCACGTCGCTCGATCCGGTGATTGCGGTGGTGTTTGGTCAGGCGGGCCTTTTGGTCGGCGCCTCCCTTGAAGGCACAAAATACACCCGCATCATTCCCTAAGGACGATACGGGCGCATTGAATGCAAAAACGGGCCGGAGGATTTCCGGCCCGTTTTCGTTAGATGTTACGATTCAAAGATCGAACGCAGGACGTTCTGAACTTCGGTCGCGTCACCGCCAGATTCGGCCAGATAAATCTCGGCCATCTCACTGGTCTTCAGGGTCGACGCATCGACGTTCTCATAACCGTACTGGTCCAGGGTATCCTGTACCGACTTCACGGCACTGTCTTCCAGAACCATCATGTCATGGCCCGCATCGTCATGGGCCGTACCGGCGGGGATCACGACAAGCTTGGTAAAGTCGGGTTCACCACCAAGGATCAGTTCCAGATCTTCACGCAGCTCATAGTCGGTCGTGTCACTGTTGCTGCGCAGGTAAATATAGCTTTTGACCTCGCTCGACAGGATTGCCGGATCGACGTTTTCATAGCCAAGGTCGTCCAGAATGATGTCGACCTGCGTGTCCAGCTGCGGCGACGACGCAAAAGCAGCCGAAGCGGTCAGAGTAGCGGCGATAGCAGTAGCATAAAACTTATTAAACATAAGTAACCTCCTTTAATTGCTGTTCGAAAAGACAACACCGGAGGCGCGGATTTCGTTCCAATGGTATTGGAAATTTTCGGAGAAAAATTTCAAACCTTTGTTTTTATTATGTTAATAAAAACAATCGGGAGCCGCGACATGCGACTCCCGAAAAATCTCTAGGCAATATCTAATGATTAGAATAGCTAATCATTACCCCATCAGCCGACGCAGACGTTTGATCAGGCTGGATGTATCCCAACGCCCGCCGCCCATGTTCTGGACGTCTTTATAGTACTGATCGACCAAGGCCGTCACCGGCAGGGTCGCGCCAGTCTCTTCTGCGGTGGCCAGACAGATCGCCAGATCCTTGCGCATCCAGTCCACCGCGAACCCGTGCTCAAATTCATCATCGGCCATGGTGCCGTGACGGTTCACCATCTGCCACGAACCGGCCGCGCCGCCGCCGATCACCCCCACCACCGCGCGCGGATCCAGACCCGCTTTTTCCGCGAAATGAATTCCCTCGGACAGACCTTGTACGAGACCCGCGATACAGATCTGGTTCACCATCTTCGTCAGTTGCCCGTCACCCACCGCGCCCATGCGTTTGTGCAGCTTGGCGTAGGCATCCATGATCGGAGCGGCGGCGTCATAATCACCCTCGGCCCCCCCGCACATGATGACCAGCTGTCCATTCTCTGCACCGGCCTGACCGCCGGACACAGGCGCGTCCACATAGCCGATCCCCGAACCGGCGGCCACGTCGGCCAATTCGCGTGTCACCTGCGCCGAAACGGTCGTGTGATCGACGAACACCGCGCCCTTGGCCATACCAGCGAACGCACCGTCCGCGCCCATACAGACCGAGCGCAAATCGTCATCGTTGCCCACGCAGGCCATCACGAAATCCGCGCCCTCGGCGGCCTTGGCGGGCGTTGCGGCAAACGCCCCGCCATGTTCTGCCGCCCAAGCCTCGGCCTTGGCCGTTGTGCGGTTATAGACCGTCACCTCATGCCCCTTGGCGACAAGATGCCCAGCCATCGGATACCCCATGACGCCGAGACCCAGAAACGTTACCTTTGCCATGACTTTCCCCTGCCCTGTGTTTGGATTAACTAGGGTCAAACTAACCGCCCCGCCGGGGTGGTCAACAACGGGATTACGATGTCTTTGGTCTATCGCTGGCTTTTGCGCCTATTCACTGCGGCCTTGGTTTTGGGCGTGCTGGCCGTTTTGTTTGTCTACTATCTCGCGTCGCGGTCCCTGCCCGAATATCAGACCCGACATGAGGTCGCGGGGATCACAGCCCCCGTCGAGATCATCCGCGACAACGCGAACGTCCCCCATATCACCGGTGCCACGGATGAGGACGTCTATTTCGGCCTCGGATTCGCCCACGCACAGGACCGTCTGTGGCAGATGACCATGATGCGGCGCACCGCTCAGGGGCGTTTGTCGGAACTGTTCGGCCCGCGGACCCTGAAAATCGACGATCTGCTGCGCCGGTTTGACCTTTATACCCTGTCTGTCAAATCCCTCTCCGCACAGGACCCTGAAACCATGGCCGCGCTGCAGGCCTATGCGCGCGGCGTCAATGCGTGGATCACCGAGGTGAATGAAGGCGCACGCGGACGTGGCGCGCCCGAGTTCTTTATGTTCTCGAACCAGATCGCATTCTGGCAGCCCGCCGATTCCATCGCGATTGGCAAGTTGATGGCGCTGCAACTGTCCGGCGGTCTGGAACAAGAGGTCATTCGCGCGCGCCTGTCGCTGGCCCTGCCCGAGGGTCGTGTGCTGGACATCCTGCCCGAAGCACCGGGAACCGGCGTGGCCGCCCTGCCCGATTACGCGGCCCTGATGGGTGCGCCTTTACCGCCCGCCCAATTTGCCGCGCGCACCGATGATCCCCTGTCACCCTTCCCGCGCCTGCCCTTTGCGGGGGCGTCGAACGCATGGGTGGCCGCGCCGACACGTTCTGCCGCCGGTGGGACATTGATGGCCAACGACCCGCATCTGGGGTTCAGCGCACCGGCGATCTGGTATCTGGCACGGATGGAACTGTCGACCGGCGGCGTGATTGGCGGCACCATCCCCGGCGCGCCGATTGTTCTGGTGGGCCGCTCGGATCAACTCGCATGGGGGAATACGTCCGCCTATCTGGATGACCTCGACGTTTATGTCGAACAGGTGAACCCCGAAAACCCCGATGAATACCGCACGCCCGACGGGTGGAAGCCGTTTGAAACGCGGCGCAGCATCATCACCGTTAAGGGCGAACAGCCCGTCACGATCACCCAACGTTGGACCGACAACGGACCGGTTTTGCCGGGTACGCACCGCGATCTGCGCGCCATCACCCCGCCCGGCCATGTGGCATCCATCGCATGGACGGCACTGCGCGATGATGACACGACCATCGGCGCGGCCCTGAAGATCATGCGCGCCCAGACGGTCGATCAGGCGCTGGACGCCGCGCGGGGCTGGGTCGCGCCGGCGCAGAACCTGATGCTGATCGACCGCGCCAATATCGCGATGCAGACAACTGGCGTGATGCCCCGCCGCGATGACGGGCACGATACGCTGGGCCGGATGCCGTCTCAGGGGTGGAAGGCCGTGAACCGTTGGGACGGGGTGTTTCCCTATGGGTCGAACCCGCGGTTCGTGAACCCGCGCGGCGGCATTATTGGCAACACCAACAACAAGACCATCGACCGGCCCTTTCCGCTCCACGTCAGCTATGACTGGGGCGACACGCAACGCATCAACCGTTGGCGTCGTCTGATGCAAGGGCGTGAGGTGCACACGCGCGAAAGCTTTATCGAGGCGCAACTGGACACCGTGTCGTTCAGCGCGCAGTCCCTGTTGCCGCTGATCGGGCGCGATCTGTGGTTCACGGGCGAGGCCGCGCCGGACGGCACCCCCGAACGGCGGCGTCAAACCGCGCTCAGCCTGCTGGCCAACTGGAACGGCGAGATGAATGAGCACATGCCCGAACCCCTGATCTATGCCGCATGGATGCGCCATTTGCAGGATCGCCTGATCCGCGACGATCTGGGGCCGCTGGCCGATGAATTCACGCATGTCGAACCCCTGTTCCTTGAGCGCGTGTTCCGCAACATCGACGGGGCGGCGGCGTGGTGTGACATCGTGCAATCCACGGCGGTGGAAAGTTGCACCGATGTGGCGCGCGTCGCGCTGGACGAGGCGCTGATCTGGATCGACGAGACCTATGGCGGGTCGCTGGAAAGCCTGCGCTGGGGCGATGCCCACACCGCCGAGCACAAGCACCAGATCCTTGGCGAGGTGCCGTTCCTGAAATGGTTCGTGAACATTTACCAGAGCACCTCGGGTGGGGATAACACGCTGCAGCGCGGGCGCACCTCGGGCGATGGTCCGAACCCCTTTGCGAACGTCCATGGCGCGGGCTATCGCGGGGTCTATGATTTCGCCGATCCCGACAGTTCGGTTTTCATCATTTCGACGGGGCAATCCGGTCATCCCCTCAGCCGTCATTACGACGACATGGGCGAGTTGTGGCGGCGCGGGGAATATGTGCCGATGTCGCTGGACCTTGATCTGGCACGCGCGGGTGCAGTCGGGATTACCCGTCTGTTTCCCGACGGCTAAGGCGCAGGTAGATACCGTTCTCGGCGCGCACGGTCAGATGCGCGACGGGAACGGGCACCTGCCCCTCAACCGGCTCCACCCGAAAGGCACGCAGGATCAGGGCCAAGATCAAAGGCCCCTCCATCATCGCAAACCCCGCGCCGGTGCACACACGCGGACCGGCGGAAAACGGGATATAGGCACAGCGTTGGGCGGTCTTACCGTCCTCACGCGTGAACCGGTCGGGATCGAAATCGTCGGGCCGTTCCCAATAGCGGTCGTTGCGGTGTAGGTGCCACGGGCTCAGGACAATCTGGCTGCCTTTGGGCACATCGCGGTCGCGCAGGGTTTCGTCCTGCGCGGCCTGACGCACCATCATCGGCACCGGCGGATAAAGGCGCAGCGCCTCACGAAATACATCCCGCGTCAGGCGCAACGTGGACATATCCGACAGTTGCGGATGGTCGGGCAACGCGGCAACCTCCTCCGCCACGCGCGCCTGAATATCGGGATGCGTCGCGATGAGATACAGGGCCCAAGCCAGCGCGCTTGCGCTTGTCTCATGGCCTGCAAGAAAAAAGATCGCGACCTGATCGACCATTTCTTGGGTGTCAAAACGCTCGCCTGTCTGCGGATCGGCGGTGGTCATGATCTTGGTCGCCAGATCGTCGGGCGCGGTGCCCGCCGTGATCTGGTCCATCCGCGCGGCGGTCAGTTCTGTGATCAAACGGCGGATGATCTTAGCGGATCGTTTCGTCTGACGCCGAAACCCGCGCGGCACCCAAGACGGCAGCGGGATGAACGCGGCAAGGTTCAGGATCGGTTGCGTGCGCTGATAGGTGCGGAATTCGTCAAACACCTGCCGCGCCAGAACATGGTCGATGGGGATCGAGAACAGCGTTCGGAAGATCACATCCGCGGCGGCGTGGCTGGTTTGCTCTTCGACCTCAACCACACCGGGGGACAGGCGTGCGACCGCGGCCTCGGCGGCGACGACCATGGCGGGAAAGGTATCGCGCAGGCGCCCGCCCTCAAACGCGGGGTCGATGATGCGACGCTGACGTTCCCACTCGGCCCCGTTGGTCAGGAACACCGAATTCCCCAACAACGGACGCAGGCCCTCGGAGATACGGCCCGATTTGGGGAATTCCATCGGGCGCTCTTTCAACACCAGATCGATCAGCGCGGGTTCATTCACCATGAAGGAGCGGAAAAACGGCGTCTTGAACGCGGCCATCTTCGCGCGATAGAGGCGCGCTGGTTGCGCCGACAGGATGTCGCGGCGAAACAGTTTCACATAGGTCCACAGTGACACCTTATCCGGCCGCGCGGCGGGTTTGGGCGGGCGGCTCATGGGGCCATCTCCGTGAACCGGTTCACCGGTTTGGTGATACGGCTGGGCGTGGGCGCACGTTTGGCGAACCGATCCGACAGGGTGACGGGACCGCCCGTGATCTGGAAATAATCGTAATCCCCCGGCCGATCAAAGGCGCAGAGATATTGGAAATGCAGGCGGAAAAACCGCCACCGCAGCTCGGCCCACCGCTCGGGGCTGAGCGTTTGGGTAAAGGCCGCCGAAATCACCAGCGGCCCGACCTGATCCTCGGGGGCAACCCCACTGACCGCCACCGGATCGCATAGGGCAAAGGCACAGCCATCCCCGGGCGCGGTCACGTCAACCCATGGCACGATGGTCTGGCGCGACAGGTCGTGCAGGTCGCGACGTAAACGGTCCGCATCGGGCAGAAAGCTGACCATCGGGACGACTTGGCCCAGCGACAGAAACGACAGGCGCGCGCCCTTCCCGTCCACGCCGTCCCGCAGCAGATCGGCCAATATCGACACGCCCAGATGCGCGCCGGACGAATGGCCGACCACCAGAACCTCATCATATCCGGCGTCCAGTGACGCACGGATCTGCGCGCCGAATTCCGTCATCCGCGCCTCAAGCGCGGGCGGGTTCGCGCCACGGGAACTGGCCGAATAGGCGTAATCATGCATCAGGTAATAGGCGAAAAACCGGCCGTCTTGGCGTTTGAACCACATGAGGATCGGCCAAACCACGATCAGGCCAAGCCAGCCGATAAACGGCACCCCCGTCATCGACAAAACCGCCCCGACACCGCGTGCCACCATCAGGGCCAGCGCCAGTTGGACCAGCAAAAACACAATCGGATAGAGGGCCGCAATCATCGGCCCCTTGCGCAGCCGCATCAACCGGAACAACGCACCCGACCCGATATAGGCCCATGCGGTGCGGATCAGTTGGCCATAGGTCGCGACGATCCCCTGATCCATCGACCCGCGCACAATATCGGACCAGACCAGCACCTCAAAATCCGCGTGGGTCGATGCGCCGTCAATCACCGTATCGACCTGCCAGCCGTAATTGCCGCCCCCGCCACCGGGCTTCAGGGTCAGGTCATAGCCGGAGATGCGCGCCTGATCCGCGCCTTCTTTGCGATAGAGTTCGCGATAGCGGCGCGGGTGGATCGGGTCATAGCCCGGGATGTAAAACACCTTGCGCCGATGCACCTGAACCACGACTGAAACCCTGTGCTGTCCCGAACCCACGGGCAGCATAGGCAAGATTTGTTCAATTGGATAGGGCCGTTAGCCCAAGGTCGCGAGGAACGGAAAGGTCTCAAGCAGCCAATAGGACATCGAGGCGAACCCGCCCGTCAGCATCAGCAAACCGATGGTCCAGAGCAGGAGGCCCATGATGCGCTCAATCCGCTCCATATGGCGTTTCATCCATGCCATCAGGCCCTTGAGACGCGGGAAGAACGCCGCGACCAACAGGAACGGAATGCCAAGGCCCGCCGCATAGACCGCCAACAGGAATGTCCCGCGCGCGACATCCGCCTCGGACGCGGCAAGGGACAGGATCGCGCCCAGTTGCGGCCCGATACAGGGCGTCCAGCCAAAGGCAAAGGCAAGCCCAAGGATATAGGCCCCAAAGGCCGAACCGCCGCGATCACCGGCGTCCAAACGCGCCTCACGGTCCATGAACCCGATCCGGTAGACGCCGACGAAATGCGCGCCAAAGATCATCACAATGATGCCCGCGATCTGATTGAACACCGTCTGGTTTTGCAGGAAGAACGCCCCAAAGGCCGAGGCGGTGAACCCAAGGAACAGGAACACCGTCGATAGGCCAAGAACAAAGAACAGCGCAGGCAGGATCGGGCGTTTCGCCTCGGCGCCCTCGCCCGACATTTCGGCCATGCTGACACCACTGATATAGGCCAGATAGGGCGGCACGATCGGCAGAACGCAGGGGCTGAGGAAACTGATCAGGCCACCAATCGCCGCGATCAAAATCGCCGGCAACAGTGACGCATCCAACAGCTCAATTCCGAACATAACCGATCCCTTTTACCCGTTTGTCCGCCCTATATAGGGCCATTTTCCACACAGCACACTCACATCTGCGTTGGTGGAAAAGGAAATGCCGGACCAATGGCCCGGCATCCCGTGTTGTTTCAAAGCCCTTATTTCAGGGACCACCAACCGCGTTTCTTCGGCTTGGGCTCTTGCTCGGGTTCCGGCTCGGCCACGGGCTCAGGCTCGGGCTGAATCTCGGCAACCTCTACCTCGGGCTCAACCGGCGTTTGGACCTCTGCTTCGGCCCCGACCAGTTCGGCCACGGGTTCCGGCGCAGGTTCGGCGGCGGTCTCGACCTCCGGCTCGGGCGTCGACGCGGGTTCCTCGGCAACGGCTTCAACCGCTGCGGGTTCCTCGGCCACCTCTTCCGTCTTTTTCTTACGGGTCGAGGTGGTGCGACGGGTACGCGTGCGCTTGGGCTTTTCCTCGGTCTCGGCCGGGGCCTCTGCCGTCACTTCGCCCTCGGGCTTGGTTTCGGTGTCGGCAGTGGCCTCAGCCTCAGTCGTTTCAGCGGCAGGCGTTTCAGTCTTTTTACGACGGGTGCGCGTGCGCTTTTTCGGCTTGGGGGCCTCTTCGGCGGCTTCGCCTTCGGCCTCACTTGCGGGCGCATCGCCTTCGGGTGCGGCGTCGGTGGACGTCTCGGCGTCGGTCTTGGCCTCATCGCCCGTTTCGCCGTTGCTCTCACCATCGGTGCTTGCATCGGCGTCTTGGTTCGCGTTGCTGCTCTTGCGACGACGACGACGACGGCGCTTTTTCTTGGGCTTGTCCTCGGCGTCACCCTCTTCGGGCGTGGATGCCGGCGCAGCCGCTTCTTCCTCTTCCTCCAACTCGGGCATGTCCGAGGTGTCGATCGAAATCACCGGCGCGGTCACTTCGGGCACGGCGCGGGTCGCGGTTTTGAACTTTTCGATCGTGAAATCGGGCGACACCAGATGCGGGTCGGCCTCAACGCGGATCGAGATGCCGTAACGGGCCTCGATCTGGGCGATGTGCTCACGCTTTTGGTTCATCAGGAAGTTCACGATGCCAATCGGCGCCTTCAGCAACAACTCTTTGCTGCGACCGCGCACAGCCTCTTCTTCGAGCTGACGCAGGATCGACAGGGCAAGGTTGTCATCCGACCGGATCAGACCCGTACCATGGCAGGACGGGCACGGCTGGGTCGTGGCCTCAATCATGCCCGGGCGCAGACGCTGGCGCGACATCTCAAGCAGACCAAAGCCCGAAATGCGACCCACCTGAATGCGGGCGCGGTCGGTCTTGAGCTTGTCCTTGAGACGTTTTTCAACGGCGGTGTTGTTGCGACGCTCTTCCATGTCGATGAAATCGATTACGATCAGACCGGCAAGGTCACGCAGGCGCAACTGACGGGCCACCTCTTCGGCGGCCTCAAGGTTGGTCTTGAGCGCGGTTTCCTCGATCGAGCCCTCTTTGGTCGCACGACCCGAGTTGACGTCGATCGCCACCAAGGCCTCGGTCACGCCAATCACGATATAGCCACCCGATTTCAGCTGCACAGTCGGGTTGAACATGCTGCTGAGATAGCTTTCGACCTGATAGCGCGCGAACAGCGGCAGGGCGTCCTGATAGTGTTTCACGTTCTTGGCGTGGGACGGCATGATCATTTTCATGAAGTCCTTGGCCACGCGATAGCCGGCCTCACCCTCGACCAGAACCTCGTCGATCTCGCGGTTATAGAGATCGCGGATCGAGCGTTTGATCAGGTTGCCCTCTTCATAGATCGGGGCGGGTGCGACGGATTTCAGCGTCAGTTCGCGGATCTGCTCCCAAAGACGCTGAAGGTATTCGTAGTCGCGCTTGATCTCGGATTTCGTGCGTTTGGCACCGGCGGTCCGGATGATCAGGCCTGCACCTTCGGGCACGCTCAGCTCACCAGCGATTTCTTTCAGCTTTTTGCGGTCGGGCGCGTTGGTGATTTTGCGGCTGATGCCGCCACCACGGGCCGTGTTCGGCATCAAGACGCAATAGCGACCGGCCAGAGACAGGTATGTGGTCAGGGCCGCGCCCTTGTTGCCGCGTTCTTCTTTGACCACCTGCACCAGCATGATCTGGCGGACTTTGATGACCTCTTGGATCTTGTACCGCTTGGGACGCGGTTTGCGCGGCAGGCGGATTTCCTCGCTGACGTCTTCGTCGGCGACGGATTCGATGTCGCTGTCCTTTTCGGACGCGTCATCGTCGCCATTGTCGTCGTCGCTGTCGTCACCGTCGTCATCGGATGCATCATCGTCCGACGCGTCCTCGGAAGCGCTGTCCTCAGATGCCTCTTCTGCGGTATCCGCAGCGGGGGCCTCTTCGGTTTCGGCCTCTTTGGCCTCTGCCTCTTCCGCGACGGGTTCGGCAGCGGCCTCTTCGACGGTGGTCTCAGCCGGAGCCTCGGCAACCTCTGTCGCAGGCGTTTCGACCGGAGCGGCCTCTTGGGTCTCGGTCTCGGTCGCCGTTTCCACCGCCCCCGTGTCCACGATCAGATCACCGGTTTCGGCCTCGGTCCCAGTATCGACGACATCCATACCCGGAATGCTGTCGGTCACCTCACGGGTTTCGACGGCGTCCTTGGCATCAGTCTCCGACTTGGCGGCCTGTGCCTCGGGGGGCGTGGTGTCCTTTTTGGACGACGAACGACGACGCGACCGCGAGCGCGAAGACTTGCTGCGCGGCTTGTCCTCGTCGTCTTTCAACGATTCATTGTACGCCCGTTCCTCGGCCAGCAGGGCCTCACGGTCGGCGACAGGAATCTGGTAGTAATCCGGATGGATTTCCGAAAACGCAAGGAACCCGTGGCGGTTTCCGCCGTAATCGACAAATGCAGCCTGCAGCGACGGCTCGACGCGCGTGACCTTGGCTAGATAGATGTTGCCAGCAAGCTGGCGTTTGTTGACGCTTTCGAAATCGAATTCATCAACCTTGTTTCCGTCGACCACCACAACGCGGCATTCTTCCGCGTGGGTGGCATCGATAAGCATTTTCTTGGCCATGTTCTCTCATTACACCGCGACGACGCCCGTCGCCCCAAGGGACGCAAACGTTGCGGGTGGTATCTGTGTAAAGCGCGATCAGCCGTGCGGACAACCAAGGCGGCGGCATCAACGTGCCTGCCTTTGATATGCCTGTGTCCGTGCACGCGTTGCATCGCGGTCTGTCTCCGGCGTCGTTTCCGGCGCCATTTATAATCCCGCCCCGTACCCGGGGTTTGGGCGTTTTGTCGGCTGGTTTCCCGGCCTAATCTGCCTGTTCACGCAACAGCCGCGCCACTCTGGGCCGGTACACATCACGAAACAGCGAAACTCTCATCTCATCCAGACTCGTCCAATGACGGATCGGGGTTTGTCCATGTTAGCGGCGAATGGTGGACAATGCCAACCGAATTTTTCACATCCGGCGGCATTCCCGTAATAATCTTATGGATTTAGAGGTAATCCGACCGCGACAGACCGTATTTCGCCATTTTTTCGTTCAGCGTCCGGCGCGGCAGGCACAGTTCTTCCATCACGTTGACGATAGATCCTTTGTGACGGCGCATCGTGTTGTCGATCAGCATCCGCTCAAAGGCTTCGACGTATTCTTTCAACGGCTTACCCTCGGTGGTCATCACCGGATGGGTCTCTTCGTTGTCGGCCATCAGCAGGCTGGCGATGGTGCCACTGCCCCGACGGTTCTGCAAAACCGCGCGCTCGGCCACGTTGATCAGTTGGCGCACGTTACCAGGCCACGGCGCCTGCAACAGTTGCGCGGCCTCTTGCGCGGTCACCTGCGGCGCGTCACAGCCGTATTCCTCGGCGAATTGTTCGCCCAGACGCGTGAACAGGGTCAGGATGTCCTCACCACGGTTGCGCAGCGGCGGCAGGGTGATTTTCATCGCCGCCAGCCGGAAGAACAGATCGGGGCGCAACACGTCCTCACAGGTTTTGCCCTGTTCCTGCAGGTTCGACACAGCAACGATCCGCGTTTCGGGCGGCGTGCCTTGTTCGTTGATGAAGGTCAGCAACCGCGCCTGCAACGCCTGCGGCAGGGCCTCAATATCCTCAAGACACAGGGTCCCGCCCCGCGCCTCTTCGACCAAGGGCAATTTATCCGTGTCATCCGCCGGACCAAACAGACGCTTTGCCAGTTCTTCCTCGCTATAGGCGGCGCAGGACATCGTGACGAACTTTTTGCTGGCGCGCGGACCGACGGCGTGCAGGGCGTGCGCGACCAGCGTCTTGCCCGTGCCGGTTTCCCCGTCGATCAACACGTGGTTGTCCGCCTGACCAAGGTCGAGGATATCCTCGCGCAACCGCTCCATCTCATCGGACGAGCCGATCAGTTTCTTCATGATGACCGAGCCATCCGACAGTTCACGGCGCAGGGCGCGGTTGTCCAGCGTCAGACGGCGGTTTTGCGCCGCGCGTTTGGCCAGTTCGGTCATCCGGTCGGGGTTAAACGGCTTTTCAAGGAAATCGAACGCGCCGATGCGCATTGCCTCAACTGCCATGGGCACATCGCCGTGGCCGGTGATCATGATGACCGGCAGGCTGCTGTCGAGGCCCATCAGGCGCTTCAGGAACATCATCCCGTCCATGCCGGGCATGCGGATGTCGGACACGATCACGCCGGGGAATTCGGCGTCGATGGATTTCAGCGCATCCTCGGCCGAGGCATAGGTCTCGGTCTCGAACCCGCTGAGGGCCAGCCACTGGCTGATCGACTGACGCATGTCTTTTTCGTCGTCTACAATCGCAATTCTGATGCCCCGACCCATGTCGCGGTCTCCTTATTTTTATTCTGCTGCCTCTTGCCCACCTTCAAGGATGGGCAATTGTACCTCAAACACCGCGCCGCCCGCGCGCCCGTTGCGCGCCTTCAGACGACCGCCAAGGTCGTTGACGATCCCCGAGGAAATAGCAAGCCCCAGACCGACCCCGTCCCCTGGTGACTTGGTGGTGTAGAACGGTTCAAACAAGGCGTCCAAATCTTCGATCCCGTGGCCATTGTCGCGCACGGTCAGGGTGGCAGTCTCACCCGCCGACAGGATCAGATCGATCTGCGGATCACTTGCCATCTTGGTCGCGTCCAGCGCATTGCGCAGGAGGTTGATGATTACCTGTTCCAGACGCACGCGGTCGGCCATCACCATGACGGGTGCGGGTGGCAGGCTGCGGGTAATCGTGACTTTGCGCCGTTTCAGCTGGGGCTCCATCATCGACAGGGCGCTGGACAAACTGGCCTTGAAATCAATGGGTTCGACCGCATCCCCGCCTTTGCGGGCATAGCTCTTTAGCTGTTTGGTGATCGCGCCCATGCGTTCAATCAGGTCATCAATCCGCGCAAACGACGCCAATGCCTCATCACTGCGCCGTCGGGTCAGCAACAACCGCGCGCCCGCCAGATAGGTTTTCATCGCCGCCAAGGGCTGATTCAACTCATGGCTGACCGCCGCCGACATTTCCCCCAGCGCCGCCAGTTTCGAGGACTGCGCGAGGGTCTGTTCGGCGACCTCTAGGTTCTTTTCGGCGCGTTCACGTTCGGCGATTTCCCGCTGAAGCGCGCTGTTCAATGCGCGCAATTCCGCGGATTCCCGCGCGTAGAACACCGAGCGCGACAGGGCGCGGCGCGAGGTGACGTAAAACGTCAGCGCCAAGAGCATGGCAAATCCCATGATCTCCAGCGCCAGAACCCCGTTCACCCGTTCGCGGATCGAGGCGAAGGTGGTGAAACTGATGATGCGCCACCCTTGGAACGGGATGCGCGCCTCATTGCGCATATAGGATTCACCCAGCAGGAAGGTATTCGCGGGCAGCGCGGCCCAATCGGCGGTGGCCTGAATTGCGCGTTGGATGGCCGAGGGCGCGGATTGCGTGGCAAGGGCCTCCTCGACCGTGCGTCCGCGCCAGCGCGGTTCGGTCGAAAGGATGATCAGGCCCTCGGAATTGGTGACCATCACCGCGTCCGAAATGCCCGACCACGATTGTTCGAACTTGGCCAGATCGACGGCCACCACGATTACACCGATGGTTTCGCGGTCGCTGGTGATTTTGCGCGAATAGGTGAACGAATACCCGCCAGAGGCGCTTTCCCCTGCAATAAACACGGTATCGTTGGACCGGCGGGCGTCGACGAAATAGGCCTCGGTCTGTTGGTTCGCGCCGATCCGGTTGCGATCACTGGACGCCACGACCCGTCCGCCGTTGTCGAGCAACAACAGGGACGCCGCGCCGATCTCTTCGGCATAGGTGATCAGACGCTGCGAGCTTTGGCTGTAATCGGTGGAATTCAGCGCGCCGATCAGGGTCGGATCCCGCGACAACAACAGGGGCACAACAGACGAGCGTTGAAGCTCGGACATCAGGTTGCCGGAATAAAGCGCCAGTCGCACCGCCGCGCGTGACCGTGTGGCGTTGGTGAACCTCTCGGTCAGCAGGTCATTGGTGACATAGATGACGCCGACCGCCGCCAAAAACAAAGCGATCAGCGTGGCGCGAATACGCCAGCTGACCCCGCCTTGGATAGAATGATCGTCAGTGTCGGCCATGGGCCAAATCTATGCGCCCTGCCCCGTCGGGACAAGCGCAACAGGTCATGCAGACAGCAGCGCCCCCGCCAATGAGCGGAAAATTTCCACCCCGTCGGTGTTGCCGTGGGCGGATTCGGCGGCGCGCTCGGGGTGCGGCATCATCCCCAGCACACGGCGGTTTTCCGACAGCACACCGGCGATATCGGCAACCGACCCGTTGGGGTTGTTGACGTATTCAAAGGCAATCCGGTCCTGATCGCGCAGTTGCGCCAGCGTCGCGTCATCAACGGTATAGTTGCCGTCGTGATGCGCAATCGGCACCGAAATCACGTCGCCCTTGGTGTAGGCGCTGGTGAAATCGCTGCTGGCGGTCGCAACGCGCAGGCCCACCGATTTGCACAGGAACTTCAGACCCGCGTTGCGCATCAATGCGCCGGGCAGCAGACCGGTTTCGGTCAGAACCTGAAACCCGTTGCACACGCCCAGAACATAGCCGCCCTTGTTCGCAAAATCGATCACGGCCTGCGCAATCGGCGAATTCGCGGCAATCGCCCCACAGCGCAGGTAGTCGCCGAACGAGAACCCACCGGGGATCGCGACAACGTCCAGACCGTCCGGCAGGCTGGTTTCCTTGTGCCAGATCATCTGGGCCTGATCATTGCCGGTCACCTGATTGAGGGCGACGGCCATGTCACGGTCACAGTTGGATCCGGGGAACTGAATGACGGCGGCTTTCATCAACGTAATCCTCTTGGGCGTGTGCCAAAGCCTAAGCGCGGACGCTTAGGCGATCTCGATGTCGTAGCTTTCGATCACCGTGTTCGCCAACAGCTTTTCGCACATGGCAGTCACGGTTTCACGGGCCTTGTCGGCGTCGGTTTCGGCCAGATCCAGATCGATCACCTTGCCCTGACGCACGCCATCCACGCCGTCAAAGCCAAGCGACCCCAGAGCGTGGCGGACTGCCTCACCTTGGGGGTCCAGAACACCGTTTTTCAACATCACATGAACGCGGGCTTTCATTTGTCCGGTCCTTCCTTTGTCTCTGTTTGCCTGTCAGCGACAGGTTAGTTGATCAGCGTGGGCTTGGTCGCGGGCGACACGTTGTTGGGCATCACACCCAGACGGCGCGCAACCTCGGTATAGGCGTCGGTCAAATCGCCCAGATCGCGGCGGAACACGTCCTTGTCCAGCTTTTGGCCGGTCTTCATGTCCCACAGACGACAGCTATCGGGGCTGATCTCGTCGGCAACGATCAGACGCATGAAATCGCCCTCAAAGATGCGGCCGATCTCGATTTTGAAATCGATCAGCTTGATGCCGACGCCATACATGATCCCCGATAGGAAATCGTTGACCCGCAGGGCCAGCGCGACGATGTCATCCATGTCCTGCTGGGTCGCCCAGCCGAATGCGATGATGTATTCCTCGGGCACGAGGGGATCACCAAGCGCGTCGTCCTTGTACGAGAATTCCACGATCGGACGGGGCAGCGGCGTGCCCTCTTCCAGACCCAGACGCTTCGCCATGGACCCAGCCGCAAAGTTGCGCACGATCACCTCAAGCGGAACGATCTCGACCGCGCGGATCAGCTGTTCGCGCATGTTGATGCGTTTGATAAAGTGGTTCGGCACACCAATCTGGGTCAGACCGGTCATAAAGAACTCGCTCAGGCGGTTGTTCAGAACGCCCTTGCCCTCGATCGTCGCCTTTTTCTCGGCGTTGAATGCGGTGGCGTCGTCCTTGAAATACTGAACCAGGGTACCGGGCTCGGTGCCTTCGTACAGGATCTTTGCCTTGCCTTCGTAGATTTTCTTACGGCGTGCCATGAAAACTCCGGTCAATGATGGGCCCGGGCTGTGGTCTATGCACATCGGCCCCCGTGTCTTTCGCACCTCTTATGCCAAGGTTTGCGCTAGAGCAAGGCGCGGGCGTGCGTTTTCACACTATAATAGGAACCGTAAATGATAGCGCGCACGCCCCCTAGGCATCCGTGCACCAATGTCTTAAAACGCATTCAACCAGATTCTGGAGGACGATAGGCCCATGACCACTTTCGACGATCGCGAAAATGCATTTGAAAACAAATTCGCACACGACGAGGAAATGAAATTCAAGGCGCAGGCGCGTGCGAACAAGCTGCTGGGCCTGTGGGCCGCTGGCCTGCTGGGCAAATCCGGCGATGAGGCGACCGCCTATGCCGGTGAAGTAGTGAAATCGGACTTTGAAGAGGCCGGCCACGAGGACGTGTTCCGCAAGGTTGCGGGCGATCTGAACGGTCTGGCGGATGAGGCCACCATTCGCGCCAAAATGGCCGAGGCCCTGATCGAAGCCAAAGGCGAGATCTTGAACGGCGAATAAGCCCTTCTGAAATCTCGAAAAAACGCGGGCGCGCTTTGTCATCGGCAAGGCGCGCTTTTCTTAAACCCGCCGTCCTGTTTGATCCGACCTTTGGCCAAATCGACGCGGTGGGCAAAATCGTTAACCCCTGTGCCGTATATGAGTCTGTGACTCAGTCTGTGAGGACCCGCCGTTGAGCACATCGCACCAAGACACCGACGCCCATGCGGCCATTGCCCCGTCGCGTGGCCGTCTGATCCTGCGTCAGATCGGGCCGTGGTCGATTGCGGCTCTGGTGGTATTTTTGTTGCGCGACCGTGTGATGGCATTGGACGTCGGGCGGGTGATCGAATGCGTTCTGGCCGTGTCCGCGGGCGATTGGGCCTTGGCCGTTCTGGCCACGGGGGTCAGTTTCTGGGCCATCGGGCGCTATGACGGCGTGTTGCACGGGATTATCGGCACCGGCGTCTGCACCCGCGCGGCCCGCATCACAGGCGCGACCGGGATTGCTCTGTCCCAAACGCTGGGATTCGGGGTCGTCACGGGCAGCTTGGTGCGCTGGCGCCTTTTGCCCAGCTTGGGCGCGGCGGGGGCGGCACAGCTGACGATCCTTGTGACCGCATCCTTTTTGGCGGGGTGGTTGGTCGTCACGGGCCTGACCCTGTTGATCCTTCCCTCGGGCGAACCGGTTTATCAGTACGCGGGCATCGCGGCGGTGGTTCTGTGTTTCGGCGCGATGGCCCTGTCGATCTGGCCGCCGCGCCTGTCGTTTCGGGGTCGCGCCCTGCGCCTGCCCTCGCTGCGCGCCATGGCGGTGATCGTCGCCTTTGCCTGCCTCGACACGCTGGCCGCCGCCTTTGGTCTCTACTGTTTGATGCCTGCGGACGTCAGCTATCAGGTCCTGTTGCCCGCGTTCCTCTTGGCCTTTGGCGCGGGGTTGATCAGTGGCACGCCCGGTGGCGTCGGCCCGTTTGAGGTGACGCTACTGGCGCTCTTGTCCCAATTTGACAGCGAGCCCTTGCTGGCGGGGATCGTCGCGTGGCGCGTGGTGTACTATGCCCTGCCCGCCGCACTGGCCGGTCTGGTCTGGCTGTCCGGTCCCATCAAACAATGGCGCGCCTATCCCAAAACCGTCGCGCCCGCCAAACTGAACCCCGCAGACCGGCACGCGATTGCCACGACCAAACGGGCCGAGGCCGCGTTGATCTATCAGGGCCGCAAGGAACTGTTGAAATCCCCCTGTGGCAATCCGGCGTTTGTCTCCGCGCGCTTGGGCCAGAGCCTGATCGCGCTGGGGGATCCGGTGGGCGATTGCCCCGACACGGCGCTGGACGCGCTGCGGGTGCGCGCCGCCAATAGCCACACCGCGCCCTGCGTCTATAAATGCTCGGCCCGCACCGCCGCACGCGCCCGCCGCCGCGGGTTCACGGTGATCCCCGTGGCCCAAGAGGCGCTGATCGATCTGGCCGATTTCACACTGGACACGCCCGCGCGCAGCGGCCTGCGTCGCAAATTGCGCAAGGCAGATAAGGCCGGCGTGACGGTCCGCGCCGGTGCGCCCGATGCGGCCACGATGGCCGACCTTCACCGCCAATGGGCCACCCGCAATAAGGGCGAGCGCGGCTTTTCCATGGGCACGTTCGACACCGATTACATCGACCAACAGGCGGTGTTCACGGCCTTTGTCGGCGATACGCCCGTGGCGTTTGCCACCTTCCACCGAGGGGTCAGCGAATACACGCTGGACCTGATGCGCACGGGCGATGATGCGCCTGATGGCACCATGTACGCCCTTGTCACCGCAGGAATCGCCGCCGCCCGCGCCGCCGGTTGCGCGCGCCTGTCCCTTGCCGCCGTTCCTTATGAGGGCGAGATCACCGATCCCCGCCTGAGCAAACTGCAAACCTATGCGCGCCGCACGGCACCGGGCGCGGGTCTGCGCCAGTTCAAGGCCGCCTTTGCCCCGCGCTGGGAGATGCTCTATGTCGCGGCGTCCTCGCCCTTGGCCCTGTCGGTTGCGGGGGCGGAAATCATTCGCGAAATCCTGCGCCCCGCCGCCTGATCCCCCTCACATCCGGCCAACATGCGCCGTTTTCATCATCATTATGACAAATAAGAATTTGCGGTTTGATGTCACAAGTGACACATAGCGCCCACGAACATGCCCTCGGTCCATCCGGGGGTGCCCCTGTTGCGCCCCATCGGCCATCACGAAAGGACATCGGATGAGCGACGCCCTGACCGAACTTTTGAAAACCCGCGACTGGTTGTTGGCGGATGGTGCGACGGGTACGAACCTGTTCAACATGGGGCTGAGCTCGGGCGATGCGCCGGAACTGTGGAACGTGGACGAACCCAACAACATCCGCGCGCTCTATCGTGGGGCGGTTGACGCAGGGTCGGACATCTTCCTGACCAACACCTTTGGCGGCAATGCCTCGCGTCTGAAACTGCATGACGCGCAGAACCGCGTGCGCGAGTTGAACCGCGTGGGTGCCGAGCTGGGCCGCGAGGTGGCAGATGCCGCCGGTCGCCCGATTGTGGTCGCAGGTTCCGTCGGTCCGACCGGCGAAATCATGGAGCCCATGGGCCACCTGTCCTATTCCGCCGCCGTTGAGATGTTCCACGAACAGGCCGAGGGTCTGAAAGAGGGCGGCGCAGACGTTCTGTGGGTCGAAACCATTTCCGCCCCCGATGAATTCAAAGCCGCAGGCGAGGCCGCGAAACTGGCCGGTATGCCGTGGTGCGGCACGATGAGCTTTGACACCGCTGGTCGCACGATGATGGGCGTGACCTCGGCCGATCTGGCCGAGATGATCGCGAAACTGCCCTACCCGCCGCTGGCCTTTGGGGCCAACTGTGGTGTGGGCGCGTCCGATCTGCTGCGCACTGTGATGGGCTTTTCCGCGGCTGGCACCGAAACGCCGGTGATCGCCAAGGGCAACGCGGGCATTCCGAAATACCACGACGGTCACATCCACTACGATGGCACGCCCGAACTGATGGCGGATTACGCCGTTCTGGCGCGCGATTGTGGCGCGACGATCATCGGCGGTTGCTGTGGCACGACGCCCGAGCACCTGCGCGCGATGCGTGCCGCGCTGGAAACGCGTCCCCGTGGGGATCGCCCGACGCTGGAACAAATCGCCGAGGCACTGGGCGGGTTCTCGTCCAACAGCGACGGCACAGGGGATGAGGCACCCGCGCCCGCCCGCACCCGTCGTCGCCGTCGCGCCTAATCGCCCACAGGCACCGAGATGTCAAAACAGGCTCAACTGATCCCCCACGCGTGGCGGGACACAGAAGTCGTGCACACGCAAGGGGCGCGATCTCTGGTCCAGACCCAACGCCGTGAACGCACGTTTAAACCGCGCGCCGATCAGTTTGGCATAGGCCCCCTGTCCCTGCATCCGGCGCCCCCATGCGGACTCGTACAAGGCACCGCCATGCATATCGCGGATATGGCCCAACACGCGTCCGGCGCGGTCGGGGTAATGGGTGTTCAGCCAGTCCTGAAACAACGGCGCAACCTCACGCGGCAGGCGCAGCATGATCCAGTTCGCGCCGGTCGCACCGGCCTGAACGGCGGTGGCAAGGATTTGTTCCAGCTCATGATCGGTCAGCGCGGGAATGACCGGCGCAATCATGACGCGCGTCGGGATGCCCGCATCGGCCAGACGTCCGATCACCTCAATCCGGCGGTTGGGCGCGGCGGCGCGCGGTTCCATCTTGCGGGACAGAACCGGATCGAGGGTCGTAACCGACACCCCCACATGGACCAGATCGCGCGTGGCCATATCCGCCAGAATGTCGATGTCGCGTGTGATCAGCGCGCCCTTGGTGGTGATCGTGACCGGATGGTTGAAATCGTTCAGCACCTGCAGGATGTCACGCATGATGCCACGGTCCCGTTCGACGGGCTGGTACGGGTCGGTGTTGGTCCCGATCGCAATCGGCGCGGGGCGGTAGCGCGGCGCGGACAGTTCCCGCGCCAATTGCTCGGCCGCGTTGGGGCGCGCGATCAGGCGGGTTTCGAAATCCAGACCCGGCGACATGTCCAGATAGGCATGCGTGGGGCGCGCAAAACAGTAGATACAGCCGTGTTCGCACCCGCGATAGGGGTTGATCGAGCGGTCGAATGGAATATCGGGCGACTGGTTTTTGGTCAGGATCCGGCGCGCGCGTTCATTGCGCACAGAGGTGCGGATCGGCGCGCCCGCCTCCACCTCAACCGTGTCCAGCCACCCGTCATCCAGCACCTCACGCCGGTACGGATCGAACCGCGACGGGTCGTTCTGCGCCGTGGCGCGCGCGCGGATCACCGGCGCATGGGGGGATTGGGGAACCTGTGTCATTTGAGAACGAAAGTAGAACATTTGTTCCACCCGCGCCAGCCCCTTTCGATCACAACCCCCTGTTTTGCAACCGTAACGTCGGTGGCGTGCGCGCCTATGTCGCAATTTGCCATTAACACGACGCCCGATTCCGTAAATATCATCCTTAATAGTGCGACCACCGCCTGCCAGGAGTAAGCCAATGGCCGATGAAGAAGACGATATCATCCTGTCCGAACTGCCCGACGACGAGTTGGTCCAGCAGATGATGGATGACCTCTATGATGGTCTGAAAGAGGAAATCGAAGAAGGTGTAAATATCCTGCTGGAACGCGGCTGGGCACCTTATGACATCCTGACCAAAGCCTTGGTCGCGGGGATGACGATCGTTGGCCACGACTTCCGCGACGGCATCCTCTTCGTGCCCGAGGTCCTGCTGGCGGCAAACGCGATGAAGGGCGGCATGGCCATCCTGAAACCGCTGCTGGCCGAAACCGGCGCACCGCGTATGGGCAAGATGGTCATCGGCACCGTCAAGGGCGACATCCACGACATCGGCAAGAACCTTGTCGGCATGATGATGGAAGGCGCAGGGTTTGAGGTTGTCGACATCGGCATCAACAACCCCGTCGAGAACTATCTTGAGGCCATCGACAAAGAACAGGCCGATATTCTGGGTATGTCCGCCCTGCTGACCACGACGATGCCCTATATGAAGGTCGTCATCGACGCGATGGTCGAACAAGGCATCCGCGACGACTACATCGTTCTGGTGGGCGGCGCGCCCCTGAACGAAGAGTTCGGCAAGGCCATTGGCGCCGACGCCTATTGCCGTGATGCGGCCGTGGCGGTGGAAACAGCCAAAGAATACATCGCGCGCAAGCACAACCAGATGAGCGCCTAAAACAAAGGGGGCAGCGACGCTGCCCCCTTTTTGCTTCGTGAGTGGGTTGCGCGCCTTACTTTGCGCGCAGGCTGTTGAGATACACAAAGGTCCCCGCACATACGATCGCATAGAGCGTATGACCCGTCAGAGCGACCCAAGTGATCCCCGTAAAGTTCAAGAAGAACGGCAGACCTGCCACCTTGGTCACGCCACCGATGGCGAAAACCCACAGGCCCACGCCGTAGATCGCCGAGGCGATGACCCAATGCAGACCCGGAATGATCTTGGCGATGATCGGCTTGGCAATGAACAGCCAGCCCACCGGATAGGCAATCAGGCCGACCAGAAACAGGTGCAAAAGATTGCCCGCGGGGTTCCCGTTGGGCAACCCAAGCGCCCCCAACAGAGACCGCGCCAGACCGACAGGCGCCAGATTGGCAAAGCCAAGTCCCGGGCTGATCGCCTGACCAAACAGGTCAAAGGCGATGGTGCCGGTCGAACCCGCGATCAGAATGGCAAAGATTGTGTGCATATCCAGAGCCGCGGATTTATCGCTGCTCATCATTGTGGTGTTGGTATCAGTCATGTCATCGTCCCTAAATACGTTGCACTAGACATGGCCCGCCCCTGTCCATCCCGCAACCATCTCGCGCTGATCCCACGTGAAGGTGAAATTCATTTCGATACCGTTACACTGCCACACGAAAGCATGAGGATTACGACAGATGACCGCGCGAATTGATGACGCCAAGTTGACAGAAATGGGATATTTCTCAACCGAAGGTGGAAAAATCCTTATCCTGGCCTGTGGTGCGTTGGCGCATGAAATACTTGCCGTGATCAAAACCGGCGGGTGGGAGCACGTCAGCTTGGCCTGTTTGCCCGCGATTCTGCACAATCACCCCGAAAAGATCGCCACCGAGGTCGAAAAGGCCCTGATCAAACACGCGCCGAACTTTGACCGGATCTTTGTCGCCTATGCCGATTGCGGCACCGGCGGCGCGCTGGAACAGGTTTGCGCGGCGCATGGCGTGGAGATGATCCGCGGACCGCATTGCTATGCGTTTTTCGAAGGCGTGGATACCTTCACCGCGCGAGATGAGATCGACGCCTTTTACCTGACCGATTTTCTGGCGCGTCAGTTCGATGCCTTTGTGTGGAAACCGCTAGGCCTAGATCGTCACCCCGAGCTGCGCGACATGTATTTCGGCCATTACCGGACGCTGGTCTATCTGGCGCAGACCGATGACCCCGCGCTGGATGCGCGCGCGGCCGATTGTGCGGCGCGCCTAGGTCTGTCGTATGAGCGGCGGTTTACAGGCTACGGCGAACTGACCCCCGCGATCACGGGGGCCGTTCAGGGTTAGAGCGCGCGGTATTGCGCCGCCTGTTTGTCGGTCCAGAACACGGTGATCGTATAGCCCGTTTCGGTCTGTTCCTCGGCCTTGACCACGCCCTGCTCAAACAGCCACGCCCGCGCGCGCCCTTCGGCAAAGGACAGGGTCAGGTCGAGCGTGTGACGCGGTTCGGTCAGGGCCTCGGACACCGCATCCATCAGGGTCTCAACCCCCTGACCGGTGATCGCGGACAGGGTGAACACGTCATCCTCGCGGTCGGCCTTGACCTGCAACGCCTCGCGGCGCGCCTCGTCCAGCAGATCGACCTTGTTCCAGATTTCGATCTGCGGCGTCTCTTCCTCAACCCCCAGATCGGCCAGAATGCGCAACACGTCATCCGATTGCTCTTGGCTATCGGGATGGGCGATGTCGCGCACATGCAAGATCAGATCGGCCTCTAGCACCTCTTCCAGCGTGGCGCGAAACGCCGCGACCAGTTGCGTCGGCAGATCGGAAATAAAGCCCACAGTGTCCGACAGGATGACCTTTTTCCCCGACGGCAGGGTCACGCCCCGCATGGTCGGGTCAAGGGTCGCGAACAGCATGTCCTTGGCCATCACATCCGCACCGGTTAACCGGTTGAACAAGGTGGATTTGCCCGCGTTGGTATAACCGACAAGGGCCACGACGGGAAACGGCACCTTTTTGCGTGCGGCGCGGTGCAGGTCGCGGGTTTTGACCACCTTGGCCAACTGACGGCGCAGGCGGACGATCTGTTCGTCGATGGCGCGGCGGTCGGCCTCGATCTGGGTTTCACCGGGACCACCCACGAACCCAAGGCCACCGCGCTGACGCTCTAGGTGGGTCCAAGCGCGCACGAGGCGGGTCCGCTGATAGGACAGCGCGGCCAGATCGACCTGCAAAACACCCTCACGGGTGCGGGCGCGGTCGGCAAAGATTTCAAGGATCAGACCGGTCCGGTCAAGCAGCTTGACCTTCCACGCCTTTTCGAGATTGCGCTGCTGAACGGGGGTCACATGCCCGTCGACGAGGACCAGATCGACCTCGGCGTCATGCAGCATCTTGCCCAGTTCATCAATCTTGCCGGTCCCAAACAGATACCCCGCCCGCATCTTGGGCAAAGGCACAATGGTAGAGCCCACAACCGTCAGTTCCGGCAGGGCAGCAGCAAGGGAAACGGCCTCTTCAAGCGCTGGCGCTGCGTCGCGCCGCTCTCGGTCCGAGGTGATATCGGGATGCAGAACCCAGGCCCGTGTTAGGCCCGGTTCGCGGTCAACAGGATCAGAAATTTATTCCTCACCATCATAGAGGTTGATCGGTTGCGCCGGCATTATAGTCGAAATCGCATGTTTATAGACCAGTTGCGATTGCCCATCACGGCGCAGAAGCACACAAAAGTTGTCAAACCACGTGATCACACCCTGAAGCTTGACGCCATTGATCAGAAAGATCGTGACCGGAACCTTGGTCTTGCGTACATGATTCAGAAATGCGTCCTGCAGGTTCTGTTTATCGGCAGCCATTGTTTTTCTTGCCTTTATTCTTGGTTTTGCCCCCTTACTGGGACATTCACTCGCACATACGACAGTAAGTATGAGCAGACTGCAAGACGGATTCCAGCGGAAATAATGTGCATTTGTGCACTAGATGCCTCATTGCGGCATTATTGTCGCCAAAACTCGGGGTTGAGCAGCGCGATGATGGCCAGCATTTCAAGGCGCCCAAGGATCATCGCCCCGCTGAAGATCACTTTGCCGGCACTGTCGAGTTCGGAAAAACTGATCGGGACCTCGCCCGCGACCTGTGCCACGGGACCGGTCGTCGACAGGGCCGCAACGGTCAGGATGCTGACGTCTTCAAAGTGCAGACCGGTCAGAGACAAGAGCGTCATGATCAGGGCAATCGACAGGGCGAACATCATGAAAAAGATCCACGCCACATAGGCCCCGCGCCGCCGGATGTGGCGGGCAAACACCCCTGCCCCGCCTACGGATGACGGATGGACCAGCTTGTCCATCTCGCGCACCCCGTGTTTGTAAAGGGCATAGACCCGCAGCAATTTGACCCCGCCCGCCGTGGTCGCAACGCCGCCACCAATCAGGGCAAGCCCCAACAGAACCATCCCCGGCGTCTGCAGGCCCGACCAGACCCGCGCATCCGCCCAATCGGCCGATACAAACCCCGTGGTCGTCAGAAAGGACAGCACCGAAAACACGCTACCCCACAGGGCACGTAGGGCGGCGACGGTGTTTTCCTGATCATCGACGTCATAGGCCCCCAGCCAATGGCGCAGGAACAACAGCATCGGGATCACGGCCAGACAGGCCAGACCCAGATTGATCTCGGGATCGCGCAATAGACGCCCCCAGCCCTCACGCCCTGTTTCGGGTGTGAACGTCTGGCGCGACAGGGCAAAGCCGAGGAACAGGAACATAAACAGTTCCCCCGGAAGGCCCGACAGCCCGTTCTCAAGACCACCGACGGGGGAAATCCCGCTGGTCGCGATGACGGACATGGCGTGGCAGACGGCGATCAGACGCTCCTCACCCGACAGGATCAACAACAGCCACAGCGCACCAGTGATCCCGCCATAAATCGGCAAGAGCTGCCCCGAAAACCGCAACAGCAATTCACGCGTATTGGCCGTGCGCACCGACAGGGCGTCGTGCTTTGTGCCTTGGCCGATGTTCTGGCTGCTGATCACCTCAAACCCGCCAAGGTTCAGCGGCGCAAGGATCGCAAGCGCCGTCACCCAGACAAAGAACCCGCCCATCCAACCGACAAGCGCGCGCCACAGATGGATCGACGGCGCAAGGCGCGCAGGATCGTCAAACAGGGTCGCGCCGGTTGTGGTCAGGCTGGACACCATTTCAAAATAGGCGTTCAGAAAGGTGGTGTTGCCCACGGCCTCCCAAAAGGGAAAGGCCAACAGGAACGGCATGAACGTGAAAAACAGCGGCAGCGCGATCAGGTGCGACAGGGCAAGGTTGCGCGGACGTGACTGATAGGACGACAGGCCCAGCACCACCGCAAAGAACAGAAACAGCGTGCCGGAATAGAAAAACGCGCGGGCCGTATGGTGGTCGCGGATCGACACCGCATGGATCGCGGGCAGATACATCGCCGCCGCGGCAATGCCGATCAGAATGACCAGAAACGGAAATTTCGCCAGAACCCGCACAGCCGTCGCCTAGAAAAAGTCGATCGAGACCTGCAACAGGCGCTCTACCTCGGGCACATCATCGGCCATGGTAAAGATCGCCACCACATCGCCCTCATCGATGCGGGTGTTGCCGGTGGGCTTGATCACCTGCCCGTTCTTTTGCACCGCGCCGATCAGGACGCCCTCGGGAAAACCGATGTCGCTGATCTTTTTGCCGGAGATGGGCGAGGTGTTCAGAACCTGTGCCTCAATAACCTCGGCCTCGGCGTCGCCGATGGAATAGACGCCGCGCACCCGCCCGTGCCGGATATGGCGCAGGATCGAACTGACCGTCGTGGCGCGCGGGTTGATGTAGGCGTCAATCCCGAGGGGCGCCATCAGCGGCACAAGGGACGGATCGTTCACCAGACAGATCGCCATGGGGCATCCCGCCGCCTTGGCCCGCACAGAGGCCAACAAGTTGGTTTTATCGTCATCGGTCACCGCCAAAATGGCGTCGGCACGGTCGATATTCGCCTCGGCCTGTAGGGCCGTGTCCATCCCGTCGCCATGCAATACAATGGTCCGTTCCAAGGCGTCGGCGGCGTTTTCGGCGCGCGCACGGTTCTTTTCGATGACGCGGGCGCGCATGCGTTTGGGCTGGGCCTCAAGCTCTTTGGCGACCGTCAGACCGACGTTGCCACCGCCCACAATCACCACGCGTTCCTGTTTGCGCGGGGCCTTGCCGAAAATCTCCAACGTCCGGCCCACATCGCCAGCCTCGGCAAAGACATAGACCTGATCGCCCGAGAACAGCTGATCCCCCGGCGCGGGCGCGAATAGGGTTCCCTCGCGACGGATGCCGACGACAATCGCGCGCAGGGTGGAAAACAGATCCGTCAACTGACGCAAGGGCGTATTCAGAACCGGACAATCCTCGCCAAGCTGAATGCCCAGCAACTGCGCCTTGCCGTCCATGAAACTTTCGGTGTCAAACGTGGTGGGCGCGGACAGGCGTTGTAGCGCCGCCTCGGCGACCTCACGCTCGGGGCTGATCACCACGTCGATGGGCATGTGATCGCGCCGGTAAAGGTCGGAATAGATCGCGGTCAGATAGGACTGGCTGCGCAAACGGGCGATCTTGCGCGGAATGGCAAAGACCGAATGGGCCACCTGACAGGTGACCATGTTGACCTCATCGGAATAGGTTGCGGCGATAATCATATCCGCGTCACGCGCGCCCGCACGGTCCAGAATATCTGGATAGGACGCAAACCCCGCCACCCCCTGCACATCCAACGTATCGGTCGCACGACGCACCAGATCGGCGTTGTTGTCCACTACGGTGACGTCGTTTTTCTCGCTGGCCAAGTGGCGGGCGATCTGCCAGCCAACCTGACCCGCGCCGCAAATAATGACTTTCATCAGGACATCCTAATTGCCTGTTTGACGTAGCTTTGACAGATGGGCCCTATGGGGTCAATCAAGCCTGTTCGGTGTCCGCATCGTCCTTGGTGTCAACGGTCGCAACGCGGGTGCCGGATTTGTTCGTGGTCACCACGCCCAGCGATTTCAGCTTGCGGTGCAGGGCCGAACGCTCCATCCCGACAAAGCTGGCGGTGCGGCTGATATTGCCGCCAAAACGGTTGATCTGGGTCAGCAGATATTCCCGTTCAAACAACTCGCGCGCCTCGCGCAGGGGCAAGGTCGCCAAGGCCCCATTTAGGGAAATCCGGCCTGTGTCCTCTTCGGGGGCGGGACCGGATTCGGGCAATTCGCGCGCCTTGATCGGGCCGCTGCCCTCGCCAAGGATCAGAACCCGTTCGATCACGTTCTTCAGCTGACGCACATTGCCCGGCCATTCCATGGTCTGCAGCAGGGCAATCGCGTCCTCATCCAGCTCGCGCAGCGGCAGGCCCTGATTGCGGTTGAACTCACCGATGAAATGGGTGGCCAGTTCCGGGATGTCCTCGCGCCGTTCGTCCAGTGCAGGCACCGCCACCGGAACCACGTTCAAACGGTGATAAAGTTCCTGACGGAAGGTGCCGTTCGCGATCTCGACATCAAGGTCCTTGGTGGTGCTGGAAATCACACGGATATCGACGTTGACCTTGGCCGTGCCGCCCACGCGGGTGAAGGACTGATCGACGAGAACGCGCAGGATCTTCGACTGGGTCCCTGCGGGCATATCCGCGACCTCATCGAAAAACAGAACCCCGCCGTTGGCCTGTTCCAGCAGGCCCTGTTCAACGCCGCCCTCGGGCGTTTCGCGTCCGAACAGGACATCTTCCATCCGGTCGGGTTCAATGGTGGCAGACGACACCGTCACGAACGGCCCGCTGGCGCGGTTGGAATTGGCGTGGATATAGCGCGCGGCGACCTCTTTGCCGACGCCCGCAGGCCCCGACAGCATCACGCGACCATTGGATTTCGTGACCTTGTCCAACTGCCCCTTAAGGGTTTTGAACGACGAGCTATTGCCGATCATTTCGCCCGACGCGGTGCCGCCGCGTTTCAACTCGGTGTTCTCACGGCGCAGACGCGAGGTTTCCATCGCCCGCCGGATCACGACCAGCAACTGGTCGATGTTGAACGGCTTTTCGATAAAGTCATAGGCACCCTGTTTGATCGCGGCGACTGCGATTTCGATGTTGCCGTGACCGGAGATGATCACGATCGGCACCTCGGGGTGGGTTTTCTTAACCTTGGTCAGGATGTCGATCCCGTCCATGTGGCTGTCCTTGAGCCAGATGTCGAGGATCATCAGCGCGGGCAGCTCGTCTTCGATCTGATCCATACATTCGGTCGCATTCGCGGCCAGACGTGTGGAATAGCCCTCATCCTGCAAAATATCCGCGATCAACTCGCGAATGTCGCGCTCATCGTCCGTAATTAGAATATCACCCATAAACCTGTCCCCTCTTACTATTGTGCCGCCACCGGTGTTTCCGGCGGCTTGGCCACGTCCGTCATCAAAGGCAGACGGATCTCTGCCATCGCGCCGACGTGGCTGTTGCCCTCAAACTGGGGCGCGTCCAGCAAGGCCAGCGTGCCCCCGTGTTCCTCGATAATCTTTTTCACAATCGGCAGGCCCAGACCCGTGCCCTTGTCCCGCGTGGTGACATAGGGCTCGAACAAGCGCGCCCGATCCTCGGGCAGGCCGATGCCGTTGTCCGCAATCCGGATCAGGGCCGAGGCCCCGTCGCGGTTCAGACTGACGCGAACGGTCGGTGCATACCCGTCGGCGTCGTGTTCCTGACGATAGGTCTCGGTCGCCTCGCCCGCGTTCTTGATCAGATTGGTCAGGGCCTGCGAAATCATCGTCGCATCAACCTCGGCCATCATGGCACCATCAGGCAGATCGCCGGTGATGGTGACTTCCGGTTGCCCCGCCTCTTGCAGAACCACCGCATCGCGCACCAGTGTCACGATATCCGCGTCCCGCCGATCCGGTTCGGGCATACGGGCGAATTTCGAAAACTCGTCCACAATGCGGCGCAAGTCGTTGGTTTGGCGCACAATAACATCGGTGAGCTGTTCCAAGGCATCTGAGTCGTCCCCAACCTTGGGCGCGAATTTGCGCCGGATGCGTTCGGCGGACAATTGGATCGGGGTCAGCGGGTTCTTGATCTCATGCGCGATGCGGCGGGCCACATCGCCCCATGCCGCCATCCGCTGGGCACTGACCAGATCGGTCACATCGTCAAAGGCCACCACATAGCCATCCAGTTCGCCCTCATCCCCGCGGCGCATCGCCATGCGGACCAGCAGGTTTTCCATCGCCCCGTTGCGTGACAGGCGGACCTCGCCCTGTGCGGCCTCGACATCGGTGGTCGACAGACGTTCAAACAGCGCGCCGAATTCCGGTACCGCAGCAGGCAGCGGCAGGGCCAGCGCGCCCTCGCCGTCCAGATCCAGAATACGTTGGGCCGAGCGGTTCAGGAATTCGATCTGCCCCTCCGCATCGACGCCCACAACGCCCGACGTGACCGAGCCAAGGACCGAGTCAAACAGGCGCTGACGCTCTTCAATCTGTTGGTTCTTGGCCAAGAGCGTGCTGCGCTGGCGTTTCAACTGGCGCGTCATCTGGTTGAACATACGCCCGAGGACGGCGATTTCGTCATCGCCCTCTTCCTCAATCACGCGCACATCCATGTCGCCCGCGCCCACGCGTTGCGCCGCGCCGGCCAGACGTCCGATGGGTCGCGACAGACGTTCGGCAAACCACAGACCCAACCAGATCGAGGCAAGGATCAGGATCACCGCAAACCCGATATAAAGAAGGCCGAATTCGAACAGGATGCGCCCGCGCTCATTCTCAAGCTGTTGATAGAAGCGCGCGGTCGCCTGAGTCTCGTCCAGCAGGTTCAGGAAGGTCCCATCCACGCCGCGCGAGATCAACAGATAGCGATCCACATAGGCCGACAGCCGCACCAGCGCGCGGAATTCGTTGTTGACCCAATCCTCAATCAACACGGTTTCACCGGCGTTGGCGCGGGTCAGATCGTCCTCGGACGGCTGCTCATAGTCGAACAGATAGGACCCCTCGCCCCGCGCGCGGATGGTTCCGGAGGAATCGATGACATAGGCCTCTTTCAGCCCGCGTTGAACCTGAGTCTGACCGGCCGTCAGAACGCGGCGGACATCCCCGTCACTTAGGAAAAACGATTGATTACGCGCGAGGTTCAGGTAGGAGGCCAGTGCCTCACCGTCTTCAATCAGATCGGCACGATGTTCGGCGGTATAGGTTTCCGCGACCTCCAGAGACGTGCCGACAACCGAGCGCACACGATCCGAGAACCACCCCTCAAGGCCCGTGTTCACCGTTAAACCGGCAAAGACCGCAACCGTCACCGCAGGGACAAGGGCGATCACGGCAAAGACACCGGTCAGACGCAGGTGCAACCGTGATCCGGCGGATTTGCGACGCCGCGCCGCGATCATCTGCGCCACGCGCATCAGCACCAGCGAGGCCACCATCAGCACATAGACCAAGTCCGCCAGCAGCACAGCACGCAGCCACACCGACGACGCCCCCTGATCAAGGGGCCCAAGCAATAGCAATGTCAGGATCGCCAAGACCGGACCAAGGATCACCAGACCCAAGGTTGCAGCGTTTTGCACACGCCGCTGACGACGCAATCGCATCGCCTTGTTCCAGGTCGCGCTCCGCGCAGGGCCTCGCACTACCGCCTCACCATGTTGCGCCGCTTTGCGCGGCAACCGCCAAATTTTGTTGGGGTCCCGTGGCGGTGATACAATCGCGCCACAGTCCCTGTTGCGGTTTTACATCAATTTGCGGCGGCGTGTCACGCGAATATCGAGGTCTGTAATCTTCTTGCGCAGGGTATTTCGGTTGATGCCCAGCAAATCCGCGCATTTCGCCTGATTTCCGCCGGTCGCATCCAATGCGATCTCGATCAGAGGCATTTCAACCTCACGCAGAATCCGCGAATAGAGACCCGGCGGCGGCAAAACCCCACCATGCAGGTCGAAATAGCGGCGCAGGTGTTTGTTGACCGACGACGAGAGCTTTTCGCCCTCTCCACCACCGACCAGCGGTTCGATCTCGGGCTGGCTGCCCAGAACCGATTCCACCTCGGCGCGGGAAATCACCTCTTCGGACGAGGTCACGACCAGACGGCGGATGGTGTTTTCCAACTGACGCACGTTGCCGGGCCAACTATAGGCGCGGACCAGTTCCATCGCATCATCTGCAAACCGGCGCAGGGTCAGGCCATCACGTTCCGCGCGGGCCAAGAAGTGATCCGCCAACAGCGGGATGTCATCCACGCGTTCGCGCAGGCTTGGCACATTCACGGTGACACCGCCCAAACGATAGAACAGATCCTGACGGAAATGCCCCGCCTCCATCCGTGCCATCAGATCGGTCTGCGAGGACGCCATGATGCGCGGGGAATTGTCGCCAAACCCGTCTAGCATCCGCACGATACGCGCCTGCGCCTCGGCATCCAGATCGCCGACCTCATCAAACAGGATCGAGCCGCCCTTGGCACGGGCCAGCAATTCCGACGGGCCATCCATACCGGCCAGATCGGCGGCGGTGGCGGTCACAAAGGGCGAATTGCGCCGGTCGGAAAAGTCGTGGATCGCCTTGGCGATCAGGGATTTACCGGTGCCCGATTCCCCCGTGATCAGCACCGCCAGATCGGTGTTCATCACCCGCGCAACCAGACGATAGAGCGCCTGCATCTGCGGAGTGCGCCCCACCAGCGGCAGGTCGTCGGTGTTCTCTGCTGCGATCGGTTCGCTGCGCGGTGTCGGTACGGGTGCCCCGCCCGTGGCCGACGGCGCACGCCGCTTGCTTTCCAGTGCCCGCGCGGCCCGTTTCATCAGGTCCGGCAGGTCAAAGGGTTTTGGCAGGTAATCATAGGCCTCGGCCTCGGCGGCCTGAATGGCGGTCATGATGGTGTTTTGCGCCGAGATCACAATCACCGGCAGACCGGGACGTTCCATCCCGATTTTTGGCAGCATCTCAAGGCCGTTACCGTCCGGCATGATCACATCCGAAATGACCAGATCGCCCTTGCCCTCTTCGACCCAGCGCATCAGCGTCATCAGGGAGGAGGTCGCGTGCACCTTACAGCCCGCCCGCGTCAGGGCCTGCGTCAGAACCGTCCGGATTGTGCGGTCGTCATCGGCGACAAGTACTGTACCATCCATAGTGAATTACTCCGAAGTCTTGGGGGCAAGAGGAAGTGAGATGCGGAACGTCGTGCCCGCGGACGAGCTATCGACGGCGACAAGGCCATCGTGCTCGGAAATGATTTTGGACACCAAAGCAAGGCCAAGGCCCGTGCCGTTTTCGCGTCCGGAAACAAAGGGTTCAAAGATATCGCTGGCGATTTCGCTGGGCAGACCGGGACCGTTATCGATGATCTCGACCTGCAACGGAACGCCCACACCCGACCCGTCATCCAGACGCCGGCGCAGCGAGTGGTCATAGAAGGTGCGGATGCGGATTTCATCGCCCGTGCCGGTCCGCTCCATCGCCTCGGCGGCGTTTTTCAGCAGGTTCAGGAACACCTGCAACAACTGGTCCCCGTCCGCATAGGTCGCGGGCAGCGAGGGGTCATATTGTTCAACCAGACGCACACCGGCGGCAAAGCCCACTTGGGCCGAGCGGCGCGCGCGATCCAACAGGTCATGCAGGTTGATCGCCTTGCGCTCGGGCGGGCGCAGGTTGCCGAACTGTTCAACCTGATCCAGCAGTTTCACAATCCGGCGGCTTTCGGCCACGATCAGATCGGTCAATTCCAGATCCGCCGCGTCCAGACCCATCGACAACAGTTGGGCCGCGCCCGTGATCCCCGCCAGCGGGTTCTTGATTTCATGGGCCAGCATCTCGGCCATGCCGATCGCGGATTTCGCCGCGGATTTGGACGATTGCGCGCGCTCTAGCCGGTCCACGATGTTGCGCGGCGTGATCAGGATCAGGACCGTGCCCTCATCCTCATCCACGGGGGCGATTTGCAGGGTGGATTGCACCGGCGCACGCCGACGGCTGGCCACGTTTGATTCATTGACGACCAGTTCCGCCTGATTGTCCCGCACCTTGTCCAGCGCATCGGTCAACAGGATGTCGGTCTCCAGCCGCTCCCAGATCGGAACGCCGGACAGGGCCTTTTGCGAACTGACCAGAAACTGTTCGGCCGAGGGGTTCACCTGCAAAATGCAATTGGCGTCATCCACCAGAATGGCGGGCATCGGCAGGGCCGACCAGATCACATCGTCCAAGGGTTTCGCGTTCATGCCGCCACCCCATGCGCAGGATCAAGCGCCTCGGGGATCAGGGACAGGGTCGTGTCCGGATCGGTTTCGGTCAAAACGCGCTGACGCAGGGCGGCGGGCGTGTGTGCCTCGTCCATGTACCAGCCCAGATGCTTGCGCGCGACGCGGTTGCCGAGGGCCGCGCCGTAAAACGAAATCATCGCACTATAATGGTCCTGCACAATGCGGATCAGGTCATTACCCGTGGGCGCATCGGGCACATCCGCGCCGGTCAGCTCCGCCGCGATCTGGGCCAACACCCAAGGCCGCCCCTGTGCGCCGCGTCCGATCATGATGCCGTCCGCACCCGATTGGGTAAGAGCCGTTTTTGCCGTGTCATGATCCACAATGTCACCGTTTGCGATGACAGGAATATCAACGGCCTGTTTCACATTTGCGATGGCCGCCCAATCCGCGCGCCCCTTATAGAACTGACAGCGCGTGCGCCCGTGGATCGTCACCATGGCAATGCCGCTGTTTTCCGCGCGCTTTGCCAATTCCGGCGCGTTCATCAAATCATCATCCCAGCCAAGGCGCGTCTTCAGGGTTACCGGCACGCTGACCGCCCCCACAACCGCATCAATCAAGGTCAACGCATGGTCCAGATCTCGCATCAGGGCCGAGCCGCTATAGCCATTGACGACCTTTTTCGCGGGACAGCCCATGTTGATGTCGATGATGCGCGCGCCATTGGCCTCAACCATGCGGGCGGCCTCGGCCATCCATTCCGCGTCACGACCGGCCAGTTGGACAGAGGTGTTCGCAACCCCGAACCCCAATTCCGCACGTTCGCGCACGCCGGGCTTGGCCTGAACCATCTCTTGGCTTGCGACCATTTCGCTCACCACAAGGCCCGCGCCGAAGGACGACACGAGCGTGCGAAACGGTAAATCCGTGATGCCCGCCAAAGGTGCCAGAAATACGGGCGGGCTGAAGTTCAGGTTCGCCACTTGAATGGCCAATTGATTAATCCTTGTGCGTTTCACAAGGGATTTACGCGACAGCAACCACAATGGCAAACCATGCTGCCGCAAAATTACTCATCAAACACATACTGCACATTATTTAATCATTAGGCCCGCGAAAAACTGCCCCATTGCCCTGCGCTTTGGCAACGCATACACGGAACGGGTCATAAAGAGAGAACCATGAGGACCAGCGCACTGATCGTTGCGGCGGGACGCGGCACCCGCGCAGGGGGCGAAATTCCCAAGCAATACCAGCCCCTTCTGGGGCGGGCGGTTTTGTCGTGGACGATTGAACGGTTTGTGCGCCATCCCGCGATTGATGAGATTATCGTCGTTCTCCACCCCGAAGACGGGCATCTGTTCACAGAACACTGTTCAGATTGGGCAAATGACGTGATTCAGGTGGCTGGCGGCGCAACGCGCGATGCCTCTGTGCGGGCGGGTCTGAACCGCGTGTCCGGGGACCGCGTTCTGATCCACGATGGCGCGCGGCCTTTGGTGCCTGATCATGTGATCGACGGGGTTCTGCGCGCGCTTGACACCGCGCCCGGGGCCGCACCCGCCCTGCCCGTTTCCGATGCGCTGTGGCGCGGCGATCTGGGCCGCGTCCAAGGCCCCCAATCGCGCGAAGGTCTTTATCGCGCCCAAACCCCCCAAGGGTTTGATACCAAATCCATTCTCGCGGCCCACGCCAGCGTCACCGCCCCTGCGGCGGATGATGTCGAGGTCGCCCTTGCCGCTGGCCTGCCCGTTGAAATCACCGACGGCAGCGAGGACAACATTAAACTGACCTACCCCGGCGATTTCGCGCGGGCCGAGCGTCTGATAAAGGAGAGCACCATGGACGTGCGAACCGGTAACGGTTTTGATGTGCATAAGTTCACCGATGGCACCGCCGTCATCCTGTGCGGGGTCGAAATTCCGCACACCCACGCCCTGCTGGGTCATTCGGACGCGGATGTGGGCATGCACGCGGTGACGGACGCGATTTACGGCGCCCTTGGCATGGGCGACATTGGCCAGCACTTCCCGCCCAGCGACCCGCAATGGAAAGGCGCCGCCAGCCACATTTTCCTGAAACACGCCGCCGATCTGGCCCGCGAACACGGGTTTACATTGACACATGCCGATTGCACGCTGATCTGCGAGCAACCCAAGATCGGGCCGCACACCGGCGCGATGAAACAGGAAATGGCCCGCATCATGGGCATCACCCCCGACCGCGTCAGCATCAAGGCCACGACAAGTGAGACCCTTGGCTTTACCGGTCGCAAAGAAGGGATTGCCGCCATCGCGACGGCAACACTGGTCAAAGCATGAGCCGCATCATCGCCATCTTTTTCGGCGCAGGCCTGCTGCGTCCCGCGCCGGGCACATGGGGATCGCTGGCCGCGCTGATCGTCGGCTGGGGGATCGAACGCTATCTGGGCTTTCCGGCGCTTGTGATCGCCTTTGTGGTTGCGACCATCGCGGGCTTTTGGGCCTGTGAGGCCGAGCTGCGCGACCGCCCCGGCGAAGACCCCTCCGAGATCGTGATTGATGAGGTTGCTGGCCTGTGGCTGGCCATGTTATTCCCCGCATTCGGGTTCTGGATGCGCGACATGTCGATGGTCTGGCCCGGTCCGGTGGCGGCGTTCCTGCTGTTCCGCCTGTTCGACATCTGGAAACCGTCCCTCGTCGGACGCGCAGATCGCCGCCATGACGCCAAGGGCGTGATGCTGGACGATCTCTGGGCTGGTGTGTTCGCGGGCGTTTGCACCGTGATCTTGGCCGTCATCTATCACGTGATCATTCTGTGAGCGCGGAGGCGCATATCGCTCTGGCCACCGACCTTTTGGCCCGCGCCCGCGCCGCCGGTGTCATGATTGCCACCGCCGAAAGCTGTACCGCAGGCCTGATCGCCGGTGCGATCACGGAAATCGCCGGATCCTCGGCGGTGTTCGACCGTGGGTTCGTCACCTATACCAACGCGGCCAAGGTCGACATGCTGGGCGTTTCCCCCGCCACCCTAGACGCCCACGGCGCGGTCAGCGAACAGGTCGCCGCCGAAATGGCAAACGGCGCGCTCGCCCGCTCAGACGCCGCCATCGCTGTCTCTGTGACCGGCATCGCAGGCCCCGGCGGATCGGAGTTCAAGCCCGAGGGCCGCGTCTGTTTCGGCCTTGCACACGGGGGCACGACACAGACCGAAACCATTGATTTCGGCCCGCTCGGACGGTCGAACGTGCGCGCGGCGACGGTGGAACATGCCCTGTCCTTGCTGATCAACGCCATTCCTGCCTGACTCTATTTCGCACAGTTTTTGATCAGAACAGGGTTCAATCCGCCCATTGTGGCATCGTTTTTAGTTTTGTCGTATTTTTAATCGTTATTTTTCGCACTCGCCCCTTTCCTGCGCCCTTTAAAAACTGTCTCTGCCCAAAAACCTATCAGAATGGGAAGGAAGGGATTATGGTCGGAGCGGATACCGCGTGGATCATCGTGGCCACGGCGCTGGTGCTGTTTATGACATTGCCAGGGCTGGCTCTGTTCTACGGGGGCCTAGTGCGCGCCCGTAACGTGCTCAGCGTGTTTATGCATTGTTACGCGATTGCCTGTTTGATGAGCGTGCTGTGGTTCGCCTTTGGCTATTCCATCGCCTTTGGGGACGGAAACGCCTATTGGGGGGGCTTTGGCAAGATGTTCCTCGACGGGATCACGGCGGACACCGTGTCGGGCACCCTGCCCGAGGTTCTGTTCTTTGCCTTCCAGATGACCTTTGCCATCATCACCCCCGCCCTGATCGTCGGCGCCTATGTCGAACGCATCGGGTTTGGATTCGTGCTGGTCTTCTCCGGCCTGTGGATGCTGCTCTGCTATGCGCCGGTGACCCACTGGATCTGGGGCGGCGGCATGCTGTCGGATGGCGGTATCTTTGGCGACACGGGCGTGCGCGATTTTGCGGGCGGCATCGTGGTGCACGAAACCGCAGGTCTGGCCGCAATCCTGATCGCCGTCTTCCTTGGCCCGCGCAAGGACGCTACCAAACCGCCCCATAACCCGGGCTATGTCATGATCGGCGCCTCGATGCTCTGGGTCGGCTGGTTCGGCTTTAACGGCGGCTCGCAACTGGCCGCAGACGGCGGTGCAGCCATGGCCCTGACCGTCACCCACCTGTCGGCGGCCACCGCATCCCTGACATGGGCCCTGTGGGAAAAGCTGAAATACGGCAAGGCCTCGCTGGTTGGCATCGTCACCGGCACAATTGCGGGCCTCGCCTCGATCACCCCCGCCTCGGGCTTTGTCGGCCCGGTTGAGGCCCTGATCATCGGCGCCGTCGCGGGCATCCTGTGCCAAGAGGCGGTCAACCTGATCCGGAACAAGCTGAAAATCGACGACACGCTGGACGTCTTTGCCGTCCACGGCGTCGGTGGCATCTTCGGCACGATCATGATCGCGGCCTTCGGCGCGGGCAGCTGGACCGCCCAACTCGGCGGCCTTGCGATCGTCGGCATCTTTACCGTTGTCGTCACTGTGGTCCTGATCAAACTGGTCGCCCTGATCACCCCCCTGCGCGTCAGCGAAGAGCAAGAGTTCAACGGCCTCGACATCACCGCCCATGGTGAGAGCGCCTACGACCACGTCTCCTAAGCACGCCAACCGAAAACACGATGACGGCCGTCCACCATGGGCGGCCGTTTGTCTTTCATCTTGGCCCAAATACTCAAAAAAACCGCGCCACAGGCACGCGTTAATGCAGGGTGAACTCCCCCACCACATTGCGCCATTCCCCGGGCGAGATCAGCTTGCGATGCGTAAACCGCACCGAATGCAACGGCCCCTCAATCTCACGCTGCCAGAACTCGATAAAGTCAAACAGGCGCGGATGATCCGGCGCCAAATCGTACTCTTGCCAGATAAAACTGTTCAGAACATGCACATAATCCGGCATGTGATAAAACAGCTCGGCCGTGGTCAGCCCATAGCCCTTGAGCATCAGTTCGGTCTCGCTCATCTCCATGATCACCTCCGTTCCGATCTCTCCTCCCTGCAATCAGGGTGCCACATCCGGAATTTTTGTCAAAAAGATCAACGCACAAGCCCCGTTTCACCCCCCTATCCGCACTCATTCACACGCGGCCATTGCACCCAAGATGCGGGATAAGATATAGTCGGTCCAACAATATATAGAGACGCGTCAACAGGCTGGAAAAAACGTGACCGATACGCCGCAAACACCTGAAAACGAAGACGAAAACGGCCCTCAGCGCCCTGTGCACGACGGACCTGTAATTTCCATCGAAGAGGAAATGCAGAACTCGTTCATGGATTACGCCATGTCCGTGATCGTCAGCCGCGCGATTCCGGACCTGCGCGACGGCCTAAAACCTGTGCACCGGCGCATCCTTTATACGCTGTGGGAAAACGGCCAGACCCAGAACAAGGCCTACCGCAAATGCGCCACCGCCGTCGGTGACGTCATGGGCCGCTATCACCCCCACGGGGACAGCGCGGTTTATGAATCGCTTGTGCGGATGGCACAGGATTTCTCGATGTCGGTGCCGCTGATCGACGGTCAGGGCAACTTTGGCTCGATGGATGGCGACCCCGCCGCGGCCTATCGTTACACCGAAAGCCGTCTTGAAAAGGTCGCGGAACAGCTTCTTGTCGATATCGACAAGGACACGGTGGATTTCGTTCCGAACTATGCGAACGAACGTAATGAGCCCACGGTTCTACCCGCGCGCTTTCCGAACATGCTGGTCAACGGGGCCGAGGGCATCGCGGTCGGTATGGCGACCCGCATTCCGCCCCACAACCTGGGTGAGGTGATCGATGCGACGCTGGCGCTGATCGAAAATCCCGATCTGGATTCGGCGGACCTGATGGAATACATCCCCGCCCCCGATTTCCCGACCGGCGGCATCATCCTTGGCCGCAGCGGCGCGCGCAAAGCCTATCTTGAGGGCCGTGGCTCAATCATCATCCGCGCCAAAACGCGGATCGAGGAAATCCGCAAGGACCGCTACGCGATTGTCTTGGACGAAATTCCCTATCAGGTGAACAAGGCCAATATGATCGAAAAGATCGCCGAACTGGTCCGCGATAAGAAACTCGAAGGCATCAGCAGCATCCAAGACGAATCCGACCGCGTCGGCGTCCGTGTTGTGATCGAGCTGAAGCGCGATGCCACGCCCGAGGTCGTCCTGAACCAGCTGTTCCGCTTTACCCAAATGCAGACCAGCTTTGGCGCGAACATGCTGGCGCTGAACGGCGGTCGTCCGGAACAGCTGACCCTGCGCAAGTTTCTGACGGCATTCATCGACTTCCGCGAAGAGGTCGTCGCGCGCCGCACCGCCTTTGAACTGCGCAAGGCCCGTGATCGCAGCCATATCCTCTGCGGTCTGGCCGTGGCCGTGTCCAACGTGGATGAGGTCGTCGCGACCATCCGTGCCTCTGCCGATCCCGCCGAGGCGCGCGAGAAACTGATGACGCGCCGCTGGCCCGCCCATGACATCGCCGAATACATCCGTCTGGTCGATGATCCGACCCACACGATCAACGACGATGGCACCTATAACCTGTCCGAAACTCAGGCCCGCGCGATTTTGGAACTGCGCCTGCAACGCCTGACCGCGATGGGCGTCAAAGAGGTCACGGATGAGCTGCAGGAACTGGCGGCGAAAATCCGCGAATACCTCGACATCCTGCGCTCGCGCGAACGGATTCTGGAAATCATCGGCACCGAACTGAGCGAGGTGCGCGAGCAATTCGCCGTGCCCCGTCGCACCCAGATCGTCGACTGGTCCGGCGATATGGACGATGAGGACCTGATCGAACGCGAAGACATGGTCGTGACCGTCACCTCGGGCGGCTATATCAAACGCACCCCGCTGGCCGATTACCGCGCCCAACGTCGCGGCGGCAAGGGCCTGTCTGGCATGGCCACCAAGGAAGAGGACGTCGTCACGAACCTCTTTGTGGCCAACACGCATACGCAACTGCTGTTCTTTACGACGGACGGCATGGTCTACAAGCTCAAGACATGGCGCCTGCCCCAAGGGGGCCGCACGTCCAAGGGCAAGGCCATCGTCAACATCCTGCCGATCCCCCAAGGCGTGTCGATCGCGGCCATCATGCCCGTTGATCGCCCCGAAGAGGAATGGTCGGACCTGCAGATCTTCTTTGCGACCAGCGCGGGCGATGTCCGCCGCAATGCCCTGTCGGATTTCACCAACGTCAAATCCAACGGCAAGATCGCGATGAAACTGCCCGAGGACGTCAGCCTTGTGAACGCGCGCATTTGTACCGAAGAGGACGATGTGATGCTGGTCACCACAGGGGGCCGGGCGATCCGCTTCCCCACGACCGAGGTCCGCGTGTTCAAGGGCCGCGATTCCACCGGTGTACGCGGTGTGCGTCTGGGCGATGGCGACACGGTGGTGTCGATGGCCATCATCCGCCACTTTGAGGCCACCTCGGAAGAGCGCGCCGCCTATCTCAAACAACGTCGCCTGATCGCCGGTGCACCGGATGAGGGCGCGGATGCCGATGAGGACGCCGTCGAGGCCGGTCAACTGTCGCCGGAACGCTATGCCGAAATGTCGGCGGCCGAGGACCTGATCCTGACCATCACCGCCGGCGGCGCGGGCAAGCTCAGCAGCAGCCACGACTACCCCGTACGCGGACGCGGCGGCCAAGGCGTTCAGGCCATCGACAAGGCGATGCGCGGCGGCAAACTGGTGGCCAGCTTCCCCGTCCAGATGGACGACCAGATCATGCTGGCGACCTCCAAGGGTCAATCGATCCGCTGCCCTGTGGACGGGATTTCGTTCCGCTCCCGCTCGGCCGGTGGGGTGCGCGTATTCAACACGGCGAAGGGCGAAGAGGTCGTTTCGGTCGCATGGATCGCCGAACAAAACGACGAGGACGAGGCGGTGGATCAGGCCGAAACCTAAGCCACAGGTGCCAAATCCGCTGAAATCTCAAACGGGTCGCCCTTGGGCGGCCCGTTTTCCTTTTGGTTAACGTCACACCTGAAACGCGCACGTTAACCATCTGTTAAACTAAAACTTTATTCAAATCACCGCACAGACCTATTTTGCCTCATAACCTGATGAGGCCGCCATGAAACTCGCCATTCCCTTACTGATCGCCCTAAGCACACTGGCCCCCGCCGCCCACGCCCAGAGCAGCCTTGGCCTGACCTTTGCCACGCTCGGCGTCTCCACCGATGATACCAGCGACAAGACCGCCCAAGCACAGGCCGACGTCGCCATCACGCCCTTCCATGGCCTTCAGGGCGACCTTGGCCTCAGCCAATTCGCGGACACCGAAATCGGATATATCGCCGGTCACCTCTATCTGGCCCCCGAACCCGGTCAGAAATACGGCTTCTTCGCCGCCTATCGCGACATCAACGACACGGCCAGCACCCTTCTGGATCTGGGGATTGAGGGCACAATCGACCTGACGCCCGATCTGGCCCTGACGGCCCACGCGGGTGTGGGTCAGGTCGACGATCGCAATCTGGACTATGTGTTTGCGGGTGCCGGTCTTGGCTGGCGCGCGTCGGAAAACCTGTGGCTGACCGCTGATCTGTCGGGCGTCGACATCGACCAGATCGGCCTACAATCCACCGCCGCCACCCTGCGCGTCGCGGGCCAATATGACATCCCCAAAAGCGCGATCAGCCTGACCATGGGCGCCGCCCATAGCCGGTTTAGCGGCGACCTCTCGGGCAGTGAGGACCGGTTTTTCCTCGGCCTCACCGTAACCCTTGGCCAATCGGCGGCCTCGGCCCGCACGCGGCCCCTGAACGCGCCCGATCCGCTGGCCCCCTATTGGCGCACAGGCCGTCTGCGCCCCTAAAAATCACGCGCCGCGGCCACGGAAACATCTTTCCCTTTGGCCGCGCGTGTCCTAAATCGCCCCCATGGAAAACACATTGCACATCATCGGCGGCGGCATGGCCGGATCCGAGGCCGCATGGCAGGCCGCACAGGCCGGCGTTCAGATCGTCATCCACGAAATGCGCCCCACGGTCGAAACCTTTGCGCATCAAACCGGCAATCTGGCGGAAATGGTCTGTTCGAACTCGTTCCGTTCGGACGATGACGAACAGAACGCGGTCGGCCTGCTGCACTGGGAAATGCGACAGGCGAATGGGCTGTTGATGGAAATGGCCGACGCGCATCAACTGCCCGCTGGTGGTGCGCTTGCCGTGGACCGCGATGCGTTCTCTAATGCGGTAACCGAGCGCCTGCGCGCCCACCCGAACGTCCGTGTGGAAGAGGGTGAAATCACCGACCTGCCCACCGACGGGCACTGGATCATCGCGACCGGTCCCCTGACCTCCGGCGCGCTGGCCCAAAGCATCCGCGCCGAAACCGGTGCCGACAGCCTTGCGTTTTTCGACGCCATCGCGCCTATCGTTTACACCGACAGCATCGACATGTCGCAAGCGTGGTTCCAATCGCGCTATGACAAAGGCGACACCGAGGAAGAGCGCAAGGCCTACCTCAACTGTCCGATGACGCGCGACCAATACGACGCCTTTATCGACGCCCTCTTGGCCGCCGACAAAACCGAATTCCACGAAGGCGAAACCGCGGGCTATTTCGACGGCTGCCTCCCGATTGAGGTGATGGCCGAACGCGGGCGCGAAACCCTGCGCCACGGCCCGATGAAGCCCGTGGGCCTGACCAATCCGCATCAGCCCGACGTAAAACCATGGGCCGTGGTGCAGTTGCGCCGCGACAACGCGCTGGGGACGCTGTTCAACATCGTCGGCTTTCAGACCAAGATGAAATATGGCGCCCAAACCGAAGTGTTTCGCACCATTCCAGGTCTTGAGAACGCCAGTTTCGCACGCCTTGGCGGCATTCACCGCAACACCTTTATCAATTCGCCCACGCTGCTGGATGATCAAATGCGCCTGAAATCGCGCCCGAACATCCGGTTCGCGGGGCAAATCACCGGCGTTGAGGGCTATGTCGAAAGCGCCGCAATGGGCCTCTTGGCCGCGCGTTTGGCCATTGCGGAACTCACAGGCAAGACCCTGCCGCCGGTTCCGGCCACCACCGCCACCGGTGCGCTCGTCACGCATATCACCGGCGGGGCCGAGGCCAAGACTTTCCAACCGATGAACGTGAACTTTGGCCTCTTCCCACCGGTTGAGGGCCTCAAGGGCGGTCGTCGCGGGCGCAAGGACCGGTACAAGGCCTATACCGACCGCGCCAAGGCGGATTGGACGGCATGGCTGGCGGGGTGATCCCCGTCACGCGCTTTGCCCCGTCCCCGACCGGGCTTTTGCATTTGGGTCACGCCTATTCGGCTCTTTTGGCGTTCAAGCAGGCAAAATCGCAAAACGGGACCTTCCTACTCCGGATCGAGGATATCGATCAACCGCGCTGCAAACCCGAATTCGAACAGGCGATCTATGATGATCTGGCGTGGCTGGGCCTGACATGGCCCACACCCGTCATGCGTCAATCGGACCGCCGCACGGCCTATGACGCGGCGCTCAAACGCCTGACCGACATGGGCCTGACCTATCCGTGTTCCTGCACCCGTGGCGACATCCGTGCCGCGCTCAGCGCGCCGCAAGAAGGCGCGCGCATGATCGGTCCCGACGGCCCGATCTACCCCGGAACTTGCCGCGACCTACCGCCCCGCGCGCCAAAAGACACCGACGCGATCCGCCTGAACATCGCGCGCGCGGCCGAACGCCTCGGGGACCAAAACCTGATCTTCACCGAAACCGGCCCGATCCACACCGGCACGCATGACATCGACCTAAGCACCCTGCCCGACACCGTCGGCGACATTGTCCTCGCCCGCCGTGACATCGGAACATCCTACCATATCGCGGTCACAGTCGATGACGCGGCCCAAGGTGTGACCACAGTCACCCGCGGCGCGGACCTTTTCGCGGCCACCACGGTCCATGTGCTGCTGCAACGGCTCCTTGGCCTCCCGACCCCGACCTATCACCACCACGACCTGATCCGCGATGACGCTGGCAAACGTCTTGCCAAACGCGATGACGCCCGCGCTATCGCCAAATACCGCGCGGACGGCGCCGCCCCCGCAGACATCCGCGCGCTGGTCGGGCTCTAACCCGCCCTCTTCATCTTGGCAAAAATACTCGCGCCGCAGGCGTCACTCGCCCACCATCGGCGCCATCAGTTCGATCTCTTCCCCATCACGCACCGCCGTGTAAAAACAACTGCGCCGGTTCGTGTGACAGGCGGGGCCGGTCTGACGCACCACCATCAACAGGCAATCGCGGTCACAATCGACGCGTAAATCCACCAGTTCCTGCACATGCCCGCTGCTTTCGCCCTTGATCCAGAACGACTGACGCGAGCGCGACCAATAGGTCACCCGACCGGTCTCAAGCGTGCGCGTGACGGCCTCGGCATTCATCCACGCCATCATCAACACCTCGCCCGCCTCGTCCTGCGCAATCGCGGGGATCAGGCCATTGGCATCAAACTTTAGTGTTGTTACGTCGAACCCCATATCGGCTATCCTTTGCAAATCTGCTGTGGCGCATTATCTACGCATCAGACGTCAAAAAGGAAATGGCATGAGCGCGGAAACAGACCTGATCAAGCTCTACTCGGCAAAGATCCTCGAACTGGCCGCCGACATCCCGCATGTGGGCAAGCTGGACAATCCGATGGGCCATGCCAAAAAGCGCGCGCCGCTCTGCGGTTCGACCGTGTCGGTAGATCTGCGTATGGAAAACGGCGCGATTTCCGACTTTGCCCAAGACGTCAAAGCCTGCGCCTTGGGTCAGGCAAGCGCCTCTGTCGTCGCCGCCTCGGTGATCGGGCGCAGCCGCGCCGAAATCCAGACCGCCCGCGATCAGCTGAAGGCGATGCTGACCGACAACGGTCCCGCGCCCGCCGCGCCGTTCGATGGTCTGGCCGTGCTGGAACCCGCGCGCGAATATCGCAACCGCCATGCGTCGATCCTGTTGTGCCTTGATGCGACATTGGCCGCGATGGACGCCGCCGAAAGCCCCGTTTCGGCCTAACGCCCCCCCACATCCGCGCATAAAAAAACGCGCCTGACTGGGTCAGGCGCGATAGGTATTACCGTGGGGTCGCGCGATCCGGGGACAGCCGGATCATGGATGGGGACAGGCGTCAGATTGGGACATGTGACGCATGGCGACCCCGTGGCACAGGCAGTGAACAGGTAACGGGCCCTAGAGCAGCCCCGGAATGTGCAGGCCAACCACCAACATCACAATCAACGACGTCGCACCCAAGGCATCTTGGACCAAGGTGGGACCGGCACGCAGGCAAATGTCTTTCAGATCGTTCAGCATGGCGAAAACCTTACTCATTCGTTTCTGTTGCCACTTTGTTCTCATTTTGGAAACCATCTGTAAAGAACTTTATGAGAACATTTGCGAACAAATGAGAACAGGTCTGGTTTTGGCCTAGCCAACCTTGATCAATTTGATGGCGCGATCCCGCTCCATCAACCACAGCAAAACCCGCGCCGCACGGCCCCGATCCCCTGTTAAATCAGGGTCTGTATGCAGTAACGCGCGCGCGTCTGTTTGGGCCGTCGCCATCAGGTTCGCCTGACGTTCCAGATCGGCGATGCGAAACCGTGGCAGACCCGATTGCGCCGTGCCAATCACATCACCGGCCCCGCGCATGGCCAAATCTTCCTCCGAGATTCGGAACCCATCCTCGGTTTCGCGCAGAATCTCTAGCCGCCGCCGACCGGTTTCGGACATCGGCGACTGGTACATCAACAAACAGGTCGACGCCGCGTCCCCGCGCCCGACCCGTCCGCGCAACTGGTGTAGCTGGGCCAGACCGAAATGCTCGGCCCGCTCAATCACCATGATCGAGGCGTTGGGGACGTTCACACCCACCTCAATCACCGTGGTTGCGACCAGAACCTTGGTCCGACCGGCCACGAAATCGGCCATGGCCGCGTCTTTTTCCGCGTCTGCCATCTGACCGTGGACTAGGCCCACGACGCCCTCGCCAAACACGGCGCGCAGATGAACGAACCGGTCCTGCGCGGCGGTCATATCCATGACCTCGGATTCCTCGACCAGCGGGCACACCCAATAGGCCTGTCGCCCGCCGTCAATCGCGCCGCGCAGATGCGCGACCACCTCTTCCATCCGCGCGGTCGACACCAACGCGGTTTTCACCGGCGTCCGTCCGGGTGGTTTTTGGTCGAGGATAGACACATCCATGTCACCGTATTGCGCAAGGCTAAGCGATCTCGGGATCGGCGTCGCGGTCATCACCAGAATATGCGCGCCCTGCCCTTTGGCGGCCAGCTCCATCCGTTGGGCCACGCCGAACCGGTGCTGTTCGTCGATAATCGCCAGACGCAGATCGCGGAATTCGACGTCTTTTTGGAACACCGCATGCGTGCCGATCAGGATATGGATGTCCCCACGGGCCAGCGCGGCCAGTTTCGATTGACGCTCTTTCCCCTTATCGCGGCCGGTCAGAACGGCAACGACGACCCCCGCGGCCTCGGCCAAGGGCAGGATGCTATCCAGATGCTGACGGGCCAGAATTTCGGTCGGCGCCATCATCACGCCCTGACCGCCGGCCTCAACCGCCGTCAGCAGCGCCATCAGCGCGACCAGCGTCTTGCCCGAGCCCACATCCCCCTGCAACAGCCGGTTCATCCGATAGGGCGCGGCAAGGTCGGCGGTGATCTCCCCGATCGCGCGGGTCTGTGCCCCCGTCGGCGCGAATGGCAGGGATTTCAGTACCTTATCGCGCAACGTTCCATCACCCACGGTCGGCTTGCCTGTCGCACGGCGTTGATCCGCGCGGGCCAGCGCGAGGGTCAGTTGATGCGCGAACAGCTCATCATAGGCCAGACGTTGGCGCGCGGGCGTCTCGGGCGACAGATCGCCGGTTGCCTGTGGGCTATGCGCCTGATGCAGGGCGTCGGCCCAGCTTGGCCAGCCCTCGCGCCGCATCAGGGACGGGTCAATCCATTCCGCCAGATCCGGCGCCAATCGCACCGCATGACGCACCGCGCGCGCCATGACCTTTTGCGTGACGCCGGCGGTCAGGGGATAGACCGGTTCATAGTCGGGCAGCCCGTCCACCGCGTCCGGTTCAAGGATATGATCGGGGTGCACGATTTGGGGCGTGCCATCGAACCATTCCAGCTTGCCCGAAATCACACGCCGTGCCCCTTCGGGCAATTGCGCGGTCAGATAGCGGTCGTTGGCGTGGAAAAACACCAACGGGAATTCGATTTGCCCGTCATCCACAAACACCCGATACGGGCGACCACGGGCGCGCGCGGGGCTGTGGCGTTTCACGGTCACGGTGACCGTCGCGACCTCACCCGCCGGAACGCCCGCAACCGTGTCGCGCATGCGCCGGTCCGTTCCCGAATAGGGCAACAAAAACAACAGGTCACGCGGCTTTTCCACATGGATATTCGCGAAATGCGCGGCCGTCTTCGGGCCAATCCCGTCCAGACTGTCCAAGCCCGCGAACAGCGGGAACAGGATATCGGGCCGTGTGCTCATGCGCCGTCGATCAGGGCCAGCCAGCCGTCTTCGTCAATGGTTTCAACGCCCAGATCGGCGGCCTTTTTCGCCTTGGACCCCGCGCCCGGACCCGCGATCAACAGGTCGGTTTTGGCGGACACCGACCCCGCGACCTTGGCGCCAAGTGCCTCGGCACGCGCCTTGGCCTCGGCGCGGGTCATTTTTTCTAACGTGCCGGTGAACACCACGGTTTTGCCCGCGACAGGACTGTCGCCGACGGCGGGCGCGGCGGCCTCTTGCACGTCCAGATGGGCGATCAGGCGGTCGATCATGTCCCGTTCGGCCCCTTGGTGGAAGGCGGTCACAAGGGACGTCGCCATCACCGCGCCCACCCCGTCAATCGCCAACAGGTCGTCCCATTCGGTGCCTTCACCGATCTGGGCGGCGGTAATCGCGGCCTCAAACGCGGCCCATGTGCCATAGCGATTGGCCAAGAGCGACGAGGCGCTTTCGCCCACATGCCGGATGCCGAGGGCAAAAACGACGCGCGACAGGCCGATCTTGCGCCGCTCATCAATCGCGTTGAACAGGTTGGTCGCGGATTTCTCGCCCCAGCCCTCGCGGTTCTTAAGCTGTTGAATGCCGGACCCGAACCGCTCGCGCAGGGTGAAAATATCCGCCGGTTCGCGGACCCATCCATCGGCGTAGAACTGTTCGACCTGTTTCGCGCCAAGGCCCTCAATGTCGAACGCCGCGCGGGACACGAGATGCTTTAGCTTTTCCACCGCCTGTGCGGGGCACACCATGCCGCCACTGCACCGGCGCACCGCGTCGCCCTCTTCGCGGATGGCGTCAGAATCGCATTCGGGGCAGACGGTGGGAAATTCATATTTTTCCGCATCTTGTGGGCGTTTTTTCAGGTCGACATCGGCGATTTTCGGGATCACATCCCCGGCGCGATAGACCTGCACCCAATCGCCGACGCGGATGTCCTTGCCGTCGCGGATCGTCTGGCCCTTGCTGTCCAGACCGGCGATGTAATCCTCGTTGTGCAGGGTGGCGTTGCTAACCACCACGCCGCCGACCGTAACGGGATGCAGGCGTGCGACCGGGGATAGGGCCCCCGTGCGCCCGACCTGAATTTCGATGTTTTCCAGACGCGTCCACGCCAGTTCGGCAGGGAACTTATGCGCAATTGCCCAACGCGGCGTGGTCGAACGGAACCCGAGGCGCGCCTGAAGCGCCAGATCGTTGACCTTATACACCACCCCGTCGATGTCATAACCCAGCGTCGCGCGCTGTGCCTCAATCGACCGGTAATGGTCGATCATCGCGGCGGGCCCATCACAAAGCTTGGTTAGCGGGTTCGTGGAAAACCCGAGCGCGGCCAGCCGTTCAATCGCGCCCATCTGTGTCTCGGCCAGCGGCGCGGACAGATCGCCCCACGCATAGGCAAAGAACCGCAGCGGGCGGGCCGCCGTGATGGTCGCATCCAACTGGCGCAGGGAACCGGCGGCGGCGTTGCGCGGGTTAGCGAACTGTTTTTGCCCCGCCTCGGCCTGACGCGCGTTCAGGTCCGCGAAATCCTGATGGGACATATAGACCTCGCCCCGCACCTCAAGCACCTCGGGCGCGCCGGTGATTTGGTGGGGAATGTCGGTGATGGTCAGGGCGTTGGCGGTGACGTTTTCGCCCTCTTCGCCATCGCCGCGCGTGGCGGCCTGAACAAGGGTGCCGTTTTCATAGCGCAGGGACAGGGACAGCCCATCAATCTTGGGTTCGGCCGTATAGCTCAGGGTCGCGTCGGCAGGCAGGCCAAGGTATTTGCGAATCCGTGTGTCGAATTCGGTGACGTCCTCGTCCTCAAACGCATTGCCAAGGGACAACATCCGCACCACATGGCGCACCTTGCCGAATCCGTCGGACGGGGCGGCGCCGACCTGTTCGCTGGGACTGTCGCCGCGTTTAAGGTCGGGGAATCGCGCCTCTATCTCGGCATTCCGACGTTTCAGCGCGTCATAGGCTGCATCATTCATGACCGGATCATCGCCGCCATGATAGGCCGTGTTGGCCCCGGCCAGCAGACTGGCCAAGCGCGCCAATTCGGCGGCGGCCTGTTCCTTGGTCATGGAATCGATGGAAATTTCGTCGGACATGAATGTGCCTCCCCGGGGTGCCTCCATTTTTTAGGCGGGCACCCCGGCAAGGTCCAGATGTCATGAGTGGTGGACTTTACTTTCGGCCCGCTGACATCCACGGCGGGCCAACCCGTGGGGCCATTCAGGCCCGCATTGCGATCCGGTCGTGATCGTCGAACTGTGCCGGTTCGGGATCGCGCAGCACATAGCCACGGCCCCAGACTGTCTCGATATAGTTTGCGCCGTCGGTGGCTTGGCTGAGCTTTTTGCGCAGTTTGCAGATGAACACGTCGATGATTTTTAACTCGGGCTCATCCATGCCGCCGTAAAGATGGTTCAGGAACATTTCCTTGGTCAGGGTCGTGCCCTTGCGCAAGGACAAGAGTTCCAGCATCTGGTATTCTTTGCCGGTCAGATGGACCGCCTTGCCATCCGCATCGACGGTTTTGGCGTCAAGATTGACCGTGATGCGACCGGTGTTGATCACCGATTGCGCATGACCTTTGGAACGGCGGATGATCGCGTGGATCCGCGCGACCAGTTCTTCGCGGTGGAACGGTTTGGTCAGGTAATCGTCCGCGCCATAGCCAAAGCCCTTGAGCTTGTTATCGGTGTCGTCCTCACCCGACAGGATCAGGATCGGCGTATCCACCCGCGCCATGCGCAATTGGCGCAGAACCTCATGCCCGTTCATATCCGGCAGGTTCAGGTCCAGAAGGATCAGGTCGTAATCATAGAGTTTCGCCAGATCGATCCCCTCTTCGCCCAAATCGGTCGTATAGACGTTCAGGTTCGCATGGGTCAGCATCATTTCGATGCTTTTCGACGTGGTCGGGTCGTCCTCTACCAGCAGCACGCGCATGATTGAAATCTCCGTTCGGAATAAAAAAATCGTCTAAAATCAGCAGAACTTAAAAGTGTTAAACACACGTTACTAATGATTAAAATATTATCCACACAATTCAGGGTTGTCTATAGTTCTGTAATTTCGTTGCGCGCAGGGCCTTAAGGCCGTGATTGCTGACCGCGGACATCCATTCCGACAGCTCCTCTGAGGACAGGGAATACATCTGACAAGCCTCTGATTCTGTTAACAAACCTGCCGCAACCGCCTTGACCACGGCGGCCTTGCGGCTGGCGACCCAGCGCACGGTGTTTTCAGGCGGCAGATCGGCGCGCGTCATGGTTGTGCCATCCGGCAATTTCACGGATCGCGGCCCGGGCAGTTTTTTCAGAAACATCATCATTCCCCTCTTCGCAGTGAGGGAAGGTTCGACCGAGGGCCTTAAAAGAGGGTGAAAGCGGGCCTTGAGACTAGTTCGCATTTTCATATATTCAGCGGTATCTCCCGAAAGGACGCCCAGATGCCCTATGACAGCAACGATACGCCGCTGAACTCTCTTGGTTTTGCCAAACCCCCGTCGGAAACACGGGTCGTCGTCGCCATGTCCGGCGGCGTGGACAGTTCGGTCGTGGCCGCGATGCTCAAGGAACAGGGCTATGACGTGGTCGGCGTCACGCTACAGCTCTATGATCATGGGGCGGCCTTGGCGAAAAAGGGCGCGTGCTGTGCGGGGATCGACATCCACGACGCGCGCCGTGTGGCCGAGGAAATGGGCTTTCCCCATTACGTTCTGGATTACGAGAACATCTTTAAGGACGCGGTGATCGACGAATTCGCCGACAGCTATCTGGCCGGTGCGACGCCGGTGCCCTGTATCCGGTGCAATGAGCGGGTCAAGTTCAAGGACCTCTTGGAAACCGCGCGCGATCTGGACGCCGATTGCATGGCGACCGGTCACTATATTCAACGTATGGACGGCGAACACGGGCCCGAGTTGCACTGTGCCGCCGATGCGAACCGCGACCAGAGCTATTTCCTGTTCTCGACCACACCGGAACAGCTGTCGTTTTTGCGCTTTCCCTTGGGCCATCTGCCCAGCAAGGACGCAACGCGTGAGTTGGCGGCGAAATACGGGCTGGCGGTGGCGGATAAGCCCGACAGTCAGGACATCTGTTTCGTGCCGGACGGCAACTATGCCAGCGTGATCGAAAAACTGCGTCCCGGCGCCGCCGAACCCGGTGAGATCGTGCATGCGGACGGGCGTGTCTTGGGCAGCCATGAGGGCGTGATCCATTACACCATTGGTCAGCGGCGCGGCCTTGGGATCGGCGGTCTGTCCGAGCCCCTTTATGTCGTGCGCCTGGACGTCGACAAAAAACAGGTGGTGGTTGGCCCCAAAGAGATGCTGGCCACCCGCACCGTGCCCGTGCGCGAGATCAACTGGCTGGGGGATGAGCCGTTTACATCCCGCGATCAGTGGGAGATTTCGGTCAAGGTCCGGTCCACCCGCCCGCCGCGCGCCGCGATCATTCGACCGCTGAGCGAAACCACGGCGGAGGTCGAATTGCTGACCCCCGAGGAAGGGATCAGCCCCGGTCAGGCCTGTGTGTTCTATGACCCCGAAAGCAGCCGGATTTTCGGCGGCGGCTGGATCTGGCGCGGGTAACGCGGACGCTCTGACGTGGGGTCGGTTGGCCCCGCCCCCCCTTGCATTTGCGCGCCGTTCCCGACAACAGTGCGAACACGCCCCTGTGAGCGGCCCAGCCGTGTGCCTGTGGCCTATGGGGACATGAGTATTTAGACCAAGATGAAAACAGGAGCGCGCATGCCTGAGCCGTTTTTGCAGGCCGAAGCGATGACCGGGGGCTATGGGGCTGCGGATATTCTGCATGGCTGTAGCCTGAGCGTGGATCGCGGGCAGATTGCGGTGATTGTTGGTCCCAATGGCGCGGGCAAATCCACCGCGATGAAGGCGGTGTTCGGGATGTTGGCCCTGCGCGGGGGATCGGTGCGGCTGGATGGGGAAGAGATCACGGGCCTGAGCCCGCAGGATCGCGTGGCCAAGGGCATGGGGTTTGTGCCCCAGTTGCGCAATATTTTCGGGTCGATGTCGGTTGAGGAAAACCTTGAGATGGGGGCCTATCTGCGGCGTGATGATTATCGCGAGACGATTGAGCAGATTTATGACCTGTTTCCCATTTTGCGCGACAAGCGCCGTCAGGCGGCGGGCGAGTTGTCGGGCGGTCAGCGCCAGCAGGTCGCGGTGGGGCGCGCGTTGATGACGAAGCCCAGCCTGTTGATGCTGGATGAGCCGACCGCAGGGGTCAGCCCGATTGTGATGGATGAGCTGTTTGATCGCATCATCGAGATCGCGCGCACGGGCATTTCCATTCTGATGGTGGAGCAGAACGCGCGTCAGGCGTTGGAGATTGCGGATCGGGGCTATGTCCTGGTGCAGGGGGCGAATGCCTATACCGATACGGGACCGGCCTTGTTGGCGGATCCTGAAGTGCGCCGCACGTTCTTGGGGGGCTGAGCGATGGATCTGTTGAACGCCTTTATCGTGCTGGCCAATTTCGTGATCATTCCGGCAACGACCTATGGGGCGCAGCTTGCGCTTGGGGCGCTGGGCGTGACCCTCGTCTACGGGGTGCTGCGGTTTTCGAACTTTGCCCATGGGGACACGATGGCCCTTGGGACGATGGTGACGGTTCTGTTGACATGGGGGGCGCAGGCGCTGGGCCTGTCGATGGGGCCCTTGCCGACGGCACTGTTGGTGTTGCCGGTGGCGATTGCGATCACGTCGGTTTGGGTTTTGGCGACCGACCGCGTGGTTTACCGGTTCTATCGCCGGATCAAGGCCGCGCCGGTGATTTTCGTGATCGTTTCCATCGGTGTGATGTTCGTCACCAACGGGGTCACGCGCATCATCCTTGGGCCTGATGACCGCCGTTTCGCCGATGGAGAGCGATTCATCATCACCGCGCGCGAGTTCAAGACGCTGACCGGTCTGGATGAGGGTTTGGCCCTGCGCACATCGCAGGCATTGACGATTGTGGTGACGGTGATTGCCGTGATCGCGCTGTTCTGGTTCCTCAATCGCACGCGGATGGGCAAGGCGATGCGCGCCTATTCCGATAACGAGGACCTTGCCCTGTTGTCGGGGATCAACCCCGAACAGGTGGTGCGCCTGACGTGGATTATCGTGGCCGCCCTGACGGTTCTGGCCGGTGTTCTCTATGGTCTCGACAAAAGCTACAAGCCGTTCACCTATTTCCAACTGTTGCTGCCGATTTTTGCCGCCGCGATTGTCGGGGGGTTGGGCAGTCCGCTTGGCGCGATTGCGGGCGGGTTCCTGATCGCGTTCAGCGAGGTCACCGTGACCTATGCGTTTAAAAAGGTGCTGACCTATGTGCTGCCCGAAACGCTTGCGCCCGATGGGTTGGTGCAGCTGATTTCGACCGATTACAAACACGCGGTCAGTTTTGTCATTCTGATCATCGTGTTGCTGATCCGCCCGACGGGCCTGTTCAAGGGGAAAGCGGTATGAAAACGCGTGACCTTATCCTGTTTGCCTTTGTCGCCGGTCTGATCGTGCTGACCGGTTTCTTGCAGAGCTGGAACACCGCCCTGAAAATCCTGAACATGGGGATGATTTCCGCGATTATGGCCGTGGGGGTGAATATCCAATGGGGCTTTGCGGGGTTGTTCAACGTGGGCACCATGGGGTTTGTCGCGCTGGGCGGTTTGGCGGTTGTCATCACCTCGGCGGCACCGGTGCCTGCGGCGTGGGATGCGGGCGGGCCCAAGGTGGTGTTCGCGTTGCTGCTGGCTGTGGCGATGATTGTGGGTGCGGTGATGCTGTGGCGGCGGGTGCCGGTCGGGCGCGTGCGCGCGGGTGTCATGGCGGCCTATGCCATCGCGGGCTTTTTCATCTACCGTGCCCTGTTTGACAGCGCGGTTCAGGCGATTGAGGCGGTCGATCCCTCCACCGCCGGCTATCTGGGCGGGCTTGGCCTGCCGGTGTTGCTGAGCTGGCCCGTTGGGGCCGCCTTGGCGGCGGCGGCGGCGTGGGTGATCGGGAAAACCGCGCTTGGCCTCCGGTCGGATTATCTGGCGATTGCGACCCTCGGGATTTCGGAGATCGTGATCTCGATCCTGAAGAACGAGGACTGGTTGAACCGCGGGGTCAAGAACGTGATCGGCCTGCCCCGCCCTGTTCCCTATGAGATCGACCTGCAGCAATCGGTCGGCTTTGCCGAGCGCGCGGCGGCGATCGGACTGGACCCTGTCACCGCGTCGACCCTGTTCGTCAAGCTGTGCTATTCCGCCCTGTTCGGCATCGTTCTGGCCCTGATCCTGTGGGGGGCGCAAATGGCGCTGAAATCCCCGTGGGGTCGGATGATGCGCGCGATCCGGGACAATGAGGTCGCGGCCTCGGCTATGGGCAAGGACGTGACCCACCGCCATTTGCAGGTGTTCGTGATCGGCTCGGCCATCTGCGGGTTGGCGGGGGCGATGATGACCACGCTGGACGGGCAATTGACGCCGACGTCTTATCAGCCGCTGCGCTTTACCTTCCTGATCTGGGTGATGGTGATCGTGGGCGGATCGGGCAACAATTTCGGCGCGGTTCTGGGCGGCTTCCTGATCTGGTTCTTTTGGGTTCAGGCCGAGCCGCTGGGCAAGCTGGCGATGGAGACCCTGACCGCCGGTATGGCCGCCGACAGCCCCCTGCGCGCGCATCTGATCGACAGCGTGGCCTATATGCGTCTGCTGAGCATGGGGGTGATCCTGCTCTTGGTGCTGCGGTTCAGTCCGCGCGGCCTGATCCCCGAACGGTAATCCATGACGGGGCTGGCGATCATCGTTCTGGCGGCGGGATCTGCGCGACGGATGCGCGGGCGCGATAAGCTGATGGAGACGATCGATGGCACGCCCCTGATCGCGCGGCAATTGGGGCGGGCGATTGCTACGGGTCTGTCCACCTATGTCGCCCTGTCGCCCGATCATCCCACGCGCGCCGACGCGATTGAGGGGCTGAACGCCGTTCGCATCCCTGTCCCCGACGCGGCCGACGGCATGGCCATGTCCCTGCGCGGGGCGATTGCCGCCCTGCCCGCCGGTCATACCGGCGCGATGGTGGTTCTGGCCGATATGCCAGAGATCACCACGGACGACCTGAATACCCTGCGCGATGCGTTCGATAACGACACGCGCGCCATCATCCGCGCCACGTCGAACGGTGTTCAGGGGCATCCCGTCGTGTTTCCCGCAGACCTGTTTCCCGACCTTGCCACCATCACCGGCGACACCGGCGCGAAACCGGTGATCATGGCGCAGAGGGACCGGTTGCACCTGATCCCCCTGCGTGAGGGTCACGCCACAACCGACCTCGACACGCCCGAGGCATGGGACGACTGGCGCACCCGCACCAACACCCCGCACTAACGAAAAAACGCCGCGCCCAATCGGACGCGGCGTTTTTAATTCATCCTGTGATGCGGATCACAGTTGCAGGATCTTGGCCTCATGCCGCTTCAGCGTTTTGCGCGCAGCGGTGTAATCCTGCAGGCCCTGATCGCTCTGCAGTTCGGGGAAGAGTTCAAAGATCTCGTTGCGCTGGGCGTTGCCCATGCCCTTGAGCGTGTAATCACCCGGCTGGAAGCTCTCGGTCCAGGACCCGTTCGACAGAACCACCTCATGCTGATCGAACATAAAGTGGATATAGGTCGTGCCGGTCGTGTCCAGCGCCTGAATCGAGCTGTTGTTGACCAGATGCTTGGCGGCGACCAGAACTTCGCGTTCCTCAAAGTACAGTGCCGTGCGATCGTTCGAGACCAGAACGCGGTGGTTCGGGCTGACCAGCATGTCACGCTCGGGCAGACCTTGGCCCAGCGAACCGGCCTTGATCATGATCGGGCGCAGATGACGTGCCTTGGACAGTTCGCGACCGTCCAGTGCACGCTCGCCCACCCAGCGGATTTCCTGAATGCCGTTGTCGCGGGTGATGACCTTGTCACCTTCGCGCAGGGTCTCGACCAGAACCTCGCCACGCGGGGTCGCGATGGTGGTGCCGGGCGTAAAGCACGGGATGACGTTTTCAATGTTGTTGAACTGAACCGTGCCCGCATCCGCGCCGCTGGCGTCGAAATACTGAACCGTCCCGTCAAAGCCGTTGCCGTCGCTGTCGGTGGTCAGGTTGGTCAGGATATAGCTGCCACCGGTGGGCAGGGTGCCCCGCAGGTCCAGCGTATCGTTGTCGTCCCCGCCCGAGCCACCGAACACGGTGTCGCCTGCGGTCGCGCCGGTAAAGGTATCGGCGTCCTCGTTCCCGCGCAGAACGTCGGCGTCGGTGTCAAAGCCCGCGTCGATCAGGTCATCGCCCTGACCGCCGATGATGCTATCCGCACCCGTGCCGCCAAAGATCGTGTCCTCGTCGATACCGCCGTCGATTGTGTCGTTGCCGGTGCCGCCGTCGATCAGGTCATCGTCGTCCTGACCAAAGATCAGGTCGTTACCCGCGCCACCGTCAATCGTGTCGGTGCCGTTGTTCTGAACCGCGTCCAGAGCATCGACAATGTTCAGGCTGTCGGGGAAGGACGGATCCAGACCGCCGTAAATCGTGTCATCGCCGTCATCGCCCGAGATGTCATCGGCACCCTCGCCACCGACGATATAATCGTTGTCATCGCCACCCGAGATCACGTCGGCATCCACACCACCGTCGATGGTGTCATTGCCCGTGCCGCCCAAGATGGTGTCGGCGTCATCACCCGTAAAGATGATGTCGTTGCCCGCGCCGCCATCGACGCTGTCCAGATCGTCGGTGGGATTGTCGTCGGCATCAAACAGACCGGGATAGCCCAGATCGGGCGCGCCCAGTTGATCTACGCCCGCGCTGATCGTGTCGTCGCCGTCGCCACCCAGAATGGTGTCGTTGCCCAAACCACCGTCCAGCAGGTCGCCACCGCCTGCACCGTCGATATAGTCGTCGCCACCTTCGCCAAAGAACTCGTTGGTAAAGGTGTCGTCAGGGTTGGTGCTGCTTGCGTCAAAACCGACAAGGGTATCGTTGAACTCGGACCCGATGACGCCGTCGATGCCACCGAACACGGTGTCATTGGCCGCATCGCCGCCTGACAGGGTGCCGGTGCCGTCGTTGAACAACTGAACATTCACTGCCTCATCCGAGGAGGAATAGTCGATGTTGTCCTGACCGCGACCGCCCGAGAAGCCATCCGCGCCCTCGCCGCCGACAAAGACATCGTCGCCGTCGCCGCCGTCCAGATAGTTCACGCCCGCGCCGCCGGTCAGGGTGTCATCCCCCGCTTCGCCCCAGAGGCTGTCGTCGCCCTCGCCAGCGCTTGCGGCATCGCTACCCGCGCCCAAGGCGGCGACATCGTTGCCCGTCGAACCGGTCAGCGTGTCATCGCCCGAACCCAGTAGGATGTTCTCGATCTCAGAGAACTGAGCGGTGTCACCTCCCGAGGTGATCGTGCCGGTTTCCGGCGCGCTGAGGACGACATTGGCGTCGTCGGTCATGCTGCGCGCATCAAGGAAGTCGCCGTTGTATTCACCGGTTTCACCGCCGACGATCGTGTCGGCACCAAAGCCGTTTTCGACCACGAACAGGTCATCGCCACCTTCGCCGAACAGGGCATCCGCGCCCAGACCACCGGCCAGAACGTCATTGCCCGTCGCATCACCGGGACCGGCGATCGTGGCGTCAAAGAAGATGTCGGAAATATAGATCGCGGTGTTTTCGGTACCGGCGTTCACATGGTCGATCTCGATCCGCGACACGGGACCCGCGATTTCAACCAGCAATGAGTTGTTGCTGTCGTCGCTGTCGCCATTCCCGGTGGCCAGCGCGGTGTCATCGCCCGCCTGCGCATCGGTGTCCGACAGGATCAGGTCCGAGCCAGCCGTCAGAGTGACGGGGATCAGGTTGCCGTCCGCGTCATAGGCACGGATCGTGACCTGACCACGGTTGGCGTCGATGTCGTTCACGCGGAAATCAACGTTGGTCACGCTGTCCGAGAATTCAACGACATAGGTGCCGTCGCCATTCCCGTGCGAGCCAAAGGATTCAAGGCTGCTGTGGCTGTTGACGGTCTCGTCGCCGCCGTCGATGCCCGCGACGTTGATCGTCTGGGTCTCGAACTCGGTATCCAGACCCGAGGCATAATCGTCCGGCGTGGAGACCGTCACGGTGACGGTGCCGGTGTTCTGGCTGAGGGTCAGACCCTCAAGATCATCGCCATCGTCTACGGTGCCGTAACCATAGTAATCCTGATCCGGCAGTTTGCTCCAGTTAAAGCTCTCGCGGACGGTGGGATCGCCATCGGGGCCGCTGCTGTCACCAAAGATGACGTCATCGCCCACACCACCGATCAGCGTGTCGTGATCCGTGCCGCCGAAAATCTCGTCATTGCCGTCAGCACCATCGACCCAGTCATTGCCCGCGCCGGCGGTCACGATGTCGTCGTTGCCAACCTCACCAGGCAGGACCGCGTCCAGCGCGTCGATCAGGTCCCCATCGGGATCGCCCAGATAGGTGCCGTCGATGATGTCGCCGCCTTCAGTCCCCTCAACAATGCCGTCGCCCAGCACATCGGCAAGGTTAAAGCTCAGGTCGCTGACGCTGATATAGCCGCTCTCGTGGTAGCTATCGCCGTTGTCGTGGATGATCTCCAGACGCACGATCGGGCCCGCAATGGTAACGTCGACGGTGTCCGTGTCGCCTGCGCCATTGGTGTCGGTGTCCCCGTTGGTGGTGCCTTCGATCGTGTTGCCATTCACGGTCTGCAGGGAGGTGTTGACGTTGCTGAAATCGACGGGAACCAGATTGCCATCGGCGTCATAGGCCAGGATGGTCACCTTATCGTCCCACTGTCCGTGGGCCGCGTCGACATCATAGAGCGAGAAGGACACATCGCTCACCGCCTCGTCAAAGGTCAGGATCGTGGTCGTCGCCTGTGTGACGTCGTTGCTGGCCAGATTGCCGTTGCCGTCGATGAAAAAGCTTGTGTTGCAGCCGCTGGTCGGGGTCGAGATCGAAACCCCAACGTTGTCGCCACCGGACGAGAACAGGCTGAACAAGCCGTCAGCGCCTAGTGCGCTCCAATCAAGCAGAAAATCGGACATCGTATCTTTCCCCAAATGTCACTCCGCGCACCACGGCGGATCAACTGGCCATTACACAGGCCCATTCGGGAGACGCACCAACGTTAGACAACGCGCTACCCCAAACACAGACACTGGCAGGTGTCCGTGCAAAGCGTGTCATCTTTGTCTTGTGCCGGACGCGTGGCAGTCACGTCCGAGAGAGATTGACCCTAAGGTCGATATCAAAGCCCCCCAGATGGGCTAGGTAAGGTTTACTTAAGGAGGGGTTCGCTATCAAAGGAAAATTTGACGGGATTGGGGCACGGCCTGCCTCACTTTCGCCCCATTTGTCGAAATTTCGACGGCGAGAGATGCTGCACCTGCACAACCTATTGTCGCCACTGCGGGGACGATCCTTGCGCGATGACCCTGAAATTAACCTTCATTTACTGTTCGTTGTGATTTTTCGCATCCCCAGCCCCCTTCTTTGTTCCCAAATCAGAAAAAGTCCAAAAACAGGAACTGGGCCCTAAGCCGTTTGAATTGTGTCAAAAACTTGAGTGTTAAAATTTGTCGCGTAACTGACGGAATTTACGCGACCCACGGATGATTGATCGCATTTTACGCAACTTTGAGGCGGTTTTTACGCGAATCAAAGAGAGCTTTGGGATAGTTCGAATACATACTTTCGGAAGGCAAAGCGCCACTAACGTCATCCGTTTCCGATCTTGAAACCGGAAACGACCGCCTGCGGCATGGCCTCGTCATGTGTGATTTTCGCTGGTACCCGAGGCCGGACTCGAACCGGCACGCCTTGCGGCGGGGGATTTTGAATCCCCTGCGTCTACCATTCCGCCACTCGGGCCCAGCCCGTGCCGTTTATATCGCCTCTCGGGGATGGTCAATGGCCCCAATCGCTTGACCCGCAATTTTGCATAAGGCATTGCAATGAGGAGATTGGTTTCGTGAAAAGGGGCGCACATGTTGCGGCGGTTATATGATTGGACGGTCTCTCTGGCCGCGTCCAAGAACGCTTTGTGGGCCCTTGCGATCGTCTCGTTCATCGAAAGCTCGGTTTTCCCCATCCCCCCCGACGTCCTGATGATTCCTATGATTCTGGCCGCGCCGAAACGGGCATGGCTGATCGCACTGATCACGACGGTTGCCTCGGTCCTTGGCGCGCTTTTGGGCTATGCCATCGGGGCGTTTCTGTTTGACTCGGTTGGCCAACCGGTCCTCGCCTTTTACGGCAAAGAGGCCTATTTCGACGACTTCGCCACGCGATTTGACGCCTACGGCGCGTGGGTGGTGCTCTTCGCGGGTCTGACACCGTTCCCGTTCAAGGTCATCACGATCCTTTCGGGCCTCACCGGCCTGTCGATCCCCGTGTTTATCGTCTCGTCCATCATCGCCCGCGCCGCGCGGTTCTTTATCGTCGCAGCACTCCTGAAACGCTTTGGCCCACCGATCCGCGACTTTATTGAACGTCGCCTCGGGCTGATGTTCGCCCTCTTCCTGATCGCCCTCATCGGGGGCTTTTATCTGGTGAAATTCCTATGACCGACACCCGTCGCTTTTTGATCCTTCTGGCCGCCGCCGGCTCCCTGTCCATGCTGCTGGGCGCGTGGGCGTTTCAGTTCATCGGCGGCCTCGCCCCCTGTGCCATGTGCATCTGGCAGCGCTGGCCCCACGGCGCGGCGGTGCTCGCCGGCCTCATCGGCATGGCCTTCCCCGCCCGCATCATCGCGGCCCTCGGCGCCGTTAGTGCGGCCACCACATCGGGCATCGGCATCTATCACACCGGCGTCGAACGGGATTGGTGGCAGGGCCCGACCTCCTGCACCTCGGCGGGCGGCGGCCTATCGGGCATGTCCGGCGCGGATCTCCTGAATTTCGAGGCCGCCCCGAAACTGGTCCTCTGTGATGAGGTCGCCTGGTCCCTCTTCGGCCTCTCCATGGCCAGCTGGAACGCCCTCTTCTCGGCCCTCTTCGTTCTGATCTGGCTGCGCGCACTGACCCGCCCGTCCTGAACGGCCGCCCTCTTCATCTTGGCAAAAATACTCAAATCCGGCGCGCCCCACGGGCGTGCCGCTTAGGCTGGCGCGTACAAATCCGCCGCTCGCGCTTCAAACGCTTTGACGACCCGCTGCATCGCCTCGCCGAACACGGCGCCAATGACCCCTTGCAGGATGCGGTTCTTGAATTCGAAATCCACAAAGAACTCGACCTCGCAGCCCCCCTCGGGACGATCGCGAAACGCCCAGTTCGACACCATATGCTTGAAAGGACCATCCAGATACCGCGTGTCGATCTTCATCGCTTCGGGCCACAGGGTCACGTGACTGCCAAACCGCTCGCGAAACACCTTGAACGAGATCACCAGATCGGCTTCCATCACCACACCGCCCTGCCCGTTGTCGGTGCGCGAGCGTATCCGCGCTGCCGCGGTCCAAGGCAGGAACTTTGGATAGGATCCCACATCCGCCACCAGATCGTACATCTGCTGTGCGGTATAGGGCAAAACACGTGTCTCGGAATGGGTCGGCATGATCTCGGATATTTGTTAAGACGTAGGCGTCATGTCGTCCAATCCGCCCAGAACTTCAAGGTTTGCCAATGCCCCAGCGACAATATGTGATAGATGAAATGATCTCGGCCAAGGCCATTGCCGCCCGAATTGAGGCAGTGGCCCGTGATATTTCCACTCATTTCGCGGACACCGACAAACTGGTCGTGGTGGGGTTGCTGCGTGGTTCATTCGTGTTCATCGCCGATCTGGTGCGTGAAATCGACCTGCCGGTCGAGGTCGATTTTCTTGAGGCCTCCTCTTATGGCGACGACACGACGTCGTCGCGTGAGGTGCGCATCCTCAAAGACCTGCGCGGCAAGATTGAGGGCCGCGATGTTCTGGTGGTTGAGGACATCGTCGACACGGGCCACACATTGACCCATGTGTTGCACATGCTAGGGGGGCGCAAACCCCGCCGCTTGGCCGTTTGCGCCTTGCTGGACAAGCCCGCGCGGCGTGAGGTTGAGATGAACGCCGACTGGATTGGGTTCGAAATCCCCGACGAATTCGTGGTCGGATATGGCATCGATTTCGCCCAGAGAAACCGCAATCTGCCCTATATTGGCAAGGTCCGCTTTACGGGGGATGAAGCATGAATATGTGGCTTGTCCGCGCGTCGCGATGGGCGCGCAATCCGCCCAGTATGAACCGCGTAATCTTTGGCGCGGTGGTGATCGCGATCTGTCTGGTGCTGTTCGGGATCGAACGGATCTGGGGCTGGCCCGAGTGGCTGACGCCGAACCGCGTGCCCCGTGGGCGCGTGAAATAACACGCGCCACGCAACAATTTGCCGACAAACCCCGTCATGGCAATGTCACTAGGTCTGGGAACGAATCTGCGCTCTAATACGTTCAGTATTTTTAACGGAGGTAATCGGATGGGACTGAAAACGTGGATCGCTTGCGCCGCATTGGGTGCAACTGTTGTGACCGGCGCGGGTGTCGCCGTGGCCCAAGACGGCAAGGCCGCCGAAAACGCGGTCAAGGTCCGCAAGGCACAGATGCAGATTTACGCCTATAACCTTGGTGTATTGGGCGCGATGGCCAAGGGTCAGTTGCCCTATAACGCCGAAACCGCCACCAACGCCGCCAACAGCCTTGCCGCCGCATCCGGCATGCGCATCCCCGGCGCATGGCTGCCCGGCACCGATAGCGACAGCTTTGAGGGCTCGCGCGCCTTGCCCGCGATCTGGGAGAACGGCGACGATGTCCGCGCCAAGGCGGTTGCCCTGTGGGAGGCCTCGACCGATCTCTCCGATGCCGCTGGCATGGGTCTGGATGAGATGAAGGCCGCCTTTGGTCCCGTCGGCGGCGCATGTGGTGCCTGTCACAAGGCCTATCGCGCACCCGCAAACTAACGGATAGTCATGCGGATTTTCCCCTATGCACTTGGCGCGGCGGCGCTGGGTTTTGCGGCCTTTTGGCTACTGACACGCCCCGCGCCATCCGATCCCGCCGTTTTTGCCGTCCTGACGGGCGACGTTGCGGCGGGTGAACAGGTGTTTTACGCGGGCGGCTGTGCCTCTTGCCACGCCGCGCCGGGGGCCGAGGGCGACGCCAAACTGACCCTTGCGGGCGGTCAGGCCTTTGCCACCGATTTCGGCACCTTCTACGCCCCGAATATCAGCACGGATATGGACCACGGCATCGGCGCATGGACCGTGGCCGATCTGGGCCGCGCGTTGAAAGCCGGCACCTCGCCGGACGGGCGACACTATTATCCGGCCTTTCCCTATACGTCCTATGCGCGGATGACGGATCAGGATGTGGTCGATCTCTACGCCTATATCACCACCCTGCCCGCCGACCCGACCCCCAGCCGCGCGCATGAGGTCGGGTTTCCGTTCAACATCCGCAGGGGCCTTGGCCTGTGGAAACTGCTGTACCTGAGCGACGATCCGGTCCTGACCAACGCGGCCACACAGGAGTTGGAGCGCGGCCGCTATCTGGTTGAGGCACTGGGCCATTGCGCCGAATGCCACACCCCGCGCGGAGTACTGGGCGGGCTTGACACCGCCGCATGGATGACCGGCGCGCCAACGGCGGATGGCAAGGGCAAGGTGCCCGCGATCACGCCGGGCGCGCTCGGCTGGTCCGCAGGCGACATCGCCTATTACCTCGAAACCGGCTTTACCCCCGATTTCGACAGCGCAGGCGGGCATATGGCGGATGTGGTCACCAATATGGCCAACCTCCCGCCCGAGGATCGCGACGCCATCGCCGCCTATCTGTTGGCCCTAGAATAAACAACAAAGGCCCGCCATTGGCGGGCCTTTGTTAAACATGCGCTGTCACTTTGGTGTTTCCTCAATAAAATCCCATCGTGCCTTCGCATACCACCTCATCGCATCAACACACTGACCGTTTACTGTCGCCTGAGCCACGTCGAAATTATGCGGAAAACTCCTACGGCTCGAATAGCTCAGAAATATTTTACAGTCCAAGTTACCCCCGAGCGCGGACGCAATTCTCAACTCTCTAAAATCTTCAGTCAAATCATCTGAAGAACCAGAAGACACGAAATTTGAGTGTTTCGGTAGGAAACTATCATACGGTAGTTTCAAGAGCCTACTCTCGGCAGTCGCGATGAGGGTAGGATCAATTTCAAACCATACATCCCCAGAGTACTGGCGGTCACGCAACTCAAAAGTCATCTTCAAGTTTATGTCTTCGATAACCGTGGGAAGTTGACCTAGATTCGATACCGTAAGTGCGAAGTCGTCAGGGTTGAAACGGTCAAACTGCACGAACAGCTTCGGAAGCGGTTCCTCTTCTCGAATGCTGAAATAAATGGCAAAAACGGACACAATAAGAGAAAGCACAGAAACGAGCAGCGTGACGAAACCAGATGAAGCATTAAGCCAGATTGAAAGCTTGCTCTGGTTGGCTCCACAATGGCTACAAATTCTTGCACTAGTCTTTATCTTACTTTGACAACCAAGACATCGTTTGGACACTCGCCACCTATGCACTTTATACAGCGTTGATAGTAGCTGAATGTGCCCGTCACAATTTCCATAGTAAACTTAAAACAACAAAGGCCCGCCATTGGCGGGCCTTTTCAATTCGGTCAGCAGCCCCTTAGGCCAGACCAAGCTTGGCCTGACGTGCCGCGCGCAGACGGGCGAAGTCATCGCCCGCGTGATAGGAGGACCGGGTCAGCGGCGTGGCCGACACCATCAGGAACCCCTTGCCAAACGCGGCCTTTTCATAGCTTGCGAATTCATCGGGCGTCACGAACCGGTCCACCGCATGGTGCTTCGGCGTCGGTTGCAAATACTGCCCGATGGTCAGGAAATCGATATCGGCGGCGCGCATGTCATCCATGACCTGCAGCACGGCCTGACGGTCCTCGCCCAGACCCACCATGATGCCCGATTTGGTGAACATCGAGGGGTCCATTTCCTTGACCCGCTGCAACAGACGCAGCGAATGGAAATAGCGCGCACCGGGGCGCACCTCGGGATACAGGCCCGGCACGGTCTCAAGGTTGTGGTTGAACACATCCGGCTTTGCACGCACCACGATCTCCAACGCATCCGGCGTACATTTCAGGAAATCAGGCGTCAGAATCTCAATCGTGGTCTCGGGCGACTGGCGACGCACGGCGCGGATGGTTTGGGCGAAATGCTCGGCCCCGCCGTCCTCGACATCGTCGCGGTCCACACTGGTGATAACCACATGGTTCAGGCCCAGCTTTTTCACCGCATCCGCCACACGACCCGGTTCGAACACGTCAAGCGCATCCGGACGCCCCGTCGCCACGTTGCAGAAGGTACAGCCGCGGGTACAAATCTCGCCCATGATCATCATGGTCGCGTGCCCTTGGGACCAGCATTCGCCGACGTTGGGGCACCCGGCCTCTTCGCAGACGGTGGTCAGGTTGTGTTCGCGCATGATCTTATGCGTGTCGGCATAGCCCTGACCGCCCGGCGCCTTGACGCGGATCCACGACGGTTTCTTGGGCTGGGCATTGTCGGGGCGATGCGCCTTTTCGGGATGCCGCTGGTCGGGGATTTTTAGGTCTCGGTCGCTCAACGCTGTCTCCGATCAAAAGTGAACTGCCAGATATCTAAGCCTTTGGTCACTGAATGTCCATTCCACGCCCGCATGGCCGCCTTGCGCGCAGGTCATTCACCCCCCGCCAAACGCCCATTATCGCGCCGATTTCTCCCTGCCCCGCAAAGATGTGAGGGATGTGACAGGCAAAGCGGTTGAGGCCAGATTGGAATCCTTCTAAGCCCTTGCGGCAGTGCAGCACGATTACTGCAGTGCAACCAGATTCGAATCCGAAAGAGGACATTCAGATGAAAACCGGTTACCGCCTCCCCGATGTGACCTTCCACACCCGCGTTCGCGACGACAGCATCGAAGGCCCGAACCCGTTCCGTTGGGAAGACAAAACCACCGCCGATTACTTTGCTGGCAAGCGCGTTGTCCTGTTCTCGCTGCCCGGTGCGTTCACCCCGACCTGCTCGACCTACCAGCTGCCCGGCTTTGAGAACGGCTTTGCCGATTTCGCCGAGTATGGCATCGACGACATCTACTGCATGTCGGTCAACGACAGCTTTGTCATGAACAAATGGGCCGAAGCCCAAGAGCTGAAGAACGTCAAAGTCATCCCCGATGGCTCGGGCGAATTCACCCGCCGCATGGGTATGCTGGTGCGCAAGGACAACCTTGGTTTTGGCCTGCGCTCGTGGCGCTATGCCGCCATCGTCAAAGACGGTGTTGTCGAGGCATGGTTCGAAGAGCCCGGCCTGTCGGACAACCACGGCGACGATCCCTATGGCGTGTCCTCGCCCGAGACCGTTCTGAACTGGCTGGTGGACGACGCCAAAGGCGCCGCTGCCTAAGCTCCGTTTTCGGATTATGTGACTTCAGGGCGTCCCACGCGGGGCGCCCTTTTTGATTTGGGTCCTGTTCACGGGCCTGTGCACATGCGATGCCTAGGGGGAATTGACCAAAGGCCCGCCATGTCCCGCACCCGCCACGCCAGCCTGTTTGCCCATTACCTGCGCCAGATCGTTTACGGCGCGAATGACGGGGTGGTGACGACATTCGCCATTGTCGCGGGGTTTGCGGGGGCGCAGGCAGGCGATGTTGCGGGGATCGGCGGGATTGCGGTTCTGGTGTTCGGGTTTGCGAACCTGTTTGCCGATGGGGTCGCCATGGGATTGGGCGAGTTCCTGTCGGGACGTTCGGCCCAACTGGTCTATCGCAAGCACCGCCGCACCATGACCGACCTGACCCACGCCAATCCCGCCGAGGTTGAGGCGCGTCTGGCCGATAGCCTGATGTCGCACGGGTTGGACGATGCACATGCGCGCGATGCGGCGCGGGCCTTGGGCCAATCGGGAGAGGTCACCGCGCATCTGCTGGCCCAGCTCGACCCCGCCTCGCCCGATCCGGTGCGTGGCAACCCGATCCACACCGGATTGGCCACATTTCTGGCGTTCATCACCTTTGGCTTTGTGCCGATCGTGCCCTATCTGGCATGGCCTGCGGGCAATGACACGGCGACCCTATCGGCGTTGTTTAGCCTTGGCGCGCTGGTCCTGTTGGGTCTGGTGCGCAGCCGCGCCACCGGCGAGGCCTTTCTGCGCGCCACCGCCGAGACCGTCCTGATCGGCAGCATCTGCGGCGCGGTGGCCTTTGGCATCGGCCACCTCGTCGCGCTTTAGGGTTATCCGATCATATCGCGGCTTTGGTCCGTGCTCTCGTCATAGTGACGGCGCAGACGTTGCAACGCGATGCGCAGCACGATCTTGCCCGAGCGCGCAGACCAGCCCATCCGCTTTTCCGCCGTCTCCAGCCCCTCAAGGAAACAACAACACCGCAGCGCCACATCCCCCAGACCCGGACCCAGATCGCGCAGCGCGGCGGCCATCCGGTCCTTGGCATTGCGCGCCCCGTCCCCCGGACCGCCATAGGACCCGTGGCTGGGCGAACCGCCGGTCAGGAACCGATCCCAGTTCTGGGTGACACGCGGCCCCATCTGCGACAGCTCAAAATCCTCGCGCAAACGTTCACCCGCCGCCACCAGATCGGGGCTGAGGAACGGTTCGCCCGACTTGTCCTTGCGCCGCGCCAACAGGGTCAGCGGGCTTTCACCAAGGTTATAGCGCATGGCGCGCGGGCTCTCGTCCTCGTCGTCCATGACGTAACGCTCACCCCAGCTGCGGTGCTGTTCGGCGAAACTGCTGGGGGCCTCGGCGAAACCGGTGGTGCCATTGGCGGGCGTGTCTTCGGCCAGAATACGTTTCAACGCCGCGCGTCCCGCATCCGTAATCACATAGGTCGCGATCCGGCCCGAGCGCTGGCATTTGATCCAGTCCTTGACCGCAAAGGCCTGTGCGACGCCACGGGACACCACGGCGATCCGCTGGGCCTGTCCTTCGGGGCCGTCTTTCAGAACGGCCGCCTTTTCCAGATCACCGGCAAGGGCCAAATACGCCCCTTTTTCACACAGGCGACGCAGAACGCGGCGCGCCTCACGGCGCAGCTCGGCCTCATCAATCAGAATGTCTTTGGAAATGTTCGAACGAATGGGCGCTGTCATATCAATATGGTCCTTATCAATCAGCGAAACAGGAGCAGACTGTTCCAGGGCGCACAAAGCCCCGTCAGTCAGCGGATCGTCGCGACGTTGCTCGATCCGGCGAATTTGCCTTAGGACGGTCGAGGGATGGCGGTTCTCATCCCGAGCGATTGCACGGATCGACCGGTTTCCACCGGTGTGATCCAAATACCAGCGCACCGGCACAGGTACCCACGCCGGAACTCCGGCCCCCTGATTGATCGGTGTCATGGCAATCCCTGTCACTGTAACCCCCCAAGGTTGCTTCAGCGTCACCAGCCTAAAAACTTGGCCAACTGCACGCTAAGGTTGTGAATCTTACCAACTCGTTAATCAAACCGCTGTTCGATATGATTGATTTAAAAACATAAACCTTTCTGAAACCTCCGAACGGTATTCGACAGGTTTCGGCAACACGCGCAAAGGTTGTGAGAAGCTGTGATCATTGAATCGCAGGAGTTTCCAAATGACCGATCCCATTTCCACCCTGTCCGCCATGCGTCGCCCCGGCCTGTTGATCAAGGCCGCGCGGTTCGGACTGGCGGATTACCGTCGTGAACGCGATCTTAAACGGGTAATGCGCGCCGAACGCCTGCCGCGCCCGTCGGCGGCGCTGGACGCGTTGCTGGAACAGGAGAAACGGTTGGAGGAAACACGAAAAACGGGCGATGGAAGTTACTCCATCGCCCGTCATATCGAGGTTCTGATTGCTCTCATGGCCGAGAGCAGCCTGATCCCGCGGCCCTCGCGGACCGTCTAGGGTTTATTAATAGAACGCATCCTCGGTGGCCGCTTTTTTGGCGGCCACGTATGCGGCCAACGCCTCGGCAATCGCCGGATCAAGCGGCGGCGCCTGATAATCGTTGAGCAGTTTCTCGACACGCGCCGCGGCAAGCACTTGGGTATCGCGCGCGCCCTCTTCGTCCCAAGTCTCGAACGGTTTGTAGTCAAGCAGGTTCGTGCGCCAGAACGCGTCCTGATAGTTCGCCTGTGTATGCGCACAGCCCAAGAAGTGGCCACCCGGACCAACCTCACGCAGGGCGTCCATCGCTTGGGCGTTTTCGTCGTTCGCAACGCCCTTGCCCATCTTGTGCAGCGTGCCCAGTTGATCGGCGTCCATCACGAATTTCTCGAAACTCGCAACCAGACCGCCCTCCAACCACCCGCAGGAGTGCAGCATAAAGTTCACACCGCCCATATAGGCCGCGTTCAGCGTGTTCGCGGTCTCATAGGCCGCCTGCGCATCGGGCAGTTTCGAGCCACACAGACCACCACCCGACCGGAACGGCAGGCCCATACGGCGGGCCAACTGACCGGCACCGTACAGGATCTGACTTGCCTCGGGCGTACCAAAGGTGGGCGCGCCGCTGTTCATGTCGATCGAGGTCACGAAGGCACCGAAAATCACCGGCGCACCGGGGCGCACCAACTGCGAATAGGCGATGCCGGCCATGACTTCGGCCAGAACCTGGGTCAGGGTGCCGACAACGGACACGGGCGCCATGGCCCCGCCCACGATAAAGGGCGACACGATGCAGGCCTGATTGTTGGCGGCGTAAACCTCAAGCGCGCCCATCATGGTCGCGTCAAAGGTCAGGGGCGAGTTCACGTTGATCAGCGAGGTCATCACCGTGTTGTTCTGCACGAACTCTTTGCCGAACAGAATCTCGCACATCTCAACCGAATCCTGCGCGCGCGACGGGTCGGTCACACTGCCCATGAACGGTTTGTCCGACAGGGTCATGTGGGCGTGCAGCATATCAAGGTGACGCTTGTTCACCGGAATATCGGTCGGCTCACACACCGTGCCGCCCGAGTGCTGCAGCCACTTGGACATATAGCCCAGTTTCACGAACTTGCGGAAATCTTCCATCGTCGCGTAACGGCGGCCACCGGCATGATCGCGCACGAACGGCGGGCCATAGACGGGAGCCAGCACAAGGTTCTTGCCACCGATTTCGACCGAGCGTTCTGGGTTGCGGGCGTGCTGAATGAACGAGGACGGCGCGGTTTCACAGAGCTTGCGCGCCAGACCACGGGGGATATGGACGCGTTCACCGCGCACATCCGCACCCGCTTCGCGCCAACGCACGAGGGCCTCGGGGTTTTCGACAAAGGCCACGCCGATCTCTTCGAGAACGGTTTCGGCGTTCGCCTCGATGATCGACAGGGTTTCTTCGTCCAGCAGTTCGTAGAGCGGCGTCTTGCGCTCAATCACCGGTGCCGTTTCAACCGACACTGCGGTCCGTGCGGCACGGCGCGCTGCGCCCCCGCCACCACGTGCCCGACGCGACGCCCGTCCTGTTGTCTCTGTTTCGGCCATGTTTTCTATTCCCTGCACGCATGACTGTTGCGGGCACGTCCGCCCTTGATCTCTTTCTAGCCCCGTCCCTGCAAGAGATAGGCCCAAATTCCGGCGCAATGCGCACCATCCGCGACATTCACGTCTTTCGCGCGCGCGGATGCGGCAAACACTCTTGCGCTTTTACCGATCCGGCCCTATCAGCCGGTCTATGACAGCACCATCCCATGACCGACTTCTGATTATCGACTTTGGCAGCCAGGTGACGCAGCTGATCGCGCGCCGCCTGCGTGAGCTGAACGTCTATTGTGAAATCCATCCGTTTCAGAACGTCACCGACACGTTCCTGCAAGAGTTCGCCCCCAAAGCGGTGATCTTTTCGGGCGGTCCGGCCAGCGTTCTGGACGAGAATTCACCGCGCCCGCCCGCATCCGTGTTTGATCTGGGCGTGCCGATCCTTGGTATCTGCTATGGCCAACAGGTCATGATGCATATGCTGGGCGGCAAGGTGGAACGCGGCCACGGCACCGCCGAATTCGGCCGCGCCTATGTGACGCCCGCCGATGACCGGATCGAATTGCTGAACGGCTGGTTCCTTGAGGACAAGGAACAGGTCTGGATGAGCCACGGCGACCACGTGTCTGCCATCGCGCCGGGCTTTGCCGTTTATGGCACCTCGCCCAACGCCCCCTTTGCCGTCACCGCGGATCTGGACCGGAACTTCTTTGCCGTTCAATTCCACCCCGAGGTGCACCACACCCCGAACGGCAAGACCCTCTATGAGAACTTCGTCAAGATGGCCGGTTTCGCCGGTGACTGGACGATGGGCGCCTATCGTGAGGAAATGATCGCGAAAATCCGCGAACAGGTTGGCGACAAAAAGGTCATTTGTGCCCTGTCGGGCGGCGTCGATAGCTCGGTCACCGGTATCCTGCTGCATGAGGCAATCGGGGATCAACTGACCTGTGTGTTTGTTGACCACGGTCTGCTGCGTCTGAACGAGGCCGAACAGGTGGTTCAGATGTTCCGCGAGAACTATAATCTGAACCTGATCCACGCCGATGAGAGCGACCTGTTCCTTGGCGCGCTGGAAGGTGTCAGCGACCCCGAGGTGAAACGCAAAACCATCGGCAAGCTGTTCATCGACGTGTTCCAGAAATACGCCGATCAGATTGAGGGCGCAGAATTCCTTGCCCAAGGGACGCTGTATCCCGACGTTATCGAATCCGTCTCGTTCAGTGGCGGCCCCTCGGTCACGATCAAATCGCACCACAATGTGGGTGGTCTGCCGGAGAAGATGGGCCTGAAACTGGTCGAGCCGCTGCGCGAGTTGTTCAAGGACGAGGTGCGCGCGCTGGGTCACGAACTGGGCCTGCCTGCCTCGTTCATCGGGCGCCACCCCTTCCCCGGACCGGGTCTGGCGATCCGTTGCCCCGGCGAGATCACCCGCGACAAGCTGGACATCCTGCGTCAGGCCGATGCGGTCTATATCGACCAGATCCGCAAGCACGGTCTCTATGACGAGATCTGGCAGGCGTTTGTGGCGATCCTACCGGTGCGCACCGTGGGTGTGATGGGCGATGGCCGGACCTATGACTATGCCTGTGCCCTGCGCGCCGTAACCTCGGTCGACGGGATGACGGCGGATTACTATCCGTTCAGCCACGAGTTCCTCGGCGAAACCGCCACGCGGATCATCAACGAGGTCAAGGGCATCAACCGCGTGACCTACGACGTGACCTCGAAACCGCCGGGAACGATTGAGTGGGAATGATCCCCGCACGCGCCATTGTGGCCGCGCGCCAGAACCGGCACTGAAAATCATTGGCCGCCCGACCAACCGGTTCGGGCGGCTTTGTTCATTGATCAAAGTGCCGCGACTCGCCAGCCTCACCTCATCGTGAATTTGCCTGCTGCGCTTGCATTGCCCCCTCAATTTCGATGAATTTTCGATCACCTCGAAATGCACCACTTGGTGCGACGCCGAAAGGTCGCAAATTGGGACGTAAAGACGACAAATCCGTCCCATTTCTTCCGATATGAGTTGCCAATCCGACAGTCGACCAGCAATATGCCCATACTTTCGACGGGCATATTATCGAAAGTATGTATGGGGAAAAAATGACTATTCGCATGTTCCGGTGCACGGAGTGCGGGCATAAAATGCGTCTGTCGGGCACAGACTGCGGCTATTGCCACACGACCAAAGCACCGTCACAACGGCCTGAGTGCGTCGTTATGGCAGTTATTGGTATTTTCGCGATATTCGTCGCGGTTGGGCTTGCTGTTTTGTAAATAGTCTGCCCTTCTCTGACGACCTGTACCACCACTCGGGTCGTCAGACTGGGATCTTTCTAATGCCGCTTACTCCGACCTTGGCCGCAGCCGTCTGGATGACGGGTGCGATTGCGTCGTTCACCTCTATGGCCATTGCGGGCCGCGCCGTGTCCGGTGATCTCGATACATTCGAGATCATGCTGTTCCGCAGCCTCGTCGGCATCTTCATCGTGACCTCTGTTGCCCTCGCCACTCGCCAGACCGCGAACATCCGCCGGACGCGCCTTGGCCTCCATGCCCTGCGCAACCTTTTACACTTTGCCGGACAGAACCTGTGGTTTTTCGCGATCACCATGATCCCTTTGGCGCAGGTGTTTTCGATCGAGTTCTCGGCCCCCCTATGGGTCACCTTGATGGCGCCCCTGTTTCTGGGCGAACGCATCACCCTGCCCCGCGCCGCGGCGGCCATTCTGGGGTTCACTGGCATCCTGATTGTCGCGCGCCCCGACTTTGGCCACCTCGATCCTGGGATCATCGCAATTGCCATTGCGGCGATCTGTTTCGCGGGCACCGCGATCTGTACCAAGCGCCTGACACAGACGGAACCGATCCTGTCGATCCTGTTCTGGCTGACCGTGATGCAAGCCATATTCGGGATCACGATGGCGGGATGGGATGGTGACATCGCCCTGCCCGATCTACGCACCGCGCCGTGGCTGGTGTTGATCGGCTGCGCGGGATTGTTCGCACATTTTTGTCTGACACAGGCGCTGCGCTGTGCACCTGCCGTGATTGTAATGCCGATGGACTTCGTTCGCCTGCCGGTTGCAGCTATCGTCGGCGCCCTTTTCTATAACGAAGGTCTGGACGGCATCGTCTTTTTGGGGGCGGGCCTGATCATTATTGGGAATTTTCTCAACCTGCGGGCCGAAACAAAACGTGACAGCCGTTTGAACGCTAGGTAATCTTGACCTCACAACATGTTGACGCAAAGTCAAGAATTGACGCAAATATGATGACTTCTCTAGCATTTGAGCAGAGTTGCAATACGGGGAAAAAACAATGCAACGCATTTTGGGAGGAGTGGCGCTAGGCTTGCTTAGCGCGCAATCAGTATACGCTGGCGGTGTGGAACGCAGCAGCCAGTCAACCGCGATTCTGTTCGAAGAAGGCACCTATGCCGAGTTTTCGTTCGGCTTTGTCAGCCCGAGCGTCTCGGGTGTTCAGGATGGCACGACCACGTCGACGGGGGATGTCGCACATTCGTTCACATCGCCGAGTTTGGGGTACAAAACCAAACTGTCCGATAACATCGACGTTGCACTGATCATTGATCAGCCGCTGGGCGCGGACATCACCTATGCGGGTGATCCGGCCTATCCGCTGGACGGATCATCGGCGGTGCTGGACTCGCTGGCCGTGACGGCGTTGATCAAGTACCGGTTTGACAACAACATCAGTGTCTATGGCGGCCTGCGCAACCAAGCGGGTTCGGGTGACGTAACGGTCAGCCTTGGGCCGGTAAACTATGATCTGCAAACCACCACGGAAAGCGATTTCGGCTATGTCGCCGGCATCGCGTGGGAAAAGCCCGAGATCGCGGCGCGGGTTGCGCTGACCTATAACTCGGCCATCAACCACGATTTCGTCGGGACAGAGACCCTGTTCGGGTCGACCACGTCCACCCCCTTTGAAACCGAGGTCCCGCAATCGGTGAACCTTGAGTTCCAGACAGGTATTGCTGCGGACACGTTGCTGTTTGGCTCGGTGCGCTGGGTCGATTGGACGGAATTCGACGTGGCCCCGGCCCAGTTCGTGGGCCTGCTAGGCTCGCCTCTGGTGTCCTATGACGAGGACGTGTTCACCTATAACATCGGTATCGGTCGCCGGTTCAACGAGAACTGGTCGGGCGCGATTTCGCTGGGCTATGAGGAATCCCAAGGCGGGTTCACCTCGAACCTTGGCCCGACGGACGGTTTCACCAGCCTCAGCGTCGGCGCGACCTACACCACCGGCAATATCGAGATCACCGGCGGCGCGCGCTATATCTGGATCGGCGATGCGACCACGCAGAACCCTCTGGCCACCGGCACGCCGCTGGGCCAGTTCGAGGACAACTCGGGCCTCGCCGTTGGGTTTAAGGTCGCCTATACCTTCTGATCCGCGCCACTTGCGTTGATCCTGAACACTCCGGCCCCTGTGGTTCGGGGTGTTTTTTGGTCTTACCTTTGGAATTGACCGGCCCGAACCGGATGGCTAGGACAGTCCCATTATCGGGGAGAGCACATGTTTTATTCGTCGTCCGCCGCGTGGCAACAGGCCAGTGAAAAGCGCGTCCTTTTGTTCGGGATGTCGGGTCTGGGCAAAACCTATTTGTCAAACATGCTGCGCGATGCGGGCGGCTGGTTCCACTATTCCGTCGATTACCGGATCGGCACGCGGTACATGGGCGAATACATCGCCGATAACTTTAAGCGTGAGGCGATGCGCGTCCCCCTCCTGCGGGAATTGCTGTTGTCTGACAGCGTTATGATCGCGTCCAACATCACGTTTGAAAACCTTGCGCCGCTGTCGACCTATCTGGGCAAGCCGGGCAATCCCGATAAGGGCGGCCTGCCGATTGACGAATACCGCGCCCGTCAGGAACAGCACCGCGTCTCCGAAATCGCGGCCCTGATGGACACGCCTCATTTCGTGAACCGCGCCAAGGACCTCTATGGCTATGACAATTTCATTTGTGATAGCGGCGGCTCGATCTGTGAGGTGGTTGACCCGAACGATCCCAACGATCCGGTTCTCAGCACCCTGTCCAAGAACCTGTTGATGGTCTGGATCGAGGGCACCGAGGATCATACCGAGGAGTTGATCCGCCGGTTTGATCGCGCGCCCAAACCGATGTATTACCAACCCGCCTTTCTGAATGCGGCGTGGGACGATTATCTGGCCCAGACCGGCGCGACGCCTGAACAGGTGAACCCCGACGCCTTTGTGCGCTGGACCTATGCACGCGCTCTGGCCCACCGTCAGCCGCGCTATGCCGATATGGCGAAAAACTGGGGCATCAAGATCTCGGCCGACGATGTCGCGCGGGTCAAATCCCCTGAAGATTTCGAGAGCCTTCTGGCCCAGACCCTTGAGGCCCACGGAAAATAGCCCTATCTCACCCGTCTGACATAGAAACGGACCAGACCAATGCCGATTAAACTGCCCAGTGACCTGCCTGCCTTTGACGTGCTCTCGCGCGAAGGCGTGATGGTGATGGGCGCACAAACGGCAGACCGTCAGGACATCCGCCCCCTGCGGATCGGGTTGCTGAACCTGATGCCCAAGAAAATCCAGACCGAGACGCAATTCGCCCGCCTGATCGGGGCCACCCCGATCCAGATCGAATTCTCGCTGATCCGGATGTCCGAGCACGAAACCAAGAACACCGCCCCCGCCCATATGGAGGCGTTCTATCGCCCCTTTGATGAGGTGCGCGCCACGGGTGAGAAATTCGACGGGCTGATCATCACCGGCGCGCCGATTGAGCATCTGCCGTTTAACGACGTGACCTATTGGGACGAGCTGTGCCAGATCTTTGACTGGACCCAGACCCATGTGCATTCCACCTTTGGCGTGTGCTGGGGCGGGATGGCGATGATCAACTATTTCCACGGCATCAAAAAGCACGTGATCGACCATAAACTGTTCGGCTGCTTCCCGCATCGTGCGGTCACACCCGCCTCGCCCTATTTGCGCGGGTTCTCTGATCAATGCCTGATCCCCGTCAGCCGCTGGACCGAAATCCATCAGGATGAGGTCGACGCGACCGAAGGCCTAACCACCCTGTTGGCCAGTGATGAGCTTGGCCCCTGTCTGGTTCAGGACACCTGCCACCGTGCGCTCTATATCTTCAACCACTTTGAATATGACAGCGACACGTTGAAACAGGAATACGATCGCGATGTCGCCGCTGGCACACCGATCAACGTGCCCTACAACTATTATCCCGACGACGATCCGTCCCAGCCGCCGATGAACCGCTGGAGATCGCACGCGCACCTTCTATATGGCAACTGGATCAACGAAATTTATCAGACCACGCCATATGACCTTGCCAAGATCGGAACCGAAGACGCCTGAGACCCGCTATCCCCCGACCGGTCCGATCCTGCATGTGGACGGGTTTGCGGTGCATGCCCATGTGGCAGGTGACGGTCCCGACCTGATCCTGATCCACGGGGCAAGCGGCAACACGCGCGATTTCACCTTTGACCTGATCGACCGGCTGACCGGTGATTTCCGCGTCATCGCCTTTGACCGCCCCGGTCTGGGGCACAGCGACCCGTTGCACACGCGCGGAGAAACCCCGTTTGAACAGGCCGCGATCTTGGATCAGGCGGCCGAGATGCTGGGTGTTGAGCGCGCGGTGGTGCTTGGCCATTCCTATGGCGGCGCGGTGGCGATGGCATGGGCGTTGAACCACCCCGAACGGGTCGGCGCGGTCGTGTCGCTGGCCGGTGCGGTTGCCCCGTGGCCCGGTGGTCTGGGTCCGTGGTACAGCATTGCGTCCAGCCGGATTGGCGGCGCGGTCCTACCCCCTCTGATCTCTCGGTTTTTGCCAGAGTCTATTAAGATCAACGCGGTAACGTCCATCTTTGAACCAAATGATGTGCCCGATGGGTACGCGGATCATGTTGGCGTGGACCTGACCCTGCGCCCCCATACGATCCGCGCCAATGCGCGTCAGGTGAACGGGTTGAAACCGCACGTCATCGACATGAAGCCGCGCTATCAATCCATTGATATCCCGATTGAAATCTTGCACGGGGATGCGGATACGATTGTGCCCGCACATATCCATTCCGAGGTGCTGGAACGCCTTGCGCCGAACGCGTGCCTGACCATGTTGCCGGATGTGGGCCACATGCCCCACCACGTCGCGCCACAGGCTACGGTGGACGCAATTTTGCGCGCCGCGACACGCGCGGGTTTGCGCCCCGCCGATCCCGCGTCATAATGGCCCAAAAACAGGAGCATATGATGTCGCTGCCGTTCGATGGGGCCATTTCCAAATTCCACACTGACGCCGCGCCCCAAGACGTGCGCGACGCCATTGCCGAGGACCCCAAGGGGCCGATCTTGACCGATTACCCTTATGACGACCGGATGAAGCGCGGGGAGTATGAGGATCAACTGGCCGCGCTGCAGATCGAACTGGTCAAGCTACAGGCCCATGTCAAAGAGGCCGGATCGCGGATCGCCGTGGTGTTTGAGGGTCGTGACGCCGCCGGAAAAGGTGGAACTATCAAGCGGTTCCGCGAAAATCTTAATCCACGCGTCGCGCGTGTGGTGGCCCTGTCTAAACCGTCGGACAAAGAGGCCAGCCAGTGGTATTTCCAACGCTATATCGCGCATCTGCCTGCGGGCGGCGAAATCGCCCTGTTCGACCGCAGCTGGTACAATCGCGGCGTGGTGGAACATGTGTTCGGCTTTTGCACGCCGGAACAACGCACGCATTTCTTTACGCAAGTCCCTGAATTCGAACAAATGATTGTGGATGAGGGCATCACGCTGGTCAAACTGTGGCTGAACGTCGGGCGCGCGGAACAGTTACGCCGGTTTTTGGCGCGGGAAAGCGATCCGCTCAAACAATGGAAGCTGAGTTGGATCGATGTTGAGGGCCTGAACCGTTGGGACGCCTACACCTCCGCGATTGATGAGACCCTGACCAAATCCCACAACGGTTTTGCGCCGTGGACCGTGCTGCGCTCGGACGATAAACGCCGCGCCCGTCTGGCCGCGATCCGCGCGGTTCTGGCGCAGGTGGATTACGCCGGCAAGGACCACGCGGTCGTCGCCGCGCCTGACCCCGCGATTTGCGGCGGGCCGGAGATCTGGAATGCCTAAACGCGGCTATCACCACGGCAACCTGAAACAAGCCTTGGTCGATGCCGCCCTTGGCCTGATTGAGGAGAAAGGCCCGACCGGCTTTACCCTCAGCGAGGCGGCGAAAAAGGCGGGCGTCACCCCCGCCGCCGTTTACCGCCACTTTCAGGGCCGTGAGGATCTGTTGATCGAGGTCGCCCGCCAGGGGTATGAGATTTTCGGCGACCTGATGGAATACGCCTATGAGAGCGGTCAGCCCTCGGCCTCGGCCAGTTTTAGCGCCACGGGCCGCGCCTATCTGGCCTTTGCGCGCAAACATCCGGGCCACTATATGGCGATGTTCGAAAGCGGGCTGTCCCTGAATTCCAACGCCGAACTGGCGCGCGTCGCCACCCGTGCCAGTGGCATTTTGGAACGCGCGGCGCAGGATCTGTTGCAACGCCTGCCCGCAGACCGCCGCCCACCGGCGGCAATGTTTTCCGCCCATATCTGGGCGATGAGCCACGGGGTGGTTGAACTCTACGCCCGCGGCAATCCGGGCGCGCGGACCCAGTTTTCGCCTGAGGACCTGCTCGAAAGCGGGATCGGCATTTACCTGCGCGGTCTTGGCCTGCTGCCGCTGGACGCCTAACGAAACAGCACAAGCGCGCCCGGATCCCACGACAAACGTGCGGGCGCGCCGATCTCCAGAACCGGACGGCCAAACAGGTTGCGCATCGACACGCGCACCACCTGATCCCCATCGGGCAACCGGATGTCGTAGTATGTCATATCGCCGTAATAAACGACCTCTTCGACCGTGCCGATGACCTGTCGGCCTGTGGCGGTTTGCCCGTCAAACAACAGGGTCAGGGTTTCGGGACGCAGACCCACCGCCGTTCCGTCCGGCCCCGCCGTGGCCGTGGGACAGGCGCCAAGGTCAAATTCGGTCCGGCCAAGCCCCGAGATGTCCAGCGTCGCGCGATCCCCGTCCTCGGACAAAATGCGCGTGGGCAGGAAATTCATCATGCCGATGAAGTCCGCAACACGGTGGGTTTTGGGACGCCGATACAGGGTTTCGGGATCGTCCAACTGGGCAATCTGACCGTCAAACATCACCGCAATGCGGTCGGACATGACCAAGGCCTCTTCTTGGTCGTGGGTCACAAGGATAAAGGTGATCCCGACCAGACGCTGCAGCCGGATCAGTTCGACCTGCATCTGTTCGCGCAGCTTTTTGTCCAGCGCCGACAGGGGTTCGTCCAGCAACAGGACCTTGGGCTTTAGGATCAGGGCGCGGGCAAGCGCGACGCGCTGACGCTGACCACCAGACAGGGCATGGGCCGAGCGTTTGCCATAGCCCGACAGGCCGACCATCTCTAGCGCCTCATCCACGCGCGCGGCCAACGTCGCCTTGTCCAGGCCCGCGCGTCGCAGGCCGAACCCGACGTTTTGCGCGACGCTGAGGTGCGGGAAGATCGCATAGGATTGAAACACCATATTCGTGGGCCGCTGGTTCGCGGGCACCCGCGCCATGTCTTGTCCGCCGATCAGGACCGTGCCCGACGACAGGTCCTCAAACCCCGCGATGGTGCGCAGCAAAGTCGTTTTGCCACATCCGGACGGCCCCAGCAGGGAAAAGAATTCCCCCTGCCCGATGGTCGCCGTAATCCCGCGCAGCGCGTGATAATCACCATAGAATTTCTGCACATCGCGCAGGTCGATAATCGGTTGGGTCACAAAAAGCCCCCTGTGTCGGATTTGCCCGCCCGCGCAACACCGCGGCGGCGAAAGAATTCGGCGCAGGTCAAAAGAATGATCGACAGCGCCACAAGCAACGTCCCAAGCGCCAGAACCACCGGCAGTTTCTGCGGAAAGCGCAGTTGCGCCCACAGGTACACCGGCAGGGTCGGTTCATTGCCCGTCAGGAAAAACGCGATGATGAATTCATCAAGCGAAATGGTGAACGAGATCAGCATCGACGAAATGATCCCCGGCATGACCAGCGGCAGGGTGATCAAACGAAAGCTGCTGAACGGGGTTTCGCCAAGGTCGATCGCCGCCTCTTCGAGGGATCGATCAAGGTTCTGAAAGGCCGAGTTCAGGATCGCGATGGAGAACGGCGTACAGATCAGAACATGCCCGAGAATAACCGACCAAGACCCAAGGCTGAACCCAAGCTGCAACAGCACCACCAATAGGGACACCGCCACGATGATCTCGGGCAGGACGAGGGGTAGCATGACCATGCCCATGATCCCGCGCTGCCCCGGAAAGCGATAGCGGTTGTTCGCCCGCGCCGCGCAAATACCCAAGAGCGTCGCAAAGACGGCGGTGGTGATGGCGATGAACAGGCTGTTCAACACGGCCGCATGCATCGCCTCGATCTTGGTCAGTTCCACGAACCAGTTGGTCGTGAACCCCGTCAGGGGAAAGGCGATGATCGTTGAATCGTTAAACGCAAACAGCGGCAGCAGAATGATCGGCGCATAGAGAAACACCAAATACAGAACCGCATAAACGCGCAGCCAGATGCCCTTCATTTCGGCCCCCGCAAAAACCGCCGGTTCAACCCGACAAAGGCCAAGGCGATGACAGTGACGCTGGCCATGGCGATGATGGCCAAGGTCGCCCCCATCGGCGCGTTGTTGAGTTTCAGGAACTGGGTCTGGATCATATTGGCGATCATCAACCCATCGGGCCCACCGACCAAACGCGGCGTGACGTAATCCCCGATCGTCGGGATGAACACGATCAGAACCGCCGCCACGACCCCCGGCATCGCCAACGGGAGCGTCACCCGCAGAAACGTCGTCACACGGTTCTCGCCCAGATCAAGGCTGGCCTCAATCAATGACCGGTCGATCTTTTCCAGCGCGACAAAGATCGGCAGGATCGCAAACGGCGCGAACGCATGGGCCAATGTGATCACCACCGCATTCGCGTTGTACAGGATAAAGGTCAGAGGTTCCTCAATGATCCCAACACCTTGGAGCGATGTGTTAATCACCCCGTTATAGCCCAAAATCACCTTCCACAGGAACACGCGGATCAGATAGGAGGTCCAGAAGGGAATGGTAATCAGGAAAATCCACAGCGATTTACGCTCGGGCGCGACGTAGAAGGACACGAAATAGGCAATCGGAAAGGCCAAGACGACCGTCACCAATGTGACCGAGCCCGAAATCAGGATTGAGCGGCGCAGCAACTCACCATAGAGCGGTTCGGTAAACGCCTCGGTATAGTTCTTGAGCGTCCACGTCCGGTCGATGGTCAGGTAGTCTTGGGTCCAAAAGCTGAACGCGAAAATCACGCACAAGGGCACGGCCAGCAACAGGATCGCGTACAATGCGGCGGGGCTGACCAAGGCAAGGCCATTGGCCCCCTCGGATCGCATCATGCGCCGCCACCTTGATCCCAGACTCATTCCGCGCCCCAGTTCGATCTGCCTTTACGGATCATGGAAACAAAATCTGCCATGCTCAAGAGGTCAGTTGCACAACACCACATAGGCAAGGCATCATTTAGTCGAAGAACGCCTCGCAACATGTTGCGAATATGAAATATTACGACTTTCGGCCTCACGATTGACGCGCCCAATTTTTAGGCGCGCAGCGGGTGTTACACCCGCACAACGACCGTACCAGCCACATAATCATGCAACGCACGGCGGCGCGGCGTGACCAGTGCGATCAGGAACCCGACCAACATGGTCAACACCCCCAACAACCGCCCGACATAGCGCAGGCTGGCCCGACCGAACCCGATCTTGCCCCCATTCACGCCCGTGACCTTGAGGCCCATCATCCGCTTGCCAAACGTGCCCTGACGCGCCGACGCATCCCCGAACGCGAAATAGAGCCACGCCACCAAAATCCCGCACAGATAGCTGGTGATGATGACCAGCAAGGCCGCGCCATCAAAACCACCGCTTTCCTGAAAACTGCGGCGGATGAAAAGGAGAACCACAATCATCACCAAGACATTGATGATAAACACCAGCACCCCATCGATGAGAAACGCCACCAAGCGCCGCCCGAAACCGCCCGGTTTCGCGGCACCCTCTACACCCTGCTCCATGATCATCCTGTCCATCTGATCCATTGTCGTCGCGCGCACCCTACATCCGGCGCGGGCGGCAACAATGGGACGGGCGATCACCCTGTTTCACATTGATGTTTTCGGGTTAGGAGCGGTCCACCATCCGGCGGGCAAGGTCCTGCTTGCCCTGCGCGTGCATCTGCTCGCGCACGGCCTCGTAATCGCGTGGCCCTCGGTTCTGGCTGAGCTTCGACTTCGCCTCAACCCGCGCCACATCCACGGAAAAGGCGACGATATTGTCCAGCATCCCATCCATGTAATCGCGCGGCGCATCGCGCATTTTCCATGCCTCATCGCCGTTCAACGCGCCCTCAAAATGCTTGGTCAACTGCCCCACCACGGCCAGCTTGGCCTTGCGCGACGGATCAAACACCAGACGTCCGTGCAGGTTCACCGCGCTATAGTTCCACGTCGGCACATGGCGGTGCGTCTCGGCCTTGGTCGGGTACCAGTTAGGCGAGATATAGCTGTCCTCGGCGCGAAAAAGGAACACGGCGTCCATCCCGTCAGCAATCCGGTGCAGATCGTTGTTCAACGCCACATGGCCGATCAACCGGTCCTCACCCCACAGCACGGGGAGATGGTTCACCACATAGTCACCATCGACCGCCACAACGCAACTGGCCAAAGGAAAGGCCGCCACGATCCGGCGGATTTCGGCGTCGTCCGTTTCGGCAAAATGGGTCGGCGTATACATGGGGTACCTCGGGCAAATTCACCCGCACTATTGCGCCCCGCCCCAGTGAACACAAAGAAAAACGGCCGCCCGAAGGCGACCGTTTGAATTTCGACAGTGTCGAGGCGATTAACGCTTCGAGAACTGGAACGAACGACGTGCTTTTGCACGGCCGAACTTTTTACGTTCAACAACGCGGCTGTCGCGGGTCAGGAAGCCAGCAGCCTTGAGCGGCGCGCGCAGCGAGGGATCGTACAGCTGCAGAGCCTTCGAGATGCCGTGCTTGACCGCACCAGCTTGGCCCGACAGACCACCGCCTTTGACGGTTGCCATGACGTCGAACTGATCTTCGACACCGGCAACGGTGAACGGCTGACGCAGGATCATCTGCAGAACCGGACGTGCAAAGTAGACGTTCATCTCTTTGCCGTTGACGGTTACTTTGCCCGAACCCGGCTTGATCCAGACACGCGCAACAGCGTCTTTACGCTTGCCGGTGGCGTAGGAGCGGCCCAGTTCGTCACGAACGGGTTCACGGGGGGCTTCGACTTCGGCAACAACGCCTTCGCCCGAGACGGCAGCGTTCAGCTCTTCGAGCGATTTGATTTCTTCAGTCATCATGCGCTCCGGGTGTTTTTCGGGTTCTTGGATTTCACATCCAGCACTTCGGGCTGTTGTGCTTCGTGCGGATGCTCAGCGCCGGCGTAAACGCGCAGGTTGGTCATCTGCTGACGCGACAGCTTGCCACCGGGCAGCATGCGCTGAACAGCTTTGGTGACAACGCGCTCGGGGTGCTCACCTTCCAGGATCTGGCGGGCCGTGCGCGACTTGATGCCGCCCGGGTGGCCGGTGTGCCAGTAGTAGTTTTTGTCGTCACGTTTCTTGCCAGTCAGCTGAATTTTGTCAGCGTTGATGACAATCACGTTGTCGCCCATGTCCATGTTGGGCGTGAACGACGGCTTGTGCTTGCCGCGCAGGCGCATGGCGACGATCGATGCAAGACGACCCAGAACAACGCCCTCGGCGTCGATCAGGATCCATTTCTTGTCGATGTCCGCCGGAGTAGCGGTAAAGGTTTTCATCGTGGGTATACCCTGTAGTCTGATCCAGAGGTGGGTCGCCCCACCAGAATTCGATTGCGGGGTTATACAGCGCCCAAACACACAGTCAAGCGCATGAATGGCCATAAAACCGTTCATAAACAACAGGTTAAAAAATAGGTATTATTTTACCCCAACCTACGCACCCATTTCATGAGGCGGATTGCGCAACAGATCGGCAATTGTGCTCATCGCCTCGCGGAATCGGGTGCGACTGATGCCCCCGTTAAAGGCAAATCGCACCGCATTGGGCGCCCTGCCCCCAAAGGCCACGAAATCATCGGCCGAGCGCACCAAAATCCCCGCCCTCTCACAGGCCATGACAAAGGACGACGCCCGCCACCCCGCCGGCAAGACCAGATAGGCAAAGGCCACAAGCGGGTCCGAGCGCAGATCAAACCCCGCAAGGCATTCGCGTGCGATCTCAACCCGATGGCGGGTCTCTTCGACCACGCCTGCGCGCATTTCCGCGATCTGCGGATGTTTCATCACCTCGGTCGTCAACCACACAATCGGCCCCGCCAGACCAAAGGTCGAATGCCGCGCCACGATGCGGGCGGCCTCGGACTGCCCCTCGGGCGAAATGATCCACCCGAACCGCAGCGCAGGCGACACCCGCTTGGCCAGCGAGGACACATACCACACCCGCTCGGGCGCAAGATCGCGATAGGACGGACGATCCCCGATGGTCAGGCTATAGCACTGATCATCCAAAATCTGGAAATTCTCCGCCCGCGCCAAGGCCGCAATCTCGCGTCTGCGTTCGGGCGTTGTGTTGATGGTCGTCGGATTGTGCGCATGGGCCGATGTCACAAACAGCTGCACATGATGCGCACGACAGGCCGCCTGGATCGAGGCGGGCACCGGCCCCTGTTCGTCTTGCTCAACCGACACCAACTGTGCCCGCGCCAGCCGCGCCGCATGACGGATACCGGGATAGGCAAGCTCTTCTGTCAGGACCACAGGTCGATCGCCGCGCAGAACCGCCTGATAGATCAGGTTGATCGCGTGCTGCCCCCCGTTGGTCAGGGTCACGTCCTTTTCGCTCAGGACCGAGCGGTCGAACGATGCCACATTCCCAAGGATCAGCGACTTCAACTCCTGCTGGTCCACCTCCTGCGGGTAATCCATAATCTGGATCAGGGGCATCTCATCCGCCCCGCGCCGCATCAGGGACCGGATCAACTCGCTCTGCCCCACATCGGGCAGGATCGGACTGCGCAAATCAATCGCACTACCATCGCGGATCCGTTCCACGGGGATTTCCGGCTGGGGCATTGTGTCGATCACCCCCGTGATCGGCCGCGCCTTGTCGGCGACAAATGTACCCCGCCCCACATGCGCCTCGAACACGCCCGTCTCGACCAGCTTCTGATAACTGCGCGCAACCGTGCCGGGTGTCACACCCAAATCCCACGCCAAGTTGCGCACTGGCGGCATTTTTTCACCCGCCTTCAGGCGGCCATCACTAACCCGCGCGCGCAATTCCTCAAACAATGACAGATACTTGGGCCCATCCGACGTGGATAGATCAATTTCCTTTATTGTATCCATCACAATATTTCCCTCGTAAAATTGTTCGGCGCAATGTACCTAACTTCCATGACACAACTAACGGATTGTATCAATACAAATCAACAAGGATAACCCTATGTTTTCGCCTGCACGCTTCTTCCCCGCTCTCTCTGGCCTGATTTCCCAACTGGTGCGCCCCTCTGCGGACGCCGCCGACGCCCAAGCCGTGATCGCAGCATGGTCGAAACGCGCACGCACCCGTCGCCAGCTGCGCCACCTGCCGCCCCATCTGCTGCGCGACATCGGCCTGACTTCCGAACAAGCGGATCAAGAGACCGAAAAACCCTTCTGGCGCACCTAAGCGCCGCACCAGTCCCCATCCTGGGCCGGGCCTTTGTGTCCGGCCACTTTTTTCGCCTTCATCTTGGCAAAAATACTCACGTCGCGCCGCCACCGCTAGGCGGACGGGAATAGGTCATCGCGGCGCGCGCCACAGGCGCCTCTTGCCCCTCGGAGTGCATCAGCACCTCGCCGACCACCAAGACCCGACCCAGCTTTAGCAACCGCACCTCTGCGATCAGATCGGCCCCTGCCGCCGGTTTGCGCATGAAATCCATATGCGCGCTTGTGGTCACGGCAAGGGCCTCGGGCCCAACCATCGCCAAAATCGCCACGTAAATCCCCACATCGGCCAGCGCAAACATCGACGGCCCCGACACGGTGCCACCGGGGCGAAGGTGTCGCTCGGCCACGTTCAACCGCACCCGCGCGCGCATCTCACCGACCTCCTCGACCGTGAAATCATCGGCCACCTGCGCGAATGCCGTCTGCAAGAACGCTGTTAGCGCAACCTCATCCATCACCACTGCCATAACAGCCCTCCTTGTGCTTCCCCCGACTGTCTTCCGCCCCTATGGTGAATCAAAATCGGGAGGAAACACAACATGGATGACGCCGTGATCCTGCGTCACGATGCCGAAGGCATTGCGACCCTGACACTGAACCGTCCCAAGAACCTGAACCCGTTGTGCGACGCGACACTTGCGGCGCTGACGGATCAGATCGAGGCGCTCAAGACCGATACGACAACGCGCGTGGTGATACTGCGCGGTGCGGGCAAGGTGTTTTGCGCAGGCCATGACCTGCGGGAAATGCAGGCAGGCCGCGCGGCAGAGGACGGCGGCAAGGCCTATTTCAAGGACCTGTTCGACCGGTGCAGCGCGGTGATGCTGGGCCTGCAATCCATTCCCCAACCGGTGATCGCACAGGTCCACGGCATCGCCACGGCGGCGGGCTGTCAGTTGGTGGCAAGCTGTGATCTGGCCATCGCGGCCGAGGACACGCGGTTTGGCGTAAACGGCGTCAATATCGGCCTGTTCTGCTCAACCCCTATGGTTGCCCTGACCCGCGTCATCGGGCGCAAGGCGGCGTTTGAAATGCTGACGACGGGCGGGTTTATCTCGGCTGATCAGGCGGCTGATCTGGGATTGATCAACCGCGCCGTCCCGCACGAAGACCTCGATACCGCGACCCTGACCCTTGCGCAAACTATCGCGGATAAACTGGGCACGGCGGTCAAGATCGGCAAACGCGCGTTTTACGACCAGATCGACCTGCCCGTGGCCGAGGCCTATGCGCATACGGGTCAGGTGATGGTGGAAAACCTGCTGCACCGTGACACGGATGAGGGGATCAACGCATTTCTGGACAAACGCCCGCCGGATTGGGCCCCGAAATAGGGCCCTATCGCGGGATTAGTCGTAGGAAAACGCCTCATAATCGGCGGCGAAAATCTGGCGCACGCGCTTGCGTTGCTCGGGCGTCAGGGGGGCCGGTTTCACCTGCGAGGCGTTGAACCGATGATCCATGATCTCGGCCGGCGGGAATTCCGGCCGACCGCCAAGCGCGAACACCCGCGGCAGATCGTGGCCGATATTTTCCAACCGCCCGATAAAATCATAGTCGATCTCGCCATAGGCGATGTTCAACACCTGCGGACGGAAATGCGTGTCTGTCAGATAGGGATCCAGATCGAGACAACGCTCGATATAGTCCAGAAACACATCAAAATTGCGCACATGATCGCCATCAGGGTCATAGCCATTGGCCAACAGCGGCTGCCAGTGTTTGCGCAGCGCGATGTTCGAGCGATCCACCAAAAAGTTGCGAAACGACGAATAGACCCGCGCTTCCGGATCCCGCACAAAGGTGAACAGGGTCGCCGTACGCGCCTGCATCACCTGATTGATCAACTCCCAATCATAGCGCGCCAGATAGATGCCATCGCGCGCGCGGTGGATCGTGCGCGCATAGAAATCGCCGGTCGAATAGGCATACATCAGCTGGGCGATCGAGGTACAGCCCGCCTTTTGGTTGCGCAGAAACAGGAACCTCTTGTCCTTGGTCATGACCAGATTGCGCATCGGCGCGCGCATCTCGTCAGACAGGGCGCGGGTCGCCTGAACCGAACGATAGCGCGGAAAGAACGGGGCCAACAGGCGCGTCTTTAGGTCCAACCCCTCATTGCGCATCATGCACAGGGGCAGGCCCTTGTCGCGGCTATGTCTGATCTCGGCCATGGCGTTCCTATGTTTGGCCGCGGTGCTATCAACACCGCGTGACCGGGGCAATTCTTTTATGCCACCGAGGGGTGCAAAAATCACACCGAACGCGTGCGGCCCTCACAAATCGTAAAGCGCGGCGAACTTGTGGTCGAGATAATCCAACAAAGGCCCCTCATCCGGGGTAAAGCCGCAGGCGCGTTTGATAATCTCGGCGGGCTCATAAAGGCCGCCATGCACCTGCACATTCTCGCGCAGCCATCCGGTCGCCGCCGAGGTGTCGCCCTTGGCCAATTGCGCGTCCAGATCAGGATGCGCCGCGCGCAACGCCTGATGCAGACACCCCGCATAGACATTGCCCAGCGTATAGGTCGGGAAATAGCCAAACAGGCCCACGGACCAATGCACGTCCTGCAGCACGCCATTGGACGCGCGATCCACCTTGGCCCCGAAATCGGTATGGAACCGGTCGTTCCACGCGGCCTCAAGGTCGTCAACGGCCAGATCGCCGGACATCAAGGCACGTTCCAGATCGAACCGCATCATGATGTGCAGGTTGTAATGCACCTCATCCGCCTCGGTCCGGATATAGCCCGAATGGACACGGTTCACGGCGGCGTAAAACGCATCCGCATCCGCCGCACCGCCATGACCGAACACGCGCGCCATCTGATCAAACATCCAACCGGTGAAGGCGCGACTGCGGCCCAATTGGTTTTCGTAAATCCGGCTCTGGCTTTCATGGACGCCCATCGACACGCCCCCGCCCAGAGGGGTCAGGGCATAATCGGGATGGATGTTTTGCTCATAACAGCCGTGGCCGACCTCATGGATCGTGGAATAGAGACAGTTGAACGGATCGCCCTCGTCCACACGGGTGGTGATGCGCACATCGGCGCCCGAACCCGAACTGAACGGATGGACGGCCTTATCAATGCGACCGTGGCGGAAGTCATATCCGAAATGCTCGGCCATCATATGGGACAGGCGCAGCTGCCCCGCCTCGTCAAAGGTGCCGCTCAGACCCGCAACCGGTTTGTTCGCCCCAAGGATACGTTCGCGCAGACGCACCAGACGTTCGCGCATCCGGCCAAACATCGCGCCGATCTCGGCGGCCGTTGCGCCCTGTTCATAATCGTTCAGCAGGGCGTCATAGGTGTCACCGCCATCTGCCAACGCCGCGCCCTCTTGGCGGCGCAGATCAATCACCTGCCCCAGAACCGGCAGGAAATGGGCGACGTCATCGTTGCTGCGCGCCTCGGCCCAGATGCCTTGGGCACGGCTGGTGACGCGGGCGATTTCGGCGGCCAGATCACCGGGTACCTTGGTATTACGGGCATAGGAGCGGGTGATATGGCGGACCTTGGCCGCGGCCACAGGGTCCAGATCCGCACCGTCCAGCGCGGCCAACCATTCACCGATCTGCGGGTCGGTCCGGCGGGCGTGCAATACGCCCTCCAGCGCTGCCATCTCCTCGGCCCGCTGATGGGCGGCCCCGCGTGGCATGACCGTTTCCTGATCCCAGCCAAGGCGGCCTGACACCTGCGCCAAGGCCTCGGTCACCGATTGATAGGCCAGCAGATCGGCCAGAGCGCCCTGTGTCATCTTTACCCCCGAACGGATTGAGCAAACGGATATTGCGCGATGAAACGGGCCCGCAGGATCAGAACCCACAGGATCACCGCCCCCAACTGATGCAGGATCGCGATATTCCACGGCGAGGAATGCATCACCGTCACCACGCCCAGAACCATCTGACCAAACATCATGGTCGCCATCCAGTCAAACGCACGGCGCGATTTCATATTGGCGCTCTTGCGGGCGCGGTTCCATGTGATCAGGCCAAAGATAAACAGACCATAACCCGACATGCGGTGCAGGAACTGCACCAGACCGTCGTTTTCAAAGAAGTTCCGCCAGACAGGCGTGATCGAGAACGGTTCGGGCGGCAGGAACCCACCGGCCATCAACGGCCAGTCGATATAGTTGCGCCCCGCATCGATCCCCGCGACCAGCGCGCCCAGCAGGATTTGCAGGAACGCGAAATGCATCAGGCCGGTCGACATGGAAAACAGCTTGGCCTCACGTCCGCGGCGGGCCTGTATCAGGTCGCCCTCTTCGCGGCCCAGTTTAAACACGAACCACGCGATGAACCCGAGAATGACAAAGGCAATCCCAAGGTGCGTCGCAAGGCGATAGCTGGCCACATCGACCCGATCACCGGACAGGCCCGAATGCACCATCCACCAACCCACTGCGCCCTGCAGACCACCAAGCAAGCCAATCCCAAGCAACGGCCGCGTCCACCCCGTCGGGATTTTGCGCGCGACCATAAAGCCGAAGAACCCGATCGCCCAGACCAGACCAATGGTACGGCCCAGTTGGCGGTGGCCCCATTCCCACCAATAGATGAACTTGAATTCCTGTAGGCTCATCCCCTTGTTCTGCAACTGATATTCGGGGATGGCTTGGTATTTCTCGAACTCGGATTGCCACGCGGCCTCGCTCAGCGGGGGCATGGCACCGGTCACGGGACGCCATTCGGTGATCGACAGACCGCTGTCGGTCAGACGGGTCAGCCCGCCCACCACGATCATCGCCACCACCATGGCAAAAAGCACCATCAACCACGCGCGGATCGCCCCGCGTGCGCCGCGACGGCGCGCCCCGTCGATCACACCGCCCTTGGGGGTGCTGGGGGCGGTTTCGGATTTGGTCGTGCCGACCTCTTCAAAGATACTGCGCTTGCCGCTCATGCTGTCCTCATCTGTCGCGTGCTGACACTAGGGCGCGGCCCTGTGCGCTTCAAGTCACTCGGACTTGTTCTTCCATCGGACCAGTTGCCGCATCATGCCGTGAAACACCTGTACGTCGGCCTTGGTCAGGGGCATACGCGACCACAGGTTGCGCAGGTTGGTTTTCATGTTGGCGGCCTTTTCAGGCGGAAAGAAGAATCCCGCCTCTTCGAGCCGTTCCTCGAAATGATCGGCCAGCTTTTGCACCTCGACATGGGCGGCGACCTCGGTCTTGGCCATCTCCATCACCTCGGGCGGGGTGTCGGTGGTCTGACGACCCCATTCATAGGCGGTCAGCAACACACATTGCGCAAGGTTCAGCGAGGCAAAGGCAGGGTTCACCGGCACGGTGACGATGGCGTTGGCCTGAACGATGTCCTCGTTCTCCAGACCGGCGCGTTCGGGGCCGAACATGACGCCGACCTTTTTGCCCTCGGCGCACAGGGCACGGGCGTGTTCCATCGCGCGCTCGGGCGTCATCACCGGCTTGGTCAACCCACGGGGCCGCGCGGTGGTCGCAAACACATAATCACAATCGGCCAGCGCCTCGGCGGTCGTGTCAAACAACCCTGCCTCGTCCAGAAGACGTCCCGCCCCGCTGGACATGGCAATCGCGCGCTGATTGGGCCAACCGTCGCGCGGGGCCACGATCCGCATCCGGTCAAGGCCAAAGTTCCACATCGCCCGCGCCGCACCCCCGATGTTTTCGCCCATTTGCGGGCGGATCAGGACAAAGGCCGGGGCCACAGGATTTTGGGCCGGAGTTTGGGTCTGGGGATCGGTCATCGCGCTTCCTTAAAATACGGGCGGGTGATACGCGCTGGACCGCGCCTTTACAAGGGATCGTGGCGCAGCTGCCCCCTTCCCGTTCGGCAAATTCCCCGCTATAGCACCCCAATGTCACGAAGGAGCCCCAAATGGCCGAGATCGAGCGCCCGCAAATCTATCTGATCACGCCCCCGTCGTTTGAACTGTCGTCCTTTCCGGACCGGCTGGCCTCGGTTCTGGACGCGCATGAGATCGCCTGTGTGCGCCTGTCGCTGGCCACCACGGACGAGGACCGGTTGTCGCGCGCGGGCGATGCCCTGCGCGAGGTGTGCCATGCCCGTGACATCGCGATTGCCATCGACACCCATGTGCAGATGGTGGAACGCCTTGGCCTTGACGGTGTGCATCTTACCGATGGTGCGCGCTCTGTACGCAAGGCGCGCAAGGAACTGGGTGAGGACGCCATCGTCGGCGCGTTCTGTGGCACGTCCAGCCATGATGGCATGAACGCAGGCGAAGGTGGCGCGGATTACATCGCGTTCGGCCCCGTCGGGAAAACCTCGCTGGGCGATGGATCGGTCGCGGAACCGGACCTGTTTGCATGGTGGTCGGAGATGATCGAGGTGCCCGTGGTCGCCGAGGGCGCGCTGGATATCGATCTGATCCGCACCCTGTCGCCGATCACCGATTTTTTCGGCATTGGCGAAGAAATCTGGCGTCAGGACGATGCCGCCGCCGCACTGGGCGACATGATCGCCGCCATGGGCTAACGGGCGGATTAGTCGTTCGCACGAACCTCTTCAGGCAGGCCGCTGAGAACGGCCGCCTGACAGGCCGCCGCGAGGGCCTTGCGATCCCCCGCTGCCGCCACCGAAATCGGCTCATGATAGATCAGCGTGACCGAGCCCTGTCGCGGCGCGGCCAGAACGGCCAGCATATGCGCGCCGAACTCCATATCGCCCCACCAGCCATAGAACCGCGCATCCGCCCCCTTGGGCGCGCGATAGACCAATGTGACCGGTTGAACATGCAGGAAATCGCGCAGCTCGTCGGCGAAAAACGCGGCAAACAGGGTCGGCTTGAACGTCAGAACCCGCCGCCCATCGGTTGAGGTGCCCTCGGGAAAGAACAACAGCTTGTGCCCGATGGTCAGGCGTTCCTCGAACATCGCCTTTTGCGCGGCGGCCTCTTTGCGGTCGCGGTTGATGAACACCGTTCCCGTCGCCCGCGCCAGCCAGCCGATCCCGGGCCATTTGGCGACCTCGGCCTTGGACACGAAATAGATGCGTTTGCGCGCGTTCAGCGCGAAAATATCCAGCCACGATGCATGGTTGGCCACAATCGCCCCGCGTTGGCGCATCGGGGTGCCCTGCACGCGATAGCGGATCCCAAGGATGATGAACGCCGTTCGACAAACGATTTGGGTGATATAGGGCGTCACGGGGCGATGCGCCCCGCAGAGCGGACGTTCAATGAACCGCAGCGCCAACAGGATCAACAGCCCGCCAAATACCACAACGCCCAGCGTCACGCCCCGCACCAGAACCAACAGCCATCCCAACGCCGTGGGGCGCGGTGGTGTGATTTCCTGACCTTCGCCCCAAGTCGTCGTCATGCGCGGCCCTTTTTGTATTTCGCGTTTGCGCCCGCCGTCATACGCGCCGTGTCCATGATCAGACAGACATCGGTGGTATTGAACGCGTGATCAATAAACGCCCCATCCCCGACCGTGCCGCCCAGACGCAGGTATCCCTTGATCAACGCAGGGACCTGCAGCACCGCCTCTTTGCGGTCGATCTGATCGGGAGGCAGCAAATCCATCGGCTGGAAATGATCCGCAACGGCGCGCACGCGCACGTCCTCGGGCGCCAGATGGTTGTGGTAGAGGAACGACAGCGCCTGTTTCAGCGCGCCAATGTCGGTGCCGTGAAAGCTTGCCACGCCAAACAGGATGTCGATGTCATGATCGGCCACGTATCTGGCCAGACCGCTCCAGAGATGCAACATCGCCGTCCCGCCGCGATAGTCCGCATCGACACAGGACCTGCCCAGTTCCAACAGACGCCGCCCCGAGGCCTTGAGCACGCTCAGGTCATATTCGTCTTCGCAGTAATAGCGCCCCGCCTCGGCCACGCGGTCGCTGCGCATCAGGCGATAGACACCGACGACCCTGTCACGCACGGTGTCGCCCCGACGTCGGTCCAACAACAACAGGTGGTCATAGACCGGATCGAACGCGTCCATTTCCAGCTGTGCGTCGTGATCCACCATCGCGCCGTCGCCGCCCAGTTCCTGCACAAACACCCGATAGCGCAGGTGTTGCGCCGCGCGGATGTCTTCGCGCGTGGCGGCAAGGCGCAGTTCAAAATGGTCTTCGGTCGGGCGCGGCATGATCACGTTCTATCTGGGGTCTCTGGCCTTGGGTTCTAGGCAGCGCACAGCCGTTTGGCAACCGCGACACATGGCCGTTAACCACGTGTTAACCAAGACGGCAGCAGGATGACGCTATCAAACGTCAAACACTGGAATCAAAGGCACTTGGGCCCCATCAATCACGACCTTTCCCTGCTCTTGGAAATTCACGGTGATCTTGCCGTTGATGTTGGATTGCACCTGTCCCAGGCCCCAATCGTCGCGCTCGGGATGGCGCACGAATTGGCCCGGTTCCAGAAAGTCGTTCAAATCACTCATGAATTCGGCCGCCTGTCGTTAAAGGAATTGCCATGACCCATACCGGTTCGCCTGATGTAAACGCCCTGATTGGATCGCGGATCTGTCATGACCTTATCAGCCCTCTGGGCGCAATCGGCAATGGGTTGGAACTGCTTGAGATGATGTCGAACAGTTCTGGGCCGGAATTCGACCTGATCCGCGACAGCGTCCAGAACGCCCACACACGGATTCGCGTGTTCCGTCTGGCCTTTGGCGCGGCGTCCACGGATGCGGTGGTCAAAGGGTCCGAGGTGTCCGAGGCCGCGACCGCCATGTTCACCGGCCCGCGCCTGACGATGACTTGTGACCTACCCAAGGCGATCCGGCGGGTTGAGGCGAAACTGGCCCTGTTGTTGGTGATGTGCGTGGAAACCGCCCTGCCCCGTGGCGGCGAAATCTCCCTGACCTGCACCGATGCGGGTTGGACCATCCATGCGACGGGCGAACGGATCGACACCGATCCTGCGGTCTGGGGTCAGATGGCCGAGGCCGTACCGGCCCCCGGCCTGTCGGCGGCCGAGGTGCAATTCGCACTGGTCCCCGACGCATTGCGCGCGGCGGGACGACGGTTGCAAACGGACCTGACCGATGGGGCGGTCCGCCTGACGTTCTAGGATTTAGGGGCGCACGGTGCCCTGACCGACCACGATATATTTGAAGCTGGTCAATTGCTCGGCCCCCACCGGACCACGGGCGTGCATTTTGCCCGTCGCAATGCCGATTTCCGCGCCCATCCCGAACTCACCGCCATCGGCAAACTGGGTCGAGGCGTTGCGCATCAGGATCGCACTGTCCAGACGGGTAAAGAACCGGTCGGCCACCGCGTCATCCTCGGTGATCACACAATCGGTGTGGCTGCTGCTGAAGGTGCGGATGTGCTTGATCGCGCCATCGACGTCATCGACAACCTTGGCCGCGATATCCATGTCCAGATATTCGCGTCCCCAATCGGCATCCGTCGCAGGCGTGGTGTCCTCAATGGTGGCCAAGGTCGGATCGGCGTGCACACGCACGCCCGCGTCGACCAGCGCGCGGATGATGTCCCCACCCAGACCGTCGACCAGATCCTTGTGGATCAACAGACATTCCGCCGCGCCACAGATGCCGGTGCGCCGCGTTTTCGCGTTCATCACCACATCCATCGCCTTTTGCGGATCGGCGTCCTTGTCCAGATAGATGTGCACGATGCCCTCAAGATGGGCGAACACGGGAACACGCGCCTCACGTTGAACCAGACCAACCAATCCCTTGCCGCCACGGGGCACGATCACGTCGACATAATCCGTCATCCGCAGCAGTTCCGCCACCGCCGCGCGATCACGTGTCGGCACGCGCTGAATCGCGTCCTCGGGCAGACCGGCGGCGCGCAGCCCGTCCTGCAAACAGGAATGGATCACGCCCGAGCTGTGGAAACTTTCCGAACCGCCGCGCAGGATCACGGCATTCCCGGCCTTCAGGCACAGGGCACCGGCATCCGCCGTCACATTGGGGCGGCTTTCATAGATCACACCTATCACGCCAAGGGGCGTGCGCACGCGTTTGATGTGCAGACCCGAGGGCCGATCCCATTCCGACATCACCTGCCCGACCGGATCGTCCTGCGCCGCAACGGTACGAAGGCCCCCCGCCATCGCCGCAATCCGCGCATCGTCCAGCATCAGCCGGTCGATCATCGCGCCCGACAGGCCCTTTTCGCGGGCAAATTCCATGTCCTTGGCGTTGGCGGCCTTGATCTCTTCGGCGCGGGCCATCACCGCATCGGCGGCCGCCTCAATCGCCAGACGTTTCGCCGCTGGATCAGCAAAGGCCAGTTCATTCGCAGCGGCACGCGCGCGGCGTCCCAGATCAACCATCACAGCGGCGATATCATCTACGTCTTTCATGTCTTTGCCTTTCGATCCACGGGCAAGCGCCCCGTCTGCGCTTTATACAGAACGCAGATGGGTCAACGCAAACAAAATGTCAACGTTTTATCAAAGAGCCATATCATCGCGATGGATCAACGCAGCGCGACCGGGATAGCCGAGGCGCGTTTCGATCTCATCCGAATGGGCACCGGCGATCGCGCGGGCCTCATCGGCGGTGTAACGGATCAACCCGCGCGCCAGCACCGTGTGATCGGGCGCGTGCACCTCAACCGCGTCGCCACGCCCGAAACCGCCCGTGACCGACACCACACCGGCGGGCAACAGGGATTTGCCCCGCTTCAACGCCGCCGCCGCGCCCGCGTCAATCGCGATGATGCCTTGGGGCTTCATCGAGGCGATCCATTTCTTGCGCGCGGCCTGCGGGTCGGTTCTGGGCAGGAACCACGTGGCATTCGCGCCGTTTTCCAGCGCCTGTAGGGGCCGCATGACGGACCCCTCGGTGATCGCCATGGCACAGCCCGCACCGGTCGCGGTCTTGGCGGCCAGAACCTTGGTCTTCATCCCGCCCTTGGACAGACCCGAACCGGCATCGCCCGCCATCGCCTCAATCTCGGGGGTGATGTCGTCGATCACATCAAACCGCGTCGCGTTGGGATCAATCGCGGGGCTGGCCGTGTAGAACCCGTCGACATCGGACAACAGGATCAACTGATCCGCGCCCACGGTCACGGCCACCTGCGCGGCCAAGCGGTCGTTGTCGCCGAACCGGATTTCATCCGTGGCGACAGTGTCGTTTTCGTTGACGATCGGCACCACGCCATAGCCGATCAGCGTCGCCAGCGTGTTGCGCGAATTCAGATAGCGGCGACGATCCGCGCTGTCCTCAAGCGTGACCAGAACCTGCGCGGTGGTGATCCCGTGGGGCGTCAGGGCCTCTTCATAGGCGCGGGCCAGACGGATTTGTCCGACGGCGGCAGCGGCCTGTGACTGTTCAAGCGACAGCGCGCCCGCGGGCAACCCAAGGATCGAACGCCCCAGCGCGATGGACCCCGACGACACCAGAACCACGTCTGCGCCCGCCGATTTAGCCGCCGCAACATCCTCGGCCAATCCGTGCAGCCACTCTTGGCGCAATGCCCCCGTGTTCCGGTCGACCAGCAAGGCCGAGCCGATTTTGACAACAAGGCGTTTCGCCGATGTTAGGGATGCCAAGGCTGGTCGTCCTCTTCTGCGGATTTCTTCTGGCGCAGGCGGTCCTCGTCGATCTGGGCCCGCAGTGCGCGCAGAACCTCGGTCGTGCCCTGTTTGGCGACGCCCGACATGGTCATGACCTTGCCGCCGCTGGCCTTGGCCAGTGCATCGCGACGCTCGGCCAGCTCATCAATATCCAGCGCGTCGATCTTGTTCAGAACGGTGATCCGCGGTTTATGAGCCAGATCGCCGCCATAGGCCTCAAGCTCATGAATGATGGTCTGGTAATCTTCGACCACGGTTTCCGACGTGCCATCCACCAGATGCAGCAGCACCGCACAGCGTTCCACATGCCCAAGGAACCGGTCGCCGATCCCGCGACCCTCATGCGCGCCCTCGATCAGGCCGGGAATGTCGGCAATCACGAATTCGACGTTATCGACGCCTACCACCCCAAGGTTCGGGTGCAGCGTGGTGAACGGGTAATCCGCGATTTTCGGACGCGCGTTCGACGTCGCCGCCAGAAAGGTCGATTTGCCCGCATTCGGCAGGCCCAACAGACCCGCATCCGCGATCAGTTTCAGGCGCAACCAGATCGTACGCTCGACCCCCGGCTGACCCGAGTTCGCACGGCGCGGCGCCTGGTTCGTTGAGGTTTTGAAGTGCAGGTTGCCAAAACCACCGTTACCGCCGCGCGCCAATTGCACGCGCTGGCCCAGTTCGGTCAGGTCGGCCAGAACAGTTTCTTCGTCCTCGTCCAGCACCTCGGTCCCGACGGGCACGCGCAGGATGATGTCATCGCCGTCCTTGCCGGTGCGCTGACGCCCCATGCCGGGTTGTCCGTTCTTGGCGAAAAAGTGCTGTTGATAGCGGAAATCGATCAGCGTGTTCAGACCATCGACGGCCTCAACCCACACATCGCCGCCACAGCCCCCGTCGCCACCATCCGGTCCGCCGTATTCCATGAACTTTTCGCGGCGGAAGCTGGCACAGCCATTCCCCCCCGCGCCCGAGCGGATGTAAACTTTGGCCAGATCAAGGAATTTCATGACAGAGTGCTTTCGAAACGGTTTCGCGTCAGGCGATAGAGGGAAATCGCGCAATCCTCAAGCCTTGCGGCCGAACTTCCCATGCCTTGGCCCATATATTCAAAGCCCAGCTTCTCTAAAACCCGCGCCGAGGCGGGATTGTCGATAAAGGCATCGGCATGGACCAGGTCGATGTCGAACTGGGCAAACAGCCACGTCAGAAAGGCGCGCGCGGCCTCGGACACATAGCCATGGCCCGCGTGATCTGGGTCGATGAAGTAAAACAGCTGTACCCGACCGTCCATGTCAACCGCGCCAACGGTGCCGATGAAGCGACCCGACGGGTCCTCAATCGCAAGGCGCAGCTTCAGATCACCGCGATAGACCCAATCGGGGATCCATGCGCGCGCGGCCTCATCCGTCCAATCGGGCGGAAACACGAACAGCATCCGACCGACGGACGGGATACACACCATCCGCCGAAATTCGGGCGCATCGTCGGGCGTCATTTGCCGAAGGGTCAAACGCGCCGTGTTCAGGGTTAAATCCAACGGCGCATCTGTCATCGCCTAGTCCATCTTTCGTACGTAGGTCCATGTGCGCACGGTTGCATTGCGCGCCACACAGAACGCCTCGGCATCGCCGATATATTCAAACCCCGCGTTGGTCAGCACTTGGGCAGAGCGCGGGTTGTCCTGAAACACCTCGGCCACAACCGACGTGTTCTTGAGCGGGTTCGCAGCCAACAGCGCGCGCACCGCCTCGGATGCAAGACCCGTGTTCCACGACGCGGGCACCACCCAATAGCCGATCTCGGACTGGGTGTCGTTGATGCGGTCCAGACCGATCACACCCAGCACCTCGGATTGACCAAAGCGCGAGCCGTCCAGAACCCAGACGTCCTCGCTGCGCTCTGGTGCCATTGAGCGTTTGATAAACGCCTCACTGGCCCCCGGTGGCAGGGGATGCGGGATCGAGCGCGTAAAACTCGCGACGCGTTCATCTCCGGCGTAAAGTTGAAACAGCCCCGCATCGGACGGGCGCACAGGGCGCAAATCGAACCGGTCCGCCGCGATGGTCGGCTGTAATTCAGATGTCAGTACGTTCATGCTCTCCTCCTCCGAAAGCATATCACTTGCTACCGTTAACGCGAAAATCCTAATTTTGTGATCATCTCGAAAACGAAAAAGGGGACCGGCGGTGCCGATCCCCTAAAAACTTGAACCCTTGGGTTTCGGCTTATTCAGCGGCCTCCGCCACCGGCAGAACCGAAATAAAGGTGCGGCCTTTCAGGCCTTTGCGGAAGGTCACAGCACCCTCGGCAGTTGCAAAGATCGTGTGGTCTTTGCCCATGCCGACGTTGTCACCCGGCCACCACTTGGTGCCGCGCTGACGTGCGATGATGTTGCCGGGAACGACAGCTTCGCCGCCGAACTTTTTGATACCAAGGCGGCGACCAGCAGAGTCGCGACCGTTACGGGATGAACCGCCTGCTTTTTTATGTGCCATATCGCTGTTCTCCTATACCTTAGCCGTTGGCCAGTTCTTTGGCCTGTTCGACCCAACCTTCACGCTCGATGCGGCCTTTGAACGACAGTTTCTCGTCGAACTCGGCAATCTCGGCTTCGCCCCACGAGGCGATTTGCGCGAAGGTGGTGACACCAGCTTCAATCAGTTTCTTTTCCAGAGCCGGACCTACACCCGACAGCTTTTTCAGATCGTCACCACCAGCAGCGGCTGCTGCTTTCTTGGGGGCGGCTTTCTTGGCGGGCGCAGCAGCCGGAGCAGCCTCACCCGAAACCGAGCCAGCACCAACAGCGGCTTTGACGCCGGATTTGTCAGCACCCGATTCCAGGATGTCGGTCACGCGCAGCAGGGTCAGTTGCTGACGGTGGCCTTTTTTACGCTGCGAGCTGTGCTTACGACGACGCTTGACGTAGTGGATCAGCTTTTCGCCTTTGATCTGGTCGATGACCTCAGCTTGAACCGCCGCACCTTCTACGGTGGGGGCGCCGATGGTCGAACCCAGCATCAGAATCTCGTTGAATTGGACTTTTTCGCCCGCTGCAGCCGCCAGTTTCTCAACGCGCAGAACGTCGCCGGACTGAACTTTGTACTGCTTGCCGCCGGTTTTCAGAACCGCAAACATGTGTCTTTCCTTTTCATTTCCGCGTCTTGTGGCCCCGCGTGGCGGTGTTTGGCGGCGAACCGCGCCTCAGACTGCGCGCCCTTATGGGCAGACAATAATCACCCCGCCAAGACGGACTCTGGGCAGGGATGCGGGCTTATCCATAGATTCCCCGCCCAAGTCAACAGGGATCACCCTGTGTTTCCTGAGATTTTGTCAGATATCTTCGCCCACGACCATCTGGCCGGTGGCAAAGCCCAATTCGCGCGACGTCTGGGTGAACAGAACATCAAAGGCCGCAAACAACGCAAGGTTCAACGCGCGCCCCGCCTCGGTCTCGGAATAGTCGATATAGGTCTGTAGGTCCGCGTCACTAAGAGGATGATAGGCCATCAACAGGTAATATGCCAGCCATTCGGATGTGCTGTCGCGCACCTCTTGTTCGCGCCCCCAAACCTCGGACAGGATATCGCTCTCGGGGATTTCGGCCACAGCGCCCGAGCCGGTATAAAACCCGCTGAGAAAGGCAAACTCGGCATTGAGGCCGCCCGAGACGTTCAACTCGACCAGATCGTTGGCCTCAACAAACTGCTCCACAAGGTCCAGACGCGGGTCGTTGTCGTCGCGCAATTCCTCAAGGCGGGCAATCGCGGCGTCCTCTGCCGCCTGATCCAGCAAGGCGCGCCGTGCCTCGATCTCAAGCGCGATGGCCTCGGCCCCGACCCCATCGCCGTAGAACTCAAGGATCGACGTCAAGTCCCGATCCCCCAATTCGCGCGCCATCACGCGGCGCATCACCGCATATTGGCGGTCGGCATCATAGATGTCCTCCAACTGCGCGACCCAAACGGGGCTCTGCCCGCCGCCGGCCATGATATCGTCCCCGATCTCTTGGCCATAGCTCAGGCTTTCCTCGGTCATGACCTCAACCGTGTCGCGCAACCGGATCGCATCCAATAGCGCATCCACCTGCTCGGGGACCGGCGCGGACTGGGCCACCGCGCTTTGGGCCCACAAAACCAACACCCCGATCGAAAAAATGCGCGTCATACCTGTTGTCCCGATGATGAAATTCCCTGCCAATTTAGGGACGCCACAGAATTTTTCCAAGCTTTCGAACATAAAAGCAAAAAACTGGGTTGCGCCCGTCCGCGCTTGGCATTACATCGCCCCTCACACAAGGCCACAGGCTGCGGAGAGGTGCCGGAGTGGTCGAACGGGGCGGTCTCGAAAACCGTTGTGGGTGCAAGCCCACCCAGGGTTCGAATCCCTGTCTCTCCGCCACTTGCCTACTGATTTCCCAACATCATTTTTGGTAAGTGTCCGTTAAGGGCACGCGATCGATGCTTTGTCGCGCTTATGGGATGCCCGGTAAGAGCCCAAACTGTGGGTTGTGTTTCAGCCACTCTGAGCTTCACATGACATAAACAAACAGTTGGAACACTATGCCGAAGCCCGAACTATTGATTGATGGCATCAAGCCAAGCGAGCTAGTGAACCTAGAAGATTTAGAATCCTACGTACTGGCGGGGCGTCCAATTGTTTTCTCTGTTGGAGCGGCAGAAGTTCTCGCTGAGTTCTCCAAATCAGGAAAAGTGCTTTCGGTTGAAATTGCGGTGGTAGATCAAGGTGGAGATGGCGTCCTGCCAGTACTAATCGACACAATCGAAAGAGCGGCCTTGATGCGGGAGTTTGCTGCAATCGAATGGTCTGTTTATGCAAGAAACTGCTCAACACCAAATCCGAAATTGATGCGAGTTCTGGAAAAAATCGGCTTCGAAGTAGCGAAGTCTAATAGCGGTCCCGAGTTCTATCGACAGCGTCGCTCCATCAATGACTCGCTCTTGCGGCGAGGTTTGCGCTAGGTCCGCCCCGTCCCGCATAGCGGATGTTGCGTGCGCCACAACATATAGGTGCGCCCCACAACACGTATAAACAGTGGCCCGCGTACTCGCGCGGCGCTATGGCTGCGGCCTAAGCGTTTCATCCGCCCTGCCCCGAATATGCGTCCATCTCCATCTGTCACGCGGACGCCCTGCTGACCGACAACGCCCTTCCGAAGACCGTGGCGGTCGGGATGACCTGCGTGACACACCGATGCGCCCGTTGACGACCTTGCCATCGGTCTGACCCTGCAACGGGGCGGCTGCCGGACCGGCGCGCCGTCGCGACTTGCGCTGCCTGATTCGGCAGGTCTGGCGAAGCTCTGGCCCCTCCGCGCCCCTTGCGCCCCAGCCCAAAGAGGCCTGCCTATACCCCCTGCCCGACCCAACCTAAAGTTTGTTACCTGATAACGACTTAAGTCTGTTTTTTGATGACAGACGCCCCGTTGTTCCCCCAAGATTTTGAGCATCTGAAAACAGCCCGTCAGAGGGTCACGACCTCAACCCTGTTTACAAAAATAATAAAGTAATACTTAATCAGTTCACCTTGGAGGAGAACTAGGGAGGAACACATGAAGGTAAAGTCTATTCTACTGGCCAGTGCGGTTGCATTGGCACCTGTCGCGGCTTTGGCCGATATCACCATCGGCTTTTCGCAGATCGGGTCTGAATCCGGATGGCGCGCCGCCGAAACCACGGTGACCAAGCTTGAGGCCGAGCGCCGTGGCATCAATTTGAAATTCGCAGACGCGCAGCAAAAACAAGAAAACCAGATCAAGGCGCTGCGGTCTTTTGTGGCGCAAGGCGTCGATGCGATCCTGATCGCGCCGGTGGTTGCGACCGGTTGGGACGAGGTACTGGAGGAAGCCAAGGACGCCGACATTCCGGTTATCCTGCTGGACCGGACGGTTGATGCACCAGAGGACCTGTATCTGACTGCGGTGACATCGGACCTTGTGCATGAAGGATCGGTTGCGGGTCAGTGGCTTGTCGACGAAATGGCGGGCGATCAGTGTCGCATTGTCGAGCTGCAAGGCACGACCGGTTCGTCCCCTGCGATTGACCGCAAGACGGGGTTCGAACAGGCCATCGCCGGTCACGCCAACCTAGAGATCGTGCGCAGCCAAACCGGCGATTTCACGCGTTCTCTTGGCAAAACCGTGATGGAGAGCTTTCTCAAGGCAGAGGGCGGCGAAAACATCTGTGCGCTCTATGCTCATAACGACGACATGGCCGTCGGGGCGATCCAGGCGATCAAAGAGGCCGGCCTGAACCCCGGCAAGGACATCAAGATCGTGGCCATTGACGCGGTTCCCGATGCCCACCTTGCCATCGCAAACGGCGAGATGAATGCGACGATCGAACTGACGCCGAATATGGCGGGTCCCGCTCTGGACGCGCTTGAGGCCTATCTCGACAATGGCACCGTACCGCCCAAGTGGATCCAGACGGAATCCCGTCTCTACACCTTGGCCGACGACAATGCCGCCATCTACGAAGAGAAAAAGGGCCTCGGCTACTAAGGCCGCGCATCCCTTTACGCACGATCTGTGATCGGCTTGGATAGTCCCGCACCAGAACGGCGGGGCTATCCATCCATCAACGCACATAGAGCAGAGCAATGACAGACAACCGGCCGACCGTGCTTCGGGCGCGGGGCGTTTCCAAATTCTTTCCGGGCACGATTGCGCTCGACGATGTGGATCTGGACCTGAAACGCGGCGAAATTCATGCGATTTTGGGCGAAAACGGCGCCGGAAAATCGACGCTTATCAAATGCCTTACGGGGGCCTACCGGCGCGACACGGGCAGTATCGAGATCGACGGTGAACGGGTCGATCCGAAATCGACCAAAGACAGTCAGGATCTGGGCATCGGGACCGTCTATCAAGAGGTCAATCTGCTGCCGAACCTGTCCGTGGCCGAGAACCTGTTTCTGGGACGCCAGCCCATGCGCGGCCCGTTCGTGGCACGGCGCGAAATGAACCGGCGCGCGGCGGACCTGTTGCGGGGCTATGGGGTGGATATCAATCCCGCCGACCCGCTGTCGGATTTTTCCGTGGCCATCCAACAGGTGATCGCCATCGCCCGCGCGGTGGAACTGTCGGGCAAGGTTCTGATCTTGGACGAACCCACCGCCAGCCTCGACCGCGAAGAAATCCAGTTGATTTTTTCCGTTATTCGCAAGTTGAAGGAGCGCGGTTTATCGATTGTTTTCATTACGCATTTTCTGGATCAGGTGTTTGACCTGTGCGATTGCGCGACGGTGTTGCGCAACGGGCGTGTGGTCGGGCATCGCGTCCTGTCCGACGTGTCCCAAAAGGACATTGTCATGTTGATGCTGGGACGTCAGCTTGAATCAGCGGTCCATGCGAAATCCAAGGTGGACGCGGTCGGCGCCCCCTTGGTTGAGATTGACGGCCTTGGCCGCAGTGGCATGTTGGACCCCACATCCATCACCGTTCACACGGGCGAAGTGGTCGGTCTGGCCGGTCTTTTGGGATCGGGACGCACCGAAACTGTCAATCTCATCTTCGGATCGGCCAAGGCGGACGCCGGTCAGATCCGGTTCAGGGGGCGGGATGTGTCGATCTCGAACCCCCGCGATGCGATCGCCCTTGGTTTTGCGCTCTGCCCTGAGGATCGCAAAACCGAGGGCATCGTTGGCGACCTGAGTGTGCGCGACAATATCATCATTGCATTGCAGGCGCGGCAGGGTTGGACCCGTCCGATCCCACGCGCCAAGGTCGACGAGATCGCCGAACACTATGTCAAAGCGTTGGACATTCGCCTGTCCAATCTGGACATGCCTATCCGTCTGCTATCGGGCGGAAACCAGCAAAAGGCGCTGTTGGCGCGGTGGCTTGCGACCGAGCCGGATTTCCTGATCCTTGATGAACCAACGCGCGGCATCGACATCGGGGCCCATGCGGAAATCATTTCCCTGATCGAACGCCTGCGCCGTGATGGCATGTCCCTGTTGGTGACCTCGTCCGAGCTTGAGGAACTTGTCGCCTATTCCAGCCGCGTTCTGGTTTTGCGGGATCGCAGGTTGGTCGGCGAACTGACCGGTGATCAGATCACCGCAGACAATATCGTCCATGCCATTGCGGACACGACCGACACCGCCAAGCAGGAGATCCGCGCATGAGCTTTCTGCACCGCAACCCCGCCGTGAAACGGATCATGCCCCAGCTTGTGATCCTCGCTGTTGTGCTGTTGCTGAACCTACTTGTTTTTCCGGACTTTTTCCGGATCGAATTCCAGAACGGACGCCTGTTTGGCAACCTGATTGACGTGCTGAACCGTGGCGCGCCGACGGCGTTGCTGTGTATCGGGATGACGTTGGTCATCGCAACCAAGGGCATTGATCTGTCCGTCGGCGCGGTCATGGCCATCGCGGGCGCAACCGCCGCGTCTCTGGTTGTTGAGGGGCAGAACTGGCCAACCGCCCTGATCGGGGCCCTGGCTGTGGGGGCGATTTGTGGCGCATGGAACGGGGTGTTGGTCGCGGTTTTGCGCATCCAACCCATCGTGGCCACCCTTGTTCTGATGGTCGCAGGGCGCGGCATCGCCCAATTGATCACCGAAGGCACTATCCTGACCTTTAACAATCAGGGCCTGATCCGCCTTGGTGCGGGGACGATCCTTGGCATTCCGACCCCGATCCTGATCTGGATTGCCCTTGGGGCCTTTGCCGCCTTTGCCGTCCGGCGCACGGCCCTCGGGATGTTGATCGAGGCCATCGGGATCAACGAACGCTCTTCCCGCCTTGCGGGGATCAATTCGCGTGTTCTGTTGATGTGCGTCTATATGGTGTCCGGCATCTGCGCCGCGCTGGCCGGTGTGATCGTGGCCGCCGACATCAAGGGCGCGGACGCGAATAACGCGGGCCTGTGGCTGGAACTGGACGCGATCCTAGCGGTGGTGATTGGCGGGAATTCTCTGCTAGGCGGACGGTTCTCAATCATCGCGTCGCTGATCGGGGCAATGATCATTCAATCAGTGAATTCGGTGATCCTGCTGTCGGGAATGCCGCCCGAACTGAACCTAGTGATCAAGGCCCTGTTGATCCTGTCGATCCTCGTGATCCAGTCGCCGCGCGTGTCGCATTTCATCTACATCCTGCGCGCCACCGTCCTAGAGGCCAAGCCGGACGATCCCGGCGTGTCCGGCGCGCCGCCCCTGAAAACACCCAAACCCATTGATGGAGACGGCCGATGATACGTTCGACCCACCTGTCGCTGATCATTACATTGGCAACCTTCATTCTCGCCTATGCGCTCTGCGCGTGGCAGTACCCGTCGATGCTCTCGACGCGGGTTGTGGCCAACCTGTTGACCGACAACGCCTTTCTGGGGATCGTGGCGGTCGGGATGACCTTTGTGATCCTGTCGGGCGGGATCGACCTGTCCGTGGGATCGGTGATCGCCTTTACCGGTGTGTTCCTTGCGGTGATCCTGCGGGATACGTCGATCCACCCGTTGACGGCTTTTGCCATCGTTCTGGTCATCACGACCTTGTTCGGCGCGGCCATGGGGGCGATCATCCATTACCTTGAGATGCCCGCCTTTATCGTGACCCTTGCCGGTATGTTTCTGGCGCGGGGCGTGTCCTATGTTCTGTCCACCGACAGCGTGCCGATTGATCACGCGTTCTATGACTGGCTGCAATCGGTCTATTGGAAAGCCCCCAGCGGCGGACGGTTTCGTCTGATTGGCGGGCTGATGGTGCTGACCTTTCTGGTGGGGATGCTGATCGCGCACCGCACACGGTTTGGCCAGAACGTCTATGCGCTTGGGGGTGGCGATGTCACGGCCAAGCTTATGGGGGTGCCGCTTGCGCGCACAACCATCGGGATTTACGCGATTTCCGGCGGGCTTGCGGGGTTGGCGGGTATTGTCTATTCGCTCTACACGTCGGCGGGGTATTCGCTTGCAACGGTTGGCGTTGAACTGGACGCGATTGCCGCGGTGGTCATCGGCGGCACCTTGTTGACGGGGGGCTATGGCTTTGTCGCCGGAACCTTCTTTGGCATCCTGATTATGGGCCTGATCCAGACCTACATCGTGTTTGACGGCACGCTGTCCAGTTGGTGGACAAAGATCGTGATCGGTGCTTTGCTATTTGCGTTTATCTTGCTTCAAAAGGGGCTCACTTGGGTATCGACGGCACGCAGAAAGGCGGTGACTGGTTTCGCCGCGCCCTCATGAACGTCGTGAACGGTGAGGCGCGACAGGAACGGGCAAGCAATCACACCACATTTGTTGTCGGCCAGTTGGGCCAAGCCATCGTCGCGGGGGAATACCCCCGCGAAACGATGATCCCGCTGGACCCTGACATCTGTGAGATGTTCGGCGTGTCACGGACCGTCGTGCGCGAGGCCAAGAAAACCCTGATCGCCAAGGGCATGATCCAGTCGCGCGCCAAGGTCGGCACCCACGTGCGTGATCCCGAACACTGGAACATGTTCGACAAGGACGTGTTGCTGTGGCACGCGTCCCTGAAAACGCCCGAACAGTTCTACCGCGAACTGTTTGATATCCGGCTGATCTTTGAACCGGCGGCGGCCGCCAAGGCGGCAGAGAAATCCAACGCCCTACCCCCTGGCCTATTGTCGGACTATTGCGACCGAATGGAACAAGCCACCTCACGCACCGACTTTGCGGTGGCAGATTACGAGTTTCACAAGCAGGTCCTGCGCGCCACGGGAAACCGGTTTCTGTTGTCACTGGGGGATCTGGTGCAAACGGCCCTGTATTCCCTGTTCATCGCCCAAAAGGACGTTGATTTCGACGAGAACCAGTCGATTGTCGCCGACCGCCACCGCCAGATGGCCAATGCGATCATGTCCGGCCAACCGTCCGAGGCGCGCCGCCTGATGACCGAGATCATCGAACACAGCTTTGCCCGCCTGCCCATGACCCTGTGACGGGAGCCCCTGCCGGTCCATCGCGCGCACAACGCTTGACACCCTGCCCTCGGCCCGCCACCAAGCCCTTATGCAACTTGACGACCGTGACCTTCAGATCCTGTCGACCCTCACCCGCGAGGGCCGGATTTCCAAAGCTGCCCTCGCCGAGCGTATCGGCCTGTCGCCAACACCCTGCTGGGAACGGCTGCGCAAACTGGAAAACGCGGGCCTGATCCAGAGCTTTGGCGCGCGCATCGACCTGCGCAAGCTGGGCCCGCATGTCACGGTTTTTGCGGTGATCGAACTGTCGGATCACACGGCGGCCAGTTTCCAGAAATTCGAGACCACGATCCAACGCTATGACGAGGTCACGGGATGCTGGGCGCTTGGGGGCGGGTTTGACTATCTGTTACAGGTGGTGACGCGCGACATTGATGCCTATCAGCGGATGATCGACGACATGCTTGAGGCCCGCCTCGGCCTAAGCCGCTATTTCACCTATGTTGTCACCAAAACCGTCAAGGACCCCGGCACCTTGCCGATAGACCTTCTGGCAAGCATCGCCTCTGGCAGATGATTCATCTGCCACACGGCCTGTCTTTGGTCATTTCCTCGGGTTTGCTCTGCCATCCTTGGGTCAGATCACAGACGGAGGGTCATCATGTTGGACGCGGTTTTCTTTTCGGGCGAGGCCGATATCAAGGACAAGCGGCTGATCCGCTCCTTTTCCTACATTAACGGCAAATGGCATCAGGCCGCCTCGGGTGAGTCGCTGTTGGTCAGCAACCCCGCGACAGGTGCCCATCTGGGCGAGGTCGCCGCCCTGTCCGCCGATGAATCCCGCGCCGCCGTCGACGCCGCGCAAAAGGCGTTTCAGACATGGTCCGAAATCCTACCCCAACAGCGCGCGGCGATCCTGCGCCGGTGGTATGAACTGCAACTGGAGCACAAAGAGGACCTCGCACGGATCATGGTTCTGGAACAGGGCAAACCCCTGTCCGAGGCGCGCGGCGAAATCGGCTATGGGGCCGACTTTGTCGAATTCTATGCCGAAGAGGCCAAACGTCCCAATGTCGAAGGCGTCACCAGCCACCTGCCCGACGCCGAGATGGAACTGTGGCGCGAACCGGTGGGCGTTGTCGCCCTTATCACGCCGTGGAACTTTCCCTCGGCCATGCTGACGCGCAAGGCGGCGGCGGCTCTGGCGGCGGGCTGTACCGTTGTGGCGCATCCCTCGGGCGAGACCCCGTTCAGCGCGCTGGCCCTTGCCGAACTGGCCGAGCGCGCAGGCTTTCCGCCCGGTGTGTTCAACGTGGTCACGGGGCGTCCCGCCACCGTTGTCGAACCATGGACCACCGACACCCGCGTGCGGGCCCTGTCGTTTACGGGGTCGACCGAGGTGGGCAAGCTGTTGTACCGGCAATCGTCGGATACGATGAAAACACTGGTGATGGAACTCGGCGGGCACGCGCCGGTGATCGTGTTTAAGAACGCGGACCTGGACAAGGCGGTCGAGGAAACCATCAAGGCGAAATTCGCCACCTCGGGTCAGGATTGCCTCGGCGCGAACCGGATTTTCGTGGAACGCCCGATCTATGACGCGTTTTGCAAGAAATTCATCGCGGCCACCAAACGGTTGACGGTCGGACACGGCATGGAGGACCCTGATATCGGCCCCCTGATGAACGCCGCCGCCATTGCCAAACAAGAGGCCCATGTCGCCGACGCCCTTGCCAAGGGGGCAACGCTGGCCTGTGGGGGCGCGCGCCACGCGCTGGGGCCGCTCTTTTATCAACCGACCGTCCTGTCTGATGTGCCCGAGGATGCGTTGATCCTGCACGAAGAGACCTTTGGCCCCGTGGCGGCGATCCTGCCCTTTGACAGCGAACCCGAAGTGACCCAACGCGCCAACGACACCGAATACGGGCTGGTCGCCTATGTCCACAGCACCGACCCCCGCCAGATCCACCGGATGAGCCGCCGGTTACAGTTCGGCATGGTGGCCGTGAACCGCACCAAGGTCACAGGCGCCCCAATCCCATTTGGCGGGGCCAAACAATCGGGGCTTGGCCGCGAAGGGGCGCGCCAAGGCATGGAGGCGTTCACCGAACTGAAATACGTCTGCCGCGATTGGGGCTAGGCGACGAGCACCGGATTCTGCGCGCCACCGCGCGCGGGGACCACTGCCCGACCACGCGGATCGCGCATAAACAGTGGTGAGGGTGCGGACATAGCGCTATAGCTGCACTATGACCGATTCATTGCCCCCCTGCCCCGAATGTTCCTCTGTCTACACGTACCAAGTGGACGCCCTGCTGACCTGCCCCGAATGCGGTCACGAATGGGCCCCGGGTGCCGCGTCCGACGACGCGCCGGTCGTGCGTGATAGCGTCGGCAATGTCCTGAACGACGGGGACGATGTGACGGTGATCAAGGACCTCAAAGTCAAAGGGTCCTCCTCCGTGGTCAAAGTGGGCACCAAGGTGCGCAACATCCGTCTGGTCGACGGCGATCACGACATCGACTGCAAGGTGCCGGGCATCGGGCAAATGGGCCTGAAATCCGAATTCGTCAAAAAGATCTCGGGGTAACCCAAGTCTCCACAGAGTTCATGGCAACACCGCGCAGCGTTCTGGGAACGCGCGCGCGTCGCACCCTTTGCTGTTAGCCGTCGAAATAGCCTGATGTGGTATGCCCAACCCGTCGCCATTCAAAGACCCAGCCCTTCGAAAATACGACCATCCACAGCGGCTCTAGCTCAAGCAAAATCTCTACTGCATTGCTGGCCTCACAGGCAGACAAAACAATTGTCGGGTCGTTCATATTGAACGGGATGACCGTCACCTCCTGTCCGGCAAGGACATCGCCGAAGATCTGTCTGAGACGCGCGGCGGTACGATCAAAAAGGTCTGCGTAGGTTTCGGACACCTCGACCGTGACCTCACGCCCCTTTGCCCAGTTTACTTCTGCCCCCGCGTCAAGCTTGGGAACCATTACCTCAAACGCGGCATTGACCGCACGCGTTTTGGCCGTATCGGGGCCCAACACCTCAAATACGCAACCGTTTCGCGTCAATTTCTCAATGACAGTCAAATCACTCATTCTGAGCCGCCGCGCAGTTGATCCCAAATCGCCTGAGCCACGGTGCCGTGCACCATGTCGCGGCGACGCAGGGCATAGTGCAGGACCTGCGCGGGCGGATAGCCTTCAATGCTGAGCGGGACCAAGCTGCCCGCCTCCAGTTCGTCCTTGATCAGGAAATCCGGCATCCCGCCCCAGCCCATTTTGGCCAGCAGGATCTCTTTCTTGGTACCGAAATCCGACACGGTCCAGCGCAGCCCGCCCGGCAACAGGCCCTTGCTTTGGGTGGTTTCGCGGGCGCTATCGGAGACGACGACCTGAATATGGGTCTGCATTTCGGCGTCCGAGGTCATCCCGTCGCCGCGCGCGGGCGCGAAATCGGGATGGCACACGGGGATCATCCGCACCGGCCCCAGCGGCAGCGCCTCCACCCGATCCATAGGGGCCTCATCAAGGGTCGAGATCGCGATCTGCACCTCACCCGCCATCAGCTTTTCCAGAGGGCCGCCCATGTTATCGCGCCCCATCTTGATATGGGTCGCCTGAAACCGTGCGGTCATGTCACTGATCAAAGACAGGATCGGCGCAAGAGGATAGGTCGCCGTGACCGTCAGCGCGACCTCGGCCTCTTGGTCCGACCCCAAGGTCGCCGCCACCGATTTCAGGTCCTGCATCCGTTGCAACACGCGAGTGGCGTGGCGATAGAAGACCTCTCCGCGTTCGGTCAGCGCGGGGCGATAGGCCTCCCGCGACACCAATTCGAACCCGATCTCGTCCTCCAGCTTTTTCAACATGTGGCTGACCGCCGATTGGGCCTTGTGCAAATGCTCGGCCGCCGCGCGAAAGGTTCCGTGTTCGACGATCGCATGCAGGACGATCAACTGTTCCAATGTCATAGCGACCCAACCTGATCTATTTAATGGATCATTATCGTGAAAATTCGATATTATCAATTGCTCATGTGACGCCCTAAGTAGGGATCAGACATCAACACGGGGTCGCATCGCCCGACCCTCTGCCCGAACAACCGGAGACGACACATGAAAATCCTCGCTTTTGCCGCAAGCAACTCCAAGACCTCGATCAACAAGGAACTGGCCCGCTTTACCGCCGGTCTGGTACCGGGTGCGGAGGTCGAGCTGTTGGACCTGAACGACTACGACCTGCCCCTTTACAGCACCGACCGTGAAGCAGAGATCGGCGTGCCCGATGCCGCGCGGACCTTCTTTGACAAGATCGGGGCCGCCGACGCCGTGGTCGTATCCTATGCCGAACACAACGGGTCCTACACCGCCGCCTATAAGAACCTGTTCGATTGGGCCAGCCGCATTGACCAGAAGGTTTATCAGGACAAACCGGCCCTGTTCCTGTCGACCTCGCCCGGTCCCGCAGGTGCCGCAAGCGTTCTGGCCGCGGCCAAAGGATCGGCCCCGTTTTTCGGCGTGGACCTGCGCGGCGCCGTATCTGTGGGCAGCTTTTATGACGTCTATGACGCCGACACCGGCACGATCACCGCGGATGAGGTTCTGGCCGATTTGACCGCAGCGGCCGAGGCCCTGACCACGAACGCCGTTCAAAAAGATGCAGCATAACCGCATTCGCCGCCTGACAGGGTCATTGGTCATGTCGACCTTTATGTCCGTGTCCCTGTCGGGCCTTTTCACCTTGCTAGAGTTCGGCGCGACCGTTCAATGGCTAGAGGTCTGGGGGCGCAGCATTCTGATCGCCCTGCCTGTGGCTTTTACGCTGGACATGCTGTTCGGGACGGGATTGCGCCGCATGTCGGACCGATTGGTCGACCGCGCCCTGCCCTAAACCAACGCCACATCCCGCAGTGTCGGGATGCGGCCCCTAGGTCCGATCCACCCCGTATGGACCACAGAGTTCGGCCAGAATGGCATGCAGCCGCGCGATGATTTCGCCCCGCGGCGACACGGTACGTTCGACAATCCCGATCTGGCGGTTGATCTGTGGCTTGCCGAACGGCAGGCGGACAAGGTCGATGTCCTCGGGCTCTTGCAGGGCCACATGCGGGACAATCGACACGCCCAGACCTTGGCGCACACAGGTCACGATGGACCCGATCGTATCAATTTCCGCCACATCATGCGTCACCACCCCAAGGCGCGAAATCTCGGCGTCAATCAGGTTGGCCAAGGGCACGGCACTGCGAAACCGGATATAGGGCAGACTGTTCAGCATCGAAATCGGATCGTCGCCCACCGTCCCCTCTGGCGCGATCAGCCACAGAGGTTCGCGCAAAAACGGGCTCCACCGGAGGGCATTGGGAAAGCCGACATGTTCCGCCACAATCGCCGCATCCAGACGCCCCGCCGCCACATCCGCGATCAGGTTCGCGGACAGCGAGACCCGCAAGCTGGACTTGAGGTCGGGATAGCGGCTGCGCATTTCTACCATCGCACGTGGTAAAAGGTTCAGCGCACTCGACCGGACCGAGCCAAGCATAAGCGTCCCCGCGATCTGATCTCCGCGCAAACTGGCCTTTGTATCCTCTTCACGGCGCAGGATATCGCGCGCCATTTCGGTCACCTGCAACCCCGCCGGTGTCAGGCGCGGCGGGCGGGTGCTGCGGTCAAACACAGTCACCTGCAACTCATCCTCAAGCGCCTGAATTTGTTGGCTAACCGCAGAGGGCGTCAGGTTCACGACGTCTGCAGCCAGCGCAAAGGTGCCATGCGCCTGAATGGCCAAAAGTGTGCGCAATTGTCGCGTATCCATCGCCTACATCCAGCTTTTCTTAATTTAATAACCAGAATTACGCGCTGTTGTGAAGTCATTCTTTTTCTTAGGGTCCCGCTCCAAGGAGGAAATCCTGCCATCGGCTTGGGAGGCCGTAGCGGGGATTTCGAAAAATTACGGAAACGAAATGGCGCGCCCCGACCTCTCGGGACGCTATGGAGACATGCGCGATGAGCAAGACTATCCTCGTAACGGGACCCGATCTGGATCCGGCAGCGGCACAGCTGGTGCTGGATCACGGGTACCAGACGGTCCATACCCCGGCCTATGCCGACAGCGCGGTGATTTCGCAGCTGTTGCAAGAGACCGGCGCGGTCGGGATCGTGTCGCGGATGGGTCGTGTCGACGCCGAGGTGATGGACGCAGGTCCCCAGTTGCGGGTGATCTCGAAACACGGTGTGGGCGTCGATAACATCGACCTGCAGGCGGCGGCGGATCGCGGCATTCCCGTTCTGGTCGCCACCGGTGCGAACGCTGTTTCCGTGGCCGAACACGCGATTGCCCTGCTGTTGGCCAGTGTCAAACGCATCCTGCCGCTGGACGCCGGTTTGCGCGCCGGTCGCTGGGAAAAACCCGGGTTCTCGGGGCGCGAGATCGCGGGGCAAACCATGGGCCTGATGGGGATGGGCTCTATCGCTCAGGCCACGGGGCGCATGGCCAAGGGGTTGGGCCTGAACCTGATCGGCTATGACCCGTTTGCGCCCGACAGCGCGTTCGAAGAGCTTGGCGTGACCCGTTGCGCCACGGTTGAGGATCTTTGCGCCCAGTCCAATATCCTCAGCCTGCACTGCCCCCTGACCGAAAAAACCCGCCAGATCCTGAACGCCGAGACCATCGCGCGCATGCCCGAAGGGTCCTATGTCGTGAACACCGCGCGCGGGGGCCTGATTGACGAGACCGCCCTGCTGGACGCGATCCAGAGCGGCCATCTGGCCGGTGCCGGTCTGGACACATTCGCGGTGGAACCGCCCGCCGCCGACCACCCCTTTTTCGCCGAACCCCGCATCGTCCTGACCCCGCATATCGGCGGCGTCACCCGTCAGGCGGGCGTGCGCGTCGGCGTCGATGCCGTACGCGGCATCTTTCAGATCATCGACGGTCAGCCGGTCCCCGAGGAACGCATCGTCAATCGCAAAATGCTGGCCGCCGCACAGGCGCCCGCAGCCCAAGTAAAGGAAAAACAATGACCATCGGCTTTCGCATCCTGAACCGTGAGCGCGTCGCGTCCAAAGAACTGGTCGACGCATTCGCCAAGCTGCCGGTCGCCAATGTCTCGGACAGCATGTCGCGCATGACCGCCGCCGGTCCGACCCTGCGCCCGATGCACAGCTCTGGCGGCATGGCCGGTGTGGCCCTGACCGTCAAGGCGCGCCCCGGTGACAACCTGATGCTGCACAAGGCGATCGACATGGCCGTCCCCGGCGACGTGATCGTCGTGGATGCCGGTGGCGATCTGGCCAATGCGTTGATGGGGGAACTGATGCTGGCCTATGCGATCAAGCGTGGCGTGGTCGGTTTTGTCCTGAACGGCGCGATCCGCGATCTGGACAACTTCCGTGAAACCAACCTGCCGACCTATGCCGCCGGTGTCACCCACCGTGGCCCGTACAAGGACGGCCCCGGCGAAATCAACGTCCCCGTCGCCATCGACGGCATGGTGATCCACCCCGGCGACATCGTCATCGGCGATTCCGATGGGGTTCTCAGCGTTCCGATCGACGGCGCCGAGGAGATCCTGAAAGCCACCGAAGCCAAATCCGCCGCCGAGATCAAACAGATGGCCGCGATTGAGGCCGGCACCAACGACCGGAGCTGGGTCGACCGCGCGTTGATCGCGCGCGGCTGCATCCTGCCCGACGCCTAACACCTGCATGAACGGAGGAGAGACATGCATAAATTCGTAAAAACCGCTGCCGCAATTGGCGCACTGGTTCTGGCCGCTGGCGCGGCGCAGGCCGAATATCCCGAGAAACCGATTGAGGTGATCGTCGGCTATTCCGCCGGTGGCGGCACCGACGTTATGGCCCGCACCACCATGCCGTTCGTCGAGAAATACCTCGGCGAAGGCAGCAGCATCGTTGTCAAAAACATGCCCGGCGCATCGGGTCAGATCGGCATCACCGAGGTCGCCGGTTCGGACGCGGACGGCTATACGCTTGGGACGTTCAACCTGCCCGGGATGATGGCGCGGACGCTGGACCGTGAGGCCGGTTATGATCGCGACAGCTTTACCTATCTGGCGAATGTCGTGAATGACCCCAACGTCATCGTGACCTCCAAAGACAGCGGCATCGAAACCGTGGACGATCTGATTGCGGCGGCCAAGGAAAACCCGTTTGCCATCACCGTCGGCATGTCCAGCCTTGGTGGCGACGATCATTTCCTGTTGATCAAACTGCAAAAACAGACCGAGACCGATTTCACCATCGTCCCGTTCAAGGGCTCGGCCCCTGCGCGGACGGCGGTGATGGGTGGCCACGTGGCCGTCGGCATCTTCAACGTCTCCGAAATCGCCAAGTTTCAGGGTGAGTTGAACGTGCTGGGCATCGCCCAAGCAGAGCGTTCGGATTTCGCGCCTGAGGTTGCAACCTTCCGTGAGCAGGGTCTGGACCTGATCAATGGCTCGATGCGGGGCGTCGTTGCGCCGGCTGGCCTGCCCGAGGACGTGGCCGCGAAATTGCGTGACGCGTTCGAAAAGGCCGCACAGGACCCCGAGTTCATCCAAGCGATGACCGACACGGCCAACCCTGTTGAGGTCGTCACCGGCGAGGACTTCCGCACGCTGACCGACGGTCTCTTCGATCTGGCCAAGGAAACCTGGGAAACGACCCCCTGGAACTAAGGCCCTTGGTGCGCGGGGGCTCCTCCCGATGTCCCCGCGCACTCCGATCCTCTGAAACGGAACCCCACCATGTCCGATACCCCCAAGCCCCGCCTGATGCGGCCCGAGACCCTGACCGCCGTCGGCATCGTCATCGTCGCCGGTGCCCTGTTGATCCCTACGGCCGAACTGCGCCCGATCTCGGCCCTGTTGCCTGCGGCGATGCTGATCGGGTTGATCGTGTTGTCGGTGGCCCTTTTGGCCATGGACCAACGCCGCGCCGCCAAGGGTGAGGCCCCCGCCCCCGTGACCAAGTCGCCCAAACGGGTAATCGGGGCGTTTCTTTTGATCGTGGCCTATGCCTTGGCCGCGGATTTCATCGGTTTCTACATCAGCACCGCCATCACCATCCCGCTTGTCGCTTGGGCCTTTGGCTATCGCGCGCCGCTGGGCCTGTTGGCGGCCACGGTGATCGTCGTCGGGACGATCTGGCTGATCTTCGATTTCGGGATGTCACAGGATTTCCCCACCGGTCGCTTGTGGAAGGACTAAGCACGCCATGTATTCCGATCTTCTCAGCGCACTGCCCAACGTCTTTGCACTCGCCAACTTTGCCGCCGTCATCATCGGCGTGATCGCGGGCATCGTCGTGGGGGCCATGCCGGGCCTGTCGGCCACAATGGCCATTTCGGTTCTGGTGCCCTTTACCTTTGGCCTTGAGCCGCTTGTCGCGCTCGGCCTGATGGCGGGCATCTATAACGGGGCCATGTATGGCGGCGCGATCCCTGCGGTTTTGCTGCGCATTCCGGGCACCCCCGCCGCCGTCGCGACCACATTTGACGGCTATCCCATGGCCCAAAAGGGCGAAGGCGGCTTTGCCCTGCAGGTCGCGGTGGTGTCTTCGGCCATTGGCGGGATCGCGTCGGCCTTTGCCTTGATGCTATTGGCGCCGCCCCTGTCCAAAGTGACGTTGCTGTTCGGCCCGTCCGAGGTGTTCTGGGTCGCGGTGTTCGGCCTTGCCTCGATCATCTTTTTGTTGGGCGGCAACCCGATCAAGGGCCTGATCAGCGCCTGTTTCGGCGTCTTTGTTTCCGTGGTCGGATCCGACCCGATTTACGGCAACGACCGGTTTACCTTTGGGGCGCTGGAATTGCTGGACGGGATCAACATCGTGATCCTGCTGGTCGGTCTTTATGCCCTGCCGCCGGTGATCGACCTGTTGGAAACCCCACTCAAGACCGATGGCGTGACCGGCTCGAAACTGGGCACCCAATCCATGTGGAAGGCCATGCCGCGCATGAAGGGGTTCTGGAAAACGTGGCTACGTGGCTCGTTCATCGGCATCTGGATCGGCATCCTGCCCGGTGCGGGTGGATCCATGGCCGCGTTCATGTCCTATAACGAGGCGCGCCGCGGCTCCAAAACCCCTGACACATGGGGCAACGGCGAACCCGAAGGCGTGGCCGCCGCAGAAACCGCGAACAACGCCGATACCGCGTCGGCCCTGATCCCCGCCCTGACCCTTGGCATTCCGGGGACGGCTGTGGCGGCGGTCATGTTGGGCGGTCTTCTGGTGCATGGCCTGCAGCCCGGACCGATGCTGTTTCGCGAAAACCCCGATGTGGTGTTCGGCTTTATGTGGCAGTTCCTGTTCGGTGCGATCCTGTTGATCTTTCTGGGCGGTTCGCTTGCCACCAACAGCTTTGCGCGTCTGTTGAACCTGCCGCGCCCGTTGCTGGGGTCGGTGATCATCGTTCTGATGCTGATCGGGGTCTATTCGATCCATGGCCGCATGTTTGACGTCTATATGATGCTGGGCTTTGGCGCGATCGGCTGGATCATGGACAAGCTCAAGTTCCCGCTGCCACCCGTCGTTTTGGGCCTGATCCTTGGTAGCTTTGCCGAAGAGAACCTGCGCCTTGCCCTGCGGATTGGTCGCGGTGACTGGGGCGTTCTGTTCCAGAACACCACCAGCCTGATCCTTGTGGCGCTGACCGTTGCGGTTGTGGTCGGTCCGATCCTGAAACGGCGCCTGTTTGACGCCAAGGCAAAGGCCTGATCTTGAACAGCCCCCATCACATAGTGCGCGAGGATTGGCTCGCTCTGGCGCAAGAAAAGGTTCTTGCGCCGGATCAGCCGATCCTTGATGCCCACCACCATCTGTGGGACCGCCCCGAGGGCCGCTATCGCACAGAGGAATTGATGGGGGATGTTTGCGCGGGGCATGATTTGCGCGCCAGTGTCTATGTGCAATGTCGCACCGGCTATCGCACCGAAGGCCCCAAGGACCTGCGCCCCGTGGGCGAGGTCGAAACGATCCTGAACTGGACCGCAGGCCACCCGACCTTTCCCGCCGCGATTGTCGCCATGGCGGACCTGCAACTGGGCGACGCGGTGCGCCCTGTTCTGGACGCCCTCAGCGCGGCCGCCGACGGACGTCTGCGCGGCATCCGCAACACCACCGCGTGGCATCCCGATCCGGCGGTGCGCAGCAATCCCAACCCGCCGCCCGACGGCCTGTTGCGCAGTGCGGCGTTTCTTGAGGGCGCACGCGCCGTGGCCGAGCACGGTCTGTGCCTGGACATCTGGGCCTATCAAACCCAGTTGGATGAGGTCTATGCCCTCGCTGCCGCCCTGCCCGATCTGACCGTGGTCATTGATCATTGCGGCGGTCCCTTGGGCGTTGGCCCGCATGACCGGTTCGCCCCTGAAACCTTTACCGCGTGGCGCAACGCGATGGCCCGTCTGGCGGATCTGCCTAACACGCGGGTCAAGATCGGTGGCTTCGGATTGAACGTCATGGGCTGGCGCTATGGCGATGCGCCGCGCCCGCCCTCGTCTCTGAAACTGGCGGGGGACTGGGCGCTGTGGGTGAACACCTGCATCGACCTGTTCGGCCCGACCCGCGCCATGTTCGAGAGCAACTTTCCCGTCGACAAGGGACAGTATTCCTATCGCACGCTGTGGAACGCGTTCAAGCGTCTGACCGCCGGTCATTCGCAGGACAGCCGCGACGCCCTCTTCTGGCAGAGCGCGGCCCGCACCTACGGCATCACAGAACAGATTTTCGCACATGATAATGGGAGGAAACCATCATGAGGAAAACACTAGGCGCGGTGATCGCGCTGGGGCTTGGCGCCACTGCCGCGCTGGCCGAATACCCCGAAAAACCGGTCGAGGTGATCGTCGGATATTCCGCCGGTGGCGGCACCGATGTCATGGCCCGCACAGTTTCGCAGTTCCTTGAGCAGGAACTGGGCGACGGGGCATCGGTCGTGGTCAAGAACATGCCCGGCGCGGGGGGTCAGATCGGTTTCACCGAAGTGGCCGGCGCAGATGCGGACGGCTATACGCTTGGCACGTTCAACCTGCCCGCTGCTCTGGCGCTGACCCATGACCGTGAGGCGGATTACGACGTCACCAGCTTTACCTATCTGGCGAACTTCGTCGAAGATCCCAACACCATCACCGTCGCGGCAAGCTCGCCCTATCAGACGCTGGACGAATTGCTGGCGGCGGCCAAGGCCGATCCGCGCGCGATTACCGTGGGCCTGTCGTCGCTGGGCGGCAACGACCATTTCTCGGCCAATATGATGGCGGCGGCCTCGGGTGTGGAATTCACCATCGTGCCGTTCAAAGGGGCCTCGAACGCCCGCACGGCGATCATGGGTGGCCATGTGGCGGCGGGGACAATGACCCTTGGCCAGACCACGAACTTCCCTGACGAGCTGCGCGTTCTGGCGGTGCTGGCCGATGAACGCTCGGCGTTCCGTCCCGATGTTCCGACCGCGGCCGAGCTGGGCTATGACGTGAAAATGTCGTCCCTGCGCGGGATCGTTGGACCGGCGGATATGGACGCGGAGACCGCAGAAAAACTGCGCGCCGCCCTGAGTGCCGTCAACGCCAATCCCGACTTTCAGACCATGATGGCCGAGCAAGGCAACCCGATCGCATTCATGGTTGGCGACGATTTTGCAGCAACCGCGGCCGCACAAAACCAAGTCGCCGCCGATATCTGGGCCGAGACCCCTTGGAAATAATCCGGTTGCGGGGCGGCGACGCCCCGCGCATCCCTTTTACCTTACCCTCTTGAGGACGAATCGATGACACTGAAGACCCTTGGGGCCGCTGCCCTGATCGCCGTTTCCGCCACCGTGGCACAGGCTGACGACTGGACCGCCTATACCTATTCGTCGGTTTCGACGACCTCGGCTGTCAAAGGCATGAACCGCATCACCGAGCGCGTGGCCGCCGACAGCGACCTGTCGATTGACCTGCACCTTGGCAAAACGCTGCAAATCGCGTCGGCCGACATCACCCAAGCTGTGGGTGACGGCGTGATCGACATGGCGGCGGATTTCTTCTTCTCGGGCAACGTCCCGCTTGCACGGGTTCTGAACCTGCCGATGCTGATCGAGAACGACGACGAATGGGCCAAGGCCTATGCCGCCATGGAACCGGCTCTGGTTGACGCCTTTGCCGAACAGGGTGTGGTGCTGCTGGGCGGCTACCGCTATCCCGAGCAGACGATTTTCACCACCTTCGAAATCAACAGCCTTGCCGACCTTGAGGGTCACAAGATCCGCGTGACCTCGCCCGAGCAGGGCCAGTTCATTCAGGAATTCGGCGGCGCGGCCATCACCCTGTCGGGGTCCGAAGTGCCGACCTCTCTGGAGCGTGGCGTGATCGAAGGCGTTCTGACCGCAAGCGCGGGCGGGGCCAAGAAATGGCATGAATTCCTGCCTTATAACTACCGCTTTGCTGTGAACTACGGCAACTCGATGATCATCGCCAACGCCGACAGCTTTGCCGCGCTGTCCCCTGAAACGCAGGACACCCTGCGTGCGATCGTCGCCGAAGAAGGTCCGAAAACCACCGCTGCCTTTCTTGAGGACGAAGAGGTTCAGAAAAAAGCCCAGTCCGAGGCGGGCATGACCCTTGTCGCCGCAGCCGAAGGTGACGCCGCCGCCGCAAACGCCAAGCTGGCCCCGTTCTGGGAAGCATGGGCTGCGGAAAACGGTCCCGAATATGTAGACGCGCTGAACACTGTGCGCGCTGCAATCGGCAAATAAGATGGTAGGCGATATCAAGACGGGACCGGCTTCGGCTGGTCCCATTTTCGATTTCGGCGCGCGGGTCACGGCGGTCCTGTGTGGGACCGTTCTGACGGGTCTGGTCCTGTTGGTCTGCACCGAGGCCTTTTTGCGCGGGGTGTTCAACTATTCCCTTGGCTTTGCCGAAGAGGTCACCGGCTATTGCGTGGTGTTCCTGACGTTCTTCGGGGCCTCTCTGGCCCTGCGGGGGCGCGCCATGTTTCAGGTGCATTTCCTGTTGGACAACTGGCCCGAGGGCACACGCAAATGGTTGGTGCGGATTTTCGCCCTGATCGCGATTGCGATCTGCATCCTGTTGGCGTGGAAGACCAAGGACCTGACGCTGAGCTCATTCAGCCGCGGGAAATTCGCGCCCACCGTTCTGCGCACACCTTTGTGGATTCCGCAGATTGTTCCGCCGCTGGGCTTTAGTGTCCTTGGCTTTTTCTTGGTCGAGCAGTTCTTGCTGACCTTCTCCACCACGCGGAGTGATACCTGATGGAAGCGATTTTGGCATTCGGTCTGTTGATCGGCCTCATCCTTGGGGGGATGTGGGTGCAATTCGCCGTTGCGGGGGCTGGCCTGACCTATATCTGGCTGCTGAAAGGGTTCGCCGGTTGGAAGGCTCTTGGCATCGTCAGCTGGGGCGCGGCCAACAGCTTTACCCTTGCGGCGATCCCGCTGTTTGTTCTGATGGCCGAAATCCTGTTGGGGTCGGGCCTGTCGACGCGGCTTTATAACGGGGTCGCCCTGTTCATGCGCCGTCTGCCGGGTGGGTTGCTGCACACCAACATCGCAGGCAGCGGCATTTTCGCGGCGATCTCGGGCGGCTCGGCCCCGACGGCGGCAGCCATGTCCACCGTTGCCCTGCCCGAACTGTCCGCGCGCGGCTATAACCGACGTCTGGTGGCCGGATCGCTGGCCGCTGGTGGGACGCTGGGCATTCTGATCCCGCCCTCGATCACCATGATTATCTACGCCACCTTTACCGAGACCTCGATCGCGCGCCTGTTTGCCGCCGGTCTGGTGCCGGGGATTGTGCTGGCGCTGTGCTATATGGGGTTCATCGTCGCGCGCGTTCTGTGGAACCCGTCGCTGGCCCCGAAAACCGACACCCGCGCCACCCTGCCCGAATTGGGGCGCGCCTTGTTGGACATCGTGCCATTTCTGATGCTGATCGTGATTGTCTTGGGCAGCATCTATGGCGGTTTCGCCACCCCGACCGAGGCCGGAGCCGTGGGCACCGTCGGTGCCGTTCTGATTTCCGGCATCTATCGTCGTCTCAGCTGGTCCTTGCTGCGCGAGGCCCTGTCGCGGACCGCCTCGATGAGCGGCAACATCCTGTTCATCGTGTTCACCTCGATGATCTTTGCCTATGCCACCGCCCTGTCGGGGATTGGTGAGGACCTTGTGGCGATGCTTGAGGATGCCAATGTCTCGCGCCTGACGTTCCTGTTGATCATCATGGTCGTCTTCGCGATCCTTGGGTGTTTCATGGAAGGTCTGGGCATGATCGCGATCATCGTACCGGTGATCTTTCCGGCGCTTGTCGCGCTGGACGTCGATCCGATCTGGTTCGGTGTGTTTGTGGTGATCCTTGTGGAACTGGGCCAGTTGACCCCGCCCCTTGGGGTGATCCTGTTCGTGGTGGCCAGTTCGTCGAGCGAGGTTAAGGTCGAGGATGTGATCATGGGCACCTTGCCGTTTTTCATCATCATCGTTGCGTTTATGCTGTTGCTGATTGCGGCGCCGCAGATCGCATTGTTCCTGCCGGAGTTCACGTTCGGATGACACCTACCTATCCGTTTCCCGATCCCGTCATCATCGACGCCGAGGTCTTTACCGCCCTTCCGGACGCATTGCGCCGTCCGGGGGTGCCGTCCTATTGGGCCGAAAAGAACCGGCGCGGTCAGCCCGCCGATAGCTTTCTCGAAGGGCCGTCGTTTGATCGCGCGGGGAACCTCTATTTCGTCGATATCCCTTTTGGCCGCGTGTTTCGGGCCTCCCCTGCGGGCGAGATCACCCAGATCACGGAATACAACGGCCAGCCCAACGGCCTGAAAATCCATCAGGACGGTCGCATTTTCCTTGCCGACTATCAGAACGGGATCATGCAGTTGGACCCCGACACCGGCAGCGTCACCAAGGTTCTGGGCGATGCGGATACCGAAGGGTTCAAAGGCGTCAACGACCTGCATTTCGGGCGGGACGGGTCGCTCTATTTCACCGATCAGGGCCAGACGGGCCTGCAAGATCCCACGGGGCGCGTCTATCGCTGGGAACCTGATACCGGTGCCCTGACCTGTCTGATCGACAAAGTGCCCAGTCCCAACGGCCTTGTCCTTGATCTGGCCGAGCATGTCCTGTTCTTGGCGGTGACGCGGGCCAATGCGGTCTGGCGGTTGCCGATGTCGCCCTCGGGTCGGGTGAACAAGGCAGGCCTGTTTATCCAGTTTTCGGGCGGACGTGCGGGACCGGATGGCCTTGCGCTAACGTCCTCGGGGGGCGTTGTGGTCTGTCAGACGGGCATGGGTCTGGTCTGGGTGCATGACGTTCTGGGCCGTCCCATCGCGGTGGTGCGGTCGCCCCGCGGCTTGGGGACAACCAACTGTGCCTTTGGCGGGCCGGATGGGCGAACGTTGTTCATCACCGAATCCGACAGCGGCAGCATCCTACGCGCCGAGTTCCCCGAACATCTGGGGATTTCGGGCGCGGCAATGTATTCCGGCGCGATCTAGCCCCGCCACAGGCCGCCGCCTGTCTGTGGCGGCCTGCGGCCCGACTTTTGCATCATGCACACCTCACAAGACATCTTCCAGAGGCACGGTCTTTGCGGCATAGAAGCAAGGATATTGCGTGCCGAGGGACATGGCGACATGCGCGCCCTTGGTTTGGTGAGGGTATATGAACATGAAATCCACCGGATTGGATGCCGCCGACATTCGCATACTCAGCGCCCTGCAACAGCACGGACAGCTGAGCAAAACGCGTCTGGCCGAACTGGTGAACCTGTCCCCGACCCCCTGCTGGGCGCGGTTGGATCGCCTCAAGGCGGCGGGCTATATCAACGGCTATCACGCGGCCCTTGCGCTTGAGCGGATTGCCGATTTCACCCAAGTCATCGTGACTGTCTCCCTGACCCATCACCGCAAGGCCGATTTCGACCGGTTCGAGGCGATGATCCAGACCCTTGACGAGGTGACCCTGTGCATCGCGACCGGTGGGGGGATGGATTACGTCCTGCACGTGTTTACCCCGACCCTTGCCGCGTTCCAGACCCTGATGGAAACCCTGCTTGAGTCCGAGATCGGCATCGACCGCTATATGACCTACATCGCCACGCGCAGAATCAAGTCGATTCAGCCCAATGTCGCAAAACTGATCGCACAGGGCGCGAACTGACATCGCGCGTCTGAACGGACTTTCGGGGCCTCGAAAATCGGTCTGAACGGCCTGTCAAAGCCAATTCTTTTGGTCCGGAAATCTGCGCAATCCGGCGCTACATCTTTCGCCACAGATAGAGACACCGACCTGAATGGTCCCGTGGAAACAAGGCGATACAGATGAACAAGGCAGACGATTTCGGCTTCGGCACCCAGATCCGCAAGTCCCCCTATTTCGACGCGACCGTCCGCTGGGGCGCTCAGGGCTTTTCGGTCTATAACCACATGTACATCCCGCGCGATTTCGGTGATCCGGAACAGAACTTCTGGAACCTCGTGAACGACGCGATCCTGTGCGATGTGGCCGTCGAACGTCAGGTCGAAATCACCGGCCCCGACGCCGCGAAATTCGTCCAGATGCTGACCCCGCGCGATTTGTCGAGCATGGCGGTCGGCCAATGCAAATACGTCCTGATCACCAACGCCGAGGGCGGCATCCTGAACGACCCGATCCTGCTGCGCCTTGCCGAAAACCATTTCTGGATTTCGCTGGCCGATAGCGACGTCCTGCTCTGGGCACAGGGTGTGGCGGTGCATTCCGGTCTGGACGTGTCGATCTGCGAACCCGATGTCTCGCCGCTGCAACTGCAGGGCCCGAAATCCGGCCTGATCATGCAAGAACTCTTTGGCGAAGAGATCATGGACCTGAAATACTACTGGCTGCGCGAGGTCGATCTGGACGGCATTCCCCTGATCGTGTCGCGCACCGGTTGGTCAAGCGAGCTTGGCTATGAAATCTACCTGCGCGATGGCAGCCGTGGCGACGCCCTGTGGGAACGCATCATGGCGGCGGGCATGGAGCACGGCCTGAAACCGGGTCACACCTCGTCGATCCGCCGGATCGAGGGCGGGATGCTGTCCTATCACGCGGATGCCGACATCCACACCAACCCCTATGAGCTGGGCCTCGGGCGTCTGGTGAGCCTCGATATGGAGGCGGATTTCATCGGCAAGGCCGCCCTGCAACGGATCAAGGACCAAGGCCCCGCACGCCAGCAAATCGGCCTGATCATCGACTGTGAACCGCTGACCGGTCCGAACACAACGTTCTGGGCGATCAATATGGATGGCGAAACCATCGGCAAAGTGACCTCGGCCGTCTATTCCCCGCGTCTTGAGCGTAACATCGCACTAGCCATGGTCGCGACCGAGCACGCCAATATCGGTGCCGAGGTCGAGGTGGTCACCAAGTCGGGGCCGGTGCGTGCCACCATTGTCGAGCGCCCGTTCTACGACCCTAAAAAGAAAATCGCTGCAGCCTGATCGCCCGCGTATCGACAGATGTCCGACCTCGCGATCCAGCTTCACTGGCATCGGGCCAGTCCGGCCCTGCACACCGGCGCCTATTCGAACGCGCATCGGGTCCAGTTCAACAGCCACTATGACGTCACCGTGGACTCCGCCCCAGATTGGGGAGGGGATCCCGACAACACAAACCCCGAACAGGCCTTGGCCTCAGCCCTGTCCAGTTGCCACATGATGACCTTCCTTGCGCTCTGCGCCAAGGCGGGCTGGCCGGTGGCAAGCTATCACGACTATGCCGAGGCGCATCTGGGCAAGAACCCGCGCGGGCAGATGTCGGTCACGCGGATCGACCTGCATCCGGTGGTCCGTTTCGACACCGGCTTCACGGTCAGCGACGCCGACCTCGCCGAGATGCAGCACCGCGCGCACCGCTATTGCTTTATCGCCAATACCTTGGCCGACAGCGTTGAAATCAACATTCTCTAACCCCTGAAAGACCCACGTCATGAGCACCGGCGACCTTCTGTTGCGCGACCTTGATACCGACGGCATCCTGCGTCTGACCCTGAACGACGGCGCGCGCCGCAATCCCCTGTCCGAGGCGATGCTGGACGCGCTGGCCAGCGCCTTTGACGCGGCGGGACGGGACCCTGCGGTGCGGGTGATCGTTCTGGCCGCCGACGGCCCCGCCTTTTCCGCCGGTCACGATCTCAAGGAAATGACCGCAGGGCGTGACGCGCCGGACGGCGGACGGGCCTATTTCACCAAGGTCATGTCGCTGTGCTCGTCGGTGATGCAGGCCATTGTCGCCTGTCCCAAACCCGTCATCGCCGAGGTTCAGGGTATTGCCACCGCTGCGGGGTGCCAATTGGTGGCCAGTTGCGATTTGGCGGTCGCCGCAGAAACTGCCCGCTTTAGCACGCCGGGGGTTCACATCGGGCTGTTCTGCTCAACCCCGATGGTGGCCCTGTCGCGCAATGTATCAAACAAGCACGCGATGGAGATGCTGTTGACGGGGCGCATGATGCCCGCCGCACGCGCCGCCGAGATGGGGTTGGTCAACTTTGCCGTGGCACCGGACGAGTTGCGTGCGCAGACCATGGCCATCGCCGCCGAGATCGCCGCGAAATCGTCGATGACATTGGCCACCGGCAAACGCGCCTTTTACGCACAGCGCGAGATGCCCTTGGCAGACGCCTATGCCTATGCGTCTCAGGTGATGGTCGATAATATGCTGGCCCGCGACGCCCAAGAAGGCATCGCCGCCTTTATCGACAAGCGCACCCCCCACTGGCAGGACGCCTAACCATGACCCAGAACCCGTATAACACCGATCTGGACCGCACCCCCGCCAACCATCAGCCCCTGACGCCGCTGACCTTTCTGGAACGGGCGGCCACCGTATTTCCCGACCATACCGCGATTGTGCACGGGTCCCTGCGCCGCAGCTATGGCGCGTTCTATGAGCGTGCGCGCCGCCTTGGATCTGCCCTTGCGCAGCGCGGGATCGGGCGCGGGGATACGGTCTCGTGCCTCTTGCCGAACGTGCCTGCCATGCTGGAATGCCATTACGGCGTGCCGATGTGTGGCGCGGTCCTGCATTCGATCAACACCCGCCTCGACGCGGCGATCATCGCGTTCCAATTAGACCATGCGATGTCCAAGGTGGTGATCGTAGATCGGGAATTTACCGCCCTCCTGCAAGAGGCCCTGCACCTGTGCGCCGTGACACCCGACATCATCCTTAGCGACGACCCCGAGTTTCACAGCGACACGCCCGCCCTGCCCCACACCACCGATTACGAAACGGTTCTGGACGGGGGCGATCCTGACTATGCGTGGCTAATGCCCGAGGACGAATGGGACGCAATTTCGATCAACTACACCTCGGGCACCACCGGTGACCCCAAGGGCGTCGTGTCCCACCATCGCGGGGCCTATCTGTTGGCACAGGGAAATGCCCTGACCACGTCGATGGGCAAGCACGCGGTCTATCTGTGGACCCTGCCGATGTTTCATTGCAACGGCTGGTGCTTTCCGTGGACCCTGTCGGCGATTGTGGGCACGCATGTCTGCCTGCGTCAGGTGCGCGCCGCGCCGATCTGGTCTGCATTGGCGGATGAGGGCGTCACGCACCTGTGCGGTGCACCGATTGTGATGTCCCTGCTGATCGGGGCGCCGGAGGGCGAAAAGCGCGCGCTGGATCATGACGTTCAGTTCTTTACCGCCGCCGCCCCGCCGCCCGAGCGGGTTCTGGCCGATATGAAGACCGCCGGATTTGAGGTGACGCACCTCTATGGTCTGACGGAAACCTATGGGCCTGCGGTGGTCAATGACTGGCACAGCGATTGGTCCGACCTGCCCGCCGACGAACAGGCCCGCCTCAAGGCGCGCCAAGGCGTGCGGTATCTGCCGCTGGAACAGCTGGCCGTGATGGACCCCGAAACCATGACCCCCGTCCCCCGCGACGGCAAAACCATGGGTGAGGTCATGTTTCGCGGCAATGTTGTGATGAAGGGCTATTTCCGCAACCCCAAAGCCACGCAAGAGGCCTTTGCAGGCGGCTGGTTCCATTCCGGCGATCTTGGGGTGATGCATACCGACGGCTATATCCAGCTCAAGGATCGGTCCAAGGACATCATCATTTCAGGCGGCGAAAACATCTCGTCGATCGAGGTCGAAGAGGCGCTCTATCGGCATCCCTCGGTCGCCGTTGTGGCGGTGGTGGCCATGCCGCATGACAAATGGGGCGAAACGCCCTGTGCCTTTGTGGAACTGGCCGAGAGGCACGCGCCAGATCCCGACGCCCTGCGCCAATGGTGCCGCGATAGTTTGGCCCCCTATAAGGTGCCGGGGCGGTTCGTCTTCACCACGATCCCGCGCACTTCGACCGGTAAAATCCAGAAATTCGCCCTGCGCGAACAGGCGCGCGAGATGGCACAGCACCCCGAGACCGTTTGACCCGATTGCGGGAAATCAGGTCAAACGCCGACGGCCCACCATTCGCGCGACTGGTGGGCCGTTTTTTATGTTTTCACCCATCGGATCGCAGGCTGTGCAGGATGCTGCGGATCAGATCCGCGCCCTCGGGCGTGACCAGACTGGGCGCGTGACCACAGTCGACCTCGGTCGCATCGGGGCGCGGGCCGCGTTGGCGCATCAGGTCCAGAATATCCGTCGTCAACAAATCGGACGTCCGCCCGCGAATGACGTGACAGGGCGTTGTGATCCGCCCATAGCGATCCCATGACGTCAGTTCGGCGCGCGATGCGGTGAATTGAACGGTGATGCGCGGATCGTAATGCAGGGCCAACTTGCCACTGTCCAACCGGCGCAGAGACGTGCGCGCCATGCGCCGCCAATAACCATCCGGCGCGGGGCCAAAGGGACGATAGACCGCGCGCAACCATGCCTCGGCCGCGGACACGGTGGCGAACTCGGGCGGGTCGCTAACATAGGTGACGATGCGGTCAATGGCCTCTTGCGGGAGTTCGGGACCGATGTCGTTGATGATCAGGGACGACAGGCGGTCGGCCTGCGACCCCGAGGCAATCCGCATCCCAATCAACCCGCCCAAAGACGTGCCCAGCCAATCGGCACTGGCAAACCCGTAGTGATCCAACAGGTCGGCCGCGATTCCCGCGTAATATTCCACGGAATATTCGGCCTCGGGGTTCGTGGACCAACTGGACAGGCCGCGCCCAATGGTATCGGGGCAGATCACGAAATACCGGTCCGACAGGGCGGCGGCCAGTTCGTCGAAATCCCGACCCGTGCGCGCCAGACCGTGCCACATCACCAGAGGCTTGCCCGACGGATCGCCCCATTCGGTGACGTGGATTTCGTGATCCATCACGGGGATCAGGGCAAAGCGCGGGGCGATCATGCGCCGCCCCCTTTTGCTGCGCCACGCTCCATCGCGGTGCCGGCGATGCCCTTTGGAAAGAAATAGACCAACAGGATAAAGATGATCCCCAACCAGAACAGCCACCGATCCGGCGCCAAAAGCTGAGGCAGCACGGGGATGTTCGCCGTCGCCTCGGCCGCCGCGCCCATCAGATCGCGCAGGTAATATTGCGCAAGGATCATCAGAACCGCGCCGATCACCGCGCCCCACATGGTGCCCATGCCGCCGATCACCACCATCAGCAGGATGTCGATCATGATCGAAAACGACAGCGCCGTGTCCGGCCCCGTGTATTTCAGCCAGACCGCATAGACCGTCCCCGCCAGCGACGCGATGGCCGCCGACAAACAGAACACCGCCGTGCGATAGGCCACGACGCGGTATCCGATGGCCTCGGCGCGCGCCTCATTCTCGCGGATCGCCTTGAGCACCGTGCCAAAGGGGGACCCGACGAACCGCAGCATCGCCAGAAACAGGATCAGTGAGGTCGCAAAGACGAAGTAATACGCGGCCAGTTTGCCGTTCAACCGCACGCCCCAAATGCGCAGGACCTTGCCATCCTCATCCACGGCCAGCTTGGTCGCGGTTTTGAACAGGTCGGGGGATTTGTAGATGATCCCGTCCTCGCCGCCCGTGATTTGCGACAGTTGGGACGCCAGAACCAAGACCACGGATGCGGCGGCCAGGGTGATCATCGCGAAAAAGATCGCCTTGACCCGCAGGGACAGCAGCCCGATCACCACCGCAAACACCAAGGACACGCCGACACCGGCCAGCGCCCCAAGGATCACAGGCGTCCACCCCGGCCCCATCTGTTTCAACAGGATCGCCGCCCCGTAGGCGCCGAACCCGAAAAACATCGTATGGGCAAAGCTGACGATGCCGGTATAGCCGATCAACAGATCAAAGCTGGCCACCAGAACGATAAAGATGCAGATGCGCGCAGCGACCTCTAGGGACCGGACGTCCTGAAACAGGAACGGCGCGAAGAGGAGCAACGCGGCGATCAGGGCAACCACGCCCTTGACCATTATGGTGCCGGTGTTTGCGGGGGTGTGGGTCATGGTATCGCTCATCTCGTTCCCCTCACTTGACCGCAGGGCGCAAGCCGTTGGGCCGCCACATCAGGATCGCCACCATCAGGATCATGTTGGACGCCAGCGCCAGTTTCGGCGCCAGAAATCCCACATAGTTCGACATCAACCCAACAAGCACCGCGCCAAGCAGCGTCCCCTCGATCGAGCCAAGACCGCCGATGATCACCACGATGAACACCACGATCATCAGGTCCGCGCCCATATGCGGGGTGATCAACGTCTCATACCCCGCCCACATCGCGCCCCCCAGCGCGGCAAGCGCCGAGCCCAGCATGAACACCCCGATGAACAACCGGTCCACACGGAACCCAAGCGCCTCAACCATCTCGCGGTCCTCGACGCCCGCGCGGATCAGCAGACCGATCCGCGTGCGGTTCAACACGACATAAAGCATCACAAACACCGCCGCCCCAAGGGCAAAGGCAAAGGCGCGGTAGATCTCGATCGAGACGTCGCCGATGATCCAAGACCCCTCTAGGAACGCGGGGCGCGCCACGGAAAACGGCGTGCCCCCCCAAAAGGCAAGGATGGTTTGTTCGGCCACGATCATCGCGCCGATGGTGATCAGGATTTGACGCAGGTGGTCGCGGTAGACGGGCTTGATAATCACGGTTTCAAAAAACCAACCGGCGATCAGGCCGAATGTAATCGCCGCCAGATAGGCCGCGATCAGGGCCATTGAGTTGAGCGCCCAACTGTCCGCCGTCAACCAACCGCCCAGCCCCGCCAGAACCGTGGCCGAGATAAAGGCGCCAAAGCTGACAAAGGCGGAATGGCCGAAATTCAGAACGTCCATCAGGCCGAATACAAGGCTGAGGCCCGAGGCCATCAGGAACAACATCATCCCCATGGCCAATCCCGCCACGGTCAGGGTGATCCACGACGACGGCGCGCCGATCAGGACAAAGGCGATCACCGCGATAAAGACCGGCAACAGGTTCACGCCCCCCGCCCGTCCCAAAGTTTGAGTGAGTGCAGTCATATCGGGGTCCTCACACAGAAAGGCTGAGCAGGCGGTCCTGCAGATCAAGGTCGGCGACGAAATCGGCCATGGTGCCCGCATGCGCCACGCGCCCGTCATCAATCACCGCCATGTCGCGCCCAAGGCTCTTGGCAAAGTTGAAGTTCTGTTCGACCAGCAGGATCGTGGTGCTCTGCGAAATCTCGCGAAACGCCTCGGCCATGGCGGCGACGATTGACGGCGCAAGGCCCTTGGTCGGCTCGTCGATCAGGATCAATGAACGCGGTTCAATAATCGCGCGCGCCACCGACAGCATCTGTTTCTGCCCACCCGACAGGCTCCACGCTTGTTTGTCGCGGAACCGTTCCAACGCGGGAAACAATTCGTGGATGCGGGCCAAACGCGCCTTGTCGAACTTGCCGTTCGCGGTGGCAAGGATCAGGTTCTCATCCACCGTCAGCGTGCCAAAGATACCCATGTTTTCGGGCACATAGGCGATGCCCAGCCGCGCGATATCGGCGGTGTGCATGCCTGTGATGTCCTGCCCGCGGAACGTCACCGATCCGGGCGACGCGGACCACAGCCCCATGATCGAACGCAAGGTGGTCGTCTTGCCCGCGCCATTGCGCCCCAGCAGGACGAACACCCCGCCCTCGGGCACGTCAAAACTCACATCATGCAGAACGGCATATTGGCCGATGCTGGTTTTCATATTGCGGATCGACAAGAGGCTCATGCGGTTTCCTCCGTCGCGGTACCCAGATAGACGTCGCGCACGATGCGGCTGGACATGACCTCGGCCGGATCACCATCGGCCAGCAATTCGCCGTTGTGCAGCACGATAATCCGGTCGGCCAGTGCGCGCACCACGTCCATTTTGTGTTCAACCAAGAGGACCGTTTTGGACGTGTCCGCCTTGATCTGCGCGATCAGGTCCAACACATCAGGGGCATGATCCAAACTCATCCCCGCGGTCGGTTCGTCGAACATATAGACGTCGGGTTCCATCGCCATCAACAGCGCGACCTCCAGCTTGCGTTGATCCCCGTGGGGCAAGGTCGCGGCGGTCTGATGGGCCAGTTTGGACAGGCGCGTGGCCTCTAGGTAATGTTCGGCCTTTTGGGTCAGGTCGCGGAAATGGGCGACGGGGCGAAACATGCTCCACCCCGCGCGCGAACGCGCCTGAACCGCCAGTCGGATGTTTTCCAGAACCGTCAGCTGCGGGAACAGATTGGTCAGCTGAAACGCCCGCCCCACCCCGTGATGGGCGCGCGCGGACGGGGACAGGCCGGTGATGTCCGCGCCGTCCTTGATCACACTGCCCGATGTCGCGGGCAATTGCCCCGAGATCAGGTTGAAATAGGTGGTTTTGCCCGCGCCATTGGGGCCGACGATCACCGTCAATTCGCCCGGATGAAAGGCGCAAGAGACGCTGTTGACCGCGACGTGACCACCAAACCGGATCGTCAGGTCGCGCGTTTCAAGGGATGGGGACGTCATCAGATCATTCCGATAGGAAAATTGGGACGACGGGGTGGCCCGTCGTGGGGCCCCGCCCCGAGAAGGGGACGGGGAATGACCGCGTGGGTCTTAGTTCTCGCGACCGATGGGGATATCCATCTCATCGGCGGGAATGATGCGGACCTTGTCGGGGATCGCCCAATCAACGGCATCATCGACGCGGATTTTGAAATGCAGCATATCCTGCAGCGCCTGATGATCCTCGGGACGGAAGGTCATCGTGCCCTTGGGCGTTTCCCAAGACATGCCTTCCATCGTTTCGATCAGGGTCTCGGTGTCGTAATCCGGTGCCTCGGTCAGGGCCTTGACCACGGCCAGCGCGGCCGACATCCCACCGGCGGTAAAGAAATCGGGCGGACCGTCGAACCGCGCGGTGTGTTCGGTCACCAGCCAATCGTTGATCTCGTTATCGAACGCCTCATAGTAGTAATACACGGCGCCTTCCATACCGGGAAAGCGTTTGTACGTCGGCAGAACCGGCAGGATGTGCCCGCCCATCGAGATCTCGATCCCGAACCGCGAGGGGTCCATCGCCTGAATCTTACCAGGTGCATCACCACCACCGGCGATGTAGATCAGGATGACCTTGCGGCCCTCTTTGTCCTTTAGCGCGTTGAACATGCGTTCGGCGGTCGCGGTGAAATCGGTGGTGCCTTGGGGCACGTATTCCTCGGTCACGACCGTGGCGCCCGACCCGTCCAGCGCGGTTTTGAAGGCGGAAATCCCGTCGCGGCCAAAGGCGTAATCCTCGGCCAAAGTCGCCACATAGAGCGTCTCATCAGGGTTCAGTGCAAGCGCCTGTGCCTGCATATCCATCGACGAGTTGCGCGAGGTCTTGAACACGTAACGGTTGCTGTCGGGGCCGGTCAGGCTATCGGCGACGGCCGGTTCAACGATCAGGATTTTCTCGTATTCCTCGGCAATGGGCAACATCCCCGTGGTCACGCCGGACGAGGTCGCCCCGACGGCCAGCAACACCTCATCATCGCCATACGCTTCGGCCAGAACGGCGCGCGCGATATCGGGTTTGAATTGCGTGTCCTTGATGATCAGCTCAATCGGGCGGCCATTGATTTCGCCCGTGCCACCGGTGCCGTATTCGATGCCCATCTCGAAACCGGTCTGGGCCTGTTTCGAAAACGCCTCGAAACTCGACCCGCTAAGGCCGTGGATCAGGGCGATCTTGATCGGGTCGTTTTCTGCAATTGCTGCCGTGCTGAGGGTCATACCCATCACGGCGGATGCGACGAGTCGCTTGAATAGTGCCATGCTTTCCTCCCATGTTGGCAGGTGCATGCGTTGCATCACAAGCATCGCGCCCCTACCCTAATGACATGTTCGCGCGACTAGGACCCTGAGGCAATATTGTGGAAATACGTATAGACGAGGCCTATGAAACCGGCGATTTCGCCACGCTGGCCTATGCGTTTGCGCCGGTCGGTCTGGTCATCACGGAAAACCGCGTGATCCGCGATTGCAATGATGCCTTTGCCGAGATGTTCGACTATACGCGGGATGAGCTGCGCAATCAGGTCTTTGCGATCCTCTACCCCAGCGACGAGGAATTCAAAAACATCCGTGATCGCGGTGTGCGCCAATTGCGTGAGACCAACACCTATTGGGACGAACGCATCATGGCGAAAAAGGACGGCACCCTGTTCTGGTGCCGTGTGCGCGGCCATTCGTTCACGCCGGACGAACCATTGTCCCGCGCCGTCTGGAGCTTTGCCGATCTGTCCGAAACCCGCCCCTATGTCCCCCTGACACGGCGCGAGCGTGAGATCATTTCATACCTCTCGGACGGGCTGACCAGCAAGGAAATCGCGAACCAGTTGGACCTGTCCTATCGCACGGTCGAGGTCTATCGCGCGAAGCTGCTGAAAAAATTCGGGGTCAGCAATTCAAGCGGATTGTTCCAATCCCTTGGCGGCATCAATAGCGACCACGTCGTGTCCCGCAGCGGCGGCTAGGCATTACAACGGGTCTTGCGGGTTTTGCAGGCGGCGGGCGCTTGTCATGATGCGGCAGACCTCGATCATGCGGGCACGCGCCGCGCGGCGCTCCGCGCTATCGGGCAAACGGGCGTCCAGAACCGCGTCGATCTGGGCGCGCGCATCCTCAATCGTGATCCCGTTCAGGCTTAGCCCACAGCGCAGCCAAATCCCGTCAATCGCGGTGGTCAGCAGGTCCGACATCAGAACCGCGTCCTCCTCGGGCAGCAACGCGCGCAACGGGCCGATCAGGTTGGATCGCATCCGCGCATAAATCACGGTCTGGATACGCTGATAGGCCTCGACATGGGGTACGCCCGCACATAGGGAAATCCACGCATGGGCCACCTCAGGCCGGAACGAGGTCGGCGACAGGTTGGTTTCCACAACCGCATAGATCCGTTCCCACGGGCTTTGCGCCTCATTCAACAGCAACACCACCTCGCGCAGCAAAACCGCATTCGCATGGCGCAGGGCCGCGGCCAACAGGGCCTCTTTGCTTTTGAAATAGTGCAGGACATTGGCCTTGGACGCGCCCGCCTCTTCGGCCACACGGGCCAGCGACGTGCCCTGATTTCCGTGACGCATCAACGCACGATAGGCCGCCGCCGCATATTCCGCCCGCCGGATATCGGACATGTCCCGTCGTCCCATTGCACCCTCCGCTGGCGGGGCCGTTCGTCTTGGATGTCTAAAATAGATTGACTCACCGATCAATCTATTTCACCGTCGCGATAGATAAACCGTGTGGTCAATCTTTAATCCGAAAGGATCGTCAACTATGAAACCTCTCCTCCCGACCGTCAGCGCCCTTGCCCTGACCTGTGCCCTGCCTGCCTATGCGACCTGTTCCACCGTGCGCCTTGCCGAACCCGGATGGACCGATCTTGCGGTCACAACCGGCATCACACAGGTCCTGCTTGAGGGGATGGGCTATACCACCGAGAGCGACATCCTTGGCATTCCGGTTATCTATGAGTCGATGAAGCGCGGCGATCTGGACGTGTTCATGGGCTATTGGGACCCCGCTATGGAGACCTATTTCGCCCCCTACCGTGACAGCGGTGACATTGAGACGATCCACATGAACCTTGAGGGCGCCAAATTCACATGGGCCGTGCCGTCCTATGTCTATGAGGCGGGGGTGACCGACTTCGCCGATCTGGCCGCGCATGCCGAAAAATTCGACGGCAAGCTCTACGGGATCGAACCGGGATCGAACGAACTTATGCTGAACGTCGTGGCGGCGGATGATTTCGGGCTGGGCGAATGGGAGGTCGTCGAAAGCTCGGAACAGGGGATGTTGTCGCAGGTCGAACGGTTCGCGCGCAAAGAGGACTGGATCGTCTTTTTGGCATGGGCCCCGCACCCGATGAACACGGCGTTTGATCTGGAATATCTGTCCGGCGGTGACGCCTATTACGGGCCGAATTTCGGTGGCGCGACCGTGTCGACACAGGTGCGCAAGGGCTATGTAGACGAGTGTCCCGAGGTTGGTAAGCTATTGACACAATTGACCTTTGACGTCGCGTTGGAGAGCGAGGGCATGGGCTATATCCTTGAGGACGGGATGAGTGCGATGGACGCCGCGCGCGCCCTGATCACGGCCCATCCCGATGTGCTGAACGGCTGGCTGAACGGGGTTCAGGCGCTGGACGGGACGTCCGCATTGGATGCTGTGACCGCGGATCTCGGCCTTTGAATGCACCCCAAATGACGTACGACCGGTTTGCGGATTTGAACGGCGTTCAGATCTGCTATCGCCAAGACGGACAGCTGGACGCCCCCGCGATTTTCCTGATCGCGGGGTTGGGCATGCAGCTGATCGAATGGCCCGAGGACCTGATCGCCGGATTGGCCAAGCGGTTCCGCGTCATCCGCATGGACAATCGCGACAGCGGCCTGTCTGATCGCCTTGGCGGCACGTTCGCGGCGGTGCCCGATGGGTTTTCGTGGGACGGCAGCCCCCGCGCGATTGCCCCCTATGACCTTGGGGACATGGCGGGCGATGTTGTGGCCCTTGCCGATCATTTGGGGATTGCGACCTTTGATTGCCTTGGGTTTTCCATGGGCGGGATGATCGCCCAACAGATCGCCCTCCGCGCGCCCGAGCGCCTGCGCCTGTTGGTTTCCTTGTCCAGCACGGGGGGCAGCGGTGCCCTATCCGCGACCCCGCAGTCCCGTCAGATGATGGAACGGTTTTTCCTGCCCTTTCCCACGCCCGCCGACGCGGAAAACGCGATCCGTGACAGCAACGCGCATTTTTCAAGTGGCCTGATGCCGCGCGACAGCGCGACAAACGGTGATTTGGCCCGCACCCTTGTGGCGCGCGCGGCGGATGGGGGCGGATATTTGCGACAGGCCTTGGCGATTACCGGAACCCCACCGTGGGACGCGGACCTATCCGGCGCGGCGGTTCCTGCCCTGTTCGTGCATGGGGACAATGATCCCTGTATCACGCCCGACGCCGCCCGTCGTTTGGCTGCCCATATGCCCAACGCGACCTTTCGCGACCTGCCCGGTCTGGGCCACTGGATCGACGATCGGGTGGTTGAGATGTGCCTGAATTGGTTGAACGGACCGGTGCGATAGGTCGTTCAGACGCCTTGCCCCGCAAGGCGCGCCATATGCCACGCAAGAACCTGATTTGAACTGAGCACAGGGATTCCCAATTCGGCCTCTAGCACGGATAGGATGTCAAAGGTGCGCAGGTTCGTGCAGGATAGGAATACCGCATCCATCGGGCGGCGCGCGGCCAATGCACGCGCGGCGTCGGCGATGGATTTGGGATCGATACGGGCGACGCGCGCCTCGACCTCTTCGCCAAAGGACACGGTATCAGGCACCTCGATCCCCGCATTTATGAACGCCGTTCGTAAGGGCGCGGCCACGGACGCCACATAGGGCGACACGATCCCGACCCGCGCCACGCCCCGATCCGCAAAGGCGGCCAGCGCGGCGGTCAACGGATTGGTCACATGCCGCGTTTGCACCCCCGCGCGGACCAGATCACCCACGCGATCCACCCCGATCTGCGCCGTGCCCGACGTACAGGCATAGCCCACCACGTCAAACCCCGCAGGCGGCAATAGCGACGCGGCGGAGGTCAGTTGCGTCTCCATCGCGGCAATACTGTCAGGCGTCAGGTCATCGCCCGACTGAACCCGCGTGATGTGCAGACGCGCGGCATCGGGCGTAATCGCGCGGCGGAAATCCTGTTCAATCGTCTCATCCACGCGCAGCACAATCAGACCCATCGCGGGCAATGTGCTGGGCGTCAGGTCATAGGGAAAATCGCCCATCAGCCCAATCCCACCATCTCATAAGGCGCGCGCGGGCACAGCAATTCGGCCCCCTCCGCCCGCAGCACGATGTTTTCTTCATGCACAATCATGCGCCCGTCCGCGACCATCGCGCCGGGTTCCAACGTCAACACCATACCGGCGCGCAGGGGCGTTGTGTCCAGCGGCGTGAACGACGGCCATTCGGTCAGGGTGACGCCCAACCCATGGCCCAACCGTCCACCGCCCGGCGTGGCCCCGCGCCGCGTTAACCCATCACACAACATTCGATGCACATCGCAGGCCAGCATCCCCGGACGCAGGGCGGACAACGCCTCCTCGGTCGTCTCCCACAACGCGGCATGGGTGCGGCGCACGGCATCGGACACGTCGCCCACCGCGTAATTCCGGTCGAAATCGCAGAAATACCCGCCGCGCACCGCGCCCGTGTCCAACATCAACACATCGCCAGAGCGCAGCGGCTCGGTGGACGCGGGCGAGATCACATCGCCATATCCGCCCTGCCCCGAGGCACCGGCCACATAGCTGACCCAATCGGCCCCTTCGTGCAGCAAAGCCGCCTGAAAATCGCGAAACACCTGATCCAGCGGCCGACCCACACCGGCAAATTCCGGCACCCGCGCAAAGGCGCGTCCGGCGATGTCACAGGCCGTGCGGATTGCGGTGATTTCGGCGGTGCTCTTGATTTCGCGGGTGCGTTGAACGGCGTTCGTGCCATCGACAAACCGGCGCGGCGCGATCCCCGCCGACACGCGATCATAATCGGCCAAGGGCATGCGCAGATGAGTCTCAAGGCCCATTGGCACCCCGATCTGCGCTGTGTCCGGCACCAAGCCACAGATCGTGTCGATCAGCAGACTAACCCCGTCATCCGCCGGATCGGGCGCGTCCCACGTGCGGATGTCACTGATCCATGTGCGGCCCATCAACTCTGCCCCGATCGACGGGATCACCGCCACCGGATCGCCCGCCGCCGGAACAATCACGAACCACGGACGCGCGGGGCTTTCCCAGAACCGCGTCAAAAACCCCGTGACATAGAAGACATCCGCCGACGCCGTCAGGAACAGCGCATCCAGCCCCTGTTCGCCCATCTCCCCCTGCAGGCGCGCAACACGGTCACGGTATTCCGCCGCCGGAAAGATCAGGGAGCGTTCAGCCATCCTCAGGCCCTTCGCTGAGAAACGCCAAGACGCGTGCGTCAGCGGGCAGGTTCAGCCCCGTCAACAGCGCCGCCAATCCCGCGCCCCCCGACGGGGTCGTGTCAAACCCGTGCCGCGCCAAGGTATCGACGCCCTCGCGCACGTCTTGCTCGGAAATCGTGACAAACCGATCCGCATCGCGCGACAACCCGGCCAGCGCGATCATCGACGGCGTTTTGCAATCCAGCCGCCCCATACAGGACACCGGCCCCTCGGATGTGACCAGCGCCCCTGCCTCAATGCTATCTATCAGGGCCGGTGCGGCCTCGGGTTCGACCACGATGATGTCGGGCGCATCGCCCCACGCCAGACGCGCATGCGCCGCGACCGCCGCCGCCAACCCACCAACCCCCGCCTGCAACAGGATATGGGTCGGCATCTCCATCTGCGCGACGGCCTCGGCGGCCATTTGGGTGTACCCCTCCATCACGCGCAGGGGCAGTTCGGTGTAGCCGGGCCATGAGCTATCAGACAGCAAGGTCCAGCCATTTTCCTCTGCCGCCTGCATCGCGGCGTCCATGCTGGCCTCATAATCGGCACCGGCGCGCACAACCTCGGCGCCATAGCCCGCCAGACGTTGGGCAAAGGGGTCGGGCACCGTGGCCGACAGGTAAATCACCGCCCGCGCCCCGAAGATCCGCGCGCCCGCCGCAACCGACAGGCCGTGGTTCCCCGCACTGGCCGCGACATAGGTTTGACCGTTCAGCGCGCTGAACAGGGCCTCGGGATCATGTCCGCCGCGCGCCACCGCCGCGCGCGCAATCGCATGGACCGCGCCAAGGGCCTTGAAACTGCCAAGGCCCATGCGGGTGCGCTCATCCTTGATCGACACGGACGCCACACCGGCAAGGCGGGCCAGTTCGGGCGCATCGCACAGGGGCGTTTCGCCGTGCATCGGGCACAGGGCCAACAGGTCGGCCACGCCGGATGCATCGGCAATCGGCATCACCCCATCGGGATCAAGGCCCGCTCCGCGCCACGGGTTTTCAATCATACGTGTCACATCAGCCCCCTTGCCGTTTTCGTCCCGCCGAGTAGGCACGCAAACCCGTCCCCGCGCAAGGGGCACACGCCATCGCGAAGGCATGTCCGATCAGAGCAAAATCGCCGTATCTACCGCCAAAGGACGGGGGACGCCGCACCCCACTCACAACGGATGGAAACAGGCGGTCCAGACACCGTCGTCCTGTTGCGTCAACGGGGGCACCTGATCGCGACACTGGGGCCCCGCATTCGGGCAGCGCGCACAAAAGGCACAGCCCTTGGGCGGGTTCAGCGGGTCGGGCAGTTCGGTTTCCCGTCCCTCGGGCGCGGTCAACGGGCGGCCCACCACCGGCGCGCTATCGGACAAGAGTTTCGTGTAGGGATGGCGCGGTTTGGCAAAGACCTGATCGGCGGGGCCAACCTCAACCACCGACCCGAAATAGAGAACGGCCACGCGGTCACTGACGGCCTCAACCACGGCCAGATCGTGACTGATGAACAGATAGGTCAGGCCGAATTTCTGTTTCAGATCGGCCAGCAGGTTCAGAACCTGCGCCTGCACCGACACATCAAGGGCGGACACCGGTTCGTCCAAGATCAGGATACGCGCATCCGCGGCCAGCGCACGGGCAATGCCGATCCGTTGCGCCTGACCGCCGGAAAATTCGTGCGGATAGCGCTCCAGAAACTCGGGGCGCAGGTTCACGGCGGCGAAAATCTCGGCGATGCGCGCGGCACGTTCAGACGGTCCCATCCCGTGCAGATGGCGCAGGGGGGCCTCCATGATCTGGCGGATGGTTTTGCGGGGGTTCAGACTGCTGATCGGGTCTTGGAACACGTATTGGATTTTGCGCCCGAACAGGGCGGGATCGGCGTTATCCAAGGGCTGACCGTCGATTTCGATCGTCCCCGTGCTGGGCGGCAAAAGACCCACCAGCATCCGCGCCAAGGTGGATTTGCCGCAGCCGGATTCCCCAACGATCCCAAGGGTTTCACCCGCCTCAACCGACAGGGTGACGGGCTGAACCGCGCGCACTTGGGCCTTGGGCGGGCCGAACAGGCGCTTGCCGACGGGAAAGACCTTGCTGAGGTCGGTTAGTTTTAGGGCGATACTCATGTCCCGACCTCCACCGGCGTGTTGTGCGGCGTCAAACAGCGCACGGCGCGTCCCGTTTGCGCAGCCACCAAGGCGATGTCGCCCGTTTTGCAGGCCGCATGTGCCATGTCACAGCGCGGCGCAAAGGCGCATCCCGCTGGCAGTTGATCCACCAGCGGCGGCAGGCCCGGAATGGCGGCCAGTTCGCGCCGCCCCTGCCCCAGTTCCGGCACGCAGGCCATCAGGCGCGTGGTATAGGGATGGGCCGGTGTGCGCAGAATGTCATCCGTCGGGCCGTGCTCGACAATCCGGCCCGCATACATCACCGCCACATGATCGCACAGCTGCGCCACGACGCCGAAGTCATGGGTGATAAAGATGATCGCCAAGCCGCGCTCGCGCCGCAGGTCGTTGAGCAGCGACAGGATTTGCGCCTGCACCGTGACGTCCAGCGCGGTGGTCGGCTCATCTGCGATGATCACGTCCGGATCATTGGCAAGGGCCATCGCAATCCCGACCCGTTGGCGCATCCCCCCCGACAGTTCGTGCGGATAGCTGTTGGCGCGGCTTTCGGCGTTCGGGATGCGCACGGATTTCAGCAGGTCAATCGCACGCGCCCGCGCCTCGCCGCGCGACACCGGATGATGGACGCGGATCGCCTCGGCCAATTGATCGCCAATGGTATAGAGCGGATGCAAGGTCGCCAGAGGGTCCTGAAAGATATAGGAAATCCGGTCGCCCCGCAGCGCGCGCAGGATCTGATACGGCGCCCCTATCAGGTCCTCCCCCTTGTAATAGGCCGCGCCGCCCGTGATCACCCCAGGGGGTGAGGCGACAAGGCCCATGACCGACAGGGCGGTGACGGATTTGCCCGACCCGCTCTCTCCAATCAGGCCAAGGCATTGCCCCGGCGCCACCTGCAGATCGACACCGCCAACGGCGCGATAGACGCGATTTTTGACATGGAACTGGGTCTCTAGCGCGCGGATGTTCAACAGGCTGTCGCCCGCGTTCTCCCCTTGGTCCGGAATGGTCTTGCGGTCCACCTTGGTTGCGGGCATCGGGCGCGACAGGGCACCGGATTTCAACCGCGGGTCCAGCGCATCGCGCACCCCGTCCCCGAGCAGGTTGATCGCCATCACGATGACCAAAATCATCGCACCGGGCACGACGGATGTATGCGGATTGGTGATCAAGGCCGAGCGCGCCTCGCCCAGCATCGAGCCCAGATCGGCCTGCGGCGGCTGTGACCCGAGCCCCAGAAAGCTAAGCCCCGCTGTCTCTAGGATCATCCAGCCCACGGTCGTCGACATGGCAATCACGATGACGGGGATCACGTTGGGCAGCACCTCGGACAGGATGATGCGCGCGTCCTTCATCCCCGACAGGCGCGCGGCGTCCACAAATTCCTTATGCGCGATGCCCACGGTGATGCCGCGAATGTTGCGGGCAAAGAACGGGATGTTGACAGCCGCCACCGCGATCAGGGCGTTCATCAAACCCGGCCCCAGCGCGGCCACAATCGCCAGCGCCAACAGGATATAGGGAAAGGCCATCAACATATCGATGCCGCGCATGATGATGTTGTCCGTGCGCCCACCGTAAAATCCCGCGATGATGCCGATCCCCGCCCCAAGGGTCGCAGCGATCAGGGCGGCGGCAAACCCCACGGCCACGGACAGACGCGTGCCCCACATCAGACGGCTGAGCAGATCCCGCCCAAGGTGATCGGTGCCAAGCCATGCGCCCTCGCTCAGCACCGGTTGAAAGCGGTTGGCGGTGTTGGTCACATCCGGCGGGGCCAGCGGCAGGATCGGCGTCAAAATGGCCAGAGCCACAACCACCCCCATCACGATCAACCCGGCGAAGGCCAGACGGTTACGGGCCAGCAGACGCAGGAAATCCATCATGTCTTGATCCTCGGGTCCAGCAGGCTTTGGGCGACATCAACCGCGATGTTGAACAGCACATAGCAGGCCGCAACGAACACGACGCCGCCCTGCACCAACAGGATGTCGCGCTGCAGGATCGCATCGACCAGCATCCGACCGACACCGGGCCATTGGAACACCATCTCGATATAGACCGCGCCCGACAGGACAAATCCCGCCTGAACCCCCAGAACGGGGATGATGCTGACCATGGCGGCGCGCAGGGCATGGCGCCAGATCACGGCGCGTTCGGGAACGCCCTTGGCCCGCGCGGTGCGGATGAAATCCTGTCGCAGAACCTCAAGCATGGCAGAACGCGACAGGCGCGCGATGACCCCCGTGGCCACCACGGCAAGCGCCAGCGCCGGCAGGGTCAGGTGGCTGATCAACGCGGACACATCCCGCGCCCCATAGATCGGCCACATGCCCGAGACCGGAAACCAGCGCAGTTTGACCGCGAAAATCAGGATCATCATCATCCCAAGGAAAAACGACGGGATCGAAATGCCCAGCAGCACGGCAAATGTAATCGCCTTATCCGCCAGACCGTATTGGCGCGCCGCCGACACAACACCGGCCGCCACCCCAAGGATCGAGCACAGCACAAACGACGTCCCCGCAAGGATCAAGGTCGCCCCGAACCGGTCCAGCACCTCATCCAGAACGTCACGGTTCAGGCTAAAGCTGCGCCCGAAATCGCCCTGCACCATATTGCCCAGCCAGATGAAATACCGCTGGACCATCGGTTTATCCAAACCCAGATCGCGATTCAGTTTCTCTACGTTTTCTGGTGTCGCATAGGACCCCAGAATGGCCGTCGCCGGATCGCCGGGGATCATCGCCATGATCACGAACACGATGACCGAAATCCCGAACAAGACGGGGATCGCCGACAAGAGGCGTTTCAGAATATAGCCAGCCATAAAGCGTCCCTGACAGTGGCGGAAAAACGGATGCAGCCGCCCGAGTGAACTGCGGCTGCACCAAGGTCACCTTAGTTTTTGGCGACGTCATCCAACAACAGGAAGAACGACGGCTGCAGCGCGAAATCGCTGACCCGATCCGAGGTCACCGCATTCTGTTTCCAGTTCGCGACAAAGACCCACGGGGCGTCTTCCTGAACGATGGTCTGCATTTCCTGATAAAGCGCGGCGCGCTCATCCTGATCGGTCGCAACGCGCGCGGCCTCAAGCAGTTCATCCACCTTGGGGTTCGAATAATAGCCCGAGTTGAACCCGCCCTTGTCCGGCCATGCCTCGGTGCGCAGCGCAAGGAACGGCAGCGTATCGGGGTCGTTGGTCATCCACGCCATTTCGGCCATGTCCGCCTTGCCCTCAAGACCGGGGTTCACCTCACCAAGGAAGGTGTTCCATTCATAGGTCTCGATTTTCACGTCAAACCCGACGGCCTCAAGATCGGCCTGAATGGCCGTGCCCATGGCAACGGGATCCAGCATGCCCGAGCCGCCCTCGGTCACATAGAACGTCAGTTCCGCGCCCTCGGCACCGGCCTCGGCGATCAGTTCTTTGGCCTTGGCGGGGTCATAGGGATAGGGCTCCAGCGTTTCGTTATAGGCCCATGCGAACGCGGGCGGGGTCGGACCGGCGGCCACGGCGGCCGTGCCTTCCAGAACGTCGTTTACGATGGCCGATTTGTTGATCGCATAGTTCGCCGCCTGACGGATGCGTTTGTCGGCGAACGGGCCCTCTTTGGCGTTCAGGATCAGGAACCAGACATGCGGGCCCGCCTGTTCATGAACGGTATAGGTGTCGTCTTGGAATTCGCTTAGGGCGACGGGGGGCACTTCGACCATCAGGTCGATCCCACCGGCCAGCATCTCGGCGGTGCGGGTGTTGGCATCGGTGATCGGGCGGAACACAACCGCGTCCAGTTTCGCATCACCATCCCAATAGCCGACGTTCTTTTCCACGACGACCGCCTCTTTCGAGCGCCACTCGGCGAATTTGAACGGCCCCGTGCCCGACGGGTTGCGCCCGAAATCCGTGCCATGTTCGGCCACAGCGGCGGGCGACACGATCAGGCCCGTGGGATAGGCAAGGTTCGACAGGAACGGCGCATAGGGCGCGTTCAGCGTGAATTGCACAGTCAGCGGGTCGATGACATCGACGCTCTCCACGGCCGAAAAGAAGAAGGCCAGCGGGAACGGACCCGTGTTGTGATAGGGGTGGCTCTCGTCCAGCATCCGGTCAAAGTTGAACTTGACCGCCTCGGCATCAAAGGCACTGCCATCGTGGAAGGTCACACCCTCGCGCAGGGTAAAGGTATAGACGGTGCCGTCCTCGCTGATCTCCCATGCGGTGGCCAGCGACGGCTCAACCTCAAGCGTGCCGTCCTTATACCGCACCAGACCGTCATAGACGTTCATCAGGATGCGGAAATCATTCACTGCCGTCACGGCAGCGGGATCAAGCGCCTTTGGCTCGGCAATCTGGCCGACGATCAAAACGCCCGGCGGGGTTTGGGCCGTGGCCATAATCGGGGAAAGGGCCATAGCCGTCGCGGCCCCTGCCGCCAGCATCGCACGGCGTGTCAGTTTGAACAGTGTCATGAGCGGTCTTCCCTGTCTTATTTATCATGATGAATTGCATTCAGACAAATTGTCATGATAAATACAAGGGGAATATCACGAGGCCCTGCCATGACGTTTTCGATTCTCAGTTTTGACACTAAAACAGGCGTTTTCGCGGGGGCCGCCGCAACGGGCAGCCTCTGCGTCGGCGGCTGGGTTTTGCGCGGCGACATAGAATCGGGCCTTGTCGCGTCACAGGGCACCGCGCCCAGTTCGTTCTGGCGCGATGACGTGTTGCGGGCGATGTATGGCGGTCAATCGGCGGTCACGGCGGTGGATCGTGTGACGGGTGCGGACGAAGGGCGCGGGCACCGGCAATTGTCGGCGCTGGATCGTTATGGCGCGGCGCAGGCGTTCACCGGACAGGACAGCGTGCCCTATGCGGGGCATCTGGTCGAACAGGATCTGGTGATCGCGGGCAACATGCTGACCGGGCCTGAGGTTCTGGACGCCATGCGCCGCGTGGCCCGCGATGGTCCTGCCGATCCCGCCGAACGGATGTTTGCCGTGCTGAACGCCGCGCTGAACGCGGGCGGGGACAGTCGCGGCCTGCAATCGGCGGCGATGCTGATCCTAAAACCGAATGCGCCGCCCCTCGACATTCGGGTGGATTACGACACCGCCCCCATTGCCGCGCTAGAGCGTCTCTATCAGCGCACGCAATCCTCGCCCTATAACGACTGGCTGCATGAGGTGCCGGTGGTTGTTGATAAATCCCGCGCGCCTAATCGCCCATGAACCGGCGCAGCAGATGCGCCTCTTGGACCTTCATCAGTTCCTCGGCGATCTGCATGTGCGAGGCCATAATGTGGCGCGCCTCATCCGCCTGCCCCGCGCGCAAGGCATCGACCAGTGCCAATTGGTGCTCTCGCCCCTTGGACCACAGAACCACGTTGGGCGGATCATAGAGTTGGCGGTAGACCGTCATGTCGGTCAGGATGTTGGCCATGAACCCGATCACAAAGCCCAACAGCTTGTTCTCGGCAAACTCTGACAGGCGCGCGTGAAAGACCAGCGAGGCAATGTGCTGTTCCTTTTCCTCCTCTGCGGATTTCGCCGGTTCGGGATAGCGTTCGGCCAGCTCTTGCAGCTCGGCGATCTGATCCTCTGTCAGAGTGCCCGCTAGACTGGCCGCCAGTTCCGGTTCCAGCGCGCGGCGCATTTGATAGATGTCGGCCACCGACAGGTCCTGAAAATAGAAATAGTTCGCCAACAAGGACCGCGCGCGGTTCGCCGAGACCTCGCCCACGATACTGCCCCCACCGGGGCCGGTTTTGGTGACGATCAACCCCTGTGCCTCAAGGATGCGCAGCGCCTCGCGCACCGTGCCCTTGGACACGGAGAACAGATCGATCATCGCGCTTTCATTCGGCAGTTTGTCGCCCTTTTTCAGGTCACGCTCGACCACCCATTGTTTGATCTGGTCGGCCACTTGGACCGGACGGGACCGTTTGGGCTTGGCCGGGGGTGTCGTACTGCCGTCCATTCTGCACCTCGAATTTTATCATCATAAAAACATAGACATGTCCTAGGCCGCTGTGTAGTGAAAAAATTATAATGATAAATTAAGGGGCGCCTATGGATTGGGGTCAACTGGCACAGGACCGCCTGCGTGACATCGCAGGCCACAGCGTTGATAAAAACGGCGTCACGCGGTTTCCCTTTACGGCCGAGCACGCCGCCGCCCTGCCGGTGATCCGCGGCTGGATGCAGGACGCGGGCATGGACGTCCACATGGATGCGGCGGGCACCCTGATCGGGCGCACGGACGGCCCCGCAGGCGCGCCCACGCTATTGATCGGGTCGCATCAGGATTCGGTGCGCAATGGCGGGCGCTATGACGGGATCATGGGCATCGCCCTTGGCTGTCTGGCCGTGCAACGCCTCAGGGCCGAGGGCACCGCCCTGCCCTTTGCGGTTGAGGTTCTGGCCTTTGCCGACGAAGAGGGCGTGCGCTTTCCCACCGCGTTGATGGGGCCGCGCGCCATCGCCGGCACGTTTGATCCGGCGGTTCTGGACATGGTGGATGGCGACGGTGTGACACTGGCCACCGCCCTACGCGATTTCGGCGGCACGCCTGAGGCGGTGGCGGGATTGGCCCGCGATCCGGCGACGATCCTTGGCTATCTTGAGGTGCATATCGAACAGGGTCCCGTGCTTGAGGACATGGGCGTACCCCTTGGCGTCGTGACCGGCATCTGCGGGATTGAGCGCAACACCGTCACCTTTCGCGGCGAAACCGGCCATGCGGGAACTGTCCCGATGGCGGGGCGGCGCGATGCCTTGGTCGCGGCGGCGCGTCTGATTGATGCCGTCCACACCGCCGCCTGCGCCACGCCCGACCTGCGCGCCACTGTTGGCGCCCTGACCCTGCGGCCCAATGTGGTCAATGCCATCCCAAACGCGGTTGACCTGACCCTTGAAATCCGTGCCCTGAACGATCAGGACCGCGCGGATTTCGCCGCCCAAGCCGCCGTGATGATTGACGAAATCGCCGCCGATACCGGCGTCGCCACCACGATTACGCGCACCTACCACCAACCCGCCGTGCCCTGTGATCCGGACCTGATGGCCGCGCTTGAGGCCGGTGCGCGGCATGCCTGCCAGACCGTGCCGCACCTGCCCTCGGGCGCGACGCATGATGCCTCGGCCATGCCGGATCTGTGCCCGATGGGGATGCTGTTCCTGCGCTGTCACGGCGGGGTCAGCCACACCCCCGACGAATACGCGAGTGCCGCCGATATGGGCGCCGCCATTCACGCGCTCGCCACCAGCATTGCCCACCTCGCGGCGCAGCGCGGGGGTTAATCCCCCACCCTTTGCGATCCTCCTGCGCCTTTCTGATCCACCGTGTCAGAGAGGGAAAATCGCGCGTCTATTCCCATAAACTTTCTGTGAGTTCGCCCGCATATAGGCCCCACGACCGACGTTTTTGACCGGTTGGAAAATTAACAGAGTAACAAGTTCTTGGTGTAATCCGTGCCCCCCTTTCCGAAAACACGTCCCTTTTGGCCGAATGGGCGCGCTGTCCTGAAATGCGCGCGCCCGTGACCGTTTCCCTATTGAGTACCCTTGTAAAGGATAGCCACATGAAATCCCTTTTCCTTGCCTCCACCCTGATGTTTGCGACCGGCGCGGCCCATGCAGGCGGCTTTTGCCCCACGGCCTCAACCGAGGTGTTTTCCTGCACCTTCAAGGGCGGCGCCAAGGCCGTTTCGGTCTGTCTGGCGGACGGGAACGGGGATACCCAAGCGATCTATGGCTTTTACAAAACCGCCGGCGGTGTCGAAAAGGAAATCACCCGCCCCATGGCCGAAATGACCGCGACACCGTGGAACGGCATTGGCAATTTCATCTCTGAATCCGTCACGTTCGAGGCGGGAGGCGGCTATGCCTATGAGGTCTGGTGGGGCGCCGAACGCAGCAATGACTCTGAGGTTGAGGGCGGGATTCTTGTTCTGGAAAACGGCGCACAGATCGCGGCCCTGAACTGCGACGGCGGCTCGGTCGATAGTGACCTCAGCACCCTTGTCGAACGTATTGAAATCGCTCAGTAACAGGCGCACCCATGACCCGCTTTGCAATCGCAACGGCCACCGCAATCGCGATGGCCGCCGCAACCGGCACAGCCATGGCCGAACCCGTCTGCAAGGGGGATATCCTGTTCCAATGCGCGACTGGCGAGCGTGAATATCGCGAACAGATCACCGTCTGCATGAACGGCGGCCACTACAGCCTGAACCGCCACCGTCTTGCGACCGGAGACCCGTTTTACGACATCCCCCTGATCGCGGATGCCGATACGACGTGGTTTCAGTGGTCAGAGGGGGATGTGGCGCGCCTGGAACTGGGCTTCTGGCACACGGACATGGGTGAGCCCGTGACATTGCACCTGCGTCTGCCGTGGGACGATCTGGCCGAAGAGGTGATCGCGGGTCAACCGGTCGATATGTGGCTGCAATCCCCGCATTGGCGGCAACGGGTGGATCAGACCGTGTGCCATGCCGACACCGTCTATGCCGATCCCGAACCGCTCTGGTCGGCGCAGGTGGATCGCGGCCCGATCGGCGCATTCTTTTCGCAGGACGTCATCACCCCACAGATCGACACGGTCGGCATTGCCCGCGTGTCAAATGTGCCCGAAGGGTCAGAGGGCCTGCCGGTCTATGCCTCTGCCCGGCCGCGTTCCGACACGCCGGTGTGGTGGATGCTGCAGCCCATGCAAGACGTCGATGTGCTTGCCCGCGAGGGGGCGTTTATCGCCGTCGCCCTTCCGACCGGCGGGATCGACACCTGCACGATCCGCCCCGAACAGATTGGCCACCCCTATACCGGCCCCTGCGCCACAGGATGGGTGGATGGCGCGTTCCTGAAACGCATCCAGTAACGGCGCAATTATTAGGAGATCGACAATGAAAACAGCGTTCACAACCGCCCTTTTCCTCTGCATAGCAACCTCGGCCAGCGCCCTGTGCGAAGACGCGTGGTACCTGCGCAACCTCGCCTTTGACCGCGCGGGGTATTGCTTTGGCTCGACCTTGGGGCAATCGGTGTTTGACGCCGAGTGCTCCACCAAAAGCCCCGTTCTGGACGACTGGGACCAAGCCATGGTCAACGCCCACAAAGACATTGAGGCGCGTAATGACTGCGCCGTGAACACCGGTTCGCGCAGCCTCAATTCGTCCCTGATCGGCAAGCTTGAGGATATCGACCTGCTGCCGACCCTGTCCGAGTTCGAATCCGCCTGCATCGGCTACACCGGCGCGCCCGTCACCATGACAAGCGGAATCGGCCAACAGATGAGCTATCCCGTCGGCACGATCACCCCCGGTGACACTGTGTTTTTCCGGTTCGAGGGCTGGGGCGATTACGTCTTCGTGGAAACCGACACGGCCGTTGGGTGGGTCCCGCTGGAGGCCGTGACCGATCAAAACTGTGAGGTCTTCGCAGGCTAATCCATCGTGCAACGGGACCGCGCGCTGTGGTCCCACCAAAGAGAATTGAACATGCGTTTATTTAGTATCGCCGCCACTGTGGGCCTAATCGGGTCGGCCGGTATGGCATCGGCATTTTGCGACGACATTCTGGCCACGCAGGTCCTGTGCCTGACCGAAGAGGCCGAGGAAATCAAACTCTGCGCCAGCAGCCACCCCGAGACCGGCGCGCCCGCGCTGGAACTCTACGTCACGCCCTCGATTTCGGATGGGCCGATTGTGCAACTGGCCGCCGAGACGCCCTTTGGCATGACCCCGGGCACGGGCGGCTATCCGTGGGACGTGTTTGAATACACCTTTCTGCATGAGGGCGGGCGCGCGGTTCTGGCGCTGAAGATGCCGATCGGGTCCACGGACACCGCCGAGGCGTCTGTCTGGCTGGACCTGTTCGGGCGGGGCACCGCGCCAGAGCGGACCCTGTCCTGCATGACCCCTGCCCTGTCGGCCGAGGTTCAGAACCTGATGGACCTGCGCGGGGTGTCGATGAACACTTTTCGCACCGGTCCCAGCGGCGACAGCGCGCCCTTTTACCAACCTCAAATGCCGATCACCGGCGCCAGCCCCTATGGCAGCTATGACTGTCGTGAGGTCGGTGCCGTGCCCGCCAATGAGGGGACCGAGAACGGGCAAATCGCCCTTTACGCCGCCCCGCAGGACGATGCGGCGATCCTTGGCTATGCCTTCCCCGAAGACTTGGGCAATGCGTTTGAATGCGCCTATCGGGACGGGTTTTCCGGCGTCATCTGGGGCGATCCGGACAAGGGCGACGGCGCGGGCGGCTATATGGCCGAACTGGATTATGACGCGCGTCTGGCGGCCTGTGCCCTGACGCCCGAGGATTGGCCGGCGGACATGGCCTATTTCGGCAAATGCTCAAGCGCGTGGATCAAAGAGGCCAATATCGCGGGCTTTGGCGGCTGACCACGAACGGGGCGCAAGCAAACCTTGCGCCCCTGCCCAACGCGACGTCACCCTGTGACGGGCCCAAGAACGGGCCGCAATTGCCCTATAAGTTTCCGGCCAATGACCGTCAGCAGACATAGGTAGAAGTGTTTGCAAGGGCCGTAACCCATGACCGATAACGACATTCCGCAGTTTTCCCCTGAGCAGGTGGCGCAGGGGCGCCAAGTCCATGACCTGATCATCGGGAACCTGTACCAGACGCTCTTGGGCGCGTATTCGTCGGTGTTCACCGACTGGACCGACCTGCCGCCCGGCCTCTACGAGCAAGAAGAGCTCAAGTTCAAGCGGATCGTGGTTGGCGACTTTTCCGATGACTACCTGCGCGATCAACGCGTCATCGCGCGCAACATCGCGGAAACCATCGACTATCGCGGATACCTGTGGGGCTATGCCTATTACACCGGTGGCCTGATCAACAGCCTTGTCAACGCGGCCGAGGAACAGGGCATCACCGGCGCGGACCGTGAGGCCAAAATTCAGGCTCTGTTGTGCGGCGTATTCGTGGATGCGAGCGTGGCGATGGAACAGTTTTTCGAGAAACTGATTGACGACAACGAACGCCAACGCGCCGAATTCGACCGAGAGCGCGAAGCCGAAAGCGCGGCGGACGCCCACGCGATGAAAGAACTGGGCGCCGCCCTAGAGGCGCTGGCCCAAGGCGATCTGACCCACGATATTCCCGACCTGCCCGAAAAGGTGTCGGCGGCCAAACAGCACTATAAGGCGGCTACCGTTTCCCTGTCCCATGCCTTGGGGTCTGTGGCGGATACGGCGGCGGCGGTTGATGGCGACGCGGGCGAGATTTCCGACGCAATCAAGGCGCTGGCCGAACGCACCGAGGTTCAGGCGCGCACGTTGCAGGAAACCACCGGCTCGATGGACGACATCAACAAGAACGTCCAGCGCAACTCGGACTTTGCCGGTCAGGCCCGCAGCGGCGCCGAAGAGGCCCGCACGCTGGTCACTGGGTCCACCGCCGAAATGTCCAGCGCCCGCGAAGCCATGAGCAAAATCGTCGACAGTTTCAAATCCATCAGTCAGGCGATTTCGGTCATCGACAACATCGCCATGCAAACCAACCTGTTGTCCCTGAACGCCAGCATCGAGGCCGCCCGCGCAGGTGAGGCCGGTCGCGGCTTTAGCGTCGTGGCCCAAGAGGTGCGCGCGCTGGCCTCGCGGTCTATCGAGGCGGCCAAGACGATCCGCGACGTTCTGGAAACGGGCGCGCAGAACGTGCAAAACGGCGAGAACCTGCTAGGGAAAACCAACGAAAGCCTCGAACAGACCGCCGAAAAAGTATCGGAAATTGAGGCACTTGTGCGCGAGATTTCATCCAACGCCGATGCACAGGCCAACCGTATCGCGTCGATTGACCGCGCGATGCAAGAGCTTGGGAATATGACCCAGCAGAACGTCGAAATGGTCGAAAGCACAACCCAAGGGGCCGCGATGCTCAAGGAGCGCTCGACCCAGCTGGGCACGCAGATCGGACAGTTCCGGATTCAGCGACTGAATCCCGAAACCCTGTTGCAGGCGATGGCGCGCGCGGGCTAGGCCAAGCGCTAGGGCCGATTGGCCCTAGCCGCGAAAGCCGGTGGCGACCACGAATTTTTCGGAACTGTCGGAGCGACTGGCAGGGGGTTTGACGTTCACGACCTTGGTGAAGCGTTGTTTGAGCAGCTTTTGCAGCTCACCCTCGGCGCCACCGGCCAGAACCTTGGCCACGAATGTACCGCCCTCTGACAGGACGTCGAACGCGAAATAGGCCGCCGCCTCACACAGGGCGACAATGCGCAGGTGGTCGGTCTGTTTGTGGCCCGAACTGGCCGCCGCCATGTCCGACATCACCACATCGGCCCCACCGCCCAGCCATTCCTTGACCTGTGCATCGGCGTCGTCTTCCATAAAGTCCAACGCATAGGTCTGGGCCCCTGCAACCGGTTCGATCTCGCGCAGGTCGACGCCCAGAACGGTGCCGACGGCCTTGCCCTTTTTCTCACCCAAGGCGTTGACGCGTTTAACCGCAACCTGACACCAGCCCCCCGGCGCACAGCCAAGGTCCACCACCCGCGCACCCGGCACGAGAAAGCGGAACTTGTCATCCAGTTCGAGGATCTTATAGGCCGCGCGACCGCGATAGCCGTCCGCCTTGGCGCGGCGCACATAGGGGTCGTTCAACTGCCGCTCCAGCCACAGGGTCGAGCTGAGCTTGCGACCGCGTGCGGTTTTGACCTTGACCCTCAAATCGCGCTGACCGCGCCCGCTGGTGTTTTTTGCCATAGTCCTACGGGCCCGCGGGCCCCTCTTTGTTATTCAGTATGATGTCCCAAACGGGACAGTTGGGGTGCCGTTTAGAACGGGCCGTCCTCTAGGACGCCATCGGCGCTCATCTGCGCGTAAAGCAACCCCTCGCGCAAGCCCCGATCGGCCACCGATAGGCGGTCCGTCGGCCAAATCCGCAACAAGGCCTGCAAGATCGCCGCGCCCGACATGATCAACGCATGCCGGTCCCGACCGATGCGCGGATCGCGCCGCCGTCCCTCGGGGCCAAGCGTCAGATACCAGCGGATAACCTTGTCGATCTGATCGCTGGTCATGCGCAGCCCGTCCACCTTGTTCCGGTCATAGCGTTTGAGACCAAGGAACGAGGCCGCGACGGTGGTCACTGTGCCACTGGTGCCGATGATCTGGAACCCTTCGCGGGCCTGTTCATGGGCATAGGGCGAGAAATCCGCAAGATTTTCCTCAAAAAACCAGCTCATCAGCGCAAACCGCGCCGCGTCGTCGTCGACATCGTTGAACTGATCCTTCAACGTCGCGACGCCCAAGGGGACGCTGATCCAGTCGACCACCTTGGCGGCGGGGAATGGGCTGTCGGTGGTTTTGAACCCAGCATGCAAACGCATGATCGCGCGTGGCCGTTCGTGGCGCGGCACGGTCGACAGGTCGATCCAGACCAGCTCGGTCGAGCCTCCGCCGATGTCCACCACCAGCAACTGTTCGGTCTTGGTGCTCACCAACGGCGCACAGGACACAACGGCCAGACGCGCCTCTTCCTCGGGGCGGATGATTTCCAGCCGCAGACCCGTTTCATGTTTCACCATACGGATGAAATCATCGGAATTGCGCGCACGGCGACAGGCCTCGGTCGCGACCAGACGCATGCGTTTGACGTTATGCCGGTCCAGCTTGCTTTTGCAGATACGCAAAGCCTGCACCGTACGCCCAATGGATGCACGGGACAATTTGCCAGACGCCTCCAGACCGGCGCCCAGTTGCACCGATTTGGAAAAGCTATCGACCACATGAAACTGACTGCCCTTGGGTTGGGCGATCAGCATGCGGCAACTATTGGTTCCCAGATCCAGCGCGGCGTAGAGGTCCGCGGGATCGGGCTTTTTCGGCGCGGGGGTTTCGACCGCTTTGGGAAACGCGCCCGCACCTTTGGGACGCTTGGGCGCCATAATCACGCCCTCCATTTCAAGTTGCCTCCAATCTATGCACAGAACCCGCCCTAAGCAAGCACACATGAGCACCGCCCCTGTGCAATCACGAACCGCTTCATAACCTTGTTGAGAATTTTTCACGCTGCCCCCTGTGGCTGGGGATCAGGCGTTTGTGTATGAAATGCGCACCCAAGGTCGCAAGTTCGCATCGGCATGTCGAAAACCGACACCGTGAACGCCATTGCGCGCCCTACATGTGGAAGACAGGAAACAGGGGAATCAGATGCCCGACGTGACAATCGTATACTGGCGCGACATTCCGGCCCAAATCATCGTCGGCAAAGGCCGTCGTGGGTCCAAACGCGTGCTGGCCGAGCGGTTCGAACAGGCGATTGACCGCTGTGCGATGAAGATCGGTGCGCGCGACAGCGACGCCTATCTGGCCGAATGGCGCAAGGCTGCGCCCTATTCGGTCGAGGGGGACAACCCCGAGGACATCGCCACAGCCGAAGCCGCCCGACTGGACGCCGAATACGATAACGACCGTCTCAAAGCGCTGATCGCCAATTCCGGATGGACCTGAAATCTGCAACCCGGCTTTGGGAGAGCGCAATGGCACTGTTGAAATTCAAACGTCGCGAAGACGCCGCGGCACCGGTCACCCCCGAGGTAGAGGCCCTGCTGCAAGGCTATTCGATTGAGGTGATGCCGCGCACCGCCGCCAAGGTCGAGAACTTTCGCGAGTTGCTGCCCCAAGGCACCCGCGTCTACATCGCCCACATCGACGGCACCCCGATCGAGGAAATGATCGACACCGCGCGCCGTCTGGCCCGCGACGGGTTCAACGTCATGCCCCATTTCCCCGCGCGCATCATCAAGGACCGCGCGACACTGGCCGAATGGATCGCCCAGTATCGTGGCGAGGCCGATGTGAAACAGGCGCTGTTGCTGGCCGGTGGTGTGTCCAACCCCGTTGGCGATTTCGAGAACTCGTTGCAACTGATGGAAACCGGTCTGTTTGACGGGTTCGAGCGTCTGCACGTCGCCGGTCACCCCGAAGGCAACCGCGATATCGACCCCAAGGGCGGCGACGAACAGGTTATGGCCGCGCTGCGCTGGAAACAGGCGTTTTCGGAACGCACCGACGCCAAGATGGCCATCGCGACCCAGTTCGCGTTCGAGGCCGGTCCGATCATCGAATGGGCCGACCGTCTGGCCGCCGAGGGCATCAACCTGCCGATCCATCTGGGCGTTGCGGGTCCGGCGAAACTGCAGACCCTGCTGAAATTCGCGATTGCCTGTGGCGTGGGCCCGTCCCTGCGCGTGTTGCAACGCCGCGCCAAGGATGTGACCAAACTGGTCGTGCCGTTCGAGCCGACCGAGCTGATCAACGAACTGGCCTCGCATAAGGCCGCCAACCCGAACTTCGGCGTTGAATCGATCCATTTCTTCCCGCTGGGCGGGATCAAGACCAACGCGACCTGGGCCATTGAAAATGGCGGCTCTGCCGCTGTTCCGGCCGAGACCGCCTAACCCGACGCCTAACCCAAGGACCTTGTTATGACCCGTACCGTCATCGAATCCCAAACCAAGACCGTCACCATCGGTTTCGACGAACCGTTCTGCGTGATCGGTGAGCGGATCAACCCCACGGGCCGTAAAAAGCTGGCCGCCGAGCTTGAGGCCGGTGATTTCAGCACGGTCGAAAAGGACGCTCTGGAACAGGTCGCCTGTGGCGCGATGGTTTTGGATGTGAACGCGGGCGTGGTCTATAACTCGAACCCGAACCCGAACGAGACCGAACCGCCCCTGATGACCAAAATGATCGAAATGGTTCAGGGTCTGGTCGATGTGCCGCTGTGCATCGACAGCTCGGTTCCCGGCGCGCTAGAGGCCGGTCTGCAGGCAGCCAAAGGTCGCCCGCTGCTCAACTCGGTCACGGGCGAAGAAGACCGTCTGGAACTGGTTCTGCCGCTGGTCAAGAAATACAACGTGCCGGTTGTGGCGATTTCGAACGACGACACCGGTATTTCCGAAGACCCCGACGTGCGCTTTGAGGTCGCCAAGAAAATCGTGGAACGCGCCGCCGATTTCGGCATCCCCGCCCATGACATCGTGGTGGACCCGCTGGTCATGCCCGTTGGCGCGATGGCCTCGGCTGGTCAACAGGTGTTCACGCTGGTGCGTCGTCTGCGCGATGAACTGGGCGTGAACACGACCTGTGGTGCGTCGAACATCTCGTTCGGTCTGCCCAACCGTCACGGCGTAAACGCGGCGTTTCTGCCGATGGCGATTGGCGCGGGCATGACCAGCGCGATCATGAACCCCGTGCGTCAGGTAGAGATGGAGGCGATCAAAGCCGCCAACATGCTGATGAACCACGATGCGAACGGGGGCGAATGGATCGCATTCAGCCGCGTTCTGGATGCGGTGAAAGAGGGCGCAACCTTCCCCGAGGCCGCCAAGGCTGCCCAAGCATCCGGGGCTGGTGGTCGCGGCGGTCGCCGTCGCCGCCGTGGTTAATGCCGCATTAACCAATGCGTATTAATCCAAGGGCATGTACCTGAATGCTCGTGACATCCCAGACCACCCGTGGGTCGCGCAGATTTTTAGTTCAAAATCTGCGCGCGGCGGGGGCATTGTGCGCCGCAGTCTGCGGGATGTCGAACGCGAGATCGGGTATGGTCGCTTGGAACTCGAAGTCCGCCGTCGCGGCTATCATATGGTTCAATCGGGCGACCAGATTGTTATCTTCTGTACGTCTGAGCCATTGCGGATCATCTGTTAATTTGCAACGTGGTGCAAAACTCTTCGCCGAAGAGTTTTGCCTCCCAGATTTTTCGTCGAAAAATCTGGCAACCGACGGAACAAGACGATGACAACAGACACCCAAGCCAAAGTCATTTTCACCCCCTCCGGAAAACGTGGCACTGTACCCGTTGGCACAACAGTCCTGTCCGCCGCCCGCTCTCTAGGCGTCGATCTGGACAGTGTCTGTGGCGGACGTGGTATCTGTTCCAAATGCCAGATCGCACCATCCTACGGCACGTTTTCCAAGCACGGGGTGACCGTCGACGAAAACGCGCTGTCCCCGCAAAACGCGGTTGAGGATCGCTATGACCGCATTCGCGGGTTGAAACCCGGACGGCGTTTGGGCTGTCAGGCGCAGATTCTGGGCGATGTCGTCCTCGATGTCCCTCCCGAAAGCCAAGTCCACCGCCAAGTCGTCCGCAAGGCCGCCACGGCCCGCGCTATCACCATGGCCCCTGCGACGCGTCTCTATCTGGTCGACGTGGCCGAGCCGGATATGCACAGCCCCACCGGCGATCTGGAACGTCTGCGCGCCGCGCTAAAGGCCCAATGGGACGTGGCCGAACTGTCTGTGCCAAACCACATCCTACCCCGATTGCAGCCGATCCTGCGCAAGGGCAAATGGCAGGTGACCCTTGCCGTTCACCACGACCACACCGGGACCGCACCGCAACTGATCGACCTCTGGCCCGGGTTTTACGAGGGAGGCCTTTTCGGCCTTGCTGTCGACCTCGGCTCCACCACCATCGCCGCGCATCTGTGCGATCTGAGCACCGGCGCAGTGGTGGAAAGTGCGGGCATCATGAACCCGCAAATCCGGTTCGGTGAGGACCTGATGAGCCGTGTGTCCTATGCCATGATGCACCAAGGTGGGGATCGCGAAATGACCGCCGCGGTGCGCGAGGCGCTGAACGATCTGGCGAAATCCCTCTGCGCGGACGCGAACATCGACCCGCAGTCGGTTGTAGAGTTGACCGTGGTCTGTAACCCCGTGATGCACCACCTGCTGCTGGGGATCGATCCGGTTGAGCTTGGCCAAGCGCCCTTTGCCCTCGCCGTGTCGGACGCCGTGAACATGGCGGCAACAGACCTGAACCTCGGCGCCGTCAACGCCGGAGCGCGGACCTATATCCTGCCCTGCATCGCAGGGCACGTCGGGGCGGACGCCGCCGCCGTCGCCCTGTCCGAAGAGCCGCAGAAATCCGAGGACCTTGTCCTGATCGTGGACGTCGGCACCAACGCCGAAATCCTGTTGGGGGATCGCAACCGCGTCTTGGCCTGTTCCTCGCCCACAGGTCCCGCGTTCGAGGGCGCCCAGATCAGTTCGGGCCAACGCGCCGCGCCGGGCGCGATTGAGCGCGTGGAAATCGACCCCGTGACCAAGGAGCCGCGGTTCCGCGTGATCGGCAGTGACCTGTGGTCCGATGATCCGGAATTTGAGCAGGCCGTTGCCACAACCGGCATCACCGGCATCTGCGGGTCAGGCATTATCGAGGCCGTCGCGGAGATGCGTATGGCGGGCCTTTTGGATGCCTCGGGCCTGATCGGCGGGGCGGAGCAAACCGGCACGCCGCGCTGTATCCCCGAGGGCCGCACGCATGCCTATGTCCTGCACGACGGGCGCGCTGAGGGCGGCCCCCTGATCACCGTGACCCAAGGCGACATCCGCGCGATCCAGCTGGCGAAATCGGCGCTCTATGCCGGGGCGCGCCTGTTGATGGATGAAATGAACGTCGAACGGGTGGACCGCGTGGTTCTGGCCGGTGCCTTTGGCGCGCATATCAGTGCCAAACACGCCATGGTTCTGGGCATGATCCCCGACGTCCAACTGGATAAGGTCAGCAGCGCAGGCAACGCCGCCGGTACGGGCGCGCGTATTGCCCTTTGCAACATCGACGCGCGCCGTGAGATTGAGACCGTCGTGCGCCAGATCCACAAGATCGAAACGGCGATTGAGCCGCGTTTTCAAGAGCATTTCGTCAACGCGAACGCCCTGCCCCACGCGGTGGATCCTTTCCCCGAACTGGCCAAGGTCGTCACGCTCCCGAGCCCGTCTTTCAACGCCCATGGCGGCGATGATGAGGGACGCGGGGGACGTCGTCGTCGTCGCGCGCGGTAGCGTGATCTGACCGAAAGGCCAGTGTAATATGGCTCAATTCAATGTGACCACGGGTTTGTGAACCGATCCCGTGGTCGCCCCGTACTCCTCTACAATCGGGCCAAACACGGTACCGACAGTAAGAGGAGACGACCAATGAAAACCACCATCATTCGCACTGCCGCAATTCTGGCCATGGGCACCGCAACCGCCGCGATGGCCAATGTTCCGATCGTGGGCGGCGCGCCGATGCCCGCCACGAATAACATCGTTGAGAATGCCGTTCAGGCCGACAACCTGACCACTCTGGTCGCCGCCGTTCAGGCGGCCGATCTGGTCGACGTTCTGGCGTCCGAGGGTCCTTTCACCGTCTTCGCGCCCGTGAACGACGCCTTTGCCGCCCTGCCCGAGGGCACGGTCGACACCCTGCTGCAGCCCGAGAACAAGGATATGCTGACCAAGATCCTGACCTCGCATGTGGTGGCCGAGGACCTGTCGGCGGAAACCATCATCGCCCGCACCAAGCACAGCACCGATGGTTTCTACCACTTTAACGCCGTGTCGGGCGATGCTCTGTCGGCGCAGGTCAAAGGCGGTAACGTCTACATCTATGACGAGAGCGGCAACGCCGCCATGGTCACCACCGCCAATGTCGATCAGGCCAACGGCGTGGTCCATGTGATCAACGGCGTTTTGCTGCCGAAATAAGGTGTGATGCGGGCCGGTCGAGAAATCCCGACCGGCCCGTTTTCCCCGCTTGACCTTGGGGGCTGCATTATCTATCTCAAAACGCACTGCGGGTGTAGTTCAATGGTAGAACGGCAGCTTCCCAAGCTGCATACGAGGGTTCGATTCCCTTCACCCGCTCCAAAATCCCCTAGATTTCAGATTGTTGCGCGCCGATGTACCGGTGCGCCTGTCCGGCCCCGCGTGCGGCGGGGCCGTTGTGGGGCTTAGCCTTCGCCGAACTGGCCGAGGTCCGCGCCAAAGTGACCTTGGACGAAATCAATCAACTGACGCGAAGACGGATCGACCGGCGCGTCGGATGTGCCCGCCAGAACGGGTTCCAGCGATTTGGCCAGCTCTTTGCCCAGTTCAACGCCCCATTGGTCAAAGCTGTTGATGCCAAGAACCACGCCTTCGACGAACACGCGGTGTTCATAAAGGGCGATGATCCGGCCCAGCATGCGCGGCGTCAGGCGCGGATAGATCAGGGTCGTGGAGGGACGGTTGCCGGTAAAGACACGGTGGCGCGCTTGGCGTTCCAACTCATCGCCCTCAAACCCGGCGGCGCGCATCATCTCGCGCGCGGTGTCCAGATCGCGCCCCTGCATCAAGGCCTGACTTTGCGCCAGACAGTTCGCCACCAACAGACGGTGATGGCGTGAACGGCCCATCTCGTTCCCCTCAGCCGCGACAAGGAATTCGCAGGGGATCACGGCGGTGCCTTGGTGGATCAGCTGATAGAACGCGTGCTGGCCATTGGTGCCGGGTTCGCCCCAGACCACCGGCCCCGACGGCACGTCCAACGTGCTTCCGTCCATCGCAACGCCCTTGCCGTTGCTTTCCATCTCTAGCTGTTGAAGGTATGCAGGAAGGCGCGCAAGTTGTTGATCATAGGGCAAAACCGCCCGCGTCCCGAACCCGCAGGCCTGATGGTGCCACATGCCAACCATGGCCAACAAAACGGGGAGGTTCTCGGCAAAGGGCGCGGTGCAGAAATGGGTGTCCATCTCTTCGCCGCCGCGCAGGAAGTCGCGAAAATGCGTCTCGCCCACGGCCAGCATCAGGGACAGGCCAATCGGCCCCCACATGGAATAGCGCCCGCCGACCCAGTCCTCGAACCCGAACACGCGCTCATCCGGAATGCCAAAGGCAGCGGTTTTGTCCAACGCGGTCGAGACGGCCGCGAATTGCGCCGCCGGATCATCCACCACCTCGGCCATCATGCGGCGCGCGGTTTCGGCGTTGGTCATGGTTTCAATGGTGGTAAAGGTTTTCGAGGCCACGATGACCAAGGTACGGGTCAAGTCCAGACCGCCCATCACCTCGGCGATCTGCGCGCCATCGACGTTGGACACGAAATGACAGCGCGGCCCGTCCGCATAGGAGTGCAGCGCGATATAGGCCATCGCGGGCCCAAGGTCCGAGCCACCGATCCCGATGTTCACCACATCGGTGATCGTGCCGCCCTGCCCCTTGAACGTGCCATTGCGCACATCCGCGCAAAACGCCGCCATCTGATCCAGAACCGCATGCACGCCGGGGATCACGTCCTGACCATCGACCATCACGGGGCCAGAGCTTGCCCGCAGCGCGGTGTGCAAAACCGCGCGCCCCTCGGTGTCGTTGATCTTGGCGCCAGCGAACATCGCATCGCGCCGCCCCGCGACATCGGCCTGTGCGGCGATGTCCAGCAGTTGGTCCAGAATGTCCTGATCGATATTGGTTTTCGAGAAATCGAACAGCATGTCCTCAAACCGCGCGGAAAAGCGCGCGGCGCGGTCCGGCGAGTCAAACAGGTCGGTGATACGGCGCGCGGAAACGGTATCGGCCACGGCGCGCAAGCTGTTCCAGATGGTCATGATTATTCTGCCCAATGCACGGTTGCTTGGCCCAGAACCGCGCAAACCGGCGCGGCATGGGGGTCATTCAGGGATTTGGCGGTGTCATAGGCGGCGCGTTTTTCGTCGCCCGTGATAAGGATATGAATATGCGGCGCGCTGGCAAGGGCGGGCGCCGACAGGGTCATGCGCGGCTCGGGCGCGCCAGGGGCCCGCATGGCGTAGAGGGGCGCGGCGTCATCGGCCAAAGCCGCCTCTAGCTGATCCGCACCGGGGAACAGGGACGCGGTATGCATATCCGCCCCCATGCCCAAAACCACCACGGACAGGGGCAGAACGGCGTTCACACCTGCGGTCAATTCGGCCAACCGATCCTCGGGCGCTTCGGCCGAGGCATAGAGCGGGATCAGGGTCGCCGCGGCGGCATTTTCGCGCAACAGACGCTGTTTCAACAGCGCCGTGTTCGACCGGTCCGAGCTTTCCTCGACCCAGCGTTCATCGGTCAGCATCACGTTGATCCGGTCCCACGGCAGATCGGCCAAGCAGAGCTGATCGAAAATCGGACCGGGCGTTGTACCACCGGGTACGGCCAGTGTCGCGCGCTCCTGCACCTTGAGAACCTCGGCCAGTTCACCGGCGATCTGCGCGGCCAAACCCGCCATCAGGGCCGCGCGGTCGGGATATGTGGCAAAGTTCATACCTTGACCTCACGCCAACGACGTCCGTCCTTGTGCATCAGCATCAAGGCATCCTCGGGACCCGAACTGCCCGGATCATAGGACACGGGGCGATCACCGCGCGCCTCCCAGCCCTCAATGATCGGATCGGTCCACGCCCAGGACGCCTCAATCTCATCGCCGCGCATGAACAGGGTCTGGTTGCCGCGGATCACATCCATGATCAGACGTTCATAGGCGTCGGGAATATCCTCGGCATCGGGGCCAAGCGCTTCTTTGAACGACATGTCCAACGGCACCTCGACCAGACGCATCCCGCCGGGGCCGGGTTCCTTGATCGTGACCTTGAGGTTCATGCCCTCATTGGGTTGCAGGCGGATGACCAACACGTTCGATTTATGGGTTTCCTGATCGCCGAAAATCGAATGCGGCGGATCCTTGAACACGATGGCGATTTCGGACGTCCGCGCGCGCAGACGTTTGCCGGTGCGCAGATAGAACGGGGTCCCCTTCCAGCGCCAGTTCGCCACGTGCAGCTTCATCGCGATATAGCTCTCGGTGCGGCTGTCGCGGTTTTCCACATCGTCGAGATAGCTCGTCCCGCCCTCGCCTGCGCCGTATTGGCCGCGCACGATGTCATCGGGTTCGACCGGATCCAAGGCACGGATAACTTTCAGCTTTTCGTCGCGCACCGCGTCCGGTTCGAACGCATAGGGCGGTTCCATCGCGATCAGGCAGAGCAGCTGCATCAGGTGGTTTTGCACCATATCGCGCATCGCACCCGATTTGTCGTAATAGCCCCCGCGCCCGCCGACACCCACGGTTTCGGCCACGGTGATCTGGATATGGTCGATGTTGCGCGCGTTCCACAGCGGTTCGAACAGCATATTGGCAAAGCGTACGGCCATCAGGTTCTGCACCGTCTCTTTGCCCAGATAGTGGTCGATGCGGTAAATCTGGGTTTCGTCGAAATGCTCGGCCAGCGTCTGGTTCAACGCCCGCGCGGTCGCAAGGTCATGACCGAACGGTTTTTCGACCACGATGCGGCTGTCCTCATCGGCGATGTGATAGGCATGCAGACGCTCGGCAATCGCGCCAAACAGCGACGGGCCAACCGAGAAATAAAACGCCCGCACCACGCCATCGCGCATCTTTTCGGCCAGTTCGTCCCAGCCATCCGTGCCCGTCGCATCGACCTGCACATAGGCAAGGCGCGACAGGAATTTTTCGATACAGGTCTTGTCCTGCTTGTCCTTGGAGACGAATTCGACGATCGCCTCGCGGATCATATCGCGATAGCCCGCATCGTCCATTTCGGAACGCGCGGCGGCGATAATGCGCGAGTCCTCGGGGATTTGGCCGTCCAGAAACCGGCGATACAGCCCCGGCAGGATTTTGCGGCGGGCCAAGTCACCGGTCCCCCCAAAGATAACCAGATCAAAGAGATCCACCGGAATGACGCGTGAAACCATTTCGCCCTCATCGCAAATTTCGTGTTAGCGCAAACAAGGCCTATTTAGCGATCAATCAAACCGCTGTCCAGTTCACCCAGTGAATTTATACCGAAAATGGATTTATTCGTCCAATTCGGCGTCCCAATACAGGAAATCCATCCAGCTTTGATGCAGATGGTTGGGCGGGAACCGGCGCCCTTGGTTGCGCAGTTCCTCGGCACTTGGGGGACGCGGGGCCTTACGCAAAGCCATACCGGCATTGCGCAGGCTTTTCGAGCCCTTCTTTAGATTACACTTGGAACAGGCGGCCACGACGTTTTCCCAACTGGTGATCCCGCCCGAGGCCCGCGGCACGACGTGATCAAACGTCAAATCCCCGCGGCTGCCACAGTACTGACAGCAAAAACCGTCCCTCAAAAACAAATTAAAGCGCGTGAAGGCCACGCGCTTTTGAGGTTTGACAAAATCTTTGAGGACGACGACCGACGGTATTCGGATTTCGGTCGAGGGGCTGTGGACCACCTGATCGTATTCGGCGACGATGTCGACCCGATCCAGCCACGCTGCCTTGACCGCCTCTTGCCATGGCCACAGCGACAGAGGGTAGTAAGAAAGTGGTCGGTAATCCGCATTCAGAACCAAAGCGGGAAACTGCTTTAGCGCCTGTGGTTCTCTTACGAAACTCGTCCTGAAATCGCCGTCCATTAGTGTGACTCCGCCTTCGCCCTGTCTGCCGGTAACCGGTCAGGGCGGGACGCGGCCCGCCCCAATATATGACTACCACTATATATCGGGCGTTAAACCTGACAAGCCCCACGATTTACCCGCGCGGCCCATCAAAGGGATAGGTCCGCGAAGTAACGAGAGAATGACAAAAGGCGCCTAATATTCAGGCAAATTGCGCGGCGGGATCAGGATTCGCCCAGACGATCCCGCATAAAGGCCAGCGCGACACTGAGCCCATCCGGCGAAATCCCGTGCGCGGTGCCCTTCATCACGTGGCCATAGATGTCTTTCCAACCGGCATCCTGCAGGGCCTCGGCGGCCTCGGGCATGGATTGGGGCGGCACGACATCGTCCACATCGCCATGGATCAACAGAACCGGCGGACGGCTGACGACCTCATCGGCCAGCAGTTCTGGTTTCAACAACCGGCCCGAAAACGCCACGATGCCCGCAACGGGGTCTTCGCGGCGGGGGGCGACGTGCAGGCTCATCATCGTGCCTTGGCTGAACCCGAACAACAGGACCTGCTCGGGCAGGACGTCCTCATCCACCATCAGCGCATCCAGAAACGCGTTCAGATCCTCGACCGACTGGGCCATGGAGCGCTCTTTTTCTTCCTCAGAGGAGCCGTCGAAATGCGGGATCGGGAACCACTGAAACCCGAAGGGCGACCCGGCACAGCGTTCGGGCGCATCAGGGGCCACAAACAGGGTATCGGGCAGATGTTCGCCAATCGTGTCCGCAATCCCCAACAGGTCGGCGCCATTGGCCCCGAACCCGTGCAGAAACACCACAACCGAGCGCGTTTCCCCGGATACCGGCTCTTTTCGGCCAGCGGTCAGAACACGTGTCATCAGCGAATACCCTCTCTGTCTTTTGCAACATGGTAGTAGGCCCAAAGCAGGCGCGCTGCAACGCTTCTCCACGGGGACCACGGTTCGGCGAGGATGCGAAATGCCTTTTCGCGGGGGCGTTCGTCCAGATCGAACAGAATGCGGGCACTTTCCTGTAACGCCAGATCGCCGGGTGCAAAGACATCGGCATGGCCAAGGCTGAACATCGCGTAAATCTCGGCCGTCCAGACGCCGATGCCGGGCACGGCGGTCAGTTCTGTGATGACCTGCTCTGTCGGCGCGCTGCGCAGGGCCTTGAAATCGATCCGCGCCTCGGCCAGCGCACGGACATAGCGGATTTTCTGGCGGCTGAGACCACAGGCGCGCAGGTCCTCGTCACTGGCCCACATGATCTTGCGCGGGCCGATGAGGTTCGCGTCCTTCAGACGTCCGTAAATCGCATCGGCGGCAGCGACCGAGACCTGTTGACTGACAATCGCATCGACAAGGGCGGCAAACCCGTCCTTGCGGCGGCGCAGGGGCAAGGTGCCGACCGTGTCCAAGGCCATGGCGAACCGTGGCTCAACCGCCGCCAGATGCGCCGCGCCCTCGGCGATACAGGCGTCGCTGTGAATGATGCGCATGGCCCCTCCCTATGACAAAGGCCCCCGCGACGATCGCGAGGGCCCTGATGTCGTGCGTGCGATGTTACTCGGCCGCTTGGACTTTGTCTTGGGTCGCGGTGTCAAAATCCGCCGCGCTGTGGCGCTCCAACAGCTGATCGCTGAGTTCACCCCAAGTGCGGTTGACCTTGATCCCGCGTTGTACGGCGGGACGTTCAAGGATCTTTTTCGCCCATGCCATCGCGTTGGTATAGCTTTCGGCGTCGAGGAATTCCTGTGCGTCATAGACACGACCCAGCAGGACCTGACCATACCACGACCAGATGGCGATATCGGCGATGCTGTATTGATCGCCCGCCATCCATTCGTTTTCCGCCAGATGACGTTCCAGCACGTCCAACTGACGCTTGGCCTCCATCGTAAAGCGGTCGATCGGGTATTGGAATTTCTCGGGCGCATAGACGTAGAAATGGCCAAAGCCACCACCCAGATAGGGGGCGCTGCCCATCTGCCAGAACAGCCAGTTCAGGGTCTGCGTGCGATCTGCGGGGGCGTCGGGGATAAAGGCACCGAATTTTTCCGCCAGATAGAGCAGGATCGAACCGCTCTCGAATACACGCACGGGGCTGTCGCCCGAGTGGTCAACCAGCGCAGGGATTTTCGAGTTCGGGTTCGCCTCGACAAAGCCGCTGCCGAACTGGTCGCCGTCACCGATCTTGATCAGCCACGCGTCGTATTCGGCGTCGATACCGGCCTCAAGCATCTCCTCAAGCAGGATCGTCACCTTGACCCCGTTGGGCGTGGCCAGCGAGTAGAGTTGCAGGTCGTGTTCGCCCTTGGGCAATTCCTTGTCGTGGGTCGGGCCCGCGATGGGGCGGTTGGTGCTGGCGAACTGGCCGCCGTTCTCGCTTTCCCAAGTCCAGACTTTGGGCGGGGTATAGGTCAGATCAGCCATGGGTCATCCTGTGTCAAATCAATCAAAAATGGGTTGCGAAAAACCTAAGCAATTGCGCGCGTATCACAAGGCCGCCCTGCCCTGCACATTATGCATAGCCCTGTGCAATCCTGCACATCGGACCGCGCGAACGGCCCTCTCGCATTCGCAATATTAAATCTGTATGCAGCAAGTGTAGAGATTTGCAGAGGTTTCCGCCATGAGCGACACCATGACCGCCCCCACCCAAGACGGGCGCGCTAAACGAAATGTGATCGTTCTGGTTCTGGCCCAAGCGTTCCTTGGCGCACAGATGCCGATGATTTTCACTATTGGCGGTCTGGCGGGGCAATCTTTGGCGTCAAACGCGTGCTGGGCGACCTTGCCGATTTCGATGATCGTGCTGGGCTCGATGCTGAGCGCGACGCCGATTTCGGGGATCATGCAGAAATACGGACGTCGGGTCGGGTTCCTGATCGGGGTGACGGGCGGCATGTTGGGCGCGGCCATCGGGTCCTATGGGCTCTATGTGGCGTCCTTTCCGATCTTTTTGTTGGGGTCGCTGTTCACCGGCATTTATATGTCCGCGCAGGGATTTTACCGCTTTGCCGCCGCCGATACGGCCAGTGATGCCTTTCGTCCCAAGGCGATTTCCTATGTCATGGCGGGCGGTCTGGTGTCGGCCATTATCGGTCCGCAGATCGTCAAAGCGACCTCGGACGCCTTTGTTGTGCCGTTCATGGGGACCTATCTGGCGGTGATCGCACTAAACCTGTTGGGCGCGCTGATTTTCCTAGGCCTTGATATTCCGCGCCCCGAAAAGGCCGCCGCAGACGCCCCCAAGGGACGCAGCCGGATGGAATTGCTGCGCACACCGCGTGTGGCCGTGGCGATGATCTGTGCCCTTGTGTCCTACGCGTTGATGAACCTTGTGATGACCTCGACCCCCTTGGCGGTTGTGGGCTGTGGCTATGAGACCAACGATGCCGCCGATGTGGTGATGGCGCACGTGCTGGCGATGTTTGTGCCGTCGTTCTTTACCGGTCACATGATCGCGCGTTTCGGAGTGGAAAAGGTTGTGGGTCTGGGCCTGTTGATCCTGACGGGGGCCGGTGCGGTCGCCCTGAGCGGGGTCGAACTGGAACAGTTCTTTATCGCGCTGATCCTGCTCGGGATCGGGTGGAATTTCGGGTTCATCGGCGCGACGAGCATGTTGGCGGGCGCCCATACGGTTGAAGAGCGTGGCCGTGTTCAGGGTCTGAACGATCTGATCGTGTTTGGCGGGGTGACGATGGCGTCTCTGGCCTCGGGCGGGTTGATGAACTGTTCTGGTGGGACAGTGCAAGAGGGCTGGAACGCCGTCAACATGGCGATGGCGCCGTTCATCATGCTGGCCGGTGGGGCGTTGATCTGGCTGACGCTGCGCCCTGCCGAGGACTAGGCGCCGATTGGACGCCGTCGGATTTTGAGTATTTGGACAAGGTGAAGGGACAGAGCGATCTGCCCTTTACCAATTGCCGCGCAAGGATTTCCAAAGGAGAGAGGCGCGTTTGATCCCGTCGGGGCGGGCCAGTTGGCCGTCGGCCACAAGGGCCGGGTTTTGGAGCACGCGGTGCAGGGTGGGTTCGGCCATCCATCCGGTGCGCAGGACGAGCGCGGCGGATTTGGGGGCCTGTTTCTGTGCGGATTTGAGGCGCGTCAGGGCCGTGGTGGCGAGGGTTTTGACGCCGTCGGGCGTGCCGTCGAGCAGCGGGATTTTCCCCCGTTCGACCAATCCCGGGATCGCCATCAGCCAATTCGCCACGCCAATCCCGTAGGCCGCATCGCGCACCGCCTGTTCGCCGGTCGTTGTGCCCGTCGCGCGCGCGGCCGCCCAGAGGAGATGGCCAGAGGTCGCGTCGATATAGCGATCAAACGCCGCCTGATCCTCAAAAGGATCGGTGTAGATGTCCCATTGGCGCGCGGTCACCAGCGTGTCGAGCATGGTTGCGGTTTCGGCATCGATGGCGGCGGACAGAGGCGTTGTGACCTCATGTCGTCGCACCTCCGCGCCGTTCGCGATTTCCTCAAGCGCGTCGCGCCACCATTGCAGGCGCATTTCGGCGATCATCGCCTCGGCTGTGACCCACGGGGCGCGGGCGACCTCTAGGTTAAAGGCAAAGATCGGGAACAGGCGTTCGCGCGCGCCAACCGGTGCGGCCATGATCGCCGCGAACCGGTCGGGATCGCCGCGATGGACGAGATCGGCGCAGGCCTGAATGCTCATGGTGCTTTGGCCCCGTCCCGGATCAATTTCCAGTTGATGGCGTCCAAGAGTGCCTCAAAACTGGCGTCAACTATGTTGGGGCTGACCCCCACGGTGGACCAGCGACGGCCTTTGTCGTCTTCGCTGTCGATGATGACGCGGGTGACGGCCTCGGTCCCGCCTTGGGTGATGCGGACCTTGAAGTCCACAAGGCGCACGTCGTCGATCAGCTCTTGATAGGGGCCGAGATCCTTGGCCAGCGCCTTGGACAGGGCGTTGACGGGGCCGCGGTCATTGCCGGCCTCGTCCATGCTTTCAGACACGCTCAGCTTTTTCTCATCGCCGATTTTAACGACGACGACGGCTTCGGATAGGCTGACCATGCGGTCGTATTTGTTTTTGCGCCGTTCGACCGTGACCTTATAGCGTTTCACGTCAAAGAACCGCGGGGCAAGGCCCAAGGCGCGGCGCGCGATCAGCTCAAAGCTGGCCTGTGCGGTGTCATAGCTATAGCCCTGTGCCTCGCGTTCCTTGATGTCGTCAAGGATCTGGGCCAGACGCGGATCGTCTTTTTCGACCTCAAGACCCGCCTCGGCCAGACGGCGGCGCAGGTTCGATTGGCCCGCTTGGTTCGACATCGGGATGATGCGCGAATTGCCGACCACGGCGGGGTCGATGTGTTCATAGGTGCTGGGGTCCTTGAGGATCGCGCTGGCGTGCAGGCCCGCCTTATGCGCAAACGCCGAGGCCCCGACATAGGGTGCAGATTTCACCGGAACACGGTTCAGGATATCGTCCAGCAGACGCGAGGCGCGGGTCAGACCGGTCAGCGCATCGTGGGTCACGCCCGTCTCAAACGTCTCGGCATAGGGCGATTTCAGGAGCAGCGTCGGGATCAGCGTCGATAGGTTGGCGTTGCCACAGCGCTCACCCAGACCGTTCAGCGTGCCTTGGATCTGGCGCGCGCCTGCGTCGATGGCGGCCAGAGACGCGGCCACCGCATTGCCGGTGTCGTTGTGTGTATGGATGCCAAGGTGATCGCCCGGAATACCGGCGGCGATGACGGCGGCGGTGATGTCGCCGACCATATCCGGCAAGGTGCCGCCATTGGTGTCGCACAACACGATCCAACGCGCACCGGCCCCATAGGCCGCCCGCACACAGGCAATCGCGTAATCGGGGTTCGCGCGATAGCCGTCAAAGAAATGCTCGGCGTCAAACAGGGCCTCACGCCCCTGCCCCACGATATGGGCGATGGATTGCTCAATCACCTCGATGTTTTCGTCCAGCGTGATCCCAAGCGCGGTCGTCACGTGGAAATCATGCGTCTTGCCGACGATACAGACCGACGGCGTGCCCGCGTTCATCACGGCGGCCAGAACATCGTCGTTCTCGGCCGAGCGGCCCGCGCGTTTGGTCATGCCAAAGGCGGTCATGCGGGCGCGGGTGTGCGGCGCGGCGTCGAAAAAGGCGCTATCGGTCGGGTTCGCCCCGGGCCAGCCGCCCTCGATATAATCGACGCCCAGCGTGTCCAGCGTTTCGGCGATCTTGACCTTTTCGGCGGTCGAGAATTGCACACCCTGCGTCTGTTGTCCGTCGCGCAGCGTGGTGTCGTAGATATAGAGGCGGTCTTTGGTCATCTGATTGGTCCTTATACCTACATCACTGTGTCAGGTGCCGGTTTCAGGATCGCGCCGCGATCCTGATCGCCCCCGACCCGCCCCCATGGGCCGGCACAGGCCGTATGTTCAGAGCGCGCCATCACAGCAACCCGTCCAGTTTCGCCGCGTCAAACTCGGGCTTGGGCGACAGGTCGACGCCTGCCTTGCTCATCCGGACCTCGACCCCCGCCTCGGTCAGCGCGGTTTTCAGGCGGTCCACTTCGGCGAAATCCTTGGTGGCCATCGCGGCCTCGCGCGCGGCGCTCAGGGCATCGGCATAGGCCGACAGGTCCACATCCGCGCCCTTGGCCCAATCGCCCATCGCCGGATCCAAAAGGCCCAGCATCTGTGCCGATCCCAACAGGGTTTCAACATCGCCCGCGGCGGCCAGTTTGTGCAGTTCGGCAATCGCGCCCGCCGTGTTCAGGTCATCGGCGATCGCCGCAACCACCGCGTGGGACGGAGCACCGGCGGTCACGCCATCAACCATCTTGCGCCACTTGCGCAGATGCGCCTCGGCCTCGCGCGCCTTGTCGGCGGTCCAGTCCATAGGCTTGCGGTAATGGGTGGACAGAAAGACGAACCGGACCACCTCACCCGGGATGCCCTGATCCAGCAGGTCGCGGACGGTGAAAAAGTTGCCAAGGCTTTTGGACATCTTCTTGCCCTCGACCTGCAGCATCTCGTTATGCACCCAGAAATTCGCAAAACCCGACCCCGGATGGGCACAGCAGCTTTGCGCAATTTCGTTTTCGTGGTGCGGGAACATCAGATCGTTGCCGCCGCCGTGGATGTCGAAATGATCGCCCAGCAGGTCATCCGCCATGGCCGAGCATTCGATGTGCCAGCCCGGACGCCCACGGCCCCACGAGCTCTCCCAACCGGGTTGATCGGCGTTCGATGGCTTCCACAGGACGAAATCCATCGGGTCGCGCTTGTTATCCGCGACCTCGACCCGCGCACCGGCGATCATGTCATCGACCGACCGACCAGACAGCGCGCCGTAATCGCCATAGCTTTTGACCGCGAACAACACATGCCCCGCCCCGTCAGGATAGGCATGGCCGGTCTCAACCAGACGTTCGATCATCGCCACCATCTGGGGAATGTAATCGGTCGCGCGCGGCATCTGGTTGGGTTCCAACGCACCAAGCGCGCCCATGTCGTCCAGAAACCATTGGGTCGTTTCGCCGGTGATCTGGGCAATCTCGCGGCCGCTCTGCTCGGCCCGCGCGATGATCTTGTCATCCACATCGGTGAAATTGCGCACATAGGTCACGTGATCCGCGCCATACACATGGCGCAGCAGACGATAGAGCACATCAAACACCACCACGGGACGCGCGTTGCCCAGATGCGCGCGGTCATAAACCGTCGGCCCACAGACATACATGCGCACGTTTTCGGGGTCGATCGGGGTGAACACATCGACCGAGCGGGTCTTGGTGTTCCGCAGATAAATCTCAACGGCCATAGCCATGTCCTTCGTGCGGTGTCGCACGGGCCAAGTTTGGGATTGGTCGGGGATCGACCGTCAGACAGGCCCGCGCAACGAATGTCAGCGGGTAATGCAGCAGATAATGATGCGGCAAATCTGGGTCATGAGCGTGCTCTAGCATTGTGGGCCCGCCCTGCCAAGCGGTTTAGGCGTTCAGCCCGTCCAGAACCGCGCGTGCGGCTCGCAATCCGGGGGCCTCACCGCCCGCGCCCAGTTGCGCCATCACATCGCGTGCCGCCTGTTTTTGACGGGCAATCGCGGCAGGGTCATCCATCAGCGCCGTCAGGGCCGTGGCAATCGCGTCGGGTTTACAGGCATTGCCGAGGTATTCCGGCACGACCTTTTCACCCGTGATAATGTTGACCAAGGTGACCGTGTCGATCTTGGCCATGGCCTTGATGATCTGGAAACTGATCCAGTTCATGTCATAGGCCACCACCATCGGCGTCTCCGCTGCGGCCAGCTCAAGCGAGACCGTCCCCGACGCCGCAAGGGCCAAATCGGCGGCACGAAATGCCCCGCGTTTCTCGTCGATCCCACCGTCCGCCGCCGTGTCGATCAGAACCGGCGCAATGGCCCATTTCGCGGTCAGGCGACGCACATCATCGGTGACGGCGGGCGCGACGGGCAGAACAATGCGCAGATCGGGATGGGTTTTCGCCAGACGCGCGACCGTGTCGCCAAAGATCGGGCAAAGGCGGCTGACCTCGCCCTGACGCGATCCGGGTAGAACGAGGAGCAGCCGGTCATCCCCCGCGATCCCGTGACGCGCGCGGAAATCGGCGGCGTCCTGATCGGTGACGGTGGGGGCCGCGACAATCGGGTGCCCGACGAAATCACAGCGCATCCCCTCGGCCTGCATATAAGGTGGTTCAAACGGCAACAGGGCAAGGACCTGATCAATGATCGGGGCCATCTTTTTGGCCCGACCCGAGCGCCACGCCCACACCGTCGGGGCCACGTAATGGACCGTGCGGATGTCCGAGCGGTCCTTGACCCGCCGTGCGACGCGCAGGGAGAAATCGGGGCTGTCGATGGTGATCAGAACGTCGGGCCTGTCCGCAACGATCTGATCGGCGCATTGGTTGATCCGACGCATCAGGGCGCGGTATTTCGGCAGGACCTCGGCAACCCCCATGACGGACAGTTCGCGCATGGGAAAGAGGCTGTTCAGCCCCTCGGCCTGCATCAATTCGCCCCCGACACCGGTGAATTCGATCCCCTCGGGGCACAGGGTTTTCAACCCCTGCATCAAGGCCGCGCCAAGCGCGTCGCCCGATGCCTCACCCGCGATGAGGAACACGCGCCTCATGGCGCGACGGCCCAGAGGGCAATGCCCGCCTCATCGGCCAAACCCACCGTGCGGGCGCGGTCGATGATCATCACCCCACCGGCGGCAATCGCGATGCCCGACAGGCCCGCCGTCTGTGCCGCGGTGATCGTATCCGGCCCGATGGCGGGCATATCCACGCGCAGGTCCTGCGTCGGTTTGGGGGCCTTGAACAACACGCCCTCGCCACCCTCGGGCGCGGGGAAACGGGTGCGCGCGGCGCGCACGAATTCGATCATCGCCGCCGTCCCCGGCAGGGTCTCAATCGCCAGACACAGGCCACGCGCGACAACCGCGCCCTGCCCCACATCCAGCGGTCCCATATGCGCGACGATCTCGGACGCGCGGGCGGCGTCGGCGATGTCCTGATCGCGCGGCGCAACCGCGCCGATCACACCGGCCTCGGCGGTCAGGGACGGGATCAGATCGGCGGCACCGACCACGGCGAAACCCGCGTCCTCAAACAACCCGATCACCGCGCGCAACAACGCGTCATCGCCGGCCTGAAACGCGGGCAACAGACGCGGCAACAGGGCCGCCGTGCGTGGATCAATGCGTTCGGGATCAATGGCGGGACGCTGCACGGCACCGGCAAACACCACCTGTTCAACCCCCAGATCATCCAGCCGGTCAAACAACAGGGCAAGGCGTTCCACCACAAACGGTTCCACCGGCCAACCGGCGGGATTGTCCATGGCATAGCCGTCGAGCTGCGCAATGACGAACGGCACGCCCACCGCGTCCAGACCCGCCGCCAACAGCGCGGGCAAGCCGCCCGATCCGGCGATGATCGCGGTTTTACCGGTGCTCATGCGGACCTCAGTTCGGGGTCAGGAACGACCGGTCGGATTTGCCCAAGACAAATTCGGCCAGTTCGGTGACATAGTCGCTCTCGCCTTCGTCTTTCAAACGATTGGCGCGCTCAAGGAAGGTGCCCTCGCCCTGTGCCAATGTCTGAAACGCGGCGCGCAGGGCCGTGATGTCCGAGCGCGCAACGCCTTTGCGTTTCAGCCCGACAAGGTTCAGCCCGTCCAGAACACCGCGCGGCCCCTGCACCAGACCATAGGGGATCACATCGGCGGTCACCATGGTCACCGCGCCGATGATCGCGCCGCGCCCGATGCGCACCCATTGGTGCACGCCCGACAGGCCGCCCACGATCACGTCATCCTCAAGCACACAATGCCCCGCGACCGAGGCGTTGTTCACAAGGATCACCCGATCGCCGATGATCACGTCATGTGCGACGTGGCTACCGGCCATAAACAGGCCGTCATCGCCCACCTTGGTCACGCCGCCACCGCCCTCGGTGCCCGCGTTCATAGTGACGTTTTCGCGGATGCGGTTGCGCTTGCCCACGACCAGACGGGTCTTTTCGCCACGGAATTTCAAATCCTGCGGGATGTCGCCGATGTTGGAGAAGGGAAAGATGACCGTCTCATCGCCAATCTCGGTTTCACCCGTCACCACCACGTGGCTTTTCAGATCGACGTCGGCGCCCAGCGTGACCTCGGCCCCGATCAGGCAGAACGGGCCGACCTTGGTGCCCGTACCGATGGTCGCGCCATCCTCGACGATGGCCGAGGGGTGAATCTGTGCCGTGGGATCAATCGACATGCGCGCTTAGTCCTTCAGGTCAATCATCGCGGCGAATTCGGCCTCGGCGGCGACTTCGCCGTCAACCTTGGCCACACCTTTAAAGCGCCACATCTTGGAGCGTTTTTTCAGAACCTCGACATGCATTTCCAGAACATCGCCCGGCACCACCATGCGGCGGAATTTGCAGTTGTCGATGGTCATGAAATAGACCAGCAATTCGCGATCTTCGAGGTCCAGAGAAATCCCCGCCATCACACCGGCGGTTTGCGCCATGGCCTCAACAATCGTGACGCCGGGCATGATCGGGTTGCCGGGGAAGTGGCCGGTGAAATGCGGCTCGTTCATGGTGACGTTCTTGATGCCGACCGCACTGGTGTCGGGGACGATGTCGCGCACCTTGTCCACCAACAGGAACGGATAGCGGTGCGGCAGGATCTTCTGGATCAGTTGGATGTCGGCGGTGGTCGGTTTCTGATCCGTCATGGCGATGCTCTCAGATGTTGTGTTCATGTCAGGGGTCGCGCGCAAGGCGCAGGTTTAGATTGCAGTACCAAGCGCGGGGGTTGGAAACAAGCGCCGCTAGTCCTGCGCGGGCTGGGATTGGGTGCCCTCGTCGGCGCCCGCATAACGTTGATCAAGGCGGTTGATCAGATCGGCGGTGACGTCAATCTGATCTGCGGCGATCAAAAACGCGCCCTTATCCATCACCGCAACCGCGCCGCGTTCGCGTGCGATTTGGGCCAGAACCGGCAGGGCCTCGGCGAAAAAGGATTTTTGCAAGGTCTCGCGACGGCGCAACAGGTCGCGCTGTTTTTCGTCCTGCGTGGCGCGGATCTGGCGCACCTCGGCATCAAACTCGGCGGCCAGCGTGCGGAACTGGTCGGCGGGAATGGTCGGGCGCAGCTCGGTCAACTCGGCCTCGCGCGCGACGAGATCGGCCTCGATCTGGCGATTTTCCTCCGCCAGAGACTCGGTCGCGTCTTCGATTTCCGACAGTTTGGCCGCGCCATATTGCGAGCGGGCCAAAAGGATTTCTTGGTCAACGGTCAGGATCGGCGACACGATCTGCCCTGTTTGCAAGGTCGCGTCCTGCGCCGAAACAACAGACGCCATGCCCCAGAGGGACATGGCGCCAATCCATTTTACTAGGCCAAAACGCCCCATGTTTAGAACCGGGTCGAGATGGTCAGGTCAAAGTTCTGCGTGCGGTCATAGCTCTGCTTGGCCAAGGCGCGCGAGAAGTTAAAGCGCAACGGACCAAGGGCCGTATCCCAGAACACCGACACACCGACGGACGAACGCAGGTTCAAGCTGTCGTCGATAAACCCGCCGTCGTTGTCGAGGCTCCAGACCGTACCGAAGTCGGCAAAGACACCGCCCGAGATACCGTATTCCTCAACCACACCGATCGGGAATTCCGCCTCAAACCGCGCAACCGCGAACATGTTGCCGCCCAGGGCCTCTTCGGACGGGGTGCTCAGGTCCCGCGGGCCAATACCGTTGTTTTCAAAACCACGGATTTTGCCGTTCAGGAAGTAGCGGTCAGTGATCCGGCTATCGCCGTTCAGCATATGCAGCAACCCGCCCTCGAACTCGGCACGCAGGGTGACCTCTTCGTTCAAGACCTTGGTCTCTGCGGCCAACAGTGCGGTGGTTTCGATGTAATCCACATCGCCGCCCACGCCAAAGTCCTGATTGAACCGCAGCAGAACGCCCGAGTTCGGATCAAGGCCACGACCGCGCGTGTCATGGATCAGGCTATAGCCAAGCGCGCTTTTGGTGCGGGTATCGTTTGCCACATCGGCGGCAATGATGGTGGACGCGCCGTTGTAGTTGAACACATCGTCCTGCCCCAGCGTATAGCGCACGCCAACACGACCATATTCACCGGTCGGGAATTCCAGCGAGGGCGAAATCGAAATGTTGCGCGTCTGGAACTGGAAACTGTCCTGGTTGTCGGACACGGCATAGCGCGCCGCAAACCGGAACCGCACATCGCGGCCCAAGAACGCGGGTTCGGCAAAGACGATTTCCGAGTTCGCGTTGTCCGATGCCGTCCCGATCTGAAAGCTCAGGAACTGACCACGACCAAGGAAGTTGCGCTCGGTGAAGCCGGCGGTCAGACCGGCACCGTTGGTGACCGAGTAGGACAGGCCAAAGGACAGCGAACCGGTCGGTTGCTCTTCGACGTCCACATCGACGATCACATCGCTGGGGGTGCTGCCCTCGCGGGCCTCGACGCTGACGTTGCTAAAGAAGCCAAGCGCGCGGATGCGTTCTGCGGTCTCGCGGATTTGACGCGCGTTGAACGGGTCGCCCTCGACCGTGTCGAACTGACGACGGATCACGCGGTCCAGCGTGGTCGAGTTGCCCTCGATGTCGATACGTTCGACAAAGATACGCTCACCACGCGACACGACGAATTCGACGTCCAAGGTCAGGTCGCGGTCGTTGCGGGACACGCGCGGATCAACACGGACGAAATCGACGCCCTGTTGCACGGCCAGACGTTCCAGACGGGCAAGGTTGTTTTCTACGATGGTCGGCGAATAGGCCTTGCCGGATTTGATGTCCAAGGCGTCCAGATAGACGTCAGGGTCGATCTGCGGCAGGTCGCTGCTAACCGTGACCTCACCGAATGTGAACTGCTGGCCCTCTTGGATGTTGAAGGCAATCAGGAAGGCATCGCGGCTACGGGTCAGTTCCGAGGTGACCGACAGGACCTGAAAATCGATATAGCCCCGCGACATGTAGAAATCGCGCAGGACCTGTTTGTCGAATTCAATACGGTCGGCGATGAACGTGTCGGCGCGAACAAGGCGACGCAACAGACCCGCCTGTTTGGTTTCCAGAACGCGACGCAGGCGGCGCTCGGAATAGGCGCGATTGCCGATGAACGACAGGCGCTCAATCTCGATCACGTCGCCTTCGACGATCTCAAACACCAGATCGACACGGTTGTTCGAGCGGCGGATGATCTTGGGCGTGACCGTGGCGGCCAGACGGCCCTCTTGCTGATAGGCCTGCACAAGGGTGGCGGCATCCTGTTCGGCCAAGGTCGGGCTGTAGACGCGGCGCGATTGGGACTGCACGATCGTGGACAGAACGTCGTCCCCGATCCGGCGGTTGCCCTCAAAGTTGATGACGTTGATGGTCGGGTATTCCTCGACCTCGATCACCAATGTGTTACCACGCGGCGTGATCAGCACATTCTCGAACAGACCCGAGTTGATGATGTTCTGATAGGCTTGGTTCAGGGCCGCAGCCGAGACCGTTTCGCCGCGGTTGATTCCGGCATAGGTCAGGATGGTGGCGCCATCGACCCGCTGGTTGCCGTTAATTTCAACTTGGGTAAAGCGATAGCTCTGCGCGTTTGCCTGCGTCGGCAAAACAGCAAAAGCCATTGAAGTTACGAACAAAATCAGGAAAACAGCGCGCGCGGCAAACCCCTTCAGACGTTCCATCCCCCCAAGGGCGTTGCCTGTTAATCTGGTCATCAGACTGTCCCGTTATATTTTTGGCAGCAAATTGCTTCCTGAGTATCGGGAAAGACATCTAATGTCAAAACGCATAAACGGCCCGCAAGCGGACCGTTTCACACATATATAGCGGTCGGCAGAGGTCTGCCGATCCAGATTTAGCTGATCAGGGACCCGATCAATGCCCCGCCCATCAGCGCGCCGAAAATCGCGGCGAGATAGAACAGGCGGTCCCAGTTCAGGTTCACGATCAGGCTGAGGCTGCGATATCCGTTGGTCAAGGTCGTCATGGTTTGGCCCATAGGGTTAAACGGTTTTCGGGTTACCGGTTAAACCTATGGGCGAATTGTGGCGCAATTGGGGCACCACAGGGGCGCTTTATTGGCAGAAGAGATCGTTGCTGATCGAGAACAGCATGACCATCAGCATCAGCGCCAGACCAAGCGTCATCAGGAATTGCATCGCGCGGTCGCTGGGCGGCTTGCCGCGGACGGCCTCATAGGCGTGGAACACCAGATGCCCGCCATCAAGGATCGGGATCGGGAACAGGTTCAACAGCCCCACCGCCGTCGACAGAACCGCCACGAACCAGACAAAGGTGCTGATCCCCTGACTTGCCGCCACGGCCGAGGTTTCCGCGATCCCCAAGGGGCCGCGCAGGTTACAGGTGCTGATCGCGCCCGCAATCATATGGTAAAGGCCCGACAGGCTGGACTGAATGATGTAGCCGGTCTGCGACACGCCGAATTGCAGCGCACCCAGAGGACCCGGCGAGGCGGTTTCGGCCTCAAAAAACAGACCGCCCGTCGCCCCGATCAGCCAGCGCGTTTCAAACCCGCCATCGCCCAGTGGCAGGTCGCGCTTGCGCGGGACCAGAACGAATTCCAACAGCTCACCCTCACGCCAGACCTCGATCACCATGGGCTTGCCCTCAGACGCCATGACCTTGTCCTGAAGTTGGCTAAAGGCGGCAATCGGTTGCCCGTCGGCGGACACGATGACATCGCCCACCTCAATCCCGACGTCCAGCGCGGCCGAGTCCGGCTGAACCCCTGCCACCAAGGCGGGGAACGGGTACGGGCCATCGACGACGACCTCTTGGCCATCGCGCAACACGCGGTAATCCAGCGGCGCCCGCACCGGCATGTCCTCGACCGCCTCGTAGAACTGCTCAAAATCGCCGACGTCTACGCCCGCAATCGACAGGATCGCGTCGCCATCGCGCAGTTCGCCAATCGCGGCGGGCAGCGGTTTGATCGACGCGATGGTGGGCGGATCAATCGCCTGACCGCGCGCCATAATCACCGCGCCAAAGACCAGAATGGACATGATAAAGTTGAACACAGGCCCCGCCGCCGCCGTGGCCGCACGCGCCCAGACCGGCGCGCCATGCATGGATTGGCGCAATGTCGCCTCGTCCATCTCGGCGACGCCCTCGGCGTCCTTGCCACTTGCGGCATTCGCATCGCCCAGAAACTTGACATATCCACCAAAGGGCAGCGCCGCGATCTGCCAGACCGTGCCGCGTTTGTCGGTGCGAGAAAACAGGACCGGACCGAACCCGATGGAAAACACCAGCGCCTTGATCCCGCACCAGCGTCCGACGATGTAATGGCCGTATTCATGCACTGCGACGATGATGCTGAGCGCGACGATAAACGCCACGAAGGTGTAAGCCACCCCGCCGAAGGAAGAGATAAGTCCAGTGATATCCAAAACGCTCGCCTCTATGCCATCAGTGTTTTTATCGCGTCACCCGCGTGCTGTCGGGCGATTTGGTCCATGTTCAGGACGTTATCAAGGGTGATATCGACATTGTTAAGGCCCGTGTCCGACGAAAGCATGTCTAGAACGCGTTCAACGACGACGGCCATATCCATGAACCCGATGTCCCCGTCGATGAACCCGTCAAGGGCGCGTTCCTTGGCCGCGTTGAACGCCGCACCGGCCAGACCGCCGGTCGCCATCACCTCATAGGCAAGGCGCAGCGCGGGATAGCGGCGCATGTCCGGCGCGCGAAAGTTCAGTGCGCCGATCCGCGCAAGGTCCAGCCGTTCCACCGGCAACCCGCGCCGGTCGGGCCAGTTCAGGGCATAGCCAATCGCGTGACGCATATCGGGCGCCCCCATATGGGCCATCATCGCGCCGTCGTTGAACCCGACAATCGCGTGGACGATGGATTCAGGATGCACCAGCACCTCAATCTGATCGGGGTGGACGCCAAAGAACTCTTTGACCTCAATGACTTCAAGCGCCTTGTTGAACATCGACGCGCTGTCGATGGTGATCCGTTGACCCATGTCCCAGTTCGGATGGCTGGACGCCTGCGCCAATGTCGCGTTCGCCAGATCGTCAATCGGCCAGTCGCGAAACGCCCCACCCGAGGCGGTGATGACGATCCGCTCCACCGCGGCGGGGTCTTCGCCCACAAGGCCCTGAAAGATCGCGGAATGCTCGCTATCGACCGGCAGGACGGTGGCCTTGTGATCGGCGGCCGTCTGCATCAACAGGGGACCGGCGGTCACGAGGCTCTCTTTGTTGGCAAGGGCAAGGGTCGCGCCCTGCTCCAGCGCCTTGAGCCCCGGCAAAAGACCCGCCGCGCCGACGATGGAGGACATCACCCAATCGGCAGAGCGCGTTGCGGCCTCGCTCACGGCATCAGCCCCGGCGGCGACCTCAATCCCCGTTCCGGCCAGCGCATCGCGCAGGTCCGCGTAACAATCGTCAAACGCCGTGACGGCCAGATCGGCGCGCAACTCCCGCGCCTGTTCGGCCAGTCGCGCCACATTGCGCCCACCGCTGAGGGCCACGACATCGAACGCCTCGGCCCCGCCTGCGCGGGTGATCAGGTCGACCGTATTCTCGCCAATCGAGCCGGTGGCGCCAAAAATCGAAATCCGCCGCATGGATGCCTAGCCCCCGATGACCGGCAGATAGATGAATTGCAACACCAGCATCAGCAACACCGCCCCCAACAGCCCGTCAAAGCGATCCAGAACCCCGCCATGACCGGGGATCAGACGCGAGCTGTCCTTGACCTGACACCGCCGCTTGATCGCGCTTTCGGCGATATCGCCCATCTGGCTGGCAAAGGACAATGCGACCGATAGCACCGCCAGACCGGCCCCTGCCCCCGAGGTCAGGCCAAACACAAGACCGATGATCGCGGCGGCGATCCAACCGGCAACGGTGCCCGACCATGTCTTTTTGGGGCTGATGCGGGGCCAGAACTTCGGACCGCCCATCAGGCGCCCCGCGAAATAGCCCAAGATATCCGTGCCAACGACCACGGCAACCAGCCACAGCAGCCAGACAATCCCGAGGGTGTCACGGAAATAGGCCAAACCGAAACCGGCGAACAGCACGCCGGTCATATAGGCAAACAGAACCACGCGGCGCGCCGAGACGCGGCTGACCGCCACAAGGGAGGGCGCAATCAGGATCGGCGCGGTATAAAACCCCGGCAACACCAGCGCGACCATCACGGCAAAGGCCGACAGGATCGCCATCTGCACCGCAAAGGGCCCCGACATCGGGAACAGCATCCGGCACAGTTCCCACACCATCAGGCCCGCAACGATGGCCGACAGGACCATGAACCACAGACCACCGGCGAAGATCGCCACGCCGCCGCCGATGACCATCGCCACAGCCGATCCAAGGCGCACCGCCAGATCGTCCCAGTTCCCCCCCTGCGCCGCCATTAGACCGGCACCGCCCCAAAGCGGCGTTCCCGTCCGCCATAGCGCGCGATGATCTCGCCAAAGATGTCCTTGGTGAAATCGGGCCACAGGGTTTCGATGAATTCATATTCCGCATAGGCCGATTGCCAGAGCAGAAAGTTGGAAATGCGCGCCTCGCCACTGGTGCGGATGACCAGATCGGGATCGGGCAGCACACAGGTATCAAGGAAGCGCGCAAGCGTCTCGCTATCGACCGTTTCGGGGTCCAGACGGCCCGCCGCGACCTCTTGGGCCAGACGTTTTGTGGCGCGCGCCACCTCGTCCCGCCCGCCATAGTTCAGCGCGATGGTCAGGTGGACCAGATCGTTGCCCTCGGTCAGTTCCTCAAGCTCATCCATCAGCTTGACCAGCTTGGGTTCCAGACGGACGCGATCGCCGATGAACCGGACGCGCACGCCCTCATCATGCAGATCCTGCGCTTCTTTCTGGATATAGCGGCGGAACAAGGACATCAGGCCCGACACTTCGGTCTGGGTGCGTTTCCAGTTCTCGGTCGAGAAGGCAAAGATCGTCAGATACTTGACCCCCAGATCGGGGCAGGCATTGACGATTTCGCGGATACGTCGGGCACCGGCCTGATGCCCGAACAAACGTGGCCGCCCCCGTTGCTGGGCCCAACGGCCATTGCCATCCATGATGATGGCAACATGCTTGGGGCCGCTGGTGGCACTGTCGGTGGCGGTCACGTTGATCTCCGGTGCAGGTTAAACCTGCATGATTTCTTCTTGCTTGGTCTCCAGCGCCTTGTCGATGCTGGCGATGTGGCGATCGGTCAGTTCCTGAATCTCGTCGGCCCAGATTTTCTGATCGTCTTCGCTCATCCCGGCGCTTTTCGCCTTTTTCAGCTGATCCATGCCGTCGCGACGCACGTTACGCACGGCCACGCGGGCGCTTTCGGCGTATTGGGCGGCGACCTTGGTCAGTTCGCGGCGACGTTCCTCGTTCAGCTCGGGGATCGGCAGCATGATGATGGTGCCGTTGGTCTGTGGGTTGATGCCCAAACCGCTTTCGCGGATGGCTTTTTCCACAGCGCCGACCATGCTCTTGTCCCAGACGTTGATGGTGACCATGCGCGGCTCGGGCACGTTGACGGTGCCCACCTGGTTGATCGGCGTCGGCGAGCCATAGGCGCTGACCATCACCGGTTCCAGCATCGAGGCCGAGGCACGGCCCGTGCGCAACGAGGCAAATTCCGTTTTCAGCGCACCCATGGCGCCGTCCATGCGGCGTTCCAGATCATCCAGATCGATTTCCAGATCTTCGTCGGACATGCTATCCCCACTGATATTTGTGTTCTTTTATGTCGTGTTGCTATCGCTATAGCGTTAACCGTGCACGCTTGTATAGGTGCCTTCGCCCCGCAGGATGCCACAGAAGCCACCCGGCTCGTCCAGCGAAAACACGATGATCGGCAGGTCATTGTCCCGCGCCAGTGCAATCGCCGAGGCATCCATCACCTGCAGGTTCTTGATCAGGACATCGTCATAGGTGATGTCGTCATAGCGCACCGCGTCATCATGTTTGGCGGGGTCTTTGTCATAAACGCCATCGACCTTGGTGCCCTTAAAGATCGCCTCACACGCCATTTCGTTGGCGCGCAGGGTCGCGGCGGTGTCGGTGGTGAAATAGGGGTTCCCGGTGCCCGCGGCAAAGATGCAGACCCGTTTCTTTTCAAGGTGACGCACGGCGCGGCGGCGGATGTAGGGTTCGCACACCTGATCCATCGGGATCGCGCTGATGACGCGGGTGTAGACGCCGAGGCTCTCCAATGCTGATTGCATGGCCAGCGCGTTCATGACCGTCGCCAGCATCCCCATATAGTCGGCGGTGGTGCGTTCCATCCCCTGCGCGCTGCCCTGAAGGCCGCGAAAGATGTTGCCGCCGCCGATGACCATACAAATCTCGACGCCCAGATCGTGGACCGATTTGACCTCATTGGCGATGCGTTGCACGGTCGGCGGATGCAGGCCGAACCCCTGATCGCCCATCAGGGCCTCACCCGAAATTTTCAGCAGGACACGTTTATACGCGGGTTTCTCTGGTGCGCTCACTTCGGTCATAGACTCGTTCTCCTGCGGGTGGGCTTGGCGTTTGCGGCAAAATGTCGGAAAACGGCACAAGGTTCAACGGATAACAGCCCATGCAATTGCCTTTTACCGATCCTGACCGCCCCGTTTTGATCGCGGGCCCCACCGCAAGCGGCAAGTCCGCGCTTGCGCTGGACCTGGCTGCACGTCAGGGCGGTGTGATCATCAACGCAGACGCCCTGCAAGTGTTTGAAAGGTGGCGCATTTTGACCGCCCGCCCGTCAGACGCGGATGAGGCGGCCGCGCCCCACGCCCTATACGGGCATGTCGGGTTGAACGATGATTATTCGGTGGGGCATTGGCTGCGCGAGGTGGCGCCGTTTCTGACGGGCGGAAAACGGCCGATCATTGTGGGGGGCACGGGGCTCTATTTCACGTCGCTGACCAACGGGTTGGCCGAAATTCCCGCAACACCGCCCGAATTGCGCACACAGGCCAACGCGCGCCGCGCCGCCGAGGGGCATGGCGGGATGCTGGCCGAGCTGGACGCCGCAAGTGCCGCGCGCATCGATCAGCAAAACCCGATGCGGGTGCAGCGCGCGTGGGAGGTGTTACAGGCCACCGGGCGCGGGATCGCCGCATGGCAGGACGACACGCCCCCGCCCCTGTTGCCGCTGGGCGATGCGCAGGCCTTTGTCCTGATGCCGGATCGCGATTGGCTGAACGAGCGGATTGAAAGCCGCTTCGGTCTGATGATGGATGAGGGCGCGTTGGACGAGGCACGCGCGATCCTGCCCGACTGGGACCCCGGCGCCCTGTCCGCCCGCGCCATCGGGGCACCGGAACTGATCGCGCATCTACAGGGCGACATGGACCTCGACGCCGCGATTGACGCCGCCGTAACCGCGACGCGCCAATTCGCCAAACGACAGCGCACATGGTTTCGCGCCCGCATGCGCGACTGGACCCCGATCTCTTTGGGATAGGTTTTTGCGCAAAAGTCTGTGTGCCTAGATTTTTTCAACATTTTTCCTTTGCAAGGCCGCATCTTACCGCCCTACGCTTATGTAACGACAACACACGGGTTTAGGGCACGATGGAACAGGCATCCGATCTGCGGCTGGTACCGATGCAAAGCTTGGCCAAGGGCGGGCGCTGGCGGGTTGAGGCCATGCGCAGCTATTCGGTCGATCAACTGCTGTGGTTTACCCGTGGTCAGGGCCGCCTGATTGCCGACGGGATCACGCGGGGCTATGGCGCGCATAACGTCATCTTTCTGCCCGCCGGAACGATGCACGCGTTCGAACTTGGCCCACAGGTCTATGGCACGGCGGTGTTCTTTCCGACGAACCACGGGTTGGAGGTGCCGGAGAAATCCCTACACCTGCGCATCCGGGACGCCCGCGATCAGGCCGAGATCAACCTGATCCTCGACAATCTGCAACGCGAAATCGAGGGCGACCGACCTGCCCGCCGTCAGGCCCTGACCCATCATGCGGGGTTGCTGAGCGTGTGGTTGGAACGCCAACGTCTGGATCACGATGACGCCTTGGCCGCCAGTGACGCCGCCCGCCGTCTGGTCCGCCGGTTCAGTGCGCTGGTCGAAACGCGGTTTCACACCGGCGACAGCGTTAGCGATTATGCCAAGGCCTTGGGCGTCACATCGACCCACCTGACCCGCGTGTGCAAGGAAACCTGTGGCCGCACCGCGTCCGAATTCCTGTCAGATCGCAAGATTTCCGAGGCGCGCCGCCTGCTGGCCGATACCGGCCTGCCGATCAAGGATATCGCGTCGGGTCTGGGCTTTGCCTCGGCGGCCTATTTCACCCGCAGCTTTCAGGCCCACACCGGCAATCCGCCCAGCCTGTTTCGCGAAAGCACCGCGCCCCGCCATCACTAAGCGCTCTTAGCGGCCCCATATGACTTTGACGTAGTTCTGGGTCTCTTTATAGGGCGGGATGCCGTTGTATTTCTCGACCGCCTTGGGGCCCGCGTTATAGGCGGCAAGGGCCAAGGGCCAGCTGCGGAAGGTGTCGTATTGCTGGCGCAGGTATTTCGCCCCGCCGTCAAGGTTCTGACGCGGATCATCCGCATCCACCCCCAACAGACGCGCCGTCGCGGGCATCAATTGCGCCAGACCGCGCGCGCCCTTGTGGCTGACCGCGTTGGCGTTCCAGCCGCTTTCCTGTTGGATCAGGCGCAGGAACAGGTCCTCGGGGATGTTGTGACGACGCGCGGCCGTTTTGGCGTGATCAAGGTATTCACCGCGATAGGACCCGGTGAATTTCGGCACGTTGAACTGGGACGGGGTGATCACCGCCGTCGGCTGAAGACGGACCGAGTTGTTGTATTGCTGGGCCGCGCGACCATCCAGCAGTTGCGTCTGCGATTGGAACAGCAACAGGCGCGATTTACTGCTGGCTGTGACTTCGGCGACGGCGGGGGCGCCTGCGAAAATGCCCGCGCAGACGCCCACACCGATTGCCCTCATCAAGACGTATTTCATGCCTTGCCCCTTAGAATTCTGGGGGAGTTTAGCGATCTAACCCCAAATTTCTACAATTTTTACCAGACAGGCAGAATCCCGCCCAAATTGAAACGGGGCGCCACTGCGCCCCGCCCCGATTTAGTGATCGCCCCGCAGGGCCTCAACCACCTGTGCCAATGTGACCTGACCGACACCGCCATCTGGCATCTTGACCCCGATGACCTGCGCGGGGGCCTTTACAAAGGCGGGCAGCGCATCCTCGAGCACCGCCTTGCCCTCAAGCACCGGCGCGTCACTTGGCGCGGTTCCCGCGGCCAGTGCGTCCAGACGGATCACGCGGCCACGGTTAATGTCCTTGGTGAAGTCGGCAATATAGTCATCGGCGGGTTTCAGGACGATGTCCTGCGCCGTGCCCTTTTGCACCATCGCCCCGTCGCGCAGGATCGCGATGTTATCGCCAAGGCGCAGAGCCTCATCCAGATCGTGGGTGATAAAGATGATGGTTTTGTGCAGCTCTTCTTGCAGTTCCAGCAGGATAGATTGCATGTCGTACCGGATCAGCGGGTCAAGCGCCGAGAACGCCTCATCCATCAACAGGATTTCGCTATCGGTGGCCAAGGCACGGGCCAGACCGACACGCTGCTGCATCCCGCCCGACAGTTGCCCGGGATAGTGATCCTCATAGCCGGTCAGGCCCACGCGGTCGATCCAATGCTGGGCGCGCGTGGCGATTTCCCCCTCGGCCACGCCTTGGATTTCCAAGCCGTATCCGACGTTTTCCTTGACCTTGCGGTGCGGCAACAGGCCGAATTTCTGGAACACCATCGACGTTTTGCGGCGGCGCACCTCACGCAGGTCGGCGTCGTTCATGCCCAAAACATCCTGCCCGTCGATCAGGATCTGCCCGTCCGTCGGTTCGATCAGGCGGTTAATGTGCCGGATCAGGGTCGATTTCCCCGACCCCGACAAGCCCATCACCACCTGAATTTTCTTCTCGGGGATGTCTAGCGATACGTCCTGTAGGCCAAGCACATGGTTATGCTGATCCAACAGATCGGGCTTGCTCAGACCCTTTTTGACCAGCGGCAGAACCCGCGCGGGGTGACGGCCAAAGATCTTATACAGGTTCTTGATCTGTACCTTAGCGTCGCTCATCGGTGACCTCCGTGGCGGTGGGCCTGCAAACGCTTGCCATAGGATTGCGACACACGGTCAAAGATGATGGCCAGCGCCACAATGGCCAGACCGTTCATCAGGCCAAGCGCCAGATACTGGTTCGAAATCGCGCGCAGCACCGGCACGCCAAGGCCCTTGACCCCGATCATCGAGGCGATCACCACCATCGACAGGGCCATCATGATCGTCTGGTTGATGCCTGCAAAAATGTTGGGCAGGGCCAGAGGCACCTGAACGCCCATCAGCTTTTGCCGCGGGCTTGCCCCAAAGGCGTCAGCGGCCTCAAGCACATCGGCATCCACCAAGCGGATACCAAGGTTCGTCAGGCGCACAATCGGCGGGATCGCATAGATACACACGGCCAACAGACCCGGCACCTTGCCGATCCCGAGCAGCATCACCACAGGGATCAGATACACGAACGACGGGATCGTCTGCATCACGTCCAGAACCGGTGTGATGATCGACTGCATACGGTTAGAGCGCGACATCAGAACCCCGATCGGGATACCCACGGCGATACAGAGGAACGTCGCGACCGAAATGATCGCAAGCGTCGCCATCGTGTCCTCCCACATGTCGAAAATGCCGATCACGACAAAGGCGGCCACGGCACCCGTGGTGATTTTCCACGACCGCGATCCGGCCCACGACAGGCCCCCAATCACCAGCAGGATGATCGGCCATGGCGTCGCCAGCAGCAGCTTTTCAAACCAGATCAGAAATTGCAAAAGCGGGTCGAAAAAGTTCTCAAGCGCCTCTCCATACGTGCGCGAGAACCCTTTGAATGCTTCATCGACCCCGCGTTTCAGACCACTTAGCGTCTTGCGCCCAAGGGCCGGAAATTCGGTCAGAAATTCCATATACTCTCTGTCCCCATTGCCGCGCCTCTGCGCGGTTCGGTGCCACTGCGGCACCCCCCAGATGCGAAACAAGCGGGGATGCTTCCCCGCTTGCCCGCGTTATTAAACGTCTTACAGTTCCGATTTGATCGCAGCAGCTTCCTCAGCGCCAACCCAAGCGGACCAGATGTCCTCATAGGTCTCAAGGAAGTAGTACGCCGCATCTTCGCCGGTCGCCTGTTGGTCGTTCATGTAGACCAGCATCTCGTTCATCACCTCACCCGGGAAAACGCGGGTTTTCAGGTAATCAACGGCAACGCCGCCCTCTTGGACCAGACGGTCGGTGACAACGGTGTGCACCTCGGACTCGGTGTAGGACGAGGGCTGGGGATCCAGACAATCCTGTTCGGCCTTCACGATACAGCCGTCCCAGTTCTCGGACCCGGCCCATTCGGTTTCCCAATCCAGCATCTGCAGCTTGTACTTGCCGATGATCGCGGTCGGTGCCCAGTAATAGCCGAACCACGGCTCACCGCGCTCGGATGCTTTGGCAATCGCGCCGTCCAGACCAGCGGCCGAACCCGGATCAACCAGAACCCAACCTTTTTCTTCCATGTCAAAGGCACGGAACAGGTTGGCGTTCGACAGCTGACAGCCCCAACCGGCAGGACAGCCCATGAAGGCGCCTTTGCTCTCGTCTTCGGCATAGGGGAACATCTCGGGATGCTCGAGCAGCTTTTCAACGGTGTCCAGTTCGGGGTGCGCTTCGGCGAATGCCTCGGTCACCCACCAACCTTCGCCCAGACCCGTGATCGGACCGGACAGAACGGAATGCAGACGCCCCTCTTCGATTGCCGCCGTCAACGGATCGCGCACCGCGTTGATCCACAGTTCGCCCGCGACATCGGGTTCGCCCTTTTCGTTCATCGAAGCAAAGGTCGTGGTGGTCGCGCCCGGGATCAGTTCCACGTCACAGCCCAAACCGGCCTCAAGGATGATCTTGTCGACATTGGCCATCAACTCGGCCGAGGCCCAGTTCATTTCAGCCATGGTAATCTCACCGCAATCAGCCAGCGCAGGTGCGGCCATCGCCGTCAACAGGCCAAGGGCGGTCATCGTGGTCCGTGTGGTCTTGTGCAAATCTTCTCTCCCCATTTGCATTTATTGTGCAAAGCGCGCCGCCCCGACCATGCCGAAAAACGACGCTTTTTGCCCCTTATGTCGCAAACAGAACATTGCACGCCCGTGAAATCAACCACCTCTACCCAAAAGGATGACACAATGTCTCAGGTTGACGCTAGGTCAGCCCGATCAGGTACAGTTTGGCCCATTTCGCGCCCGCCGTGCTTTTCCCCTTTCATTGACCGCCTCACAATGGTGTAACCTGCGCCGAAACGGATAACGGAATCGACGGGAGCAACTGATGGCGGGTTCGGTAAACAAGGTAATTCTGGTGGGCAATCTGGGCCGCGACCCCGAGGTGCGCAGCTTTCAGAACGGCGGCAAAGTCTGCAACCTGCGCATTGCCACGTCCGAGAACTGGAAAGACCGCAACACCGGTGAACGCCGTGAGCGCACCGAATGGCACAGCGTCGCGATCTTTTCCGAACCTCTGGCCCGCATTGCCGAGCAATACCTGCGCAAGGGCTCCAAGGTCTATATCGAAGGCCAACTGGAAACGCGTAAATGGCAGGACCAGTCGGGTCAGGACCGCTATTCGACCGAGGTCGTTCTGCGCCCCTACCGTGGGGAACTGACCCTGCTGGATGGCCGTGGCGAAGGTGGCGGCCAAGGCGGCGGTGGCGGCTACGGCGGTGGCCAAGGTGGCGGCGGCGGTTACGGCGGCGGCTATGACCAAGGCGGCGGCTATGGCGGCGGCAACCAAGGTGGCGGTGGCTACGGCGGCGGCCAAGGCGGCGGTGCACCTGCAAACGATCTGGACGACGAAATCCCGTTCTGAACCCGCGCCAAATCAGCTAAAACAACAAAGGCCCGGACATGTCCGGGCCTTTTCAATTAGGTCAGCGCCACCTTTGATTTAGGCGGCGACCTTGGCGGCCAGCGCGTCTTGCAACACCGCCCGCACCAGCGTGGCATCGACATCCGCCGTCACAAACGCCTGCCCGATCCCGCGCGCCAGAATGAACCGCAGCTTGCCGTCCAGAACCTTTTTGTCCTGCGCCATCAGATCCAACAGACCATCGGCATCGGGCAAATCGCCCGCGATATCGGCGATGTCTTTCTTCATCCCCATCGCGTCCAGATGCGCGCGAATGCGGCTTGGCTCTTCCTGACTGCACAGCCCCATCCGCTGCGACAACTCAAACGCCAGCGCACAGCCAATCGCGACGCCCTCGCCATGCAGCAACCGGTCGCTATATCCCGTCGCGCTCTCCAACGCATGACCAAACGTATGCCCAAGGTTCAACAGCGCGCGGTCGCCCTGCTCGGTCTCGTCGCGCACCACGATATCGGCCTTCATCTGACAGGACCGTTCCACCGCACGGATGCGCGCCGCGACATCGCCACGGGCCAGCGCGGGTCCCTCGGTCTCTAGCCAGTCGAAAAACGCCGCATCGCCCAGCAATCCGTACTTCACCACCTCGCCATAACCGGCCAGAAAATCGCGCCCCGTCAGCGTGTTCAACACGTCAATATCGGCCAGAACCAGACTGGGCTGATGAAACGCGCCGATCAGGTTCTTGCCTTGGGTCGAATTGATGCCGGTCTTGCCGCCCACGGAACTGTCGACCTGCGCCAACAGGGACGTCGGGATTTGCACAAACCGCACCCCACGGCGCAGAACCGCCGCCGCGAATCCGGCCAGATCGCCGATCACACCGCCGCCAAGGGCAACGACCACATCACGGCGTTCGACCTTTTGTTCGATCAGCCATTCCACCGCGCGGCTGAACTGCTCCCACCCCTTGGTGCTTTCGCCCGCAGGCAGGGCAAGGGCGACCATCTCGATCCCCTCGGCGGCCAGACCCGCGCGCAGGCTGTCCAGATGCAGGGCGGCAACGTTCTCATCCGTCAGAACCGCCACACGCGGACGACGCAACAACGGCGCGATATGCGCCCCCGCCTGCCCCAGCAAACCCTGACCGATCAGGATGTCATAGGCCCGACCGGGCAAAGGGACGTGAACGGTTTTCATTGGCGGACCTCTTTGACGTGTTCCGAAACGGGGCGCAGGACATCGGGGCGTGTCTTCAACGCCTCAATCACCTGCGCGGTCATATCATCGACACTGAATTCGGCTTGCGCACGGACATGCAGATCGGCCTGCTCATAATAGGGCACCCGCGCCTCATAGAGCGCCTTGAGCGTGCCATAGGGATCAGGCGTGCGCAGCAAGGGCCGCGTGTCTTTATGTTTGACCCGCGACCACAGTAAATCCAGATCGGCGCAGAGCCAGACCGACACGCCTTTTTCGGAAATCATCTGACGGTTCTCGGGCGACAGGAACGCGCCCCCACCGGTCGACAGGACACAGCGCTCGGTCTCGAGCAGGCGCTCAATCACCTGACTTTCCTTACGGCGAAAGAACGGTTCGCCGTCGCGCTCAAATATCTCGGCAATTGACATGTTGGCGGCTTTGACGATTTCCTCGTCGCTGTCCAGAAACGGCACATCCAACGCGCGGGCCAGAGCGGTCCCAATCGCCGTCTTGCCAGCCCCCATCATGCCGACCATTACAACCGTTTTTCCAAGCTGCCAGCCCACGATGGGCAACCTCCCGCCATATTCACAAATTCTTTCCCTCAATGACGTGAACTTGGCCGGAATTCCATATATAATCAGAGAAAATCGCAAACTATGCGCAACAAATCATAAGGGCAGCATTCATGGGGCGTCTGATCAAAGCACTGTTTTTCCTTGTTTTGCTGGGGTTTATCGGCCTCGTGGGCTTTGCCTATGTCGGCGATCTGACCCCTGAGCGGGAAATGCGAAATGAACCGGTCCAGCTTGATGTCAATTAAGGGCGGGCTGATCGCCCTGTTGCTGGCGGGCACGGCGCCCGTCGCAGTCGCCCAAGAGGGCACGGCGAACGCCCCCCTGTCGGCGATTGACTGGCTGTCCGATAGTGTCGCCAAACGCCCTGACCCGACACCGGTTGATCCGCCTATCACGGGCGTGACCGACACGCCGATCACGGTGACGCCGCTGGACGGGCCGGATGTGAATGCTGTGGGCCTGTTGTCCGTGGCCGTGACCGGCCTACCCAAAAACCTGTGGGGGACCAGTGACGCGGAGAACATCGCGCGTTTGATCCGCCGTGAACGGGTGGACACCCTGCCCGCCCTTCAGGCGCTATTGTACACGATCCTCTTGGCCGAGGTCTCGCCGCCCACATCGCCCGATCCGGACAAGGCCGTGTTCCTTGCCCGTCTGGACAAGCTGTTGGAACTGGGCGCGCTGGATCAGGCGCAGGCCTTGCTGGAACGCGCGGGTCCGACCGATCCCGCCCTGTTTCGCCGGTGGTTCGATGTGTCCCTGCTGACAGGGCATGAGGATCACGCCTGTGCCGCGATGCTGGCCACGCCCGAAATCGCCCCGACCTTTCCCGCGCGTATCTTTTGCCTTGCGCGGGACGGGGATTGGAATGCGGCGGCCCTGACATTTGAGACCGGCACGGCGCTTGGGTTTATCAGTGACACGATGGAACCGCTGTTGCTGCGCTTTCTTGATCCCGAATTCGCCGATCCCGAAGACCCCTTGCCGTTTCCCGTGCGCCCCTCGCCCCTTGTGTTCCGGATGCTAGAGGCGATCGGCCAGCCGATGTCGACCACCGGCCTGCCCCGCGCCTTTGCCGTTGCGGATTTGCGCAGCAACAGCGGTTGGAAGGCCCAGATCGAGGCCGCCGAGCGGCTGGCGCGGGCCTCGGCGATTTCGCCCAATCGGTTGCTGGGCGTGATGACGGCCGGGCGCCCTGCGGCGTCGGGGGGCGTCTGGGACCGTGTGGCCGCCATTCAGGCGTTCGATGTGGCCCTCTTGTCGCGCGATGCCGAGATGATCGCCAAGGCCCTGCCCCCCGCATGGGCCGCCGCCCGCAAGGCGGAGATCGAACGCCCCTTTGCCGAGCTCTACGCCGCGCGCCTGTGGGATGCGCCCCTGACCGAGGACATCAAATCGCTGGCCTTTCAGATCGGGATGCTGTCGCCCGATTACGAAACCATCGCCGCCGGTCACACACCCGCCGGTCCGCGCGAACGCACCCTGATCGCGATTGCGCGTGGGTTCATTCCCGAGGACCTGAACGCCACCGGCATCACCGATGCAGTTCTGGCGGCCTTTCGCGGCCCCGAGATCAACGAGGCCATGCGCCAACGTCTGAACAACGGTCAGGTGGGTGAGGCGATCCTGTTGGCCATCGACATGGTGACCGACGGGGCGCGCGGCGATCTGGCCGATATCACCCAAGGTCTGGCCGTGCTGCGCCAATTGGGGCTTGAGGACACGGCGCGGCGCGCCGCGCTTGAATTGTTGATACTGGAGCGGCGCGGATGACACCCGAGGCCGCGCGCTGGATTACCACCTTTCTTGAGGCGCATCGCGCCGAACTGGACGCGTCGCAAAACACCATCGAATCCTATGCGCGGGACCTGCGTGATTTCGCCGATTGGTGCGAGGGTCACAACCATGCCCTCGACACGGTTGAGCGGGACGAGATCGAGGCCTATTTGATCCATTGCGACGCTCTGGGTCTGGCCAAGGCGACCCGTGCGCGCCGTCTCTCCGCGATCCGGCAGATGTTCCGCTTTGCCTACGAAGAGGACTGGCGCGCGACCAACCCCGCGCTGCAAATCAAGGGCCCTGGCCAATCGCGCCGCCTGCCCAAAACCCTGAGCCATGACGAGGTCGACCGCCTGTTGGCCGCCGCCGAACATGGCACGGGGGCGGTGCGCAACACCTGCTTGATGCAGATGCTCTATGCCACGGGGATGCGGGTGACCGAACTGGTGTCCCTGCCCGTCTCGGCGGCGCGCGGCAATCCCAGCATGATCATGGTCACCGGCAAGGGCGGCAAGGAACGTCTGGTCCCCCTGTCGCCGCCCGCCCGCGACGCGCTGAACGCGTGGCTGACCGAACGAGACGCGGCACAGGAACTGGCGCGCGAAAAGACCGGCAAGGTCAGCGCGTTTTTGTTCCCCTCGACCGGCAAATCGGGACATTTGACCCGCGTCCGGTTTCACGGGTTGATCAAGGATCTGGCCGTCGCCGCAGGCATCGACCCGACCAAGGTCACGCCGCACACCATGCGCCACGCCTTTGCCACGCATTTGTTGGCGGGGGGCGCGGATTTGCGGGTGATCCAGACCTTGCTGGGCCATTCGGACGTGTCGACCACGGAAATCTATACCCATGTGTTGGACGATCGCCTGAAACAGCTGGTTCTGGACAATCATCCCTTGGCGCGCGGCGGCCAAGACACTTGAACGGGCGCGCCCGCCCCCCCATAACGACACCAACGGCAACCTAGGGCATCCCAATGGACGGCACAGCGATTTACGACACCGCGTTTTATTCCACGGCGGCAGGGATTTTCCTGTTGCTGATCCTGTCGGCGTTTTTCTCGGGCTCGGAAACGGCATTGACCGCCGCGTCACGGGGCAAGCTGCGCGCGCAGGCGGACAAGGGATCGCGCGGCGCCGAACGGGCGCTGGAGATCACCGAGGATAACGAGCGTCTGATCGGCTCGGTCCTGCTGGGCAATAACCTTGTGAACATTCTGGCGACGTCTCTGGCGACGGCCTTGTTCACGCGGGCGTTTGGGGATGGCGGCGTGGCGCTTGCGACGCTGGTGATGACGCTGTTGGTGCTGATCTTTGCCGAGGTTCTGCCCAAGACCTATGCGATCACCAATGCCGAAACCGCCGCCGCGCGGGTGTCGCCGGTGATCCGTGTGGTGATCTTGGTGTTTTCGCCCATCGTGGCCGCCGTGCGCACGCTGGTGCGGGCGGTTCTGGCCCTGTTCGGGGTGAAAACCGATCCCGACGATCATATCCTTGCCGTGCGCGAGGAAATCGCCGGTGCCCTGCAACTGGGCCATTCCGAAGGCGTGGTGGAAAAAGAGGACCGCGACCGGATTCTTGGCGCGCTGGATCTGGCCGAGCGCACGGTCGAGGAAATCATGCTGCACCGTTCGAACATCGAGATGCTGGATGCGGCGAATGACACCGAAACCCTGTTGTCTCAATGCCTTGAGAGCCCGCACACGCGTCTGCCCGTATTCAAGGACGAACCGGAAAACGTCGTCGGTGTGATCCACGCCAAGGACCTGTTGCGCGCCATCAACCGGCAGGTGCGTGATGCCGCAGGTGCGCCCGATGCCTTGGCCAAGTTCGACATCATGGACGTCGCCAAAGAGCCCTATTTCGTGCCCGAAACCACGTCGCTTGACGATCAGATGCGCGAGTTTCTGCGCCGTCACACGCATTTTGCGCTGGTCGTGGATGAATACGGCGCGCTGCAGGGGTTGATCACGCTGGAGGATATCCTTGAGGAAATCGTCGGCGAGATCACCGATGAATTCGACATCGAAGAGGACGTCGGTCTGACCCAGACGGATGACGGGCATTACCTTGTCGACGGGGGCATGACGATCCGCGATTTGAACCGCGCGACCGACTGGGCCCTGCCCGATGATGAGGCCAACACGATCGCCGGTCTGGTCATCCACGAGGCCCAGTTGATCCCGTCGCCGGGTCAGGTGTTTTCCTTCCACGGCTTTCGGTTTGAGGTCTGCGCGCGCGAGGCCAACCGGATTACCCAGTTGAAAATTCGCCCCCTTTAATCGGGGGCGAACGGTGTTCACGCCTAGCGGCCTTTGAACAGCCCGCCCAGAATGCCGCGTACCAGACGTCGGCCCGTTGTGCCCTTAAGCTCTTTGACCAGCGCCTGACCAAGCGCCGATCCGACGCTATCGCGCGAGGAACTGACGCGGGAACTGGACCGGCTGACGCGCCCGCCGGTGTAACGGCGCGCGGCGCGGTATTCGCGTTCGGCCATCTCGGCCTGTTCTTCGGCCTCCTCCGCCGCCTCGGCCTCGGCCGCCGCCGTCGCCGCGCGGTCGCGCAGGATTTCATAGGCGGAATGGCGGTCCTGAACGGTGTCGTATTTGCCCGCGAACGGGGACGCGGCAATCACCGCCGCCCGCGCCGCATCATCCAGCGGCCCCAATTGCGAGGCCGGCGGGCGGATCAGCGTCCGTTCAACCACGCCCGGAATGCCCTTGCGTTCCAACATAGAGGTCACCGCCTCGCCCACGCCGACCTCACGAATGGCGACTTCGGTCTCGAACCGCGGGTTGGGACGATAGGTGTCGGCGGCCATGCGCAACTCTTTTTGATCGCGCGCCGTGAACGCGCGCAGGGCATGTTGAACACGGTTTCCAAGCTGACCCAGAATGTCCTCGGGGACGTCGGCGGGGTTCTGGGTGCAGAAATAGACGCCCACGCCCTTGGACCGGATCAGGCGCGCGACCTGCTCCACCTTATCGACAAGGGCCTTGGGCGCGTCATCAAACAGCAAATGCGCCTCGTCGAAAAAGAACACCAGCTTGGGCTTATCCGGATCGCCGACCTCGGGCAGGGTCTCGAACAACTCGGACAGCAACCACAACAGGAAGGTCGCATAAAGACGCGGCGACGCCATCAGCTTATCCGCCGCCAGAATGTTGATCCGCCCGCGCCCGTCCGCGTCGCATTGCATGATATCGCCAAGGCTAAGCGCGGGTTCGCCGAACAAGCGCGTGCCGCCCTGATTTTCAAGGACCAGCAACCGGCGTTGGATCGCGCCGATTGAGGCCGTCGAAACATTGCCATAGCGCAGGGACAGATCGGCGCGGTTTTCCCCCACCCAGACCAACAGCGCCTGCAAATCCTTTAGATCCAGCAGCGCCATCCCCTGTTCATCGGCGACGCGAAAGGCGATGTTCAGAATGCCCTCTTGGGCCTCGCTCAGCTCCATCAAACGGGCCAGCAACAGCGGACCCATCTCGGCCACGGTGGTGCGGATCGGGTGCCCCTGATCGCCGAACAGGTCCCAGAAGGTCACGGGAAACGCGGTGTATTGCAGGTCCAACCCGATGGTCCCCGCGCGTTTGGTAAACGCGCCGTGCAGCTCTGCCTCGGTTGAGCCCGAGGCCGCCATCCCCGACAGATCGCCCTTGATGTCGGACACGAACACCGGCACGCCCGCCGCCGAAAAACCCTCGGCCAGAATTTGCAGCGTCACGGTTTTCCCCGTACCGGTCGCCCCCGCAATCAACCCGTGGCGGTTGGCGTAGTCCAGACGCAGGTATTGCCCCACGCCATAGTCATCCCCGCCGCCGCCGATAAAAATCCCGTTTTCCACCACAACCTGCCCTGTTTAACCAGATGTTCGCCGTCACAATACATTGTTAACCCCCCTGTGCCATAGTTGATCCCTATCGGATGGCATGCATTTTGCCGTCAGATAGTGACTTCCTCCCTGTCGAACTGGCCGCCTTCGGGCGGCCTTTTTTTGACCCCATACCGACCCGAAAAAGCATTTTTCAAAAGCGTGATTTTTCCGTGTTGACGCCTCACAAATTTCGCCGTAGCGTTCGGGTCAATATAAGTCGGCCAGTCCGACGGGGAGATAAAAAAACGGAAAAAGGGCCGCCACTCGCTGCCCTTTTTTCGTTTTAAAACATAGGCTCGCACATTTCCGCCAACGGGATGTCTGCGCGCGGTTTTTCCCCTGACATCATCCGGTGCGCGTGTTAGACCCGCCTAAAGACGCAAAGACAATCCAAAGGACAGACATGCGTGAACTGCTGAAATCTACCGCCCTGATTGCCGCCTTGGCGATCGCCACGCCCGTCGTCGCCCAAGAGGCCGACACCGGTGCCGAGGCGCCTGCGGGCGACCCGACCCTGTCGCTGGGCGAAGAGGTGGTCGAGAACAAGGTCGGCCAACCCTATATCAAGGTCAAAGAAGGCGATTGGGAACTGCGCTGTGTGCATGCGCCCGAAGGACAACAAGACCCCTGCCAGCTGTATCAGCTGTTGAAGGACACACAGGGCAATCCGGTGGCCGAAATCACCGTGTTCAACCTTGAGGGCAACCCGCAGGTTGCGGCCGGTGCCACCATCATCACCCCCCTGGAAACCTTGCTGACGCGTAAACTGCGCCTGTCGGTGGATGGCAGCGCGGCCAAGCAATACGACTTTACGTGGTGCAGCGACGTAGGTTGTCACGCCCGTATCGGCCTGACCCAAGGGGACGTCGACGCGTTCAAGGCCGGTTCGGCTGCGTCTGTCACGATCAACCCGCTGGTCGCGCCGGAAACCGATGTGGCGATCCCCGTGTCGCTGTCGGGCTTTACCGCCGCGTTCAAGGCACTGACCGAGAACTAATCGCCCCCCCATAGACACAAAAACGCCCGCCAGAGGATCTCTGTGCGGGCGTTTTTCATGACTGGATGTGGTGGATCAGACCTTGCGCAGGGCCAGAACCGCGTTCAACCCACCAAAGGCAAAAGCGTTCGATAGAACCACGTTCACCTCGGCCTCGCGCGCCTCGTTCGGAACGACGTCCAGCGAACATTCCGGATCGAATTCCTCATACCCAATCGTGGGCGCGATCACGCCATCGCGCAGTGCCATGATACAGGCCAAGAGTTCCACCGCGCCCGTTGCCCCGATCAGGTGGCCGTGCATGGATTTGGTGGACGACATCATCAACTTGTCCGCATGGGCGCCAAACGCATCGGCCACCGCCGCGCATTCGGTTTTGTCATTCGCCGCCGTGCCGGTGCCGTGGGCGTTGATATAGCCGACCTCGGACGGGTTGATCCCCCCATCGCGCAGCGCGCCGGAAATCGCGCGGGCCGCGCCCTGTTTGCTGGGCATCACGATGTCCGAGGCATCCGAGGTCATGGCGAACCCGACCACCTCGGCCAGAATATCCGCCCCACGGGCGCGGGCGTGTTCGTATTCCTCGAACACAAAGATCGCGGCACCTTCGCCCTGAACCATCCCGTTGCGGTTGGCCGAGAACGGGCGACAGGCGTCTTTGGACATGACGCGCAGACCTTCCCACGCCTTGATCCCGCCAAAGCACAGCATGGATTCCGAACCGCCCGTGACCATCACGGGGCACATGCCGCTGCGCACCAGTTGGAACGCCTGCCCCATCGCGTGGTTCGAGGACGCACAGGCGGTCGCGACGGTAAAGCTTGGCCCCTTGAGGTTCAGTTCCATCGACAGGTGGCTGGCGGCGGCGTTGTTCATCAGCTTGGGAACGACAAACGGGTGGACGCGGTTTTTGCCGTCCTCGTAAACGGTGCGGTAGTTCTCATCCAGCGTCTGCATCCCGCCACCCGAGGTGCCAAGGACAACGCCCGACGTCGCGGCCAGATCACCGGCGAACCGGAGGCCCGATTGCGCGATCGCCTCACGCGCGGCCAAGAGGGCAAATTGGGTAAACCGGTCATAGAGGGCGATTTGCTGACGGTTGAAATGATCCTCGGCGGCATAGTCCTGCACCTGCCCGCCGATTTTGATCGCCAACCGGTCGATGTCGCGAATGTCGAGTTGCCCGATGCCACAACGCCCTTCGCGCATGGCCTCTAGGGTTGTGGCGACATCCCCGCCAAGGGCATTGATTGTGCCCTGCCCTGTGATGACGACCCGTTTCATGCGGTCTGTTCGGCCACCAGGCCCTGAACCGCGGCAATGATCGACGCGACCGACGAGATGTCAAAATCGCTGTCCTCGGGTTCGTTGGCGTTAAAGGGCACCTGAATATCGAACGCCTCTTCGATGGCAAAGATCGCTTCGACAAGGCCCATGCTGTCGACACCGAGATCCTCAAGCGTGTTGTCCATCTTGATATCGGACACATCCATCAGCGCCTGATCAGCGATGATTTGCAATACGGTGTCTTGAACGTTCTGCGTCATGGATTTTCCCCCTCGCATCCTGTTGGCGGTCATTTAGTGCTTATCGCCGGTGTTTGAAACAGATTTTTGCAGTTTCGCCACCTGCGTAAACAACCGCGGCAAACGGCGCAGGGCCTTATAGGTTTCGACATGGGTTTCCATCTTGACCGCCGGATAGCCCAGAACCGCGCGCCCCGAGGGCACATTGGACAGCATCTTGGACGCGCCACCGGCGACAACATCGCTGCCAATCGACAGGTTGTCGCCCACCCCGCATTGCCCGCCAAAGACCACGCGATCCCCGATTTTGGTGGACCCGGCGATGCCGACCTGTGCCGCAAACAGACAGTTTTCACCGATCACCACGTTATGGGCGATATGCACAAGGTTATCGATCTTGGTGCCGTTGCCGATGCGCGTGTCGCGGATCGTACCCTTGTCGATACAGGCGTTTGCGCCGATTTCGACGTCATTGCCAACCGTGACCGCGCCAAGGGAATGGATACGCACCCACGGCTCTTGGCCCAGATCATCGGCCTGACCGACGTTTTCGCGGACCTTTTCGACGTTGGATTTATCGGGTGTGACAAACGACATCCCGTCCGCGCCGACCACCGCGCCGGATTGCGCAATGAACCGGTCGCCGATGGTGACGCGCGACCCGATGCGAACGCCGGACAGGATCATCGCATTATCCCCGATGCGGGCCTGTTCGCCCACCACCACATGCGCGGCCAAGCGGGCGTTGTCGCCAATCACCGCGCCGGGTCCAACCACGACCAGCGGACCAATCGCGGGGTTCGCGCCGATACTGGCGGTCGGATCAATCACGGCACTCGGGTGAATACCGCCTGCAATCGCGGGGCCCGGATCAAAGGCCTTGGTCAGGCCCGCCATGGCCAGACGCGGACGCGTGACAAAAATCGCGGCCTTGAGGCCCATCGCCTGCCAATCCGCACCCTCCCACAGCAACGCCGCCGTGGCCGCGCCCTGTGGCAGGGCCTCGGCGTATTTCGGCGACATCGCCATGGCCAGTTCGCCCGCCTTGGCCGCCGCCGGTTCCGCCGCGCCCGAGATCGGCAGGGTCAAATCCCCCTCCGCCGCCGCGTCCAGTGCGGTTGCGATATCGCCTACGGTGATTGCCATCTTGGTGTCCTCTCGGGCTCTGGAAACGCAAAAGGGCCACGGGGTTCACCCGAGGCCCAATGCGATTATTCGGGTGTGTGGTTCGATTTAGCTTTGAACCGCACGCAGTACCACCCCAGCGTTGACCAAGGCTTTGAAAATCTGCGCGTCACGGCCATAAACGTCGCGACGGAACTGCACCTTGCCTTTGGCCTCGGTCATTGCCGTGCGGTAGATCAGGTGCACCGGCAGCGGCGTTTCCAGAGGCACAGTTGTCTCACGACGGGTGGCCAGAATGTTCTGGAAATAGGCCTCGGGGTTGGCTTCCTGCTTGGACAACAGCTCATAGGCGAAATCGAACGGGTCGTTCAGACGGACACAGCCATGGCTGAACGCGCGGCTCTCACGCGAGAACAGCGATTTCGCGGGCGTGTCGTGCAGGTAGATGTTGTACTTGTTCGGGAACATGAACTTGACCAGACCCAGCGCGTTGCTGTTCGACGGGGGCTGTTTGATGTCGAACGGGAAGTTGCGCGTGGTGAATTCCGAGAAATCCACGCTATCGCGGCTGACCACCTGACCACGGCTGTTGATCAGACGCAGATGCGAAACCGCATTCGGGTTCTTTTTCAACAGCGGCAGGTATTCCTTGGTCGCGATTGAGCGCGGCACGTTCCACGTCGGGTTGATGACCATATGCTCCATCACGTCCGAGAATTCGGGCGTCCGGCGATCACCGGTGTTCTTGCCCACGACCGAGCGGGTTTTGAACGCAACCTTGCCGTTTTCCATGATACGCGCGTGGAAGTCGGCGATGTTCACCAGAACATGACGCTTGCCACGGTCGCCCCCGACCCAGCGCTCGCGCTCCATCGCGACGATGATCGATTGCAGGCGGGCCTGAACCGGCTGGTTGATTTCGCTGAGCGTGCTGTCACCGGCCACACCATCGGCCAACAGACCGTGGTCCAGTTGGAACGCCTGAACGGCCTTCTGGATGTCGGCGTCATAGGTGGTCGTCGCGGTGCGGCGCAGATAGCCCATCGCGATCAGACGGTTGCGCAGGGCCACAACCGAATTCCCGCTGTCACCGGGTTCCAGCTTTTTGCCGGGCACGGTTTCGCCCCACCCGCCTTTGCCCAGCAGACGTTCGTATTCCATCTTTGCCGCCAACAGGCGGTTGTACTCGGCGCTGTCGGGGACCAGTTTTTTCAGATAGGCGCGCGGGCTGCTTTTGGAAAACGCTTCAAGCTGGGCCAGACGGTCGCGGCGCGGTGCGCTGCGTTTGATGTCCGACACGACCTTGTTCGGCTCAAGGATGCCCGATTGCAGGTCCTGCGCGTATTGCAGGAACATCTTGCTGGCCTCGACCTCGGCCACGCCAAGAGCGCGCTGGGTTTTGGCCTGTTTAAAGAGGCCCATGAGGACCTCATCGTCATAGCGCGTGGCGGGCAGGCCATGCACCTCGGCATCGGCCAGCGCCTTAATCAACGCAGAGCGACGCGCGCGATCCGACTTGCCCGTCCACAGGGGTTCATAGTCGCGCGCGCGGTAAAATTCGGCCAAGGCATCGTCACGCGACGCTCCTTCGGCGATGGCTTGTTTAAAGGCGGTGACCTGCTGGGCCAGACCTGGCGCTGCGGAGGCAAGAACCGTCATCCCTGCCAGAACCGCGGCCAAGGCCCGGTTTTTAAATCCAATTCCTGCTTTGGCGTACATCGCGGTCTCTCCACACATGATATCGGTCACCCTCTTAACTCTAAACTGATCGAACCCGTTCCCCAAAGTCCAATCACAAACACTCCAGACCCGCCCAAGCGGCTGGCACAGGTGTTGCACAGCCACAGACAGTATCACCACGCAACAAGATTGGAAATTGAGCAAATTTCTGCCGATTCCCCTTGAAATGAGGTTTCGATGGCAAATGAAAACTTGGTTCACGATTCGATTCGTGGCATAGAGTCCCTGCACTTGGGGTTATTAACGATACAAGCCACGGTAATGTGGCGGAGCAGCGACGGGACAGGCGCAGGTTCATGACGACATCCAACGTGGGGATTACGCGGCGCGGCCTTTTGGGCGCTTTTGCAGCAACAACAGTTGCAGCCGCCCCGACCTATTCAAACGCATTCGGCTTTCTGCGCGGCGCGGGCGACATCCGCACCATCAGCATGTATTCCGGCCGGACCGGTGAATCGATCAACACGGTTTACTGGATCGAGGGCGAGTACATCAAAGAGGCGTGGAACGAGATCAACCACTTCATGCGCGATTGGCGCACGGACGGGATCAAGAACATCGACCTGCGCACGATCGACATCATGGCCGCCTCGCGCAACCTGATGGACACGGATGAGCCCTATATGATGCTCTCCGGCTATCGCAGCCCCCAGACCAACGCGATGCTGCGCTCACGCTCGCGCGGGGTCGCCAAGAATTCCCTGCACATGCAAGGCAAAGCCGCCGACCTGCGCCTCAAAAGCCGCTCGGTCAGTCAGATGTTCAAAGCCGCCAAGGCCTGTAACAGTGGCGGCGTCGGCAAGTACAGCGGTTCCAATTTCGTCCACATGGATTGCGGCGTCATTCGCACATGGGGTAGTTAAGAGCTAGGGCAGCTAATCCACAACAGTTCACTCACAGAACGCACAAAAGACGTCGGGGTTCCCGACGTCTTTTGTTTTTGTGGAGTTTGCTTGGCCAGCATTCATTTTGAGCTCCTGCGGCGAATGGCAGGAAAGAGCCCAAAATACCGGATGCTGCGCATCGTACGAACGTCCGTTTCTGGGAACGCAGATTGTTGTTCGTGATGAACGTGTACGGCATACTAGATTAATGAAAGAGCCAGAACTATTCGAGAAAATGACCCGTGAAGAGGCAATCGACGCCTTTCGCGGTTGGCGTAGGCCTGTTTCGTACTGCGGCGATCAATTCGTTGTCTGCGGCCAGTCGATCCTTTTCTTTGCCTCACCTAGCGGAACGAAAAAGGGCGTCCGATTGTTATCGCCGGACAACTTGGAATGGTGGCCAGATGAACCCGAAGAGTATCTGGGCGAAAAAGTGCGATGGTTTCCTGAAGCTGTGCAGCCAAAGTACAACCTGCGGCGAAAAACATGGGTTCGGCGTTGTTACCTCTTTTTGCGACAAGCGGATCAATGGATTTTTTGCGGTCCGGTCCATCAGGCATATCACCAGTATGTTGGCGCTGGACGTTTTGATGACGACAGTCATGTTGGGTACCATTTGGCGGCACGATTGCCCTATGACACTTGGGTGGCGCTTGGCGGCTATCCAGCTTGGAAGGCAAAGATTGCGGGCACTGAGCAATTGCTGGAGTTGACAGACAGCGCGAGTTTGGATGAAGCGCTAGAGGCTCTTCCAATCGGAGAAACACATTTAGAACTGACCCGGTGGCAAGGTGATACGCTCTCAGTATTCCTGAACCAAGATCGTGGATTGCCGATGTACCTTTCAGACCCAGGAGACAGCGGAACCTACGTTTTGGGCGATGAAGACGAGAAGCTTGAAATGTTTTCCTGTCCGTGTTGTGGGATCGAGTTAGAGTTTACCCGAGAGTACACCGTACCACGAAATATCGCGGTGGATTTGTTCCGGGCTTTCTTCGCCAATGGAACAGCCCCAGCGGACGGAGACGAGTGGATTCCAGGGCTGCCTTGGCGAAGAGAAGCGTTGGCTGGCACGTAAACAATTGATGAAAGCAGACATTGAGCCTATCAGCGATTTTGTCCGCTTCGTCTATCTTTCGACTAGGTCAAACAAGCGTTTCCATTGGCTTCGGCCATTTCCTTCACTTAGCCATCTGTCGATTTCATCTGCGGATTGAGGGAGACGCCATCCGGAAAGCAATTCGGTGTAGTTTCCAAAGGTTCCCGCAGACACCTTGAACGCTCCGTGATCACGAATAGCTTCCACAGCCTTTCTTTGAATCGATGATAATTCTGAAGCTTTGCTTGGGACACCGTTTGAAAACACGGTTGTCAAAAGACTATCGGTCAGCGAAAGCGACTCCATTGCGTTTGCTTTCGCCAGTTGCATGCAAATTCCATCGATGGCTGTCTCGCGATGCTTCGGGCCGACGCACTCGAGACATCGACCTACCAACGTGCTCAGCGTCGACGCATGCGCGATTTGTGTCTCTCCCAGATCACCCAAAGGGTTGGTGAGGATGGAGGGAATATTCGAAGCTACATTGTGCTTTTGATGAAGACACGTTGCGCATGCACCTAGTATTGAAGTCAACTTGTCGTTCGACCGCACATGGTTCTCAGCAAACCGAGATGTTTCAGGGTCACCGAGAGCAGACATCGAAACTGTCGCCATTGCACCCTTTCGGCCTTCGGACTTGGCAAGCGACCTTAGCGTTGGGGCTGTTATGTCTGATCGCCGGGGAAACGATGCGCACAATGCTATCGCCGCATCTGAAACTGCGTCACTCTCGCTTTCAACGAATGGCAGAATGGCCTCAATGTTTCCTTCGACAGCTGCGTAGCTATCCCGCCGCCAAATCAGGTGTCTTACATCGATTTCTTCGCTGCCATAGTCCGGCTCCTCGCCGCTGTCAGTCAGTCCTTCGACTTCAGCGAACTCCTCGTCAGGATCAGGGACGTCAGGAAAAATATCGTCGGGGTATCCCAAGGCGAGATGGTGGAGATAAGTAACCAAGAATTCGTGCTGCCTGGGATCGTCAGGACCGTTGATTAAGACTTCTACAAAGAACGGGACAGTCGTCGCGGTAACTTGCCAAACCGTTCCTTGGTGAAAGACGTTGCCCCAAAGTGTCCAAGTGACATGCTCAAAGACGCTACGCCCAGCCATTTCGGCTTGCTTTGCCACCTCGTCACTCACTTCCTCTGGAAACATTAGTGTTTTTAGAAGCAAGGGCACATCTGTAGCCGGGCCGTATGCATGGTGAAGCTGAGACCATGGCACTGCGTCAATATCGTCAAATATACTCATACCATTTGATTAGGCTGCAAAACCGTCGGGCGAAAGCGGACATTTAATCGAAGAACGTGAACGACGGCTTCGTCCGCTAAGCCGACCTGCGGGCTGGATAGGTTCAGAACATTGGACACTCAGGATTTGTGCTATGATCCATAGTGGGGCGAGGGGAACGCGCGTTGAAGCATATCTCAACGACCGGTTTGAACCCAAAGTCTAAGATGCGGCACGACGCAAGAATGTCTGGATTTGACCCAAGCGGAGTATGTTGCGAACGGTGGTCTTATCCTTTCTTTACCAACTGTGAATAGAACCGACCCCGAACGCACTCGGAGGTTCCATGCAACAGGGTTTCAGCGATTTCTCCGGTATGGCGGTGACAGCCAATACAAAATAACGCAGCGACATGGTCACCTTCTTGGCTATCACTCAGGATTGTCGCTCAAATCCACTTTTCCGAACTATTCCGCATTGCGGGGCGAATTTAGTGAACGCCTCGACCAGGTGATTTCCGAAAACACTCGGATGCTCTTGAACGCGCTGACGCCGCCAGACACTGTGCCAACTGTTTCAGCATCCGATTTGCGCGATGTGTCCGACGCAAAGACAGACGCGCTTAGCACTTGGGAAGCGTGACTTGAGAGCATATTCAGCGAGTATCAAAACCACCCGCAACGGCTTAGACCGCTTCGAACGGCCATGGAAGAACGCCTTTTGCGGGCCTTCGCTGGGCTGATCAACCAACTCCGGCAAGAAGACCTCGGGATTTAGCAATATATCTGGCGCTCGCAAGACGATGCCAAGGTTCGTGACAACCACGCAGCCTATGACGACCGCGTGTTCCGATGGGACAATCCACCCGAAAGCGGGCATCCGGGCGAAGCACATAATTGTCGTTGTTTTGCTGAGCCGATTTCTCTTGCGGTGTCGACCAACATTGTTCTTGTTGATTTTGCGCCGACGGCTGACAGTTTTCCGAACGGCAACAACACGGTTCGACGCCTGGGCAATGGCTTACTTGCGCGCTCACCCGCAGGGCTGGCCGCATACGCGGCCCTTGAAGCAAGCAACCGGCTTCAAGACTTCACGCGCGCTGCGAACGAGAGACGTGTGCGCGATGCGGCAGAAATCCTGGGCGCTGATCTGGACACCGTTGAAGGCATCTTGGCCGCCCAAGCCTACGCTATGGCGAAAGAACTTGCCGAGAATGGTTTCCTGTCTGACACACCGGAACGCGGCGACCGGGCGAGAGTAATTGCGGAAGCCATCGGCCTATATGAAATGTATCAGCCAGGGCTGTTTACGTTGCCAAACGAGAATGCCGCTGGGGCAGTAGCGCTTGCACGCCAACTGGCTGCACAAGCCTTGGCGGCTTTGGAGGCAAACCAGCTTACACCTCTGGACGGTGAACTGGCAAAAGGCTGGGTCGAGGTCTTCCCCGAACTGACGGAAGATGAGCGTCGATTGGGTCAAC
>NZ_JAWJUU010000020.1:0-659 GCF_032918305.1 Rhodovulum sp. FJ3
CTGGCCGAGCCGACCGCGGCCCTGATCGTGTCGCTGGCCGGTGGGTACAGCCACATCGTGGCACCCGCGACGACCGATGCGAAAAACATCCTGCCCCGCGTTGCGGCATTGCTGGATGTGATGATCCTGTCGGACGTGACCGGTGTTGTTGACGCCGACACGTTTGAGCGTCCGATCTATGCCGGTAACGCCATCCAGACCGTGAAATCGGCGGATGCGACCAAGGTCATCACCTTCCGCACCTCGACGTTTGACGCCGCTGGTGAGGGTGGCGCGGCCGCTGTGGAAACCGTGTCGGCTGCTGATGCGCCGGGCGTGTCCGAGTGGGTCGAAGACAAGGTCGCCGAGAGCGATCGCCCCGAACTGACTTCGGCCGGTGTGGTCGTATCGGGCGGTCGTGGCGTTGGCTCGGAAGAGGACTTTGCCCTGATCGAAAAGCTGGCTGACACCCTCGGCGCAGCGGTCGGTGCCTCGCGCGCCGCCGTCGACAGCGGCTATGCCCCGAACGACTGGCAGGTCGGTCAGACCGGCAAGGTCGTCGCCCCCGAACTCTATGTCGCAATCGGCATCTCGGGCGCGATCCAGCACCTTGCAGGCATGAAAGACAGCAAGATCATCGTCGCCATCAACAAAGACGAAGAGGCCCCCATCTTCCAAGT
>NZ_JAWJUU010000003.1:0-484040 GCF_032918305.1 Rhodovulum sp. FJ3
CCGCCGTGCGCCTCAGCGCCGCCGGTGAAGGGGTATCTACGGCCACAAACAAACACCCGCAACCCCTTTTTGCACATTTCGACAAAAAAAATGCCGGTCCAGCGCGGAATGCCTGTTTTTTAAGGGCATTCGACCTGAACTTTTGGGGGTATGCCCCCTGCCTCTCTGCGCAGGTTCTCGGTCATGGCCCTGCGCAGCGGTATAGCGTTACCGTCAGGTGATCACATCGGGCGATTCACGCCCTGTTCGCACCGTGATTCCGGCCAATTCACCGGCGGCCTGAATGACTTTTTGCAGCTGAACCTGCGGATCGACGTCAAACTTCCCCGAGTCGGTCTCATATGATTCCAGATAGACCCGCAGAGTCGCCCCATCCGTGCCGGTTCCAGACAGACGGAACACCACACGAGCCCCGCCCTCAAAGAACACGCGGATCCCCTGCCCCGCCGAATGGGACCCGTCGACCGGATCGTCATAGGCAAATTCATCCGCCGCCGTGACGGTCAGACCCGCCGCCGTGGTGCCCGCCAGATCGGACAGGCGGCCACGCAGATCATCCATCAATTCATTGGCGGCATCACTATCGACACCCTCATAGTCATGGCGACTATAGTAGTTGCGCCCATAGCGGCCCCAGTGGTCCGCCATGATCTCGGCCACCGACACCTTGCGCACGGCCAGAATGTTCAGCCACAACAGAACCGCCCAGAGCCCATCCTTTTCCCGAACATGGTTCGAACCGGTGCCCGCGCTTTCCTCACCACAAAGGGTGGCGCGCCCATCGTCGAGCAGGTTGCCAAAGAACTTCCACCCTGTGGGTGTCTCATAACAGGTGACGCCCAGCGCCTCGGCCACACGGTCCGCCGCGCCCGATGTCGGCATGGACCGCGCGATACCGGCCAGACCGTCCTTATAGGCGGGGGCAAGATGCGCATTCGCGGCCAGCACGGCCAGACTGTCGGACGGGGTGACATAGCAGCCCTTGCCCACGATCATATTGCGATCCCCGTCCCCATCGGACGCGGCCCCGAAATCGGGACCATCGGGCGACATCATAATGTCCATCAGGTCCTTGGCCCAGATCGGGTTCGGATCGGGATGGCCGCCACCGAAATCGGGGCTGGGCACGGCATTCACCACACTGTCCTCTGGCGCGCCCAGCGTATCGACAAGGATATGGCGCGCATAGGGGCCGGTCACCGCGTGCATCGCATCGAACCGCAAGGTAAAGCCTCCCGCGAACAGGTCGCGGATCGCATCGAAATCAAACAGCTCGGCCATGAGGTCGGCGTAATCCGAAACGGGATCGACAACCTCGACCACCATATCGCCCAGCGTCGTTTCCCCGATCACCGACAGATCGACATCCTGTGCCTCTAGGATCTGGTATTCGGAGATGGTTTTGGTCGCCTCGAACATCCGCGCGGTCACGGATTCCGGTGCGGGGCCACCATTGGCCACGTTATACTTAACCCCAAAATCGGCCTTGGGGCCGCCAGGATTGTGGCTGGCCGACATGATAATGCCCCCATCCGCACCCCGCAGGCGGATCATATGCGACGCGGCGGGCGTCGACAGGATCGCGCCCTGCCCCACGATCACCTTGGCCGCACCGGATGCGGCGGCCATGCGCAAAATCACCTGCGCCGCGCGATCCCCGAAATAGCGCCCATCGCCCCCCAGAACCAAGGTCTTGCCCTCCACACCATCAATGGCGGTCCAGATGGATTGAACAAAGTTCTCTAGATAGTGGGGCTGCATGAAAACGGCTGTCTTCTTGCGCAAACCTGACGTTCCGGGTTTCTGACCTTCAATCGGCGAGGTCGGCACGGTGGTCACGGTCATGGGGGCTCCTTTAATTGCCATGTCCCAACTATGGCCTTTGCGACGGGACAGCCAAGGCAAACACGCACAAAAAATGCCCATTTGCAAAAAATTCACACAAACCCGCCTGTTTTTTGATCAAGCCAGAAACCACGCCTGCGCAAATCAAATCCCGCCCCGTTTTGCGCCGTAGGTGACAGTTTCCGCGCGTTTTCGCGCAACGCTCATGTACAAAAGGCCACATCCCCCACCCTGCCCCTTGTCAGCCTCAGAAACGCTGGGTTAACGTCCGATCAACTACGCGTGAACATGATTTAGTGGAGTACTCTTATGGACGGCTCAGAAGCCAAAAAACCCTCGCACGAAGGCAATATTTCCAGTTTGGTGCGCAAGAACTGCTCACAGCTGTTCTTGGTCTATGCGGGTCTGTGGCGCGATTTCATGCCGTCGGCACCGGATTTCCTGCGCCAATGTGGCCTCGGCGATCGCAACATGACGATCCTGCGCGACCCGTCGAACTCGTTTTTTGAGAACGGCGTCAGTTCGGACATCAACTCGGTCGAGGCGCTGCTGAAATGGCATTATGACTTCCTGACCGAGCAATCCCACATCGACGAAGTCTACAGCATGGGCAACTCGGCAGGTGGCTATGGCGCGATCCTTTATGGCTGCATGTTGGGCATCGACAAGGTCTATGCCTTCTCGCCCTCGGGTCCGCTGCGCCTTGAACACCTCCAAGGCATCATCAACCACGCCGATGGCCGGACCGAGGTCAACGTCTTCTACGACCCCAAACACCGCCGCGACGCGTTTTTCGCCGAGGCTCTGGGCGAATGCAAAGGCGTGATCCTGCACCCCTCGCCCGAACACATCGACGATGGCCACTATGTCTTCATGGGCATGATGGAGCGCGGCGAACTGCCCAACATCTTCCCGCCGTTCAAGGGGTCTGGCGACGCTGCCGCCTGAGACCCACACAGGTAAAACAACAAACGCCGCCCACGGGGCGGCGTTTTCATTTTAACAACGGGCGCCGCGATCAGGCAGTGCGCAGACGCTCGATCACCTCGGCCAGCTTTTCCATCGAGGCAAAGTTCTCGGGCATAAAGTCCATCTCGGAAAACTCGATCCCGTAGGCCTGCTCGACATTGCCGACCATTTCCACCACGGCGAAACTGTCCATCTCCAGACCGCCATCGAAAAACGGCGTCTGCGGCGTCAGGGTCGCGGTATCCACGTTGATCCCCTGATGGTTGCTCAGGATCTCTTTGAGCTTCTCGATAATCTCGTCTTTCATCTGTCTCTCGTCTCTTTGAAATTACAACGCGGCCAGTTCGGCGGCCTGCGCGGCCAGCGCCATCCGGTCGCTTTTCCCGTTGTCCAAGCGCGGCAGGGTCTCGACCACCTTGATCACATCGGGCACGGCGCGCGACGGCAGGGCGTTGATGCAATGGGCTCGGATGTCGTCCTCGCTCAGCGCGGCGGATTTGGCGATCACGCAAAACGCGGTGATCCCCACCCCGCGGCGCGTTTCACCCGCGGTCACGACAACGGCCTCGGCCACGGCGTCGATACCGGCAAGGCATCCCTCAACCTCGGACAGGTGCACAAACAGACCATCGCGTTTGATCGCGTGATCCGCGCGGCCCATCACACGGACATACCCGTCCTCGGAGATATAGCCGACATCGCCGGTCGCGTAACATTGCGGGGCCACGTCGGTGGGCGCGCCGGTCTCATCCGCATAGCCGATGAAATTGCCCGTCGCCTTGAACGCCAAGGGGGTCGGTTCCTCTGCGGTGCCCTTTTCCGGCGCGCAATAGCGCACGCCGTCGATCAAGGGGCCGGTGAATTCATGGCGCGTTTCGGCGTCCATCGACGGGCGCGCGGCGGCAATCGCGCCCAGTTCGGTACAGCCATAGAGGTTCAGAACCGGACCATGCAGCCCCTCGAACTTCGCGGCCTCTTCAGCGGACAGACGATCCCCTGCCACAACGATCTGACGATAGGCGCGCGGCTTACGGCGCATCGCCATCAGGGACCGGCACTGGCTCGGCACCATAAAGGCCATGTTGGGTTCGAAATCCCGCTCGGCCTGAAACACGTCCAGCGGATTGCCCCGCGACACAAGATGGATTGCGGCCCCGCCAAGAATGCTGGGCAACAGACCCGCGCCCAGACCATACATATGGTTGATCGGCACGGGGATCATGACGCGGTCGTCCTCGGCGATCTCCAGACGGTCGATACAGCTCTCCGAGGTCGCCACCAAAAGGTCGGCGTGATGCACACACCACTTGGGTTTACCCGTGCTGCCCGAGGTGCGCAGGTACACACGCGCCTGTTCCACGTCATGGGCCGTGCGCCCCGCGATCTTGGTGATCTCGACCTCGGGCGTATCACTATCTGGGGCGACGGTGACGCGTACGACCGTGTCCGCGAAATCAGGGCACGCGGCGTCAACATCAATCGCACCGGGCAACAGCGCACAGGCCAGACGCATATCGAGCGCCGCAAGCAGCGCGGCCAGCGACCCGATATCATTGTTCAACGGCAAAACTACGCATTTACCGGTCAGACCGGCGGCGGTCAGATGCTCTTTGACCTGATCGGCCAGATCGGCCACCCCGCCATGCGTGCGGGTCTGTGTGACGTCCGAAATTGTACCGCCCGGCGTCCGGTCGCGATAGCGCATCATTTTACAAAGCATGTACTCGTATTCCCATAGTCGTGTCGGGGCATCCCACTCCCGTTGTCACCATACACAATGGTGTGAAGACACCCAGCCCCAAAAGCGGAAAATTTGCCATTCCGCGACAGGTGTGACCACGATTTGCACAGGAAAACGAAAAACGCGGGGACCCGTTGCCAGATCCCCGCGCAGATTATGGTGTTTTCTGCGTGCCTTAGGCCGCTTTGGCCGCCGCAATGGCCTGATACACGGCGGTCTCTAGATCGATATAGCCGGGGAAGGACACGCCATCCGCAAAGGGCAGGATCTGCGTCGCCCAGTACCCGCCGATCCCGTTCTGACGGTCGATCCAGTAATAGCTGTTAGCCAGACCCGCCCAACCGATGGACCCCGCCGGACGCCCCGTCGGGGCCTCTTCGGCGTTGACCATAAAGGTATAGGACCAATCCTTGGCCAGACCCGGAAAGAATTCCGCGTCATTGGACAGGGACGGGATCACACCAGGCAGCATGGTGACCTTTTGCGGCGGAACCAGACCGCCCTTGACCGCCCATTCCACGGTTTCAGGCTTCAGAACACGACCGTTCGGACCGGCCCCATCGTTCAGCCACATGCGGATGAACTTCATATACTCGGGCACCGTGCCATAGAGGCCGTGACCGCCCATATCGACCTCGGGGTTATCGGGCAGCGCAAAGTCATCCAGCGGCGTCAGCGATCCGTCCTCACCGCGCGCGTGGATCGTGGCGGTGCGGGCCTTCATCGCATCGGTACGGGTAAAGGCGATCTCGTCCATGCCCAGCTGATCAAACACGCGTTCGCGCATGACCGCGCCAAGGCGCTTGCCACGGACGCCTTCGACCACCTGACCGACCCAGTCGATGTTGGTGCCGTATTCCCAACGCTCACCCGGATCGAACAGCAGCGGCGTTTCGATCGACGCGCGCGAGGCGGTCACGACCGAGGGCTGCCCGTGCTCTTCGGCCAGACGCTTGTAGACCTCGTTAAAGAAGTCATAGCCAAAGCCCGCCGTATGCAGCAGCAACTGACGCGTGGTGATATCGGATTTGGGTGCACGCAGACGCGGGTTGCCGTCGGCGTCAAAGCCTTCGATCACCTGTAGATTGCCAATGGCGGGGGCGTATTCCTTGGCCGGCGCGTCGAGATCCAACAGACCCTCTTCGACACATTGCAATGCGGTCGTGCCCGCAATCGCCTTGGTGGTCGAGAAAATCGCGAACACCGTGTCTTCGGTCATCGGGTCGCCACCGATGCGACGTTCCCCGGCGGCACCACTATAGATGTCGCCGTCGCGGTCGGTGACCATGGCCACCACACCCGGCACGCGCGACGTGCCCGAGACCAGCCCGTTCAGGACCGCGTCGAGGTTTGCTTTGATATCTTTCATGTGATCCTCCCTTGATCGTATCAAGAGAGACTAGCGATCCCGCCCGCCCCGATCTGTCCGCGATCGGCACGCCCTATCCGCAATCGGTAGGAAAATGTCAGATGCGCGCGGACTTGGCACGGGCCAGCGTGTGCGACGGCAACTCGCCATAGCGTTCGCGATAGCGCCCCGCCAGCGCGCCAAAGTTCACAAAGCCCCAGTCGGCGGCGATCTCGGCCACGGTCAGATCGCCCCGCGCCGCCAACAGATCGGCCCGAAACCCGTCCAGACGACGCGCCGCCAGAAAATCCCGCGGGGACTGGCCACGGAACCGTTGAAACCCACCCGACAGGGTGCGCGCAGACACGCCCACGCGCGCCGCGACCTCGCCAATCGTCGGGGCCTCACGCGCCTCATCGGACAGGATTTCCTCGGCGCGACGCACGTACCCCGGCGCCGCCGCCCGCGCACCCTCGTTCAGGCGCAGACCCGCCGCCCCCGCCCATTGGCGCAGCAACTCAACACAGATCGTTTCGCCCAGATGACGCGCCATGGCCGCATCGGCAGGCACCTGCCCCGCGCGGGTCAGAGACCGCGCCGCATAATCCAGCAGCGACAGCCACGCGGAATTCGGCCCGCCAAATTTCACCCGCTTGGTCCAGAGCGTATCGTCCGGCACAAACCCGAACCAGCGCTCTGCGGTTTCGGCCATCGTCTGGTGCGAAATCGTCAGGTTCAACTGCATATGGTCGCGCGCACCTTCCAGCCAATAGTCGGCCCGCGAACAATCAACGACGAAACTCTCGCCCGCGCCCGTCCCGACCGACCCGCCATCCGTCTGATGGTCCAGCGACCCCGCCAAGGTGTTCAGCACCAATATATTGCCCGCCTCGGGGTCGAACTGATCCAGAAAAATCTCGGTCCCATAAGAAAACCGCGTCATGGTCACGGGGCCCGCATCGGCGGAAATCATCGTCGCATCGGGGCGCGCATGTCGATCCATCGGGCGCACCCGATAGGGCATGTACACCGCGCTGCAAAAGGCCTGAACCTCATCCCAGTCCTGCGACTTGGTAAACGTATGATCACGGTGAACCGGCGTCCCCCCCGCATCCACCAAGAGTGCGTCCTGCCACAAACCTCGCTCCTCCCTGCGATGTCCGACGGCGGCAGGTTAGCACGTTTTGCGCGAAAATCGCCATATTTTGCACGCTGCCAGCGCGCGTGAAGGATCACATGGATTTGACCCGTCGCCCTCTGGCGCAGGATTGGGGAATTTGCACACTGCGCCAGAACCTTGGGCAATTCCGGACGAAAACAGATGGCATTTACGAACCTCACCACGGCGACATTGGCCCTTGGCGTGCTTGCGACACCCGCGCTGGCCTTTGACATCAACGTATCACAATACGACTTGGTGCGTTCCAGCGGCCATGACATGGTCATCGACCTACAGGTTGGTGAGAGCACAACGATCGAAGAAGGCTGGCTGTGCCACAAAGATGGCGGCATGTATCTGGACATGTTGGCGATCTATGAATGGCAATCGGAGGAGCTTATTTCGGTCACCCGCCAAAGCGCGGATACCGTCGCACTCGAATTTACTGTCAAAGGAACGCCGGCGAATAAGACGGATTTTTACACGATCCTGCCGCGCTTTACCTATATCCGCACTTGTGAGGACTACATCCAGTCCTACGCCGTCGCCCCCGATCAACTGGCCAAGGTCACAACGATAAACGACGCACCCGACCTGAAAACCCTGATCGCGCCCGTGGCCAAGGTCTTTGGCCCCGACGCCCAATAGGCGAAACGGCGTCACCCGCAACACGGGGGCGCCAAACACATCTGTCTGTTGGGAAGGTTACACCGCAGTGGTGTAAATGGTGCGGTCGAGATGACACTTTAAATAAATGTATTTCATACATTTAGTCGAACACATGCGTAGTAATTCTATTGCATGAACAGCCCGGAAAATTAGCCATAATTAGACGCTAAAGCCCCGAATCTACGCAAGATGGACGAATTATTTGAAACTTTCAGGACAGGTTCGCTCCCAAGGCTTATAGGGTTGCCGAATCTCCCTATAGTTGCAAAAATCTGCCGTCACTTCAGTAGGGGTTATCATGGGTAAAGAACACCGCTTCGATCTTTTTCGGCTTAGTCTTCGAAAGCGAGAACAGATTGATATATTCGAGGCAATCGACCCCATAAGTAGAGAGGAGTGGATACGTAACCTTTTCACACAGAAAACATCGTTCCGTCACCATGGTACGAACTACGTTTACGTTCCTCTCGATCCTAGGCACACCACACCGTACATCGTTGGAAGAATTGGACGCGAAGTATCGGAAATCGAGAATACTTCCCCCGAAGACGGATACAGGGAATACGTTCATGACGCATGGAAAGCCGCTGTGGTGGTTGTCGACCCTTCAGAGCATCAAGATGGACAGAAACTCGCCATCCAGTTCCATCCCAATGTTGGGAAACCTTCAACTCTGGCTCCGCGACTCCTTCAGGCAATGGAAGCTCAGCAGGATTGGCCCCAATATCTTACCGCCGTTCATCCGATCACCAACACCGAAGCGTTTTGGGAGTTCGTCAAGAGAAATGAAGGTAAAATCACCTACATACGTTTTGAACTTGAAGTCCCGAACATGTTCGGCGGTGACGATCAATATGCAGAAGACATGAAAGCCTATCGGGACAAAGAGAAAGCTCAAAACGTCGCAATCGAAATCAGAAGCCCAGATGGCATTGATGCCGACACAGATCGGGTTCGCTATACAGCGGAAAAGGCAATGGGACAGGGAACCGGGAACGTTCGGGCCAGGGCTGTCGGAAAAAATAATAAGTTTTCCTCGAAAAAACAACAGGAAAGCGCTAGGATTCCAACAGAAGAGGAAGGTGAACGCAGGCCGCTCATTGAGCGGGCCGCAGATCTGGCAAGCAGGATATTAGGACGTGAGCAAGATTGATTCATGGATGTTTTTTTTACTCGCCTGTTCCTTCATGTTCGGGACTGCCTTTATGTATCCGGAGTCCGTCGGCGATGAAAACGCTTTCCTTAAAGGCTTTGTGAACCACGAGTTTCTGAACTTTATGGGGGTGATCGTAACGATCACTCTAGCTTCGACTGCGAACATCCACATTGAGCTTCGCAAAAAGGAACGTGAAGCTGAAGAGGAGTTCCTAGACAACACCCGTAGATCAGTAAAACAATCGGCGTTTTCGCTGATCTGGGCGCTTTTTTTGGCTTTGGTTTTGGTCGTGGTGAAACCGATACTGCCAGAAGCAGAAGTTTGGCAAGCAATAGCAAACACTTGTTCAATCGCAATAATCCTTTGGGGCATCTTGGTGATCCTAGACATTACGAAACTCGCGTTCAGGATGTAGTAAATACCTAACCCCAAAAGGAGCCGAAAGAACGTCAGCCGTACAGTTTTCACTATGGAACATGCGACTGCCCAACTGGAAACACCGACAAGCTCGACGCACTCCTACAACTATGAGCTTCGGGCAATGCCTCGCCAGCTCTTGCAACATCTGCTTGGCAATCCTTCCGGCAGCTAAAGCGACGCTCAAATTCTTTGTTTCGACGACCCAAAGATTTGCACGGTTCTCCGACGTGAGCGACCTCACCGGGTGATTTTAGGTAAAGTCGACGACTTTGGTGGAATCCACATCATCACCGCGCGAGCCAACGCATGACCGTTTGACCTAGTTTCCGAACTTCAGCGTGCCCTCTTTTTCCCTATTGTATTAAGCAGTACGGTCCTCAGCATGGGCTTCCGATCCAGCTTCCAAGTTGTAGATGATATGCGCCCTTTCGCCACCAATACATTTACCGACGGCCTAGAGTTCACTTTATAGAAAACGCTTAACGGTTGTCTTGCGGATAAGGTGAGTCGCCTGTCGTATCCAATAGAGCATATATTTTGGCGTAAAACGGTCTCTCGCCCGAGACTATATGAACCAGGACCAGGGGCCAGGCTGACGATTGAAAGAAAACCGAAAGCAGCAGTCCGCTCGCAAGCCTAGCGACGAGGGCTCACGTACATACCTGGTCACGTGCACCGAAGACCCGGACGCATAGATCGATCGAAATGACGAGGACACGATGCACCGCGCCAAAGCAGTCGGCCGGAGCGAGCGGCTTAAGTCTCTAACTTGTGCGTAGTTTGTGCGTAATTTGTGCGTAGCGAAAAGCTCGCCGTTTCAAAAAGCCACTGAAAGCCTTGAACTTTTGGAACACCAAACCACACACAACAAGGCAAAAAGCCTGCGCAAGTCATTGTTTTTAAACATAAAGAAATTTGGTGCGGTCGAGATGCATTGAATGGCTGTTTCGTTGAGTTTCAACACGCGTCAAAATTCATTAATTTCAGCATATTACAAGCTACCACCTGTGTCACCTTGTTGCATTTAGCTCCACCACATCCCACATCTTGGGGTGGATAGAGAGGTGGATTGAATGACAAGGGCATTGAACAAGCTTTCCGCAGCTTTTGTGCGAACGGCCCCGCAAGGGAAACACTCTGACGGTGGCGGCCTGTGGCTCCACCAGCGGCCTGATGGGGGAGCGCAGTGGTTTCTCAGGGTCACAGTGCATGGCAGACGCCGGGAGATGGGCTTGGGACCACTATCGCAGGTCTCCCTCAAACAAGCCCGCTTAGAAGCCGAGAGATGGCGTGCGGTGGCACGTGAGGGCAAAGACCCTATCAAAGAGCGTGAGAAGGAGCAGCGCCACCGCGAACGCAATATGCACCTGCTGGAAGACGTGGCCCGCGATTGCTTTGAAACGCGCAAAGCGGAACTCAAGGGCGATGGCAAAGCCGGGCGTTGGTTTTCACCTCTGGAGCTTCACGTTCTCCCCAAACTGGGCAAGGTGCCGATTGCAGAGATAGATCAGCACGACATTCGCAACACGCTTGCACCGATTTGGCATTCCAAGGCCGCAACGGCAAAGAAAGCGATTGAACGCCTATCTGTGTGCATCCAGCACGGGGCGGCTCTGGATCTCAATGTAGACATGCAAGCCGTGGCCAAGGCGAAAGCCTTGCTGGGTGCCCAGCGCCACAAGGTCGAGCATACGGCTTTCCTGCCGTGGCAGGAGGTTCCAGCGTTCTACGCCTCTTTACAGCCCGATACAGTGACGCATCTGGCGTTGCGTCTGCTTATCCTGACAATCGGCACACGTTCAGGCCCGTTAAGACAAATCCACATAGATCAGATCGAAGGGGATATTTGGACGGTTCCCGCTGCACAGATGAAAGGGAGGCGCGACTCTGGCCAAGATTTTCGTGTCCCGCTTTCTCGCCAAGCGCTGGATGTGATCGAACGGGCGAAACCCTATGCACGCGATGGGTTCCTGTTTCCCAGTGTGCGAAAGGGCGTGATTTCCGATGCAACCATGGCGCGGCTGATGGAACGGCGCGGGATGGAAGCAAGGCCACATGGGTTTAGGTCCAGTTTCAGAACGTGGTGCTCTGAGGAAGCCAATGCACAGTGGGAGGTTGCCGAAGCCTGTTTGGCGCATAGCACAGGGGGCAAAGTCGAGCGGTCATACAAGCGGACAGATTTTTTAGAGCAGCGGCGCGAACTGATGCAGCGCTGGGCGGATTTCGTGGGGGCGGGTTAATGGCAAAACGAGGCCCGAAAGGGCGCTATATGCCCACATACGGTAGTCAAGGTGGCTGGCTACCTCCGGATGACAAGGAAAGCATCGAGGATATTTTTGATAAGGAGATCACGCCAGAAACGTGGAAAAGGCTTCAAGACGCTAACGGAAATTTGAATAGCCGTCCGGCTATCTTTCTGACGATTAGAGAGTGGAAGAGGCGTAACAGTGATCTGAAAAAGAGAAGCAGAGAAAACCAAGATCCTATCCTGCGCGACGAGATCGACAAGCAAGTCTACGATGTCGCGAGAGCTTACTGTGGTCACCTCGCGGAAACGGACTGGGACGTCATAAATCAAATGCAGAAGCTAATTCTAAGAGACGAAAAAAAGTATAAAGAATTGAAATCCCAAGGATTGCATGAAGAGTTCGATGATTTAGGGAATCCGGTGAATGATTTTTGTTGGTTAGAGGGCATGCATCCGGAAACCGAAGCAATTTTGTCATTTTATTACATATTCGAAGATGCTGGTTTCAGCCCGACAATCTCCGACCTAAACGAACGCGAGAAACCCGACGAAGAAATAATGCCCACCGCATTTGAGAATTTCTGTTTCGTATATGTTTTTTCTAAGTCAGTAAGGGAAGTGTTCGACGAGAAAGTAAAAGATGGCGAACGTGGGAACCTAAGCTTCAAATATTTCCAGAGGATTAGAGCCGCCCTCGAATGGCGCGGGCGAGTGCCACCAAAAAGTTGACAAATATCCTTCTGCCGTTAGCGCCTTTGTTTTGCGATGCTCTGAGTCACAACACGGAACACGGAGCACAACATGGCACAATATCTCACGAGTAGAGACGTTCAGAAACGCTACAAACTCAGCCGGTCTTCATTGTACAGATATAAAGAAGATCCCCAAATCCGCTTTCCAAAACCAATAAAAATCGGCCACCGCATCCTCTGGCGTGAGGCCGACCTAGACGCGTTCGACCAGCGTATCGCAGCAAAATAATCAAAAGGACAATCTAATGGCTAAAGAAACAGGCTTGCCTGAACAATCCCGCTATGTCTTCGAACGGCAGACCGGCGTTCTAGAGACATTACTCCCCTACTGCCTGCAACGACAGAAAGATGGGCGCTGGCTCGTTCTGAACAGGAACTATCAGCCGATTTGTCATCTTAATAACGATCGCACAGAGGTACGAACCCTGTTCTGCCTCAAGGGCCTCGGGCCCAAAACCCGGCAAAAACTGTGCGTTCACGGATCCGGCGGGGTTATAATTCACCTCTACAACGGCGGATGCCATCCAATGGACAGCCGAGACAACCGGGATAAATACCTGAAAAAGCTGGAAATTCTTGCGCGATTCGAGACACGGGAGGAACGATATTGATCCTTCCGGACAGATTTATTTTGTATCGTCGCGAGTTCATCACTGACAAAGCCAAATGGCAAAAGATCCCTTGTGACACGCAAGGCGACAACATTGACCCTCACAAGCCCCAGCACTGGATGACCTACGCCGAAGCGCAGCGACATGCCACTTGGGACGAAAACAAGCCCAGCGCCCCTTATGGCGTCGGGTTCGTCCTAAACGGGGATGGCTGGTGGTTCCATGACCTCGATAATTGCTTGGGTAAGGACGGACAGTGGGAGCCTTGGGCAGAGGCCGCTTTCTTATCCTTCAAGGGTGCGCTGGGCGAAATTTCCACAAGTGGGAATGGACTGCATATTCTTGGGCGCTGTGACCCCAAGCAATTGGCAGACCGAAAACGCAAGTGGGGAAAGAGCCAAGGCCAGGAGCAAGAGTGGTATCACGACAAACGGTTTGTAGCGTTGTCCAAAGCTGGGTTGACTGTCATTGGTGGCGGCGACTACGTGGACAAAGACTGGACAGATCAGCTCTTGAAGATTGTTCCGCAGCGTGACCACATCGGGGAACTCGCCGAAGAGATTGACCCTGCTTACACAGGGCCAGAGGACGACGATCAGCTTATTGCAATGATGCTCCGCAGTAGAAGCGCAAAAAATGCATTCGGGGCCGGTGTAAGCCTCAAAAACCTCTGGGAAGCCGACACAGAAGCGCTTGCGCAAAAATATCCTGCATTTGATGGGAATGGCGGTTTCGATCATAGCAGCGCCGATGCGGCGCTCATGACGCACCTCGCATTTTGGACGGGCAGAGACATGCCCCGCATGGATCGACTATTCAGGCGGTCTGCGCTGATGCGTGACAAATACGAAAAACGCGCAGACTATCGGCGCAACACAATCCAAAATGCAGCGCGGCGTTGCGAAAAAGTCTATGACCGTGCGCCGCGCAACGTGTCGAGTTTGGATCAATGTCACGCGGATATGGGCCACGACGACCTTGCACACCATATCTTCGCCCAGCGCTGGGCGGGCAATATGCTCTACGTGCCGGAACGCAACCGCTGGGCCGGGTGGAATGGAAAGCGATGGCAGCTGGCCAAAGACCCAAATGAGCAGATCACACGTTTGCGGCAAGACCTGCGTGAGGTTCCCGGTGCCGAAGATCCGTCAAAACGAAAACGCCTTGGCGACAACAAAAACATCATGGCTGTGAATGCACTGATGAAAACCAATGAGGGCGCTGCAAGGAGTATTAAAGACTGGGACACCGATCCTTTCCTATTAGGGACGCCAACGAAAATCGTGGATCTACACACCGGCGAAGTTCGGCCCCGCACGTCAAGCGACTACCTTCTGTGTTCCTCAAGGTTTGATCCGGCGGAAAAGGGGTCCATTCCGCTGAACTGGATCAGTTTTCTTAGAACGATCACAGGTGGGGATGACGCGCTTGTGGATTTTCTACAAAGGCTTTGCGGGTACGCTGCAACCGGCTCGACGAAAGAACATAAGCTGTTCTTTGCGTTTGGAACGGGGCGGAACGGTAAGAGCACATTGCTGAACACGCTCGATGCTGTTCTGTCGGACGACTATGCGCGGGTTATCCCACCAAAGTTGCTTCTGGACAAAAAGACGGATCAGCATTCCACGGATCTGGCGCATTTGGCGAACGCAAGATTTGCGAGAGCTTCTGAGTTACCTGTCGGTAAAGTTTGGGACGAAGGGCTGTTAAAGCAAATCACCGGGGGCGACCAGATCACAGCGCGGCTCATGCGGCAGGATAACTTCACGTTCAAACCGCAATGCACGTTGATTGTTGATGCAAATAACGCCCCATCGATACGTGGCATTGACGAAGCATTCAGACGGCGCATGTGCGTGATCCCCTTCAATGTTACTATCACAGAGCAACAGGTCGATCCCGATTTGCCCGACAAGCTGCTAGCAGAAGGCCCAGCCATAACCCGCTGGATCATCGAAGGAGCTGCAAAATGGAACAAAGACGGATTGTGCATTCCGCCTTGTGTTAAGGCAGCGACGGCAGACTACCTAGACCAAGAGGACACCTTTGGGGCTTTCTTGAATGAGCACTTTGAGGATGATCCCAATGGAGTTGTTCTCAACGCAGAACTTCATCAGAAGTTCAAAAACTACATGGAGAGTTTAGGATTACCGCCATGGGGTGCAGCGTCGATCAGTAAAGAAATGAAAAAGCGCGGATACGAATCTTTCAAATCGGGCTCATCAAGAGGGTTTCGCGGCATTTCGGCAAGGAAAAGCTCACAGTTGGCGGTGTTGCCTTAATAATAGGGACACATGGGACGGTGCTTTCCTTATAGAGCACATAGGGATTTTGTTCTTATGTGCTCTATAGTCTTGCCAGTGTCCCACCTGCCCCATGTTCGTAAAATTACTCTATCGCTAGAAGATCCGCGAGGTCGCGCGTTACCCGCATATGATTATGCTTTGGGAGGACCCGAAAGCAAAGTGGCAGCGCGTTCGATCTATAACAGCGTTTCCTGTGAAGCATTTTTGATGACCGGTTTCACCCCCAAGCGGACATGATCTGTGCAGCCGCAGCAACAGAGGCTTTCCGAAGAGAGGGCGGGAAGAAGACATTCGCTGCGGTTGGCCCTAAGGTCCGATTTGCGGACGAAGTGTGCATTCGCTGCGGGTGCTCGAATGGCAGCTCTTGGCTTGTCGCGTCGGCGATCTAATGCTGGCCGAGCGATTTCAGGACATTCAGCAACAATACGAGTCGGTCACTTTGGAGGTCGATCAGTCGGTATCCGAATTGAGGTGGACCCAGTTATCGTCGGCGTCTCCGCAAGTTCGGTGCAAACGATGCGCCCTGAGTCATAAAGAATGGGGTGAAGGTAGACAGGCGCATTGGATGCGCGTGCAAAAGGGCCCGACGAGATCGCCGGGCCCATTCGTATTAGTGGTCTTGTGCCAAGAGGCGCCCGCCGTGCGGGTTATCGATCACCATCTTCCATCCGCCATCGGGCTGCTTGCGCAGGACCGCTACGGACAGTCCCGATTGCTCGACAGTCTGGCCATCCGGGCTTTGGGCCTTCATCGCCCAAGGTGCGATGTGCACCGCGATATCGCCACTCACGATGACCTCATGCCCGGCGGGGTAGGTGAACTCCGGCCCTAACGCCGCCATTCCTGCGAACATCTGTTCAAGCTGAGCCGCATCCGAAACAGGGGCCTCGGGCTCGAACACCACGGTGGCCGCCGCTTCATAACTTTGCATGACGGTCGAAATATCGCCTGCCTGAAAGCCGGCCGTCATGGTTTCGATCGCGGCGAGCACGCCTTGTTGATCCTGCGTCATTTTTTGTCCTTCTGCGATTGAGATACTCGGGAACGTGACGGCAAGCGCTACCAGCCACGCAAATGCGTGTTTCATGTCTTCTCCTTTGGTTGGTTTGGGTTACTTGGGGCCTAGCCGGGTGGGTTCACGATCTTCAGAACCTCAGCGGCGTAGTCGTTGAGTGGCGTCAAAGGGCCGGTGGCCCGCTGCAGTTTGGCGGCATTCAGATTTGTCTGCGTGCGCAGTGCCTGCTTTTCGACCTCGGCGAACGCAGGGGCCTCTGCAAACTCGGCAGAGGGCGCGGTGCCGATCCGCCTCATCTCCATCGCCGCGGGCAGACGTTTTCGGCAGGTGCAGCGGGCGCCTTTGCCCGCAAGGCCACAATGCGCGGCGGTAAAATCCTGAACCAACGCCCGCGCGCGCGACAGGCGTTTGCGAAAATTCGCGGGGGTAATGCCAAGCGCCTCCGCTGCCTCTGCATGATCGAACTCGATGATTTCGCCCAGAACATAGGCCGCGCGATGCGGCAGATCGAGGCAGAGCAACATGGCCATCGTGCAGCGCAGCCGCAATTCGTTGAGCATGATGTGGTCTTCGGGCGCCGCCTGCGCCTCGTCGGCCAATCCGCCCAGCAAGTCGTCACCAAACATCTGAAATGAAAGGCCGGGATCATTGGCGATGACCTTGCGGGCGGTCAGCAGGTAGTTTGTCGCGACCCGATAAACCCAGGTCTCAAACTGACTGTCCTCACGGAACGTCGAGAGCTTAGTCACAATCCGAATAAGAATTTCCTGCGTGGCGTCTTGCGCAGCCGAGGGGTTGGCCAACATCCGCAGAGCCAATCTATACACCCGGTCCTGGATACGACGCACGAGCGTTTCAAGGGCTTTCGCGTCGCCCTGCTTTGCGGCGGCGATGTCGGCTGTTTGTACACGGTCCATCTGTCGGTTTGCGCCTCTCGTTGTCTTGATACTTCGTTAGACAACTGCCCAAGGCAATGTGTGACAAGAAATTTTGCCTATGATCGAACGAATTGAAACCGACACTCAACCTGCGTTCAATATTTTGCTTGCGTGATCGTGGATTGCCGCCGCGACCGCCGCGATCACTTTCGCCCCACGACTGTCCTGATTGCGAAGCAGCCAGACAGATCGCCCGGCGCTGAGCGGGGTCTTCTGGCTGGGCACAGCGCCGCGCAACCGGTCGCCCACAACTCTTGGCAGGGCCGCCACCCCGATCCCGTTATCCACGGCGCACGCCAGAGTCGAGAAATCATCAACGACAACAACTGATTGAAACCTATCCGGATCCACCGGCCATATCTGACCGTGGCGCTGCGCCCTCATCCGAATAAGGCTAAGCGCGTCGTACTCGCCATGATCCAATGCCGCGATTTGGTCCGGATGACCAAAGACCCCTACGGACAGGGCACCTACCTGTCGACCCAAAAGATCTTCTGGCGGAGCATCGGTAAAGCGTAGAGCAATATCCGCCTTGCCGCTCTGAACGTCCACCGGATCGTCGCCAGAGATCAGATCGAAGGACAATGCGGGGAACCGGCGGCGAACGGCGGCCAAGGCCGGAAGAACCAACAGATCGAACCCCCAGGTATTACAGGCGATGGACACGCGGTCGATGACATCGGGGTGTTCGCGGCGCGCGAACTGCGCCATCTCGTCAACCACAGCGCTCATCCGGTCCGCATGATCGCAGATGACTTTTCCCTTCTCGGTCAAGGTCCAAGGGTGGCGCTCCCGATTGACAAGTCGCAGCCCCAAAGCACGTTCCAGCGCGGTGATGCGGCGCGACACCGTTTGATGGCTGAGCCCGAGCGCGCGCGCGGCCGAGGTCGCACCACCATAGGCGCGCAGCACAAGAAGGACGCGCAGATCGGACCAGTTGAGACCGTTTAGAACGTCCATTTTTGCACCTTCTTTGTTCATTCTATTCCATTTTTGCACCAAAGGCACAGTGATAGACAGAGAAAAAGAAAAGGAGCTGCTATGTGTATGTCAGTTGTTTTGATAATCGCAGGTCTGTTTCACCTGATCCTCTTGATCGGTCATGGCTCTCAGATCGCATTGAGCCATGGGGTGTCTTGGGGCACGGGGCGGCGCACGACCGCACCTATTCTAAGCGATCTTGACCGGCGGTTTGACAGAACAGTCACGAACAATACTGAAAGCATGATCGCCTTTGTGCCCGTGACCGTTGCGGCCCTGTACCTTGGCGCCGATACGGTCGTCGCTTTGTTTGCAGCGCAGGCTTTCATAGCCGCGCGTGTTGCGTTTGCCGGGCTGTATCTTCTCAACATTCCTTATGTACGAACTTTGGTCTGGTTTATCGGAAATCTGTGCATCGCAACCATCGCGTATGAAACAGTCGCCGTTGTGGGCTAGTGATGGCAAATGAGCGTCATTGCGAAACCCAAACCGCAAAGGAGGGAATAAAACATGATTTCAACCCGCTATGTAGATGAAATGTCAAAATACGCGCGCTGGCAAAATGACATTATCTACCAGCTATGCGAAGACATTGGGCAAAGTCAGCGTGAGCGGGATCGCGGATTGTACTTCGGCTCAATCCACAACACATTGGACCACATATGCGTGGTAAATCGCGCGATCCTGACGTTCCTGAATGGCGCTCTGCCAATCCAGAACCCGCCTGGCCATGTCGTTTGGCCAAACTGGGAAGACCTGAAATCTGTTCGGCTCGCGCAAGACAATGAACTGTCGGCGGGCGCCGGTGAATGGACAAAAGCATGGCTGGCAGAAGAAACTGTAACGTACGACCGGAGCGCGCCCGACTTGCCCGCAGTTCCGCGCTGGATCATGGTCGTACAGCTATTCAACCACCAGACCCACCATCGAAGCCAAGTGACCAGTGCCCTTCACGCGATGGGGGTTGATTATGGAACAACGGACATTCCGTGGCGCCCCGGAGCGGGGTTCTTCGTCGCATGACACCAAGCGCTTCCGTCGCGGTCGGATCTACTGGTCACGGTAAAGTGCGGTTCACGATCTTATGCGCTTTCTGCAGGAATCGAGATTCTTGGGCTCATTTTTTTGAATTCGCAGCGGTTTGCACAAACTCTAACTATGCGGGACGAAGTGCGCTTTCGCTGCCGTTGCGCCAATGGCGGCCTAGCCGGGCCGCGTTATCGGGTTTTCTTCTCAAAGGATGCCTTAGCTTTACCGAACGCTGCTTCCACTATCTCCGACATGTCGGTCAAAGTCTCGTTTGACGGGTTCAAAACGGCGACCCAGCTCATCCAGCCATAGACAGGATGCGGAGTGAGCGTGTCGGCGGCGGTGAAGTCCCACTGACCATCGACCACCCCGCCCTTACCGGGGCGTGAAGGGGGCGGACCGAACCGTTTCAGAAACAGCGGCTTCGTTGTCCCAACGTTTAGGCGAAACACGCCCGCGCGGTCCAGGTGAGAGGCCTTGTCGTTCTCTCCGTCCTTTTCCTTGACGGTTGCAAAATAGACCCCGCGCGGCAGCATGAGGCTGGGGTTGTAAAAAATCGACCGTTCTCCCCAGGCCTCCACCACGCGGGTGCCCTCAAAACGATCCAGCAGATACGCGATGATGCTGTCGGGGGTAGGATCAGTGCTCATTCTCTGCGATCCTTTTCAAATAGTCCGTGAAGGTTTTGCCGGGTTCAAGACGGTATCCGTCCTCTGTGAGTTGGACGTTCTCCATGCGATCCAGCCGAAAGGCCCGAAAATCCTGCCGATCCTCGCACCAGACAGTAAGGGTCAAAACGCTTTCCCAAACTTGAACTTCCAAAGGGCGAACATAGCGCGTGGACCGCTCCTGTCGCAGCGACAGATAGTCAAACCGCACCTTCGTCCGAGCCAGTATGCCGCGCCGAACAACCTCAAGTGTTTCACGTTCGGCATCAGAGAACTTGGTATGGTAGACACCAATGCTCCCGCGATGCGGGTCGAGCATTTCAGGACGCGGCAGCACGGCACGCACCTTGTCGCCTAAGGTCTCGGCATCTGCTGAAATGACCTTGCCAAAGGACGCCTGAACCAGAGCGAGCCCGAGCTCAAGAACCTCAAGCTCGCCCTGGGTGATGTTGAGCGGGGGCAGAAACACCGGACCTTGCATCAGGTATCCCACGCCGCGTTCGCCCGTAATGGGGACGCCGGAGGCCACAAGCGTGTCAATGTCGCGGTAGATGGTCCTGAGAGAGACCTCCATTCGCTGCGCCAGTTCTTCGCCTTTATGGAGCTTTCCATCGCGAAAAACCTGAAGAATATCAAACAGTCGGTCCGTGCGTCTCATGCCTCATTCTAGCACAATCGGTACCTGATAGGTCAAAGTCATCGTTTCAGGATCGACGGACATCATGAAGGGAAGCAAAGCCTCATTCTCCATCGACGCGGCCATGGCAGCTTGCGCTGCTTCAGTATCTGTCCATCTCACATGATCAGTCCATGACTCATCTTCGCCCTCAGACAAAACCCGCCCTATGAAGCCATTCATGGTGCAGAGTATTGGCATGGTGCTCGCCGCTGCCGCAATGAATTGATCTCGGTCCACGCCGTCTGCCAAGCGGAATTGAACGATCTCGACAATGCCAACCTCGGCGTCGCCGGATGCAGTGCAGTCCTGCGCAACAGCGCCCGTTGCGAAGGTCGCGGTCATGACACCCGCCAAGAGAAAAGGTTTAGTCATATCTTGCTCCAGAGTTTCGATGGCACTCTGCTAGCAGAAGCCAACTGACACGGTCTGTCAGTTACGAGACGCAACCGAGTTCCACCTCCCGCAAGCCTCGACCAATTCAATGTCGGACATTGGTCGCGTTGCAGAAAGTTTGCCGTTTGGGCTCTGAGCAGTCGTTAGCGTAAAGTCGCTTCGACGTCGGCTATGGGCCGGGAGCGATGGCCGCCGCTGCCTGGCAGGCGCAAGGCCCGTTGCGCCGCCGCATGACCGGTTCGATCCCACCTAGACCTAAGCTATTTTTGAAACGCATCTATCTGTCGAGCATTCCACGTAGTAGTCGGTTCATCATCGCACCGTCGGGCATGGTTTCACTTCGGTATGGGATATTGAAGTTAATCAACTCATCGGACACGCGTGAAGCTTCGACGCCAATGCTCTCAGCCATGTCCTCTAAAATGTCACCAAGGGCCTCGAAGACATCCAAACCTTCCCACTTCCCAAAGTCACCCCAAAGCGCCTCATGCACCTTAACGAGGCGTTCGTAAAATGGAGAAAACCACTCAAAATCAGCCCCTTGAGTTAAATCGGCAGGATGCGTTTCCGGAGTTTCTCGCGCTGTAACCGCACCCAAGAAGTACGATGCATACTTCAGTAGCTCTCCAATACGTCCATACACTTCTTCTGCAACCTGTCCAACATCTCCGTGCGTCCGGTACGCCTTGATCATCTCGTAAACTTGACCTCTGGTAGTGCCCAACACCTTGACCAATGTCTCGAGGTAACCGTCTACGGGATCATACCCGAACGAGCCGACAATGCGGCATGCTGCGTACTCATCCCACGTTGCCAGAATTACCTGCCAGCGCATGTGGTCTAGGATGTTATTGTATTTTTTCTGTAGAAGAATTTTCGGGAAAGATCTGTCAAATGCAGCAGTCACCTCGACATGCGCACACTCGTGAGCAACCAAATGAAGTGATTGTCCAAAGTACTCGGTTTCCTCCCCTGGTTCCTCAAGAATGCTGAGTGCGTAGTTTGCGTTGAGTACAAGGTGGGTCTTGATCACACCGTCACGGATCACCGTCGGGGCCATTGCGACACCGATAGCGACGCCTTTCGTTGCGGAGAGCTTGTAGGTGGTCTCATATCCACGATCCAGCTCCGCTAGCGCTTCGTCATAGTCGAATGCAACTGTCACGCCATCCAGATTGGTCAGATCAATGGACTGGCTGATGACGCTGAGGACGGAGTGCAACTTGTAGATTGCCTCCTTTGCATAGTCCTCATTCGCGAACCCCCTAGCGAAGAACTGAAGATTGCTTGGGATCGAAACGTTATCTGGAAGTTTGTCGGCAGTACCCTCTTCACCCTGCATGTTACTCAACCTTCCGTTGTAAATCTCAAAATTACCGCCGCGAATCCATATATGGGTGAAGCCTGCCGAAACGCAACCGCATCTGGGGGGAGTGATTTGGCGGTTGCGCGGTCGCCCGCACTATAGAAATGCTACAAGATAACCACACGGACTAAGCCCGTTACCTTAAGCTGCTTAAAGGGCACTGAAGCAACCATTGGTGCAGGCTTAGCGAAGTGGCGCTTCGTCCGCACTGCAGACCTCGGGTCCCTGAACTATGCTGCGGCCTGTATGAATGGCCGGTTTGGTGAAGCTGCGCCGCAGTAGAGCCAACTTGGCGAATGTCCGGAGAGGGCCGTCCACTCATCGCGGATCCGGCTCAATTGGATGAGGAACCTGCTGCGCCGCCGCATGACCGTTTCTGAGCCAAACTGACCATGACCATGCCACGGCTTCGCTGCGGGTGCATACGTCCTCTCCAGCCCTCTTGCGACATTCCCGCCCGGCGAAACGCTCGACGAGGCGCTGACGCCCCGGCATGGCGAAGCCGCCGTTTGCTGCGCCGAGCACCGAGGGCCGGAGTGCTCACAAGCCGGACGCAACTCTTGGCACGCTGTGGCCCATACTCCTCGTACATCCGACCCGTTTGCCGCATATCAGGTTCGGAAAGCCGACTGCAGGAACGTTGCCCTTCGAAGAGACGCATGACTAAGCGGAATAGGGGAGCGCTTCAGTGTTAGATTCCGTAGAGTGGAAACTGATTGCCCGTGCCGATCTTAGAGATCTTCAGCAGTTCGCGATAAACGAGATCCGTATCGGCAGCTGGAAACAGATCCTCGATTGCGATTTTTGACTGACCCGCCAGGCTCGGATGAAGTCGCAACTTCAGACCGATGTAGCGCGCCGCATAGTTTCGGGCGAGAAGCCCGCCACCACCAAGTAGGCCGCAATGTTGACGCAGTACCCGGGTCGATACGTCGTCGGAATTCAGTCGAGTCGACTCGACGATCGGATGAAAGCGCGGCGAGAGAATGAAGCAGTAGATTGTCGGCCAACGGTTTAGATCGTCACCACCCCAGCTGTGGTCTCTGTACAGCGGCGATGAGCCCGCGCCCTCAAATTTGTGAGTCGCGAACCAATGCGCGATATCGATCGACGAGGTAACGTCGAGGAACGGCGTCGGGCAGCCATATTGCTGGAGAAGCAGGCCTCGCTGCCACGCGGACTTGGCAAATGTCGTATGACGCGTCCTGCCACCTACGACATTCCCATTTTTGTCATAAGCTAACTGTGTCGACGAGAGTTCCAGCCCGTCGCCGAATTCGGCTTCGGGGAAGTCACCATAGAGCGGCACATCGACCCATGCCGGTCCAAAAACTGTCTCTGCCGCACTTTCCCAAGCCATGATGTCGATCAGAAACTTGCGATAAGCCGCGCGCTCTCCACCAAACTGACCAGCGTTGCGATATAGCGACGTGACCAAAGACGCGTCTCGGACATTGGCATAGGGTAGGCATCCTTGCGCAAATGCCGCGCTCCGGTCGAGGGTCAGGTATTCGGACACCTGACCGCGGAACCAGACCTTACTGTTTCCGTTCGTGAGCGCGAGCTTCTGTGTGAGTGCAGTCGCAAGGTCACGGAGCTGGTCCATACTATCGATACGCAGTTCGGCCGGAGTCGCCTGCGCCAATGCCGTGCGCCCGAGGTCGTCGACCAAGTCCGACCAGAAGAGCCTGGCCGCTTCGGCACCATCACCCAAGATGCGCGATGGATCGCGGAGATAAGCTAGGATCTGGTCGCCGATTACGGCCTCTCTGCGCGGGAGCCAATCCATGGTGAATGAGGCATGGACCCAGCGTCCGCCAACCGGAACGATCGCCAACCCGTAAAACGGATCACAGAGGAATGGTCGTGCGAAAGCCTCGCCCAGACCCATCTCGGTAAAATAAGAAAGTCCAAAATGCTCGCGAAGGGCCTCTGGATCGATCCAGCATAGCCCGAGCTTGTCGATCCCGATCTCGGCGATCGGTTGAGGGCAGCCATGAGTGCGATCTTCGACACTCACCTCGCTCTCGGGCAGCATGATCGTGTCATACAACATGGCATGGGACTCGACCGGGTTCATCAAGCCTAGGGACTTGAGTTTATTGCGTGCAAACCGGCGATAGGATGCGTCGGAACTGAATTGATCGGATGTATATACCTCAAATACGCTGCGGCTAGAAAGCAAGCTCGCGCCTATCGGATCGGTTTCATTGATTTGAGACATGATTCCACCCACCATTTGATAACTGCCACGCCAAAAAGCTGAAAGCAGCTGAATTCCATATAGGCGACTATCCATGGCGTAGTTCGAGCGCTGATGGAAGCTGCATGTCGAAAGATCGGGTGGGGAGCGACTGCTTGTTCCTCAAGCCCTGCCTTTCCTGTGGGTCTGGGCTAGCCAGCCCCGACTGTCCGCTTCGAGGCGCGGCATTCTAGATGACGACAGTTAAAGGGCCCTTCGAGGCCTCCTGGGGCTACGGCCCCAAGGGCAGCTATCTGCGCATTACCGACGCACGACCCGCTGCAGGCTGCACGTGCAGCGAACGGCAGGAAAGTCCGCGCTGCTGACCATGGCGTGCCTGACATTGTTACACGATGCCATGGATGGCCGGTTTGGGGAAGCTGCGCTGCCGCGGAGCCAGCTTCGCCAATGTCCGGAGAGGGCCGTCCTGCCCATCACCGTAGTCCTGGCGCTAGGACTTTGCAAAGGTCGCTTCCTGCGCAAAGCAGCCTTTCGTAACCTTCCAAGGCGAACGGCAATAGGGACGGCAGTCAGAATAGATGGAGAGCGCCAATCGATCAGATGGCATTCTCCGGCGACCATCATGACGAAAAATATGGCACGGCCACACAACCGAACAGATCGGCGCACATCAACAAAGTTGCGCATGCCAAACACAAATAGGTGGATGAAAGGGTGGGTAAAAATATGCCGAAAACGCGCAAGACATTGATTTAAAATCAATTATCTTGATAAAATGGTGCGGTCGAGAAGACTCGAACTTCCACTCCGGTTAAGGAACAGCGACCTCAACGCTGCGCGTCTACCAATTCCGCCACGACCGCACGCCGTGTGTCGCGGTTCATAGCGAAACCCAAAACCGATGTGAAGCGGATTTTTCGTCTTTTTTCGCCCCCCTGCCCGTGCGGGACGCTGAACCCTTTAAATCCCTGACAAAGACCCGTATTTCGGGGGCAGAACCCACGCATGACAAAGGTGAGCCCATGGTGGAATGGCGGATTTCCGACGGACTGGTCGACTATGAGACAGCTTTGGCCGAAATGGAGGCCCGCGTGGCCGACATTGCCGAGGGCAAGGCGGAGGAGCTGATCTGGCTGCTGGAACACCCGCCCCTATATACGGCGGGCACATCTGCGCGGATTGAGGATCTGACCGACCCCGACCGTTTTCCCGTTTATGAGGCGCGGCGCGGCGGACAATATACCTATCACGGTCCGGGGCAGCGGGTGGCCTATGTCATGCTGGACATCGGCAAACGCGGACGCGACGTGCGTCAATTCGTTTGCGCGATGGAGGATTGGGTGATCAAGACCTTGGCCGAATTCAACGTCCGCGGCGAGCGGCGCGAAGGCCGCGTTGGGGTCTGGGTCACACGCGAGGACAAGCCCGCCAACATCGACGGCACCCCCCGTGAGGACAAGATCGCCGCCATCGGCGTGCGCCTGCGCAAATGGGTCAGCTTTCACGGCCTGTCGATCAACGTCGAACCGGATCTCGAACATTTTGAGGGAATCGTTCCCTGCGGCATCCGCGAACATGGCGTGACCAGTCTGGTCGATCTGGGCCTGCCAGTGACCATGGATGACGTCGACAACGCGCTGCGGCGCAGCTTTGACACCGTCTTTGGTGGTAAATAACCCCCCGCATGTCAGATACATGTTGCCTTTCGCGGGCGTAGATGTAGGTATCGCGCCGATTTAGTATGCGTCGGTATGCGGCAATCGGTCGTGGTTTAAATTCCAACTGCGGCATATCAGAGCATTGCTCTGGGCCAAGCGGCGCACTAAAACTGCCAAAGGGAACGTGCGGATGAATACCGTCGTATTCACCGCTTAGACTGTAATAACGGGAGGCATCAAATGGCCGACGCAGCCATTCATGGCCACGAACATGATACCCGCGGGTTCTTTACCCGTTGGTTTAAATCAACGAATCATAAAGACATTGGCATCCTGTACCTGTTCACTGCTGGTCTGGTAGGCTTCATCTCGGTCGCATTTACGGTGTACATGCGCCTCGAGCTGATGAACCCGGGCGTACAGTACATGTGCATGGAAGGCATGAGCCTCGTTGCTCAGTCTGCTGATGCTTGTACCCCGAACGGCCACCTGTGGAACGTTCTGATCACCGGCCACGGCATCCTGATGATGTTCTTTGTGGTTATTCCTGCCCTGTTCGGCGGGTTCGGTAACTTCTTCATGCCGCTTCAGATCGGCGCGCCGGACATGGCGTTTCCGCGTCTGAACAACCTGTCGTATTGGCTGTATGTCACCGGTACCACGCTGGCGGTTCTGTCGGTGTTCTCGCCGGGCGGTAACGACCAGCTGGGTTCGGGTGTTGGCTGGGTTCTGTACCCGCCGCTGTCCACGAACGAAGGCGGTTACTCGATGGATCTGGCGATCTTTGCTGTGCACGTCTCTGGTGCAAGCTCGATTCTGGGTGCGATCAACATCATCACCACCTTCCTGAACATGCGTGCGCCGGGCATGACCCTGCACAAGGTTCCGCTGTTTGCGTGGTCGGTGTTTGTGACTGCGTGGCTGATCCTTCTGTCGCTGCCGGTTCTGGCTGGTGCGATCACCATGCTGCTGACCGACCGTAACTTTGGCACCACCTTCTTCCAGCCTGCTGGTGGCGGTGACCCGGTTCTGTACCAGCACATCCTGTGGTTCTTTGGCCACCCCGAGGTGTACATCATCATCCTGCCGGGCTTTGGTATCATCAGCCACGTCATTGCGACCTTCTCGCGCAAGCCGATCTTCGGCTACCTGCCGATGGTTTACGCAATGGTTGCGATTGGTGTTCTGGGCTTTGTCGTATGGGCACACCACATGTACACCGTCGGCATGTCGCTGACCCAGCAGTCGTACTTTATGGTTGCGACGATGGTCATCGCGGTTCCGACCGGCGTTAAGGTGTTCAGCTGGATCGCCACCATGTGGGGCGGGTCGATCGAATTCAAAACCCCCATGCTGTGGGCCTTTGGTTTCCTCTTCCTGTTCACCGTTGGCGGTGTGACCGGTATCGTTCTGTCGCAGGCCGGTATCGACCGCGCGATGCACGACACCTACTACGTGGTTGCACACTTCCACTATGTGATGTCGCTGGGTGCGGTGTTCGCGATCTTTGCCGGTATCTACTACTACTTCGGCAAGATGTCGGGCCGTCAGTACCCGGAATGGGCGGGCAAGCTGCACTTCTGGATGATGTTCATCGGCGCCAACCTGACCTTCTTCCCCCAGCACTTCCTGGGCGCACAAGGTATGCCGCGTCGCTACATCGACTACTCCGAGCAGTTCGCGACCTGGAACTACTGGTCCTCGATCGGTGCTTTCATCTCGTTCGCTTCGTTTGTCTTCTTCATCGGCGTTGTTTTCTACAGCCTGTTCGCAGGTCGCCGCGTGAGCGAGGCCAACTACTGGAACGAGTATGCCGATACGCTGGAGTGGACCGTGGCCTCGCCGCCGCCGGAGCACACCTTTGAAATCCTGCCCAAGCAGGAAGAGTGGGATAAGGGCCACGCGCACTAATTTCCCCCTTGCCTAAAGACCCAAGGCCCCGGATATCTCCGGGGCCTTTTTTATGAGGAGAGCGCGCAATGTATATTTTCACCATCCTGCCCTTGGTCGTCATCCTGATCGTCATGATCGCCCAGTGGAAAGGCGCCAATATCACCGGCCTTCTGGGGGCTGCCACAATCGGGTTTGTCACTGTGGCCCTGTTCCAGTCGCTGGCGATGCAGGGCGTGGTGCCCGGCGCGATGGCCCTGCGCCACAGCCTGCGCGACGTGGCCTCGGGCCCCTTGGGGGGCGGGTCCATGGGTCCGGCGATCCTGTTCGGGTTGATCTGGGTCCTGCACATGGTCGAGGCGCGCTTTGCCACCCCCGTCGCCGCTAAAACCCGCGTTCTGATGTTCTGGGCGATGTTGATTGCCTTGCTCTTGCCGGGGATCATGTTGGGCCTATTTTCGACGAATAACCCCAACGCGCTGAATGACATTGTCTCGCTGGCGCGGGTGATGGGCATGATCGTTCTGACCGGCCTGCTGATTTTGGTCGGTCTACCGTTGGTGTCGCTGGCCCGCGCGGTGTCCAAATCCTGAGGCACGCCCATGCCCTATGAATGGTTGCCCCCTGAAACGCCGGACGGGCCCAAGGTGCTGCACCTCTGGCCCTACCGCTCCCTGCCCCGTCGCGGGTTTGTGGTGTTTATCGGGATCACCTGTGGGCTGCTGTTTCTGCCACTGATCGCCGTTCTGGGTTCGCCCATCCTGTGGGGGCTTTTGCCGTTTCTGGTGGGCGTGGTCGCCCTGACGTGGGTCATGATCGAACGCAGCTATAAGGACGGCAGTATCCTAGAGGAGCTGCGCCTCACCCATGACGAGGTCACCCTGACCCGCCACAACCCGCGCGCGCCGCGACAGAACTGGTCGGCGAACCCCTATTGGGTCAGTGTCGAGATGCACCCCCGTGGCGGTCCGGTCGAACAATATCTGACCCTGCGCGGCAGCGGGCGCGAGGTGGAAATCGGCGCTTTCTTGACACCTGACGAACGGTTGACGCTGCGAGATGAACTCCAACAAGAGCTGTTCGCCGTAAAAACCCAAGGCCCGCCTGCACTTTAGTACAGACTCGGCCAAATGCCCCAAAAAGGGCACAATTCCTGCATAGCAAATTGGGCGTATTACGATCTTTTGCGCCTTTTGTGGGCGCCGTTATGACAGGGATGGACCATGACACAGCATTTCAAAACCACACTCAGCGCGCTGGCCCTTTCGGTATTTGCCATTGGTGGCGTCGCAGCCGGCGTCACCCTGATGTCCGCAGACGCGGCCATCGCCAAAAGCGATAACGCCGGCGGTAACGGTGGCGGAAATGGCGGTGGAGACGGTGGCGGCAACGGCGGCGGGAACGGCGGCGGTAATTCTGGCGGCAACGGGAATGGCAATTCCGGTGGCAACGGCGGCGGCAATGCCGGTGGCAACGGTGGCGGCAACGCCGGTGGCAATGGCAACGGCAACGGCGGTCTGGCCTCGGAACTGGGTGGCCTGAACGCCGCCAAGGCAAACCCCAACGCCCTGAAGAACGCCAACCCCAACAGTCAGGTCGGCAAAATCGCCGCCTATCAAGAGGCCGCCTTTGAAACCAAGGACGCCTATTCGGAATGGCAGGACGCCTATGCCGATTACCTGGCCCACAAGGACAGCTATTCCGGCCCCTCGTCCGACGAAATCCAAGGTCAACTGGACGCGGCGAACGCCAAGAACGCCGATCTGGACGAGCAAATTTCGGATCTCGACCCTGCGGATCCCGATTACGAGGGCAAGAAATCCGCGCTTGAGGACCAAAAGGTCGACACCGCCGGTCTGGAATCCGATCTGGCCACCGCGACCGAATACGAGGACAAGCTGGACGAGCTGACCGAGGCCTCCAACGCTGCCGGTGAAGCCTATGAAGACGCGCAAGAGGCCGAGGCCGATGCGCTGGACACCGCCGCCGGTGGGCGCGATCTGTCCGACGCGGCGGTTGAGGAACTGCGCGACACGCTGGGCCTCTGATCCCCACAGAATACAAAAACAGGGCCGTCCATCTGGGCGGCCCTTTTCGTTTGCCCCTTGATCCGCGCGCGGGTTGCCCCCATGTCGGGTGGGTCAGACGGAGTAAAGACAATGGATCACAGCCGCCGGTAATCCGGACACCCTGCTGAACCACGGCGCCCGCAGATGCGGTTGGCGCCTTTGATCCATATTTACCCATAGGACATTCCATGCCCAAACTGACCGACAAAACCGCCCTGATCACGGGGGGCGCGCGTGGTATTGGCGCGGCCATCGCCCGCCTGTTCGCGCAAGAGGGGGCCAAGGTCATCCTGACCGACATCGACGTCGACACCGGAACCGCCACCGCCGCCGAGATCGGCGCGCTTTTTATCCCCCTCGACGTGTCACGAGAGGAAGACTGGGACGCTCTGGCCGCCCGCGTGCCCGTCCTCGACATCATGGTGAACAACGCAGGCATCACCGGATTGGAACCCCGCGACGATGCGCCCCTGCCCGCCCATGACCCCGAACACGCGACATTAGCCGATTGGCGCGCGGTGCATGCGGTGAATTTGGACGGCACGTTTTTAGGGTGCCGCTATGCCATCGGCGCGATGCGGGCGCGCGGCGCGGGATCGATCATCAACATCTCGTCGCGCTCGGGCCTTGTGGGGATACCGGCGGCGGCGGCCTATGCCGCGTCCAAGGCCGCGATCCGCAACCACACGAAATCGGTCGCCCTCTATTGTGCGGCGCAGGGGTTGAACATCCGGTGCAATTCCATCCACCCTGCCGCCATCCGCACGCCGATGTGGGACCCGATGCTGGGCGATGGGCCGGAACGCGCCGCGCGTGAGGCCGCAATCGTTGCGGGCACCCCCCTGCGCCGGTTTGGCGAACCCGAGGAGGTCGCAGCACTTGCCCTGCTGCTGGCATCCGACGATGCGCCCTATATCACCGGATCCGAGTTGAACATCGACGGCGGGTTGCTGGCCGGATCGGCGGCCACACCGGGCGATTAGGCAGAGAAAAACCGCCCGCACCATCACAGGCGCGGGCGGCTCTTTGTTCGAAATTCGGGCGGTTTGGCGCTTAGCTCAGCTTGTTGCGAACCATCGGGCCGACCAGAGAGAAGTCCATCTGACCGGTAAATTTGGATTTCAGCGCGCCCATAACCTTGCCCATATCGCGGATGGAATCGGAACCGGTTTCGGCAATGGCCGCCGAAATCGCGCCGTCGATTTCATCATCGCTCAGCTGTTTTGGCAGGAATTCCTCGATAATGGCGATCTCGGCCATCTCGCGCTCGGCCAGATCCAAACGACCGCCTTCCTCATAGGTGCGGGCGCTCTCTTTGCGCTGTTTTACCATACGTCCCAGAATTTGCAGGATTTCTTCGTCCGAGACGGGGATATCGGCCCCCTCGCCTCCGCGTTTGGAAATCTCCATGTCCTTGATCGCGGCATTGATCAGGCGCAGGGTCGACAGGCGCTCAGCCTCTTTGTTTTTCATGGCCTCTTTGAGGGCCGTAGCAATGCGGTTGCGCATGTAGTTTTCGCTTTCTTGTTCCCCAGATGCGAGAGCCCGCAACCTACTTGTTAGCGCCCAAAGGTGCAAGAGATCGCCCATCCGTGTAATATACGCAGAATCCGCATCTTTGGCCTTGAACCCAAAGGGAGCCGCGCGTAGTTTCGCGCCGATTTGAGCACCGGAGCCTGCCATGCCCTCGACCACGACCCGTCCCACCGCCTGTCTGACGCTTGCTGATGGAACCGTATTCTACGGCAAGGGCTTTGGGGCCGTTGGTGATACGGTGGCCGAGCTGTGTTTTAACACCGCGATGACCGGCTATCAGGAAATCATGACCGACCCGTCCTACGCCGGTCAGGTCGTGACCTTTACCTTCCCGCATATCGGCAACACCGGCGTCACCCCCGAGGATGACGAGACCGCCGATCCCGTTGCCGCCGGTATGGTGGTGAAATGGGACCCGACCACGCCCAGCAACTGGCGTTCGGTTGAATCGCTGCAGCCGTGGCTGGAACGCCGTGGCCGGATCGGCATCGGTGGCGTGGACACCCGCCGCCTGACCCGCGCGATCCGTCAGCAAGGCGCGCCGCACGTGGCCATCGCCCACAACCCCGACGGCGTGTTCGACGTTGAGGCCTTGGTCGCCAAGGCCCGCGCATTCAGCGGCCTTGAAGGTCTGGATCTGGCGAAGACCGTCACCTGCGCGCAATCCTATCGTTGGGACGAACAGCGTTGGGCATGGCCCGATGGCTATACGGCCCGCACCGAACCCGGTCGTCGCGTTGTGGCGATTGATTACGGCGCGAAACGCAACATCCTGCGCTGTTTGGCCAGTGCCGGTTGTGACGTCACCGTCCTGCCCGCCACCGCAACCGCTGAGGATGTTCTGGCCCTGAACCCCGAAGGTGTGTTCCTGTCCAACGGTCCGGGCGATCCCGCCGCGACCGGCGAATACGCCGTGCCGATGATCAAGGGCGTTCTGGAAAAGGACCTGCCGGTTTTCGGCATCTGCCTTGGTCACCAAATGCTGGCGCTGGCGCTTGGGGCCAAGACCATCAAGATGAACCACGGCCACCACGGCGCGAACCATCCGGTCAAGGATCTGGACACCGGCAAGGTCGAAATCACCAGCATGAACCACGGCTTTACCGTGGACAGCCAGACCCTGCCCGAGGGTGTCAAAGAGACCCACGTGTCGCTGTTTGACGGCAGCAACTGTGGCATCGCAATGACCGAACGCCCCGTGTTCTCGGTGCAATACCACCCCGAGGCCAGCCCGGGTCCGCAGGACAGCTTTTACCTGTTTGAGCGTTTTGTAGACGCGATGAACGCCCGCGCCTGATCGCGCGCCCAGCGACCATCGAAATTTACCTTTCGTTAACTATCCCTGCCTAACAGTGGGGATAGTTTTTTTATGGATATTTCGATGTCGGCGATTGTTGCGCAATTTCAGACATTTAAAAAACGACCTTTACCTGCTGGACCACGCCCGTCGAACAACGGACGTCGGCCGCTGGGGGAGATTTTGTTGGCCAGTGGGGCCTTGCGCCCTGACCATTTAGCCCGCGCGATTGCGCTCCAAACCCGTCAGAACCTGCGGCTTGGCGATATCCTGTTGGCGCATGACTGGATCACCGAGGGCGACTTGCTGGACGCGCTTTGTGTTCAGTTCGGCACCGATCCCATTGATCTGGAAACACAATCGCCCGATCCACGCCTGTTGGACCGTATCGGGGTCGAGGCCTGTTTGCGCCAAGGGATCCTGCCGATCAAACGCATCGGCGGCGGTGTCGTCATCGCCACCTGTCGCCCCGATCAGTTCGACAAGCTGACCCTGCCCGCCTCGTTTGGCCGTCCGATCATGGCGATTTGCAGCGAAAGCGCCCTGCACCACGCGATCCTGAACCTGCGCGACCGACAGCTGATCGAACGCGCCGAAACGCGGGTGCCGGACGAGATGGCGTCGCGTTATTGGTACAAGAACCGCCCGCGATTTATCCTGACGACGGCCTTGGTGATGCTGGCGGCCCTTGGCGTGGCGCGCCCCCTGTTGACCTTTAATCTGTTGGCGCTTTGGGCATTGGTGTCACTGGCCTTCTGGACGGCCCTGAAACTGGCCACGCTCTGCACCAAACCGCAGGAGCACGACCTAAGCCCGACTGCGGGGCCTGCGCAAAAGCTGCCCGTGGTGTCGATCCTTGTCCCCCTGTTTCGAGAAGAGGACATCGCCCAGCGTCTTGTCACGCGTTTGGGGCGGCTAAACTACCCCAAGGAATTGCTGGACGTCTGCCTGATCACCGAGGAAGAGGACGCCGACACCCGTGATCGCCTGATCGCGGCCCGCCTGCCCCATTGGATGCGCGTGATCACCGTTCCGGGTGGCAGCCTGAAAACCAAACCGCGGGCGATGAATTACACGTTGGATTTCTGCAAGGGGTCGATCATCGGGATTTACGACGCCGAGGACGCGCCGGACCCCGATCAAATCCACAAGGTCGTGCGCATCTTTAACACCGCGCCCGAGAACGTCGCCTGTCTGCAGGGCGCGCTGGATTTCTACAACACCTCTCGCAACTGGATGTCGCGCTGTTTCACGGTGGAATATGCCACGTGGTTTCGGGTTCTATTGCCGGGGATTTCGCAACTGGGTCTGGTGGTTCCCCTTGGCGGCACCACGTTGTTTTTCCGCCGCAAACCGCTTGAAGAGATCGGCGCGTGGGACGCCCACAACGTGACAGAGGACGCCGATCTGGGCGTGCGTCTGGCGCGGGCGGGATATCGCACGGAACTGGTCGACACCGTCACGGGCGAAGAGGCGAATTGCCGGATGGTGCCGTGGATCAAACAACGCTCACGCTGGGTCAAAGGGTTCATGATGACCTATGCGGTGCATATGCGCGACCCGATGCGGCTGTGGCGGGAACTGGGCCCGCGCCGGTTTCTGGGGTTCCAGATCCTGTTCGCGGGGTCCCTGTCGCAATCCCTGCTGGCGCCGCTGATGTGGTCGTTCTGGGTGGTCCCGTTTGGCATCGCCCATCCCGTCGTCACGGGGATGAGCACCCTGCAATTCGTCGCCATGTGCGCCCTATTCGCGCTTTGTGAGGGGTTGAATATCGCAACCGGCGTCATCGGCCTGAAACGCGCGGGAAAATCCGCCTATCGCTGGTGGGTGCCGACCCTGTACGCCTATCACCCGATGGCCAGTTTCGCAGCCTATAAGGCCCTTTATGAGATGGTCACATGTCCGTTCTATTGGGACAAAACCCAACACGGGATCGCCGACGACATGGATCACGACCCCCACGGCCCCGACATCATCCCAGGACCGGCGGGCCTGCGCCTCGTTCACTAAGGGTCAGAGTTCGTTGGCAAAACTCGTCGCGTCCAGACGCAAACGCGCCTCGAACGCGGTCGAGATATGGGATTTCAACGCCTGATAGGCCCGATCCCCGTCGTGATCAGCAATCGCCTCGACAATCGCAGCATGCTCTTCCAGCGCCTTTTCCCCGCGCCCTTCGGCGGCCAGAGACGTGGTCGCCATCAGGGCCATCGACCGGTGCACAAGGTCCAGCTGTTGAACCAGAAACACGTTATGGGACGCCAGATGCACCTGTTTGTGGAACCGGCGGTTCGCCCGCGACATGCCCGACGGATCGCCCAGCAACGCGCGATCCTCTTCGACCATGGCCCGCAGGACATTGATTTCCTCATCCGTGGCGTGACGCGCGGCCAGACGGGCCGCCAGCCCCTCAAGCTCTCCCCGCACGACGTATAGTTCGGCCAGTTGATTGTGGTTCAGCGAGGCAACAATCAAACTGCGCCCGTCGCGCACCAACAGGGACTGGGTCTCCAGACGCTGCAACGCCTCACGGATGGGCGTGCGCGAGACGCCGAACCGCTCGGCCAGTTCGCTTTCGACCAAGCGATCACCGGGGCGATACACACCCACATCGATCGCGTCCAAGATCAAAGCATAGGCGTCTTTTTGCGAGTTTTTCGCGTCTTTCATGAACTGTTCCCTAAAAATCCCGCTCTAACTATCCCTGTGAGCGCTCACGAATCAAGCCATTCTACACCACAGCCGTTGCGCCAAACGCCGCAGCCCGCTAGGGATTTCCCATGGTGAAACAAGATTTTGACGGGGTGCGGGACTGGATCTTTGATCTGGACAACACCCTTTATCCGCCCGCCGCGCGTCTGTTTGATCAGATTGAGGTGCGCATGACGGCCTATGTCATGGACGCGCTGAACGTGCCGCGCGATGAGGCGAACCGCCTGCGCAAACACTATTGGGCGGAATATGGCACGACACTGGCAGGGTTGATGGACCTGCACGGGGTCGATCCCGCGCCCTATCTGACCTCGGTGCATGACATTGATTTCAGCGCGCTGATCCCCGACGCCACGCTGGCCAACCGGATCAAGGCCCTGCCTGGACGCAAGTTCGTCTATACCAACGGCAGCGCACCCTATGCGCAAAACGTGCTGGCCGCGCGGGGTCTGGACGGGCTGTTTGACGGGATTTACGGGGTCGAGCACGCCAATTTCCGACCCAAGCCCGAGCACCGCGCCTTTGAAACCGTGTTCACCGCCGCCGGCATCGACACCTCCCGCGGCGCGATGTTTGAGGATGATCCCCGCAACCTGTCCGCGCCGCATGCCATGGGGATGCGCACGGTTCACGTCGCCCCCACGCCCGAACCCGCGCCCCATATCCACCATCATACCGACGATCTGTCCGGCTTTCTGGCCATTCTGATCTGAACAGATTGCCGCACCCCATGGAAATCGCGGCGTTTTCTGGGATGTTTTGACGCAGTGCGGCAACCTGTGCCCTGTTGCCCGCGCCCGCCCGTTTCTATGTCGCCTCCGACCAAAGCGGAGAGACACAATGGCAACCGACACCACCATCACCACCCCAACCCACGACGTAGCAGGCACGATTTCCAACAGCACCTTTGCCTTTACCCTGTTTCTGGTGGTGGCCCTGATCGCGCTGTGGGGAATTTCGTTCCTGACCTTTGGCGTGCCGGGCCTGTACATCCCCGCCGTGGCCTTTGTGCCGGTGATGTTCGTGATCTTGCTGGTCATCACGCGCGGATGATGCGGGGATGACGATTTGCCCCTTGGATCATCCGGCCGTTTCGCCCTATCTGATGATCCAAGGAGCATTGCCATGGACCACGTTCAAACCGACATCCTGATTTCCGGCGGCGGCGTTGCGGGGCTTGCCTCGGCGGCGGCTTTTGGCGCGGCGGGGTTTTCCGTTCTTGTCGTGGACCCTGCCCCGCCCGTGACCGACGAAGGCGCGGCCGGGGCCGATATGCGCACCACCGCGTTTTTGCAGCCCTCGGTCGATCTGTTGATCGCCGCCGGTTTGTGGGAGCGGCTAGCCCCCTTTGCCAGCGACCTACAGGTCATGCGCATTGCAGATGCCGGTGGCCCCGATCCCGTGGCCCGCATCACCAAGGATTTCGACGCCTCGGATATTTCCGACCGGCCCTTTGGCTGGAACCTGCCGAACTGGTTGTTGCGGCGGGAAATGGTGGCGCGTCTGGATGATCTGCCCAACGTCGAATTCCGCGCGGGCGTCGCGACGCGCAATGTCCTGACGCGTGAGCGTGAGGCGCGCGTGACCCTGTCCGATGGCACGCCGGTGCGCGCACGCCTGTTGATCGCCGCCGACGGGCGCAATTCGCCCGTGCGCAACGCAGTCGGGATCGACGTGAAAACAACGCGTTACGGGCAAAAGGCACTGGCCTTTGCCGTGACCCATCCCGAACCGCACAACAACGTCTCGACCGAGGTGCACCGCAGTGGCGGGCCCTTTACCCTTGTGCCGCTGCCCGACCGCGACGGGAAACCCTGTTCCGCCATCGTCTGGATGGAAAGCGGCCCCGAGGTGATCCGCCTGTCCAAACTACCGGTTGACGACTTCACCACCGAAATGAACGCCCGTTCTGCGGGTCTTTATGGGGAACTGACACTGGCCAGCCCCCTGTCCGTCTGGCCCATCATCAGCCAGATCGCCGAACGGTTTTACGCCGAACGTACCGCACTGATCGCCGAGGCCGCCCATGTGGTGCCCCCGATCGGCGCGCAGGGTCTGAACATGAGCCTTGGGGACACCCGTGTCCTGTTGGAACTGGCACAGGCCGATCCGGCGAACCTTGGCTCGGTCGAGATGCTGAGCACGTTTAACAAACGCCGCTGGCCCGAGGTGCGCGCGCGTGTGACCGGTATCGACATGCTGAACCGTGCGTCGATGATGGGGGCGCAGGGGCTGCGCGATATGCGGGCGAACGCGCTGAACGCGCTTTATTCCGTGTCGCCGGTGCGCAAAACCCTGATGAAGGCCGGTTTGGGCATGCGTTAACCGACGCCCAGCGGTCCGGGGCGATGTTCCTCGGACAACAGGACATTGGCCTCGACATTCCCGACACCTGGCAAGGTCATGATCCGGCGGCGCAGCACCCGTTCAAAGTCGCTTAGGTCCCGCGCAACGACCCGCAGACGGTAATCATACAGGCCCAGCACGTGCTGAACCGTCTGCACCTCGGGGATGGCCGTGGCCGCGCGTTCGAAATCCTCAAGGCTGACCCGTCCCTTGGTGGCCAGCTTGATCCCCAAAAACACCGTCACCCCGAACCCCAAGGCCTCGGCGTCCAGATCAATGCGGCGACCGGCGATGATGCCCGCGTCCTCCATCCGGCGAATCCGTCGCCACGTCGCCGGTTGCGACAGGCCCAGCGTCCGGCCAATCGCCCCCGCGCTTTGACCCGCATCGGCCAAAAGGGCGCGCAGAATCGCGCGGTCCTGGTCATCAAGGTCGATCATAACGGCAGGGCCTCGTGCTTTTTGATGTCGGACACATGCATCAGCGCCTCAATATCCGCGATATGGGGCAGCGTCAGAATGCGGTCGCGATAGATCGCCTGATAATGCGCCATATCCCGCGCCAGAATGTTCAGACGCACATCGACCTGCCCCAAAAACGTCTGTATTTCATAGGCTTCGGGCACATCGCGCGCGGCGGCCAGAAATTCGTCAAACGCGCGGGGGTTGGTTTTGTCCAGCGTGACGCGCAAACTGACCTCAACCTCATAGCCCAAGGCGCGCCAATCGATGCGCACGCGGGTCGCGCGGATCACCCCCGCCTGACGCAGCTTTTCCAGACGCCGCGTACAGGTCGCCGCCGTCATCCCCGCCCGCTCGGCAAGGGCGGCGTTGGAAATGTCCGGTTCCGCCTGAAGATGGCGCAACAACCGCCGGTCGGCATCGGTCACTTGCATGATTTCACCAAATATCCACTAGATCGCGAATTATATCTCCGACATTTGACGGAATTCTGCGCATTTTGCAACGCATCATCACGATGCACTTCGTATGTTGCCCCTCAGAATAATCGCCCGAACGGGCCTCAATGGAAGGACTGCGACATGCGCGTCTATTACGATCGCGATTGCGATGTGAACCTGATCAAAGAAACCAAAGTTGCCATTCTGGGCTATGGCTCGCAGGGCCACGCCCACGCGCTGAACCTGCGCGACTCGGGTGCGAAAAACGTTGTTGTCGCTCTGCGCGAAGGCTCGCCCTCGGCCAAGAAAGCCGAAGCCGAAGGCCTGCAAGTGATGGGCATCGCCGAAGCCGCTGCTTGGTGTGACGTGATCATGTTCACCATGCCCGACGAACTGCAGGCAGAAACCTACAAAAAATACGTCCACGACAACCTGAAAGACGGCGCAGCAATCGCGTTTGCTCACGGTCTGAACGTGCACTTTGGCCTGATCGAACCCAAGCCCGGCGTTGACGTCATCATGATGGCCCCCAAAGGCCCGGGTCACACCGTACGCGGCGAATACGTCAAAGGCGGCGGCGTGCCCTGCCTCGTAGCCGTCCACCAAGACGCAACCGGCAAGGCGCTGGACGTAGGTCTGTCCTACTGCTCGGCCATCGGTGGCGGTCGTTCGGGCATCATCGAAACCAACTTCCGTGAAGAGTGCGAAACCGACCTGTTCGGCGAACAAGCTGTTCTGTGCGGCGGTCTGGTTGAACTGATCCGTTGCGGCTTTGAGACCCTGGTCGAAGCTGGCTACGCACCGGAAATGGCTTACTTTGAGTGTCTGCACGAAGTGAAACTGATCGTTGACCTGATCTATGAAGGCGGCATCGCCAACATGGACTACTCGATCTCGAACACTGCAGAATACGGCCAGTACGTCACCGGCCCGCGCATCCTGCCCTACGAGCAAACCAAAGCTGCGATGAAGGCCGTTCTGACCGACATCCAACAGGGCAAGTTCGTTCGCGACTTCATGCTGGAAAACGCTGTTGGTCAGCCGACGCTGAAAGCATCGCGCCGCGCCAACGACGAGCACCTGATCGAAGCCACCGGCGAGAAACTGCGCGGCATGATGCCGTGGATCTCGGCTGGCAAGATGGTCGACAAAGCGAAAAACTAATCGCCCAGTTAAATAGCGATTGCACATTTCAACAGCCCCGCCATTGTCGCGGGGCTGTTTCTTTTTGCGGTGATGTGATGACCCCGACCCCCGAAATTACCCGTATGTCATGGCTGATGATTGCCGTCCTCGGCTTTACGTGGGGATCGACGTTTCTGGGCATTTCCATCGCGCTGGAGGGGATTCCGCCGTTCTGGCTGGCCACGTTGCGGCTGGCGATTGCGGCGGTGTTGCTCGGCGCGCTCTGGGCGCGGCGCGGGTTCCGCCTTGCGCTTGATCCGGACCGCAAGCCGACGCTGATCGCGCTGATCTGGACGGCCGCGGTGGCCTGTGGCGTGCCGTTCCTGTTGCTCAACTGGGGGCAACAGCACGTGACCTCGGGCTTTGCGGGCACGTCCATGGCGACCGTCCCCCTGATCGTTCTGCCGATGGCGCATTTCTTGGTCTCGGGTGAACGCCTGACCCCGCGATCCGTGATCGGCGTCGGGATGGGGTTTCTGGGGGTCTGGATCCTGCTCGGCCAAGACGCCCTGACCAGCAGCGGCAATGAATTGGAATTCTGGGGCCGCCTCGCCTGCGTCTCCGTCGCGGCGTGCTATGCGGTCAATTCAATCACCATCCGCCGCCTACCTCCGGTCGACACACTGGGTCTGGCGACCCTCATGATGGTATTCGGCGCGCTGATCACCTTGCCCGTCGCCCTGATCTCCGAGGGCCTCCCGCCGATGCCCGGACCACGCCCGATCCTCGCCCTGCTGTTCATTTCGATTTTCTCTACGGCGGCAATGAACATCTTGCGCGTGGCGGTCATCCGATCTGCCGGTCCGACCTTCATGACACTGGTCAACTATCAGGTGCCGGTCTGGTCAGTGGTGCTGGGCAGCATCGTTTTGAACGAACCCCTGCCACCCGGATTGCTGGGCGCGCTCGCCCTGATCCTCGCCGGTGTTGCCCTAGGTCAATGGGGCGCCCTGACACGGTTGTGGCGCAAAGCGGCATAGACGATTTCGACATAAACTTACTAAAAGCGCAAAATAGGCTGCATGAACAATGCGGCCTATTTTTCCGTTTAATAAAAGTTTTTCACGACAGCCCTGAAACAGGACCTATACAAATCGAACAATCAGGTGTTTTCCTGAATAACGGCGCAGATCCCATCGACCGTCTCGGTCAACATGCCCTCATCCTCACATTCGGCCATCACACGGATCAACGGTTCCGTCCCGGACTTGCGGATCAACAAACGTCCCTTGCCCACCAGACGCGCCTCGGCATCGGCAATCGCGGCCTGTACCGGCGCGCTGTCCAGCGGAGTTTGACCCGCCGTGAACCGCACGTTTTTGAGAAGCTGCGGAACCGGATCAAACCGGCGGGCCAACTCGGACGCGGTCTTGCCCGTTTCGACCATCGCGGCCAGAAACTGCAACCCCGCCAGCAACCCGTCCCCCGTGGTCGCGTAATCGGTCATCACGATATGGCCCGACTGTTCCCCGCCAAGGTTCCAATTCCCGCGCCGCATCGCCTCAACCACATAGCGGTCACCAACACCGGTCCGCTCCAGAGACAGGCCCTGTCCCTGCAAATACCGCTCTAGCCCAAGGTTCGACATCACCGTCGCGACCAAGGTGCCGCCGCGCAGACGATCCTGCTCGGCCCACCGCGATGCGAACAGGGCCATGATCTGATCCCCGTCGGCCACCACGCCGTTTTCGTCGATGATCATCACGCGGTCCGCATCGCCGTCCAGACAAATCCCCACATCCGCGCCATGGGCGACCACGGCGGCGGCGGCCTCTTCGGGGTGGGTCGAGCCGCATTTTTCGTTGATGTTCGTGCCATTGGGCGAGACGCCGAACGGGATCACCTCGGCGCCCAGTTCCCACAGGACCTCGGGCGCGGTACGATAGGCCGCGCCATTGGCGCAGTCGACCAGAACCTTGAGGCCTTCCAAACGCTTACCGGAACTCAACGTCGCCTTGACCCGCTCATAGTAGCGGAACCGGCCATCGTCGATCCGCTTGGCCCGACCGATGTTTTGCGCCTGTGCGGGCTCTACGCCCGACAGGGTCAGGGCCTCAATCTCGGCCTCGGCCTCATCAGACAGCTTAAACCCGTCAGGGCCAAAGAATTTGATGCCGTTGTCGTGGTGTGGATTGTGGCTGGCCGAGATCATCACGCCCACATCCGCGCGCATGGATGTGGTCAGCATCCCCACGGCGGGCGTCGGCACGGGCCCCAGCAGAAACACGTTCATCCCCGTCGAGGTGAACCCGGCCGTCAGCGCGTTTTCAAACATATAGCCCGACAGGCGCGTGTCCTTGCCGATCACCACACGGTGCGCGGCCGACCCGTCGCGACGGAAATACCGGCCCGCCGCCGCCCCAAGGCGCAGCGCCATTTCCGCCGTCATCGGATATTGGTTGGCCAGCCCCCGCACACCGTCGGTTCCAAACAGCTTGTCCGCCATAGCTCTACCCCCACATAGCCTGTGTCAGGCGCAGGGCCTGACGGGTTGCGGCCACATCATGCACCCGCAAAATCTGAACCCCTTGTGCCGCAGCCGCCATAGCGACCGCAACCGATCCCGGCATCCGGTCGGCGGCTTCTGGCACATCGCCGATCACGCCGATGAAACGTTTGCGCGACGCCCCAAGCAGGATGGGACAGCCCAACCCGTGGAAAATCGACAGGGATTTCAGCAATTTGATATTATGTTCCAACGTCTTACCGAACCCAATGCCCGGATCGACGGTGATCTGGTCGCGGCGCAATCCGGCGGCGACACAGGTTTCAACATATCCCGACAGCGCGTCATAGACATCCATGACCACATCGTCATAGCGCGGATCGGATTGCATGGTTTCGGGCGTGCCTTGGGCGTGCATGACGCAAACCGGCGCGTGCTCGGCCACGGCAACCGACAACAGTTCGGGGTCAAAGGTGAACGCCGCCACATCGTTGATCAGATCGGCCCCCGCAGCCATCGCCGCCGCACCCACGGCGGCCTTGCGCGTGTCGATTGAGATCGGCGTCGTCACACCGGCACCGCGCAGGGCGGCAATCACCGGCGCGGTGCGCGCGATTTCCTGATCCACGGGGACCTCTGCCGCACCGGGGCGGGTAGATTCCCCGCCGATGTCCAGAGTATCCGCACCGCCATCGATCAGGACCTGCGCCTGTGTCATCGCGGCGTCGGGCGCGTTGAACTGTCCCCCGTCGGAAAAGCTATCGGGTGTGACATTCAGAATGCCCATGATCCGCGGGGTATCCATGGCCATCCCCGCAATATCGGCGCGCGGGGCGCACAGGCGGGTCAGGATCGCATCATCAAGGCTATGCGCGGGAACAACGGTCGGGGCGGCATCACGGCGCAGCACCTCAACCTGATCGAACCAGCACCACCCGCCGGCCAGCGTGAATGCCGTCACAGGGCGTGGCGCGTCGGTGCGCGCGAGGGGACGAAAATAATCGGTCATACCCGTGGGTTTTTGGGCAAAACACCCGCTTTGGCAAGGGTCAGAGCGCGTCAGCCGCCGATTTCAGCGACAAAACCTCTACCCCCTCTGGGGTGTCCGTGGCGGGGGCGTCGTCAATCACCACCATGCGTCGCGCCGAGACCTCTTTCCCGAACCACAGGGCCAGTGCCATCGCATCATTCGGGGCGCTTGACGGGCCATCGACCGCATCCAGAACGATTTTCGACGGGGCCCAGACGCAAATCTGGTCGTGTTTCATCGCCCAATCGATTTCGGTACGCGTGTTGGTCACTACGCAACGCGGATCGCGCGCGGCCAAAACCCACGCGTTTTGTTCAATCGCCAACAGATCAATGCGGCGTTGCGCCAAGGGATGTGCGGCCACAGGCGCAGGCGTGTCCCCTGCCCCAACGCAAAGGATCACCGGCGCATCGCCCGCCGCCAGACGATCCACCCACGCGCTCAGGTCGCCCGAAGCCATCGCCGCATTGGACAGGTAAACCACGACGGGATGTTCAGCCGCCTGTTCGGCGGGGGTCTGGGTCAGTTCGGGGCGACGGTCGCGCACGATCTCGACCCCCAGCGCACCGGGACCACGGTCCAGCTTTTCCACACGGACAAAGACGCGCATCGGCTGGGGTTCGCGCAACAGGCGCAGCGCAATCCGTTCGGCCAGCGTTTCCAGCAGGTTCAGACGTTCAGACGCCAGTTCGCTCGCAATCGCCTCGGTGATCGTGTCATAGGACAGGATTTTATCGACATCGTCATCGACCGGTCCCGTTTGCGGGCGCAGTTCGACCACGACGTTGAACCGGACACGCTGGGTCTGGCCGCGCTCGGACTGAAACGCGCCGATCTCAACCTCAACCACATGGTCGCGCAGAGACAACCGGTCGCGCGGTTCATTCCCGCGCGCCAACGCTTCAGAGCGTTCAACGGGATGAGCAAAAGCTAGGTGAATGTCGCTGGTCATGGTCGGCCTCTATCGCGTATGCGCCATTCTTGCAACGTCCGACCGGCGCGGGCCGGTCAGAAACGTCATCTGGTCCGACAACTGCGACGGATGCTTAATTCAGCGACAGTTGCAGCGGCTTGCGGTAGAAATAGTGCTGGCCGATGGTCGCGGTGCGCTCAAACTTGCGCGCCCAGGACGGGTTCACGGCCTTGGTGTGATAGAAGGTGGCACCGCCCGTCAGGGTCCGGCTTGCCCCGTCCAGCATGATGCGGGCGACCTTGCCCACGCGCTCGAACGCGGCGGGTTCGTGGATCACCTCGGCGTGGCCGTCACAGGTATAGGTGAACTGGCACTGATAGCGTTTGCCGGTGCCTTGGTTGATCACACCACAGACGCTGTCGGGATAGCTGCGGGAACTCACACGGTTCAGGATGACCTCGGCCACGGCGAACTGTCCCTTCAGGGTCTCGCCACGGGCTTCGAAATACAGGGCCTCGGCCAAGCACGCCCATTGCTCACCACCGGTGGCCGCGGGCTGTGTCGACAGCCATTCGGCATCATAGCGCAGATCGGTTGCCGCAGGGGCCGGTAGGGCTAGGGCCTCAAGCCGGCGCTGGTTCACAGCGCTCAGACCTTGGCGTTCAGCTCCCAAAAGACGCGACAGACGTCCATCGATTTCCTCAATCGGATTGGTCGATGTAGATACCGTGACGTCCGCATTCGCACCCAGTGCCATTGCCAAACCTGTCACAGCCGCCAAAGCGCCTTTTTTGAACCAAGCCATGCGTCTTCCCCATAAGGCACGGCCAGAGCGTGGCCGCCAAGCGGGGCGTTTAGACCAAACGGCCCGAACTGTCCACCCACGCGGGAATCAACGGCGGCGCACGGTGCATAGAACGCCCACAGCTCGCAAGCAGATTTTGCAAAAAATCGATAAAAACTTGGTTTAATCCCAAGCTTTTAGAACCGACCGCCCGCCACAGGGCATCAGGGCCAGCTGTGCGGCAGCAAGTCGCGCCACGGGCACCCGAAATGGCGAACATGAGACGTAATTGAACCCCTGCTGTCGGCAAAAGGCGATAGATTCGGGATTACCCCCGTGCTCGCCACAAATCGACAGGGTCAGGTCGGGGTCGACCTCACGCCCGCGCGATGCACCGATGTGCAAAAGCTCACCCACGCCGTCCACATCCAGTGAATGGAACGGGTCCTCGGGGAAGACGCCCTGCTGGACATAGGACCCCATAAACCGCCCCGCGTCATCGCGCGACAGACCATAGGTCATCTGGGTCAAATCGTTTGTCCCAAAGGACAGGAACGCGGAATGCTGGGCGATGTCACCGGCGCGCAGGGCCGCGCGCGGGGTTTCCACCATCACGCCCAGACGGAAATCGAAATCCGTGCCGGTTTCGGTTTTGACCCGCGCAGCAATCGCGTCGATGCGGGTTTTGACCAGTTCGACCTCACGCTTGGCACTGACCAGCGGGATCATGATCTCGGGCACAACGGGGGTGCCGCCCTTGCCCGCCTCGACGGTCGCCTCGAAAATCGCGCGGGCCTGCATCTCGTAAATCTCGGGGACCGTGACCCCCAAGCGCACACCGCGCATACCCAGCATCGGGTTGAATTCCGACAGGGCCTCAATCCGGCGGGCCACATCGGACACGGGTTTGTCCAGCGCCTCGGCCAGTTGGCGCACGCCTTCGCGGTCATGGGGCAGGAATTCGTGCAAGGGCGGGTCGAACAGACGGATGCACACGGGCGTTCCCGCCATGATCTCAAACAGGCGGGCGAAATCGCGCCGCTGCATCGGCAAGAGCTGATCCAACGCCGCCGCGCGGTCCTCAGGCCGGTCGGCAAAGATCATTTCGCGCATCACCGTCAGGCGGTCGTCCTCAAAGAACATGTGCTCGGTGCGGCACAGGCCAATCCCGTCCGCCCCGAAATCCCGCGCAATCCGCGCATCCGCCGGTGTATCGGCATTGGCGCGCACACCCACGTCGCAAATATCCTCGGCCCAAGACAATAGCGCGCGAAACGCATCGTCCAGCGCCGGTCCCAGCATCTTGGCCTCGCCCGCAATCGCGACCCCTTTGGAGCCGTCGATGGTGATGATGTCGCCCTCGGCAAAGGTGCGCCCGTCCTTGGTGCGCAACACCCGCGCGCGGGAATCCAGCGTGATCTCGGACACGCCCACCACGCACGGCACCCCAAGGCCGCGCGCGATCACCGCTGCGTGGCTGGTGATGCCGCCGCGTTCGGTCAAGACCGCGCTGGCGGCATGCATGCCGCGAATGTCCTCGGGCGTGGTTTCACGCCGCACAAGGATACAGGCCTCATCACGCGCCGCAGCCGCCTGTGCCGCGCGGGAACTGAACACGATCCGGCCCACCGCCGCACCGGGGCTGGCCGCAATCCCATGGGCAAACACATCGTGGCGACCGGTCTTGTCCACCTGACTGTGCAACAGTTCGTTCAGGGCGCGCGGTTCGATCCGGCGCACGGCCTCTTCGCGCGGGATGATCCCCGCATCGGCCATGGACACGGCAATGCGCACCGCCGCGCGGGACGAACGTGCCACGCGGATCGCGTCCAGCACATAAAGCTGTCCGTCCTCGATGGTGAACTCGATCTCCATCTCTTCGCGCAGACGTTCGCGGCACACTTCGCCCCAGCGCAAAAGGGATTTGAACACCTCGGGACAGCGTTCCTCAAGCGAGGGGCCGCGCGCGTCCTTGGTCAGATACAGAATGCCGTCGTCCCCGTCCGACAGGGCGGCGCGGCCTTGGCTCTGGCCGCGATAGCGCCCGCGGATCTGGAAATGGCCGGTTTCGGGGTTCACGAAATGGATCACGCCCGAGCCGCTTTCGCCCGGGCCAAGACCAATCGCCATTTCCTGCACCACAAGGCCCAGACCCGCATCGGCAGGCGCGCCTTTGGCCTGACGCAACAGACGGGCGGTCGTGCCTTCCCATGCGCGCGCCATAGACCGCAAAACGGATTCCAATTGCGCCACCGCGTCGGTCGGGAACGGCTCATCCGCCTCGTCCTCATAGGCGGCAAGGGCACGGGCGATGGCGTCGGGGCTGGCCTCATCCTCTTCGAACAGATCGGGGTCAAGGCGCGCCACCTCAACCGCGAAGGTCTGGATGAACCGCAAATACATAGCGTCCGCAGCATCGGCGCCGAAGTTGTCTTTCAGGCGCGCATGCACGGCGGCATTCATCCCGATGTTCAGGATCGCCCCAGGCCCACCCCAATCAGGATCCTGACTGGACGGACGCACGGACAGCAGGGGCATGTCATTGAAAACCGTCAAAAGCGGCCCAAGATCAGGCACTTGCCCCGTCGCGATCCGGTGCACCGCATCGAAATCAAGCGCCACGGTCGCCGGCACAGGCATTCCCAAACGCACCAGACGTTGCAAACATTTCGCACGCCCGCCATGGCGGTCCGGCGACATGTCGGCGGTTTCGGTGATGACGGTATAGCCTTCGAGACCGGAATATTTCTGCACTGCGGCACCCCTGTTATTGGGGTCAGAATACGCCCATTGCGGCCCCACGCAAGTGATCCGTGGCGCCGCAATTCAGGTTTCTGGGATTTATCCGTCGATCTTGGTCAGATCGGCCACCTGCAAACAGATCACGCGGATACGCCCCAGCAGGTTCAAACGGTTACGGCGCACGATATCGTTGTCCGCGTTCACCTGAACCGCCTCAAAGAACGCATCGACCGGACCGCGCAGCGTGGCCATGGCGGACATGGCAGCGGCGAAATCTTCGTCCTGCATCGCGGGTTTGATCGCAGCCTCGGCGGTGTCCAGCGCCGCAAACAGCGCCTTTTCCTCGTCCGTTTCGGCGAATTTGATATCGGGGCCAAAGCTGTATTCGACACCGTCGTTGGTTTCGGCCTGTGTCAGGATGTTGTTGGCGCGCTTGAACCCTTGGATCAGGTTCGCGCCATCCTCGGTGTCGAGAGTCGCCTGCAGCGCGCGGGCACGGGTCACCAGCAAGGTGATATCATCCGCCCCGTCCATCGCCAGACAGGCGTCGATCACATCGTGACGCACACCTTCGTCGCGCAGAAGCACTTTCAGCCGGTCATGAAAAAAGGAAAGCAAAGAACTTGAAACGGAGCGCTTTTGCGCTTCAATCTGCTTGGTCAGTCCGCGGCTTGTCATCAGCCATTTTGCTTCTTCGGCGGAGTCCGGCATACTTTCCCCAGCTTTTTGCTCCGCGGCAATCCAATCGGTTCGCAACCGCAAGCAAACTGGTTCAAACTTTTCTGCCCAATCGCCGATGACATCGGAAACAGACAATCTAAGCTCATTCATGACTAGCAAGCGAATTACGCCCAATGCCGCGCGGCGCAGGGCGTAGGGGTCTTTGGACCCCGTCGGCTTTTCATCAATCGCCCAGAACCCCGTCAGCGTGTCCAGCTTATCGGCCAGCGCCACGGCCACCGACACCGGATCGGTCGGAACGTCGTCCGACGGCCCAAGGGGGGAATAGTGATCACGGCACGCATCGGCCACGGCAGCGGGCAGGTCGGCGCGCAGAGCGTAATAGCGCCCCATGATCCCCTGCAGTTCGGGGAATTCATAAACCATCTCGGACGACAGGTCGGCCTTGGCCACGCGCGCGGCCAGTTCGGCCTGATCCGCATCCGCCGCAACGGCCGGTGCCAGAGCACGGGCCAGTGCCGCAATCCGGTCGATCCGCGCGGCCTGCGACCCCAGCTTGTTGTGGAAGGTGACATTGGCCAGAGGTGCGGCCATGGCCTGCATCCCCTCACGCGCGACGGCGCGGATGTCGTTTTCCCAAAAGAATTTCGCATCCGACAGACGCGCCGCCAGAACCTTTTGGTTCCCGGCCAGAATGGTCGCGCCATTGTCCGTGGTTTCGCGGTTGGCGACGGTCACGAACTTCACGATCTTGCCGGATTTCGGGTCGCGCACGGAAAAGAATTTCTGGTGCTCTTTCATCGAGGTCTGCAGAACCTCGGGCGGCAGCTCAAGGAACTGATCGTCGATATTGCCCATCAGGACCACGGGCCATTCGACCAGACCCGCAACCTCGGCCAGCAGGCCGCGATCCTCAACCACCTCAAGCCCTTGGGCAAAGGCCATGTTGGTGGCGTCATGCCAGATGGTCTCGGCCCGCTCAGCCGGATCCAGAACGACCGACGCGCGTTTCAGCTTGGTCTGGTAATCCTCAAACGAGGTGACGGTGAAGGCATCCGGCCCCATGAACCGGTGCCCGCGCGTCGTATCGCCCGAGGTGATCCCATCCACGTCCAGCGGCACAACAGTCGCGCCATCCTCGCGCACCATGATGCACAGGATCGAATGCAGCGGACGCACCCAGCGCAGCGACCCCGCGCCCCAGCGCATGGATTTCGGCCAAGGGAAGTTGCGGATCGCACCCTCCAGAACCTCGGCCACGATATCGGCGGCAGGACGGCCCTGTTTCTCGATCACGGCGAAATACACCTGACCCTTTTTGTCGTCGCGAACCTCAAGCTGCTCCATGCTGAGACCGGTTGAACGCAGGAACCCCTCAACCGCCTTTTCGGGCGCGCCGACCTTGGGGCCTTTGCGCTCTTCTCGGGTGTTGGGGCTTTCTTCGGTCAGACCGTCAATCGTCAGGGCCAGACGGCGCGGCGTGGTGAACGCGGCCGCGCTTGCATAGGTCAAACCGGCCTCAACCAAACCATCGGTCACGATTTTCTTGAGATCTTCGCCCGCGCGTTTTTGCATGCGGGCGGGGATTTCCTCGGAAAACAGTTCAATCAGCAGATCGGGCATCAGTCTTTCCTATTATCCACGTTTTGCCATGGTGATTTTGCGGCGTTCGCCATAACCGGGCAAAATTTCAAATCCGTACTCCGTCAGGATACGAACACAATCCTCTCGGGTCTCTTCGCCCAGACGTTCGGGGCCGGTGTCAATCGCCACCGCCGCAGTCCGCGCAAGGGTCGCCTTGCCGCCGATCAGAACCTCGGGTTCGGCCCCTTCGGCATCCATTTTCAACAGTTTGACCGCGCCGATCCCGTGCTTTTCGGCCAGCGCGTCAAGGGTTGTGGCCTGTGCGCAAAAGGCCTTGGTCGCGCCTTTGGGGGCCAGGAACACAGAACTGTCCGCGCGTCCGGGCGCGCTGTAAAAGGTCAGTTCGGTTTCCTCTTTCCACAGAATGGCGCAATCGGTGGTGATCGCGTCGATCTCGGCGGTGTTGCGGTTCAGACAGGCCACAACATCGGGATCGCCGTCAAACGAGAAGACCCGCGCCCCGGCCATGGCCGCCGCGATGGAAAAATCCCCCATATTTGCGCCGATATCGATCACTGTATCCCCTTTGGACACCGGAAACTGATGGGCCAATCCGAACTCGCGTTTCAGACGGTCCTGACGTGCCTCCCATCCCCGCCGGTAGGACCGCCACAGCAAGGCCGAGGGCACCACCACATCGCGTTGATCAAGATGCAGGACAAACCCGTCCCTATCCGGTGTAATCGAGAGCCGTTTCAACCGATCCACCCCGAACCGAGCGACAAAGTTATGCACCCTGAGATGCAACGCCTGCTTGGCGGTTAAATCGAGAACGGCACCCATGTCCAAAACCCCTTACTTTGCCTTGTCGGGCGGAGGCGGACATCCATCGGGCGCGTCCTTGCCCGAGAATACCGCATCGCCACATTCATTTAACACCTGCCACGCGAACCCGCGCCCATCGGGCAGAACCGCGACGATCCTGTCGACGCCGTAATCGGTGGTTTGCTCGGCCTCAAACGCGACGGCCTCGCCGCTGGTCAGGGCGCGGTCGATCTCATCGGCGTCAAAGCAATCAAACCAGCCCGGCGTGACCAAGGGAACCGCGTCCTCGCGGATTTCATAGGTCTCGGTCAGGGTCGCAATCGACAGGGGCACGGTGAAACAGGCGCGGAACCGCATGGGCGAGGTGTCTGTGTCAACGCCACGGAAGTCCTCAACCGGAATGTCCTCACCCGCACCGGTGCTCAGCGACACCAGACGCATCACCGCCTGTTCATCCGTGGCGGCGACGTCATAGTAATAGGCGTGAACCTGTGTGTAATAGACGCCGATCCCTGCGGCGATGGCCATAATCACGGTAAATGCTGCCAATAGCTTGCCGGTCACGATGCCTGCTCCGCCGCCTCGGGGGTCCAGCCGCCCGCTTCGGTCATCACAAAGGCATCGGCGCATTTCTTGGCCAACGCCCGCACACGCCCGATATAGGCCTGACGTTCGGTGACCGAGATCACGCCGCGCGCGTCCAGGAGGTTGAACAGGTGGCTGGCCTTGATGCACTGGTCATAGGCGGGATGCGCCATGACGATACGCTTGCCGGTTTTGGGATCGTCATAGGGCTGATCCAAAATCGCCTGACACTCGGCCTCGGCCTCTTCGAAATGCTTCAGCAACACTGCGGTGTCGGCCACGTCAAAGTTCCAGCGCGAATATTCCGCCTCGGTCTGACGGAAGACATCGCCGTATTTCAGGGCAATCGCGGTGTCGGGATCGTTATAGGGCATGTCCATCACGTGATCGACGCCCAGAACATACATCGCCAGACGTTCCAGACCATAGGTCAGCTCGCCCGAGACGGGTTTACAATCGTGGCCGCCGACCTGTTGGAAATAGGTGAACTGGCTGACCTCCATGCCGTCGCACCAGACCTCCCAGCCCAGACCCCACGCGCCAAGCGTCGGGCTCTCCCAGTCGTCCTCGACGAACCGGATGTCGTGCAGGTCCATGTCGATGCCGATCGCCTCAAGGCTGCCAAGATAGAGCTCTTGCAGGTTCGGCGGGCTGGGTTTGATCAGGACCTGATACTGGTAATAGTGCTGCAGACGGTTGGGGTTTTCACCATAACGCCCATCGGTCGGACGACGCGAGGGTTGCACATAGGCCGCCGCCCAAGGCTGTGAGCCGAGGCTGCGCAACGTGGTCGCGGGGTGGAACGTACCGGCGCCGACCTCCATGTCATAGGGCTGTAGCACGGCACAGCCTTTGGATGCCCAATAGTTCTGCAATCGCAGGATGATGTCCTGAAAGCTGCGCGGTTTGTCCATGCTCATCGTAGTGTTGCCCTGTTGCCCTTCGCAAACAGCGCCTTCAATAGGCGCGCACGAAGCTGTGGTCAATTGTTGTAGGCGTCGTTAACAGGTTTCGCGTGCAATCGCATGTGACTTTGGTACCAATATCAAAGATTCAGCAAGAAAAGACGCCCTAGGTGAGAAGTGGACGGCATGGTTAAGCTCTTAAAGGTAATTCTAAGTTTGATGGTTCTGGCATTGCCGGTTCAGGCGCAGGACACGTCCTGGGTTCAGGTTGAGGCCCAGCCGACCCTACGCGAGGCCCAAGAGCGTGCCCGCGTGTATGCCGCCCAGTTCGGCGCGGCTGTGAACGGGTTTCAATTGTCCTCGGGGTGGTACGCGATTGCGATTGGCCCCTTTGGCGTGGATGAGGCCCCGATTGAGCTGCGCGATATGCGCCGCGCCGGTCAGATTCCCGGCGATTCCTTCGTGGCCGACGGCAATAGCTATCGCCAACAGTTCTGGCCCGTGGGCGCATCCGCCGCTGTCACCCCGACACCGGTAGAACCCGCTGAGGCAACCGAGGTTCAAGAGATCGTCGAAGAGCAGATCGAAGAGGCCGTCGAGGAAACCATCGAGGTCGTCGAAATCGTTGAAGAGACCCCCGCCGAGGCACGGCGCAGCGAGCGCGAGTTGGACGCCGATGGCCGCAAGCTGTTGCAAGAGGCGCTGCAATGGGAAGGGTTCTATAACGCGGGCATCGACGGCGCATTCGGCCCCGGCACGCGCCGCGCCATGTCCGAATACCAAGGGTTCAAAGGCTATGAGGCGACCGGCATCCTGACCACGCGCCAGCGCGCGGAACTGGTCGATGGCTATCGCGCGCAGATCAATGCGCTGGGTCTGAAAACGGTTGAGGACGCCAATGCCGGTATCCGCCTGACCATGCCCACCGCGATGGTCAGCTTTGACCGGATTGAACCGCCGTTCATCCACTACACCGGCACCGCCGAAAACGGCGTCAACGCCCTGTTGATCAGCCAAGAGGGCGATCAGGCCACTCTGTTTGGTCTTTATGACATCATGCAAACGCTTGAGATCGTGCCGATGAACGGCGAGCGCAGCCGCGACAGCGATAGCTTTACCCTGACCGGTCAGAACGCCGATCTGCACAGCTATACCTATGCCGCGCTGGAAGACGGGGCGATCAAGGGCTTTACCCTGACGTGGAAGCCCGCCGACGAGAAACTGATGATGCGCGCCGTTGAGGCCATGCGCAGCAGCTTTGAGCCCACCGCCGGTGTGCTGGACGAGACCCTTGGCGATCCGAACGGGCCGCAAAGCGTCGATCTCTTGGCCGGTCTGGAAATCCGCCGCCCCGACCTGTCACGCAGCGGGTTCTTTATCGACGGTGCGGGCACGGTTCTGACCACGACCGCCGCCATCGCCCAGTGTGAGCGCGTGACCATCGGCGATGACACCGAGGTCAGCATCGCCGCGCAGGACGACGCCCTTGGTCTGGCCCTGTTGAAACCGCAGGCGACTCTGGCCCCGCTGGCCTATGCGGCGTTCCAGACCGGCCAGCCGCGTCTGAACAGCGAGGTGGCCGTGGCCGGCTACAGCTATGGTGAGGTTCTGGACATGCCGGTTCTGACCTATGGTCAGCTGTCCGATGTCAAAGGTCTGGCCGGTGAGGACACCATCAACCGCCTGACCCTTGCCGCCCTGCCCGGTGATGCCGGTGGTCCCGTGTTTGACGCATCTGGCGCGGTGATGGGCATGCTCTTGCCCCGCGCCGAGGACGGGCGTCAGTTGCCAAGCGACGTCAGCTTTGTCGCCGCTGTTCCGGCCATTGCCGAGTTCATCAGCACCAGCAACCTGAGCGTTGCCGCGTCGGACGCAAGCGGGTCGATCGCGCCTGAGGACCTCAGCCTGCTGGCCGCCGATATGACGGTGCGGATCAGCTGCTGGAACTAAACGGGTATCAGGATTGAAACGATGAAAACCGCGCCTTCGGGCGCGGTTTTTGTTTGAGTATTTTTGCCAAGATGAAGGGGGCGATCAGTCCAGCCAGAACCGCTTGGTCAGCAGGGCGTAGACCACCAGCAGTTCAAGTCGTCCGACCAGCATAGCGCCGGCGAGCAGCCATTTGGCCGTGTCGTTGAGCGTCGCAAAGTTGCCAGCGGGGCCGATGATATCCCCAAGGCCCGGACCGATATTGGCCAGCGCCGTGGCCGCGCCCGAGAGCGAGGTCACAAAGTCGAGGCCGGTCATGGAGAGCAGGATCGACAGGATGCCCAGAGACACGATGAACAGCACAAAGAAGGCCATGACCGATGACAGCACGTCTTCGGACACCGGACGGCCCTCGTATCGGGGTTGGAACACACCGTGCGGCGCGTAGATCAGGCGGATTTGCGAGCGGATGGAGGCAAAGAGAAGCTGAAAGCGGAAGATCTTGATCGAGCAACAGGTTGAGCCCGCGCAGCCACCGATCAGGCCGAGGAAGAAGAACATCACAACCGGAAGCGTGCCCCAGAGTTGGTAATCAACGCTGGCAAATCCTGTGCCCGTCATGATCGAGGTGACGTTGAACAGGGCCTCGCGGAAGGCGTGTTCGTAATGGTCATCGTTGGCGATGATGCGATAGGCGGTGATGATCAGTATCAGCGCGAACATGGTCACCATAAAGGCGCGCACCTGACTGTCGCGCAGCAACGGGCCGGTCGAACCGCCAATCAATTGCACATAGCGCACGAACGGCAGGCTGGCCAAAACCATAAAGACCGAGGCGACATATTCCGGCGGGCCCTGAAACGTGCCAAACGAGGCGTCATAGGTCGAAAACCCGCCCGTCGACACCGTGGTCAGGGCATGGTTCACCGCATCGAACACCCCAAGGCCAAAGACCAGATAGGTCAGGAAACAGATCACCGTGAGCGCGGCATAGATCACCGTAATGCGCGAGGCGATCTGGGCGGCGCGCGGCAGGACCTTGCCCGCCGTATCAAACGCCTCAGACCGGAAGATTTGCATCCCCCCGACCTTGAGTTCGGGCAGAAACACCATCGCCACCACAATGATGCCGATGCCGCCGAACCATTGCAGCATGGACCGCCACAGCAACAGACCCTCGGGCAGGTCATCCAGGCCGGAAAACACCGTCGATCCGGTGGTGGTCAAGCCCGACATTGCCTCAAAGAACGCATCCACAAGACGCGCCTCGGTCGCGCCGATCAGAAACGGGATGGCGCCAAAGATGGGCAGGACGATCCACACGCCCGCCGTCAACAGGAAGGTCTGGCGCAGGGTCAGGCCGCCGTCAACGCCGCTGGACGTGGTCATGGCAAGAACGGCGCCGATCAGACAGGTGACCGCCATCGCCTCAAGGAACACAGGCCATTCGCCATTGCCAAGCGCCAGATCAAGCCCTAGGGGAAAGACCATTGTCGCCCCCAAAGCCGTCACAAGCAGGCCGATCACATATCCAATGGGGCGAAAATCAATCATGATCGCAGGCTTGGCGCGGGCACGCGGTCCTGTCAAGCGCAGAGCGACATCGCCGCGGCCCGTTTAGCCGCGGTGGATCAATGTCCCAAACAGATGCGGATCGATTGAGCGCGCGTCAAACGTGTCACCGTGGGTCAGGATCGACACGGCGTCATGGCTGTGCAGGCTTTCCTGATGGCTAGCCACAACGCGGAAATCGCCAATGCGCGGATCGGCCGCCAGACGTTCGCAGAACAGCCGCGCGGCATCCTCGACAAAGATCGGGTTGGCGGCGTTCAATTCGGCAAAGGCCTGTTCGTCCTCGCGTTTGACCATGACCTGCGTTTCGGTCGGCACGGCGGCGCGGCACATGTCGATCAGGTCCTCGAACCACAGGCGCGGGGCGTCCTCGGTCATCTCGACCGAAATACGCGCAACCGATCGTTGGGCGTGCGGCGTGGCCAATTGACCACGCGTGGCGCGGGCATGCTCGGAGAGTTCCAGAGAACAGGGGCAGGTCGACGAATAGACATAATCGAGATGCATGATCTTTTGGCGCACCCCGTCGCGCTCCACCAGTTCCAGCGCGATATCGTAATACTGATACCCCGACAGGCCCGAGCGCAGCGAGGGCACCAAAACCGGAAACGAGAACCGCATCTGGATGCGGGCGTCGAAACTCTCTAGATCGCGTTTGTAGTCATCCAGTGCGGCGGCGATCACATCCGTGCTGAACGAGCGGTCCGCATGGGCGTAAAAGCTGCGCATGATGCGCGACATGTTGATGCCTTTTTTCTCGGCCTCAAGGCTGACCGTGCCAGTGACCGAGGTCTCCAGCGTCAGATCGCCATTGTCGCGGGTGCGATAGCGGATCGGCAGGCGAAAGTTCGAAATCCCGACGTGTTGGATGTCCTGTTTGGCGCCACGGATCAGGCTGGCCGGACCGTTTTGCAGATCGGGCAGACCGGCGCGGTACGCGTCATCCACCGTGAAATCCTCGGGATATTCGCGGCTGAGCACGGCCAAGGCAGCGGGCGAGAACTGACGCAGCAATTCTTCATCCACCGAGGTCTTTTCGGCATCGCTGGCACCGGCAAGCCACCGGCGAAGCACGTCAATCGCGCGCTCTGCGTCGCTGCGACTTGGCTCTGGACTATGTACGTTCATCGCGATCTCCCTTCGCGCCACCTACCGCGCAAAGATGTAGACACGGGCGGGCCCGTGTCCAACTTTTTTCACGAATTCACACCAAATACCGTCTGATATCAGACGTTTTTCAGCGCGTTTTCGACGTCGGCCAAGATATCTGCCGGATCTTCCAGACCCACGGACAGACGCACCAGACCAGGGGTGATGCCGTTGGTGGCCTTTTGCTCATCACTCAGGCGCGAGTGGGTCGTGGTGCCCGGATGGGTGATCAACGTCTTGGAATCCCCAAGGTTATTGGTGATCGTGATCAGTTCCAGCGCATTCAGGAACCGGAACGCACCCTCTTGGCCGCCCGCGATGTCAAAGGCGATCATCGTGCCGCCCGAACCGGTCATCTGCATGGCCAGATCGTGTTGGGGATGGCTGGACAGACCGGGGTAGATCACATTGGCGATCTTGGGGTTGTCCTGCAGCGCCGTGGCAAGGGTTGCCGCCGTGTCGGCCTGAGCACGCACGCGCAGGTCGATGGTTTCGATGCCTTTCAGCATGACCCAGGCGTTAAACGGGCTCATCGCGCCGCCGGTGTGTTTCAGATAGGGTTCCAGCGTCTTGCGGATGAAGTCTTGGGTGCCCAGAACCACACCGCCAAGGCAACGTCCCTGCCCGTCGATATGTTTGGTCGTGGAATAGATCACGACGTCCGCGCCATGTTCAATCGCGCGCGAGAACACTGGCGTCGCGAACACGTTGTCCACCACGAACAGAGCATCGGCCTTATGCGCAAGATCGGCCACGGATTTCAGGTCGATCACGTCAAGGGTCGGGTTCGACACGCTCTCACAAAAGACCACCTTGGTGTCCGGACGGATCGCGGCGGCCCATTCGTCAAGGTTGTTGCCGTCAACGAACGTCACCTCAACGCCGTAGCGCACCATGATCTCTTCGAGGATATAGAGGCACGAGCCGAACAGCGCGCGCGAGGACACAACGTGATCGCCTGCGCGACAGATCGACATCAACGCCGCGTTGACCGCCGCCATGCCCGAGGCCGTCGCGAACGCGTCCTCGGCCCCCTCAAGCGCGGCGATGCGTTCTTCGAACATGCGCACGGTCGGGTTGCCATAGCGGGCATAGATGAATTCATCCTCACCCAAGGCGACGAAACGCGCCTCGGCCTGCTCGGCGGTGTCATAGACAAACCCTTGGGTCAGAAAGATCGCTTCGGACACTTCGCCGTACTGGCTGCGGCGGGTGCCAGCGTGAATCTGGTTGGTGCGTTTGCTCCACTTGGTCATTGCGCAATCCTCTACGCGAATAAAAAAACCCCCACCGGATAAGGCGGGGGCGTCAAAACCCTTACCTCTTTAGCGGAATGTTTAACGTGGCCCGCAATCCGGCACAAAGCACCACAGGGGCTGCATACCCCTGCGGCCCAAGGCGGTCAAGCGTTTCATCCCCCTGTCACGGGACCGTCACCGCCCTGTAAACCAAGCCGCCTATGGTCGGGGCAATCAGGTGCAAGTGGAGCTGCCCCATGCCACTGATACGTATGGATTACGACACGGCCACGGACGGGTTTCGCATCGGCGACCCGTCGATGCTGGATACGCCCGACGCCGCGCGCCGCGTGGTGATCATGGTGCACGGGTATAAATTCGACCCCGCCCGCGCCGACAAAACCCCGCACCGCCATATCCTTGATCCCTGCCGTGACCCCGCCCCCGCCCGCGATATGTCATGGCCCCGCGCCATGGGGTTTCACGGCCTGACGGGTGAGGGTCTGTGCATCGCGCTTGGCTGGCCCTCGCTGGGCAGGTTCGCGGCGGCCTATCGCCGTGCGGGCGATGTCGGGCGGGCCTTAGCACTGGAGATCGCAGGCATCCGCGCGCGCCACCCGCGCACCGAAATCACGGTGATGGGCCATTCCCTTGGCGCGCGGGTGGGCCTCAGCGCACTGCCCCATCTGCGCGCGGGTGACGTGGATCGGGTCATCGCCCTGTCCGCCGCCGACCGGATCGACACCGCGCGCGACGCGATGGCCACCCCCGCCGGTCGCACCGCGCGGGTTCTGGCGGTGCACAGCCGCGAAAATGACCTCTATGACGCGGCGATGGAATGCGCCCTGCCCTCTGGTACGTCACGCGCGCTTGGCACCGGATGGGCAGAGGCGCCCGCCAATTGGTGCGATGTTCAGATCGATTGCGCAGAGACGCTGGACGTTCTTGCGCGCATGGATATCGACATTGCCCCGCCCCAGCGTCTGATCTGCCATTGGAGCAGCTATACCCGCCCGGGCGTTTTCGACCTCTATCGCGCGGTGGCCCATGGCGCGATTGATCCCGCCGCCCTGCGCGCGTTCCTTCCCAGCGACAGCGCGCCGCGCTGGTCACGACTTATTGCACCGGCCCGTGCGATTACCCCCTTGTCCTTTGGGGCCAAGCCGTCATCCTGACCGCCTTGGAGGACCTTATGAGCACTGCACCCATCGACCTGTTTTATTGGCCCACCCCCAACGGGTGGAAGATTTCCATCGCGCTTGAGGAAATGGGCCTGCCCTATACCCTGCATCTGATCGACATCGGCAAGGGCGATCAATTCGCGCCCGAGTTCCTGAAAATCGCGCCGAACAACCGGATGCCTGCGATCATCGACCCCGATGGGCCGGACGGGGAACCTGTGTCATTGTTCGAGAGCGGCGCGATCCTGCAATACCTCGCCCGCAAAACGGGTCAGTTCTATGGCGACACGGTGCGCGATCAGTTGATCGTCGATCAGTGGCTGATGTGGCAGATGGGGGGCCTTGGGCCGATGGCCGGACAGGCGCATCATTTCCTGAAATACGCGCCCTTGATGGATCCGCCCCAAGACCTGCCCTATGCCAAGGATCGCTACCGCTCTGAGACGGGGCGTCTTTATAAGGTGCTGAACGAGCAGCTGTCCAAACACGAATATGTCGCCGGTGATTTCTATTCGATTGCCGATATGGCGATCTGGGGCTGGGCGTCGTTGTGGGAGGGTCAGCAGCAAACGCTGGACGACAAACCGCATATGGCGCGTTGGCTGGATACGGTCAGTGCGCGACCAGGCGTTATCGCCGGTCGGGCCCTTGCGGCGGAATTGCGCAACGATCCGACGGCGAAAAAGACCTAGGCCGTCAGCTTGCCCACCTCGGCGATGAAATCCTCGCCGCGTTTTTCAAAGCTGTTGTATTGGTCAAAGCTGGCCGCTGCGGGGGCCAGCAGGACCGTATCCCCCGCCACCGCATCGCGCGCCGCCGCCGCAACCGCCGCCGCCATGGTCGTACAGACCTCATGCGGGGTGTCGCCAAGGTGCAGGGCAAAGGCCGCCGCCTCACGTCCGATGACATAGGCCTTGGCCACATGTCCCAGATGGGGGGTGACGGCATCGATCCCGCCGTCCTTTTCCAGACCGCCGCAAATCCAGCGGATGTTCTGAAACGCCGCCAAGGCCTTGGCCGCGCTATCGGCGTTGGTGGCCTTGCTGTCGTTCACATAGGTGACGCCGTTGATTTCGGCGATCCGCTGGCTGCGGTGGGGCAGACCGGTGAACGACTGAAACGCCTGTTCGATCATGCGCGGCGCAAGGCCAAGCCCGCGCACCGCCGCATAGGCCGCACAGGCGTTTTGGTGGTTATGCGCACCGGGCAGGCCCGCAATCCCGCGCAGGTCGATATTGGCAACCTGACGGCCCTTGCGCCATTCGGCCAAGAACCCCTTGCGCGCGAACACGTTCCACCCCGCACCGGACAGCTTTTGCCCAGACGAGATACGGATCACGCGATCATCGGTCGGCCCCTCGGCCATCTGACCGGCAAGGAATTTACCCTCGACCTCATCCACACCGATCACGGCGCGATCCGGTCCGCCCTCGGCAAAGAGGCGCCGCTTGGCCGCGAAATAGCCGCCAAACCCGCCGTGCCGGTCCAGATGATCGGGCGACAGGTTGGTGAACACCGCAATGTCGGGCGTCAGAGCGCGGGCCAGATCGGTTTGATAGCTGCTAAGCTCTAGCACAACCACACCGCCATCGCCGGGCGGGTCGATGTCCAGAACACCGCGCCCGATGTTGCCGGCCAGTTGGCTCTCATGACCCGCCTCGGTCAGGATGTGATGGATCAGGGCCGAGGTGGTCGATTTCCCGTTCGACCCCGTCACCGCAATCACGCGCGGCATGGTGTCAAAGTAATCCCATTCGCCGCGCGACAGCGACCGAAAGAACAGACCGATGTCATTGTCCACCGGCACACCGGCCTCAAGCGCGGCCAGAACCACGCGGTTGGGCGTCGGATAGAGATGCGGAATACCGGGGCTGACGATCAGGGTGGCGATGTCGTCAAACGCGCCCACACGGGTCAGGTCAACGGGTTCGAACCCCTCGGCCATGGCCGCATCGCGCGCGGCCTCGTTATCATCCCACACGACGGGGATCGCCCCGCCCGCCCGCAGGGCACGCGCCGTGGCAAGGCCCGACCGGCCCAGACCCAGAACCGCAACCCGCGCGCTATCAAAGCCCTGAACCGGTATCATCGCCGCACCCCTTAGCGCAGTTTCAACGTGGCCAAACCGATCAACGCAAGGATCAGCGAAATGATCCAAAAGCGGATCACGATCTGCGGCTCGGCCCAGCCTTTTTTCTCAAAATGGTGATGGATCGGGGCCATCAGGAACACCCGCTTGCCCGTGCGTTTGAAATAGAGGACCTGAATGATCACCGACAGGGCCTCAACCACGAACAGACCACCAACGATGGCCAGAACGATTTCGTGCTTGGTCGCGACCGCAATCGCGCCCAACGCCCCCCCAAGGGCCAGCGATCCGGTATCGCCCATGAAGACTGCGGCGGGCGGTGCGTTGTACCACAGGAACCCAAGACCCCCACCGATCAGGGCCGCGCTAAAGATCAAGATCTCGCCCGTGCCCGGCACATAATGCACGTCCAGATAATCGGTAAAGTCGACGCGCCCCACCGCATAGGCAATCACGCCCAGCGTTCCGGCGGCAATCATCACCGGCATAATCGCCAGCCCGTCCAGACCATCGGTCAAGTTCACCGCATTGGCAGAGCCCACAATCACGATCATCGCAAAGGGCACAAACAGATAGCCCATGTTAATCAACGTGTCCTTGAACACCGGCAGGGCCAGTTGAAACGCCAAACCGTCGGGATGCACCATCGCCGCCGAAATCGACGCCACCGCCGCGATGATCAGGCCCAGCCCCATGCGCACCTTGCCCGGCACGCCCTTGGTGTTGGCCTTGGACACTTTGGCATAGTCATCGGCAAACCCGATCAGACCGAACCCTGCGGTCACCAACAGAACGATCCACACATAGGGATTGTCCAGCCGCGCCCACAGCAAGGTCGCCACCATCAACGCCGTCAGGATCAACAACCCGCCCATGGTCGGGGTGCCTGCCTTGGCGAAATGGGTTTCGGGACCGTCCTCGCGGATCGGTTGACCCTTACCCTGACGACGGCGCAAGAGGTTGATCAGAGGCCGACCAAACACAAATCCGAAAATCAGCGCGGTGAAAAACGCTCCGCCTGCGCGGAACGTGATATAGCGAAACAGGTTGAAGACGTCCCCGCCGTCGGAAAATTCAGTCAGCCAATAGAGCATCTTTATCCCTTATTCATCCGTCGCGACCGGATGTCCCAATTTCCTGAGCGCGTCAACCACGCGTGATACCTTACTGCCCTTTGAGCCCTTGATCAGCAGGACATCGCCCGCATCCACGATGGCGTGGGCCTCTTTGACCATCTCATCGGCAGAGGGCGCATAGTGGCCACGCTGTGCGGTCGGCAAAACGTCGTAGAGCGCGCGCATGCGCGGGCCAACACAATGGACCACATCCACCTTTTTCAGGGCCGGATCATCGGCTACCGCGCGGTGCAGATCCAATTCCTCGGGGCCGAGTTCCAGCATATCGCCCAGAACCGCGACGCGCCGTCCCTTGGCGATGCGCCCCACCCCGTCATCGGGGGTCGCGGCCGCCAGCACCTGCAGCGCCGCCTGCAACGAGGTCGGGTTGGCGTTGAACGCGTCGTCAAACATGTCAAACCACAGGCCGTCCTCGACATCGTCCAGAATGATGCGCTCCCGTGTGCCACGGCCACCCACGGGACGCCACGCGGACAGATCGACCGCCGCCAGCGCAGGGTCGATGTCCCACTGATCCCCGACCGCCAGAACGGCCAGCGCATTCATCGCGAAATGGCGGCCCATCGTGCCAAGCTTGAACAGAAACGGTGCACCATTCAGGGCGGCACGCACAATGGTCGTATCCGCCTTCATATCAACGGCATCAAGGTGATATGGCGCGCTCTTTACCGTGCCGAAATGCACCTTTTTGGCCCCCACCGCATCGGCGGCGGCATCCAAAATCGGCGTCACATCCAGATCGGCATTGATGATCGCGATCCCGTTCGGCTCTAGCCCCTCAAAGATCGTGGACTTTTCCCGTGCGATGCCCGACAGGTCGTCAAACGCCTCTAGGTGGGCGGCGGCAACCGTGGTGATCAGGGCGACATGCGGGCGGGCCAGTTTCGCCAGCGGCGCGATCTCGCCCGGGTTGCTCATCCCGATTTCGATCACCGCATATTCGGTGTCCGCAGGCATCCGCGCCAGTGTCAGGGGCACGCCCCAATGGTTGTTATAGCTTGCCTCGGCGGCGTGAACCCGCCCCTGCCCGCCAAGGACAAGGCGCAACATTTCCTTGGTCGAGGTCTTGCCGACCGAACCGGTGACCGCCACCACGCGAGCGTCCGTACGGTCACGCGCCGCGATGCCCAGACGTTCCAACGCGGGCAACACATCATCCACGATCAACAGGGGCGCGTCGTCCGCCACGCCGTCCGGCACACGGGACACCATCGCGGCCCCCGCCCCGTTCGCCAAGGCCTGTGCCACGAAATCATGCCCGTCGCGCACGTCTTTCAGCGCGACAAACAATTCGCCCGCCGCAATCGTGCGGGTGTCGATCGACACGCCATCCACGGCCCAATCGCCAATCGCCCGTCCGCCGGTGGCGCGCGCGGCCTCTTCAGCCGTCCACAAATGCGTCATCACAAATGCCCATCCAGCGCGGCAACCGCGACGCTGGCCTGTTCTACATCGTCAAAGGGAAACACATCGTCGCCGATGATCTGGCCGGTCTCATGCCCCTTGCCTGCCACCAGTAACGCATCACCAGGGCCAAGCGCATCGACGCCGCGCAAAATCGCCTCGGCACGGTCGGGGATTTCCGTCGCCTCGGGGCAACCACCCATCACGGCGGCACGGATGTCGGCAGGATCTTCGCCGCGCGGGTTATCATCGGTGACAAAGACCACATCGGCGTTTTCGGCGGCGGCTTGGCCCATCAACGGACGCTTGGATGTGTCGCGGTCCCCGCCTGCGCCGAACACGACGACCAGACGGCCCATCACATGCGGACGCAGGGCGCGTAGCGCGGTCGCCAAGGCGTCGGGCGTATGGGCGTAATCGACGAACACGGCGGCCCCATTGTCGCGCGTCGCGGCCAGTTGCATCCGGCCCCGCACGGTGCTGAGATGCGACATGGCGGCAAAGACCTCACCCGGTTCTTCGCCGGACGCGATGGCCAAACCACCGGCCAGCAAGACGTTTTCCGCCTGAAACCCGCCAATCAGGTTCAGGCGCACCTGTTGCGGACGCCCGCGCCAGTCAAAGCGCATGTCCTGCCCCGTGGCATCGAACCGTTGCCCCAACAGACGCAGATCGCAGTCCTCATCCGACCCCACACGCACCACGGTCTGGCCGCGCATCTGGGCGACCTCGGCCATGTCCGCACCGCGCGGGTCGTTGGTGTTGATCACCGCCGTGCCGGTGTCGGGCAAAACGCGACCGAACAGACCGGCCTTGGCGTCGAAATAGGCCTCGAAACTGTCGTGGTAGTCCAAATGATCCTGCGTGAAATTCGTGAACCCCGCCGCACACAGGGTCACCCCATCCAGACGTTTTTGCGCCAAGCCGTGCGATGAGGCCTCCATCGCGGCGTGGCTGATGCCCGCATTCGCGGCCTCGGACAACACACGGTGCAGCGTGATCGGTTCCGGCGTGGTGTGGTGTAAAGGCGTGGTAAAATCGCCCTCAACCCCCGTGGTACCCACGTTGATCGCGGCGCGCCCGTTCAGCTGCCAGATCTGGCGGGTAAAGGTCGCGACGGACGTTTTACCATTGGTGCCGGTGACCGCGATCATCTTGTCCGGCTGCGCCCCGAACCACAGAGCGGCGGCATAGGCCAGCGTCTGGCGCGGGTCCTCGGCGATGATGATGGCGACGTCGGGATGTTCGGCGATGACATCGGCGGCGATGCGCGCGCCCTCGGCATCGGTCAGGATCGCGCCCGCCTCCATCCGCAGGGCATATTGGATGAACTCGCCCCCATGCACCCGCGTTCCGGGCAGGGCGGCAAAGAGAAATCCGGGTTTGACTGCGCGGCTATCGACGGCCAGACCGGTGATCTGCGCCTCGCGCAGGCCCTTTGCGGTCAGTCCGAGTTCAGCCAAGGTTTTCGTACCGACCTGCCCCACGATGTCTTCTCCGTCGCCTAGTTGTTGACCCGTGTTAACTCATAGACGGGGCGGGGTTCAATCTCTGGTCGCAGGCCCAACAGGGGCGCGGTGCGGCGGATGATCTCGGCGGCGACGGGCACGGCGGTCCAACCGGCGGTGCGGCGGGGTTCGGAACCGGAGGTTTCCACCGGCTCGTCCAACGTCACGATCAGGACATAGCGCGGATCATGGGCGGGAAAGACGCTTGCAAAGGTCGCGATGACCTTATCCTCATAGTAACCGCCGTTGGGCTTGGGCTTGTCCGCGGTGCCGGTCTTGCCGCCCACATGATAGCCCTCGACCTCCCCGAAACTGGCGGTGCCGCGCACGACCACCTGACGCAGCATGTCGCGCGCCGCCGCAGAGGTCGCTTCGGAAATCACGCGTTCACCACGCGGACGACCACCGGCCAACAGGGTCGGTTCAACCTTGTATCCACCATTCACAATGGTCGAATAGGCGGCGGCCAGATGCATCGGGCTTGCCGACAGGCCGTGGCCATAGGAAATCGTCATCGCCGACAGCTCGGACCAGTTCGGCGGCAAAAGCGGTTTGATCGACGGGGCCTCGACCATCTCAAGCGCGGTGGGTTCCAACAGGCCCAGCTTGGTCAGGAAGGCGCGCTGATCCTCGGCACCGATCTGTTGCGCCAAACGCGCGGTCCCGATGTTCGAGCTTTTGACGATGACATCGGTCGCGGTCAGCTCGGGCCCATAGTTGTGGAAATCATTGATCCGGAACTTACCCCAACGCAACGGCCCCTGCGTGTCGATCATCGTGTCGGGCGTGATCATGCCCTGCTCCATCGCTTGGGCGACGGCAAAGATTTTAAAGGTCGAGCCCAGTTCATACACGCCCTGAACGGCGCGGTTGAACAGGGGGCTATCGGATTGATCGCCGGTGGTCAGGGGTCGCGGGCGGTCGTTCGGGTCGAAATCCGGTAGAGACACGACCGAGATCACCTCGCCCGTGTGCACATCCATCATGATCGACGTCGCGCCCTTGGCGTTCATCAGTTTCATGCCGCCGTAAAGGATACGGCGCGTCGCGGCCTGTACCGTCAGGTCCAGCGACAGGCGCAGCGGCTCACCGCCATTGGCGGGATCGCGCAGAAAGCTGTCAAAGGCCTTTTCCACACCGGCAACGCCGATGACCTCGGCGCTGTGGACGCCTTCGCGCCCGAAACTGGTGCCACCCAGAACATGCGCGGCAAGGCTGCCGTTGGGATACAGACGCATCTCACGCGGGCCGAACATCAGACCGGGCTCGCCCAGATCATGGACCTGCTGCATCTGCTCGGGGCTGATTTTCTTTTTGATCCACAGGAACTTACGCTTGCCGGTGAAATCCTTGATCAGGCGCTTTTCGTCCAGATCGGGGAAAATCTCGACCAGTTTTCGCGCCGCGCGTTCCTTTTCGATCATGAAGGGCGGCTGGGCATACAGGGAATGCGTGGCGAGGTTCGTCGCCAAGATATTGCCGTTGCGGTCCGTGATATCGGCGCGTTGGGCCAAGATCGAACTGCCGGTATAGGCGGTGCGGGGTTCCTCGGGCGTGCTAGCCGACAGGGTGCCCATGCGCGCGCCCACAGTGCCAAAGGCCATCAGGAACACAGCGCCCAGAATCAACAACCGCCCCTCGGCGCGGCCGCGGGACTGATCGCGCATCTGTTCGTGGCGCACGCGCAGGTTTTCGCGTTCAATCGCATCGGGGTTCTGCCCCTTGGCGCGGGCGTCCAGAATGCGGGCGAGCGGGCGAAGCGGCGTGCGGATCATTGGGCGTCCTCCTCAAACCGGCCAATCACCTCGACCGGATCGCTGATCGGGGGCAGATCGGGCAGTTCGGCGGCAGGAAAGGCCACCTGCCCCACACGACCGAATTGTTGAGGGCGCAGCGGCAACAGGCCCAACCGGTCAAAGTTGATCTCGGCCAGATCCATCAGCCGCTCGGGCCGGTTCAGATAGGCCCATTCGGCACGCAGGATCGCCAAGGTCTGGCGCAGCTCGCCAATGTCCCCTTGCAGGCGTTCGGCCTGACGGATCGCGTTTTGGGTGCGATAGTTTTCCTGATAGGCCCAGAACGCCAACCCCATGACCGCCAACGCCGAGAGAACATAGAACATACTGCGCATTATCGTCTCCCCTTGCCTTTCTTGGGTCCCGACGGGCCCGGCAGGCCCAGGGTGCTGCGATCAACGGGGCCCGACGGGGCCTCGGTGCGGATCCCCACGCGCAGCTTGGCCGAGCGGGACCGCGGGTTTTCGTCCAGTTCCTGATCGTCCGGCCCGATGGCGCGGCGCGATTTCAGGGTGAATTGCGGCGCATCTTCCTGCACCTCGGGCGCATAGCGGTTGGCCCGCCCGCCCCCACCGGAACGCGCTTGGAAAAAGCGTTTTACGATCCGGTCCTCAATCGAATGGAACGTCACAACGGCCAATTGCCCACCGGGTTTTAGCGCGCGCTCCGCCGCCTCAAGACCCGCAACCAGTTGATCAAGCTCTTCGTTCACCGCGATGCGGATTGCCTGAAAACTGCGGGTAGCGGGGTGGCTCTGGCCCGGCTTGGGACGGGGCAGGCATTTCTCAATCACCTTGGTAAGTTGCAGCGTGGTCTCGAACGGCTGTTCCTTGCGGGCCTCGACAATCGCGCGGGCAATCCGGCGCGAGGCGCGTTCCTCACCATAATGATACAGGATATCGGCCAGCGTGGTTTCGTCGGCGGTGTTGACCATATCGGCCGCGCTGGGTCCCGATTGGCTCATCCGCATATCTAGGGGGCCGTCTTTCATAAAGGAGAACCCGCGCTCGGCCATGTCCAGCTGCATCGACGACACACCAAGATCCAGAACCACACCGTCCAGCGGCGCGTCGGGGTATTCGTCGAGTTCGGAAAAGGTGCCTTCGACCAACCGCAACCGGTCGCCATATTCGCCCGCCCACGGGGCCGCCATGTCAAACACCATCGGGTCACGGTCAACGCCATAGACCACATCCGCGCCCGCATCCAAAAGGGCGCGTGTGTAACCGCCCGCCCCAAACGTCCCATCCAGCCACGCCCCCGACACCGGAGACACGGCCGCAATCAACGGACGCAAGAGAACGGGAATGTGCGGATCATCAGACATGGAATTGTCCGCCCCGGTCATACCTATGCCCCTCCGACACCGTCAAGAAAGCTGAGGGGATCAACGCCCTCGGGCAGTTCATCCAGCCATGCTTCGGTCTTGGCCAGTTCTTCTTGTTCATAGGTTTCGGGATGCCAGATCTGGAAGGTGTCACCCGAGGCGATAAAGAACGCCTCTTTGTCCAGACCAATCTTTTCGCGCAGCTTTTGCGGCAGAACCAGACGCCCGTCGCCATCAACCTCGGTCGGGATGGACTGACCGTGGAACAGACGTTCCAGCATGCGTCGCTCAATCGAGCCGCGCGGAAGTTTGGAAATCTTGTCATCGACCTCGTCGATGGCTTCGATGGTATAGCATTCAAGGAACTTGCGGCGATGGTCGCCATAGACGATCACCAGTTGCGGGCGCAGACCCTCGGTCCAGTCAGGATCACCAGCCTCAAGCACACGACGAAAGAAGGACGGGATCGACACCCTACCCTTACTGTCCACCTTGTGCTGGCTTTCGCCTCTGAACCTGCGCGCCACTGTCCCGACGCTCCTCTACACTCGCTGTTAACCGTCGCTGAAACGAAAACGACGGATTGAGCTGCTGCCACTGCCCAATCCGCCGCCCTCGTCCCATTCCTGGGTGTCCGACTGCGCGTGCCACCTGGGGGGATGTCTGCTCGCCCACGCGCCGGATCTCTTTTGTGATGAAAGCGGGTGCCTGTATGAAACCTGACTTTGCCTTGTTCGGGGTCTTGTGCGCCCCAATTAGCCCGTCCTCATCTGATGTATTAGGGATGCCACGGGAATTCATGGAAAGCAATAGGTTTTTATGGGAAGAATCGCGGGGAACCGACGCAAACTGTTGATTTTCACTGACCCTCAGACCGTAAAAACACAACATATAGACAGCCAACAACGAATTATCGCCATATTTTGGCCCATTTTCGCATTCCCGCGATTTCCCAGAAAAATGCAAAAAATTTAGCGCGCACATCGAATGCCTTAAAAATCAGGCGCAATCAACCGCACCCGAACGTGCAACTCCGCCCAAATACGCAAAAGGCCCATGGTTTCCCATGGGCCCAGAGCCAGTTCCATATTTTCCCGGATCAGAGCCGGATCAGACGATCCCGCCGTCAATCAGGCCGCGCGCGATCTGCATATAGGCGTCAGCCATCGGCCCCTCACCCGCCGCGACAGGCTGACCACTGTCACCACCCAAGCGCACCTCAAGCGCAATCGGCAACGCCCCCAGCAAAGGCACGCCCAGCTTTTGCGCCTCGGCCGCGACGCCGCCATGGCCAAAGATATGCGCCTCATGCCCGCAATCAGGACAGACGAACATCGACATATTCTCGATCAAGCCAAAGATCGGCGTCTTCATCTTGTCAAACATGTCCAGCGCCTTGCGCGCGTCGATCAGGGCCACGTCTTGGGGCGTCGAGACAACAATCGCGCCCGACAGATGGGTTTTCTGCGCAAGGGTCAGTTGCACATCACCCGTCCCGGGCGGCAAATCGACGATCAGCACGTCCAATTCACCCCATTCAACCTGCATCAACAGCTGTTGCAGCGCGCCCATCAACATCGGGCCACGCCAGACGACGGCCTGATCAGGATCGACCATCAGACCAATCGACATCATCGTGACGCCATGGGCCTGAAGCGGGATGATGGTTTTGCCATCCGGCGACGCGGGGCGTTTGCTGACCCCCATCATGCGCGGCTGGGACGGACCATAGATATCGGCATCCAGCAGACCGACGCGCTTGCCCTGACGCGCCAAGGCCACGGCAAGGTTCGAGGAGACGGTCGATTTACCGACCCCACCCTTCCCCGACGCGACGGCAATGATCCGGTTCACGCCGGGCACCTTTTGCGGACCACCGGGCGTCGGGTGCTGCCCGATTTTAAGCGACGGCGCCGCGCCGCCCGCAGGTTTCGGTGCAGCAGGCTTTGCCGCACCCGAATGTGCCGTCATGACGATGGAAACGTTTTCCACGCCCGGGATCGCACGCAACGCCGCATCGGCCGCCGCATGCACAGGCGTCATAGCTGCGGAATCGATTCCCTCGGGCACCTCAATCACGAAACGGACCGCAGATTCGTCCACCGTCAACGCGCGGATCATGTCGCGAGAGCGCAAATCACCCCCGCCCGGCACGGAAATCTCAGATAATTTGTCAAGTACGGTGTCGCGATTGATAGCCACTTTGCCCAGCCCCTGTGCCCCGAAGGACATTAAATTTCATTCCAAATGACAAAAGTCACTTTTTCCCGCCGATACAAGCGCCAAACCGCCCCGAATTCAATCACCCAGACGTATGCAGCAAATGCATATCGGTGTTGTCCCTTTGCCCATTGTGCAGGCGCAGCATAAGCGTATTTATAAACACAACGCAGCGGACAACACAGTCCACCGCAAACAAACGACCCGCGACGAAAGACAGAACGACTATGGCACACGCAACCGACATTCGCATCGCCCAAGGTGGCTTTGGTGAATGGGTTCGCCAATCGGTCGAACTGGCGCGCCACCAACTGGCACGTCGCAAGCTGTACAAAACCACGGTGCGCGAACTGCGCGCATTGTCGGGCCGGGAACTGGCAGACTTGGGCATCAACCGCTCGATGATCCGCCGACTGGCGCTTGAGGCCGCGTACGGCGAACCAAAATAAGAATTCAGAGGGCCCTCTCCTCCTCCCTGGGCGTTCTGGAAAATTGGTGGTGATCTCCTCCTCCTCCCTGAGGTCACCACCCCCTAATTCGGGGCATACGCCCCACACAGTTACGGCGGTCCTCCTCCTCCTCCCTGAGGGTCGACGTGAAAATGCGGTGATGTCTCTCCTCCTCCCTGACATCACCGCCCCTAATAACTGGGGCCCGGTCCACATGACCCCGCCCTGACGAATACGCCGGACCTCTTCCTCCTCCCTGAGGGTCGACGTGAAATTGCGGTGATGTCTCTCCTCCTCCCTGACATCACCGCACCCTAATTCGGCAACGCCCGCGGGCCGCGCCACACCGGATCGGACCCCTCCTCCTCCCTGGGTCTGGTACAAAAGAACGGCGGCGCCTCTCCTCCTCCCTGGCGCCGCCGTTTTTTATTGCCCGCACGTCAGATCACACGAAAAAGGCCGCGCAGTTGCCCGCGCGGCCCCGTTGATGCGTCATGTGATGGGTTTAGAACGGAACGTCGCCCGCGCGTTCGGCCGCCACGACAAATTTCGACACGACCTTTTTCGCGCCCGCCTTGTCGAATTCAACGTCCAGCTTATCGCCCTCGATCCCCATGACCGTGCCATAGCCGAATTTATTGTGGAACACGCGGTCGCCCTTGCGGAAGACAGAGACCGCCGTGGCGTCGATGGTGATCCCCTTGGCCTCACGCGGTTGGGACATACTGCGGGCCTGACCACGGTTTTGACTACGCGATTGCAGGCGCTTCCACCCGGGCGAGTTATAACCATCAGCCTTGGAAACGCGCTCTTCGATCGTGCCGCGCCCGTAATCGCCGGTCGTCCCGCCATAGCCACCCCCATAGAGACCCGGCGGCGTCAGAACCTCAACATGTTCGGGCGGCAATTCATCGACAAAGCGCGACGGCATTTGCGATTGCCACTGCCCAAACACGCGCCGGTTAGACGCAAAGGAAATCGTGCACAGCTCTTCGGCCCGCGTGATCCCGACATAGGCCAAACGGCGCTCTTCCTCGAGACCCTTCTGGCCGCTTTCATCCATGCTGCGCTGGGACGGGAACAGACCGTCCTCCCACCCAGGCAAGAACACGGCGGGGAATTCCAGACCCTTGGCCCCGTGCAGCGTCATGATCGTGACCTTTTCGCCGTGCTCGTCCGTCTCGTTGTCCATGATCAGCGAGACGTGCTCAAGAAACCCCTGAAGATTGTCAAAGCTTTCCAAGGCCTTGACCAATTCCTTGAGGTTTTCCAGACGCCCCGGCGCCTCAGGCGTTTTGTCGTTCTGCCAATGGGCGGTATAGCCGGATTCGTCCAGAATCTGCTGGGCCAGTTCGATATGGGAGACCGAGCGTTTCGGGGACATGGGCGCGTCCATATCGTCGATCAGGTCGCCCTCATCCTCATCAATCACCGGCCCCGCGCCGATCACCGCATCATGCCAGCGCGCAATACCATCGATCAGGCGCGACAGTTCCCTCGCGCCCTTACCGCCGATGCCCTTGCTCTCCACCAACAGGCGCGCGCCCTCGAACAGGGACACGCCGTTCATGCGCGCCATCTGCTGGATGTTCTGTTGGGCCTTGTCGCCCAGACCGCGTTTGGGGGTGTTTACAATCCGCTCAAACGCCAGATCATCGCCCGGACTGACCGCCAGACGGAAATAGGCCATGGCATCACGAATCTCCATCCGCTCATAAAAGCGCGGACCGCCAATCACCCGATACGGCAAGCCAATCGTCAGGAACCGATCCTCGAACGCGCGCATCTGGTGGCTGGCACGAACCAGAATCGCCATATGGTCCAGCGACATGGGCGCCATGCCCCGTGTGCCCGATTGCAGGGCCTCGATCTCTTCCCCGACCCAGCGCGCCTCTTCCTCGCCATCCCAATGGCCGATCAGGCGGACCTTTTCGCCGCCTTCGACCGCGGTCCACAGATCCTTGCCCAGACGGTTCGCATTGCCCGCAATCACCGAGGACGCCGCCGCCAGAATATGCGGGGTCGAGCGATAGTTTTGCTCTAGCCGGACGATATGCGCGCCCGGAAAATCCTTTTCAAACCGCAGGATATTGCCCACCTCGGCCCCACGCCAGCCATAGATCGACTGATCGTCATCCCCGACACAGCAGATATTCTTGTGACCACTCGCAAGCAGGCGCAGCCACATATATTGGGCGACGTTGGTATCCTGATACTCGTCCACCAGAATATAGCGGAACCGGCGCTGATACTCGGCCAAGAGATCGGGGTGGTTCTGGAAAATCGTGACCATGTGCAAGAGCAGATCGCCGAAATCCACGGCGTTCAGCGTGCGCAGACGCTCTTGATACTGGGCGTAGAATTCCGTGCCGCGATTGTTATAGGCAGCAGCATCCGCCGACGGGACCTTTTCCGGCGTCCACGCGCGGTTTTTCCACGCGTCAATCACCCCCGCCAAGCCCCGCGCGGGCCAGCGCTTTTCGTCAACACCCGCCACCACAACCAGTTGTTTCAACAGGCGAATTTGGTCGTCCGTGTCCAGAATGGTAAAGTTGGATTTCAGCCCAACCAGTTCCGCGTGACGACGCAGCATTTTCACACAGATCGCATGGAACGTGCCCAGCCACGCCATGCCCTCGGCGCCCTCACCCAGCATACCGGCGACACGGTTTTTCATCTCGCGCGCGGCCTTATTGGTAAAGGTCACCGCCAAAATCTGGCTGGGATAGGCGTTGCCGGTAAAGATCAGATGCGCGATCCGCGTCGTCAGGGCCTTGGTCTTGCCCGTACCGGCACCGGCCAACATCAGAACAGGCCCCTCGACCGTCTCGACCGCCTCGCGCTGTGCGGGGTTCAGCCCGTCCAGATAGGGGGTCGGACGCGCCGCCATGGCACGTTGGGAGAGGGACAGGCGCTCGCTGGCCTCAAACGGGTCTTCGTCATCAATCACGCTCATGCGCCCAATCTATCCGCAGCTATTCCAGAGTTAAAGATTTGTTCGCCCAATGTTCCCGCCATACGCAAGTTTTTTCTTGCGCAGTCGCAGCATTTCAGGCACCACTTGTGTAACGGTTTTGTTAAATACCAAAACTTGTATACAAGACGTGATACACGAAATCAACCCTGTGAGCCGGAAAGGGCCAACATGGCAAACTTCGAAAAGATCCTGATCGCCAACCGAGGCGAGATCGCCATCCGCATCATGCGCGCCGCAAACGAGATGGGAAAACGCACCGTCGCCGTTTACGCCGAAGAGGATAAACTGTCGCTGCACCGCTTTAAGGCGGATGAGGCCTATCGCATCGGTGAGGGCCTTGGCCCCGTTCAGGCCTATCTGTCGATTGCCGAGATCATCCGCGTGGCCAAGGAATGCGGCGCGGATGCGATCCATCCGGGCTATGGCCTGTTGTCCGAGAACCCCGAGTTCGTGGATGCCTGCGCGGCGAACGGAATCACCTTTATCGGCCCCAAGGCCGAAACCATGCGCGCCCTTGGCGACAAGGCCAGCGCGCGTAAGGTCGCGATCAAGGCCGGCGTTCCGGTCATCCCCGCGACCGAGGTTCTGGGCGATGATTTCGACGCGATCCGCAAAGAAGCGACCGAGATCGGCTTTCCCCTGATGCTCAAGGCGTCTTGGGGCGGCGGTGGTCGCGGCATGCGTCCGATCATGAACGCGGATGAGCTTGAGGAAAAAGTCCGCGAAGGTCGCCGTGAGGCCGAGGCCGCCTTTGGCAACGGCGAAGGCTATCTGGAAAAGATGATCATGCGCGCCCGCCACGTCGAGGTGCAGATCCTTGGCGATAAGGCTGGTAATATCTATCACCTGTGGGAACGCGATTGCTCGGTTCAGCGGCGCAACCAAAAGGTGGTCGAACGCGCCCCCGCCCCCTATCTGTCCCCCGCCCAGCGCGAAGAGCTGTGTAACCTCGGCAAACGCATCGCCGAACAGGTGAACTATGAATGTGCGGGCACCATCGAATTCCTGATGGATATGGAAACGGGCAAGTTCTACTTCATCGAGGTGAACCCCCGCGTTCAGGTGGAACACACCGTCACCGAAGAAGTCACCGGCATCGACATCGTGCGCGCGCAGATCTTGATTGCCGAGGGCAAGTCCCTTGTCGAGGCGACAGGCGTCGCCAGCCAATACGACGTGCAACTGGACGGTCACGCATTGCAGTGTCGCGTGACGACCGAGGACCCGCTGAACAACTTTATCCCCGATTACGGCCGCATCACCGCCTATCGCGGCGCGACCGGTATGGGCATCCGTCTGGATGGCGGCACGGCCTATTCGGGCGCGGTGATCACACGCTATTATGACAGCCTGCTGGAAAAGGTGACGGCATGGGCCCAAACGCCCGAGGCCGCGATTGCCCGTATGGACCGCGCCCTGCGTGAATTCCGTATCCGCGGCGTGGCGACGAACATCGCGTTCGTGGAAAACTTGCTGAAACACCCGACCTTCCTGAACAACGAATACCACACGAAATTCATCGACCAGACGCCGGAACTGTTCAACTTTGCGCCGCGCAAGGACCGCGCGACCAAGATCCTGACCTATATCGCGGACATTTCGGTGAACGGGCATCCCGAAACCGAAAACCGCCCGCGCCCACCTGCGGACGCCAAGGCCCCCAAGCCGCCCGCGCTGCATGCCGAGGCACCGGCCAAGGGCACGCGCGACATTCTACTGGCCGAAGGGCCCGAGGGCGTCGCCAAGTGGATGCAGGAGCAGAAACAACTGCTGATCACCGACACGACCATGCGCGACGGGCACCAATCCCTGTTGGCCACGCGGATGCGGTCGCTAGACATGATCAATGCCGCGCCCGCCTATGCGCATAACCTGCCCGGCCTGTTCTCGGTGGAATGCTGGGGCGGGGCGACGTTCGACGTGGCCTACCGTTTCTTGCAGGAATGCCCGTGGCAGCGTCTGCGCGATCTGCGCGCCGCCATGCCGAACCTGCTGACGCAGATGTTGCTGCGCGCCAGCAACGGTGTAGGCTACACCAACTATCCTGACAACGTGGTCGAGAGCTTTGTCAAACAGGCGGCAGAGACCGGCGTTGACGTGTTCCGCGTGTTTGACAGCCTGAACTGGGTCAAGAACATGCGCGTCGCCATGGATGCGGTCATCGACAGCGGCAAAATCTGCGAAGGCACGATCTGTTACACCGGTGACATTCTGGACCCGAACCGCGCCAAGTACGATCTGCAATACTATGTGAATATGGGTAAGGACCTGAAAAAGGCCGGCGCGCATATTCTGGGCCTCAAGGATATGGCGGGTCTGTTGAAACCGGCCTCGGCCAGCATCCTGATCAAAGCGCTGAAAGAAGAGGTCGGGTTGCCGATCCACTTCCACACCCATGACACGGCGGGCATTGCCTCGGCCACGATTCTTGCGGCCTCGGCCGCCGGTGTGGATGCGGTCGATTGCGCGATGGACGCGCTGTCGGGCAACACCTCGCAGGCAACCCTTGGCACGATCGTCGAGGCCCTGCGCCACACCGAGCGCGACACGGGTCTGGACATCGGCAACATCCGCGAGATCAGCGACTATTGGGAGGCCGTGCGCCTGCAATACGCCGCGTTCGAGAGCGGCCTACAGGCCCCCGCCTCCGAGGTCTACCTGCACGAGATGCCCGGCGGTCAGTTCACCAACCTAAAGGCACAGGCGCGCAGCCTCGGGCTTGAGGAGCGCTGGCACGAGGTGGCGCAGATGTATGCCGACGTGAACCAGATGTTCGGCGACATCGTCAAAGTGACACCGTCGTCCAAAGTGGTCGGCGACATGGCCCTGATGATGGTGTCCCAAGGTCTGACCCGCGACGCGGTCGAGGACGCGAAAACCGATGTGTCCTTCCCCGACTCGGTGATCGACATGATGCGCGGCAATCTGGGCCAGCCCCCGGGCGGTTTCCCCGACAAGATCCTGAAAAAGGTTCTGCGCGACGAGAAGCCGAACCTCGACCGTCCGGGCAAGTCCCTGCCCCCGATCGACCTAGAGGCCAAGCGCAAGGAGATCAGCGAACGCCTTGACGGGGCCGAGGTCGATAACGAGGACCTGAACGGCTACCTGATGTATCCCAAGGTGTTTTTGGATTACGCCCAGCGTCACGGCCAATACGGCCCCGTGCGCACCCTGCCCACGCCGACGTTCTTTTACGGCATGGAGCCGGGCGATGAGATCAGCGCCGAGATTGATCCGGGCAAGACGCTTGAAATCCGGATGCAGGCCATCGGCGAAACCAATGAGGACGGGGATGCCAAGGTGTTCTTTGAACTCAACGGTCAGCCCCGTGTGATCCGCGTCCCCAACCGCAAGGCCAAGGCGACCGTCGCCAAACGCCCCAAGGCGGAACTGGGCAACCCGAACCACATCGGCGCGCCGATGCCGGGTTCGGTGGCAAGCGTCGCCGTCACCGTTGGTCAAAAGCTGAAACAGGGCGACCTGCTGCTGACGATCGAGGCGATGAAAATGGAAACCGGTCTGCATGCCGAACGCGATTGCACGGTCAAGGCCGTCCATATCGCACCCGGCAACCAGATCGACGCCAAGGATCTGCTGGTCGAGCTGGAATAAGCGCGAAAAGCACCCACAGACATCGAAACACCCCGCCCCCGTGGCGGGGTGTTTTGCGTTTCGGCCCAAGACACAGGGTTCGATCAAAAAAATTCGACGCCCCTGCAATTTTCCACTTGCAGCCCGCCGCCGTACCTTCTAAATCCGCTCACACCAAAAGGAAGCGGGCGTAGCTCAGGGGTAGAGCATAACCTTGCCAAGGTTAGGGTCGGGCGTTCGAATCGCCTCGCCCGCTCCAATTTGGGACATAACCGGACTGACCGGAATGCGGGCGTAGCTCAGGGGTAGAGCATAACCTTGCCAAGGTTAGGGTCGGGCGTTCGAATCGCCTCGCCCGCTCCAATTTGGGACATAACCGGACTGACCGGAATGCGGGCGTAGCTCAGGGGTAGAGCATAACCTTGCCAAGGTTAGGGTCGGGCGTTCGAATCGCCTCGCCCGCTCCAATTTGGGACATAACCGGACTGACCGGAATGCGGGCGTAGCTCAGGGGTAGAGCATAACCTTGCCAAGGTTAGGGTCGGGCGTTCGAATCGCCTCGCCCGCTCCAGTCAGACCAGTGATCAAAAAAACGCTGCGCATTCGCGCGGCGTTTTTTGTTTTCCACCCCCCGAAATCACAACGATTTTCCCAGTCGGAATAGGGACGTCAGGATTATTGATTGACGAGTCAATAAACCCGTGGCTAGGTCGTAGTCGAACGCCGAAACACCCGCGAATAGGACACCCGCATGACGACGCGCCCCAATATTCTGATCCTGATGGTGGACCAGTTGAACGGGACTTTGTTCCCTGATGGCCCCGCCGACTGGCTGCACACGCCGAACCTGCGCCGTTTGGCCGAACAATCCACGCGCTTTCAGAACGCCTATACGGCCAGCCCCCTTTGCGCGCCCGGTCGGGCCAGTTTCATGTCGGGCCAATTGCCCAGCGCGACCCGCGTCTATGACAACGCCGCCGAGTTCGCCTCATCCATCCCGACCTATGCGCACCATTTGCGCCGCGCGGGCTATCAGACGTGTTTGTCGGGCAAGATGCATTTCGTCGGCCCCGATCAGTTGCACGGGTTTGAGGAACGCCTGACCACAGATATCTACCCCGCCGATTTCGGCTGGACCCCCGATTACCGCAAACCGGGCGAGCGGATCGATTGGTGGTATCACAACATGGGGTCCGTCACCGGTGCAGGCGTGGCCGAGATTTCCAACCAGATGGAATACGACGATGAGGTCGCCTATCACGCCACGCGCAAGATCTATGACTACGCCCGCGGCAAGGATGAGCGCCCTTGGTGCCTGACCGTCAGCTTTACCCATCCGCATGACCCCTATGTCACGCGGCGCAAGTACTGGGACATGTATGAGGACTGCGAACACCTGCACCCGACCGTGTCCGCCCTGCCCTATGACGAACAGGACCCGCATTCCAAGCGTATCTTTGACGCCAACAACTGGCGTGATTTCGACATCACCGAGACGGACATCGAACGCTCGCGCCGCGCCTATTTCGCCAACATCACCTATCTGGACGACAAGGTTGGTGAAATCCTCGACACGCTAGAGGCCACCCGCCAAGAGGCCGTCATCGTCTTTGTGTCGGACCACGGCGATATGCTTGGCGAACGGGGTCTGTGGTTCAAGATGTCCTTCTATGAGGGCTCAGCGCGCGTCCCGATCATGATCAGCGCGCCAGGCCAGATGGATCCGGGCCTGATCACCGCGCCCGTGTCCAACATCGACATCTGCCCCACCTTGTGTGATCTGGCGGGCGTCAGCATGGATGAGGTCATGCCGTGGACCACAGGTGAGAGCCTTGTGCCCCTTGGCAATGGCACCGAGCGCACCTCGCCCGTCGCGATGGAATACGCGGCCGAGGCGTCCTATGCGCCGATGGTGTCTCTGCGCTATGGCAAATGGAAATACAACCGCTGTGCCCTCGACCCCGATCAACTGTTCGATCTGGACGCCGATCCGCATGAGATGACCAACCTTGCCGATGATCCCGCGCATCAGGGCACGCTGAATTCCCTGCGTGCCAAATCCGAGGCGCGTTGGGACCTTGCCCGTTTCGATTCCGAGGTCCGCGAAAGTCAGGCGCGCCGCTGGGTCGTGTATGAGGCCCTGCGCGAAGGGGGCTATTACCCGTGGGACTTCCAGCCCCTGCAAAAGGCCAGCGAACGCTACATGCGCAACCACATGGACCTGAACGTCGTCGAGGAAAACGCCCGTTTCCCGCGCGGTGAATAACGCCGCCCGATCCACACGCATACCAGAGACTGCAATGACCAACGCCCAACCCTCCGCCAGCCATTTCATCAACGGCCAATATGTCGAGGACACCGCCGGCACACCGATCCCCGTGATCTATCCGGCGACCGGTGAAACCATCGCCACCGTCTATTCCGCCACCCCCGCGATCATCGACGCGGCCCTGACCGCCGCCGAGGCCGCCCAAGCACAATGGGCCGCGATGACCGGCACGGAACGGGGTCGCGTCCTGCGCCGTGCGGCCGACATCATTCGCGACCGCAACCGCGACCTGTCGGTTCTGGAAACCATGGATACGGGCAAGCCGTTGCAGGAAACCCTGATCGCGGATGCGACGTCCGGTGCGGATGCGTTGGAATATTTCGGCGGGCTGGCCGCGACCCTTGGGGGCGAGCATCTGCAGCTGGGCGATGATTTCGTCTATACGGTGCGCGAACCGCTGGGTGTCTGTGTGGGCATCGGCGCGTGGAACTATCCGACCCAGATCGCCTGTTGGAAGGCCGCGCCGGCCCTGACCTGCGGCAATGCGATGGTGTTCAAACCGTCCGAGCAAACCCCGCTGGGCGCGCTAAAACTGGCGGAAATCCTGATTGAGGCCGGATTGCCGGCCGGTGTGTTCAACGTTGTGCAGGGTCTGGGCAATGTCGGCGCCAGTTTGATAGAGGACGCGCGCGTCGCCAAGGTGTCCCTGACCGGTTCGGTCCCCACGGGGCGCAAGGTCTATGCCGCCGCCGCTGCGGGGATCAAACACGTCACGATGGAACTGGGCGGGAAATCCCCCATGATCGTGTTTGACGACGCGAACATTGAGGACGCGATCAGCGGCGCCATCAACGGCAACTTTTATTCCAGCGGCCAGATCTGTTCGAACGGCACCCGCGTCTTTGTGCACCGCGCCATCAAGGACAAATTCCTGTCCCGTCTGGTGGAACGCACCAAAACCGCCGTCATCGGCGACCCGCTGGACGAGGCGACGAATTTCGGCCCCATGGTGTCAGACACCCAGCGCCAACAGGTTCTGGGGTTCATCGCCAAAGGCCAGTCCGAGGGCGCGCGCCTGATGCTGGGCGGACAGGCCATTGAGCGCGACGGGTTCTATATGGAACCCACCGTTTTCGCCGATGTCACCGACGATATGACCATCGCGCGGGACGAGATTTTCGGCCCCGTCCTGTCGGTTCTGGATTTCGACGATGAGGACGACGTGATCGCGCGCGCCAATGACACGGGCTTTGGCCTTGCGGCGGGGGTCTATACCAACGACCTGACCTGCGCGCATCGCGTGATCCGCCAACTGCGGGCGGGGACGTGCTGGATCAACACCTATAACCTGACCCCGGTCGAGGCGCCCTTTGGCGGCACCAAACTGTCCGGCGTGGGACGCGAGAACGGCAAGGCCGCGATTGAGCATTACTCTGAACTGAAAACCGTCTATGTGGCCACCGGCCCGACCGAGGCTGCCTTCTGATGTCGATGGATCAAAAAACCGCAGATTTCGTGATTGTCGGCGCGGGCTCGGCCGGATGTGCCATGGCCTATCGCCTGTCCGAAGACGGGAGCAATTCGGTTCTGGTTCTGGAATTTGGCGGCACCGATGCGGGGCCGTTCATCCAGATGCCCGCCGCCCTGTCCTATCCGATGAACATGCGCCGTTATGACTGGGGCTATTGGTCGGACCCCGAGCCGCATCTGGGCGGTCGCCGTCTGGCTTGTCCGCGGGGCAAGGTGATCGGCGGGTCCTCGTCGATCAACGGCATGGTCTATGTGCGCGGCCACGCGATGGATTACGACCATTGGGCCGAGGCGGGCGCGCATGGCTGGGGCTATGCGGATGTGCTGCCCTATTTCAAACGGATGGAGACGTGGCACGATGGCGGTCATGGCGGCGATCCGACGTGGCGCGGCACCGATGGCCCCCTGCATGTGACGCGGGGCAAGCGGGACAACCCACTGGTTCAGGCCTTTGTCGAGGCGGGGCGTCAGGCCGGATACGAGACCACCGGCGATTACAACGGCGAACAGCAAGAGGGCTTTGGCCCGATGGAGCAGACCGTCTACAACGGTCAACGCTGGTCGGCGGCCAATGCCTATCTGAAACCCGCGCTAAAACGTCCGAACTGTGACATCGTGCGTGGACTGGCGCGCAAGGTCATCATCGAAAACGGACGCGCCGTGGGTGTGGAATACGAACAGGGCGGCCAGATCAAACGCCTGATGGCACGGCGTGAGGTGGTCATCGCCGCCTCGTCGATCAACTCGCCCAAGCTGTTGATGCTGTCGGGCATCGGCCCCGCCGCCCATCTGGCCGAGCACGGTATCGATGTGGTCGCGGATCGTGCGGGTGTGGGCCAGAACCTACAGGACCATCTGGAACTCTATATCCAGATGGCCGCCAGCCAACCGGTCAGCCTGTACAAATACTGGAACCTCTTCGGCAAAGCCTTGGTGGGGGCGCAGTGGCTGTTCACCAAAACGGGTCTGGGGGCCTCGAACCAGTTCGAGAGCGCGGCGTTCATCCGATCCCGCGCGGATGTGTCCTATCCCGACATCCAGTATCACTTCCTGCCCATCGCCGTGCGCTATGACGGTCAGGCCGCCGCCGAGGGTCACGGGTTCCAAGCCCACGTCGGTCCGATGCGCTCCAAAAGCCGTGGCGCGGTCACGTTGAACAGCAGCGATCCAAAAGACGCGCCCTCCATCCTGTTCAACTATATGTCGCATGCCGATGACTGGCGCGATTTCCGCACCTGCATCCGCCTGACGCGTGAGATTTTCGGGCAAGAGGCCTTTGCCCCCTATGTCCGTCACGAAATTCAGCCGGGCGCGGATGTGCAAACCGATGACGAACTGGACGGGTTCATCCGCGAACATGTCGAGAGCGCCTATCACCCCTGCGGAACCTGCAAGATGGGCGACAAGAACGATCCGATGGCCGTGGTTGATCCCGACGCACGCGTGATCGGGGTGGACGGGTTGCGCGTCGCGGACAGCTCGATTTTCCCGCGCATCACCAACGGCAACCTGAACGCGCCCTCGATCATGGTCGGGGAAAAAGTGTCCGACAGCCTGCTTGGCCGACCCAATCTGGCCCCGTCAAACGCCAAACCTTGGCTCAACCCGCGCACAGGCACCGCCCAGCGCTGAAAACATAATCACTAGGCGCGTCATTCGCTTAATGCGTGTGCGCGCCTTTTGATTCGTGCAAATCGAATTCACGTTTGCACATGAAATGACCGCACCGCACAATTTTTAGACATTCACATTTGAATGAACGGCGGATTGCGGCAAATGCAGCCCCCCGAAATTGCGCACCCCGACGGATTAACCCAACCGTAAGGGGCCTTCATGAGGGGCCCGTTCAGAGGTCTTGGAAAAGGGGGTGTGTGGCGACCAATCGAAGTGGAGCTCGCAAGCCGCCACACGAAACGCAACAACAGTTGCGAGGCCGATTTAGGCGTGTCCTCCCCAAAGGGCAAGGCGCGACCCGGCTTCGCCAGGAGGGTTAATATGAAATTTGTGAACACCATGCTGGCCGGCACCGTTGCCTTGGGCGCACTGAGCACGGCTGCGATGGCAGCAGACTGCCCGATCAAAGTCGGCGTTCTGCACTCGCTGTCGGGCACCATGGCGATCTCGGAAACGACGCTGAAAGACACCATGCTGATGCTGGTTGAACAGCAAAACGAAAAAGGCGGCGTTCTGGGCTGTGAGCTTGAGGCCGTGGTCGTTGACCCCGCGTCGGACTGGCCGCTGTTTGCTGAAAAAGCACGTGAGCTGCTGACCGTACACGAGACCGACGTGATCTTTGGGAACTGGACCTCGGTTTCGCGTAAATCGGTTCTGCCCGTGATCGAAGAACTGAACGGTCTTCTGTTCTACCCGGTTCAGTACGAAGGTGAAGAGAGCTCGAAAAACGTGTTCTACACCGGTGCTGCTCCGAACCAACAGGCGATCCCCGCCACCGATTACTTCCTGGACGAACTGGGTGTTGAGAAATTCGCACTGCTGGGCACCGACTATGTCTACCCGCGTACGACCAACAACATTCTGGAAAGCTACCTGAAGGGCAAAGGCATTGCCGAAGAAGACATCTTCGTCAACTACACCCCCTTCGGCCACAGCGACTGGTCCAAAATCGTTGCTGACGTTGTTGCTCTGGGTGCAGACGGCAAAAAAGTCGGCGTGATCTCGACCATCAACGGTGACGCGAACATCGGCTTCTACAAAGAGCTGGCTGCTGCTGGTATCTCGGCAGACGACATCCCCGTCGTGGCCTTCTCGGTTGGTGAAGAAGAACTGTCCGGTCTGGACACCTCGAACCTGGTCGGTCACCTGGCCGCTTGGAACTACTTCCAGTCGGCTGACACAGACACCAACGCCGAGTGGGTCGAAGCTTGGAAAGCTCGCATGGGCGAAGAGCGCGTGACCAACGACCCGATGGAAGCACACTACATCGGCTTCAACATGTGGGTGAACGCCGTTGAGGCCGCTGGCACCACCGATGTGGACGCTGTTCGGACCGCAATGTACGGCCAAGAGTTCCCGAACCTGACCGGCGGTACAGCAGTTATGCTGCCCAACCACCACCTGGCGAAACCGGTTCTGATCGGTGAGATCCTGGAAGACGGTCAATTCGACATCATCAGCCAGACCACCGAGGTTCCCGGCGATGCATGGACCGACTTCCTGCCGGAATCGGCTGTCCTGAAATCGGACTGGAAAGATCTGGGCTGTGGTATGTACAACACCGAGACCAGCACCTGCGTACAGATCAAATCGAACTACTGATCTGACCTGACTTGATTGAAGGGGGCCCCGTGCCCCCTTCGACAGTGGACCCTACCCCATGAAAAATCTCTTGATTGCGCTGTTCGCGCTGATCCTGTCGTGTGCAAGTGCCACGGCGCAGGACACCCCGGTTCAGGACCTTTTGCAGGAAAATCGCGCGCTGATCGAAAAAAGCTCGCGCAAGACCATCGGTCCGGCCATCGACGCCCTCGCAAACAGCGGCCTCCCCCAGATGCAGACCGTGCTTGAGGCATGGCAGGCCAAGGAAATCTGGCAACGCCAAGCCGACGGGATTTTCTTTCGCGCCGAAGAGATTGATCGCAAAACCCTGAACCTGTTCGATCTGGACAGCGGGGCCGATCTGGGTCCGACCCCTGACGAAGATTTCAAACAACTGAAACCCAACAGCGGCATCCGTGGCATGATCGGCACGGCCCTTGTCCAGTTTCAGTTGTCCGATCCCGATCCCGCGAAACGCCGTGATGCGCTGATCGCCATTGAACGCGACCCCGAGGCCAGCTTGCTTGCGCCCCTTCGCGCCTCGATTGACAGCGAACAGGACGCCGCCATTGCCGCCCAGAAACGCCGTTTGGAACGGCTGTTGACCATCGGCTATGACGAGGACAGCGCGGCACGTATCGCCGCCATCAACGACATGGCGGGCGATTTGGGTCTGGACGTGCGCGCCACGCTGAACCCGCTGACCAGCAGCAAGATCATGGTCGTCTCGGGCGACGTGCCCGTCGAATGGAACGTGGCCGAGACCCTGAAACCCGGGTCCGAGGACCTGCCCGCCGCAGAGGCCTATGCCCTGTTGGTGGCCGGTGGCGATGCCCTGCCCCGTATCGACAACGATGACATCCGCGCCGCCCTGATCGCCAACATCCAAGGCGGCAGCGTCGGTGGCGTGCCCGTGCATGAGCTGGACAGCGACGACGCGCGCCTGACCGCCTATGCCGCGCTGGCCGAGGCCGGTATCGTCCCCGCCACAGCCACAGACGCCGATATCGACGACCGTCTGGCCGAATACACCTTTGTGCGCGTTTATGACGAAACCGATCCCGCCATCACCACGGCGGTCGAGGAGGCCCTGAAGGCCATTGAGGTCAAGGTCGGGTTGAACCAGACGCTGGACCTGACGCTGGATGCGCTGTCGCTGGCCTCGATCTATTTCCTTGCCGCCATCGGTCTGGCCATCACGTTCGGTGTGATGGGCGTGATCAACATGGCGCATGGCGAATTCATCATGATGGGCGCCTATACCGGCTATGTGGTTCAGCAATTCGTGCCCAACCACACCCTGTCGATCATCGTGGCGATCCCGCTGGCCTTTGCGGTGACATTTGCCGCCGGTGTCCTGATGGAGCGTCTGGTGATCCGGTGGCTCTATAACCGGCCTCTGGAAACCCTGCTGGCGACCTTCGGGATTTCGATTGCCCTGCAACAGCTGGCCAAGAACATCTTTGGGACACAGGCCCGCCCGCTGACCTCGCCCGCGTGGCTGGACGGGTCGTGGGTGATGAACGACATCGTCTCGATCAGCTATATCCGGATCGCGATTTTCGTGCTGGCCCTGATCTTTTTGTGTGTGTTCCTGTTCATCATGAAACGCACGCGTCTGGGTCTGGAAACCCGCGCCGTGACGCAAAACCCGCGCATGGCCGCCAGCATGGGGATCAACCCCAACCGCGTGAACATGCTGACCTTCGGGCTTGGCTCGGGGATCGCGGGGATTGCCGGTGTCGCCATCGGTCTGTTCGCCAAGGTGACGTCGGAACTGGGCAGCGATTACATCGTGCAATCCTTTATGACCGTTGTGGTCGGCGGCGTTGGCAACATCTGGGGCACGCTGGCCGGTGCGGCGATGATCGGGTTCCTGCAAAAAGGCATCGAGTGGTTCAACCCCTCGAACACGCTGGCCGCACAGACCTATATGATCATCTTTATCATCATCTTTATTCAGTTCCGACCGCGCGGGATCATCGCGCTCAAGGGTCGGGCCGCGGGGGATTGATCATGCGATTTACCCCCCTCCTCGCCCGTCCCGCCCTGCATAAGGAGAGCGCGCTATGAACACCCACAAAAGCTTTGTCATGCGCAACCCGTCGGTTCTGTATTTTCTGGCCATGCTGGCCCTGTTCACCCTTGGCGTGACCCTGTTGGCCGAGGGCACGGGCACCGGCCTGATCTCGACCAGCTTTGTCAAAACGCTGGGCAAGACGCTGTGCCTGTGCCTGATCGCCATCGCGATGGATCTGGTCTGGGGTTATTGCGGGATCCTGTCCCTTGGGCATTTCGCCTTTTTCGGTCTGGGCGGCTATATGATCGGCATGTGGCTGATGTATGAGCGCACGCGCCTCATCGTCACCGACGCCTTGGCACAGGCCGAAATCCCCCCCACCCCGCAGGAAATCGTCGATGGCATCGGCACCCAGATTTTCGGCGTGGTCGGCAGCAACGAGTTCCCCCTGATCTGGTCCTTTGCGCATAGCCTGACGATCCAGTTGATCCTTGTCGTTCTGGTACCGGGTATTCTGGCGCTGGTCTTTGGCTGGCTGGCGTTTCGCAGCCGCGTCACCGGCGTTTACCTGTCGATCCTGACACAGGCGATGACGCTGGCCCTGTCGTTGTATCTCTTCCAGAACGAAAGCGGCCTGCGCGGCAACAACGGTCTGTCGGGCCTGCAGAACCTTCCGGGTCTGGATGACGTGCCCCAATCGACCGTGTCGATCTGGTTCCTCTGGGCCTCTGCGGTGGCTCTGGGTCTGGGCTATATCCTTGCGGCGTGGATCGTGTCGGGCAAGTTCGGCTCGGTCGTGCGCGGCATTCGCGACAATGAGGCACGCGTGCGTTTCCTTGGCTATTCGGTCGAGACGTACAAGCTGTTCATCTTTACGGTCACCGCCTGTATCGCGGGGATTGCGGGCGCCCTTTATTACCCGCAGGCGGGCATCATCAACCCCGCCGAGATCGCACCGATTGCGTCGATCTATCTGGCGGTCTGGGTCGCCATCGGTGGCCGTGGACGTCTCTATGGCGCGGTGATCGGGGCGGCTTTTGTGTCGCTGATCTCGACGTGGTTCACCGGCGGTCAGGCCCCTGACATCAACCTTGGGTTCTATACCGTGCAATGGGTGGACTGGTGGCTGATCGTGCTGGGCATGTCCTTTGTTCTGGTCACGCTGTTCGCGCCCAAAGGCATTGGCGGTCTGGTGGATCTGTGGATCGACCGCCGCGCCCCTGCGCGCCACGGTGCCGACCTTGGCCCCGATGACGGCTCCCTACGTGAAAAGGAGGCCAGCGAATGAGCACCCTTCTCGAAGTTTCCGGCGTTTCTGTCACGTTTGACGGGTTTCGCGCGATCAACAACCTGTCGTTCCAGATCGGCAAGGCCGAGTTGCGCGCGATCATCGGCCCCAACGGCGCAGGCAAAACCACGTTCATGGACATCGTGACCGGCAAGACCAAACCCGATGAGGGCCGCGTCTTGTGGGGCGAGAAATCCGTGTCCCTGCTCAAGATGTCCGAGGCCAAGATCGCCCAAGCGGGCATTGGCCGCAAATTCCAGAAACCCACCGTGTTCGAGGATCAGAGCGTTCAGGACAACCTGATGATGGCCCTGAAAAAGAACCGCAGCCCGATGAGCGTGCTGTTCTTCCGCGCAACGGATGCGGATATGGATCAGGTCGCAGACTTGGCGGGCCAGATCGGTCTGGGGGATCAGCTCTACCGTAAATCGGGCGAGCTATCGCATGGACAAAAACAGTGGCTGGAGATCGGGATGTTGCTGGCACAGGACCCGCGCCTGTTGCTGGTCGATGAACCCGCCGCCGGTATGACGCTGGCCGAGCGGGAACAGACCACCTCGATCCTTGTCGAGGCCGCGAAAACCCGCGCCGTGGTGGTGGTGGAACACGATATGGAATTCGTGCGCCGCCTGAACTGTAAGGTGACCGTCCTGCATGAAGGATCGGTTCTGGCCGAGGGCAGTCTGGACCACGTGACCGCAAACCAAGACGTCATCGACGTCTATCTTGGACGATAAGTATGCTTGAGATCGACAATCTGACCCTGCACTACGGGCATTCCCAAATTCTGCACGGGATTTCGATGGCGGCTGAAACCGGTCAGGTCACCTGTGTCATGGGCACGAACGGGGTGGGCAAGACCTCGCTGCTCAAGGCGATTTCGGGCACACATCCACGCTCGGGCGGGGTGGTGCGTCTGGATGGGCAGGATCTGGGCAAGATGCCGCCGCATCTGTTGGCGCAGGCGGGGATCGGATATGTGCCGCAGGGGCGCGAGATTTTCCCGCTGTTGACGGTGCGCGAGAACCTTGAGACGGGGTTCGGGTGCCTGCCGCGCGGGGATCGCGAAATTCCCGATGAAATTTTCGAACTCTTCCCGATCCTGAAACAGTTCCTGCACCGCCGTGGCGGGGACCTGTCGGGCGGGCAACAGCAACAGTTGGCCATCGCGCGAGCTTTGATCACGCGACCCAAGCTGTTGCTGCTGGACGAACCGACCGAAGGCATTCAGCCCAACATCATCCAACAGATCGGCGAGGTGATCAGCCTGCTGCGCGATCGCGGGGATATGGCGATTGTTCTGGTCGAGCAGTATTTCGAATTCGCCTACAAGCTGGCCGACCAATTCGTCGTCATGAAACGCGGCGAGGTCGTCCTATCGGGCGCCAAGGGCGAGTTGGCCAAAGACACCTTGATGCAAAACGTGTCCGTTTAACCCCAATGCACAGATGGGCACGGGCGAAATCACCCCTGCCCCCTAGCCCCCGCGCGCGCCACGCCGTATAAGCCGCCTGTATCACAGCGGAGACAGGCCATGCGGACCGCCACCATTACGCGCAAAACTTCGGAAACAGAGATCTCGGTCACCATCGATCTGGATGGCACCGGCAGCTATGACAACCAGACCGGCGTGGGCTTTTTCGACCACATGCTGGATCAGTTGTCGCGCCATTCGCTGATCGATTTCACCATCCGCGCCAAGGGCGATCTGCACATCGACGACCACCACACGGTTGAGGACACCGGCATCGCGCTGGGTCAGGCCTTGGTGCAGGCACTGGGCGACAAAAAGGGCATCCGCCGCTATGGGTCCTGCCTGTTGCCGATGGACGATACGTTGGTGCGTTCGGCGCTTGACCTGTCGGCGCGCCCGTTTCTGGTGTGGAACGTTGATTTCCCCAGCGCCAAGATCGGCACATTCGACACCGAACTGGTGCGCGAGTTCTTTCAGGCCCTCAGCACGCATGGCGGCATCACGCTGCACATCGACGCGCTGCACGGGTTGAACAGCCACCACATCGCCGAGGCCGCGTTCAAATCGGTGGCCCGTGCCCTGCGAGAGGCCGTGGAAACCGATCCGCGCAAGGCCGATGAAATCCCGTCGACCAAAGGGGCGCTGTGACCGGAATGCTGACGGCGATTGTTGATTACGAATCCGGCAACCTGCACTCGGCCCAAAAGGCGTTTGAGCGGGTTGCCAGCGAGACCGGTGCGGGCACCGTGGTGGTCACCTCGGACCCCGATATCGTGCGCCGTGCGGACCGTGTTGTCCTGCCGGGCGACGGGGCCTATCCGGCCTGCTATCGCGAGCTGTTTGAGCACACCGGTCTGTTTGAGGCGATTGATGAGGTCGTGACCAAGGGCGGGCGTCCGTTCATGGGCATTTGCATCGGGATGCAGATGCTGGCGACGCGCGGTTTGGAATACGAACCCACCCCCGGTTTTGACTGGATCGGCGGTGAGGTCGTGCGCATCACGCCGCAGGACCCTGCGTTGAAGGTGCCGCATATGGGGTGGAACGATCTGGTGATCGACCACGCGCACCCCGTGTTTGACGGCATCGAGACCGGCGATCACGCCTATTTCGTGCACAGCTATCATTTCAAGGTTGCCGATAGCGCGCATCGTTTGGCCCATTGCGACTATGGCGAAGACATCACCGCCATCGTGGGTCGCGACAACATGATCGGCACGCAGTTCCATCCGGAAAAGAGCCAAGCCGTCGGCCTGCGCCTGATTGCGAATTTCCTGAGCTGGGCGCCGTAAGCGCCGTTGCACCTGTTATTCAATTGTCAAAGGGGCCATTCGGCCCCTTTGTTTGTTTAAGCGGATTGGCGCGGGATGGCGGCGTTATTTCAAACGCGTCCATGTCCCGCCATCGCGGCAAATCCCGAGGACACAGCCCGATACCGACAGTTTGTCGCCGGTAAGCTGCATCTTGGACGAATAGGTTTTGTCGCGGTCGGGCGACCAGACCTTGCCCTTGCCGTAAGCCCCCTCGCCCAGCGCCACCATGTCCCAGATGATCGCCTTGCCGACGTTGTCGCTTGGGATTTCCTGCCCCGCGCCATTGAACGCCTTGGTCAGGGTGCCGCAGATTTTCGCGCCACAGGGCTTCACCACGATATGGCCGAAATTGCCGTTGTCGTCGGGGGTCGTTTTCCAGATCCCTTCGATCGGATCAGCGGCCAGAGCCGGTCCTGCCCAAAGAGCCGCGGCCATCACGATGGATGCGAGTTTTTTCATGATCTCCTCCCTTGATCGTGATCACCTTGACCCAATGTTCCCCAATCGGGCAAGCCTAACGTGAGGTCCGTTGCATTCCGCGCCCGCCCGTGCATAACAGCGCCAGAAACCAAAGGAGACCGCGACATGATCCTCTATCCCGCTATCGATCTGAAGGATGGCCAGTGCGTACGCCTGTACAAGGGCGAGATGGATCAGGCGACCGTGTTCAACGACAACCCCGCCGCGCAGGCGCAATCCTTTGTGGATGCGGGGTGTGAGTGGTTGCACCTTGTGGACCTGAACGGGGCCTTTGCGGGTGAGCCGGTGAACGCCAAGGCGGTTGAGGACATCCTGAGCACGACCAAGGTGCCCGCGCAGTTGGGCGGCGGTATCCGCGACATGGCCACGATCGAGATGTGGCTGTCCAAGGGGTTGCAGCGTGTGATCCTTGGCACCGTCGCCGTGGAAAACCCCGATCTGGTCCGTGAGGCCGCCAAGGCGTTTCCGGGCCACGTGGCCGTTGGCATCGACGCGCGCGATGGCCGTGTGGCGACTAAGGGCTGGGCCGAGGAAACCAACGTGATGGTCACCGACCTTGCCAAATCGTTTGAGGACGCGGGCGTTTCGGCCATCATCTATACCGACATCAACCGCGACGGCGCGATGCAGGGTCCGAACGTGGACGCCACCGCCGCGCTGGCCCATGCCGTGTCGATCCCCGTGATCGCCTCGGGCGGTGTGTCGTCGCTGGACGATCTGCGCAACCTAAAGGCCTGTGGCGCGCCTCTGGACGGGGCGATCTCGGGCCGCGCCCTCTATGACGGGGCGATTGATCTGGCCGAGGCATTGGCGATCCTCAAGGCATGACAATGGAACAGCTGATCTATGGCCTTGTGCCGGCAAGCATTGCTGGTGGCCTGTTGATCAGCGTCTGGATGAAAACGCGATGGGCGCGGCGGGCTGTTCAGCTTGTCGCGCTTTTCTTTGTGTTGTCGTGGGGCACGCTCCTTTGGGCCGGTGCCGATTGCGACGGGCACGCGTTCATCGGCTATGCCCACTGCGCGCACACGCCGGATGGGATAGCCGCGGTTTTGTCCGGCCTGCACGAATTTGCGGTGATTGCGTATCTCTATGCGGCGGGGCCGCTGGTGCTGCTGCTCCTAGGTGTGGAGGCGATCAACCGGAAACGGAACCGCGCCTAGACCTGCGCCAAGATGTCCCTTTGCGGGCGCGGGGATTTTCGCGCCTGATCGCCGCGTCAGTATCAGTACCCATCGCGGAGACATCCGATGCCTGTTGAAAAATCCACCTTGCCCGCCACGTCCAACCTGTGGACCCTGTATCAGGACGGCGATTTCCTTGATTGCTATAGCTGTCGCAGTGATCTGCCCGCGCGTCCCGCCGCCGATTTGGCGATGCAGATGCCGACGTGGGCCAACGCCCTGTTGAGCCTGCGCAACCGGATCGTTGCGCCCCTTGGCCTGCGGACCGAGTTTGAGCAGAACGGCGCGATGTTTCCCGTGACCTATGACACGGAAAATGAGCTGAACATGGGGTTTGACGACAGCCACCTGAATTTCCGCATCACCGTGATGCAGGATCAGGGCCGCGTCTACATGGCGACGTGGGTGCATCGCAACAACTGGATCGGGCGCGTGTATCTGGCCGCCGTGATGCCGTTTCACATTCTGATGTCGCGCAGCGCCGTTGCCCAGATCGCCAAGGGCACGCCATAAACCCCATAGACGCCCCGCGCCTTTCTTGGCATAGAGGCGGCATCACCAAAAAGGCGTCGATCATGCTGAAAACCCGCATCATTCCCTGTTTGGACGTGGCCGATGGCCGTGTTGTCAAAGGTGTCAACTTTGTCGATCTGATCGACGCGGGCGACCCTGTTGAGGCGGCCAAGGCCTATGACGCCGCTGGCGCGGATGAACTGTGTTTCCTCGACATCCACGCGACCCACGAAAACCGTGGCACGATGTTCGATCTGGTGACCCGCACGGCCGAGCAATGCTTTATGCCCCTGACCGTGGGCGGCGGTGTGCGCACCGTTGAGGACGTGCGCGCCCTGCTGCTGGCCGGTGCGGATAAGGTCAGTTTCAACTCGGCCGCCGTGGCCAATCCCGACGTGGTGCGCGAGGCGTCCCAACATTTCGGCAGCCAGTGCATCGTCGTCGCCATCGACGCGAAAACCGTGGCCCCCGGCAAATGGGAAATCTTTACCCACGGCGGGCGCAAACCCACGGGCATTGACGCGGTTGAATTCGCCAAACTGGTCGAATCCAAAGGCGCGGGCGAAATCCTGTTGACCAGCATGGACCGCGACGGGACGCGCGCGGGCTTCAACCTGCCCCTGACCAAAGCGATCAGCGACGCGGTCGACATCCCGGTTATTGCTTCGGGCGGGGTCGGTACGCTGGACCATCTGGTTGAGGGCGTGACCAAGGGCGGGGCAAGCGCGGTTCTGGCCGCCTCGATCTTTCACTTTGGGGAATTCACCATCGGCGAGGCCAAGGAACACATGGCCGCCGCAGGGATCGGGGTGCGTCTGTGATGGATATTCTGCGCGAACTGGAAACCGTGATCGCCTCGCGCAAAGGCGCCGACCCCGACAGCAGCTGGACCGCGAAATTGCTGTCCAAAGGTCCCGAAAAATGCGCCGAGAAATTCGGTGAAGAAGCGATCGAGGCCATCATCGCCGCCGCCAAGAACGACCGCGAAAACCTGACATATGAGGCGGCGGATGTTCTGTACCACATGCTGGTCATGCTGGCGGCGCGGGACGTGGCCCTCGATGATGTGCTAGGCGAACTGGCACGCCGTCAGGGCCTGTCGGGCATCGCCGAAAAGGCCGCCCGCCCCAAGGGTTAAAAGACGAAATCGTTCGCTTCAAGCTCGGCCAAGGTCAGGCCGATCAGGGTGATCGAATTGCCCTGCCCGTCGTCGATCACGACATTGCCGCCCTGTTGCACCATGTGGTTGTCGCGCAGGTCGGCATAGTCGGTGATTTCGGAATTTCCCGACAAAACAACGACATCGCCTGTGCTGGTCGGATCGAAATCCAGCACGCGATCGTTGCCGTCCCCGTCGTTAAAGTAAAACAAATCCGTGCCCGCGCCGCCGATCAGGATGTCATCGCCCGCGCCGCCGGAAATCTCGTCCCGACCGGCCTGACCGACCAACAGATCACGGGACGCGCCGCCAAACATCGTGTCGCCCCCGTCTCCGCCGATCAGGAAATCGAACGCATCGCCCCCGGCCAGAACGTCGTCCCCCTCCCCGCCCAGCAGCACGTCAACACCGTCCCCGCCGTCCAGATCATCATCCCCGTCCAGTCCCGACAGACGGTCGCGCCCGCCATTGCCGGTCAGGATGTCGTCGTTGTCGGTGCCGCTTAGGTCATCATCGCCCGCATCCCCGATCAGAACCACACCGGGGATCAGATCGCCGGGCTCTTCGCCTGTATCAAACGGCATCTCATATCCCGAAAACAGGGCCAGATATTCGCTAATCGGGGTGCCGTAGCCGTCGTAAATCTCAATCGTGCCGCCCGAGTTCAACCACGTCGCAACCCCGCCCGCGCCCAGCAGATGCGCACCGGCGATGATCGCGCTGGCGGTGATGTAGACGCCCCCGACCGTCTGGCCCAGATAGGCGTCCAGATCCAGCGCAACGGCATAATCCCAGAGCAGTTCAAACCACTCATCCGCAGCCGCCTCTTGCGCGGCTGGGCTGTTCAGGAAATCGGCGGCGGAATTGATCCCCATCTTGCCGGTCCAGCCGCCGTTAAAGTCGTTGTCATAGGGATTGTCGTCCAGAACAACGAACCCCAGATCGACCAGAGCGGCCTCACCGAACTGATAGGCCCCCAGATAGCCGAAGGAATTGACGGCGGTGTAATCGCCACCGGACTCACGGGTTTTCAGGGCGGTTTTGAACGCCTCATAACTGTTTGACATGTGACTGGCCTGACTGCTCTGCGCGGGTTTATGCGTCGTGTTTGGCCCAGTTTAGCAGAAAAATACGGCGATTTTGAGGTGTCAGAGCTTGGACGAAATGATGCCTGTGTTGAACCCGCCCATGCGCAATTCCCCAAACAGGCGCTGCATCTCGATCTTGGGGCACCGGTTCTGAACAACATCCACACCCGCCGCCGTGGCACGCGCTGCAGCCTCGGCGTTCTCGACACCGATCTGCATCCAGACGGTTTTGAGTTTCGGCAAGTGCTCTAACGCCTCATCCACGATGGGCGGCACATGCTCGGAGCGACGGAAGATATCGACCATATCGACCGGAATAGAATCAGGGATCGAGGCCAGATCGGGATAGATCGTTTCCCCGAACAGGGTTTTGCCCGCATGGCCCGGATTGACCGGAATGATGCGTTTCCCCTTGAGCGAAAGGTACCGCGCCACATAAAAGCTGGGCCGGACAGAGTTCATGGACACGCCCACCACGGCAATCACCCGCGCGCGGTTCAGGACAGACTTGAGAAAATCATCGGTATATTCGGTCATATGCGCAGCTATGCATAAAAAAGCGCCCGATCCAAGAGGAACGGGCGCCAGTACGGAACGAGGGACAGTGAAGAGAGTACGCAGAGTTCCGGTTCCGCGTCTCTTGACCATGACATAGGTGTCATTCGCGTCTAAAAAAGAGCTTGTAATAAACCCGTGAAGACAAGGTTAACGGCGTTCAGTCGAAAATATCGTCCAGAACGTCCCAGATCTTGCCCGCCGCATATCGACCCAAGCTCTTGTTTTTCTTTTTCTTTTTGGATTTCTTCTTGGGTGGGGCGGCAAATTCCTGCCGATCCGCATATTTTGCACGTTTTGGTGCAGGTGCGACCTCTGACCTCAGGGATTTGAGGTTGTGCAAAGGTGCCCCGCAGGACGAACACGCCAATTCATGACGCGCCTGATCCACCACCAAGGCCGCCCGCGTTCCGCAATAACAACAGGTTGCGATCTTGGGCGTATGGGGCATGGGTCACTCCTGCTTGCTGTACCGTGTAGCATATAGGCCCACCGCCGCCGCATTGGAGACGTTGAGCGAGCCGAAATCGCCAGAAAACGGGATTTTCACCAATTTATCGCAGGTTTCGCGCGTTTTTTCGCGCAGGCCCGGCCCTTCGGCCCCCATGACGATGGCGACGGGGCGGTTTTTCACCTGTGCAAGGGCCTGATCCAATGTCTCTTCGGCCTCGCCGTCAAAACCGAACAGAACATAGTCCAGCTCACGTAGTTGCTCCATCGCGACGGACAGGTTTTTGACGCGCAGATAGGGTTGGCGCTCCAGCGCGCCACTGGCGGTTTTGGCCAACGCGCCGGTTTCGGGCGCGGAATGGCGGTGCGGCGCAATCACGGCGCGCGCGCCAAACACCTCGGCCGAGCGCAGAATCGCCCCCACGTTATGCGGGTCCGTCACACGGTCCAGCATCACCACATGGGGATTCTCCAAACCGGGCTGACAGACATCCATGACCGTGCCCCAGTTCAACGGTTTGACCTCCAACGCCGCCCCCTGATGCACCGAGCCAGAATCAATCGGCACGCTGAATTTGCGCGGATCGGTGATTTCGGGGGTCATGCCACTGACATCAATCGCCTCTTGCAGCTTATCCGCCGCGTTTTTCGTCACCACCAGACGCAGGCGCGTGCGGTTGGGGTTCATCAGCGCGTCGCGCACCGCATGCAGGCCGAAAAGCCACACGGTTTCTTGGGCAGCGGCCCGTTTTGCCCGTTCTTTTTCGATGACCCAAGTCGGTTTTTTCATGTCGCAGCGCGCCCCGTGTTTGTCAGGCGGCGAACATGCGCAAAGCAATGCGTCAGTGCAAGGGATTTTCCTGTTGACGCCCCCGAACAGGGTGGGTATTCACCGCCCCACGTCGGGCGACGTGCTGCAAGGTGCGGCAGCGGACTGTAACTCCGCCGGGGAGACCCATGCCTGGTTCGATTCCAGGGTCGCCCACCATTCCCCCCTTGGGGAATGGTGTCGGGACAAGAGCTTAGCCAGAAAATTTGATCCCCCTAACACCGCGCACCGCGCGTGTCGTTTAGCGTTTTGCGCCCCCCGTATTTGGGAAATCCTGTCGGATGGCGTAAGATCGTCAAACCGCAACCAATCCGGTGTTCTGTAATGCGTACTGTCTGGGCAATGTGTTTCTGTCTCTGTGCCGCCCTGCCGGCCCGTGCACAGCAGACCTATATCACCGGCACCGACGCATTGGGCCTGATCGAGTTCAGTGAACTGTCCCTGAACGATATGGTTGAGGGGGGATGCTGGACCGAGGGTGAGCGCATCAAAACCAAAACCCGTCTGATGTTTCAACAAAAGGGCCTACAGGTCATCGACTATAAGGCCGCGTTTTACGGCTATGACGTGGTGTTGTCGGAACTCACGGCCCTTGGTGTGCGGACCAAGGCGGGGATTTGCGCGGTTAATGCGGAATTCCGCGTCGTCACCCGCAGTTTTTCCAACATCGGCACCACGTTTTACAACGACAGCTATACCGCCGTCGGCATGGTTGAACTGTTCAGTTCCAACACCTTACTGACCGGCGCGGGCGATCTGGACGACGAATTGGACCGGTTCTTTGATCGTGCCGTGTCCGAATTTCTGGCCAAACGCTATTTCGCGCGCGGATCGGACAGCGTCATCGCCTTTCGCACCGACAACCCCAGCACCGGCCGCCCTCCGATGCCGTTCAGCGACTATCAATCCTTTGCCGACATCGAAAATGGGTCACAGTGATCACACAGGTGCCCTGTCCTGCGGCTAGGGTCTGTTATTTCGCCCCGTTCGCCATATACTTAGGCCAAAATACCGGGGCAGGACCGAGATGGCCAAGACCAAAGCCAAAAACGGCGCATTCAACATCGTAATCATCGGGCAAAAGGGCCGCCTGCAATATGAGGCCCTGTTGTTTGCCGCGTCCTTGCACGCGAGCGCGCCGGATTTCGCGGGGCGTCTATTCGTGGCCGAGCCGCAGAAGAACGACCGCTGGTGGAATGATCCCAGAATCACCAATGCCGATGTGCGCGCCGCCCTGACCGAGTTGGGGGCCGAAATCCTCCCGTTCGAGAACCGCCATTTCGGTGAATCCTACCCCTATGGCAACAAGATTGAGGCGCTTGCCGCCCTGCCCAAAGGTGAGCCGTTCGTCTTCTTTGACACCGACACCTTGATCACCGGCCCGATTGACCAGATCGCGTTCGATTTTGATCGCCCCTCGGCCTCGATGCGGCGCGAAGGGACTTGGCCCACGATCGAACTCTATGGTCCGGGCTATACCGAGATTTGGAAATCGCTCTATGATCGGTTCGGTCTGGATTTTGAGGCCACGCTGGATCTCAGCCAACCCGACGAATACTGGCAGCGGTACATGTATTTCAACGCGGGCTGGTTCTTTGGCCGCTGTCCGCATGAATTCGGCGAACGGTTTGTCGAATATGCCACGTCGATCCGCAACGATCCGCCCGCGCCCTTGGTGTGTCAGCCGATGGACCCGTGGCTGGACCAGATCGCCCTGCCCCTTGTGATTGCGTCGCTGGGCGGCGGACGTCCGGGGCCGGAGTTAGACGGGCTGGACGGGGATATGACGTGCCATTGGCGGGTTCTGCCCCTGATGTACGCCCGCGAGAGCGACCGCGCGATTGAGGTTCTGGAAACCGTCGCCGCGCCCAACAAGTTGAAAAAGCTGCTCAAACAGCATGAGCCGATCAAGCGCATGGTCTATCAGAAACGCGGCCACAAGGCCCGCGATATGTTTGACCGAAACGCCCTGCCTCGGCGCGAACAGATGATCCGCAATCAGTTGAAAAAGGCCAACCTTTGGATGCGCTAGGGCGCGATCACAGACGCGTGTTGTGAGGGCGTAAAAACCGTCATAGGGTGCCTGCATATCCAGAGGAGGACCCCATGACCGACACCCCAACCTACGGTTTTGACACCCTGCAAATCCACGCAGGCGCCCGCCCCGACCCCGCAACCGGCGCGCGCCAGACCCCGATTTACCAAAGCACGTCCTATGTGTTCCGTGACGCCGATCACGCGGCCGCGCTCTTTAACCTGCAAGAGGTCGGCTATATTTATTCGCGCCTGACCAACCCGACGGTTGCGGTATTGCAGGAACGGATCGCCACACTCGAGGGCGGCGTCGGCGCGGTCTGTTGTTCATCGGGCCACGCGGCCCAAATCATGGCCCTGTTCCCCCTGATGGCGCCGGGGTGCAATGTGGTGGCGTCCACGCGTCTTTATGGCGGCACGATCACCCAGTTCAGTCAGACGATCAAGCGGTTCGGCTGGTCCGCGACATTCGTCGATTTCGATGACACCGAGGCGCTTGCCGCCGCGATTGACGACAACACCCGCGCGGTGTTCTGTGAATCGATCTCGAACCCCGGTGGCTATGTGACCGATCTGCCCGCCGTGGCGGCGATTGCCGACAATGCGGGCGTGCCCCTGATCGTCGATAACACCTCGGCCACGCCGTACCTGTGCAACCCGATTGCCCATGGCGCGACCTTGGTTGTGCATTCGACCACCAAATACCTGACCGGCAACGGCACAGTGACGGGCGGTTGTGTCGTGGATTCGGGCAAATTCGACTGGTCCGCCAACGACAAGTTCCCGTCCCTGTCCCAGCCCGAGCCCGCCTATCACGGGCTAAAGTTCCACGAAACATTCGGCCCGCTGGCCTTTACCTTTCACGGGATTGCCATTGGCCTGCGCGATCTGGGCATGACGATGAACCCGCAGGCGGCGCATTACACGTTGATGGGGATCGAAACCCTGTCTCTACGGATGGCGCGTCACGTTGAAAACGCGGGCAAGGTCGCGGCGTGGCTGGAAAACCACCCCGCAGTTGAGAGCGTCACCTATGCGGGCCTCCCGTCCAGCCCCTATGCCGATCGCGTCGCCGCCCTCTATCCGCGCGGCGCGGGGGGCCTGTTCACCTTTGCCCTGAAGGCCGGATATGAGGCCTGCGTCAAATTCGTCGATAGCGTTGAATTGTTCAGCCATGTGGCGAACCTTGGGGACACGCGGTCCTTGGTGATCCATTCCGCATCCACCACCCACCGCCAGTTGACGCCCGAACAACAAGCCGCCGCAGGGGCCGCGCCCAATATGGTGCGTGTGTCCATCGGGATTGAGGACGCCGATGACTTGATCCGCGATCTGGATCAGGCGATCGCGCGCGCCACGGCCTGATGTGAAACGGAAAACGGGCGCGGGGATGATCCGCGCCCGTTTTGCATTACTCTTGGTATGGGGCGTTACTGGGCGATTTCGTAAACCATGTTCACGGTGACGCCAAAGGTCAATTCGCCCTCGGCCACGGGCACAGCGGACTCAGCGAAATCGGCGGCCATCGCGAAACGCGGCGTGGGTTGATATCCGCCGCCGCCCTCACTGAGGCTCAGGAGTTTGCCCAGATCGACCCCCGCCGCATCGGCATAGATATCCGCGCGCGCCCGCGCCTGTTCCACTGCGTTGCGCCGCGCCGCGTCCAGCAACGGCGCGCTGTCCTGCACGCCAAAAGACAGACCGCTGAACGTGTTCGCCCCGTCCCGCAGAACCAGCCCCATCACATGACCGAGCAGGTCCAGATTACGCACCCGTACCGACAGGGTGTTTGACGCCACAAACCCCTGAATTTCCGGCTCGCGATTGGCGCTAGATGTGCGGTTCGCCCAGATCGGGCGCAGGTCGATGCCGCGCGTTTGCAGGTCCTTGTCCTGTAGGCCTGCGTCGCGCAGCGTGCTCAGGATCGCGGCGACCTTGGCGCTTGTCTCATCCATGGCCTTGGCGGCGTCGGCGTTCGTGCTGGTGACGCCCAAGGTGATCGTCGCCATATCGGGCACCGCCGTCACCTCGCCGCGCGCGGACACAGTAATCGTTGCGGGCGTTTCGGAGGCGGCCACCGGCACCACCATCATCAACAGGCCCAAGGCCGCGTATATCGCGTTTTTCATGGTAATCTCCCTATCGCTATCTATCAGATTGGGCGATCACGCGATTTTCGCAAGGAAGTCCTTGGCAAGCGGGTCCCTGATCGGCAATATCCTGCTGCCTGTAGATGGGTGCGCAACACCACCTGTGCGTGCCGTGAAAAGATGTTGTAAGTCAACGGAATGAAGCCAAGTTTCGCCTTAAACCTGTCGCATGATGGGATCGACCTGTTGCACCGCAAAAATGGCGGTTGGCATATGGTTGGCACCGTGCAACTGGACGATCCGCAGATGGCCGAAACGCTGGCCCTGTTGCGCGGCACCGCGAGTGAGCTCAGCAGCGGCGGGATCACGTCGAAACTGATCATTCCCGAAAGCCAGATCCTCTATACCACGGTCACGGTCGGTGCCACCGAACCTGAGGCACAGCGCACCGAAATCCGCGCGGCCTTGGATGGGCGCACGCCCTATGGCGTTGATGAGTTGGTGTTTGACTGGCATCTGGACGGGGATGTGGCCCAAGTGGCCGTTCTGGCCCAAGAGACCTTGGGCGAGGCCGAAGGGTTCGCGACCGAGCACGGGTTCAACCCCGTCGCCTTTGTCGCCGCACCGACCTCTGATCAGTTCCCGCGCGAACCGTTCTTTGGTGCGACCGCGTCTGCCGCCTCGATCCTCGGGAACGATGTTCAGGTGACGCCGGATGAGGTCGCGATCGACGTGGCGCGGATCACCGCCCTGCCCGTCTCGGCCCCCGTGCCTGAGGTTGAGGTTGAACCCGAGTCCGCGCCGGAACCTGCGCCCGAACCTTCCCAAGAGGCCGAGCCGCAAGCGGCCCCCGAGCCGGACCCGACGCCCGAACTGATCGCGCCCGCGCCGCCCCCTGTGGTAGACGACGCGCGCCCCGCCTTTAGCACCACACGGTCCAAGGACGCGCCCGCCACACCAACCGCGCGCAAGTCCGCCCCCGAGGGCACCGTCGCACCGCGCCTGACCCTTGGCATGGCCGAGCAGAGCGCCGCCCCCCGCCTAAGCGCCGCGAAACGCGACGCCGGTGTGACCTCGGCCGAATTGCCCGACGTGATTGCGCCCGTTCTGGCCGACCCCGCCGAGGCCCCGAAACCCGAGGTGCCCGCGAAAAAGGCGAAGGCCCCGAAATCCAAACCCGCCAAGGCCAAAACCGGCAAAAGCTGGATGTTGGGCCGCCCCAAATCGCCCGATCCGACCGACAAACCGGCCAAAACCGCCACGGTCGAACCGGTAAAGACCACCGACTCTGCGCCTGTGCCGCCGGTGCCGGATGCCTCGCCCGCCGTGGCCAAAATCGCCGCTAAGGTGGTCAAGGCAGAGGCACCTGCACCCAAGCCCCCCGCCAAAGCCGACAAGCCCCCCGCCAAAGCCGACAAGCCCCCCGTCGCAACCGCCATTGCGCCCCCGCCCGCACCGGTGGATGAGGCCGAGGCGATGACCGTCTTTGGCGCGCGCCGCAAAGACACGCCCGTGGGCGGCAAGCCGAAATACCTTGGGCTGATGCTGACGCTGGTGTTGGTTCTGACGATGGGGGCCGTGGCCCTGTGGTCGGTGCTGTTCAACGCGCAGGACACGGCCACCCTTGATCAAGACGCGCCTGCCGAACTGACCGATGGCGCAGGCCCCACCGCCCAGAGCGAGGGCACCATTGCCCTGTCCGAGGACGGCACGATCTCGACGGTGGATGACACCGAACTGGCCGATATCGAACCCGAAAGCGACCCCAACGCGGTCGAGGACACGTTTGAAATCACCCCCTCGGTGGCCCAAGCGATCTATGCCACGACCGGCGTTTGGTCCCTGCCGCCCGAGGTGCCCGATGCGCCCGGCACGGACACGTCGGATGACGTTTATGTCGCCAGCCTTGATCCCGTGATCACCAGTCAGGACGCCATCGCCCTGCCCCCCAGCAGCCAGATCGGCGCGCCCCTTGCCCCGATCCCGCAACAGGCCCTGCCGCCGCGCCCGGGTCAGGTGTTTGCGCTGAACTCGGACGGCTTGATCCTACCCGAGGCGGAGGGCGTGGAGACGCCCTATGGCGTCACGGTGTTCTCGGGCAATCCCGGGATCGCACCGCGTCCCCGCCCCGTCACCGAAGAACCGGTTGAGACGCCCGCGACCGATACCCCACCCGAGGACGGCACCGAGGCCCCCGCGACGGATGAGGCCCCTGTTGCCGCGCCCGCCGCTGACCTGCCGCCCGCCCCGCCCGAAGGTGTCAGCCCCCGCGCCCGTCCCGATGATTTCGCCGAAAACCTAGAGCGCGCCCAGAACGGTGGCCTGACCCGATCCGAACTGGCCCAGTTCCGTCCGCGCCCGCGCCCCGCCTCTCTGCAAGAACAGGCCGAAGCCCTGCGCGCGCAGGAACTTGCCGCCGCAGAGGCCGCTGCGGCGGCGCTGGCCAATGCGCCGACGGCGGCGGATGTTGACCCCGCCACGGATAGCGATCCGTCCAATCTGGGCGAGTTGCAACTGGCCAGTGCGCCGATCCCCCAATCGCGCCCCAGCAATTTCGATGATGCTGTCGCCAAGGCGTTGAAAGAGGCCGAACAGGTCGCCGCAGCCCCCGCCGTTCCGGCCGCCGCAGTTGTAACGCCATCGATCCCGTCCTCGGCCTCGGTCGCGAAACAGGCGACGTTTGAAAACGAGATCAACCTTGGCAAAATCAACCTGATCGGGGTTTACGGGTCTTCGTCCGACCGCCGTGCGTTGGTCCGCCTGAGCAACGGCAAATACGTCAAGGTACAGGTCGGGGACAAGCTTGACGGGGGTCAGGTCGCCGCGATCAGTGACGACGCCCTGCGCTATGTCAAACGCGGCCAGAACGTCGTTCTTGAGGTCCCACAGGGCTAGCCCCCCCGACCATCGCATTGATTTTCAAAAAATTCATCGTTCCGGCATTTTAAATCGCCGGACAAAACGTAATTATAGTCCTAGGCCCAAACGGACCCGCGCCGCGTCCCGTTTCAACCCAAGGATTTAATATGGAATCATTCCTGTTTTTCGCCGCGATTTACCTGACTGCCGCCGTGTTGGCGGTACCTTTGGCAACGCGGTTCGGGATGGGATCGGTTCTGGGATATCTGTTGGCGGGGATCATGATCGGGCCGGTCTTCGGCCTTGTCGGATCGGAAACACAGGACCTGCAGCATTTCGCGGAATTTGGCGTGGTGATGATGCTGTTCCTGATCGGTCTGGAACTGGACCCAAGGGCGCTCTGGAATATGCGGCACAAACTGCTGGGCCTTGGCGGTTTGCAGGTTGTGGTGACCACGGCGGCAGTCAGTTTCGGCGCGCTACAACTGGGGTATGCGGGGCAAACCGCCCTTGCCATCGGTTTGATCCTTGCCCTGTCTTCGACCGCGATCGTGATGCAGACCCTCAGCGAAAAGAACCTGACGCGCACCTTGGGTGGACGCTCGGCGTTTTCGGTCCTGTTGACCCAAGATATCGCGGTGATCCCGATGCTGGCGCTTGTGCCGCTGTTGGCGGTGGCGCGCGCGCCCTCCATTGCGCCGGACGGGTCTCTGACACGCACGGTGGGTGAGCACGCCACCACCGCCGCAGACGGGCATCACGGCTCGCCGTTGGCATCGCTGGTCGCCGATATGCCCGCGTGGGGCGTGACCCTGATGACCATCGGCGCGATTTTGGCGATCATCCTTGTCGGCCATTACCTGACCCGTCCCCTGTTTCGGGTGATCCACGCGACCGGCCTGCCCGAGATGTTCACGATTGTCGCCCTGCTGATCGTGGTTGGCATCGCCGTGGTGATGAACACCGTCGGCCTGTCGCCCGCCTTGGGGACGTTCTTGGCCGGTGTGGTTCTGGCCAACTCGGAATTCCGCCATCAGCTTGAGAGCAACATCGAACCGTTCAAGGGGCTGTTGCTGGGCCTGTTTTTCATGACTGTCGGCGCGGGGATCAACTATCACCTACTGTTCTCCAGTTTCGCCCAGATCGCCAGCCTGACCATCGCCCTGATGCTGATCAAGGGCGTGATCCTCTATGCCATCGGAACACTGTTCAAGCTGCGGGGCGAGCATCGCTGGCTCTTTACCCTTGGCCTTGCACAGGCGGGGGAATTCGGCTTTGTGCTGACGTCCTTTTCGCTGCAGACCAACGTGATCGAAACCGCGCTGGCCGAGCGTCTGCTGCTGATCATCGCCCTGTCGATGCTGATGACACCGCTGTTCTTTATCGTGCACGGCATCCTTGCACGGCGTAAGGCTGTCCATGGTGACCACACCGCCGATGCCGACGAGATCGACGAACGGCAACCCGTGATCATCGCCGGTGTCGGGCGGTTCGGGCAGGTGGTGAACCGGATGCTGCAGATGTCGGGGTTCCGTGCGACGGTTCTGGACAACGACCTACGCACGGTCGAACTGATGCGCAAATTCGGGGTCAAAAGTTTCTTTGGCGACCCGACCCGCCCCGAGCTGTTGCACGCCGCCGGTCTGGCCGAGGCCAAGGTGCTGGTCGCAGCACTTGACGACAAGGACATGAACACGCGTCTGGTCGCCTTTGCGCGGCAGGAACGGCCCGATCTGAACATTGTAGCCCGCGCCCGAGACCGTCTGCATGTGTATGAACTCTACAACGCGGGCGCCGATCACATCGTGCGCGAATTGTTCGACAGCAGCCTGCGCGCAGGCCGCTATGTCCTCGAGGATCTGGGCCTGTCCGAGTTTGAGGCCCACGCCATGGAAACCGCGTTCTATAAACACGACCGTCAGGCCCTGCGCGATCTGGCCGACCTGTGGAAACCCGGCGTGCCCGTGGATCAAAATCACGCCTATGTCGAACGATCCCGCGAGTTGAACCGCGATCTGGAAACCGCGCTGGTCCAGATCGGCGAGCAACAAGAAACCGCCGCCACAGGCGTCAAAGCCCGCGTCGAAGCCGCCGTAAACGCCACCGGCAAAACACCCCCGATGACGGATGGGTAGGCGGCGATAGGAATTTCGTTGGGTTGTGTTGAACGTCTCTGCAGCGCGGACAGTGCTGCCGTCGAATTCACTGAACGAAAAGTCCGCTCTGGCGTCCGACTTGAAATCGTTTTTGCGTTCTGACTAAAAATGGGGATGAAACTCTTAGATGAACGCGCCCGAAAAATCTTGCTGAATACACACTGGGGGTCCGGGTGGCCGGGTGAGCAACCACAAGGGGCGACAGCCGAAGACATCTCGTATGCTAAATCCAAAGGCTACTTGTTCGACGAGGTAAGATATCGGCACGACGAGTTCGTCAGGAAACTGATCGACGTTAGGAAAGAAATCACCGCCAAAGACGTCGGTAATGCGTTCCTAGCCAGCCTTTCTACAAGGCGCCTCGAACTCAGGTCTGCTCTGGCAAGTTTTGCTTTCGCCAGCCATTTCCCAGACCATCAAATCGAACACAGCGAAAGGTTCCGAGTACCTTCCGGCGCGACCCTATGCCCGGTCTGTGGCTTCTTTGAATTTGAAAAACCGCAGGCGCAAAACCTAAACGTCTTGAACTTTGAAAGGCATAAGTGGGGCGGCGTCAGGCATGATGACCTCATTTATGCATGGTTCGACTTGTCTCAGTTTCGTCTCGAGACGCAGATTGAGCCAACAAAGGATGACGTGGAAATACTGCGGAATATTCTAAGGATAGCGGCCAGCCTGCCAGATGAGGCGCGACCGGGTGTTTTGGCCAAGGAACTGGGCGGGGCTCTTAAGTCCAACTTGAACGAGCGACGCATGCTCATCGAGATATTGAGCAAGGCTGGCGTTTTGAAACCTTGGGGTAGGCCAAGTTACGACAACGAATTTGTTTATCTATCTCAGCGAGAGGTGACCTTCGAACACAAGAACGATTGGAGATATCCAGCAATCTGGTGGCGCGGGTCCGATGGCGTGAACGCAAGTGCCTTGGCAAAATTTTTCCCTGACATCGAGTTCGCCGGGGGCGGAAGCTAACAGCATGAAGCCAAACAAGAAGCTCTTTTTGGGCGTCGTAGAGCAGGTGTCGGCGGCGTGCCGTCCCGAAGGATTTGTCGAACACCCAGCCTATGATCCAGGTTGGGAACCTGCGAACCAAGCATATGAAGCAAGCCTCATCCGCCTCGTGAACGCCGAATTCATAGATCAGCTCGAGATCTGTTTTTACCCGTCTCTTCGATCCTTTTCGTTTGATGTCACAAGGATAGTGAACAGTTTTGGCTTTACGTCGGTAGACGACATTCCCCAAGATGCCGGCCTCTGGACAGAGTCCTGGCTGTATCAGCCGTTCGACAGATACTCGCTCTTGAGTGGCCAGAAATGGAACCCGTTCTCGCATTTCCTCCAATTTCGCATTGGCAAGCGTCAACCGATCGATGTGGACGTGGAGGCCGCCAAGATCAGCCAGAGATTTGTGCGTAATTCAAAGTATTTGTACGGCGCACTTTCCGGGACTTACAAGGGCCAGATGGTCCACGTTGCGCACCATGAAATTGAACGCCCGCAATAGGTCTAAACCACCCACAGGGCCTCGCCGCTTTCAACGACAGGCCTCCGCGCCCTAGGTGTGATCGATCCTGACCTCTTGCCCCGTCATTGCCGCCAGAATGGCTGTCGCGTCTTCTTGGATGTAGAGGGCGATGATTGGTGCCTCATGGTCGGCCTGTCGCGGAATATCCACGCTGACGAGTGTGGCGGAAAATGCGCCAACCTGTACCCGCGCAGACGCCGGAGCATCCCCGGTGAAACTCTCAACGATTAAGACGGTCCCATTCGGTATCCGGAAGACGTTGCCGAGAGTTCCTTTAAATCGGTGGTAGTCGGTTTTTCGCATTTCAAGAGCAAGAATTCGATTTTTCCAATCGGACTTGCTCCATGTCAGAGCCTTGCACACGTGCGATACCTACAATCTCAAATCTCGCTAGCAGGCTCAGGGCAATGTATATCGATGCGCAGATCAGAAGGAAGCCAACAAAGTTCGGCTCATAGGCTCCCCTTGCCTCTCGATAGACATTCAGCCCCTCAACGTTTCTCACAGTTAAAAAAACGAAACTCCCAACTCCAAGAAACGTGGTAAGGCCCAGTATAAGAAAACGCCGCAATCGCCCGTCGCCGGTCAAATAGAGTAGTGTTCCGCAGCCACCACACATGTGGAAGTCCATCCGATTGCGCCCGCGATGTGGATTGGTTGCACTCATTTTTCGCGGCGACTGATGGCGACCACATTCGGGACACCTAATACCTACGACCCGTGACCACAAAGTTGGCCGCTCTCCAATTCGCAGTGTGCTTATTCTGGGCGGGTTACTGATACTTCGTGCCAAATGCCTGCAAATTCCCACTTTAATTACGTTTCTTTGAAAGATTGTTGGGAAACAACCGCAACCTATGAAAGCCAAGTCAACATATAACACGAACACCAAGATCAAACTGACATCGAAAAACGGACTTTCAGAGCAATCACAGCGTCTTGATCGTTATGGGCTCAAAACGATACCCCGAACCCGCGTAAGATACAAAAACAGCCGCGGGATGACCCACGGCTGTTTCTGTAATGATTGGTGCGGCGGACCTTAGGCGGCGGCGCGCGAGACGAGAACCTCGTCGACTTGGGCTTGGGCTTTGCCCTCGTCCAGACCGCTGACGGCGGCAACTTCGCGGGTCAGGCGTTCCAGAGCGGCCTCATAAAGCTGACGCTCGGAATAGCTCTGCTCGCGCTGATCGTCGGTGCGGTGCAGGTCGCGCACGACCTCGGCAATCGCAATCAGATCGCCCGAGTTGATCTTTTGTTCGTATTCCTGCGCACGGCGCGACCACATGGCCTTTTTCACCTTGGCCTTGCCTTTCAACGTGGTCATGGCGCGGGTGACGACGTCGGGCGAGGACAGCGAGCGCATGCCCACCTCGGTCGCCTTGTTCGTCGGAACGCGCAGGGTCATTTTGTCTTTCTCGAACGAGATGACAAAAAGCTCCAGCGAGATGCCCGCGATTTCCTGTTCTTCGATCGACATGATCTGACCCACGCCATGGGCGGGGTAAACAACGTAATCGTTGGGGCTGAATTCAGATTTCTTGGTCTTGCTCATGCAATGGCTTCCTCGACAGTCACCGGACTTTTAGCGAAAAAAACACCCCCGGAAACACGGTGATTTCCGGCGGGTTGGTGTGTTGTCCGCTAAAAAACCACACGACAGGCGTTCAGGCGCTGTGTGTGGATAATCAGGTCTGCTTGTTGTTCATGAGGGGAACATAGCAAAAAAAAAGGCAAATTTAAAGTGCCGCGTTGCGGCATCCACAAAACCCCCTGAAAACACAGGGTTTTGAGCTATGTCACCGCACAAAAAGAAACCGGGGCATGTACCCCGGTGTCCTTGTCTTGGTCGCGAATCGGTTTAGCCGCCTTCGCCGGGCGCCTCGGAAAAGTACTTGTCGACCTTGCCGCTCTCGCCGTCGCGCTCTTCGGCTTCGGGCAGCGGGTCTTTCTTGGTGATGATGACCGGCCACAGTTCCGAATATTTGCGGTTGAACTCAACCCACTTTTCCATGTCCGGCTCGGTGTCGGGGCGGATCGCATCGGCGGGGCATTCGGGTTCACACACGCCGCAATCGATGCATTCATCGGGGTGGATGACCAGCATGTTCTCGCCCTCATAGAAGCAATCTACCGGGCACACCTCTACGCAATCGGTGTATTTGCAAGCAACACAGTTGTCGACAACCACATAGGTCATAGGAACGGCCTCATTTCAACATCTAGCGTCTAGCTAGACCAGCTTTTGCGATCATTCAAGCGGGCCATGGCGGTTAAGGTCGAGACTGCGGCGATCTTTCTTTGTCGGGCGTCCTTTTCCGTCAAATCGCGGTGCAGATGGAATTTTTTCCTGCTCTGGCGACATGTCGGCATACAGCATTTGCGCTTCGGGCGCAGGGCCGCGCCGTTCCCCGGGGGCCAGAATGCGCACCACACGAATCCGTGACCCTTGGGCGAATGTCAGAACATCGCCCTCGCCCACCTTATGGGCCGGTTTCGCGGTTTTAGAGGCATTGACGCGGACATGCCCCCCCGAGACGATCTTGGCGGCCAGGGTGCGGGTCTTGAAAAACCGCGCATGCCACAGCCACTTGTCCAAGCGGATCGTGGATCGGGGGGGCGTATCCAATTAGGTCTTGTCCCGCAGGCCCATCAAAGCGGCCGCAAACGGGTTGTCGGGATCAATCGGCTTTTCCTTTTTCGGCGGACGGGCCGAATAGGTCTTGGCGCCCTGACGGTCGTTGCCGCCACGGTTGCCACCCGGTTTACCCTTGCCACGCGGTTTGCCCTGCGCACGATCGCCACCGCCCTTACGGCCACCGGCGTTGTTGCGCGGACCTTTGCCAGCAGGACGACGCGGGGCCCATTTGAACGTGTAGAACACCTCGATCTCGGGCTCGCCCTCGGGCTCTGCGACCGGTGCCGCCTCTGCCTCAGCGGCAGGGGTCTCGTCCGCCACGGCGTCAGCCGGGGCCGCGTCGGCGTCGCTCGATGCGGCGTCCGGCGCGGTGTCGCTTTGCGGTGCGGGCTTTACCTTGGCGCGCTCACCGCGCTCGGCACCGTAGCCCAGACCGCCCATCAGATCGGCGAACTGTTCCAGCGTCATACCGGTGATCGACAACATGTCGGGCGTCGCTTCGAACCCGCCACGCGTGTCCTGACCGCGCAGCAAATCCGCCAGACGCTCCAGCATATCGATACGGATCGCACGCGCGCCCGCGGCGCGGTAGCCGGACATGGTGTAATACCCGTCCTGCACACCCTCAACCACGGGGATCGTCACCAGACCCGGAGGCGGGCTTTCGGCGAATTCGTCATGCTTTTCGGCCAGCGCCCACAGAACCAGACGCAGACGCGTCGGCGCGGGCTTCAGCAACAGCGGCATGAACACAGTGAACTGACCAAAGCGCACACCGTGCTTGCGCAATGCGCCACGGGCGTCCTGATCCAGATCCTTGACCTCGGCGGCGACCTGATCGCGCGACACAATGCCCAGCCCCTCAACCAGACGGAACGCGAACCCGCGCGCCAGACCGGTCAGCGCTTCATCGCGCGACATGCCCAACAGCGGCTCAAACAAGGTTGCGATCTTGCGGTCGATGAAATGCTGCAACCGGCGGCGCACCTTTTCGGCGACATCTTCACCGGCCTCGTCGTCGACAAAGGCCTCGACCGTGGGTTTCAGCGGCTCGGAACCCGCGACCAGCTTGCCCACGGCATGCTCGCCCCACATCAGGCCGCCCTGATCGGTGAAATCAATCTCGGTATCCGGTGCGTTATAAAACCGGTCCGCCCGCAGGTTAAATTCAGGCGCCAACGCCGCCAGACTGGCCTGACGCAGGGTCTTGGCCTCATCGGGGGTTTTGCTGCTGTCCTGACGAAAACGGAATCCGTCCAACCGACCAATGAATTGATCTTCGACCGTCACTTCACCCTTGTCGTTCACATCGGCCACAAGGCTCTCCTTCTGCTTCAACCGGCGAAGCAGGACACTGGTCCGCCGGTCAACAAATCTTTGGGTCAGCGCCCCGTGCAGGGCATCTGACAAGCGGTCTTCTACAGCGCGAGTCGCCTCACGCCAATGAGATTCGTCACGTACCCAGCCTTTCCGCTGGGCGACATATGTCCACGTGCGGATATAGGCCAGACGTTTCGACAATGTGTCAATGTCGCCGTCCGTCCGGTCAAGTCGTTTTAGCTGACGTGCCATCCAATCGGCGGGAACCGCGCCATCTTGGTGCAAAAACTCAAAGATTCTGGACAAAAGGCTGGTGTGTTCCGCCGAAGAGATGCCTCGGAAATCGGGCACACGGCACACATCCCACAGCAATCTCACATCCGCAGGCTGCCCCAAACGGGCGCGAATTTCCGGCGTGTCGGCCAAATGTCGCAACGCCAATAAATCGTCGGCATCGCGCGCACGGACCAGATATTCGTCGTTGGTGCCTTGCTCTAGGCTCTGGATCAGGCGGTCCACGGTCCCGAATTCAAGACGGGAGTTACGCCATTGCAGCTTTTTCAGCGGAGTGAACCGGTGATTGACGATGGCCTCGGCCATACCGGGGTCCAGCGGCGAGACCTCACCGGTTACGCCAAAGGTCCCGTCGCGGGTGTGGCGCCCTGCCCGCCCCGCGATCTGGGCCAGCTCATTGGGGGCCAGATCGCGCATCCGGCGGCCATCGAATTTGCGCACGCCCGCGAATGCGACGTGGTGAATATCGAGGTTCAGGCCCATCCCGATCGCATCCGTCGCGACCAGATAATCCACCTCACCATTCTGATAAAGGTCCACCTGCGCGTTACGCGTGCGCGGGCTGAGCGCGCCCATGACCACCGCGCAGCCGCCTTTTTGACGGCGGATCAGTTCGGCGATGGCATAGACGTTATCGACCGAAAACCCCACGATGGCAGAGCGCGGCGGCATGCGGCTGATCTTTCGCGAACCAGTATAAAGGAGTTGCGAGAACCTTTCGCGGCGCATGAACTGCACCCCCGGCACCAGCGCGGCAATGGTGGACCGCATCGTGTCCGCGCCCAGAAACAACGTCTCGTTCAACCCGCGCGCATTCAACAGGCGTTCGGTAAAGATATGGCCGCGCTCGGGATCGGCGCAGAGCTGAATTTCATCGACGGCCAGAAAATCGGCCCCGATGTCGGTCGGCATCGCCTCAACCGTGCAGACCCAATATTGGGTGCGCTCGGGAACGATGCGCTCCTCCCCCGTGACCAAGGCCACAACCGAGGGGCCGCGCATTTCCACGATGCGGTCATAGACCTCACGCGCCAACAGGCGCAGCGGCAGGCCAATCACCCCTGTACGGTGGGCCAGCATCCGTTCGATGGCGTAATGTGTTTTGCCGGTGTTCGTCGGTCCCAAGACCGCCGTCACCTGTCCCCTTTGGCCCATGGGTGGCCCGCCTTCTACAGTGTGATGCCAGACACCTGTGGTTCCAGCCGCTCTAGCGCGTCTTTTAGGTCGGGTTCGTTGGGATGTATAGCGATAGCGGCCTGATAGGCGGCAAAAGCGCGATCAATGTCGCCCGCCTCTTCCATGATGGCCCCAAGGCCGATCATCGCGCCGAAATGGTCGGGGTTCAGGGTCAGGGCCGTGCGGATATCATTGAGCGCAGGACCAAGCAGGCCCAGTTGATAATAGACACTGCCACGGATTGAATATCCTTCGGCAAAATCGGGCGCATGATCGGTCAGCGCGGTCAGATGATCCAGCGCCGCCTCAAGCTCACCCTCTTCCAACGCCTCACGCCCACGGCGCAGCAGCAGGTCCATTGCGGGCGAGCCGGTCTTGGACCACTCAACCCACAGCTCCTGTTCAACAATTTGCCAGTTCGGCAGGTCGGGGTTGGCCAATTGACGTAACAAATCCGCCGCGCGGTCGCTCTGTTGCGCATGTGCCGCGCCAAACGGGGCCAGAACAATCCAGCCTGTCGCAACGGTAGCATTGAGATATCTGCGCAGAGTACCCATAACAGGAATAACAGTAATACCTCGCGGGAAAAAACCAAGCCCCCGCCACTCACATTCGGAGGAGTAACATGAGCGACGTTATCACCGCGGCTGTGGCCGCCCTGAGCGCCAAGATCGAAGACGGCTTTGACGGATCGGCGAAATTCGTGATTGAGGGCGAAGGCGCCATCATGGTTGACGCCGACGGCGTGCGCGCGGGCGACGAAGATGCCGACGTCACCCTGACCGCCGATGCGGACGTGTTCCAAGCCATGCTTGAGGGCGACCTGAACCCCACCGCCGCCTTTATGTCGGGCAAGCTGTCGGTGGACGGCGACATGGGTCAGGCGATGAAACTGGGCGCGGCTCTGGGCTAGGAACCGCGACCCGTGGACAGCGCACCGATTGATAACATCACCGCCGACGGTCCCGCAGGGGCCGCCGCGTGGTGGCTGACGACATCTGACAAGGTGCGCATCCGCATTGGCGTCTGGCCCGCCACCATCGGAACGGCGGCCAAAGGCACCATTCTGATGTTTCCGGGCCGGACGGAATACATCGAAAAATATGGCCGCACGGCGCGTCAATTCGCCGATGCGGGCTTTGCCACACTCGCGATTGACTGGCGTGGTCAGGGTCTGGCGGACCGGTTGTTGAAAAATCCGGCCATCGGTCATGTGAACCATTTCCCCGATTTTCAAAACGACGTCGCCGCTGTGGTGCAGGCCGCAAAGGACCTGCGCCTGCCCAAACCGTGGTTCGTGATCGGCCATTCCATGGGCGGCGCCATCGGTCTGCGCACGGTGATGGAGGGCCTGCCGGTCAACGCCTGTGCCTTTAGCGCGCCGATGTGGGACATTGCCCTGAACCCGCTGTCGCGCAGGATTGCCCTTGGCCTTGCCGCCGTGTTGCGCCCGCTGGGTCTGGCGGATGGCTATGCGCCGACGACGACGCGCAACCGGTCCTATGCCGCGACCGTGCCGTTTGAGGGCAACCGCCTGACCACGGACCCCGAGATGTTGAATTTCATGCAGGATCAGGCGGTCAAACTGCCCGGCACGCATCTGGGCGGGGCCAGTTTGCGATGGGTTCAGGAATCGCTGCACGAATGCGCGGACCTGGCCGCGCGCCCCTCGCCCGATCTGCCCTGCATCACCTTTCTTGGAACGGACGAAAAAATCGTGTCCCAAGACGCCATTCGTGACCGCATGGCGCGCTGGCCTAATGGTGATCTGATCGAACTGCCCAATGGCCGCCATGAGGTAATGATGGAGGCCCCCGCGATCCGCGACCGCGTGCACGCCTGTATTCTGGCACATTTCAAGTCGCATTTATGATCCTGTCGCGGGGTTTGGCTTGAACCTAGGGGGGATGGCTGCATATGTCTTGGGCAACCGCGTTTAATCAAAGGATGCCCGATGCATATCGCCACCCCTCGTCCCGTTTTTGATGCCAACTCTGGCGGCGCTGCGCCGTTCGGGGACCTGCCGGAATGGGATCTCAGCGATCTGTACACCGCCGAAGACGCGCCGGAACTGACCCGCGATATGGGATGGCTGGACACCGAATGCGCCGCCTTTGCCGCCGATTATGAGGGCAAGCTGGCCGATCTTAGCGCCGATGAGATGCTGACCTGTGTACAGCGCTATGAACAGATCGACGTGATCGGCGGGCGCATCATGTCCTTTGCGGGGCTGCGCTATTACCAGAACACAATGGACGCGGGTCGCGCGAAATTCCTGTCCGATTGTCAGGACAAGATCACGACCTTTACAACGCCACTGGTGTTCTATTCGCTGGAAATCAACCGCATCCCCGACGATGTGCTGGCCGCGAAATTCGACGCCAATGCCGATCTTGCGCGCTATAAGCCCGTGTTCGACCGCCTGCGCACCATGCGCCCCTATCAGCTGTCCGATGAGCTGGAAAAGTTCCTGCACGATCAATCGGTTGTCGGCTCCGCCGCATGGAACAAGCTGTTTGACGAGACCATCGCCGGCCTGACCTTCGTGATCGACGGCGAGGAATACAACATCGAGGGCACGCTGAACTTTCTGACCGACAGCGACCGCACCAAGCGTGAGGCCGCTGCGCATGAACTGGCCCGCGTCTTTGGCGAGAACATCAAGATTTTCTCGCGCGTGCACAACACATTGGCCAAGGAAAAAGAGGTCGAGGATCGCTGGCGCAAGATGCCCACGCCCCAGACCGGTCGCCACCTGTCCAACCACGTCGAACCCGAGGTGGTTGAGGCCCTGCGCAACGCGGTGGTGAACGCCTATCCCAAACTCTCGCACCGCTATTATGCGCTCAAGGCGAAATGGCTGGGCCTTGAAACGCTAGAGGTTTGGGATCGCAATGCGCCCCTGCCGACCGAGGAACAGAAAACCGTCGCGTGGGATGATGCCAAGGCGCTGGTCCTTGACGCCTATGGGGATTTCGCGCCCGAAATGGCCGAGATCGCGAAACCCTTCTTCACCGATGGCTGGATCGACGCGGGCGTCAAACCGGGCAAGGCGCCTGGTGCATTTGCCCACCCCACCGTCACGCCGGTGCATCCCTATGTCATGCTGAACTACCTCGGCAAACCGCGCGACGTGATGACCCTTGCCCACGAACTGGGCCACGGCGTGCATCAGGTTCTCGCCGCTGATCAGGGGGAACTCCTGTCCTCAACCCCGCTGACGCTGGCCGAAACCGCATCCGTGTTTGGCGAGATGCTGACCTTCCGCAAACTGCTGGACAACGCCAAAACCAAAGAGGAACGCAAGACCCTCTTGGCGGGCAAGGTCGAGGACATGATCAACACGGTCGTGCGCCAGATCGCGTTTTATGATTTCGAATGCAAACTGCACGCGGCGCGGCGCGACGGCGAACTGACGCCCGATGACATCAACGCCCTATGGATGTCGGTACAAGCCGAGAGCCTCGGTCCCGTCTTCAACTTTATGGAGGGGTATGAAACCTTCTGGGCCTATATCCCGCATTTCGTCCACTCGCCCTTCTACGTCTACGCCTATGCGTTTGGCGATGGTTTGGTGAACGCGCTCTATGCCGCCTACGAAGAGGCCCCCGAGGGTTTCCAAGAGAAATACTTCGACATGCTGCGCGCTGGCGGGTCGAAACACCACAAGGACCTGCTGGCCCCCTTTGGCCTCGATGCGTCCGACCCGACCTTCTGGGACAAAGGCCTCAGCATGATCTCGGGCTTTATTGATGAGCTTGAGGCGATGGAGGACTGATCGCCCCCCACCCAAAATCGTGTAAAACGCCCGCGCATCTGCGTGGGCGTTTTTCCGTTTGGGGGGGCGGCTCAGTCCGCGGGGGCGGGTCCGGCGGCGGCAAAGACGCGGTCGATCACGGCCTGCGTGCCCTTGGCGTCCTCCAAGGTCCACGGATAGGCTGCGCCCGTGCGCACAGAGGTGCAAAAGGCCTCAACCTGATGGACATAGTGATCATTAGACGGCCAGCGCTCGACCTGAACCGGCCCGTTGCCGATGCAATATTCCACCTGCGCCTCACCAAAGACGCGGGCATTGAACGGGGTCTTAACCTTGATATAGCCCGCACTGCCGTGAAACAGCATCTCCTGATAGGGCTGCATCCGCATGGAAATCATCGCGAAATAGCTGAACCCCTCGAACTGCCCCCAGATCTCGGTTTTCACGTCAACGCCGTTTTCCCATTCGATCCGCGCATCAATCGACACTGGCTCCTGCCCCGTCGCGAACCGCGCTGACCCGATGGTATAGACGCCGATATCGGGCAAGCCGCCCCCGCCCATCGCCGCGCTGTTGCGGATATTTCCGGGCTGATCGCCGTTGTGATAGGAAAACAGGCCGTTCACATGCATCAACTGCCCGATGGCGCCCACGGACAAGAGATCGCGCACGCGCTGCCATTGGGGGTGATGGACGATCATAAAGGCCTCTGCCGCCAACATCCCCGTTTCATCGCGCAGCGCGATCAGCGGGTCGATCTCATCCGCCTGCATCGCAATCGGCTTTTCGACCAGAACATGTTTGCCCGCCCGCATCGCCTTGGCCGCCCAGTCCACGTGCAACGTGTTGGGCAGCGGGACGTAAACCGCATCAATCTCCGGATCGGCCAGCAACGCGTCGTAACTGTCATGCACCCGCAGGTCGGGACAAAATGCGATAAACGGTTCTGCACGGGACGGATCGCGCGTCGCAATCGCGGCCAGACGCGCGCCCTTGGCCGCATGGATGGCCGGGGCCATGTGCTCTTGTGCGAACTTGGCCGCCCCCAGAATCCCCCAGTTGACTGCTGTGTTCATGTCGCCCCTCCCTTGGCAATTTCCCGAATGTTAGCGCATAAAAAAGCCCGCCGGAATGGCGGGCCTTTTCAGAGAGGAAGTTTTTTCGCGAACCGGCTTAGGCGCTGGCCAGCATGCCTTTTTCCTTGGCGAGGTTCTGCATCCGTTTTTGCAGCTTTTCGAACGCGCGCACCTCAATCTGGCGAATGCGTTCGCGGCTTACGTCATATTGGGTGCTGAGTTCCTCAAGCGTCACAGGGCTATCCTGCAGACGACGTTGAACCAGAATATCCTTTTCCCGATCGTTCAGCACATCCATCGCCTCCATCAAGAGGGCGCGGCGGCTTTCCATTTCATCGCGTTCTTCATAGGCCTCGGCCTGATTGGCGTCTTCGTCTTCCAACCAGTCCTGCCATTGCGCGGTGCCGCCGTCCTCGGACCCGATGGTCGCGTTCAACGACGCATCCCCGCCCGACATGCGGCGGTTCATGGCGATGACTTCGTCTTCGGACACGTTCAGGTCGTTGGCGATCTGTTTGACGTTCTCGGGGCGCAGATCGCCCTCTTCCAACGCACCGATGCGCGCCTTGGCCTTGCGCAGGTTGAAGAACAGCTTTTTCTGCGCGCTGGTCGTGCCCAGTTTCACAAGGCTCCACGACCGCAGGATATATTCCTGGATAGACGCACGGATCCACCACATCGCATAGGTCGCAAGGCGGAAGCCCTTTTCGGGGTCAAAGCGTTTCACGGCCTGCATCAGACCGACGTTGGCCTCGGAAATCACCTCGGCCTGCGGCAGACCGTAGCCGCGATAGCCCATCGCGATTTTCGCCGCCAGACGCAGGTGCGAGGTCACCATTTTATGGGCCGCCTCGGTGTCCTGATGATCCACCCAGCGTTTGGCCAGCATGTACTCTTCCTCAGGTTCCAACAGGGGGAACTTGCGGATTTCTTGCATGTAACGGTTCAGACCCTGTTCGGGACTGGGGGCCGGAAGATTGGTATAGGTGCTCATGGTCGTCTGCTCCCTCGTGGTCGGGAACTGATATGGTGGGTCGCGCCACACAGTTCAAGATTGCACATTCACGGACAATTAAACAGCTTCTGTGCGCAAAATCGTTAGAAATCCCTGAATGTGTCAGGTTTTCACGCCGATTTTCCTAAACAGGGTGGTTCAGCCCCGTTTTTGAAACATTTCGTCCCGTTGTTTCCACATCAACGCACAATCGCCCTGCAAGGTTCCACAAATCGCGCGATTTATGCGCCCCGCGAGGTGCCCACCGCGTCGATCAGAGCCTGCATATCGGGCGGCAAATCGGCCGAGAAGGACATCGATTCCCCGCTCTCGGGGTGGATGAATTCCAGTGTCGCCGCATGCAGGGCCTGACGCGGGAAATCGGCAATCGCGTTCAGGGCGGCGGGGGTATAGGCCTTGTCCGAGAGCTTGCGCCGCCCGCCATAGGTCTGATCCCCGATCAGGCCAAACCCCGCATAGGCCATATGCACGCGGATCTGGTGGGTTCGCCCCGTCTCCAGCCAGCAATCGACCAAGGACACCCCCGCCGGAGTGCCATAGGTTTCCACGACTCGCGCACGCGTCACCGCATGCCGCCCGTTGGACCAGCACACCGCCTGACGCTGGCGGTCGGTTTTGTGCCGCGCCAGTTGCGAGGTGACTTTCATGATATTGGCTTGCTCGAAACTGATCCCGCTCATCCCGCGCAGACGGGGATCACCGGCGTGGGGCACCCCATAGACCAGCGCCATGTAATGCCGCCCGACCGTATGCTTTTCAAACTGGGCGGCAAGGGCGGTGTGCGCCTTGTCCGTTTTGGCCGCGACCAGCAAGCCGCTGGTATCCTTGTCGATGCGGTGCACGATACCGGGACGTTTTTCGCCGCCGATCCCCGACAGGCTATCGCCGCAATGGAACAACAACGCATTGACCAGCGTGCCATTGGGACTGCCCGGTGCGGGGTGGACGACCATGCCGACGGGCTTGTTGATGACGATCAGATGCTCGTCCTCATAAATCACGTCCAGCGGGATGTCCTGCGCCACCGTTTCGACCTCTTCGGCCTCGGCAAAGCGCAACTCGATCTCGTCCCCTTCGGCGACACGGGCGCGCGGGTCCTCGATCACCAGACCACCGCGCGATACGCCCCCCGCCGCGATCAGTTTCGCCAAACGCGACCGCGATAGGCCCTCTGCCTCTGGCACGTCACGCGAAAGCGCCTTATCAAGACGTGCAGGCGGGTTCGGCCCGATGACGATCGTAATATGTCGAGGCATGAGGATGACTGATCCTATTGAAACGGGTCCGGACGACCAAGATCCGCTGAACCTGCGGTTTCTGCGGCTGCTGGTGACGATCCTGACCGGCGTGATGATTGCGGGCGTTGTAATTCTAGTTGCGCTGATTGTCATCCGTGTTCCGGCCCAGCCCACGATCCAATTGCCCGATCCGTTCGAACTGCCCGCCGGTGTGGTGGCGCGCGCGGTGACGTTCGGGGATGATTGGACCGCCGTGGTGACGGGCGATGACCGCATCTTGATCCTGAACGACGACGGATCAATCCGTCAGGACATCGCCATCAAACCCGCGCCCTAATCCGGAAACACCCGCGCCGCCAGAACCATGCGCGACGCCGCCGTGGCAAAGCACAGCGCGCCGAACACCCACGCCATGGGCGAAAACCACGCGGGCAAAAGGCAGAGCAGCACAAAGAACGCGATGGTTTCTGTGCCCTCCAGAATGCCGCCGGTGTAATAGAGAGATTTGACACCGCGTGCGTCGGTCTTCATCTCGCGCTTTTCGGCAAGGATGGCGAACCCAAGGAACGACGCCCCGTTGCTATAAAAGCTGGCCAACAGGAACGCCCCTGCCGCGCCGTTGCCCGCCGGATCGGCCCAGACAAACCCCATCGGCACCGCGCCGTAAAAGATGAAATCGCACACGATATCGAGGTATCCGCCGAAATCGGTCTTTCGGCTGGCCCGTGCGATCGCGCCGTCCAGACCATCGGCGATCCGGCTAAACGCCAGCGGGATCAGGGCCAGCGCGAACAGGCCCATCGCGATCATCACCGCCGCCAGAACCCCGAACCCCAGCCCGATCAGGGTCACCGCATTCGCGCCGATCCCCGCATCGGCCAAGCCCTGCCCGATCCGGTTCAGAACCGGATCAATCACCTTGCGCATTCTGGCGTCTAACATCGCGTCCCCCGTGGTTGGGCCCTTGATGGCGCATGGGCGGGGACGGGCGCAAGGGGCCTCACGCATCTGTTTGACAGGCCTCTGGGTTAGGACTAACGTCGCGGCGACTCTGTTGGGGTGCCCATGCGGGCTGAGATGCGCAAGCGAACCCATTGAACCTGAACCGGTTAGGACCGGCGGAGGGAACAGACCTCGGACCACGGCATGGGGAAAACCGCCCGCCACAGGTCCGGCGCCTTTCCCGCCCGAAAACCGTCCTGACCCCGAAACATGGGACAAGAATTGTGGTGGCAATCGCACTGACCATAGCGGGCAGCGACAGCGGCGGCGGCGCGGGCATTCAGGCGGACCTCAAGGCGTTCAGCGCGCTTGGTGTCTATGGGGCCAGCGTGATCACCGCCGTCACCGCCCAAAACACCCGCGACGTGACCGCCGTCCACCCGATCCCCAACGATGTGATTGCCGCCCAGATCGACGCAGTTCTGTCCGATCTAGACGTGCGTGCTATCAAGATCGGAATGCTGGGCAGTGGCGATCTGATCCGCTGTGTGGCCAAGGCGATTTCGGGGTTCGACGGGCCGGTGGTTCTGGATCCCGTGATGATCGCGAAATCGGGCGTCGCCCTGTTGCCGGATGACGCGGTCAGCACCCTGCGCGAGGTTCTGTTACCCCGCGCCACGGTTCTGACCCCCAACATCCCTGAGGCCGCGTGCCTCTTGAACACCACCGACGCCGAAACCGACGCGGATTTGCAGGCACAGGGGCAGGCCCTGATCGACATGGGCGCACAGGCGGTTCTGATGAAGGGCGGCCACGGCGCGGGGGAAATGTGCATCGATTGGCTGATGACGGGGGACGATGCGATCCCCCTCTCCGCCCCGCGCATCCACACCCGCAACACCCACGGAACGGGCTGTTCCATGTCCTCGGCCATCGCCGCCGGTCTGGCCGACGGGATGAGCCTGAGCGACGCCGTATCCCGCGCGCATGTCTGGCTGCACCACGCCATTGTCCGCGCGGATGACTTGAACGTCGGGCATGGCCACGGGCCGGTCCACCATTTCCACGGGCTCTGGGGATGAGCGGTCAGATCACCATCCTTGGCGCGGGCGTCGCGGGTCTGTGCATGGCGACCGAACTGGTCGCGCGCGGCTATGATGTGCGCCTGATCGACCCCAAGGGCGGACCGGGCGAGCACGGCTGTTCATGGTGGGCAGGCGGTATGCTGGCCCCCGATTGCGAAGGCGCGGTGGCCGAGGAACCCGTCGTGCGCCATGGGCGCAAGGCCGCCGAATGGTGGGCCGCAAACGGGGCCGAGATCACCTATGGCGGGTCTCTGGTTCTGGCCCTTGGGCGGGACCGGCAGGAACTGGACCGTTTTGCGCGGCGCACAGAGCGGTTCGACTGGATCACGCGGGACCGTTTGGCCGACCTTGAACCCGATCTGGCCGACCGGTTCGACCGCGCCCTGTTCATGACAGACGAGAGCCATCTGAACCCGCGCCCTGTCCTTCTGACCCTGCGCGAGCGTCTAGAAACGAACGGTGTTCAGGTTGAGACGACCGGCGCCCCCACCGGTCAGGTGATTGATTGCCGTGGCCTGAGCGCCACCGACCGTCTGTCCGACCTGCGCGGGGTCAAGGGCGAGATGGTGATCCTGCGCGCGCCCGATATCACCCTGTCGCGGCCTGTGCGTCTGCTGCACCCGCGCTTTCCCCTCTATATTGTGCCGCGCGGGGACGGGGTGTTCATGCTGGGCGCGACCCAGATCGAAAGCGGCCAGCGCACCCGCGCCACGGTCCGCTCGGTGATGGAACTGCTGAACGCGGCCTATGCCCTGCACCCCGCCTTTGGTGAGGCCGAGATCATGGAAATCGGCGTCGATGCGCGCCCCGCCTTTCCCGACAACCTGCCCCGTATCGGGCGCTATGCCGACGGGACGCTCTATGCGAACGGGTTGTTCCGGCACGGATATCTTTTGGCCCCCGCCCTTGCGCGGATGATGGGCGATCATCTGGATGCGGGCGGCGATCCACGCGAGAAACCGGAGTTCTGGCATGAAAATCACGATTAACGGCACTGTGACCGAGGTCGCGGCAACAACCCTGAACGACGTTCTGGAGGAAACCGGCTACGGCGGGGCCAAGGTCGCCACGGCGGTGAATGAGGCCTTTGTGCCCGCCACCCTGCGCGCCACCCACCCCATCACCGAGGGCGACCGCGTCGAAATCGTCGCCCCCCGCCAAGGAGGTTAACATGCCCACATTCTATGGCACCGAGATCGCATCGGCCCTGATGCTGGGCACGGCGCAATACCCGTCCCCCGCCATTCTGGCCGACGCGTTTCGCCAATCCAACGCGGGCATCGCCACGGTGTCCGTCCGGCGTGAGGCAGGCGGCGAACAGGCGGGGCAGGATTTCTGGCGTCTGGTGTCGGACCTGAACGTCGCGCTGCTGCCCAATACCGCCGGATGCCATTCCGTGCGCGAGGCCGTCACGACCGCCCACATGGCGCGCGAACTGTTCGACACGCCGTGGATTAAGCTTGAGGTGATCGGACATGCCGACACGCTGCAACCCGATCCGTTTGGGTTGGTTGAAGCCGCGCGCATCCTGACCGAAGACGGGTTTCAGGTGTTCCCCTATTGCACCGAGGATCTGGTCCTGTGCGACCGTTTGGTTCAGGCGGGGTGTGAGGTCTTGATGCCGTGGGGCGCGCCGATTGGCACCGGTCTGGGCCTTAACAACATCTATGGCCTGCGCAGCCTGCGCGCCCATTTCGCGGATATCCCCTTGGTGGTGGACGCGGGCCTTGGCCTACCCAGTCAGGCCGCCCATGCGATGGAACTGGGCTATGACGCGGTTCTGCTGAACACCGCCGTCGCGCAGGCGGGCGATCCGGCGGCGATGGCGCGCGCATTCGCCTTGGCAATTGAGGCGGGGCGCGCCGCGTTCACATCCGACCCGATGTCGCCCCGCGATATGGCGGCCCCCTCGACCCCCGTTCTTGGAAAGGCGTTCCTATGATGGCCCTGCCCCGTTTCTATCCGATCTTTGACGATGTGGACTGGCTGACCCGTCTGGTGCCGCTGGGGATCAAACTGGTCCAACTGCGGATCAAGGACCGCCCCGAGGATGTCATCCGCAGCCAAATCGCCGCCGCCCGCGATCTGTGCCGCGAACATGGCACGATCTTGGTGGTCAATGATTATTGGCAAATCGCGCTGGATCTGGGCTGTGACTGGGTGCATCTGGGCCAAGAGGATCTGGACGACGCCGATGTCGCCGCGATCCGTGCAGGGGGCCTGAAACTGGGCCTGTCGACGCATGATGACGCCGAACTGGACCGCGCGATGTCCTATGCGCCGGATTACGTCGCGCTGGGGCCTGTCTATCCGACGATCCTGAAGAAAATGAAATGGCACCAACAGGGTGTGGACAAACTGACCACGTGGAAATCGCGCATTGGCGATACGCCCCTAATCGCGATTGGTGGCATGTCGGTTGAGCGCGCAGCAGGCGCGTTTGACGCGGGCGCGGATGTGGTGTCGGCGGTGACGGACATCACCCTGAATCCCGACCCCGAGGGCCGCGTTCGCGACTGGCTGCGGGTCTGCGGATGACCCGCTACGCCCGCCAGATCGCCGTGCCCACCTTTGGGTTGGATGGACAGGAGCGCCTGTCCGCCGCGCGCCTGTTGGTGATTGGTGCGGGGGGGCTGGCCGCGCCGGTGCTGCAATATCTGGTCGGTGCGGGCGTGGGGCAGATCACCCTGATCGACCCCGACCGCGTGGACCAGAGCAACCTGCACCGCCAGACGATTTTCCGCGAGGCCGACATCGGCGTGCCCAAGGCCACCGCCGCCGCGCGCCATATGGCGGCCCTGAACCCCGAGGTGCGCGTGACGCCCGTGATCGGCGCGTTTGACCCGGACACCGCGCCCGCGCTGATCAGCGGGGCCGATCTGGTCCTTGATTGCGCCGACAGTTTCGCGGCCAGCTATATCGCCAGCGACATTTGCCGCGACACGGCCACCCCGTTGATCAGCGCGTCGGTCGTCGGCACGGAGGGCTATTGCGGCGGGTTCTGCGCCGGTGCGCCCAGTTTGCGCGCGCTGTTCCCCGACCTGCCCGACCGGTTGGGCAGTTGCGATGCCGATGGCGTGCTTGGCCCGTCGGTCGGGGTGATCGGCGCGCTGCAGGCACAGATGGCCGTGGCGGTTTTGACCGGCGCCACGCCCGCGCCATTGGGCCAGTTGATCACCTATGACGCGGCCGCGCTGCGGTTCGGGGGGTTCCGGTTTGACGGCGCGCCCGAACCCGAGGGCGGCATGACCTTTGTCACGCCTGCCGCGATCACCGCCACCGATCTGGTGATCGACCTGCGCGCGGCGGACGAAACAGGCCCTGCCCTGAACACGCCGCACCGGCGCGTGGTCACGGATTTTGACAATTTCACCCCGCCCGTCCCCGACGCGGCGCGCATCGTTCTGGCCTGTCGCTCGGGCCTGCGCGCGTGGCAGGCGGGCGAACGATTGATGCGAACATGGCAAGGCGACATCGCCCTGATGGCCCTTGGCGACACAGAGACATATGAGGAGACACCGCAATGAAACACCTAACCCTTGCCGCCGCCCTGTTGGCCGCATCCCCCGCCGTGGCCGCCGATGAAATGACGGTCCTCTTGGACTGGTTCGTGAACCCCGACCACGGTCCGATCATCGTCGCGCAGGAAAAGGGCTATTTCGCCGACCAAGGTCTGGACGTGGAAATCATCGCCCCCGCCGATCCGTCCGATCCGCCGAAACTGGTCGCCGCCGGTCAGGCCGAACTGGCGATTTCGTACCAGCCGCAACTGCATCTGCAGGTGGCCGAGGGTCTGCCCCTGAAACGGGTGGGCACGCTGGTCGCGACGCCGCTGAACTGTCTCTTGGTACTGGAAGACGGCCCGATCAAGGAAATCGGTGACCTGAAAGGTGCCAAGATCGGCTATTCCGTCGCCGGTGTCGAAGAGGCCCTGTTGTCCGCGATCCTTGGCAAGCACGACCTGTCGGTCGATGACGTGGAACTGGTCAATGTGAACTGGTCCCTGTCGCCGTCCCTGATGTCGGGTCAGGTCGACGCGGTTCTGGGCGCCTACCGGAACTTTGAGTTGAACCAGATGGAAATCGAGGGCGTCGAGGGCAAGTGCTTTTACATCGAAGAAGAAGGCGTGCCGACCTATGACGAACTGATCTACGTCGCCAATAAGGACAGCATGGACACGGACAAAATCCGCCGTTTCCTGCGCGCGACCGAACTGGCCACGCAATACATCGTCAACCACCCCGAAGAGAGCTGGACCGTGTTCAGTGGCACCTCGCCCGAACTGCAGGATGAGCTGAACGAGATGGCATGGGCCGACACCCTGCCCCGTTTTGCCCTGCGTCCCGAGGCGCTGGACGAAGGGCGCTATGTGCGGTTTGAACAGTTCCTATCGGACGCGGGCCTGATCACCGGCACCCGCGCGGTGGACGATCTGGCCGTGGATCTGGGTGAGCAATGAGCTACGGCACCACATTCCCCCTATGGCGGGCGGCGGCGGGTCACCATTGGCCCGCCTATACCGAGCACGCCTTTGTCGCGGGTTTGGGCGACGGCACCCTGCCGCAGGACGCGTTCCTGCATTACCTGCGTCAGGATTACGTGTTCCTGATCCATTTCTCGCGCGCATGGGCCTTGGCCGTGGCCAAGGGCGAAACGGTCGCCGAAATGCGTCACTGCGCGGCGACGGTGCATGCGTTGATTGACCATGAGCTGTCGCTGCACATCGACATCTGCGCCCGTGCGGGCATCTCCGAGGACGAGCTGTTCGCAACCGAAGAACGCATCGAAAACCTTGCCTATACGCGGTTCGTTCTGGACGCGGGGCATTCGGGCGATTTCCTTGACCTGATGGCCGCGCTTGCGCCTTGTGTGATGGGGTATGGTGAAATCGGCGCGCGTCTGTTGGCGGCGGGTGGCGATGGTCCCTATCGACAATGGATCGAAACCTATGGCGGGGACGACTACCAAGAGGTCTGTCAGGCCGCCGGCGCCCTGATCGACGGGGCCGTTGCGCGCCGTTTGGGCGATGATCCGACGGCCAGCCCGCGTTGGGCGTCTCTGTGCAACCGGTTCACCACCGCCACGCGCCTAGAGGTCGGGTTCTGGGACATGGGGTTGCGCCCGTGAGTGCGCCCGCCCTGCACCTCGACGGGTCCGCACGCTATGACGGGACACCGGTCTTTAGCGACCTGTCCCTGCGCGTGCCTGCGGGGGAATGGACCTGTCTGCTGGGGCCCAGCGGGGTGGGCAAATCGACCATCCTGCGCCTGTTTGCGGGCGCGGATACCGGTGCCGATTTCGACGGAAGTTTTGGCGCCGATGATGGCGCGCCGATGGAGGGGCGCATGGCGTTGATGGCACAGGATGACCTGTTGCTGCCATGGCTGGATCTGCGCGCAAACGTGGCGATTGGCGCGCGTCTGCGCGGTGAGGCCCCCGATCTGGCGCGGGCCGAGGCGACATTGGCCCGCGTGGGTCTGGCCGGTATGGAAACGCGCCGCCCCGCCGAATTATCGGGTGGTCAGCGTCAGCGTGTCGCGCTGGCCCGCACCTTGATGGAGGATCGCCCGATTGTCCTGCTCGATGAACCGTTTTCGGCCCTTGATGCGCGCACGCGCTCGCAGATGCAGGACCTGACCGCCGAAACATTGGCCGGACGCACGGTTCTGTTGGTGACACATGACCCGTCCGAGGCCGCGCGCCTTGGCCATCACATCCTGATCATGGGCCCCAATTCGGTGACGCCCGTCGCGCCGCCCTCCGGTCCCATCCCCCGCTCCGTTGACGCGGCGGATGTCTTGGGCGCGCAGGCCGATCTGCTGCGCCAGCTACGAGGACTGCCCGAATGAACACCGTTCTTACCCGCACCCCGACCGAAGATTTGCGCGCCGCAGTGATGGACGATTGGACCGCCGCGACGACGCATCCGTTTGTGCACGCGCTGGCCGATGGAACCCTGCCGCGCGAGATCATGGCGGGTTATCTGCAACAGGATTATCAGTTCGTGGACGGTTTTGTCCGTCTGTTGGCCAGTGCGGTCGCCCACGCGCCGACATTGGCCGACGCGGTTCCGGCGGCGCAATTTCTGGGCGTGATCGCGGGGCCGGAGAACACCTATTTCCTGCGCAGTTTCGAGGCGCTAAATGTCCCCGCCGCCGCCCCGACCGCGCCTGAAACCCGCGTGTTTCAGGACCTGATGAACGAGGCGCGCCAAACGGGGCGGTATGAGTGCATGCTGGCCGTTCTGGTGGTGGCCGAATGGTCCTATCTGGACTGGGCGACGCCGTTCGCGGACCGCGTGCCGGACCTGCCGTTCTGGTTGGGCGAATGGATCACGCTGCACACCGGCACGGGGTTTGAGGGCGTTGTGGCCTATCTGCGCGGGCAACTGGACGCGGTTTGGGCCGGACTGGATGACGCCGCGCGCGCCGATGTGAGGGACCTGTTCACCCGCGCCGTCGCGGCCGAGCGCGCCTTTTTCGACGCCGCATGGGCCGGGTTCGAGGTCGGTCGATGAGCGGCTGGCGCGCGGGCATCCTGTCGGCGCTGCTGGGCGTCGCGATATGGCAGGCGGTGGTCTGGGCCACGGGCTTGCCGCGCTTTATCCTGCCCGGTCCCGGTCTGGTCGCGACGACCATCTGGAAGAGCCGCGCCCTGATCGCCGAACACGCGCTGATCACCATGACCGAGGTGATTGCGGGCCTGATCCTTGGGACCGTCCTTGGGGCGCTGTCCGCCGTGGGTCTGGCCGCGTCGAAATGGGCGCGGACCCTCGTGCGCCCGATGCTGGTCTTCAGTCAGGCGATCCCCGTCTTTGCCCTCGCGCCCATTCTGACGCTGTGGTTCGGATACGGGTTGGGGTCCAAGGTCGTGATGGCCCTGATCATCATCTATTTTCCGGTGACATCGTCGTTCTTTGACGCGCTGATGCGCCCCAACCGCGACTGGATCGGACTGGCCCGTGTGATGGGGGCCAGCCCCGCGCGCATCATGTGGCACATCCGCATTCCCGCCGCCCTGCCGGGTCTGGCCAGCGGCGTGCGTCTGGCCGCCGTTTATGCACCGATCGGGGCGATCATCGGGGAATGGGTCGGGGCCAGCAAGGGCCTTGGATATCTGATGCTGCTGGCCAACGGGCGGGCGAAAACCGATCTGATGTTCGCCGCCCTGATCGTTCTGGCCGTGTTCACCATCGTGATCCACGCCGTGGTCAGCCGGATCGCAACCCGCCTGCTAGAGCGCTATTAAACGCCCTTGGTCAGCGCGTCATGCGCGCGCAGGGTTGCCAGCAGGTCCTTGAGCGCATCCAGGCGCACCATGTTCGGCCCGTCCGAGGGCGAGCGCGCGGGTTCTTCATGCGTTTCGATGAACACCGCCGCCGTCCCCACAGCCACCGCCGCACGGGCCAGCGGGCCAACGAATTCACCCTGACCGCCGGTCGATGTGCCCTGCCCACCGGGCAATTGCACCGAATGGGTCGCGTCGAACACGGTCGGATAGCCGGTTTCGGCCATGATCGGCAGGCACCGGAAATCGGACACCAGCATGTTATAGCCAAAGCTGGTCCCGCGATCGCACAGCATGATGTTTTCGTTGCCGGTGGATTCGATCTTGGTCACCACGTTTTTCATGTCCCACGGCGCAAGGAACTGACCCTTTTTGACGTTGATCGCCTTGCCCGTATCACCGGCGGCCAGCAACAGGTCGGTCTGGCGGCACAGGAACGCGGGGATTTGCAGGACGTCGACGTAGTCTGCGGCGCGTGCGGCCTGATACGGCTCGTGGATGTCGGTGATGACGGGACAGCCGAACTCGTCACGGATCGCCGCCAGAATATCCAGACCCTTTTCGATCCCGACACCGCGCCCGCCGGACACCGAGGACCGGTTCGCCTTGTCGTAGCTGGCTTTAAAGATAAAGGGGATGTTCAGATCGGCGGTCATCTCGGCGATGGCACCGGCCAACATGCGGGCGTGATCGAGGCTCTCAAGCTGACAGGGACCGGCGATCAGGGTGAACGGGCGGTCATTGGCAATCGTGAGCGAGCCGACGGATACGTTTTTCATCTTGGCCTACCTTGGTTGGTTTCGGGGCGGACGGGGTTAAACGATACCCGCGCGCACACAGTCATGAATGTGGAGCAAACCCTGCACATGGCCCGCCTCGTCCAGCACGAAGAGCGCGCTGATCTTGCTGGCGTTCATCACCTGCAGGGCCTCGGACGCCAGAATGCCGGACGTCACCGATTTGGGGTTCTTGGTGGCGACGTCAATGGCGCGGCGATCCAGCAACCCATCAAGGTTCCGGCGCAAGTCGCCATCGGTGATGATTCCGACCAGACGGTTGTCCGCATCGACCACACCGGCGATGCCAAACCCCTTTTCCGTGATCAGCAACAGACCATCGCGCATGCTGGTTTCCGGCGCGATCAGGGGCAGCGCGTCGCCCTTATGCATCAACGCATTCACCCGCACCAACTGTGCGCCCAGCTTGCCGCCCGGATGGAACAGGTGGAAATCTTCTTTCTGGAACCCGCGCGTCTGCATCAACGCCACAGCAAGCGCATCACACAGCGCCAGCGTCGCCGTCGTGGACGTGGTTGGCGCGATGCCGATATGGCAGGCCTCGGGTGCTTGGGGCAACAACAAGGTCACATCGGCCTGACTGCCCAGACTGCTGTCGGCATTGCGGGTGATCGCGATCAGGGGGATCTGGAACCGGCGGGTATAGGTGATCAGATCGGCCAGTTCGGTCGTCTCACCGGAATTGGAAATCGCGATGCACAGGTCGCTGCGGCTGATCATGCCCAGATCGCCGTGGCTGGCCTCGGTCGCGTGGACGAATTGCGCGGGCGTGCCGGTCGAGGCAAACGTCGCCGCCGCCTTGCGCGCGATATGGCCCGATTTGCCAACGCCCGTCAGGATCACACGTCCCTGCACATTGAACAGCATCTCCAGCGCCTTCAGGTGCGGCGCGCCAAGGCCCTCGGACATTTCGCGCAGCGCATCGGCCTCGGTCGCAAGGACCTGTTGCATCGCGGTAATCTGGTCGGCGTCGGACAAAACGGTATCAGGGGACATGGGTCTCGGGCATCTGCAAAGGGTCGGCCCGCAGGCCATCGTGATGGCAGGCATGTATAGCGAAAAGCGCCTCAAGAAAAGGCGCTTATGGCGCGATGGGCCACATGTCGCCCGTCGATTAGGGGCCGATTGAACCGGTGCGGTCGTGTTTTTGGGAAATGGTACCGCCTCCCCGGCTCGAACGGGGGACCTCTGGATCCACAATCCAGCGCTCTAACCAACTGAGCTAAGGCGGCACTGAGGGGCGATTTACCGGCCCCCGATTGGGATTGCAAGAGGGATTTGTCTGAAATTTGCGATCCTTTGACGCCGCCGCCCGAACGCGGTCGCCCCTTGCCAATTCTGCTGCGAAAAGCTAGCGAAGAGCGACCAAAGGAGAGCACCCCATGGGTATCAACACCGAACGCGACATTGAGGCCAATCTGCAAATCGGCCCCACCACCGAAGGCATGGTCCGTCTGTTCATCGACGCAGGCGAATTGGAAATCCCGATGGATTTCTCGCCCGAAGAGGCCGAAGAGATCGCCGAGGAAATCCGCGCCGCAGCGGGCCGCGCCCGCGCCCTCAGCGAGAAATAATACCCTCGGGCGTTACGCGCGGATCGCGATAGGATCGCAGGCGCGTGGCCGCATGGCGCGCGAATTTCAGGGTCATCACCTTGCGCCGTGCGGCGGCCAGCTTGGTTTCCGGCCCCATCCGTTGAATATCCGCGTCATAGGCATCGGCCAGCATCAGACCGGTTTCGGGCGGCAGGATATCCACCGGAAAATCCCCGTCCACAGCCCAGAAAAACCGGTCGCACCATTCCAGATAGCCCTGCCATTTGGAATCGGATTGGTAATCCGCGCGGCTGCTTTTGCATTCAATGATCCAGATTTCGCCCTTGGGGCCAAGCGCCATCACATCGACGCGCAAACCGGACGTGGGCACCAGTTCCTCAACCGTGACAAAGCCATGGCTGCGCAAATGGCGACAGACCCCGCGCGCCAACAGCTGACCAGGCATCATATTCGCGGTGGGGTTTTCGGGCATGTCCTGCATGGGATTAACCATGAACGAAACGGGAACACATGTCTAGAGGATTGCCACCCGACGCAGGCGCGGACGGTGTATGAATTTCGACCGCGCGCCCTTGTAACGGCATGGTTCCTGCACTAGGTCAGGGCGTGGCGGGCTTCTGCGCTTCTCGTAAGACGGTTCAATTCCGGTGGCCTTAAGCAAATCCGAGGGAGCTGGCTCTGTCGTGGCCCTGGCTTCGTTACCTGGCGCCCACCTGTACATACAGGTCCTCGGGAATAGTTAACCATACGGATGCCGCGGTTCCCGCCACACACCCCACACACCAAAAACCGGCGCGCCGATCACTCGATGATGCGGCGACGGCTGCGCGGGTCGGGGGTATCCGCACGAACGGGCACGACGGCATGTTCGACCGCGACGGGGTCTTTGGGACCGGAGCCGGTGGTGTCATCGTTCTGCAACCGCATGATCGCGATGCCGAACTGAACACCGGAAAAGACGATCCCGTTGAACATGAACAGCATGAACACGGCCAGCGGGCCATCGGCACTGTTCTGAACGAGATGCCACAGGTTCGCGACATTGGCGGTCAGCAACATGGCAACAAACGCCGCAGACAGGCCAAAGCCGATCAAAACCTGACGGATATACAAACGCACGAGACGGGGCATGGCAGCTTCCTCTCTTGGGATGGGTATATGATAAAACGGCAGGGCACGGTGACAAGTTACCCCTTTGTCGCAGGCCTTATCGGAACCGGCTGAACAATTTGCGGTTCAAGCGGGCGAATTCCCGAAAGAACGCCGTCGGCCCGCCAAGGTCGCGACCGATGAAATAGAAAAACCCGATGATCGCCCCCGTGCCCGCGCCGATCACGTCCACGATCAGATCCCACATCGTATCGATCAGGCCGGATTTCTGCATATTCAGGCCGAATATCTGATCCATGGCGAACTCGAAAATCTCCCACACCGCGCCGATGGTCACGGCGAAGGAAAACGCGATTAGGGACAGGGCCCATGGCGGTGCGGCGTATCGGTCACCCTCAAACAGGAACAGGGCGAACACCACCCCCATCAATCCAAAGCCCAGCGCCGATCCCCCGTGCAACGCCACGTCCCACCACCAATAGCGGTTATAGAAATCAAGGACCTCGCCCAGAAACAGCGTCGCAAACAGGAACACGGAGATCACCGCGATCATACTGACGGGCAGATGCACCCCCAAGCGCCGCCCGACCAGTTCCGGCACAGTCGACAGGGTCAACGTGGCCAGCGCGACAAAGGCCACGGACCACCGCGCCTCAATCAACGCGCCGATCAGAACCGCCATCAGTGCGATACGCACCGCCGACACGATCCATGACTGATGAAACAGGCGCATTTGGGTCCTTTCCGTTTGGCAAAACCGTGCCCCCCTGTTGGCGGGGCGTCAAGGCGACCCCATATATTTTACATGGCACATCCCCGTCCCCTTCGGCTTGGCAGCTATAATATCCGCAAATGCGTCGGCCTTGATTGGCGGCGCAGCCCCGAACGCACGCTGGATGTCGTTGCGGGAATGGGCGCGGATGTGGTGGCGCTGCAGGAGGCGGACAAACGTCTTGGCCCGCGGCCAAGCGCCCTGCCCCGTCATGAAATCGCGGCGCGCACGGGGATGACGCCCCTGATCCCCGATGAAAACGGGCCCAGCATCGGGCACCACGGCAACGCCATTCTGGTGGGCGACGGGGTTGAGGTTCTGAACCTGCGCGGGATCGACCTGCCCGGTACGGAACCACGCGGCGCGTTGATTGCGGAACTGCGCCCCAAGGGTGCGGATCACCCAATCCAAGTGGTCGCCGCCCATCTGGGCCTGATGCGGCGCGACCGCCAGCGTCAGTTTCACGCGATCCGCGCGGCCCTGATGGACAGCACGGCGCCCCTGTTCATCATGGGGGATTTCAACGAATGGTCGCGCACGCGCGGTCTGGACCCGCTCACAACCGATATGTCGGTGATCTCGCCGGGCCACAGCTTTCACGCCGCGCGCCCGATTGCGGGGTTGGATCGGGTGGCCCATTGCGGGGCCAGCCAGTTGATGGATGCTGGTGTGATCGAAAGCAAACTTGCGCGCAAGGCGTCCGATCATTTGCCGATCTGGGCGGACTTCACCCTGAACCCTTAACGGCGGGGATCAGAAATCCTCGGGCCGTGCCTCATGCGCCATGTGATCCAGCACGGCGTTGACGAACTTGGGTTCCTTGCCCTCAGGAAAGAACGCGCGCGCCACATCTACGTATTCGGTGATAACCACCTTGAACGGGGTGTCGTTGTCGACCAGTTCGGCCCCCGCCGCACGGAACAGCGCCCGCAGAGTCGGGTCGATCCGGCCCAGCGGCCATTTCGCCACCAGCGCGCGGTCGGTCATCTGGTCGATCTTGGCCTGCCAGTTCACCGCACTTTCCAGCGTCTTGCGGAACAGGTTAATGTTGGCCTCGGCCATCTCGACGCCCTCATAGGTCGCGCCGATGCGGTGCTCTTCGAATTCCTGACGGACGGTGTCAATCGACACGCCCGAATGCTCCATCTGGAACAGGGCCTGCACGGCATAGAGCCGCGCCGCAGATTTGCGTTGCCGATTTTCAGTGCCTTTGGTCATGCCCGCGGTGTTCCTTCGCTGTCGCCGGCCATCTGGATATTGCCCGAGGGGCGGAATCCGACGCCTTTGGTTTCGCGCCCCCATTTGCGCGACAGCGCGATAAGATGCAAGGCCGCCATGGCCGCCCCGCCACCTTTATTCTGATCTTTGGGGTTGGCGCGGACCTCGGCCTGTTGGCGATTTTCAACCGTCAGGATACCATTACCAACGCAGGCACCCGTCAGACCAAGCGTCGACAACCCGCGCGAGCTGTCGTTGCAGACGGTGTCGTAATGGGTGGTTTCGCCACGGATCACACAGCCCAGCGCGACATAGCCGTCAAAGTTCGACTGGCGATGGGCAATCGAAATCGCCGTCGGCAGTTCCAGCGCGCCAGGCACCTCAACCACGTCATAGGTGGCGCCCGCGTCCTCCAGCATCGCCTTGGCCCCGCTCAGCAGGTCATCAGCGATATCACGGTAATAAGGCGCAACGGCGATCAGCACTTTGACAGGCTTGTCAAACGTCGGCAGCGGCGGTGTCCAGTGGGTTTCGGTTCCGGCCATGATCAGCGTCCTTATGCAATCGGTTGGGTGCCAAGGATCGTCAGGCCATAGCCGTCCAATCCCACAACACGCGGGGCGGGCGAATTGGTCAGCAGGGTCATATCCCCCACACCCAGCGCCGCCAGAATTTGTGCGCCCACGCCATATTGGCGCAGTTTGCGCGGCGCGTCGCCCTCTTCGGGGGTCATACGCATATCGGTGTCCCGCAACAGAACCACAACCCCGCGCCCTGCGTCTGCAATGATGTCCATCGCGCGGGACAATTCGCCGGATTTCGCCCCGATGCCCAGCGCGTCCTCCAGCGGGTTCAGCGCGTGCATGCGCACCAGAACGGGATCATCGGTGGTGATATCGCCCTTGGACAGGACGATGTGCTCGGCCCCTTGGGTCGTGTCGGTGAACAGGCGCATGTCCCAGTCCCCGCCAATGGCCGAGGTGACGGTCTGTGCCGCGCCGCCCTGCGCAAGGTTGTCATAGCGACGGCGATAGGCGATCAGATCGGAAATCGTCCCGATCTTGAGGCCATGTTCCTGTGCAAACGGGATCAGGTCGGGCAGACGCGCCATAGTGCCGTCGGTGTTCATGATCTCGCAAATCACACCGGCGGGCGAGAGACCGGCCAGACGGGCCACATCGGTCGCGGCCTCGGTATGGCCTGCCCGCACCAGAACACCGCCATCGCGGGCGCGCAGCGGGAACACGTGGCCGGGCGTTGCGATGTCGGCGGCGGATTTCTGGGGATCAATCGCCACGGCGATGGTGCGCGCGCGGTCATGGGCGGAAATGCCGGTGCTGACACCTTCGCGCGCCTCGATCGACACGGTGAACGCGGTTTCGTGGCGAGACGAGTTGTTGGACGCCATCAACGGCAGGTTCAGCGCGTCGATCCGGTCCCCGAGCAGGGTCAGACAGATCAACCCGCGCCCATGCGTGGCCATAAAATTGATGACCTCGGGCGTTGCCATCTGCGCGGGGATCACCAGATCGCCCTCATTCTCGCGGTCCTCATGATCCACCAGAATGAACATGCGCCCGTTGCGGGCATCCTCAAGGATGTCTTCGATTGACGAAATAGCGGCGGTGAACTCTTGGCTCATCCTATGGTCCTTTCGCCCCCTGCGGGGCACAGTCGTGGCGCGCGTTTCCGCCCCCTTGTAAACACCATGCGTGACACCGAGGCAAAGCGATAATCGCCCCCTTGGGGGGCGAAGGCGACGGCGGTTACGCGCTCGCCGCCTGCCATTCCCCCAAACGCGCGACATAACGCGCCAGCGTGTCGATCTCGAGGTTGATGCGATCCCCGACCGCTGCGTCACCCCAAGTGGTGGCCTCTTTGGTGTGGGGGATAAAGTTGATGCCGAAATCGGTGCCCGACACCTCATTCACGGTCAGGGAGGTGCCGTTCAGCGCGACCGAGCCCTTGGGCGCGATATAGCGGGCCAGATCATCAGGCGCGCGCAGGGTGACGCGGGTGCTGTCGCCCTCATCGGCCATAGCGATCACCTCGGCCACACCATCGACATGCCCCGACACGATATGCCCGCCCAGTTCATCACCGAGCTTCAGCGCGCGTTCGAGGTTCAGACGACGACCGACGACCCATGCGCCAACGGCGGTTTTCGACACGGTCTCGGCCGAGATATCGACGTCAAACCACGCCATATCGTCACCCTGCCCCTTGGCCGTGACCGTCAGGCACACACCATCACACGCAATCGACGCACCCAGCGCAATTCCATCAGGGTCATAGGACGTGCCAATGCGCGCCGTCAGATCCCCGCGTTGCGTAAGCGATTTCACCACACCGATATCGGTAATAATTCCTGTGAACATGGTCCGTTCCTTTTTGACCCTGACACCGGCGTAGCGCGACTATGTCTCAAGGGCAAGCCGTGCCACGACCCTGTGAATTCCTGCAACACGCCCTAAAAGCGTCTTATTTCAGTGCGTATACCCAAGAGAGTTAACGAATTCCCAGTGACCTGAGTGCATAACCGCGTGTATCAGGGACCGTAATGATGACCGCACGCATGATGAAAACCCAGATTGGCAAAGACCGCGTCTTTCTGTTTCTACAGGGGCCGCACGGGCCGTTTTTTGCCAAGCTTGGCAAGATGTTGCGCGCCTCGGGCGCCGAGGTCTGGCGCGTGGGGTTCAATCGCGGGGATCAGGCGTTTTGGCCGCACAAGTCCACTTATATTCCGTTCCTTGACGCCGCCGACACATGGCCCGACCGGTTTCGCGACATCTGTGGCGAACGCGGGATCACAGACATCGTTCTCTATGGCGACACCCGTCCCATCCACGCCCATGCGGTCGAAATCGCGCGTGAACTGGGCCTTGGCATCCATGTCTTCGAAGAGGGCTATCTGCGCCCCTATTGGGTGACCTATGAGCGCGGTGGATCCAACGGGCATTCGCGCCTGATGGATATGAGCGTCGCCGAGATGCAGCGCACGTTGGAACGCGTCGATCCCGACCAACCCGACGCCCCCGCCCATTGGGGCGACATGCGGCATCACATCTTTTACGGCGCGCTCTACCATCACTTTGTGATGTTCTGGAACAAACGCTACGCCAATTTCAAACCGCACAGGTCCATCCCCGTGACCCGCGAGTTTCAGCTGTACCTGCGGCGCCTCTTGTTGATGCCGTTTCAGGCGCTGGAACGGTTCGTCGCGACCCAACGGATCAAACACGGCGGCTTTCCCTATCATCTGGTCCTTTTGCAACTGGAACATGACGCCAGTTTCCGCGCGCATGGCCCGTTTGACACGATGACCGATTTCCTGCGCGTGACGCTTGAGGGGTTCGCCAAAGGCGCGCCCAGCCACCACCATCTGGTGTTCAAGGCCCATCCGCTTGAGGACGGACGCGTGCCGTTGCGCGCCGAATTGCGGCGTCTTTCCAAAGAGTTGGGCGTAGATGACCGCGTGCATTACGTGCGTGGCGGGAAACTGGCGCGGCTGTTGGACTCGGCGCGCAGTGCGATCACCGTGAACTCAACCGCCGCGCAACAGGTGCTGTGGCGGGGGATGCCGCTTAAGGTGTTTGGCGATGCGGTCTATGCGAAGCCGGAGTTTGTATCCGACCTGCCACTGGCCGAATTTTTCGCCCAACCCAACCGCCCCGACAGCCGCGCCTATCGCGATTACCGGCGATTTTTGTTGGAGACATCCCAGCTTGCCGGAGGGTTCTATTCAGCGCGCGGACGGCGGCAATTGCTGCGCCAAGTGGTCGATCTGATGCTATGCCCCGACGATCCTTATGACGCGCTGATCACTGGAACAGCGGCACCTCGGCAACAGTTGGTCGTCGTGAAATAGGTTTTTGACGCACAAGCCACTGGATTTTTGTTCGAAATTCTGTACCCTTATGGAAAAAAATTAAGGCAGTTTCGTTTTCGCGAGGAGCGCAGGCAGTGACAATCCGATATTCCCGTGGGGCCCGAATGGTGGCCCTGTTGGCGCTTGTGGCCGCCGTTGCGGCTTGTGGTTTGCCCCGGTCCGGCCCCAGCAAACGTGAGATTTTCGAGGGTTCCGTCCAGAAAAGCGGCGACGCATTCGTTGTGTCCGTCAATGACCGCGTGACGCGCGCAACCTCGGTTGTGCCCGCGCTTGGCTTTCCCAACTCGCTGTTGAATGCGGGGATTGCTGGGTCTGACGTGATCCGTCCGGGCGACACGCTTGGTCTGACGGTTTACGAGAACGTGGATGAGGGTCTATTGGCCGAACGCGGCGTCAACAGCAGCGTTTTGGAAGAGGTTCAGGTCGACGGCTCGGGGTATATTTTTGTGCCTTACGCGGGTCGCATCCGCGCGGCGGGCAACACCCCTGAACGTCTGCGCCAGATCATCACCGAGAAACTTGACGCGCAAACGCCCGACCCGCAGGTTTTGGTGCGTCGCGTCGCCGGTGATGGCGCGACCGTGTCCCTGATCGGTGAGGTCGGCGCGCAAGGCGTCTACGCAATCGAACGCCCGACCCGCACACTGACGGCGATGCTGGCCCAAGCGGGCGGCGTCGTGATCGAACCAGAGATCGCCCGCATCACCCTGATCCGCGGGAATGAACGCGGCACGGTCTGGCTGCAGGATCTATATGAACATGGTGAGTTGGACATCGCGCTGCGCTCTGGCGACCGTATTCTGGTCGAAGAAGACACCCGCGCCTACTCCGCCCTTGGTGCAACCGGTGCCCAGAGCATCGTCCCGTTCGAGAGCCAGACCCTGTCGGCGATTGAGGCGATTGCCACGGTGGGCGGGTTGAACACGAACCTTGCCGATCCGACCGGCGTCTTTGTGTTCCGCAATGAACCCGCCGAAATCGCCAACGCCGTTCTGGCCCGTAACGACCTGAGCGGTGATCAGCGCATTGTCTATGTCCTCGATCTGACCGAACCCACCGGCATGTTCATGGCGCGCGATTTCTCGATCCGCGACGGGGACACCGTTTACGTGACCGAGGCGCCGTATGTGCAATGGCAGAAAACGCTTAGCATCATCACCGGCACCGCAGCTGGCGTGAACTCGGTCGGTTCTCTTAGCGGGAACTAAACCCTGATGGACCACCGGTTCATCGAACCACATCTTGCCGCCGGCGCTGGGAAACCACGCCGGCGGCTGCGCGTTTTTAACGGCGGTTTCCTAACAAATCGCCAGTTGCGACGCATTTTACACCTGTCCAATTTCGACATTTCACTGGGCTATCCGCGCGATGGCGACCTGATTGGCGTCTGGGGCAAGTCGCCAACCGCCCATCGCGGTGAGAAAATGGCGCAAAAGACCGGCGTTCCTCTGGTCAGGTTTGAGGACGCGTTCCTCCGGTCCATTCATCCGGGGCGCGCGGGCAGGCGCGGACCTTTGGGTGTGCTCATTGATGAGGATGGACTTTACTTTGATCCGACAAGCCCCTCTCGGATCGAGAAAATTCTGTCTTCGGCCCCACTGGATGATGGGGCGGTTTTGTCCCGTGCACGCGATGCATTAGGCCGCATTCGCCACCTGCACCTCTCCAAATACAACGCCCACCTGCTAGACGCGCCCTGCCCTGCGCCGGGCTATGTTCTGGTGATTGATCAGGCCCTGAATGATGCCTCGGTCAGGGCCTCTGGCGCGGGTTCCGCGCTGTTCAAAGAGATGCTGGCTTTTGCACAAATCGAACATCCGGGCGCGCAAATCCTGATCAAGACCCATCCCGAGACTGTCGCCGGTTTCCGCGCAGGATACTTCGGGCCCGAGGACGAAAATCACCGCGTGTCCCTGTTTGCAGATCCGGTGTCGCCGTGGTCCCTGCTGGACGGGGCGGTCGGGGTGTACACCGTGTCGTCCCAGTTCGGGTTTGAGGCGATCATGGCAGGGCACAAGCCGCGCGTCTTTGGTCAACCGTTCTATTCCGGCTGGGGTCTTAGCCTTGATGAAAACCCCGTGCCGCGTCGCACGCGAACCCTGACCCGCACGCAATTGTTCGCAGGTGCGATGATGCTGGCGCCCACGTGGTATGATCCGCATCTGGACCGTCTCTGCCCGATCGAGGACGCGATTTCCACGATTGAGGCCGAGGCGCGCGCGTGGCGCGACGATCACGCTGGATGGGACGCGGTTGGGATGCGTCTGTGGAAACGTCCGCATATGCGCAGTATCTACGGCGGCTATGGCGGGATGCGGTTTACCGACACGCCGCGCGGGGATCGTCCCGCTATGGTTTGGGCGAACAAGGCGGATCAGGCCCCTGACACGGCCGCACGGGTCGAAGACGGGGTGATCCGGTCGCGCGGATTGGGGGCCGAGTTGGTCCCGCCCCTGTCTCTGGCGCTGGATCGGCGGGGAATTTACTATGACCCGACCGCGCCCAGCGACCTTGAGGACCTCATAAATGCCGCGCCCAATTTACCCGAAGGCGAACGCCGTCGCGCCGAGCGTTTGATCACGCGGATCACGGATGCAAACCTGACCAAATACAATCTGGCGGGCGACGTCGCGGCGGATATTCCCGACGACCGGCACGTTATTCTGGTGCCCGGTCAGGTCGGCGATGACGCGTCCATCACCAAGGGCGCGACGGGCGAGGTGAAAACCAACGCGGACCTGTTGCGCCGTGCGCGCGCAGACAATCCGGACGCCTATATCATCTACAAACCGCACCCCGACGTGGTGGCCGGATTACGCGACGGCGCGGTGCCGGATCAGATTCTGACGCTGGCCGATCGGGTCATGCCGGAGGGTGACATGGGCGGGCTTTTGTTGAGGGTGGATGAAGTGTGGACCCTGACCTCAACCACGGGGTTTGAGGCGCTATTGCGCGGGGTTCCGGTGACATGTCTTGGCGCGCCGTTCTATGCGGGTTGGGGTCTGACCCGCGATCTGGCCCCGACACCGGCGCGGCGCGGCGCGCGGCCGGATGTGATCGCGCTGACCCATGCGGTGTTGATCGGATATCCGCGCTATTTCGATCCGGTGACGCGCACACCCGCCCCACCCGAGGTGATTTTGACACGGTTGGAACAGGGCACGGTGCCAATGCCCGGACCATTCAACCGCAGCCTGTCGAAACTTCAGGGCCTGTTTGCAAGCCGCGCGTCGCTCTGGCGTTAGTCGCCCAGAAACGGGTTCGGACGCTGCCAGATGTGCAGGACATCCGCGCCAATCTGTGCCGTGTGGATCAGGTCAAATCGTGGCGCCTCGGCCAGACGATCAATCCCCATCGCGCCAAGGGACGGACGCCCCTCGGCCCCGAGGGCCACACCGGCGGTAAAGCCGATCAGTTGATCAACCAGACCCGCGTTCAACAGCGACGCCGCCAAACTGCCCCCGCCTTCGCAAAACACGCGCGTGACGCCCAGCGTGCCGAGTTCCGCCAGAACAGCCGCCATATCCAGATGCCCACCGGGCGCGACCGCCACAGGCACCAACCGCGCACCGGCACCGGCCCATGCATCGCGTAGCTCAGAGGGCGCATCGTCCCCATGGCAAATCACCGTCGGCACCTCGGCCGCCGTCGCGATCAACCGACCCGACAGGGGCAAATCCAACCGCCGCGCACAGATCACGCGCAGGGGCTGGGCCCGCGCGCCAAACCCACGCACGGTCAGTTGCGGATCATCGGCGCGCGCCGTGCCGCCCCCCACCATCACCGCATCGTGGCAATCGCGCATGGCATGGACCAGATGGCGCGCCTCGGGACCGGTGATCCATTGGCTTTCGCCCGTTGCGGTGGCGATACGCCCATCAAATGAATTGGCCAGCTTCAGGGTTACGAACGGGCGCCCCTCAACGCGGTTCTGCAGGAACCCCCAATGGTCCGCCGCGGCCTCTTCGCCGCGCACACCGACGGTAACGGACACGCCAGCGCGTTCCAATATCGCGTGCCCCTGCCCCGCGACGCGCGGATCGGGGTCCGTCATGGCGGACACAACGCGGGCGATACCGGCGTTGACCAATGCCTCGGCGCAGGGTCCCGTTTTGCCGGTATGGGCACAGGGTTCGAGGGTGACATAGGCGGTTGCGCCGCGCGCGGCTTGGCCCGCTTGGGCCAAGGCGACGACCTCGGCGTGGGGACGGCCACCAGGTTGGGTCCAGCCGCGCCCGACAATCACGCCATCCTTAACGATCACACAGCCCACCGCAGGATTGGGCCAGCATTTGCCCATCCCGCGCCGCCCCATCGACAGGGCCAGCGCCATAAATCGGCGATCCATTGCGGGACTGCTCACTCTTCGGGGGTGACGGGCGGCCGCAACTCACTGACAAACTTGTCAAAATCGTCTGCGGCTTGGAAATTCTTATAGACGCTGGCAAAGCGCACATAGGCCACCGTGTCGATCCGCGCGAGGCTTTCCATCACGATTTCGCCAATAGTTTTGGACGCGATGTCGGTGTCGCCCATGCTCTCAAGCCGGCGCACGATGCCCGAAATCATCTGATCACGGCGATCCGGTTCCACGGGGCGTTTTTGCAATGCGATCCGGATTGAGCGTTCCAGCTTATCCCGATCAAAATCTTCGCGGCGACCGTTCGATTTGATGACGGTCAGGTCGCGCAGTTGCACGCGTTCATAGGTCGTAAACCGCCCCCCACAGGCGGGACAGAAGCGGCGGCGTCGGATCGCAACGTGGTCTTCAGCAGGCCGCGAGTCCTTCACTTGGGTATCGACATTCTGGCAAAACGGACAGCGCATCGCCTGTACCTCGGTGTGATCTAGCAGTTATCCACAGCCACTATAGGGACGCGCCCACACTTTGGGTAGTGCTGAATTTTAACCACTAGAAATATGATGCGTTTGCGACTCACCCCGCCAGAAAATGGGCGGCGACCTGACGGCGATGCGGGGCGTTGCGATGTTCGAACAGGTAAATCCCCTGCCATGTGCCCAGCATCATCCGCCCCGCCGCGACGGGGATCGACAGGCTGACAGGCAACATCGCGGCCTTGATATGCGCGGGCATATCGTCGGGCCCCTCGTAGGTGTGGGTCAGATAGGACATCGACGGGTGATCGGACGGCGGCACCAGACGCGCGAAAAAGTTGCGCATATCCGTGCGCACCTCGGGGTCGGCGTTTTCTTGGATCAATAGGCTGGCCGAGGTGTGGCGCACCAAAAGGGTCAGCAGACCGTCATCGGCCCCATCCACCCATGCCGCAACCTGATCGGTGAACTCATACAGGCCCTGCCCGCGTGTCGGGATATCGAAAATCGTTTGCATGAAGCCTCTTAGACCCAGACTTATACTACCTTAGCTTCTTGAGAGCCGTCTCAATAGAGTCTAGTGCGACCTCCGTCTCGCTACTTTTAACACCCGCACCTGCGATGAGTTCTTTCGCCTCGAACAAAATCTCTTCGATCTCGAAAACTGTTTTTGCACCAACATAGGGTCCGGGAGGAGGCAATCGGTCTTCCGCCGCTGCCGGAGCGCTAGGGTAATCACATTTACCGGTAGAGACTTCCGCTATTCGACCACCATTCACACCGAAAAAGGAAGCAATATCGTGCTGTTTATCTCCACGCGCAAGCATACCTTTTACGATCTGAGTTTCACGATAACTAAAGGCCATTTCAACCTCAGGAATAATTAACAGAAAAACTTCACCCAAATAATTCGCTAGCATGTGAAAAAACGCAACCCTCAACGAGGATCAAAATGTGAAAACAAAAAAGCGCCCCGAAGGGCGCTTTTGATTACTGATCCAAGAAGCTGCGCAGTTTGCGCGAGCGGCTGGGATGTTTGAGTTTCCGCAGCGCCTTGGCCTCGATCTGACGGATCCGTTCGCGGGTCACGCTGAACTGTTGGCCGACCTCTTCGAGGGTGTGATCGGTGTTCATACCGATGCCGAACCGCATCCGCAGGACCCGTTCCTCACGCGGGGTGAGCGAGGCCAGAACGCGGGTCGTGGTTTCCTTGAGGTTTTCCTGAATCGCGCTGTCCAACGGCAGAACGGCGTTCTTATCCTCAATGAAATCGCCCAGCTGGCTGTCTTCCTCATCCCCGATCGGGGTTTCGAGGCTGATCGGCTCCTTGGCGATTTTCATCACCTTGCGGACCTTATCCAGCGGCATCTGCAGCTTGTCTGCCAGTTCCTCGGGCGTGGGTTCGCGACCGATTTCGTGCAGCATCTGACGACCGGTCCGGACCAGCTTGTTGATCGTTTCGATCATGTGGACCGGAATACGGATCGTGCGGGCCTGATCGGCGATCGAACGGGTGATCGCCTGACGGATCCACCACGTCGCATAGGTCGAGAATTTATACCCGCGACGGTATTCGAATTTGTCCACCGCCTTCATCAGGCCGATGTTACCTTCCTGAATAAGATCAAGGAATTGCAGGCCGCGGTTGGTGTATTTCTTGGCGATCGAGATCACGAGGCGCAGGTTGGCCTCAACCATCTCTTTCTTGGCCTGACGGGCCTCTTTTTCACCCTTTTGCACCTGTTGGACAATGCGGCGGAATTCGCTGATGTCGACGCCGACATATTGCCCGACTTGGGCCATTTCAGCGCGCAGATCGACGACCTTGTCGCCCGAGCGTTCGATGAACGCCTGCCAGCCGCGACCGGATTTCTCGGTCATACGGTCAAGCCACGTCGGGTCCAATTCGAAGCCGCGATATTCCTCGATGAACTCGCGACGGTTGATGCGAGCTTGGTCTGCCAGCTTTACCAGTGCGCTGTCGATCGACATGATCTTGCGGTTGATGCCATAAAGCTGGTCGATCAGGGCCTCAATCCGGTTGTTGTGCAGGTGAAGCGAGTTCACCAGTTCAACGATCTCGGCGCGCAGTTTCTGATAGGCCTCTTCTTCGCCTGCCGAGAACGAGTTGTCCTCCATCAGGGTCGCCGACATCCGCAAGTCCTGCATCTCGGCCAATTGGCCATAGTCGCGCGCGATCAGGTCCAGCGTTTCCAGCACGCGCGGCTTAAGCGCGGCTTCCATCGCGGCCAGCGACATGTTGGCCTGCTCATCATCATCGTCGTCGTCGTCGTTGTTGATCGGGTTGCCGTCGGCGTCCAGCTCGGGCTGGCTGTTCTCTTCTTTCTTGGGTGCGGCGTTGACGTTCAGGTTGCTGACAACGGGCTCTTCTTCCTCGTCGTCTTCCATCGAACGGCCAAAGGTCGCATCAAGGTCGATCACATCGCGCAGCAGAATTTCTTCGTTCAGAAGTTCGTCGCGCCAGATGGTGATCGCCTGAAAGGTCAGCGGGCTCTCGCAGAGGCCCAGGATCATGGTGTTGCGACCGGCCTCGATCCGTTTCGCGATGGCGATCTCGCCCTCACGCGACAAGAGTTCGACCGAGCCCATTTCGCGCAGGTACATGCGCACCGGATCGTCCGTCCGGTCCAGCTTTTCGGTCTCGGTTGTCGATACGGCGACTTCGCGCGCGCTCGAGGTCTGAACGACGGCGGTCGACCCTTTTTGATCGTCCTCTTCGGCGTCTTCTTCCTCGATGATATTGATGCCCATTTCACTGAGCATGGACATCACGTCCTCAATCTGTTCCGAAGACACCTGATCGGGCGGCAGAACCTGGTTCAACTGCTCGTAGGTGATATAGCCCCGCTCCCGCGCTTCGGCGATCATCTTTTTGACGGCGGCCTGGCTCATGTCCAGGGATACGTCATCGTCCTGATCGTCGTTCTTACGGTCGTCGTTATCTTTTGCGGCCATTCGTTGCTCCTATAAGCGGGAAGCTGATTCGGAATCTGCATCGTCCGAATCAATATCGCGAATCAAAAAGATGCGCACCCGTTTAACCGTGTTTTCTTTAAGGCATCGTCGCCAGAACGTCACGATGCCCCCCCTTGGTCCTTTGAAAATCCGATCTTGCCCAGCAGTTCGTCAAAGGCGTTTCGCTCATCTCGGTCCATCCGCGCCCCGTTCGGGCCGATGTCAAAATCCGCCTTATCCTCATCCCCGCTGCGGCCCATGCGGCTGCGTTGGTCGGCCAATTGGCGCAAACGCCATGTCAGGCGCTCGTCCTCGGCCAGTGACAGCTCGCTGATCGCATCCTCGATTTCTGTTTCTGCCCCCTCTGCGACGCGTAACTTGGCCAGTTCTTCTGAAATACACAGTCGGGCCTTTTCCGTATCATGTGGATTGCGCATGGGCGGGGCAATCTGGACATGGCTCTGACGGAACAGCTTTTCAAGGGGGGCGGGTCCGATGCGTGCGGTCAAATCGGCACGCAGATCGGTCGGCATCTCTTCATCCAGCATCGTGATCAGCGTGGTGCAAATGCGGTGGTGATCCTCGGTGCGGGGGTGCAGGCGTTCCAGTTCCCCCTCGAATTCCTCAATCAGACAGGGATGCGTGATCAGGGTCGCCAAGATCACCGCCTCACGCATTTCGGCGTGGTGTTCGGGCGTCGCGGTCACAAGGGTCGAGGTCTTTGTGCTGCTCAGAACGGGGGCCGCGGCACCGCGCCACGGGGCACGACCGCGCCCACCCTTGCCGCCGAACCCGCCACCAAAGGATCGTTCGCCCGACCATTCGCGACGCGCCGCAGGTTGATAGCCGAACAGCTCTTCGCGCAGGGCTTTGATCTCCTGCCCATAGTGCAGCTTTAGCGACGGGTCCTTGATCTTGGAAATCGCGATGCGCAGCTCTTTGTCCAATGCCGCCTTGCGCTCGGGGCTGTCGAACACCTTGCCTTCGGTTTCGCGTTGCCACAGAAGACGCACCATCGGTTGCGCCTGCGCCAGAACGTCCGCCACGGCCTCAGGCCCACCGGCGCGGATGACGTCATCGGGGTCCTGCCCCGCCGGCATAATCGCAAAGCGCAGCCCCTTGCCCGCCTCGAGCAGCGGCAGCGCAAGGTCGATCACCCGCATCGCCGCGCGCAAACCCGCCGTATCCCCGTCCAGCGCGATGACCGGCTCGGGCGAAATGCGCCACAGCATGTGCAACTGATGCTCGGTCACCGCTGTACCAAGGGGGGCCACGGTCGCACGGAACCCCGCCTCGGACAGGGCGATCACGTCCATATAGCCTTCGGCCACGATCAGGGGGTTATCCTCACGCCCTGCGGCCTCACGCGCGGGGCCGTGGTTGTACAGGCTGCGCCCCTTATCAAACAGGTCGGTCTCGGGCGAGTTCAGGTATTTCGCGTTGTCATTGGGGTCCATGGCCCGCCCGCCAAAGGCGATGGCCCGCCCCCGCGCATCACGGATCGGGAACATGATCCGGTTGCGAAACACGTCATAGGGGTTCTTGCCGCGATCGGATGGTTTGGCCAGACCGGCAGCCAGGATCAGATCGGGCGCAACGCCCTTGCCCGTCAGGTGGTCCCACAGGTTCTGCCACCCATCCGGCGCGAACCCGATTTCCCACCGGTCAAGCGCGGCAGGCGACAATCCACGACCGGCCAGATAATCGCGCGCAGGCCCCGCCGATCCGGTCTTGAGTTGCAGGCGAAAGAACTGGACGGCTTGCTCCATCACCTCGATCAACTGGGTGCGGCGGTCGGCCTTTTGCGCGGCCTTGGGATCGCGGGCGGGCATGGGCATCCCCGCCTCACCGGCAAGGATTTCCACCGCCTCCATGAACCCGACGTTTTCCGTTTCCTGAATGAACGACAGGGCGTCGCCCTTGGCGTGACAGCCAAAGCAGTAATAGAACCCCTTGCGGTCATCCACATGAAAAGACGCGGTTTTTTCGTGGTGGAACGGGCACGGCGCCCACATGTCGCCCTTGCCCTGGTTCGACTTGCGCTTGTCCCACATGACTTTGCGCCCGACCACTTGGGACAGGGACACACGTGTTCGCAATTCGTCTAAGAATCCGGGGGGCAAGCTCATCCCGGTAATATCGTGTGTGACGGGGCCAAAGTCCAGCCATGGCCCCGTCACGATGACCGCGTTTTCGCGCCTATAGCCCCTTGGCGGTATAGCTGCCCGCGACGCGACCGATGGCCACCAAATAGGCCGCAGTTCGCAGGTCACGCACGTCATCGCGGCTGTGCCACATGCTGGAAATGGCCTGATAGGCCGTGCGCATGGTGTCATCCAGACCCGAGCGCACCAGCTCCAGCTCGCCCGCCCCGCGCAGGTATTGCGCCTTAAAGTCGGGGGTCATCGACCATTTGTCGCCAAGGAAGTCGTCCAGACGTTCCAGTTCCTTGACGATCAATTCATGCCGCGCCTCTTCTTGGCGGCGCTGCATACGGCCAAACCGGATGTGGCTGAGGTTCTTGACCCATTCGAAATAGGACACCGTCACACCGCCCGCGTTGGCATACATGTCGGGGATGATCACCGTGCCTTTCTTGCGCAGGATGTCGTCGGCACCGGCGGTGACGGGACCGTTCGCGGCCTCGATGATCAGGGGCGCCTTGATGCGTTCGGCGTTGCCCATGTTGATCACGCCCTCAAGCGCGGCGGGGATCAGGATGTCGCATTCTTCTTCCAGAACCGCGCCGCCCTCGGCATGGTGGGTCGCATCGGGATAGCCCGAAACGCCGCCGTGCTTGACGATCCATTCGCGCACTTTTTCAACATTCAACCCGTCGGGGTTATAGAGCGCCCCGTCGCGTTCGATGATGCCGATGATGCGCGATCCGTCCTCTTCCTGCAGGAACTTGGCCGCGTGATAGCCCACGTTGCCCAGACCCTGCACGATGACGCGCTTGCCATCCAGCGTACCGGATAGATTGGCGGCCTTGACGTCCTCGGGGTGACGGAAGAATTCGCGCAGCGCATATTGAACACCGCGTCCCGTGGCCTCAACCCGGCCTTGGATACCGCCCGCATGGGCCGGTTTACCGGTGACACAGGCGTTGCCGTTGATGTCGGTGGTGTTCATCCGACGATAGGTGTCGGCGATCCACGCCATTTCCCGTTCGCCCGTGCCCATGTCGGGGGCCGGTACGTTCTGGGACGGATTGATCAGGTCGCGCTTGACCAATTCGAACGCAAAGCGGCGCGTGATTTGCTCAAGCTCATGCTCTTCCCACTGACGCGGATCAATGCACAAGCCGCCCTTGGAGCCGCCGAACGGCGCCTCGACCAGCGCGCATTTGAACGTCATCAGCGCGGCAAGCGCCTCAACCTCGTCCTGATCCACGGCCAAGGCATAGCGGATGCCGCCCTTGACCGGTTCCATATGTTCCGAATGCACCGAACGATAGCCGGTGAACGTATGCATCTGTCCCCGCAGACGCACGCCGAACCGGACCGTGTAGGTCGAGTTACAGACGCGGATTTTCTCCTCGATCCCCGGCGGCAAGTCCATCAGGGCAACCGCCTGATTGAACATGATGTCCACGGATTCCCGGAAACTGGGTTCTTTGATCACTGCCATATTCCCTCCCTACGAATATGAAATGGGGCGACTCGGCTGAGTTTCCATCAGAAGAGTAAACGGCAGCTGTTACCTCTCGGTTAGGGTGCGCCCCTCACCAAATGCGGGAATTCTGCAAACACTGTTCAGGTCGGCGCAACAATGCGCGCCCCTGAACGCGTTTAATTCCGATCTTTCAGTAACTTCCCAGATTTCGCCACATTTGCGCCCCAAAACCACCACCCCGAAAGGATGTAGTCTTTTGACGGGGTGAAGTGTGTCCATTGGTATGGACGGAATTCCGCGTGGCTGCGGTTCGGGTATGAGGAAGTGTGATGATGCGGTTGCGTCGTTCGAAACAGAAAATGAACGCTACTGAGGTGCTGGGACTGTATCAGGCCCTGATGAAGCGCTTTGGACGCGATGAGTCCGGTTCGTTGGTTCTGTTCGGGATGTTCATCTTCATCCTGATGCTCTGGAGCCTCGGGATCGGGATCGACATCGTTCGCAACGAAACCAACCGCGTGAACCTGCAAAACACGCTGGACCGTGCGGTTCTGGCCGCCACCGACCTCAGCCAGACCGAAGACCCCAAAACGGTGGTAGAGGACTATTTCGCCAAGGCGAACCTGTCCCAATATCTGTCCACGACCGAGGTAGACCCGCCGACCTCGGAGGGAATTTTGAATTATCGCCGCGTCGATGCCACGGCAAACGCGCGCGTGTACACCATGTTCATGGACATGCTGGGCGTCGAGTATATGAACGCCTATGCCGCGTCTTCGGCCGAGGAAGGCACGGGCGACATCGAAATTTCGCTGATTGTGGACGTGTCCGGTTCGATGGGTGATCCGTCCAGTTCGGGCAAATCCAAATTGTATGAGCTGCAAGATGCGGCCAAAGAATTCGGCTGGATGATGCTGTGCAACCCGCATGCGCCGGTGAACTCGTCGGGCAACTGCTCGGTCGAACCGGGGGTCGTGTCGATCTCGCTGATCCCTTATGCGGAACAGGTCGTGGTGGGCGAGGCCCTGCTGGATGCGATCGACAACGTCGGCATTGCAGAGGGTGATACGCCCAACACGATTTATGACGTGACCAGCGAACACCGTTCGTCGCATTGCGTCGACTTTCAGGCCGAGGACTTTATCCAATACGATTTGTCGGCAACGGAACTGGTCGATCGGACGGGCCATTTCGATCCGTGGCGCGGTGCAGACAGCACGCCAGGCGCATGGACCTGCCGTACTGAGGACTGGCGCACGATCCGCCCGTTCGTTGGCCACCATTCAAACCTGAACCACCTGATCAACAACCTGAATGCGTCGGGCAACACGTCGATTGATCTGGGTATGAAATGGGGCGTGTCCCTGTTGAACCCCGAAATGGGTAAGGTCATCGGCAGCCTCGCCACCGAGGATCGCACCGGCGGCGCCACGGCGACCGAACCGGACTTTGCTGGCCGCCCGCTTGATCCGGCGACAACCAAAGGCCTCAAGGTCGTGGTTCTGATGACCGACGGCGTGAACACCAGCCAGCACTACCTGAAACAAGAGTTCCGCAGCGGTCCCTCGCCGATCTGGCGCTATGTCGACAAGACAAACAAGGATTTCTATTCGATCTATCGCGCATCGACCGACGAATATTACTTTACCGGCGACGGCCAATGGTATGACGAGCCCTATGGCAAGGGCCTGTCCTATGAATCCACGACGACCACGACGACCTGTAGCCGTGGCCGTTGGTGGCGGGGCCGCGACTGTACGACGACAACCACGACCTCGACCGAAACCGTGACCGAGGGCTCTATCGCCGTTCAGATGGCGTATCCCGAGGTTTGGCAGCAGTTCACGACCGCATGGTACGCTGGCTGGTCTTGGCTGAGCGATCCGGTTCTGGATCACGGCGGTTCGGTCAAGAACGAGCGTCTGTTGAACAGCTGTGATGTAGCCCGTGACAATAGCATTCTGGTCTACACGGTCGGCTTTGAAACCACGACCAGCAGTGAGGCGATCCTGAGGAACTGCGCCACGACCGCAGGGCATTTCTACGAAGCGGACGGTTCGTCCCTGACGGATGTGTTCGCCAGCATCGCGCGGTCGATCAACAAACTGCGCCTGATCAACTGAGGGACATGATATGACGATCCGCTCTTTCCTGACCCGCTTGCGCGACCTGACACGGCGCGAGGATGGCACGGCCACGCTGGACTTTGTTCTGATCGTGCCGGTGTTTATCACGCTGTTTGTGTCCAGCTTTGAGCTGTCGGTGATTTTGATCCGTCAGGCGATGTTGGACCGTGGCCTTGATATTGCCGTGCGCGACCTGCGCCTTGGAAAATGGCCGAAGGTTACGGAAAAGATCCTCAAAGAGGCCGTGTGCGATGGCGCAGGCAACATGATCGCCGATTGCGAAAACCAACTGCTGCTTGAAATGTACAACGTGACCAATGCGGGCTGGCAAACGCCCGATCCGGGGGCGAACTGCATTGACCGCAGCCAGTCGCAGAACCCCGCCACGTCGTTCCAACCGGGCGTCGAGAACGAAATGATCCTGATCCGCGCCTGCGTTCTGATTGATCCGTTCCTGCCAGGCGCGGGCCTTGCCCTTGCGATGCAGGCCCAGCACGAAGACGGTTTTCCGCTGACGGCGACGTCGGCCTTTGTGAACGAACCCGAGGGGAACTAAGCGCATGGTCCTGTTTCATCTACTGCGCAACCGCATCACCGAATTCGCCCGCGATGAACGCGCCAGCCTCGTCGCCGAAGCTGTTCTGATCCTGCCCGCCCTTGTGTGGTGGTACGTGGGCAGCATGGTCTTTTTCCAAGGCTATCAGGCGCGCAACGTGAACATGAAGGCCGCGTATACGATCTCGGACATGATCAGCCGTCAGAACACCCAGATCACGCCCGCGACCTTGAACGGGCTGGGCAATGTGTTCAAATATCTGGTTGCAGGCAAAGGCAACGACGGTCGCATCCGTGTGACATCGGTCCAATGCACAGCCGAATGCACGCTCGACAACCCAAGTCGCGAACTAACCCTGCTGTGGTCGCACGGCACGGGCACCTATGCCGACATGACCCAAGCCGAACTGGCCGATTACGCGAAATACATTCCCGTTATGGCCGCGCTGGATACGGTCATCATCGTCGAAACGCGTTCGGATTTTCAGACGAATTGGGACAAGGTCGGTCTGGACCTTGACCGGTTTGAAAACATCGTGGTGACGCGTCCGCGGTTTATGCCGTCGATCCCGCTGGCCGGTCAGGACGACGGCACGTCCTAATCAGGGATCAGTCGTTGGCCGCCTCATCGGCCAGCGACGCCATCAACATTTCCGACATGTATTTCGATGCGGCGGGGGCGGTGACGCCCCCGATCCCAAGACGTTTGCCGAACCGCCAATAAAGACCCGGCGCCCACAGGAACGGCTGTTTCGTTTTCAGGATCACCGAGAACCCGTTGGACGGTTTCACCGCAAAGGTACCACGATCCACCTTGGCGATGTTGTCGCGTGCCGCCAGAACCGTGCCATCGCTGGTCACCAACCCCTCATCCGTCAACAGGATCTCCATCGACGTCGCGCGGCGCATCCGTTCGCCCATCATCAACGCCCCAACCCCGATGGCCAGAACGAACACCCGCCACAGAACGCCGCTAAAGCCGTGCGTGGCCCCCAGATAGATCAACAGCGCCCCAAGACCGTAAAGGGTCACAAAGCCCGCCACACGGCGGCCTGCAGAAGCTGATACACTTGCATGGGGGGTGGACGTCATCGCGCTCTCCTTGGGTTGCAAGGCCCGTATAACGACACATGCGCGAATGTAAAACGGGGATCAGGCCCCGACGGCCTTGCGCACCATATTCCAATAGACCCGTTCAATCCGGTCCTGTGTCAGACGCCCGTCATCGCGGTACCACGTGGTCACACCGGTCAGCATCGCAATCACCGCCATCGCCGCCAGTTTCGTGTCCGCAAGGGTAAAGGCCCCGTCGTCCTTGCCCGCCTGCAGAATGTCCTCAAGGTGGGTCTCATAGGTCTTTCGCAGATCCTCGATCACCTGAAAGTTTTCGGGCGTCAGGTTGCGCAGTTCCATATAGGCGATGAACACGGCCTTGGGCCGCGCAAGGTGATAGCGGATGTGAAACCGCGTGAACGCCTCTAACGCGTCCATGGGCCCCTGCCCCTTCTCCTCGGCGCCCCACGCGGCCAGCAGGTCATCCATATGCGCCTGCATCATATCAAACAGCAGGCTCTGCTTGTCCGCCGTGTAATTATAGAGGGCACCGGCCTGCACGCCGACCTTGGCCGCGATCTGGCGCATCGACACGGCCGCATAGCCATGTTCCGCGAACAGCTCTTCGGCGGCCTGACGGATCAGGGGGCCGGTGATTTCAGAATGCGATCCGGTTTTGCGTGCCATGGGTCAGTGATAAATGAACAATCGTTCAGATCAAGCCCCCAAAACAAAAGCGCGACCCGAAGGCCGCGCTCTGATCAGGGTTGCTGGCGCTTAGGCGCGCTCGGCGTATTCCATGGTCTCAGTGTTGACGACGATGTCCTCGTCCTGACCCACAAACGGGGGCACCATGACTTTGACGCCGTTTTCAAGGATCGCAGGCTTAAAGCTGTTGGCAGCAGTCTGGCCTTTGACCACCGGCTCGGTCTCGGCGATCTTGCAGGTCACTTTCTGCGGCAGGGTCGCGTTCAGCGCCTCGGCCTCATAATATTCGATCACAACCGTCATACCGTCCTGCAGGAACGGGCGACGTTCACCAAGGATGTCGGCGGGCAGTTCGATCTGCTCATAGGTTTCGGTGTCCATGAACACCAGCATGCCGTCGCTCTCATAGAGGAACGTCTGGTCCTTTTGTTCCAGACGGACGCGCTCGACCTTGTCGGCGCTGCGGAAACGCTCGTTCAGTTTCGAACCGTTGCGCAGGTTCTTCAGTTCGACCTGCGCGAATGCGCCGCCCTTACCGGGTTTTACGTGGTCAACTTTCACAGCGGCCCACAGACCACCATTGTGTTCCAGAACGTTGCCTGGACGGATCTCGTTTCCGTTGATCTTGGGCATTTCACACCTTGTCACGCGGTTGAAGTATGGATTGGCGACCCTATATCTGTCCCACAGCCTTATGACAAGGCGGCGCAGGCAGGGGTACGATCAGAGCCATGCACAGGATGCATAGGTGCCATTCCAAAAATGGAATACCGAATCGTTACAAAACCGCCATATTCGCCAACACGCCGGAAATGCAAGAACAAGAATAAAAGGACGACGAGATGGTAGATTTCGTTGATGGCACTGCTTTTAATCACGAACAGGGCAATCGCGCTCGAAAATTGTTCGCTGCAGTGGTGCTTGCCGCATTGGATGATGCCATTGCGGACGACAAAAAATACGGAAACGGTCCTGAGCAGATCGCGCGTTGGGCGCGGTCGCGTGATGGACGCGAGGTCCTCAGCTGTGCCGGCATCGACCCCAATGAACGGGTTGTGTCGGGTCTGATGGACTTTGTGGGCAAAGGTGTTCGCACCTCGGTTGCGCTGTCGCGTGAAGAAAGCGAACGCCGTCAAGTTCAGGAACAGGCCGAAGCCGCCTGATCCGTTTCCGCGTACGAGTAAAAAAACGCGCCCTTCTGGGCGCGTTTTTTTGTGTCTCGTCAGCGGGTTGTTGGATCAGTCGAAATCGCGCGCGGCCAAGGCGCGGTTGATTTCACGACGCACCAGCTTGCGCACATTGCGCGTGATCCGCTCACCCAACTCGCCCTGCAATTCCTTGCGGACGAACTCGCTCACCAGATCGCGCAGCATCTCTTCGTCGAACACCTCGGACAGATCGTCCTCAAAGACATTGTCCTCGGTCGTCTCGGACGTGGCTTCGGCGGGCTCTTCCTCGGCCTCTTGAGCGGTATCCTCGACCACCTCTGCGGCCTCGGGTTCCGCGGCGGCTTCTGCATCAGGCTCGGGCGCAACCGCATGCTCGGGGCTCAACTCGAACGTGTCATCCTCGAACGCGGACAGGTCCATCGCTGGCGTACCCGCCTCAAGCTCGGACCCATCAGGCTCATATTCCTCATCGGATGAGGCCACAGCCGCCTCAAGCTCGGCGATACGATCCTCAAGCGTGACCTCTTCCCAGTCATCTGTCGGCGCGGCCTCGGCCTCAGCGGGCTCTTCGACCTTGCTCTCTTGGGGCTGGATGCGCAGGGCGGGCGTCAGGACAAGCTTATCCGCGCCCTCGGCCTTGGGAGTAACGGGCGGCTCCATCGGGGCGGGCGCATCATCCGCGACCAAACGGCGGATCGACGACAGCACGTCCTCAATTTCAGCATTCTTAACCGGATCCGGCATAAGCACCCTCTTGTCACACTCTAAATATAGTAGCGCGAATGCCCGCGCCCCTCAACACTCTGATAAAATCGGGATCAGTTCTGACCGATCGCCTTGAGCACGCGGTCCAATTTATCGCCCTGTGGCGACGAAATCGGCGCGTTTTTCACCGAATTATAATAGTCGGCGGGATCATAGGTCGGGATGCCAAGGTTCAGATGCTCAACCGTCAACAGGCCCATCGACGCCAGAACGGCGTAGATCGCGACGATGCGGTCGTTCTCGGCCTGAATGCGGTCGGTACGCGCGTCGAGTAGTTCCTGTTCCGCGTCCAGCACGTCCAGCGTGGTCCGCGCGCCTAAACGCGCCTCTTCCTTGGTGCCATCGAATGCCAGCTGCGCGGCGCGAATACGCTGATCGCTGGCCAGAATTTGGGCGGTGGAGACGGCCAGATCGGCCCAGCTGTTGCCGACCTCTTGTTCAACCAGACGGACACTGCGGTGCAGACCGGATTGGGACGCCTCCAGCGCGGCAAGCGCCTGACGTTCAACCGATTTCAGGGCCCCACCGGAATAGAGGGTCTGGTTCAACGTCAACCCCACCGAATTGGCGTTCACGCCACCGTCCGACGCGCTCAGGCGCGCCGTGGCCGACAAGGACGGGCCACGGGCCGCACGGGCACGCAGCAGGGTGAACTCGGACACCTTTACGCTGCGCTGTTGCGCGTCGATATCGGGATGGGTGCGCACGGCCAGCGCGCGGGCCTCATCCAAACTGTCGGGCAGATCGGGCAGACGTGCGATGCCGCTGAGGGTGCCGGGGTAGTCCCCAATCACCAGCTTGTACGCCTCACGCGCGGCGGCCAGTGCCCCCTGCCCCGCGACAAGGTTGCTCTGGGCCGTGGCCAGACGCGATTCCGCCAGCGACACGTCGGTACGGGTGACATCGCCCACCTCAAACCGGTCTTTGGCGGCGCGCAGTTGTTCAGTGATCAGACGCACGTTGCTCTGGCCAAGGGCGACGGTCTCATTCGCGCTGCGCACGGCCATATAGGCCTCAACCGCAGACAAGAGCACCTGTTGCTCAACCGAGATCAGGCTGGCGCGGGTGGATAGGACGCTTTCCTTGGCGGAATCGATGGCGATGCGGTTGGCCCCACCGTCATAGAGGTCGAGGCTGGCCTGCAACGCCACACTGGCGCTAAAGTCCGCGGCGGTGATCCCGTTGTCCGTATATCCGGCATCCGCGATGAAGGCCAAAACCGGACGCAAGGACGCCACGGCCTGCGCCACGTCTTCGTCCGCGGCGCGCAACAGCGCGCGGTTCTGTTCCAACAAATCGCTGTTGCGATATGCCAAGATAAGCGCATCTGTCAGCGTTTCCGCCCAAGATGCACCGGCCGACCCAACGGCCATCATGGCGGACATTGCCGCCCCTAGTAATTTCGCCCGCACGCCCATCGCAATCTGATCCTGCTCTATTATTTGTGCCCTTCAAGGGGCTACCAGACAGCGTGACCGTTCATTCGGTCACTGCTTAAAGTGCAAAGGCAACCTGACGTGAAAAGCCCGGCAAAACCGGAGCCGTCGCGTTAAAGGCAAAACGCCACGCGACCTCATCCCCCGATTTCACACCCAGGCGACAGATGCCCAAAGACCCTTCCATAAAGATCGCCACAATCCGACCGCCATCGCGCAGCTGATCGGTGATTGCGGCGGGAATTTCCTCAACCCCGCCCTCAATGATGATGGCGTCATAGGGGCCGTGTTTCGCCGCACCAGCGGCCAGCGCCCCCTCAATCACGGCGGCATTGTCCACGTCGTTGCCCGACAGGTTCGCCTGCGCGTCGGCTGCCATCGCGGCGTCTTCTTCGACCGCGACAACCGCATCAACCATGCGCGCAATCACTGCCGACGAATACCCAAGGCCACACCCCAGATCGAGCACAAGCTCACCGTTTTGCAGGTTCAGCGCGTCCAGCATCTTGGAGAAGGTGCGCGGCTCCAGCAGGACACGCCCCCCACCCAGATCAACACATTCCGACACATAGGCGGCCTCGGCCTGTGCTTTGGGCACGTACACTTCGCGCGGAACGCTCAGCATCGCTTCGATGATCGGGAATTTGGTCACGTCCGACGGACGAACCTGGGAATCCACCATGACGCGGCGGCGCGTGGAAAAATCAGTCATGGACTAAACTCTTCGGTCTAGTTGAAGTTCCTGCTGTTTTGCCACAGTTTTCCCAGCCCGGCAACACGAGACGACCCTTTGGTCGTATTGATCGCATCAATGTTCCCAACATCGCACAGGCCCAATGCACAAAATGGGCAAATTCATGTGACAAACTGGGCTGGACAAGCATTTCAAAACCGGCAATAAGAGCGCCGAACGCCGCGACGGTCTCCGCCGCACGTTCCGCCGGGGCACCGCCCCACACCACAAGAGGCGAGTTGGCGGAGTGGTGACGCAGCGGATTGCAAATCCGTGTACACCGGTTCGATTCCGGTACTCGCCTCCACTGTTTCCAATGACTTCTATGCGCGTGCCGAGAGTGTTTTTGAAAGACCAGACAGATGTCTACGACTCTGCCTTTGCCTCTTCGCCGCATCGGTCGTTTCCGCGTGATCACCTGGCACCTTTGTCTGAAGAGACATATACTCGTCGTTCACGGCGCAAGGCCCATGGGATGCCGATATCTAGGAGGAGTGTTACAATGATTTTCGTTCGGCTTGGCAGGGTGCTCGCTTGGGCGCTTTTACTCATAGGCGCAATGCGGGTTGGTGTGGGCTTGTTCGTGGCAACTGCCTTTTCCGACCCCGCAGCCTATGCAGCAGCGACCCGGCGGTACATTGGGTCCGGCACAACGGGTGACGCGATTGATCAAGGCCTTGTAGTGTTTGCTGCGGGCATCGTGGTTGGCCTTCTGACCCATATCGCAGCTAAGAAAGAGGCCTCCTGACGCCCTGTCGCGGCTCCACCAGTCACGGCGGTAAGGTCGCTACACGCGAGAAAACGCACATTTTTTAATCGCACCCGCTGAAAAACGGCCTCGCCACATGGAGGATCGTCTTTGCTCCAAGAAAAAACTGGACCTTTTGGTCAAAAATTTTCATGCTGAGGGTGTAACCACAGGGAAATGCGCCATGGCTAACGAGCTGACCACACATTTTACGGGGCTGGAATTTGTAAACCCGTTCGTTCTCGCATCCGCTCCTCCGACGGAAAGCAAGGCAAAGATTCTAAGGGCTTTTGATGCGGGTTGGGGCGGTGTCGTCACCAAAACCATCGGCCTGCATCCGGTGGAAAACGTGGCCGGCCCCAAGACGATCTATCAACGCACAAGCGAGAGCAAACCCTATGTCTCGCGGATGAAACGGCCCGATACGGTGTCGCATTCGTCGTGGAACTGGGAACTGATCTCGGATCAGCCGCTGGACCTGTGGCTGCCGGATCTGGAAGAGATCAAAACGACCTATCCTGACCGTATGGTCATTGCCTCGATCATGGCGGGCGCGGGCAGCCAAGAGGAAATGGAGAACTGGCAAAAGCTGGCCAAGGCGGTGGTCAATGTCGGCTGTGACGCGATCGAACTGAACCTGTCCTGCCCGCACATGGACCGCAAGGACATGGGCGCGAACGTCGCCAATGATGAGGAAATCATCACCGCCATCCTGAACGCGGTGACCAGTGTGGTGGACGTGCCGATCTGGGTAAAACTGACCCCTGCGAACTCGTCCCTGCTGGACGGGGCGGCGGCGGCCTATGCGGCGGGGGCTGCGTCGATTTCTCTGTGCAACACCTTCCCGTCCCTGCCCCTGATGGACCCCGAAACCATGAAGTTCGAGGTTGAGGTGGACGGCCTGGTGTCGTCCGGCGGGCTGGGCGGCTTGGCCATTCTACATCAGGCCCTGCAACGGGTGAACGATATTTCCCGCGCCTTCCCTGACAAATCGATTTCGGGCATCGGCGGGATCAAGGGCTTTCGCGAGGCGTTCAACTTTATCGTCCATGGCGCGGGCAACCTGCAGGTCTGTACCGCCGCGATGGAAGAAAAAGGCAGCGGCGGCGTTGGCGTTAAATTGATCCAGGAACTCAAGGACGATCTGCTGGAGTATATGCAGCACAAGGGCCATGCCTCGATTGAGGACTTCCGCGGCGTTGCGCGCGACCGCGTGGTTGAGCATTCCAAGATCCGCCGCAAAAGCGAAGATTATAACGGTGGTTACGCCAAATCGGCGTAACCGACCCACGGGTTCCCTCCCCCTCTCGCCCCTATCAAGGCTGATCGTGCTTTGAGATGGGGCGAGTTCCTTCCCCAAAATCCGAACACCTCGTGACGCGGCGCATCGGCTTGCGACCCATTTAGGACACTTGACCTACAAGCTCATTTAGGATTATTGTCCTAAAAAGTGATCAACGCCTGAGTCTTCCATGTCCGCCACCCGCGACCGTATTGTTTCCGCCGCTGACCAGCTGTTCTATGAACGCGGGTTTGAGGCGACGTCCTTTGCCGATGTCGCCGGTGTCGTCGGGATTTCGCGCGGTAACTTTTATTATCATTTCAAGACCAAGGATCAGATCCTTGACGCCGTGATCGAAAAGCGGATCGCGGATCGGGATGCGATGTTGGACGGCTGGGTGCAGGCGGGTCAGTCCCCCCGCGCCTGTATCGCTAGCTTTATCCGCATCCTGTTGATGAACAACAAAAAAATCCGCGCCTATGGCTGTCCGGTTGGTACGCTGTTTTCCGAACTGGCCAAGTTGAACCATCCTGGCGGGGACGGTGCGCGGGCGCTGTTTGATCTGTTTCGCGTCTGGCTGCGCCGCCGATTTGAGGACATGGGCCGCACCGAGGACGCAGATGCGCTGGCCATGCATATTCTGGCCCGCAGTCAGGGCGTGGCGACATTGGCCAACGCCTATCCCGACGAACAGTTTCTGGAATCCGAGGTCGAGCAGATGCTGGCATGGCTTGACGCAATCGCCACCCAAACCCAATCGTAAGGACCCCCATGTATATCGTCACCCTGTCCCTGACCGAGCAGAAATCCAAAGCCCCCGAGTTCATGGCCGCCCATAACGCGTGGATCGCCAAAGGGTTTGAGGACGGCGTATTCGCCCTTGTCGGCGGGTTGAAACCCCAAGGCGGCGGTGCAATTGTCACGACCGATGTGGACCGCGCGACGATTGAAGCGCGGATCGCCGAAGACCCCTTCGTGGTTGAGGGCATCGTCACCGCCGATATCCAAGAGGTCGCACCGGCCCGCACCGACGCGCGTCTGGACTTTTTGAAAGGCGCGGCGGCATGAGCACCCTGCCCGGCCCCGACGGCAAAGAACGCTGCAAATGGTGCGCAGGCGCGCCCGAATTCCTGCCCTATCACGACCGCGAATGGGGCTTTCCCGTGGCCGATGATATCCGCCTGTTTGAAAAGCTGTGTCTGGAGAGTTTCCAGAGCGGCCTTAGCTGGCGCACGATCCTGAACAAGCGCGAGGCGTTTCGCGCGGCCTTTGACGGGTTCGATTTCCACAAGGTCGCGACCTATGGGGACGCGGATGTCGAGCGGCTGTTGAACGACGCGGGCATCGTGCGTCACAAGGGCAAGATCACCTCGGTCATCAATAACGCTGCCCACGCGGTTGAAATGGTCGCGACCGAGGGATCGCTAGCCGCGTTCTTTTGGCGCTATGAAGAGGCGTTCGATCCCACCAAGACACCCCAAACCCGCACGACCAGCGACATGGCCATCGCCCTGTCCAAAGAGCTGAAGAAACGCGGGTGGAAATTCCTTGGACCGACAACCGTGTTCGCCTTCATGCAGGCGATGGGCCTCTTGAACGATCACAGCACCGGATGCGTCATCCGCGCGGATGTGGACGCGGCGCGCAAGACCTTTGCCAAGCCGGTCTAGCCCCCCGAATTGACAGAGCGGCCCTGTAAATCAAGGGCCGTTCCCCCCATTTCCGGCCTGAAAATCGCAGATAACCCTATACAGACGCCGCACAAGCGTTTATGAGCCGTGGCTTGCCGCGCCATTAGGCGATGCCCAACGCGCCACAGGCGCCCAATACAGTCCAGACAGAACGCACATATGATCCAGGCCCTCGCCAACGCGCTGACCGAGCGCGGCTATGACAAATTGACCGCCGTCCAAGAGGCCGTCACCAACCCCGACCTGCAAGAGGCCGATCTGTTGGTGTCTGCGCAAACCGGATCGGGGAAAACGGTGGGCTTTGGCCTTGCGATTGCGCCGACGTTGCTGGGCGATGCGGAAACGCTGGGCCGTGCGGGCTCGCCTCTGGCCCTGATCGTGGCCCCGACGCGCGAATTGGCGTTTCAGGTGATGCGCGAACTGAGCTGGCTGTACAAAGAGGCGGGCGCGCGGGTTGCGACCTGTATCGGCGGGATGGACGCGCGGGATGAACGCCGTTCGCTGGAACGTGGCGCGCATATCGTTGTGGGCACGCCGGGCCGTCTGGTCGATCACATCCAACGCGGCGCGCTGGACCTTAGCGACATCCGCGCCATCGTTCTGGACGAAGCGGACGAGATGCTGGACCTCGGGTTCCGCGAAGATCTGGAATTCATGCTGGCCAAAGCCCCCGAGGGCCGCCGCACCCTGCTGTTTTCGGCCACCGTGCCGCCGATGATTGCCAAGCTGGCCGAACAGTTCCAACGCGACGCCGTACGCGTCACCACCCTGAACGACAGCAAACAGCACGCCGACATCACCTATCAGGCGCTGCAAGTGGCCCAGCAGGACGCCGAGAACGCGATCATCAACGTTCTGCGGTTCCATGACGCCGAAAACGCCATCATCTTTGCCAATACCCGTGCCATGGTCGCGCGTCTCAGTGCGCGTTTGACCAACCGTGGGTTTTCCGTTGTGACCCTGTCGGGCGAGCTCAGCCAGAACGAACGTTCGCACGCGCTACAGGCGATGCGCGACGGGCGCGCGCGGGTCTGTGTGGCGACCGATGTGGCCGCGCGCGGGATCGACCTGCCGAAACTGGAACTGGTTGTGCATGCGGAATTGCCGTCGAACTCGGAAACCCTGTTGCACCGTTCGGGCCGTACCGGTCGCGCGGGGCGCAAAGGCGTGTCCGCCCTGATCGTGCCGCCGCGCTCAACCAAAAAGGCGGAGCGCCTGTTGAAATTCGCCAAGATCAAGGCCGAATGGACCGCCGCCCCGTCCGCCGACGAAATCCTGCGCATGGACGAAGAGCGTCTGTTGAACGATCCCGTCTGGGACACCGAACCGACCGAGGATCAGGCCGCATTCGCCGCGCGCCTTCTGGAGATGCACGGCCCTGAAAAGCTGGCCACGGCGTTCATGGCGCTGCACCGCGCGCGCCTGTCCGCGCCCGAAGACCTGTCGCCGCCCAACGCCCGCCCCGAGCGGGAAGAGCGCAAACCCTTTGGCCCCAGCGTCTGGGTCGCCCTGTCGGTCGGCCGCAATGATCGGGCCGAGCCGCGCTGGCTCTTGCCGCTGCTGTGTCGTGCGGGCAACCTGAACAAGGACGACATCGGCGCGATCCGCGTGCAGGACAAAGAGAGCTTTGTGCAGATTGCGGAAACCGCTCTGGACGGGTTCATGGGCACGATTGGCGCGGATATGGCGCTTGAGGATGGGGTTACCGTCCGCCAACTGGACCCGTCTGAGGACATCAGCGCCCTGACCCGCAAACCAAGCGGCCCGCCGCGCCGCGACTTTGACCGTCGCGACGGCGATCGTCGCGAAGGCGGCTATCGTGGCAAACCGCGCGATCACGACGGCTATACCGGCGCGCGCCCGCGTGGCCCGAAACCCGACGGCCCCAAGCCCTATAAATCCAAACCGCGCGACAAGATGGCCGAGGCCGTCGCGGATGGATCGGTCACGTCCTATCGCGGTGACAAGGGCGGCAAACCGGCCTCCAAAGGCAAACCGCCCTACAAGGCGAAATCGTTCGGCGGGTCGGATGACAAACCCCGCAACAAACCGGCGGGCAAGTTCGATGACAAACCCCGTGGCAAACCGGCGGGCAAATTCGGCGACAAACCACGCGGCAAACCCGCAGGCAAGTTTGACGATAAACCGCGCGGCAAACCCACAGGTAAGTTCGACGACAAACCGCGCGGCAAACCTGCTGGTAAGTTTGACGACAAACCGCGAGGCAAGTTCGGCCCCAAGTCGGGCCCGAAATCCGATGCGCCCAAACCTCCGCGCGACAAAAAACCCGCCGGTCCCAAGGCGTCGGACACCTCCAAACGCTTTAACCCCAAGGGCAAACCGACCAAACCGCGCAAAGGGTTTGGCGGCGGTGAACCGCCCCGCCGCGGCTAAGCCACGGGTTATATACATCTAAAAATCTTGCACTGCGGGCGACGGAACTTCCTTCCGCGCCCGCAAACCGCATCGACGGCATCCACCTGATTTCACCTACGGACAGGCTGTGCTAGTCTGCGCGCAACACAAGGGAGGCCGCACATGAAACGTTCGCGCATCAATCAGATCATGGCCGAAGCCGATGAGATGATCCGCCACTATGGCTTTACCCTGCCGCCCTTTGCCTATTGGACGCCCGAGGAATTCAAGGCCCGCGCGGGTGCTGCACGCCATGTGATCGACGCGCGCTGTGGCTGGGACATCACCGATTACGGCGCGGGACGCTATGACGAGATGGGCCTGTTTCTGTTCACCCTGCGCAACGGGGTTCTGGGCGATCTCCAGCGCGGTGGTGGCATGTGTTATGCCGAAAAGCTGTTGATCTCGAAACAGGATCAGCTGTCACCGATGCACACCCACGTCATCAAGGCCGAGGACATCATCAACCGCGGCGGCGCGACCTTGCTCATTGAACTGTTCGGATCGGATGATCAGGGTCGGTTCGCCGAAGATCGCGGCGGCAGCATCATGTGCGACGGCATCCGCCGAGACTATAGCCCGGGCGAAAAAATCGGCCTCGCCCCGGGGGAAAGCATCACCCTGATGCCTGGCGACTGGCACGCGTTCTGGGGCGAAGGTGGCGACGTCTTGGTGGGCGAGGTGTCGACCGTCAACGACGACGAAACCGATAACATTTTTCGCGAACCCATCGGCCGCTTTGCCGAGATCGACGAGGATGAGGCACCGACGCACCTGTTGGTCAGCGACTATCGGCGTTGGCTTGGCTGATCCGCCACCAAGGCAAAGCGTTTACTGTCCGTCCTCATCCAATCGCGCCTCGAACCAATCAAGGATGCGCGGTGCCCAATCGCTGGGTGAGCCATGGCCGCCCGGATGCATCATCAGGTCAATCCGGCCCGCATCGCAATCTTCCCAGTGTTTGAACCACCGCTCACCCTCAACGACTGAGCGGGTCGGCTGACGCGAGGTGCATCCGTTGGTCTCGCGCAGGATTTTCAGGCTGGCCCAGACATCACCCTGATGCACGGTCCCTTCACGCAGGGGACGCCCCTCAAGCGGGACCGTCCGATCATTCCAGCCATGGGTGTGGAACAGATCGACCGGCGCGACACAGCTCTCGGGCAGGTCGTCCCAGAACGCCCCCGCCGAGGGCGCATAGGCCCGCGCCATGTCCGGCGCGTGGCACGCCACATCCCAAACCATAGACCCGCCGCGCGAAAAACCCGCCAACAGCATCTTGGACCGGTCCGCGCCGGTCTTGGCCGCGACATCATTCAGAACATCGTTCAAAAACACCGTGTCATCCGTTTGAAACGTGGTGTTCTTGGCCCGCACCGACCAGTTGTTGGGAAACCGGTTGCCGGGGTGAATGCCGTTCGGGGCGATGAAGACAAAACCACGCTCGACCGACCGGCGCGCCAGATTGGTGCGCAACAATCCCTGCCCGCGCCCACCGCCGCCATGCAACAGCATCACTGCGCCGCGCGGCTCGCCCTCGGGCAGGATCAGGTGGTAAGTGCCGGTTTCAACCACACAGGGATTTTCCGCGTCCCCACAGGATTGCGCCTGCGCCGTTCCGGCCCAAGCAGTGAGAACAAGCGCTGTGGCAAGAGCGTGGGCCGTTTTGAACATATGTGTTGCCTTGGTTTACCCTGAGTTGATGTGGCAAAGCCTACATCACCCCCAACACCGCGCAACTTACGCCTAGTAAACTCTTTGCTAGTCCTGCAACCGCATCGCCGCACACGAAAATGCCACCGCCCAGTCAGCAACCTATTGAAAACAAAGCGCGCGACATGCGGCGGCCGACCGGTTCGTCACTCCGGCGGGTTAAATTCCACCGGCGTAATGCACCAGACGGACCCTGAGATCCAAGCGACCACATATCTCCAACGCGCGCTCGATCGCTTGTTCGATCCAAATCGTCCGGTTCCCAAAAGCCCCTCCGCCGAGCATCGTCAGAAAGCAGTTTGGGTTTGCGGTGTGGCGGGCGTTCATAGCGGCGGCGATCAGCGTGGCCTCATAGCTTGCCTCAAGGACCAGACGCGCCAAGGGTTCCCACAGATCCGGATCCAGACCGGAATAGGACACGGGCACAGCCGAGCAAAAGACCTGTGTCAGCCTGTGTTGCGTCGGGCAGTCGATTTCGACACCGACCTGCATGCCAACGGATAGTTCGCCCCTAAGCTTGTCCAAGCCTTCCTCAGACATCCCCTCAAGGAGGTCTTTGATCAGGCGGAGTTCTTTCTCGGAGGGAAGGAGGTAGCCATTCTTCATCCTCCAAGGCGCCGATCCCGGGTATTTCATTGCCCCGCTGATGAGGGCCCCGAGACAGGCTGCGCCGTCGAGCTGGTGTTTGCGCGTCTGGCCGGTCCGCTGCCCCATTGGGATCAGGTAGTTCCGCCAGATGGTGCCGGCGCCGGCGGCAATCGCGCATACCGGTCCCTGCGTGCGGTCATAGGCGTACTGCGTCACGCCATGTTCCGGTGTGATGTCCGGCCCCAGCATCTCAAGGCAATTGAACTGGGATGCGACCTGCATGGTGGACCCTGCGTTGTCGTGGTCCCTATGCAACGCCCCGCTCTCTCCGGCGATATCCCCGAAATCGATCTGTCCGGTCGACAGGTCGCCCAAGCGTTTGCGCAGGTTAAAGAGCGGCACCATCCGAAATTGCCCGACATGCCCGATCCGCTTTCCTTCAGAGGAATAGAGCACACTCCCCTGAAGCTTGAGGCGCCGCTGGGTCTCTGCGTACCCAGCCTCGTCAAAGCCAGTGAGCTTGAGAAACCATTCGGGATCACTCATGTGAAAATGCCTCCCGGTCACCTCGAACAAGGCGGTAAAAGCGATCTGACCAGACCTATCTTTACCAGCAAAACCCCGTGGCGCCACCCCACCACGCAGTGTCCGAAATGCCCAAAGCAGCAAACCTACTCTGGGCATTTCACGTCAGAATTGCGAGCCGTGCGGCCTTAGCCGCACTTGCTGTGGCCGCAGCTGGGGCAGGTCATGCAGCCCTCGAGCATCTTCATACCGAATTCGCCGCAGGACGGGCATGCCGGGCCGCGGGGGCGTTCGCCGACCGCGATGGCCTCATATTGGGGGTCAGTTTTCAGGCCCATGCCCTCGCCCTCAATGAACCCCGTCGCGACCAGATGCGTTTCGATCACGCCGCCAATCGCCGCAAGGATCGAGGGAACGTATTTGCCCTTCATCCACGCGCCGCCACGGGGGTCGAACACGGCCTTGAGTTCCTCCACCACAAAGCTGACGTCACCGCCGCGACGGAACACGGCACTGATCATACGGGTCAGGGCCACGGTCCATGCAAAGTGCTCCATGTTTTTGGAGTTGATAAACACCTCAAACGGACGACGGCGACCGGCCACGACCAGATCGTTGACGGTGATGTAGATCGCGTGCTCGCTGTCGGGCCATTTCAGTTTGTAGGTGTTACCCTCAAGCTGTTGCGGACGGTCCAGCGGCTCGGACATGTAGATCACGTCACCATGGGGCGTCTGCGGCTCGGCGTCGTCATTGGCGACCACATCGGGGGCCTTGTTCTCGGTCTTTTTGTCGTCAGACGCGGTCAGGACACTGCCCGTCACGTCGTTCGGACGATAGGTGGTGCAGCCCTTACAGCCGGTTTCATAGGCTTCCATGTAGACATCTTTGAAGTCGTCAAAGCTGATGTCTTCGGGGCAGTTGATGGTCTTGGAGATCGAGCTGTCGATCCATTTCTGCGCGGCGGCCTGCATGCGGACATGTTCCAGCGGGGCCAGCGTCTGCGCGTTGACGAAATAGTCGGGCAGTTCGCGGTCGCCGAATTTTTCGCGCCACATCTGAACGGCGTAATCCACGACCTCTTCTTCGGTGCGCGAGCCGTCTTTTTGTAGAACCTTGCGGGTATAGCTGTAGGCGAACACCGGTTCGATCCCAGAAGAGACGTTGCCGGCATAGAGGCTGATCGTGCCGGTGGGTGCGATCGAGGTCAGCAGGGCGTTGCGGATCCCGTGTTCGGCAATCGCGTCGCGCACGTCCTGATCCATCTCTTGCAGCGCGCCGGAGGCCAGATACTTGTCCGCATCAAACAAGGGGAACGGACCCTTTTCCTTGGCCAGGTCGACCGAGGCCAGATAGGAGGCGCGGGCGATCTGTTTCATCCATTTCTCGGTCTGAACGGCGGCCTCTTCGGAGCCATAGCGCAGACCCAGCATCAACAGGGCATCGGCCAGACCGGTCACGCCCAGACCGATGCGGCGCTTGGCCTGGGCCTCTTGCGCCTGCTGGTCCAGGGGAAAGCGGCTTGCGTCCACCACGTTGTCCATCATGCGCACGGCGGTCGCGACCAGTTCGTCCAACTTGGCCACGTCCAGTTCGGCGTTGGCCTCAAACGGGTTGGCGACCAGACGGGCAAGGTTGATCGACCCCAGCAAGCACGCACCATAAGGCGGCAGGGGCTGTTCGCCGCAAGGGTTGGTGGCCGCGATGGTTTCGCAATAGGCGAGGTTGTTCATCTTGTTGATGCGGTCGATGAAGATCACGCCCGGCTCGGCGTAATCATAGGTCGCGCGCATGATCTTGTTCCACAGATCGCGGGCCTGAACCGTGTGATAGACCTTATCCCCGAACTTGAGCTCCCAGCTCTGGTCGGCCTTGACGGCCTCCATGAACGGGTCGGTCACCAGCACCGACAGGTTAAAGTTACGCAGACGTGCGGGGTCCTGTTTGGCGGTGATGAACTGTTCGATATCGGGGTGATCACAGCGCATGGTCGCCATCATCGCCCCACGGCGCGACCCCGCGGACATGATCGTGCGGCACATCGCGTCCCACACATCCATGAACGACAGCGGCCCCGACGCATCGGCGGCCACGCCCAGAACATCGGCGCCCTTGGGGCGGATGGTGCTGAAATCGTACCCGATACCGCCGCCCTGTTGCATGGTCAGCGCGGCCTCTTTCAGCATGTCGAAAATGCCCGACATGCTATCGGGCACGGTGCCCATGACGAAACAGTTGAACAGTGTGACGCTGCGCGCGGTGCCGGCACCGGCGGTGATGCGACCTGCGGGCAGGTATTTGAAATCTTCCAAGGCCTCAAAGAACTTCGGCTCCCACGCGGCGGGGTCCTGTTCGACCTCGGCCAGCGAGCGCGCGATACGACGCCACGTGTCTTCGACCGTTTTGTCCTCGATCGTGCCATCGGCGCGTTTCAGGCGGTATTTCATGTCCCAGATGGACTCGGAAATCGGGGCGGTAAAACGCGACATCGAGAGTTCCTTCACGAAGTTCTGAAAGGGCCGCCAAGATACGAGCTTGGCTTGATCTGCGCAAGTTCTAGGTTATTTTGATCCATGTTCAACATCATCTTGGGGCAAACGTGAAAAAAAATCGACACGTTAATCTGGTCAAACTCAGCGTCGGCACCGAAAGCGTGGACGATCAAATCGCGTGGCAGACCGCGTGGCGCTTGCAGACCGGACAGGAAAATCCCCGTCATATCACACGGATGTGGCCCAAACGGGGGGACGAGTTGTTGAACGGCGGTAGCCTCTATTGGGTGATCAAGGGCGTGATCCAGTCGCGTCAGCGGGTCATCGGTCTGGATGAAATTGTGGGCGATGATGGAATCACCCGCTGTGGAATCATCCTCGACCCCGAAATCATCCGCACCACCGCCGCGCCGCGCCGTCCGTTTCAGGGCTGGCGCTATTTGAACGCGGATGACGCGCCCGCCGACCTGCCCAAAGGCCGCACGGCCGAGCCCGATCTGCCCCCCGAACTGTCCGCCGCCTTGGCCGACATCGGCGTGCTGTAAGGCGCAAGATTTTTCACACACAAACTAAAGAGAGGCGGAATCCACGGGATTCTACCCTTAAGAGTGCGCACTTATATTCTTTAGACAAATAGCCTACCCCCTCTGGAATCGACTACACTTAAAGATGTGAGTTTTCCCAGTCAGTACATCTAAAACTCACGAAAGTCGCTTTTGGTTTGGTTGCGTTTCGATGTCTACGACTTGTCTTTATCGCTATGACGGTCCGCTTGCCCAACAGGATGTGTTGGAGGGGCATCGGTTCGACACACACCACCTGACCCAAGTGCAGTATGAGGGAACGCGCGGCGGCCCATCGGGCGTGTCGGTTTCCGGTGTGCCCGTGACAGTGGCAGGTCACGGCACCCTGACGACGGGGGCCGCCGCCAATTCCCAACCCACCCTTGCGTTTCGTGATGGCAACGTCACCTACATGGCCCTGCCCGATGGCCTGGTTCAGCCCTATGCCGGTCCCCCACCCGGGGGATCGCCCGGTGGTGGCGGCGCGCCCAGCGGCGGAGGGACCACAGGCGGCCCACCCGACTCTGTTCTGGACCTGACCCCCGGCGATGTCGGCGCGCCGAACTGTTTCCTAGAGGGCACCCGCATTCGCGTCCCTCTTGGCTATGCGGCGATCGAACATCTGAGCCGTGGCGACAGCATTATCGACGTCAACGGCAAGCGTCACTCGATCCTCTATATCGCCAAGGCCGAGATCACCCTGATCCCCGGCATGGAACACCTCTATCACCGCTGGTTTCCGGTGCGCATTCCCGTCGGCACCTTTGGCGAGGGTCGCCCCTATCGCGATACCTACCTGTCCCAGCAACACCGCATTCTGGTTGATGGCCCCGAAGTCGAACTTGTCCTTGCAGAGCAGCAGGCACTCGCCCCCGCCTGCGGCTTTGTTGACTTCGGGGCCTCATTGGAAACGTCGCTGCGCAAGATCACCTACTACCACATCCTGTGCGAGGAACATGTGGTCCTGATGGCAAACGGGATGCCGTGCGAGACGTTATTCTTGGGGGATTTGTTGATGCGCGGTGCGAAAACGGCGGCCAAGGACGAGGCCCAGCATTTCTTTGGCGATCTGGTCGCGCGTATCTCGCCCGAACGGATGGCACGTATGCGCCCCGCCGCGCCCTTGCTGCGCAAGTTTGAGGTGCGCGCAGCCTATGCGCACACCCTGTGATCAGTCGTTGATCTGCAATTTGGCCGTCAGGTCGTCAAACGCACGACGCATGTTGTCGTCCCACCCCGAGCGGCGACCACGGAACAGCGTGGCTTGGCTCTTGTGCACGCAAGCATCGCCGAGGATTTTCAGGTGGTTCGCGCGCAGGGTTTCACCCGTGCTGGTGATGTCGGCAATGGCCTCGGCAGTGCGGTTTTTCACCGTGCCTTCGGTTGCGCCCTGACTGTCGACCAACTGATAGTCCGCCACACCCGCATCGCGCAGGTATTCCCGCACCAACCGGTGGTATTTCGTCGCGATCCGCAAACGGAAGCCGTGTTCGGCACGGAAGGCCGCCGCCGCCGCATCCAGATCGTCCAGTGTATCCACATCGACCCAGAACTTGGGCACGGCGATGATCAGGTCGGCATGCCCAAACCCCATCAGGGCCAGTTCGCGCACCTTGTTTTCCCAATCGGCGATCTTTTCGCGCACCAGATCGGACCCCGTCACACCCAAATGGATGCGACCGGCGGCCAGTTCGCGCGGGATTTCACCGGCGGAGAGCAGGACCAGTTCGACACCCTCAACCCCGTCCACGGCGCCCGCATATTCGCGGTCCGATCCGGTGCGGCGCAGGCCTACGCCGCGCTCGGCGAACCATTCGAATGTCTTCTCCATCAGCCGCCCCTTGGACGGCACGCCCAGTTTCAGGGTCATGACCGGGCCTCCTGCAATGTGGTGATCACCTCGGGACGGGCGACGCCGCCCACGGCGGGAATGGACCGTCCCCCGCCCAGCACACGGGTCAGCGCGTCATAGCGCCCGCCCGTCGCAACCGACGGCAGGTCGGGCCGGTCGGCGGCGTAAAAGCCGAAGACGAACCCGTCGTAGTATTCCAGCGTAGTGCGGCCATAGCTGGCCTCAAAGTCCAGCTCGGACACATCGACGCCGCGCGCCGACAGCGCGTCCAACCGGCGGCCCAACTGGGCCACGGCGGGTTCGATCGCGGGCATATCCACGGCCACATCGCGCAATTGTTCCAATGCGTTGTCCGATGTTTCGCGGATCGACAGGATGTGGTTCATGATCTCCAGCTCACCCGCGCTCAGCGGGTCTTGGGCGGCATCATCGACCAATGCGGCGACGCGGGCGGCGACGTCCTCGCGGCTGCGCAGACCGATTTCGGGACCGGCCTGATCCAAAATCGCCTCAACCCCCGAGGTCCCCACGGCCTCCAGCAGTTTCACGCGGCTTTCCGGCGCTGCACGACGTCCGCCGAACCGGTCCAGCAGCGCGCGGAACCGGCGCGGACGCCACAGATGGCGGCGCAACGCAGCGCGGCGGCGGTCGCTGGTCGACAGGCTATCGACCACGGCCAGCAGGATGCCGATATCCCCCGTCGCGGCGCGCAGGCCCAGATCAAAGGGCGACAGCGCCTTTTGGAACAGGGCGAACACCTCGGCATCGGCGGCGGCGGCATCGGTCGGATCGAACAGTTCGAACCCCACCTGCAGGTATTCGTTCGCACGGCCGGTCTCGTGATCCTGTTTGCGGAACACCTCACCCAGATAGGTATAGCGCGCGGGCTCGGCCCCCGTTTCCATGTGCATCTGCACCACGGGAACGGTGAAATCGGGGCGCATCATCAACTCGCCGCGCAGCGGATCGTTGGTCACATAGGCGCGCGCGCGGATGTCCTCACCATACAGGTCCAACAGCGTCTCGGCAGGTTGCAGGATGTCGGCCTCAACCGGCATCGCATTCGCGGCCAGAAACGGCGCGGCAATCTGTTCGGCAACCGCGCGGATCGCGGCCTTGTCCGAGGTGATCATTCCCCTGCCCCTTCGATGATGCGGCGCACCTCGGCGACCATATCGGCGCGGGCGACCTCAACCTGTGCGGGCTGGGATTTCCATTCCTCAAGCGTCGCACTGGCCGCAATTTTCGCGCCAAGCACCAGATCCTTGATCTGGACCACATCGCGCGCAGCCTCGTCGCCGCCTTGGATGATGGCCACGGGCGATTGACGTTTGTCGGCGTATTTCAACTGGTTACCGAAGTTCTTGGGATTGCCAAGGTAGACCTCGGCGCGGATGCCTGCGGTGCGCAGCTCGCCCACCATGGCTTGATAGTCGGCCATGCGGTCGCGATCCATCACGGTCACAACGACGGGGCCATCCATGGTGGCACCGGCACGCCCCTTGGCGCGCAGCGCGGCCAACAGGCGATCCACGCCAATCGACACGCCGGTCGCCGGAACGACCTGACCGGTAAAGCGTTTGACCAGATCGTCATATCGACCGCCACCAGCGACCGAACCGAACTGACGCGGGCGACCTTTTTCGTCGAGGATTTCAAAGGTCAACTCGGCCTCGAACACCGGACCGGTGTAATAGCCCAGACCACGCACGACGGACGGGTCAATTTCGATGCGATCCGAGCCGTAGCCTTGGGCGTCCAACAGCGCGGCGATCTGTTCCAGTTCGGCGACGCCTTCCTGACCCGTGGCCGAGTCCCCGACCAATTCACGCAGACGCGCACAGGTGGCCGCGCCGGTGTCGCGCTTGGCCTCCATAAAGCCCATGACGGTATCGGCTTGGGCGTCGGTCAGACCCGCGCCCTTGGTGAAATCGCCCGAGTCGTCCTTGCGCCCCTCGCCCATCAGGGCGCGCACGCCCTCAGACCCAAGACGGTCGATCTTGTCGATGGCGCGCAGCACGATACCGCGTTCCTCTTCGAACTTGGTGGGGTCAGACGGGTCCAGAACGCCCGCGACCTCCATCACGCCGTTCAGAACCTTGCGGTTGTTGACGCGCACGATGTAATCGCCGCGCGGAATGCCGACGGTCTCAAGCGCATCGGACAGCATCGCACAGATTTCCGCATCCGCCGCGACCGAGGCCGAGCCAACGGTATCTGCATCGCATTGATAGAACTGACGGAACCGCCCCGGACCGGGCTTTTCGTTGCGCCAGACGGGACCCATCGCATAGCGGCGATAGGGGTTGGGCAGGTCATTGCGGAACTGCGCGGCCACACGGGCCAAAGGCGCCGTCATGTCATAGCGCAGCGCCAGCCAATCGCCGTCGTCTTCTTCCTGCCACGCGAACACACCCGCGTTCGGGCGATCCACATCGGGCAGGAACTTGCCCAGCGCCTCAACCGTTTCCACGGCAGAGGTTTCCAGCGGGTCAAAGCCATAGCGATGATAGACCTCGGCAATCTTGTCGAGCATCTCTTTACGTTCAGTTACATCCGAACCGAAATAGTCCCGAAAGCCCTTGGGCGTCTCTGCCTTGGGGCGGGGTGCTTTCTTTTGCTTGGCCATCGCGTCTTTGTCCCTTAGGTGGGTTTGCGGGCGGCATAACGGATGCAGGTTCAAGGGGCAAGTACACCCGCCCCCAGCATGAAAGGAAATGCCATGTCAGACACGCAAGTCACACAGTTGGAAGAAAAGGTCGCGCATCTAATGGCGACGGTGGATGATCTGTCGGATGTCGTGGCGGCGCAGGCCAAGGAAATCGACGTCCTGACGCGTCGCGTTCGCATGTTGATGCAGCGCGAGGCCGAACGCGAATATGACAGCGAAAGCTCGGTCCCGCTGGCCGATCAACGCCCGCCCCATTACTGAGGCGCGCGTCCAAGGTCAGGACATCTTGCGCCCGACGAAATCCACCACGGCATAAAGGACGTCCGAGTTGTATCCCGGGCCGAATACATCGTCATAGTCGGCCACGTCCAAAACATCGAACAAGGCAAACCGCGCGTGCAAATCGGCGGTCGAAAACCCGTTCACCCCGCACCCTTGGTGGCGTTCGGACAGGCCGTGGATCATCAGCAACCCACCCTCGCGCACAAAACCCGGCAGCGTCTGCAACGCCAGATGGCGCTGTGCCGCGCTCTCGAATTCGGGGAAGACGAGCAACACCAGATCATACTCGGCCCCGCGCGACGACAGCGCCTGCATAGTTTCGTCGCGCAGCAGGCTGCACGGTGTCATCTCGCGCATGTTCAGCAGATCCACCGACAGCCCCATGTCACGCAGGCTATGCGCCACCGCAACTTCGCCAAGCACCAGAGCATTGGCAGCCCCCTTTGTCAGAAAGCCGAACTTGCGCAAAAAGCCCAAGTTGCCATTGCTGATACGGGGAAGCGCAGTCTCTGGGCGCAACGATTTCATTTCACCTCCTGCGCGGTGGGTTCATCTTTGACGTGTCGGGTATCAGGGTGCAGAGACGTGCCCAAGATATGGTCGGCACGGTGGATAACATGTTCTGCACGGCCCACAATTAAGGGATCGGGCCTACCGATAGCGTGGTGATCTTTCCCAGGGTAGTCAAGAGAATTAAGGAAATGTCTCATACACTCTAGGCGTGCACGCTTCTTGTCATTGGATTTAATGATGGTCCACGGCGCATCGGCGGTGTCGGTGTAAAAGAACATCGCCTCTTTGGCCTCGGTGTAATCGTCCCATTTATCAAGGCTGGCCTTGTCAATCGGGCTAAGCTTCCATTGCTTCAAGGGGTCGGTTTCACGCGACTTGAAACGGGCCTGCTGTTCCTCTTGGGTGACCGAGAACCAGTACTTGTAAAGATGGATGCCTGAGCGGACCAACATCTGTTCAAACAACGGGGTCTGGCGCATGAATTCCAGATATTCGTTCGGGGTACAGAACCCCATCACACGCTCCACCCCCGCGCGGTTGTACCAAGAGCGGTCATAGAACACCATTTCTCCGACGGTGGGCAGTTCGCGGATATAGCGTTGAAAGAACCATTGGCCCTTTTCTTCCCATGTGGGTTTGTTCAGGGCGACCACACGGGCCGAACGCGGGTTCAGATGCTCCATGAACCGCTTGATCGTGCCCCCCTTACCGGCGGCATCGCGGCCCTCGAACAGCAGAACAAATTTCTGTTCGGTCTCCTGTGCCCACAATTGAACCTTTAACAATTCCGCCTGCAGACGCGCCTTTTGCGCCTCATAGCTGCGGCGGGACAGTTTGCTTGTATAGGGATATTCCCCGTTCTCAAAAGCGCGCGCGATCATCTCGGGGTTCGGGGGCGTTTTCACCGCCGTGGCCGTCCCGTTTGCAACGGGGGTGGGTGTCGTCCGACTCTCTGCGCCTTGTGTCATATCTGTCCCTTTCCTGAATGGAACAATTCTATCACTTGGGCGCAGAGCCCACTTTGACACCGGTCAAGTTTAAACAGCCACCAAACCGTGCACGGGCCATTGCCCCTTGGGCGCGGTCCTGCTCTAATACGGAACCAAACCAATTATTGATCGAGCACACCCATATGTCCGACGACCTTCTTGCAGGGACCGAACCCGACGACTACGACGCCTCTTCGATTGAGGTGCTTGAAGGGCTAGAGCCCGTCCGCAAACGCCCCGGCATGTATATCGGCGGCACGGACGAGCGCGCGCTGCACCATATGGTGGCCGAGATCCTCGACAACTCGATGGATGAGGCCGTCGCGGGCCACGCCAACCGGATTGAGGTGGAACTGCACGCCGACAGCACGGTCACCATCCGCGACAACGGTCGTGGTATCCCGATTGATCCCCACCCCAAGTTTCCGGACAAATCCGCGCTTGAGGTGATCCTGTGCACGTTGCACGCGGGCGGCAAGTTCAGCGGCGAGGCCTATCAGACCTCGGGTGGTTTGCACGGCGTGGGTGCGTCGGTTGTGAACGCCCTGTCGGATTCGATGATCGTTCAGGTCGCGCGCAACAAAGAGCTGTTTGAGCAGCGCTTTTCGCGCGGCATCCCGCAAGGTCCGGTCGAAAAGGTCGGCGCCGCCCCGAACCGACGCGGCACCACCGTGTCCTTCCACGCGGACGCCCAGATTTTCGGGTCGCACAAGATGAAACCCGCCCGCCTGATGAAGATGGTCCGCTCCAAGGCGTACCTGTTCTCGGGCGTTGAAATCCGGTGGAAATCGGCAATCGACGACGGGGAAACCCCGACCGAGGCCACGTTCCATTTCCCCGGCGGTCTGGCGGATTATCTGACCGAAACCTTGGGCAAGGCCGCGACCTATTCCGACAAACCCTTTGCAGGACGCGTTGATTTCAAAGAGAAATTCAACGAACCGGGCAGCGTGGAATGGGCCATCAACTGGACGCCCTCGCGCGACGGGTTCATCCAGTCCTATTGTAACACCGTCCCCACGCCCGAGGGCGGCACCCATGAGGCCGGTTTTTGGGCCGCGATCCTGAAGGGCATCCGCGCCTATGGCGAATTGGTCAACAACCGCAAGGCCACCAATATCACGCGCGACGATCTGATCACCGGCGGCTGTGCGCTTGTGTCCTGTTTCATCCGCGAGCCCGAATTCGTCGGTCAGACCAAGGACCGTCTGGCCACCACCAACGCGCAAAAGCTGGTCGAAGGCGCGGTGCGCGATCACTTTGACAACTGGCTGGCCGCTGACACCAAATCGGCCGGTGCAATCCTTGATTTCCTTGTACTGCGTGCCGAGGAACGTCTGCGTCGCCGTCAGGAAAAGGAAACCGCCCGTAAAACCGCGACCAAACGTCTGCGCCTGCCTGGCAAGCTGGTCGATTGTTCGGCCACCAACCGCGACGGCACCGAACTGTTTCTGGTCGAAGGCGACTCGGCCGGCGGGTCGGCCAAAATGGCGCGTGATCGTCGCACACAGGCCCTGTTGCCGCTGCGCGGTAAGATCCTGAACGTGCTTGGCGCGGCAAGCTCCAAACTGGGCAGCAACGCCGAAATCAACGATCTGTCACAGGCGCTTGGCGTCGGTCTGGGCACCAAGTTCAACATCGACGATCTGCGCTATGACAAAATCATCATCATGACCGACGCGGATGTCGACGGCGCCCATATCGCCAGCCTGTTGATGACGTTCTTTTTCACCCAGATGCGCCCGATGATCGATCACGGGCACCTCTATCTGGCCTGCCCGCCCCTGTTTCGCCTGACCCAAGGCGCGAAACGCGTCTATGCGCTGGACGAGGCGGAAAAGGAAATGTGGATGGAAAAGGGTCTGGGCGGCAAAGGCAAAATCGACGTCAGCCGATTCAAGGGTCTGGGCGAGATGGACGCCAAGGACCTGAAGGACACCACGATGAACCCCGCCTCGCGCAAGTTGATCCGCGTCAGCATTGATGAGGACGAACCGGGCGAAACCGCCGATCTGGTGGAACGTCTGATGGGTAAAAAGCCCGAGATGCGGTTCCAATACATCCAGCAGAACGCGCAATTCGTGGACGAATTGGACATCTGATCAAATCCCCGGCCGGTCACACCCGCCGGGGATTTTTCTTTACTTCACCGCTTCTTCGGCAACGCTCAGGAAAATCGCGTCCAACTCGCTTGCCGCCGCCACGAGATCCGCGCCGCCCTCTTCCATATAGGGGGCAAAGACATAGGACGGGGTTTTGTAGCTGAGGAAACCGGTGCCGTCGGGCTCTTCGGTGACGTACACGCGGATCGGGGCCTCGATCATCGCGGCCGTGCTGAGCCCCAGAATGCGCACCGCATAGACGTTATTGAACAAGCCGATCACGCGGTTACCGGGGATCGTCACCCCGCGCGACGCGGCGGCACCAGTCGGGCCCGCCTGTGTGACGACGCCCAGTTTGTTGTGACCGGCGGCGGCCTTAACCGCGTCGATCAATTCGGCATAGGGCTTGTCGCTGTCCATGGTGACCCAGCCCTCGCGCGGTTCAACCGATTGGGCCCACGCGGGCGAGGTAAGTAATGTAAAAGCCAATACAAAAAGGCGGCGCATCGCATTCTCCCAACTAGATACGTGCACGCTAGCAGGGTCGTGGATCACCGGTGGTCACGTTCGCGCGAAGGCGGGGCGCGACGGCGCATTACCGCTGAATGCTCTCCAGATAATGCGCGAGCGAGACCAGAGGTTCGGGCGTCGGCGTTTGAATCCCGCCCTCATATTCGACCAGAACCGTCGGCCCGTCCAACAGCGACCCGAACTCGGGCATGACCGATCCATGCTGATCCGCGCGGGTATAGCCGTCGATGGTCGACATGACCTGTGTGAACGGGAATTCGCCGCCGTTACGCTGTGCGATCAAGGTCAGGTCCGGCGCGTTCAGGTTCAGATCGACCGACACCGGCCCGTTGCCGCGCGCATCAACGCCGTGACAGGCCGCGCAATAGGCGTCGAAATCGGCCTGCCCCGCCTGTTCCTGTGGCACACAGGCCCCCAAAACCATTGCACCTGCCAGAAGGGGAAAAAGGAATGTGCACTGCATAAGGGACCTCCGGGGACTGGTGTTTTTATCCTTGTGACACGTCACGTCGCGCTTGCCAATCGCCGACAAACCTGCCCCGATCACATCGTGTGTTTCCATTGCGTTGGAGGAGAGCCATGGACGCGACCACCCTGAAATACGCCGCCGTGATGATGGCGGCGGGCTTTGGCATTCCGATCCTTGCCGCATTGAATTCCCAGTTGGGCGGGCGTCTTGGCAATCCGGCGGCGGCGGCGTTTTGTCTGTTCATCGTCGCGTTTCTGGGCACGTCGGTGGTTCTGGCACTCACGGGGTTTTCGACCCTGTCAGGGGTGTTCGCGGCGCCGAAATACCTGTTTCTGGCAGGGTTGTTGGTGGCGTTCTATGTCCTGACGATCACGTGGATCGCGCCCAAATTCGGGGTCGGGAATGCGGTGTTCTTTGTCCTGCTCGGACAACTGATTTCCGCCGCCGCGATTGACCATTTCGGCCTGATGCGCGCCCTGCCCCAGCCGATCACCCTGACCCGCGCGGCGGGGATTGCCACCATGGCGGTCGGGGTGTTCGTAACGCTAAAGGGCTAGGGTCAGTCCAGCGGATGCAACTGTCCGGCGCGCAGTTCTACGCGGCGATCCATCTGGGCCGCCAGATCGTGGTTATGCGTCGCGATCAGGGCCGACAGACCGGTCTCCCGCACCAGTTCGACCAATGCGCCAAACACGCGGGCCGAGGTGTCGGGATCAAGGTTTCCCGTGGGTTCGTCCGCCAGCAACACCTGCGGGTTGTTGGCCAGAGCACGGCAAAAGGCGACGCGCTGTTGCTCGCCCCCTGACATGGCGGCGGGGCGGTGATCCGCGCGCTCACGCACGCCCACACGGTCCAGCAGCATCAGCGCGCGGTCCTCTGCCGCGCCCTTATCCACGCCATTGGCCAGTTGCGGCAGGACCACGTTTTCCAGCGCGCTGAACTCGGGCAGCAGATGGTGGAACTGATAGACGAACCCGATGTTGCGGCGGCGCGCGGTGGTGCGGCTGCGGTCGCTGTCACCGGAAAAGTCGCGCCCGCCGATGATGATCTGGCCGGTGTCCGGCTGATCCAACAGGCCCGCGATATGCAACAGGGTCGATTTCCCCGCCCCCGAGGGCGCGACCAATGCCGTCACCTGACCGGGCATCAGGGCCAGAGACGCCTGATCCAGAACGCGGATTTCGTTGGGACGACCCGCGTTATAGGTCTTGGAAATCCCGACCAGTTCCAATGCAGCATCGTTATTCATAGCGCAGCGCCTCAACAGGGTTCATACGGGCCGCACGGCGCGCGGGAAAAATCGTGACCCCGAACGACAGGCCAAGGGACAGCGCGACAGAGGTCAGGACATCGCTCAGTTCAAGCTTGGCCGGCAATTGATAGATGCCGCGAATGGACGGGTCCCACACCCCGCCCCCGCCGATGTAGTTCACAAAGGAAAAGATCGGATCGATATAGATCGCGAACAAACAGCCAAGGATCACGCCAAATGTCGTTCCGATCACACCGACCAGCGATCCACAGATAAAGAACACCCGCAGGATGGACCCCTCGGTCAGGCCCATGGTGCGCAGGATGCCGATGTCACGGCCCTTGTTTTTGACCAGCATGATCAGGCCCGAAATGATGTTCATCGCCGCGATCAGGACAAGGATCGACATGATGACGAACATCACGTTGTCCTCAACCGCCAGCGCCCGCAACAACGCCCCCGATGAATCCTGCCACGTCCACAGCAACGTGCGCGGCCCACCGGCGGCCAACAGGTCGATGGTCAGCCGGTCCACAGTCTCGGGATCGGTGACCATCACCTCGATCTCGTCGGCCGCGCCGTCGCGGTTGAAATAGATCTGCGCCTCGTCGAAGGGCATATAGATACGGGTGCGGTCGATGTCATAGCGCCCCGCGGTAAAGATATAGGCCACATCATAGGCCGCCACGCGCGGCGAGGTGCCAAAGGGCGTCTTGACCCCGTCGGGCGAAATTAGGCGCAGCTTGTCCCCCACCTGCACGCCCAATTCGCGCGCGATGCCAGACCCAATTGCGATGCGTTGATCGCCAAAATCATCGATGCTGCCGCGCTTGGCCTCGGGGTTGGCAATGCGGGGGATGGTTTTCAGGTCCTCGGGCGTGATGCCGAACACCTCAACCCCGCTGTTGCGCCCCTGCATGGTCGCCATGACCTGCCCCTTGACCAAGGGCGCGGCGCGGGTCACGTCGGGCAGATCGGCAATCCGGTCGGCAATGGCGCGGTAATCTGTGATGGCGCGGGTGGTCTGGCCGTCCTCGGTCACATAGACCGACGAATAGACCGTCACATGGGCGTTGGCCCCAAGGATCGTGTCCACCAGTTCCGCCCGAAAGCCCGAACGCACGGCAAGTGTCGCAATCAAGGCCATCACGGCCAAGGTGATCCCGACAAGCGAGATGATGGTCATCACACTGACCCCGCCCTCGGCACGGCGGGCGCGCAAAAAGCGCATGGCGATCATCCATTCAAAGGCCGAAAATGGCGCGGGGGTCTTGGCCACGGCTGCTCCTGTTCGTTTTGGCAAAAGTGGCCGCACACCCGCAGAAATTCAAGCGGCAAGGGCCATTCATGACGGCCCTTGCGCGGAATTCCCCGATCTTACATCCAGGTGTGGAAGGCGCGTTGCGGCATCGGTTGGGTCAGGTCGGCGCCCACATGGGGGCCATAGATGCGGGCGATTTTCTCGACGGCCATTTCCGGCGTCATCTCTTCGCTCTCGCCGGTGCGGCGGCAGGTGACTTCGACCACACCGTTTTTCAGACCACGCGGGCCAACGGTGATGCGCCACGGCAGACCGATCAGGTCCATAGTGGCGAATTTCGCGCCTGCGCTGTCCTTGCGGTCATCGAGCAGCGGCTCAAGGCCCAGCGCGGTGATCGATTTGTAGAGGGCATCGCACGCCTCATCCGCCTCGGCCACGCCGGGTTTCAGGTTGACGATCCCGCAATGGAACGGCGTGACGCCCTCGGGCCAAATGATGCCCTTGTCGTCATGGCTGGCCTCGATGATCGCGCCCAGCAGACGCGACACGCCAATCCCGTGGCTGCCCATGTGGACGGGAACGCGCACACCGTTTTCGTCGGTGACCATCGCGCCCATTTTGTCCGAATACTGGGTGCCGAAATAGAAGATCTGGCCGACCTCGATCCCGCGGGCCACGCGGCGGCGGTCCTCGGGAACTTGGGCGGTGAACTCGTCCTCGACGTGGGTTTCGTCGGTGCGGGCATAGCGCGAGGTGAATTCCTCAAGCACGGCCTGACACTGGGCCACGTCATCATAGTCGATTTCGCGGTCACCAAAGGTCAGATCGGTGATCTGGCTGTCATAAAAGACCTCGGATTCGCCGGTCTCGGCAAGGACAAGGAATTCATGCGTGTAATCGCCACCGATGGGGCCACTGTCCGCGCGCATCGGGATTGCCTGCAGGCCCATGCGTTCATAGGTGCGCAGATAGCTGACCAAGTGGCGGTTATAAGCGTGCAGCGCGTCCTCTTTGGTCAGGTCAAAGTTATACCCGTCCTTCATAAAGAACTCGCGCCCGCGCATCACACCGAAACGGGGGCGGATTTCATCGCGGAATTTCCACTGGATCTGATAGAGCGTCAGCGGCAGGTCCTTGTAGGACGTCACGTTTGAACGGAACACATCCGTGAACATTTCCTCCGCCGTGGGCGAGAACAGCATGTCACGGTCATGGCGGTCCTTCATGCGCAGCATCTCGGGACCATAGGCGTCATAGCGCCCGCTTTCGCGCCACAGATCGGCGGTTTGCAGCGTCGGCATCAGCATCGGGATATGGCCCGCGCGCTGTTGTTCCTGATGGACGATGTTTTCCAGCTTGCGCAGGATTTTGAACCCCATCGGCAGCCAAGAATAGATACCGGCCGAGGCCTGTTTGATCAGACCGGCGCGCAGCATATAGCGGTGGCTGACGATTTTCGCCTCAGAAGGGGTTTCCTTGAGAACGGGTAGAAAATAGCGGGACAGGCGCATGTGATGATTGCCTCATCAAGTGTTAGCTTTGCACCCGTCTATGACATCACGGCCCACCGCACAAGAACCGCTGCCCCTTGAAACACACGCCACGATAGGCAAAGTAACCCCCAAGCACAAAAACAGAGGTGAAAATGGCGCTGCCCGTCAAAGAGCAGGTGAAATACTGGACCGTTGCGACCGTGGTTTTCCTTGGGGCACTGTGGTTTCTGGGCGGGATGTTGTTGCCGTTCGTGTTGGGCATGGCGATTGCCTATGTTCTGGACCCCGTGGCGGACCGGCTGGAAAACATCGGGTTTTCACGAATATGGGCAACGGTCACGATCACCTTGGTGGCGGCGTTTCTGTTTATCCTATTGGCGCTGTTGGTGGTGCCCGAGGCCGTGCGCCAGATGGGGGCGTTGATCAACGTCGCGCCCGAAATGGTCGACAATTTCCAGACCTTTATCAGCGAACGTTTCCCGTCCCTGATGGCCGAGGGATCCACCTTGCGCCAATCCCTTGGCGGTGTGGCCGAGGCGATCCAGTCCAAGGGTGGCGAGCTGTTGAACGGGGTGCTGGCCAGTGCGCTGTCGCTGTTGAACGTGGTGGCCTTGATCGTGCTGGTGCCGGTGGTGACGTTTTATTTGCTGCTCGACTGGGACCGGATGGTTGGTCAGATCGACGAATTGCTGCCGCGCGATCATGCGCCGGTGATCCGCAAACTGGCCCGCCAGATCGACGAAACCCTTGCCGCGTTTATCCGTGGCCAGGGCACGGTCTGTGTGATCCTTGGCACCTATTACGCGGTTGCCTTGATGTTGACGGGCCTACAATTCGGCCTGATCGTCGGGTTTTTCGCAGGCATGGTGTCGTTCATCCCCTATGTCGGCGCGATTGGCGGCGGGGCCTTGGCCATCGGTCTGGCCCTGTTCCAGTTCTGGGGCGATTGGTGGTGGATCGGCGCGGTCGCGGGCGTGTTTTTCATCGGCCAGATCCTAGAGGGCAATGTGCTGACCCCGAACCTTGTGGGCGGCTCAGTCGGGCTGCATCCCGTGTGGTTGATCTTTGCCCTGTCGGCCTTCGGGATGATCTTTGGCTTTGTCGGGTTGCTGATCGCGGTGCCGGTCGCGGCCTCGATCGGGGTGATCGCGCGCTATGCCATCGGCCAGTACAAAGACAGCCGCCTCTATAAAGGCCAGTCGGACAAGCAAGAGGCCGAGTGATGGCAGAACAGTTGATTTTCGACCTGCCCCACCGGACCGCGCGGGGCAAGGAGAACTATTTCGTCTCGCCGGCCAATGCCATGGCCGTTGTACAGGTCGAGGACTGGCGCAACTGGCCGTCGGGCAAGATGATCCTTGTGGGCCCCGAGGCCTCGGGCAAAACCCATCTAGCGACCGTTTGGGCGGATCAGACCGGCGGACATATGATCGATGCGCGCGATGTCATCGACGCCGATATTCCGGACCTCGTCGCCCACCCCGCATTGATCGTTGAAAACGCCGACCGCATTGCCGGTGATCGTGCCGCCGAAGAGGCGCTGTTCCACCTGCATAACCTTGCGCTGGCCGAGGCGCGCCCGTTGTTGTTGTCCGCGCGCAGTGCGCCGATGCAATGGGGGCTGATCCTGCCCGATCTCCTCAGCCGGATGAGCGCGACCGCCACCGCGACCCTTGGCGCGCCAGACGATGCGTTGCTTGCGGCGCTGTTGGTGAAACAATTCGCCGACCGCCAATTGACCGTGCCGCCGCGCCTGATCCCCTATCTGGCGGGCCGGATGGAGCGCAGCTTTGCCGCCGTGAAAACAGTCGTGAACGCCCTTGATGCTGCCGCCTTGTCCACGGGACGAAAAATCGGCGAACGCCTTGCCGCCGAAGTGTTGGAGAATGCTTTCCCCCAGACGTGATTAATGCCATGATCCTGTTACATTTTCACAGCATATCACCGACATGACAAATCCCGCCGATTTCCTGAACGCCCCGTTCCCCGAACCCACCGAATTGCCCGCCACCCAGTGCACCGGCCCGAAACGGTTCGGGAACCGTGAGCTGAGCTGGCTGCAATTCAACTGGCGTGTTCTGGATGAATCCCGCAACCCGCAGGTGCCCCTGTTGGAACGTGTGCGGTTCGTGTCGATTTCGGCGACCAACCTTGACGAATTCTATACCGTGCGCGTGGCCGGTCTGCGCGAACTGGCGATCAAGGGCATCACCACCACCGCCGCCGACGGTCTGACCCCCGCCCAGCAATTGGTCCTGATCGACAAGGACGCCCGCAAATTGCTGCAGGCCCAGCAAACCGTCTGGAACCGCCTGAAACGTGAGCTTGAGGATGAGGGCATCCACATGCTGACGCGCTCAAAACTGACGAAACGCGATTTCGCCTATCTGGAGGGCGTGTTCCTCAATCAGGTGTTTCCGATCCTGTCGCCCCTTGCGATTGACCCTGCCCACCCGTTCCCGTTCATCCCGAACACGGGCTTTTGCCTTGCACTGCAACTGGAACGCGACCGCGACGGGCGTCCGTTGCAGGCGCTCTTGCCGATCCCCCACCAGATCGACCGGTTCATCCAACTGCCCGCCAAAGAAGGCGAGATGCGGTTCCTGCCGCTCGAAGAGGTTTTGCTGATCCATATCGGGTCGCTCTTCCCCGGCTATCACACCGTCGGCAGCTGTACCTTCCGTGTGCTGCGCGACAGCGATCTTGAGGTCGAGGATGAGGCCGAGGATCTGGTGCGGGAATTCGAAACGGCCCTGAAACGCCGCCGCCGTGGTGAGGTCGTGCGCATGAAGCTGTCCTCGGGCGCGCCCGAAGAGTTGCGCGCGCTGATCATGCGGGAACTCAACATCACCGAGGCCGAGGTGATTGAGGTGCGCGGATTGATCGGCGTTGCCTCCCTGTCGGAACTGGTGGTCGATAGCCGCCCCGATCTGCTCTGGCCGAATTTCACGCCCCGCATCCCCGAACGGGTGCAGGACCATGAGGGCGACATGTTCGCGGCGATCCGGCAAAAGGACATGCTGCTGCACCACCCGTATGAAACATTCGATAGCGTGATCCGGTTCCTGCAACAGGCCGCGCGCGATCCCGATGTGGTGGCGATCAAACAGACGCTCTATCGGACCTCCAAGAAAAGCCCGATCGTCGAGGCCCTGTGCGAGGCCGCCGAGGACGGGAAATCCGTCACCGCGCTGGTCGAGCTGAAGGCGCGGTTCGATGAGGCCGCCAATATTCAACAATCCCGCCGTCTGGAACGCGCGGGCGCGCATGTGGTCTATGGGTTCATCAACTACAAAACCCACGCCAAGATCAGTACCGTGGTGCGTCGTGAGGGCGATCAACTGGTGACCTATACCCATTACGGCACCGGCAACTATCACCCGATCACCGCGCGGATTTACACCGACCTCAGCCTGTTCACCTGTGACGCCGCCCTTGGGCGCGATGCGACCAAGGTGTTCAACTATATCGGCGGCTATGCCGAGCCTGAGGCGCTTGAGAACCTGTCGATCTCACCGATCACGTTGAAACCTACCCTGCTGGAACGGATCAACGCCGAGGCCGAGTTCGCCCGCCAAGGCAAGCCCGCCGAAATCTGGGCCAAGGTCAATTCCCTGATCGAACCCGATGTGATCGACGCCCTTTATGCGGCCAGCAACGCAGGCGTGAAAATCAACCTCGTCGTGCGCGGGATTTGCGGCATCCGTCCAGGCATCAAGGGCCTGTCGGAAAACATCCGTGTCAAATCCATCGTCGGGCGGTTTCTGGAACATTCGCGCATTGCCTGTTTCGGCAATGGCTCGGGCCTGCCCTCGAAAAACGCACGGGTCTATATCTCGTCTGCGGACTGGATGGGCCGGAACCTGAACCGCCGTGTCGAGACCTTGGTGGAAATCAAGAACCCGACCGTCAAGGCGCAGATCGTGGATCAGATCATGGCGGCCAACCTTGCCGATACCGCACAGAGCTGGATCATGAACCCCGACAACAGTTTTACCCGCCATGCGGTGGACAAGGGCGCATTCAATTGCCACCGCTTCTTTATGGAAAACCCGTCCCTGTCGGGTCGAGGCAGTGCGGGCGCAACGGATGTGCCGCAACTGGCCCACTCCAAGGATTGACGCCCGCGCCCGGCTGTTGTCATTGTCAGTGAATGACAAAAGGAAGGTCAATGGACGGCAACGTCGATTCCCACGCCGAAGATTGGGGGCCCTTTGGGCGCCCCCTGTTTGAAGACCCCCAAGCCCGCGCCCTGTCGCGGGTCGGTGTGGTCGATGTCGGGTCGAACTCGGTCCGGATGGTCGTCTTTGACGGCGCGGCGCGCAGTCCCGCGTATTTCTTCAACGAAAAGCTGATGTGCGGTCTGGGCGCGGGTCTGGGCGAAACCGGTCACCTGAACCCCGAGGGCCGCGCACGTGCCCTGCGCGCGTTGAAACGGTTCGCCGTTCTGGCCGAGGGCATGGGTGCAACGCCCCTGTCCGTTGTGGCCACCGCCGCCGTGCGCGACGCCAAGGACGGGCCTGAGTTTCAGGCCGAGGTCGAACGCGAAACCGGTATCAAACTGTGGGTGATCGACGGTCAGGAAGAGGCGCGCCTCTCGGCCCAAGGGGTTCTTTTGGGCTGGCCCAAGGCCAAGGGATTGATCTGCGACATTGGCGGGTCGTCCATGGAACTGGCACAACTCAAGGACGGGCGCGTTGGCCAACGGGTGACCTCGGCGCTTGGGCCGCTGAAACTGCGCGATTTGCCGGGCGGTCCCGATGCGATCAAGGACGAGATCGCCAAAACCATGGACCGTCTGGCCGACAAGGTCGGCAAGGATCACAAACGCATCTATCTGGTGGGCGGCTCATGGCGGGCCATCGCGCGTCTGGATATGGAGCGGCGCGGCTATCCGATGACCGTTCTGCACGAATACCGCATGACCACCGACAGCATCCGCGAGACCGTGGACTGGCTAGAGGGTCAGGACCTAGAGGCCCTGCGCGCACAGGTGTCGATTTCCAACGAACGCATGACCCTTGTGCCGCTGGCCGCGCAGGTTCTGAAGGCGTTCGTAAAGACGTTCAAGCCCAAGGAAATCCACATCTCCAGCTACGGCATCCGCGAGGGTCTGCTCTATGAACAGATGCCCCAGCGCCTACGCGAACGCGATCCGTTGATTGAGGCCTGCCGCTTTGCCGAGGCGACGTCGGCCCGTTTGCCGGGGTTTGGGCGCAGCCTGTATAATTTTGTCCTGCCCCTGTTTGAGGGCGCGGATGCGGACCGGACGCGCCTGATCAAGGCCGCCTGCCTGCTGCATGACACGGCGTGGCGCGCGCATCCCGATTACCGCCATGAGGTCTGTTTCGAAAACGCCACGCGCGCGAACCTTGGCGGGCTGGATCATGAGGGACGGGTCTATCTGGGTCTGGCCCTGTTGCACCGGTATAAAAACAACCGCAGCGGCAGCCGCTTTGAACCCCTGTTCGAGTTGCTCAGCGAGGAACAAATCGCCTCGGCCGAGGCCTTGGGCAAGGCGATGCGATTTGGCGCGATGTTCACCACCGACGCCCTGACCCAAACGGCCAAGTTCAAGCTGACCGATACGACCCTGCGCCTAACGCTCAAGGCCGATGCCGCAGATCTGTTTGGCGAGGTCGCCGAGGCGCGCTTGGCCTCGCTTGCGAAATCCATGAACGTCGAACCCGAGGTCCGGATCAAGGACGATTAAATCTCGATGTCTGTCTCGTCGCTGTCCGGCAGCGGGTGATCGGATTTGCGCCGGATGATGATGTCGCCGTTCGGCAAACGCTCGGGCATCTCATAGGCGTTGATGTCGTCGATCAATCCCAACAGTTCGGCAATTGCCGGTTCAACCGCCGTGGACAGATCGCGCAGGGCGGGTTCCATTTCCTCGGCCAGCCCCTTCATGAACAGGCGCGCGCCCTGCTCTAGCAGGCTCAGGCCTTCATCCATATTGCTCTCTTCGGCCTGCATCGGCAGGGCGCTGAGGCACACAATCGCAACTGACAAACAAAACCGTTTCATGCCCCTGAATATAGGCGAAATCGGCGCATTTGTAACCTTAGATCGCGATGTCCAAGGTCACCGGAAAATGGTCGGACGCATCCAGCAGCGCCTGCCGCAACTCGGGCACCGCATAGATATCGGGATCGTCAAACGGATGCCACACGCGCCACTGTCCACCGCGCGCCGCCAGATCGGGCGAGACCATGATGTAATCCAACAGTGCCGACAGGTAACTGCGCGTTTCCACGTTATAAAACCGCGCCGTGCTGATCGTCGCACTTAGGGGTGTTTGCAGGGCCTGTCGCGCATTCGGATCATAAAGCATCGCGGATTGATCCATCTCGGGCAGGCCCAGAACAATCTCGACGCCCGAATGCCCGAACAGCTTTTCATACTCGTCCAACCCCGGACCGTCGTTGAAATCGCCCAGCACAACGACCGACTCGCCCGCATCCAGATGCCCGACAATCCGGCGGCGCAGCCAGATACATTGCGCCAGTTGCTTGCGCCGGTTGTCGATGGAAATGCGCATGACCTCCTCAGGGGTGCGCGCGCCATGCGGGGCCTTGGACTTGGCGTGCACCCCGATCATCCGCAACCGCGTGCCGGTCCGCGTTTCGATGGACAGTTCCAGCGGTGGTTTACTGAACGTGACCTCTTCGGCATCCGTATCGACATCCAGATCCATCCGGAACACCCCGTCAAATCGCGGCGCGTGCGGCTCATAGATCGCGCCGACGGGATCGTGGCGCGGGGTCAATGCGTCGGGATCATACAACAGCGCGATTTCCTGCTGGGTATCGTTGGAAAACCCGATCATCGCCGCGCGGGTGCGCAGATCGAACGCCGCCGCAAAACTCTCCAACGCCGCGACGGTGGACCGCCGGTCGCTGTGATCGGGGGCCTCGATCACCATGACCGCATCGGCATCCATCGCCGTCAGCACCTTGGCTACGGCGGTCAGTTGCTGTTCGCGGGTCACATTGTATCGCTTGGACCACTCCCCATCGGCCAAGGGCCGGTCGCGTCGGTCAAACAGCGCGTTGAACCATTCCACATTATAGGTGGCGATGCGCATCCATCACGCCTGTGCGGCGGTGGCGATCTCATCCCACGCCTTGTTGATCGCGATCAGACGTTTTTCGGCCAGTTTAATCGCCTCTTCGGGCAGGCCCCGCGCCATCATCCGGTCGGGGTGGTTGTCGCGCACGGCCGCGCGCCACGCCGCACGCACCTCATCCATGGGCGCATCTGGCGCGACACCCAGAACCGCATAGGGATCGGGGTCAACATCCGGCACAAACCGCGTTTTGAGGGACCGGAAACAGGCATCCGACAGGCCAAAGATCCCCGACACTCGGGACAGGAAAATATCCTCGTTCGGGTGATATTCCCCATCCGCCATCGCGATATAGAACAGCCCCTCCAACAGGTCGGTCAGGGGGTCTGTTTCATCCCCAAACATTCGCGAAATCCGGCGCGCGTATTCCTCAAATCCCGCCACATCTTGACGGGCCAGATTGAACACTTTGGCGGCGGCGGCTGTGTCCTTTTCGGGGATGGTGAACACCTCACGGAAGGCGGCCACCTCATCGCGGGTCACCTGCCCGTCCGCCTTGGCCATCTTCGCCCCCAGCGCGATCACGGCAATGGCAAAGGCCACACTGCGTTCAGGCGGGGTGCGCAAGCGTTCAAACACCGCGGTCAGGCCTTCGCCCGCCGTCAGCGCCGCCAAAGCATCGGATATGCGGGACCAAATCGACATGGCGCCACCATATGTCGCCAAACCACCGGTGTCAGCGGCGAAATCCATACACCGGTAAAATCTTGCCTAACGAATTGAAGCGGCACAAAAATCGACCACTGGAAACGCGGCATCCATGTCTTGGACAGGCCCAACCACAGGCACCCACAATCGCGCAAAACGGCGGGCACCGCCGTTTTTCAATTCGGTTTACGTCAGAACACGCAGGCCAGCGGGCGTTTGAATTTCGGCCCGAAACGCAGGCACGTCATCCGCCACGACCTTAACACGCGGATCGGTCAGCCGCCCGTTCAACGCCGCGCGCACCGCCGCCGCCTCGGAATGGATGACCTCCAACGACACCAATCGACACCCGACATCGGGCAAGACCACAGACGGATGGCGCCCCCCGTGCCATTCAATCAACGCCGGATGCGCCCCGTCAAACGGCAATACCCCATCCGCAGGCACACCCATGGACCACTGCAAATCGCCCCGCTGAAACGCCATCGACTGTCCGGCGCCGTCCACGGACGCGGCCAGTTCCCGCTCCAGATAATCACACCGGACGATCCAGTTGCTCAGACGCGGCGCACCCGCAAACCGGTCAAGATCGAACCAGCGCGGATGATCCGGCGCGGGGGCCTCGGGGTTGATCGCGATGACCTCCAGATAGACGCCCTCCCCCAAAGACAACAACCGGTTATGCGTGCCCATCTTGTCGTGCTGCCCACCGGCGGTCAGGTCTACGCCCAACGCGGCCTCAACCGCCGCGACGCCTTCGGTCAGCGTTTCCGCAGCAACCGCAATGTGATCCAGTTCGAACATCTCTGACCCCTGCCCTGTTTCCCCGACCTTGACCGAAATCCGCGCCCGCCACAACAAACGACAAGGGCGGCGCAGGTCGCCCCACACCGCCCAATTCTCAACCGCGCAGTACAGTCTTAGCTGCGCGCCTCACGGATCAGGTTCAGGATATCCTGCGCCGCCTTGGGAATGTTCGTGCCAGGACCAAAGATCGCCTTAACCCCCGATTTGAACAGGAAATCATAATCCTGCTGCGGGATCACACCGCCGCAGACCACGATGATGTCGCCCGCACCGGCGGCCTTGAGGGCCTCAACCAGTTTCGGGGCCAGCGTCTTGTGACCAGCGGCCTGCGACGAGATGCCGATGACATGGACGTCGTTGTCCACGGCATCCTGCGCGGCTTCTTCGGGCGTCTGGAACAGCGGCCCCACATCCACGTCAAACCCGATGTCGGCAAAGGCGGTCGCGATCACCTTGGCGCCACGGTCGTGACCGTCCTGCCCCATTTTCACGACCAGCATCCGCGGGCGACGGCCCTCGGCCTCGGCGAAATCGTCGACCGATTTCTGGATCGCGGCAAAGCCCTCGTCGCCCTCATAGGCGGCGCCATAGACACCGGCCAGCGTTTTGACCTCGGCGCGGTGACGGCCGAATGCTTTTTCCATCGCCATACTGATTTCCCCTACGGTTGCACGGGCGCGCGCGGCCTCGACAGCAAAGCGCAGCAGGTTGCCCTGACCGGACGCCGCCGCCTGTTCCAGATCACCCAGCGCCTTGTCACAGGCTGCCTGATCGCGTTCTGCGCGGGTGCGCTCAATACGGGCGATCTGGCTTTCGCGGACCTTTTGGTTGTCGATCTCAAGGATGTCGATCTCATCCTCTTTTTCCAGACGGAACTTGTTCACGCCGACGATGACCTCATCGCCACGGTCAACCGACGCCTGATAGCGCGCGGCCGCCTCTTCGATGCGCAGTTTGGGCATGCCAGAGGCAACCGCCTTGGTCATGCCGCCCATCTCATCGATCTCTGTGATGATCTTCCACGCCTCTTCGGCCAGATCATTGGTCAGCTTCTCGACATAGTACGACCCCGCCAGCGGATCGACGACCTTGGTCACCTTGGTCTCGTTTTGCAGGATCAACTGGGTGTTGCGCGCGATACGGGCCGAGAATTCGGTCGGCAGCGCAATCGCCTCGTCAAACGCGTTGGTATGGAGCGACTGCGTCCCACCCAGAACCGCCGACATCGCCTCATATGCCGTGCGGACCACGTTGTTATAGGGGTCCTGTTCCTGCAGGCTAACGCCCGAGGTCTGACAGTGGGTGCGCAGCATCAGGGATTTCGAGTTCTTGGGGTTGAACTCGCTCATGATGCGGTGCCACAGGAAGCGCGCCGCGCGCAGCTTGGCGATCTCCATGAAGAAGTTCGTGCCGATCGCAAAGAAGAACGACAGACGACCCGCAAAGGCATCCACGTCCAGACCGGTTTCCAAGGCGGCCTTTACGTATTCCTTACCGTCGGCAAGGGTGAAGGCCAGTTCCTGAACAAGGTTCGCGCCCGCCTCTTGCATGTGATAGCCCGAGATCGAGATCGAGTTGAATTTCGGCATATCGGTCGAGGTGTACTCGATGATGTCCGAGATGATCCGCATCGAGGGTTCGGGCGGATAGATATAGGTGTTGCGCACCATGAACTCTTTCAGAATGTCGTTCTGAATGGTGCCCGACAGCAGCTTGCGATCGACGCCCTGCTCTTCGCCGGTGACGATAAAGTTCGCAAGGATCGGGATCACCGCGCCGTTCATGGTCATCGACACCGACACTTGGTCAAGCGGGATGCCGTCGAACAGGATTTTCATGTCCTCGACACTGTCGATGGCCACGCCCGCCTTGCCGACATCGCCCTCAACGCGTTCGTGGTCGCTGTCGTAACCACGGTGGGTCGCAAGGTCAAAGGCGACCGAGACACCCTGCTGACCGGCGGCCAGGGCCTTGCGGTAAAAGGCGTTCGATTCCTCAGCCGTGGAGAAACCGGCGTATTGGCGGATGGTCCACGGACGACCGGCGTACATGGTCGCCTTGGGGCCACGGGTGAACGGGGCAAAGCCCGGCATTTCGCCCATATGCGGCAGGTTCTGGATGTCGTCCTCGGTGTACACCGGTTTGACGGCGATGCCTTCGGGCGTGTCCCAGTTCAACGCGTCAAGCGGTTTGCCGCGCAGCTCTTTCTCGGCCAGCGCACGCCATGCCTGTGTCTTATCCGTCATGGGATCAGTCCTTTCCTAACGTCGCGTGCGGGATAAACCCGTGAACGCCTTCGCTTTTTGCGCCATGGTTCCTATATTGGATAGGGAACGGAGGACGCATGAAATCACTTGGTTTTCTCTTGATGGCCGCCTTGGCCCCGTTTTCGGGCCATGCTGCCGGTTTGGACGAAATTCCGCCCGTCGAGGTCTGGCAGGCCGCGCCGGACACGATCTTTGACGCGTCCGATGTCACACTGGATGACTTTCTCTGGACGGCGCGCCCGATTGTGGTCTTTGCCGATACGCCTGCCGATCCGCGGCTGGTGCAACAGCTTGATCTGCTGACCGAACGGATGGGCGCCTTGATCGACCGCGAGGTGGTCGTGATCGTCGATGCCGACCCGCGCAACCCGTCGCCGGTGCGCACAGAGCTGCGCGCACGCGGGTTCATGGTGGTGCTGATCGCCAAGGACGGCTCGGTCGTGTTGCGCAAACCCGATCCGTGGGATGTGCGCGAATTGTCCCGCGCCATCGACAAAATCCCCCTGCGCCAGCAAGAGCTTAAATTCCGCTGAGCCCCTCGCGGACAGGGGTTTGCCGCGCCCCACGGCCCGCACCCGATCATGGTCGCGACGGGGGTCGCAACCATGGCGGGGTCAAACCGGTATTGGGACGCGGCAAGGATCATAGGATCACTCGAATTCCATGATCACGTCATCAACGGCCAAGCTGTCCCCAGCGGCGGCGTTGATTTTGGTGACGACGGCCTTTTTCTCGGCGCGCAGGATGTTCTCCATTTTCATGGCTTCGACCGTGCACAGCGCCTGACCCTCTTGGACCTCGTCGCCGACCTCGACGTCGACCTTTACGATCAGACCGGGCATCGGGCAGAGCAACAGTTTCGAGGTATCCGGCGGCAGTTTCTCCGGCATCAGCGCGGCCAGTTCGGCCTGACGCGGGCTATAGACCTTGACGTTCAGGTCCGCGCCACGGGTGCGGATGCGGAAACCGGTCGAGTTCACATCGACCTTCAGCACCAGTTCGGTCCCGTCGATGTCGACCTTGGCAAGGCTCTGACCCGGGGTCCAATCCGAGGTGACGCGCACGCTGCCACCTTCGGCAAAGGACACGGTTGCGCCGCCATGGTCGGCGTCGATCGACACGGCGATCTGTTCGCCCTGCGCCACGACAACCCAATCCGAACCGACGGTGCGTTCGTGGTTATCCATCCGTCCCGAAACGCGGGCGCGGCGGATTTCGGTGACGCGGAACATCGCCGCGGCGGCCGCCGCTACCTTGCGCAGATCATCGGCGGGCAAGGTCACGCCGTCGAACCCGTCAGGGTATTCTTCGGCGATAAAGGCCGTGGTCATGTCGCCCGAGATGAATTTCGGGTGATCCATCACCGCCGACAGGAACGGCAGGTTGTGACCGATGCCTTCGACCTCAAAGCTGTCCAAAGCAACGCGCATTTCCTCAATCGCGGCTTCACGGGTCGGGGCCCATGTGCAGAGTTTCGCGATCATCGGGTCATAGTACATGCTGATCTCGCCGCCTTCATAGACGCCGGTATCGTTACGCACGATGCTGTCGTCGCGCACGTGCTCTTCGGGCGGACGATAGCGGGTCAGGCGACCGATCGAGGGCAGGAAGTTGCGATAGGGATCTTCGGCGTACAGACGGTTTTCAATCGCCCAACCGTTGATTTTCACATCGTCCTGCGTGATCGACAGGGGTTCACCATTGGCGACGCGGATCATCTGTTCCACAAGGTCGACACCGGTGATCAGCTCGGTCACGGGGTGTTCCACCTGCAGACGGGTGTTCATCTCGAGGAAGTAGAAGTTCTTGTCGCCATCCACGATGAATTCGACCGTACCGGCACTGGTATAGCCAACGGCCTTGGCCAACGCGACGGACTGTTCGCCCATGGCCTTGCGGGTGGCCTCATCAAGGAAGGGCGACGGGGCCTCTTCGACGACCTTTTGGTTCCGGCGCTGAATCGAGCATTCGCGCTCGTTCAGGTAGATGCCGTTGCCATGCGCGTCGCACAGGACCTGAATTTCGATGTGGCGCGGTTGGGTGACGAATTTCTCGATAAAGATACGGTCGTCGCCAAAGCTGTTCGCGGCCTCGTTCTTGGACGACTGGAACCCTTCGCGGGCCTCTTCGTCGTTCCATGCGATGCGCATACCCTTACCACCGCCACCGGCAGAGGCCTTGATCATCACCGGATAGCCGATTTCGTTGCTGATCTTGACGGCCTCGTCGGCGTCCTCGATCAGACCCATGTAACCGGGAACGGTCGACACGTCGGCCTCTTGGGCAATTTTCTTGGACGTGATTTTATCGCCCATGGCTTCAATCGCGCCTTTGGGCGGGCCGACAAAGGCCACGCCAGCGGCCTCAAGCGCCTCGGCGAACTTGCTGTTTTCCGACAGGAAACCGTAACCCGGGTGCACCGCCTCGGCGCCGGTTTCGCGGATCGCCTCCATGATCTTGTCGATCACGATATAGGACTGGTTGGCCGGCGGCGGGCCGATGTGATAGGCCTCATCCGCCATTTTCACATGCAGCGCGTTCTTGTCCGCATCCGAATAGACCGCAACCGTTTTGATACCCATTTTACGGGCTGTTTTGATAACACGGCACGCGATTTCGCCGCGGTTCGCGATCAGGATCTTGTTGAACATTATCCGTCCCTTCCCTCATTGGGTCGGGCCCGTCCGGGCCAGACCAAAGCAAACAAAAGGCCACCGGGACGACACGCCCCGATGGCCCAATTCCACACCAAACCCCGCGCGGATACGCGGTCGTTGGTCGATGTCTTAGTTACAAACCCCTGAGTCGTCGCACAGCGCGCCGCCAGCAGCACCGATCGCAGCGCCCGCAGCGACGTTTTCGTCCAGCGCATCCGCGATGAGCGCGCCCGCAGCGGCGCCCGCAAGCGCACGCTCGCCGTCGGTTTCCAAACACCCAGCCAGCGACAACGCGATGGCCGGAAGGGCAAGTAATTTGATGATTTGCATTCTGCTCTGCCTTTTGAGGGATTTTCCTGACCTTCAATATGGGCATCGCTTGGCGCAAAGAAAAGAGCATCCCGCAGACCGGCGAACCCATCGGCAAACCCTTGCCGATAAGGGGTTTCGCAGGTGCTCGCGACACCAGACCGCGACGGGAAAAAGGCTGGTCTGACCGTGGAAGAGTCAGACCAGTCATAAGGGGAAGGGTAACGGTTACGTGGGAGCGCCAAAGACCCAAACGCGGTCATCAGCGGCCACATCATCACCTTGCGACAGTTTTCAAAGGCACAACAGGGCGCAATCCCGACGAGCGGGATTTGGGCCGAATTCTGCCCACAGGAGACTGTCGCAAGCGAAATCATGCCCAGTCGTCCTCGTCATCATCATAGTCGTCGAAATCGTCCTCATCCGCGTCAAAGCCCTCTTCGTCGGGGGCAAAGGCCTCGGGGAAAGACGCCTGCGCGCGGGTCACGTCGATTTTCAACAACGCATCATAGCTTGCCGGATCGAACGGTTCCTCGGCGGGCACGACTTCGCGGCCAAACAGCCACGACAAACGCCCCGCGTCCAGATTGCCACGTTCAAACGGCTCTTCACCGAAATAGACCCACAGTTCGCGCATAAACGCGGCGTCCGCGCGCCGGTCAGGTGCACGGCGGTCGGCATAGCGTTCGCGCACAGTCAGGGGCGTTGCACCCTTCTTGTTATTGCGCCGGATGGTGAATTGATAATCGGTGCCGGTCAGACGGCTTGGAAAACCACGGTGTTTTAGCATTTCTGTCCCCTTGCCAACGCGCAAAACGTTTCGGGGGACCGGATATGGTTTTCCGGACGGGCCCGAGCAGCACTGCGCGGGCTAGACGGGGCGGGCAGGTGTGCCCGCCCCCGCCATGAATTAGTACTTGGTCGATACGGGCTCAGATACGATGGGATCCGGCTCAACGTAAACAACTTCTTCTTCAGCGGCGCATGCAGCGGTGAAGGCAACGAGGCAGATGGCGACCATCGCTTTAACAGTTTTCGACATGTTTCACTCCTGTTCCAATGTCCGAAAGGTCGTTCGGACACACACGTACCCGTAGACCAAAATTTGGTTTTCGGCCCCAAATCAACGGGGCACAGGGTGACGATAACTGAACTATATGCGGATGCACGTGAATTTTCGGGGGAATCGGCGGAAATTAGCCGCTCTCCCACGCTCGTGATCAGGTGATTTGCATACGACCCCACCATCAGAACGGGTCCCATTCACAGGTGTTGTTCTTCGGCGTGAAGGCCTCAAAAAACTGGGTGGCGTTTGGGGTGAATTCACCAAAGATCACCGGCTGATCGGACATCGAAATCACGATCTGGGTGGCGCTCAGGCCCAGTTCATCCAGTTTGGGCAGGGCATAGGTCGCACAGAGATGCGCCATATCTGCCGAGGCCTGACGTGGGGACACCAGCGGGTTGGCGCGCGCAATGGCAGGCGCAAGAAACCGGAACCGGACCACGCCCTCAGCATCCAGAGGCGCGTCGCGGATGATATCGGCCAAGGTCACCGCCTGCCCCGACGGCACATCAATCTTGGCCCCACCGAACGCCGCAGACGCGCCAATGCAGGCCGCAAAGGCCGCGCCAAACAGATGTACGCCCCCCACCCTGATCATCTTATGCGTCCGCCACTCTGGCATGGTTGCTCCAGCGCCGGATCAAATCGGGGTCCCCCAACAGTCCGGCGCTTTTCTCTTCGATCTGCGCCTTGGGATAGGCACCGCGCCCAGAAATCTGACCACCGGCGGTGACTATCAGGTGCGGGCCGTCCTCCACGACCCGCACCGCAGGACAGAACCCGCGCACGTGCCGCAGCAGGCGCCAGAGATCCTGTCGAATTTGATGGGCCAAGCGGCCCTTGCGCAGGCGGGGCATCGTCGCGCTTGCCGACACGTCAAACCGTACCGGCAGTTGGCGGGACACGGTCAGTGTCCCGTCATGGCGTTCCGTATGCCAACCCGCACCCATTCCCCTGCCTTACAGCGGAATGTTGTCGTGCTTTTTCCAGGGGTTCTGCACCTTTTTGTTGCGCAGGCTGGCAAAAGCACGGGCCACACGTTTGCGGGTGCTGCGGGGCTGAATCACCTCGTCAATGAACCCGCGCTCGGCGGCAACAAACGGGTTGGCAAAGCGCTCTTCGTACTCGGCGGTGCGGGCCGCGATCTTGTCCGCGTCACCCAGTTCCGAGCGATACAGGATTTCGGTCGCGCCTTTGGCCCCCATCACCGCGATCTGTGCGGTCGGCCAAGCGTAGTTGAAATCGCCGCGCAGGTGCTTGGACGCCATAACGTCATAGGCCCCACCGTATGCTTTGCGGGTAATGACCGTGACCTTGGGCACTGTCGCCTCACCGTATGCAAACAACAGTTTCGCACCGTGTTTGATCACGCCGCCATATTCCTGCGACGTCCCCGGCAAGAACCCCGGAACGTCGACCAGCGTCAGGATCGGGATTTCGAACGCGTCACAGAAGCGGACAAAGCGCGCGGCCTTGCGGCTGCTGTCGATGTCCAGACAACCGGCCAGAACCATCGGCTGGTTCGCGACAACGCCCACGGTCTGACCTTCGATGCGGACAAAACCGGTGATGATGTTTTTCGCGTAATCCTCTTGGATTTCGTAGAAATCGCCCTCATCGGCAACCTTCAGGATCAGCTCTTTCATATCGTAGGGCTGGTTCGGGTTGTCGGGGATCAGCGTGTCCAGCGAGTCCTCGATCCGTGCAGGCGCATCAAAGAACGGGCGCACGGGCGGCTTTTCGCGGTTGTTCAGCGGCAGAAGGTCGACCAGACGACGCACCTCGGCCAGGGCTTCGACGTCGTTTTCAAACGCGCGGTCGGCAACGGAGGACTTTTTGGTGTGGGTGCTTGCGCCGCCCAGTTCCTCGGCGGTGACGACCTCATTCGTGACGGTTTTCACAACGTCGGGGCCGGTCACGAACATATAAGAGCTGTCTTTGACCATGAAGATAAAGTCGGTCATCGCGGGCGAATACACCGCACCACCGGCACAGGGGCCCATGATCACCGAAATCTGCGGGACAACACCCGAGGCCATGATGTTGCGCTGGAACACTTCGGCATAACCAGCCAGCGAGGCAACACCCTCTTGGATCCGCGCCCCGCCCGAGTCGTTCAGACCGATAACCGGCGCGCCGTTCTGCATCGCCATGTCCATGATCTTACAGATCTTCTGGGCGTGGGTTTCCGACAGCGAACCGCCAAACACCGTAAAGTCCTGACTGAACACATAGACCAGACGACCGTTGATCGTGCCCCAGCCGGTGATCACACCGTCGCCTGCGGGACGGCTTTCCTGCATGCCGAAATCGGTACAGCGATGCGCGACGAACATGTCGAACTCTTCAAAGCTGTCCTCGTCCAGCAACAGTTCAATCCGCTCACGTGCGGTCAGTTTGCCTTTGGCGTGCTGTGCGTCGATCCGTTTCTGGCCACCGCCCAGACGGGCATCGGCGCGGCGGTCTTCGAGTTCCTGCAGGATATCTTTCATCGGCGGTGGTCCCCCTTCCGGTTTTGGGGCAACCTAGTCGAGCGGGCGATCACGACAAAGCGATTTTCGGAATATTTGCAAATTATTGGCAAGCGCACCGCGGCGAATTGCAAATTCGCAAACACAGCAAACTCCCTGCACAGACACCCCTGCACCATTACACCGTTTACCACATGGACAAAAATGGCCCTCAGACCTATCTGTGGCAAATGAACGCACAAGCTCCTGCGCGGTTTCTAGACCGCGCCACGCCACCTCATATCTCGACACTTGTTCTGATGGCCGGCATCTCCGCGCTGTCCATGAACATCTTTTTGCCGTCCCTGCCGGCAATGACCGAGCATTTCCAGACCGAGTATCACCTGATGCAATTGTCGGTCGCGCTGTATCTCGGGATGGTGGCGGTGCTGCAAATCCTGATCGGGCCAATGGCGGACAAATTCGGTCGCCGTCCGGTGGTGATCTGGTCCTCGCTGATCTTTTTGGCGGCGACACTGGGCTGTATTTTCGCGTCAAACGCCTATGTTTTCTTGGTGTTTCGCATGATCCAAGCGGCAATTTCGACGGGTCTTGTCCTGTCGCGCGCCATCATCCGCGACACCACCGACCAGAGCAACGCCGCCAGCAAGATCGGCTATGTCACGATGGGCATGGCCGTGATCCCGATGTTCAGCCCCGCGATTGGCGGCCTTTTGGATCAGGCGTTTGGCTGGCAGGCGAACTTTACCATGCTGTTCGTGTTTGGCGCGCTGGTTCTGGGTCTGGCATGGCTGGATCTGGGCGAGACCGGCACCCCCAGCACAATCACCCTGTTGGCGCAGTTCCGCCAATATCCCGACCTGATCACCTCGCGCCGGTTCTGGGGCTATAGCCTGATCGCGGCATTCTCGTCGGGGGCGTTTTTTGCCTATCTCGGCGGGGCCCCATTCGTGGGGGACTCGGTCTATGGGCTGACCTCGTTTCAGCTGGGCCTGTACTTTGGTATCACCGCGCTTGGCTATATGATCGGCAACTTTTTGTCAGGCCGCTACTCGGTGCGGGTCGGAATTGACCGAATGATTCTGATCGGATCCCTGATCATTGTGTCTGGCCTGTCGCTGTCCCTGATCGTGAACCTCTCGGGCGCACAGCATCCGATGCTGTTTTATGGGTTTATGATCTTTGTCGGGCTGGCCAATGGAATGGTCCTACCCAACGCGACCTCGGGCCTGCTGTCCGCACGCCCGCACCTGATCGCCACGGCAAGCGGCCTTGGCGGGGCGATTATGATCGGCGGCGGCGCGGCCCTATCGGCACTGGCGGGCGCGGTCTTGCAACCCGGATCGGGCGCGGCACCCCTGTTGGTGATCATGCTGGTCTCGGCGGTGGGCGGGCTGCTGTCCTATGGCTATGTCGCCTATATCAACCGCGTGGACGGGGCATTGGCCACACAGGGCGGCCACGGCTAGGGCTTGCCCTCACACCTTTGCAAAGCGATAATAGCGCCAAAGCAAAGATGCAAAGGCACACCAGATGGCCAATCAGAAACTCTATGCCGGCGTCAAGCTGCGTGAGACCCGCACGCGGCTTGGCCTGACGCAAAAGGATTTCGCCACCAAACTGGGCGTCAGCCTGCCCTATCTAAACCAGATGGAGAACAACAACCGCCCCGTTTCAACCGGTGTGGTGTTGGCCTTGGCCCAAGAGTTCGGGTTTGATGTGACCGAGCTCTCGACCGGCGACGCGGAACGTATTGTCAGCGATATGCGCGAGGCCTTGGCCGATCCGGTATTCGGCGAGAACGCTCCGCCGCTTGCAGATTTGCGACTTGCAGCATCAAACGCCCCTGCCCTTGCCCGCGCGTTTCTGGACCTGCACCGCGCCTATAGCCAAACCCACGAACGTCTTGCTTCTCTTGACGAAGCTCTGGGTCGCGAAGACGCCCGCGTACAGGCCAGCCCATGGGAAGAGGTGCGCGACTTCTTTCACTATTGCGACAATTACCTTGATGCGGTGGATCGCGCGGCCGAACGGTTCGCGACACAGGGCGGCACGCGTCTGGACCCGATGACCGTGGCGATTGCCGCGCTGAAATCGGCGGGGATTTCGGTCGAGTATGACCACGGATCGTCCCTGCGCGGCTATGATCCGGCAACCAAGGTCGTGACCCTGTCGGCCACCGCCGCGCCCGAAACCCAACGGTTCCAATTGCTGCATCAGGTCGCCCTGTTGACCCAGCCGAAACTGATCGACGCCACGCTTGATTTCGCCCGTTTCCAGAGCGACGAGGCCCGCGCGATTGCCCGCATCGGTCTGGCCAACTATTTCGCGGGCGCGGCCCTGATGCCCTATACGCGGTTTCTAGCCGCGGCTGAGGACTGCCGCCACGATCTGGAAATTCTGGCCGATCAGTTCGGCGCGTCGATCGAACAGGTCGCGCATCGCCTGTCGACCCTGCAACGTCCGGGCGCCAAGGGCGTGCCGTTCTTTTTCGTCCGCGTGGATCAGGCGGGCACGATCACCAAACGCCATTCGGCCACGCGGTTGCAATTCGCGCGCTTTGGCGGGGCGTGTCCCCTGTGGAACGTGCACCGCGCGTTTGAAACGCCGGGCCGGTTCCTGCGCCAATTGGCCGAAACCCCCGACGGGGTGCGGTATTTCTGTCTTGCGCTGGACGTCAGCAAACCGGGCGGTGCGTGGAAGGCCCCTGTGCGCCGCTTTGCCATCGGTCTGGGGTGCGAGGTGCAACACGCCGATCGTCTGGTCTATGCCGATGATCTGGACATCACCCGCGCCGCCGCGTTTGAACCGATCGGGATTTCCTGCCGGATTTGCGAACGAAAATCGTGCCATCAGCGATCCGTGCCGCCGTTGGAACGTCGCCTGACCGTGGACCCGAACCGGCGCGGCATCCTGCCCTATGAAATCGCCTGAACGAAACAGGCCGCCCACGTGGGGCGGCCGACACTGATCACTGCACACTCTCCTCCCGGCAAGGCCGTGGGATTACCCCTTGGCCGGCTCTGCCAGCATGCGCGCGATTTCGTCTTTCAACGTCATTCGCTGTTTGCGCATCTCGTTTTCGGCCAGTTGATCAACCGGCTCGACATTGGTTTCGGCGCGATGGATCGCGCGGTTTACCGTGTGGTATTCGTCGACCAGCTTGGCGAAATGCGCGTTCTCGGCCTTGAGCGCCTGAAGCGCGGCGGCTTGGTCCGGGAATTCCTCGGCCAGTTCGTGCGGGACGTGAGACATGTTTTTGCCCTCCGATGTCGTTCTCGTTGAACCAACAGTACGACGGGGGCGCGGGGCCGACTTTGACCGATGTCAAACCGGCAGGAAATTTACATCAATTCCTGCGATCCATCGCGCAAAAGGACGGGCACGATCAGGTCTTCCTCATCAATGAGGTGACGATCCAGAAAGCTTTCGAACGGCACCAGCGTGTCGCGCAAGGTGGCCGTCGTGTCGATGAAATCCGCCGCATTAGAGCGCAACATATCGTTGGTCTTATCCGCCAGATCGTTCAGATAGCCGTCCAGCATCTTGTGATCACCGTCCAGCAACTCGAACCCGTGATCCAAACGCGGCTCCATCTTGGTGAGCTTGGGGAAGTAATGCACATCCTCAATCTGATGGTGGCCGTGCAATTCGTTCAGGAAAAACCCCGCCAACCGCTGGGTATTGCGGCGATAGGCCATCGGATCGGCCTTGGCGTCCAGCGCGGTCTCGGCGTCCGATTGCAGCCGCGTCAGGGCCTGACGGAACATCAGGTGACGTTCCATCCAGAACCGCACCAGCCCGTCAAAGTTCTGGTGGGATTGCCACAAATCGCGCGGGTAATCCGCCAGCAAAATCCGCAAAGCATCGGGCAGGCCCGTGCGCATATCTAGGGTGGTCTCGTTGCTCATACGTCCGTGCTACCCCGCTGTGACGCGGCACACAAGCGCGTGATCTTGCACAGCATCTGTGCGGTTTAGCGCGCGGCGCTTGCGCGTTTTTTACGCGCCTCGCGCCATGTGATGAAGGTCACCGCCCCAAGGACAATCGCGCCCCCGATGATGACCCACGCATCGACGCCCTCACCGAAAATGGCCCAACCGATGGCGGTGGACCACACCAGTTGCAGAAACATCACCGGTTGCGTCACGGCCATGGGCGCGGCGGCAAAGGCGCGCGTCATTGTGTAATGACCCATCGTTGCAAAGCCCGCGACCAGAAACAGCCACCCCAATTGCGGCAAGGTCGGTGTGACCCAGACCGCAATCGCAAAAGGTGCCATCGCGACCGGCACCATCAGGGACAGCATCGCCACAACCACGGTCGCACTGACGTCGCGGCTGGCCTTACCGGCGATCAGATAGGACACGGCGAACAACATCGCGGTCGCAATCATTGCGATGTGACCAAGGTCAATCTCGCGAAATCCAGGGCGCAGGATGATGAACCCGCCGATCACCGCAACGCCGATGGCGGTCATCCGCGGCCATGCAAGGCGTTCCCCAAGAACCAAGGCCGCGCCAATCGTGATATAGACGGGGTTCATGTAATTCATCGCCGTGACCTCGGCCATCGGGATGCGGGTCATCGCGTAGAACCAGCAGATCACCCCCACCCCATGCGCCAAACCGCGCAACGTGAACAGCGCCCATAGCTGCCGCGTGATCCGCGCCTGACGCAGCGCACCCAGCATCGGGATCAGGAACACCAACCCCAAGATGTATCGCAAAAACGCGGCCTCGGCCGCCGGGACGCCACTGCCCACATGTTTGACTAGGGCCTGCACCATCACGAAACAGGATGACGACCCCAGCATCCACGCCATACCGACCAGTGGCGACTGGGCGGGGCGGGTTGTGACGGGGGGTGTTTCGACGGTGCTCATCCCCGGACATGATCCGATTTCCGACCATCGCACAAGGGACTGCACCCCTATATCGGCGGCAGGGGTCACGTTTTTTCGGTCGCAATCCCCGAGGCCTTGCCCATATAGACCAAAGCGCGGTATCACGTGCCGCATCAAGCGAGGCGGAAGGAGCAAAACATGCGTCGAGTGGTTGTAACAGGTCTGGGCATGGTCACACCGTTGGCAAACGGCGTCGAACACACCTGGAAACGTCTGTTGGCCGGTCAATCCGGCGCGGGTCCGATCACCCGCTTTGATACCGAAGGCTACACCACGACCTATGCCTGCGAAATTCCGTTCGGCGATGGCACCGACGGCACGTTCAACCCTGACGACACCATGTCGGGCAAAGAGCGCCGCAAGGTCGACGACTTTATCCTCTATGGGATGGCCGCCGCCGATGAGGCCGTCAAGGACGCGGGCTGGACCCCCGAAGACGACGAGGCCAAGCTGCGCACCGGCGTCATGCTGGGCTCGGGCATCGGTGGTCTGGGTACGATTGCCGACACGGCCAACCTGATTGCCGAACGCGGCCCCCGCCGCGTGTCGCCGTTCTTTATCCCTGCGGCGCTGATCAACCTGCTGTCGGGTCAGGTGTCGATCCGTTACGGGTTCAAAGGTCCGAACCATTCGGTCGTGACCGCCTGTTCGACCGGTGCCCACGCCATTGGCGACGCGGCCCGTCTGATCATGCTGGACGACGCGGATGTGATGATTGCGGGCGGCGCGGAAAACCCGATCTCGCCCATCGGCATCGCCGGTTTCAACGCCTGTAAGGCCCTGTCGACCAAACGCGCCGACGATCCCACCAAGGCCAGCCGCCCGTGGGATGAGGACCGCGACGGTTTTGTCATGGGCGAAGGCGCGGGCGTTGTCGTTCTTGAGGAATACGAACACGCCAAGGCGCGCGGCGCCAAGATTTACGGTGAGGTTCTGGGCTATGGCCTGTCGGGCGACGCCTATCACATCACCGCCCCGTCCGAGGATGGCGATGGCGGCGAACGCTCGATGCGCGCGGCCGTGAAACGCGCAGGCATTCAGGCGGGCGATATCGACTATATCAACGCGCATGGCACCTCGACCATGGCCGACACGATCGAACTGGGCGCGGTTGAGCGTATGCTGGGCAACGCGGCGGCCAAGGTCACAATGTCCTCGACCAAATCGGCCACCGGCCACCTGCTGGGCGCCGCCGGCGCGATTGAGGCGATCTTCTCGATCCTCGCAATCCGCGATCAGGTCGCCCCGCCGACCATCAACCTTGAAAACCCTGCCGTGGAACCCAAACTGTCGCTGGCCCCGAATGAGGCCCAACCGCGCGAAATCAACATCGCGCTCAGCAACTCGTTTGGCTTTGGCGGTACCAACGCGTCGGTCATCTTCGGCAAGGTCTGATCCCGATGTGGCGAAACATTGCGTCGAACGCATTGACCCTGTTCGTCGTCCTGCTGTTTCTTGCGGGCGGGGTCGTGATCTGGGCCAAGGGCCAATACACTAATCCCGGCCCCTTGGCCCAAGCGATCTGTCTGCGCGTCGAGAGCGGCTCGAACCTGCGCCGTGTGGCCGATACGCTGGCCGATCAGGGCGCGATTTCCAACGTCGCGATTTTCCGCGCCGGTGCCGATTACGCGGACAAGGCCAGCCAGCTCAAGGCCGGTAGTTTCCTGATCGCGCCGAATGCGTCCATGGAAACCATTCTGGACCAGATCACCACCGCGGGCGCCTCGACCTGTGGGACCGAGGTAAACTTTCGAATCGGCATCACCACGGCCGAGGTTCAGGTCCGCGAACTGGACCCCGCCACCAGCCGCTATGCCGAGGTTCTGGCGTTTGACCCCGGTGCCGAAGAGATCCCTGCCGAATACGCCGAGCTGACCGCGCAATCGGACATCCGCTATCGCGTGACGCTGGCCGAAGGCGTCACCAGCTGGCAGGTCATCGAAGAGCTGAAACAGGCGGAATTCCTGACCGGTGAGATCGCCGAGATCCCCGCCGAGGGATCGCTGGCCCCCGATAGCTATGAGGTCCCCCGTGGCTTTGAACGTGCTGACCTGATCGCCCAAATGGAGACCCGTCAGGACGCCATCCTGACCGAGCTCTGGGTGAACCGTCAGGACGACCTGCCGCTGGAAACACCGCAGCAGGCGCTGATCCTTGCCTCTATCGTGGAAAAGGAAACCGGCGTCCCCGAAGAGCGCCGCCAGGTCGCAAGCGTCTTTGTGAACCGCCTGAACCAAGGCATCCGCCTGCAGACAGACCCGACCGTGATCTATGGCATCACCAATGGTCAGGGCGTGCTGGGCCGTGGCATCCGCCAAAGCGAACTGCGCCGCGAAACGCCTTATAATACCTACGTTATTGACGGTTTGCCGCCAACCCCGATCGCCAATCCCGGCCGTGCCTCGATTGAGGCCGCTCTGAACCCCGACACCACCGACTACATCTTCTTTGTGGCCGATGGGACGGGTGGCCACGCCTTTGCCACCACCTTGCGTGAGCACAACGAAAACGTCGCCCGCTGGCGTCAGATCGAAGCAGAGCGCGCCAATCAATAAATCTCTTAAACGCGGCCCTTTGGGGTCGCGTTTTCATTTTGGCAAGCGGCCCACCCGCGCCACGCCACACACCCTCCCCACAACGAAAAAGGGCCGCGCAACCGCGCGACCCTCTTCCAATTCAAATCCAAATAAGAAGGCTTATTTGATTTTGCCTTCTTTGTACTCGACGTGCTTGCGCACAACCGGGTCATATTTGTTCACAACCATCTTCTCGGTCATGGTACGGGCGTTCTTTTTGGTCACGTAGAAGTGGCCGGTGCCCGCGGTCGAGTTCAGGCGGATCTTAATCGTCGTCGGCTTCGCCATTGGTATTCTCCGTCGCGAGGGCGCAATTGAACGCACCCGTAGGTAATCTTGAAGCCCGCCTTTTAAAGGTCCCGTGGCCCGAGTCAACAGCAAAGAAACGCGCGGATGGCCTATAAGCCGGATTCTGTCCCAAGACGTTGCCGCCTCGTGTATGACCATTCGTCTAAGCGGGCCGTTACCGGACCGCTTTAGCTGCCAACCCGGGTCTCTGGGGCAAAGCCACCCCTGCGGTTTCCCGCGCGAGACCCCTATTCGGCATTGCTCCTGGTGGGGCTTGCCGTGCCATCCCGGTTGCCCGGGCTGCGGTGGGCTCTTACTCCACCGTTTCACCCTTACCCGTCAGAGGTATCGACAGCGGTCGACCTGTCTGCGGGCGGTCTGTTCTCTGTGGCGCTTTCCCTCGGGTTACCCCGGCCGGGCGTTACCCGGCACCATTGCTTTGTGGAGTCCGGACTTTCCTCACGGGACGTACGTCCCCTACGGTCATCCAGCCATCCGCGCGCTGTGGGACTTACGCGCGCGTGGTCCTGCGGTCAACGGGAAAGCGGTCGGCCAGATCACGCGCCATGGCCACATCCACCGGATCAAGCGGCCCCTCGGCCCAGGGGCGGAATCGCATCCGGAAGGCCGCCAGAACGGCCTCTGGCGCCTCGCCCTCTACGGGATAGCCAAAGGCCCCTGCGGCGGCCAGAAACGCCTGCATGTCGCCCTCCCCCGCACCCGCGCCCACATCCGGCCACACGGCCAGCCCAGCGCGCGCCAGACGTGCCCAATCAAACCGCGGTCCCGGATCAGACTTGCGCGCGGGGGCCATGTCGCTGTGCCCGATGACGCGCTCGGCAGGAATGTCCCAACGGGTACAGATACCGCCAAGCAGCGTCTCTAGCGCGGCCATCTGCGGCTCAGAAAACGGATGTGCGCCGGTATTGGCCAGTTCAATCCCTACGGACGCCGAATTGACATCCCCGCACGCGCCCCACGCCCCCGCACCGGCGTGCCATGCGCGCCGCGCCTCGGGGACCAAGGCATAGACCTCACCCGTCTCGGCGATCAGGTAATGCGCCGACACCTCGGGCACGGGATCACACAGGCGATCCAGCGCGGCGCGCGGCGTCTCCATAGCGGTGTAATGCAAAACGACCATGTCCGGCGCATCGCGCCCGCGACGGGGTCCATGGTTGGGCGAGGGCCAGTCGATTATATCCATACCGGCCCCCTGCCAAAGTGCGGCGGGCTAGTTCGCGGCAATATTACGAAACGGCGTCGGGTCCCAGTAACAGGCGAACCCGTCCCCATCGGGGTCCAGACGTTTCGGATCACGCTCGGGCCCACCCGAGGCCAGAAACGCCTCTTGCGCCAGATCTGACGAGCCATAGCGCGCACAGTTGCGGGCCAGACCCTCGGCGGTGGTGTTCCCGCTGCGCCGATATACAGATTCCCCGACGGCGTTCGTCGATTGCAGGGCGTAGGTCACGATATTCGGCGCACCATCGTCCACGCGTTCTGGCACGGCGGTGGGTTCGATGAACTCATAAACCTCACGCTGCGCCTCGATACGGGCGGCGTCGCTCTGGATGCTTTCACGCTCGGACACGGCGGCAAAGGACTGTTCATCGGAAATGCCGGGGTTGTTGGTGGTGACCACCGTCTGATCCGGCACCGGATTGCCGTTTTCGTCCAGAACCGGCTCTGCCGCGGCCGCGTCATTCCCCGCCACGCCGGTCAGCTCGGCCTCACGCTGGGCCAGATAGGACGGATAACCGTCCTCAAACCCGACGCCCGCCGCAGAATCCGGAATTTCCGGATCACAGGCGGCAAGAACCAAACAGGGCACAGCAAGCAACGTCAGACGCATAGCATTTCCTCGTACGAGAGTATCCCCGCCGATTTACCACCATTTCGCGGGTTTGGAAACAAACCCGGCCGCGTTCTCAAGCGCATAGGCGGTATTCAGCAACTCATCCTCGCCCCACGGTTTGCCGATCAATTGCAGACCCATCGGCAGACCCTCTTGGGACATTTTCGTCGGCACCGAAATCCCCGGCAAACCGGCCATATTCACCGTCACGGTAAACACGTCCATCAGGTACATCTCGACCGGATCGGCCTCGGACATTTCACCCAGACCAAAGGCCGAGGACGGGGTCGCGGGCGTCAGGATCGCGTCGATACCCGAGGCAAACGCCTGTTCAAAGTCCTGCTTGATCAGGGTGCGGACCTTACGCGCGCGGTTGTAATATGCGTCATAAAAACCAGCGGACAGAACGTAGGTACCGACCATCACGCGGCGCTGAACCTCGTGACCGAACCCTTCGGCGCGGGTCTTTTCGTACATCTGAACGATGCCGTCCCCTTGGGCCAGTTGCGCGCGGTGGCCGTAACGCACACCGTCATAACGGGCGAGGTTCGACGAGGCCTCAGCCGGTGCAATCACATAATAGGCGGGCAGCGCGTATTTGGTGTGCGGCAACGAGATGTCGACCACTTCGGCACCGGCAGCGCGCAGCATTTCGGCCCCCTCTTGCCACTGCGCCTCGATCTCGGCGGGCATGCCATCGACGCGGTATTCACGCGGGATGCCGATCTTTTTACCTTTGATGTCGCCGGTCAGGGCGGCCTCAAGGTCAGGCAGCGGGAATTCGACGCTGGTCGAATCTTTGGGATCGTGGCTTGCCATGGTTTGCAGCATGATCGCCGCATCGCGCACGGTCTTGGTCATCGGACCCGCCTGATCCAGCGAGCTTGCGAACGCCACAACACCCCAGCGCGAGCAACGGCCATAGGTCGGCTTCAGGCCAACAATGCCGGTGAACGCGGCGGGCTGACGGATGGAACCACCGGTGTCGGTGCCGGTCGCGGCCAGACACAGATCGGCGGCCACAGCGGCGGCCGACCCACCGGACGAGCCACCGGGCGTCAGCAGACGGTCATCGATTTTCCACGGGTTCACGGCATTGCCATAGACCGAGGTCTCGTTCGAGCTGCCCATGGCGAATTCGTCCATGTTCAGCTTGCCCAGCATGATCGACCCGCTGTTCCACAGGTTCTGGGTCACGGTCGATTCATACTCGGGCTTGAACCCCTCAAGGATGCCACTGGCCGCTTGGCTGGGCACACCTTTGGTGCAGAACAGGTCCTTGATCCCCAAGGGAATGCCGCACATGTCGGGCGCATCACCGGCTTTGATGCGTGCATCGGCGGCGGCGGCCTGTTCCAGCGCGATCTCGGGCGTTTTGTGTACAAACGCGCCAAGGGCATCAGCGCCTTCAATCTCGGTCAGGCAGGCGTTGGTCAGTTCAACAGCCGTTACATCCCCTTTGCGCAGGGCGTCACGGGCGTCGGCAATCGTCAGTTTGGACAGTTCGGTCATTATTCAACCACCTTCGGCACAGCAAAGAACCCTTCGCGGGCATCGGGAGCGTTTTTCAGGACCTTGTCCTGCTGGTTGCCATCCGTCACCTCATCAACGCGACGTTTCAGGCGCATCGGCGTGACCGAGGTCATCGGCTCAACCCCGTCCACATCCACCTCGTTCAACTGCTCGACAAAGCCGAGGATCGCGTTGAATTCATCGGCCAGGGCCGGCAGGTCATCTTCGTTCACGGCAATGCGGGCCAGATGGGCCACGCGGCGCGCGGTATCAATGTCAATCGACATGGGCTTCTCCGTCCAAGAGGTTGCAAGGGGTTTAGCCCCGTGAACGCGCGCCTGCAAGCATCCGAACGGCAAAGTTTGCACAACAAACCGCCGATCCGCCCCCTACACCGAAATTTCACCTGACAGCGCGCGGTACAGCGGACAATCTGGGGAAAACTTTGACAGGGGAACCTCATGAAACTGATTTGGTTGGGCCACTCGGGCTTTCGTCTGGAAATCGCGGATCAGGTGTTGCTGATCGACCCGTGGATGACGGGCAATCCGATGTTTCCGGCGGATCAACGCGCCGCGGCAATCGAGGGCGCAACGGCGATCCTGTTGTCACACGGGCATGGCGATCACGCGGGTGATGCGATGAACACGGCCAAAGAGTTGGGCATTCCGGTTCTGTGCATCCATGAGTTATCCAAGCTGCTGGGCGCAGCGGGGACCGAGGTCGTCGGCTTTGGCAAGGGCGGCACGGTTTCGGTGGGCGATGTGCAGGTCAGCATGGTGCAGGCCGTCCACAGTTCATCCGTCGATTACCTAGAAGAACGCCCGATCTATGCCGGTGGCGAGGCGGGGTTCATCATCCGCGGCGAGGGGCATTCGATCTATTTCAGCGGCGACACCGATGTGATGATGGATATGGACATCATCGCCGACCGCTATCGCCCCGATATCGGTATCCTCTGCGCGGGCGGGCATTTCACTATGGACATGGCGGGCGCGGCCTATGCCGCCAACCGGTTCTTTGATTTTGACGTGGTGATCCCGTGTCACTATCGCACCTTCCCCCTGCTGGCCCAATCGGCGGAGGAACTGATCAGCAGCCTGAAAAAGGGCCGCGTGATTGAGCCCGAGGTGATGGTCGCCATCGACCTCTGATCGACAGGACGGGGTGCGGATCATCACCGCGCCTCGTCGATTCGGACCGCCGTGCAATCACGCGGAACAGGGGTGACCAAAACATACCATCGCGTATGTTTTGGCTAACAGCACCCTATGTTTTCGCACAGCGAAGAGCGGATTTTCCGCCTTGCCCCACCGAGGCCATCCCAAAATACACATTTGTTTTCAATATTTTACAGCACCCCCTTCTGATCCAATCAAAACAATACCCTAAAGTATTGACGAATACGCCGTTGGCTGACTACTGTCTCGTGGGAACAGGGAGGACGATCAGAATGACATCACTGCGTTTGCTTGATTGGCGCAGCACCGACGCGGCTGGCAGCATCGTCGAGGTATTCGAAACCCGCGCCGCCGCGCACCCCGAACGCCTGATGATCCGCGACACGCATCTGTCGGTCACTTGGGGCGATATGGCCAAGGCCCTGCGCGGCTTTGCCGGTGCCTATGGCGATCAGGTCCACGACCGCGACGTTGCGATTTTCATGAGCAACGGTGTCGATTTCTTCACAACATACCTTTCGGTACTTTTTTGCGGCGGCCGCCCTGCCCTGTTCAATGCCGCTATGCCCCGCCAGTCGGGCGCGAAACTGATGGACGACCTCAAACCCGCGCTGGTCTTTGCCGATCACGCGCTGGAGTTCCAACCCGACGCGGTTCAGGTCACGGCGGATGTCATCACCGGATGGGTTCAAAACCCCGCAGACGTCGAAAACCGCTGTACCACCGGCACGGCGCCCTCGACCTATTTCTATTCCGGCGGCACGACGGGCATCCCGAAACGGATCCTGTATACCCAAGAACAAGTGGTCAAAGCAGGCGCGCGGATGCAATTCGGCTGGCCCCTGCAAGAGGCCGAGGTGTTCCTGCTGATCGCGCCGTTCAGCCATATCTACGGCTTTCTCGCGGGGATTTGCCTGCCGCTGCAATGCGGTGGCACGGCGATCATCCCCGAACGCTTTCACCCCGCCGATGTGATCGACCTGATCGAGGGCGAAAAGGTCACCGTTCTGGGTGGCGGCCCGCCCGCGATCTATCAGGCCATCATGGCCGCCCCCGACATTGCCACCCGCGACATCAGCGCCCTGCGCGTCTGTCCGGGTGGCGGCGCGGGCTTTCCTGCCGAGGTGCACAAACGTTGGCACGAGATGACCGGCCTGCGCATCTATGAGGGTTACGGCATGACCGAAGGCGCGCCGATTGCGGTCAACACCGACGCGCACGGGATGAAGGTCGGCACGGTCGGGCGCGCGGTGCCGGATGTGTCCATCGAAATCGTAGACGTGGAAACCGGCACCAAACAGATGCCCACCGGCGAGGCAGGCGAAATCCGCATCCGTGGGCCGCATATGATGACCGGCTATTGCAACAATGCCGAGGAAACCGCGTTGGTCCTGCGCGACGGGTGGATTCACACCGGCGACATCGGGACGCTGGACGACGAGGGCTTTCTGACCATCACCGACCGGAAAAAGGACATGATCCTGCACAAGGGGTTCAACGTTTTCCCGCGTGAGGTCGAAGAGGCGTTGATCTCGCATCCCGCCGTCACCGCCGTAAGTGTCGTCGGCGCCAAGGACGAACGCGCCGGTGAAATCGTAGTCGCCTATGTCACCGTGAAGCCCGGCCAATCGCCATCCGATCAGGACCTGCACGACGCCTGTGCGCAGTATCTGGTGCGCTACAAAATGCCGGAACGCATTGAAATCATGGACGCTCTGCCGCTGACGCCTGCGGGCAAGGTGGATCGCATGGCCCTCAAGGCCCGCGCCAACCAGAGCCCCGTCATCGCCTAAATCACGTCATCAGTGTTAAAGGGAGGACATTTATATGTCGCACTGGACATCTACCCGCCGCGCAGCCCTGCGTGGTCTCTTGGCCTCGGCCGCGATCGTTACCGCCGGCCTGCCCGCCATGGCCGAGGACAGCTTGGTCCTGAACTATAACCAATGGTTCCCGAACGGGCATTGGTCTCAGGCCGAGGGCCTGCACAAATGGTTCGCCGAGATCGAAGAGGTCACCGAGGGCCGGGTTAAGGTTCAGGCCTCGGCCAAACCTCTGGCCCCGCCGAACCGCAACTATCAGGCTGTTCTGGATGGGGTCGCTGACATCGCATGGGGTCCGCATGGCTATACCCCCGGTGTATTCCCGCTGACCGAGATGGCCGAACTGCCCTTTATCACCGAGGACGCGGGCGTCTCGTCCAAGGCGTTCTGGCGTCTGTGGAAAGAGCATTTCGAACCCACCGGCATGCAATCGGATGTGGTCACACTGGCCATGCACGTCACGGCGGGCGGCAACATTTCGATGCGCGACGAGCCTGTCACCTCGATGGAGGAATTCCGCGGCAAGAAAATCCGCGTCCCCACGCCGGTCGTCGGTCGCGTTCTGCAGGAACAGGGCGTTGTGCCCGTGTCGGGGTCGCTGACCGAACTGCGCGAGATGCTGTCGCGCGGGATCGTGGACGGGACCGTGATTTCGGATGAGCTGGTCACCGGATTTAAGGTCGATGACGATGTTCATGCTGTCACGAACATACCCGGCGGTATCTTTTCCAACACCGCCTTTGTCATCATGAACAAGGACAAGTGGGATCAGATCAGCCCCGACGACCAAGCCGCGATCATGGCGATCTCGGGCGAGGCTCTGAGCGAGAAGATGGGGTCGCTTTGGCAGTCGAATGACCTGATCGCACGCGAGATGTTCAAGGAACGTCTGGGCGAGAACTATGTCACCGCCTCCGACGCGTTCATGGCCGAAATCGCCGAGGCCTTCTCCGGCGAACTGGACGCGTGGAAGGCCACGGCGGCCGACCTTGGCGTCGATGGCGCCGCTGCGGTCGAGTTCTACCAGACCCAGATCCAAGAGCTGAGCAACTAAGCAATGCGTCTTCATTCGATAATGAAGTTTCTCCAATGGCCCTTCCGCGTGATCGCGGAAGTGGCTTTGGTGGGATTGGTCGTGATCACGGCCATAGACGTTCTGGGGCGGGTCCTGTTTTCCAGCCCCCTTGGCTTTGCCTATGAACTGATCGGCGTTTTGCTGGGCGTGGCGGTCTATTCGGGCCTGATCGGGATGAACTGGACGCGCGAGCATGTGCGCATCGACCTGATCGCCAAGCAACTGCGCGCCTTTCCACGGTTCAACCGCCTGCGCGCCTATTTTGTCTGGCTGTTGGAACTGACTTTTTTCACCATCGTCGCGATCTATGTGGCCCGTCAGGCAACACAGCTTCAGCGCTGGCATGAAACGTTCATGTTCCTGCCGTCGGAAAAATGGCTGCCGCTGGCGGTGTTCGCGGTTTTTGCCGCACTGGCCGCGATTTGCACGCTTCTCTCTGTTTTTACCGCACCCAAGTCGGGTGACGAGGATCTGAAATGATTGTCACACTGGCATTTGTCGCCCTGATGGTGCTGTTGTTCCTGCGCACGCCGATTGCGGTTGCAACCGGTTTGGTCGGGCTGGCCGGTCTGGCCTATTTCCAAGGCTGGGCTGCCGCGTTTTCGCAGGTCGGCATCATCGCATCCGAAACCGTTCTGACCTATGAATTCGCGGTCATTCCCCTGTTCATCGTGATGGGCGCGTTCATCGCGCATTCCGGCATTGCCGAGGAACTGTTCCGCGCGTGCTATGCCTTGGTCGGGCATTGGCGCGGGGGTCTGGCCCTGTCGACCATCGTGGCCTGCGGCGGCTTTGGCGCGGTGTCGGGATCGTCCCTTGCGACGGCGGCTACCATGTCGCGCATCGCCTATCCGCAGATGAAGCAATACGGCTACAAGACCTCGCTTGCCACCGGATCGATTGCGGCGGGTGGGACGCTGGGCATTCTGATCCCGCCGTCAATCGCCTTGGTGTTTTACGGCATCATGACCGAAACCGACATTGGCGCGCTGTTCATGGCGGGGATCGTGCCGGGCATTCTGGGGATGTTCCTTTATGCGGCGGCGGTGTTCTGGACCGCATTGCGCGACCCGAACGCGGGTCCGGCCGGCGCGAAAATGTCGGCCTCCGAACGCCTCAAGGCCCTCAGCGGCGTCTGGTCCGTGATCCTGTTGTTCGGGATCGTTATGGGCGGCATTTACGGCGGCATCTTTTCCCCGACCGAGAGCGCGGGCATCGGCGCGTTTGGCGCGCTGGTGATTGCCGCGATGCGAGGACGCCTGACCTATGACATGCTCAAGACGTCCCTCGCGGACGGGATTTCGACCACGGTCGCCCTGATGATGATCCTGATCGGCAGCTTTCTGTTCGCCAATTTCGTCAACGTCGCCCGCCTGCCCCAAGCCCTTGTAAGCAGTATCGAATCCGCCGCCGTGCCGCCGATGCTGGTGATCTTTCTGATCATCCTGATCTACGTCGTACTGGGCTGTGTTCTGGAAAGCATCTCGATGATGTTGCTGACGGTGCCGGTGTTCTATCCGCTGATCGTATCGCTGGGCTTTGACCCGATCTGGTTCGGCGTGCTGGTCGTCGTTGTCGTGGAAATCAGCCTGATCACGCCCCCCATCGGCCTGAACGTGTTCATTTTGAACGCCGTTCTGCGCGATGTCGAATTGACCGACATTTTCCGCGGGGTCGTGCCCTTTATCGTCGCCGACGTCGCGCGGGTTCTGCTTGTCGTGTTCATTCCGGCGATCTCTCTCACTCTGCCTTATCTTCTGAACTAGGAGGCCCCCATGCTTGATACAGAAGTGCAAAATCTGACCATCACCGCCGCCGAGCACCAGACCAATGTGCACCGCGCGGGCAGTGGCGCGCCTGTGGCCCTATTGCACGGGTCCGGCGCGGGCGTGTCGGCCTGGGCCAACTGGCGCAAGGTGATCGGCCCCCTGTCGGAAAACTTTGACATCATCGCCCCCGACATCGCGGGATTTGGCGCGACCGAACTCAAGGCCGACACCAAATACAACATCATGCTGTGGGTCGAGCATTTCGTCGCCATTCTTGACGCGCTGGAGATCGAGAAAATCTCGGTCGTGGGCAACTCGTTCGGCGGGGCCTTGGGCCTGATGACGGCGATCAACCACCCCGAACGCATCGACCGTCTGGTCCTGCTTGGCACGCCCTGTGGCCGCTTCCCGCAAACCGCCGGCCTGAAGGCACAGGGCGATTTCGATGGCACGATGGACTCGATGCGCCACGCCATCAGCTTTTTCCCCTATGACGACAGCATCATCACCGAGGATCTGATCCAAGCCCGGTTCGAGGCGGCAACGCGCGACGGCGCCCTTGAGGCGTTCCGCAAGCTGATGCCCAAACCCGAGGGCGAAAATCCCGAGGTCCGTGGCATCCCCGAAAAGATGCTGCGCACCGTCAAGCACAAGACCCTGATCCTGCATGGCCGCGAGGACCGTGTGGTCCCTTATGAGCGAGCCTTGGACATGCATCAGTGGCTGGAAAACTCGGACCTGCACTCCTTTGGGAAATGCGGCCACTGGGTGCAAATCGAACGCGAGGCCGAGTTCCTGAAACTGGTCCGCGACTTTATGGGAGGCAAAGCATGAGCCGCAACACGCTGGAAAAGGTGCTGTACGATCTGTCGACCTCGGGCGCGAACAAGAAAAAGTTCGCCGAGGACCCCGACAAGTTCCTCAGCCGCTATCAACTATCCGATGACGAACGCGCCCTGATCCGCGACTATAAGGTGCGCGATCTGGCCGACCTTGGCGTCAACACCATGCTGACGTGGGGGTTCTGGCTGCAGGCGGGAAAATCCAACCGCGACTATCTGAAAATCATGAAACGCGAGGAGGCATAAATGGCCCGTATTGTTGGGGGCTTTGTCGCCCCGCATAACCCCGTCATGTACTTTAATCCCCAAGGCGCGACACAGGAACAATCCGATGCGTGCTATGGGGCCTATGCCGCCATGGCCGACCGCATCAAAGAGCTGGAGGCCGACGCCGCCATCGTGATTGGCTGTGATCATTACATACTTTTTGGTACTGAATGTTTGCCCCCCTATGTGATCTCGACGGGTGAGATCGAGGGACCCGTGGATCAACTGCCGGGCCTCAAGCGTAAACCGCTGCTGTCGCACGGCGCCTTGGGCGCGCATATCGCCGCCGAGGGTAGTCGCACAGGGTTCGATTGGACCGTCGGTCGGGCGTTGAACGTCGATCATTCGGTTGCCGTGCCCCATCACCTGATGCTGGAACCCACCGGCAAGGACATCCCGATCGTCGCGGTCATGTTGGCCTGTGGCGTGGACCCCTATCTGCCGATGGCGCGGGCATGGGCGCTTGGCGAACATATCGCCGATGCCGTGGCCAGCTTTCCCGGCGACGAGCGTATCGTCGTGATCGGGTCGGGCGGCATTTCGCACCACGTCGGGGATGAACGCATGGGCGAGGTGAACCCCGCCTTTGACCAAAAGGTTCTGGATATCGTCACCCGTGGCGACAAGGACGCGATGCTGGCCCTGACGGATGAGGAAATCCTGCGCGATGGCGGCAATGGCGCAATGGAAATCCGCACCTTTGCCTGCGCGATGGCCGCAACCCGCGCCGCCGGTGGCCGCGTGGTCGGATATGAGCCGGTCGAGGGCTGGGTCACCGGCATGGGCTTTGCCGAACTGGAGGTCGCAGCATGATGATCGAACTCTGCCCCAGCGCCGAAATCGCCGAAGGCGAGATCAAGCGCGTCGATGTCGAGGGCCTGCCCGCCGTGGCCATCGCCCGTCACGAAGGTGCGCTTTACGTCTTTCCCGACCGTTGCCCCCACGCCGACGAGAGCCTCGCCGAAGGCTGGCTTGAGGATGGGCGCGTGATCTGTGGCGTGCATTTCGCCGAATTCGATCTGGACACCGGCGAGGTGCACAACCCGCCCGTCGGCTGTCCCAACCTGTCGTTTTTTAAATGCGAGGACCGCGACGGAACGGTCTTTGCCCTGCTGACCGGAGACAATGCCAATGTGTGAAGGTGACTGCAAAGGCGCCGCAAAAGGCCGCCCGAACATGAAGCCGGTCTACCCCAAGGCCGGTAGCTATCCCGATTTCGCCAAACTGGTGGACCGCGAGAACGCACAGGTCGACCGCCGCGTCTTTACCGACGAAGAGGTCTATCAGGCCGAGTTGCGCCAGATCTTTGCCCGCTCGTGGCTGTTTCTGGCCCATGAAAGCCAGATCCCCAATCCGGGCGATTTCGTGCGCACCTCGATGGGCGAAGACGACGTCATCGTCGTGCGTCAGCGCGACGGCTCGATCAACGCGTTCCTGAACTCGTGCCCGCACCGTGGCAACCGCGTCTGCATGGTGGACGCCGGTAAAAAGGCCCGTGGGTTCATCTGCAACTATCACGGCTGGTCCTTTGGCATCGACGGTGCGCTGCGCGGCACCGATGGCAAGGTCTATGAAAAGGACGAAACCTTCGAAAAGGCACAGATCGGCCTGACGCCGGTGGCCCAAGTCGACAGCTACAAGGGCCTGATCTTTGGCACCTTCGACCCCGATGCGGTCTCGCTGCTCGAATTCTTTGGCGACTTTACCTATTACCTCGACATCATGCTGGACAATGATGAGGGCGGCACCGAATTCATCGGCGGCGCGATCAAGTCCGAGATCGACTGTAACTGGAAATTCCCTGCCGAGAACTTTGTCGGCGACATCCTGCACGCGTTCTGGACCCACCAATCGGGCGCACAGGCGATCCTTGGGGGCGGTGTCGATCTGGGCAAACGCTATGACGAGCTGGCGTTTCAGGCCTCGATCTATGGCCACGGGATCGAAACCAACCTCGACAAGGTCGGCAACACCCGCACGCTGGGCTATCCCGATCTGGTCGATTACGCGTTCGACCTGTCGGAAAAGGCCAAGGACCGTCTGGGCGACATCCGCGCCCGCGCGATCGGGGCGGTATCGTCCTGTACCGTGTTTCCGAACTTTTCCTTCCTGCCGGGTCAGAACACCTTTCGCGTCTGGCACCCGCGCGGTCCGGGCAAAATCGAACTGGTGGTGTGGACGCTGGTCAACAAAAACGCGCCCGATCACATCAAGGAACAATACCGCAAGGGCGTGATGATGACCTTTTCGCCGGGCGGTGTGTTCGAAATGGATGACGGCGAGAACTGGGAATACTCGACCCGCGTGAACCAAGGCTTCGTCACCCGTCAACAGCCGCTGCACTATGCGCTGGGGATTGAAAGCGCGGATATGGAGCGCGACCTGCCGGGCCATATCCACAAGGGATCCCTGAACGATGCGAACCAACGTCTGTTCTATACCCGCTGGGCCGAGTTCATGGAGCACGACAACTGGACCGACCTGCAAAACGGTGCGACCGCCGCGCCGAAAAAACCCGCAACTGCAGCAGAGTAAGACCCATGTTGGATATTCTCGACATTTCCAAACCCTTTGCCGATATGGATCACCCTGTCGACATCGAAACCGAACGGGCGATCACGCGGTGGCTGCACGCCGAGGTGCGGTATCTCGACGCCGAGCGTTATCAGGAGTGGCTGAACGATTTCATCGACCCCGAAATCCATTACTGGATGCCGGACATGGAAACGCGTCGCCGCGACGATCCGCGCGGGATGTTTGCCTATGGTGAATCCGCCTATTTCGATGACACGTGGTCCGAGCTGAACATCCGCGTCAAACGCTATAACGAACCCTCGGCATGGGCGGACAACCCGCAGACGCGCCATCTGCACCAGATTTCGAACATCGAAATCAATGCAACCGACGACCCCAGCCTGTTTGCGGTGCATTCCGCGTTCACCAATGTGCGCAACCGCAACGAGGCCGATCAGGACATCATCCACGGTCGCCGCGAGGATGTCTTGCGCGCGGTCGATGGTGCCTATCGCCTGCTGCGCCGTCGGGTGTTCATCGTGCAGAACGTCCTGCTGTCCAAAAACCTGAATACGTTCTTCTGATGGGACGTCTGGATGGATATGCCGCCCTTGTGACGGGCGGGGGCAAGGGGATCGGACGCGCCGTCGTCGACCGGTTCGTAGCCGAGGGCGCGCGCGTCTGTGTTCTGGTGCGCGCGCAGGCCGATCTGGACGATCTGGTGGCCACGCATGGCGATCTGGTCACCGGCGTGATCGGGGATGTGCGCAACTGGGACGACAATGTCGCAGCCGTCGCCCAAACCGTGAACCGGTTCGGCAAGCTGGACGTGCTGGTTCCCAATGCGGGCGTCTATGATTTCTCGGACCCGTTCGAGAGCATTCAGGGCGCCGACATGACCGAACGCTATCGCCAGTTGTTCGATGTGAACGTGCTGGGCTATCTGCTTGCCGCGCGGGCGGCGGTGGATGAGTTGCGCAAGGCAGAGGGGTCCATCGTGTTCACCCTGTCCTCGTCGTCCTATTACGCGGGCGGCGGCGGCACCCTGTATGTCAGTTCCAAACACGCCCTCGTCGGCACCGTGCGCCAGTTGGCCTATGAGCTGGCCCCCGAAATCCGCGTCAATGCGGTCGCACCGGGGGGGACGCGCACGGGTCTGGGCGGGCTGCCCGGGGATGAACGCGCCTTGGCCGATCTCGACGGGTTCGAGGCCATGGTCGCACGCAACGTGCCTTTGGGCTTTCTCTCGGAGCCCGAAGATCACGCCGGTCTCTACGTCACGCTGGCCAGCCGCAGCGAAAGCCGCTTTGTCACCTCGGAAATCATCCGCTCGGACGGCGGCATTCAGGTCCGTGGCCGCAGCAGAAAGAAAACAAAGACATGACAGTAAAAGACAAAGTAACCGCCCTGAAATCGCGCCTGCGGATGCCGGTCGTGGCCGCGCCGATGTTTCTGGTGTCAGGCCCCGACATGGTCATCGCCGCCGCCAAGGCGGGGATCATGGGGGCCTTTCCCGGCCCCAACGGGCGCAGTATCGACGATCTGCGTGCGTGGTTTGAAACCATTGCCGACGCGCTGGGGACGGATCGTTTGCCCTTTGCGTTCAACATGATCACCCACACTAGCTATGGCCGTTTTGATGAGGAACTGGCGCTGGTTTCCGAGTTCAAGCCCGAGATCGTGATCACCGCCCTTGGCGGTCCGCATCGCGTGACCGAGGCCGTGCATGCCTATGGCGGGATGGTCTTTGCCGACGTCAACAGCCCGACCTATGCCCGCAAGGCCATTGAAAAAGGCGCGGATGGTCTGGTTCTGGTCTGCTCCGGCGCGGGTGGTCACACAGGTCAATATGCCCTTGGTCCGTTTCTGGATGAGGTGCGGGGCTTTTTCGACGGTCCGATCGCGGTCGGTGGCGGGATTTCCACCGGTCAGGCGGTTCTGGCCGTCGAAACCTTGGGTGCGGATTTCGCCTATGTCGGCACGCGCTTCCTTGGCGCCGCCGAAAGCATGATCGGCCAAGGTTACCGCGACATGGTGATCGACAGCGGGATTGAGGATCTGATCGCGTCCAAGGCAATCACCGGCGCGCTTGGCAACTGGATGAAAGCGTCGGTTGCCGCCGCGGGTCTGGACCTGAACGACATGAAGGCCGAGGCCAAGATCGACTTTTCCGGCGACATGCATTCGGGCGCAAAGGCGTGGAAAACCGTCTGGAGCGCGGGTCAGGGCGTGGGCCACATCCACCAGATCGAACCCATGGCCCAGATCGTCAACCGCATGGCCGCTGAATACGACGCCGCGCTGGCCAAACTGGCCGCCCGCACCCAGAAACAAGGAGAACCGGCATGACACTGGACACGATTGCCACGTCGCTGCGCACGGCCGAGGCCAACAGCACCCCGATCGCGCCGATCCGTGACCAGATCACATCGGCCGCCGATGCCTATGCCATTCAGGACATCAACACCGAGGCGCGCCTTGCCGCCGGTGGTCGTCTGGTCGGGCGCAAGATCGGTCTGACCAACCCCGCCGTTCAGGCGCAGTTGGGCGTCGATCAACCCGATTACGGCATGCTGTTTGCCGATATGGACCTGCCCCACAACGGGGAACTGACATGGAACGAGGGCGCCCAATGGAAGGCCGAGGCCGAACTGGCCTTTGTCATGGGCCGCGAGTTGACCAATCCCGATTGCACCATGGCCGAGGCCATGCGCGCCGTCGAATACGTGGTGCCCGCGATTGAAATCGTCGGCTCGCGCATTGCCAACTGGGACATCCGGTTCGTGGACACGGTGGCCGACAACGCCTCCTCGGCGTTTTTCACGCTGGGAGCCTCGGCGCGCAAATTGACCGACGCGAACCTGCTGGATTGCCGCATGGAAATGCGCAGCGGCGCTGAGGTCGTGTCCCAAGGGTCGGGCCGCGCCTGTCTGGGATCGCCCCTGAACGCGCTGGTCTGGCTGGCGCGGGTGATGGCCGATGTGGGCCGTCCCCTTGGCGAGGGCGACGTGGTTCTGTCGGGCGCCCTAGGTCCCATGGTCGCGGCGGAACGCGGCGCGGGCTTCGTCGCCAGTATCGAAGGCTTTGGCGAAACCGCTATCCGGTTCGGAGAATAACCCATGGAAAAAATCAAATGTGCGATCATCGGCTCGGGCAATATCGGCACCGACCTGATGATCAAGATCATGCGCACCTCGGACGTTCTGGCGATGGGCGCAATGGTGGGGATCGACCCCAAATCCGACGGTCTGGCGCGCGCGGCCCGTCTGGGCGTTGCCACTACGCATGAGGGTCTGGAAGGGCTGCGTGCCCTGCCCGAATACGCCGACATCCGTATCGTCTTCGACGCGACCTCGGCAGGCGCGCACAAACGCCATTCCGAGGCCTTGATCGCGGATGGCAAACAGGTGATCGACCTGACCCCCGCCGCGATTGGGCCGTTCACCGTGCCCTCGGTCAACATCGACGCCCATCTGGCCGAGATGAACGTGAACATGGTCACCTGCGGCGGTCAGGCCACAATCCCTATGGTCGCCGCAGTCAACCGCGTGGCCAAGGTGCATTACGGCGAAATTGTCGCGTCGATCTCGTCGAAATCGGCGGGCCCCGGCACGCGGGCCAACATAGATGAATTCACCGAAACCACCGCCCACGCGATCCAAGAGGTCGGCGGCGCAACACGCGGCAAGGCGATCATCATCCTGAACCCCGCCGAGCCGCCCCTGATAATGCGCGACACGGTCTATTGCCTGTGCGAGGACGCCGATCCCGAGGCGATCCGCGCCTCGATCAAGGAAATGGAAAAAGAGGTACAGGGCTATGTCCCGGGCTATCGCCTGAAACAAGAGGTGCAGGTCGAGCGCGTCGGCGACAACGCCCCCCTTGTGATCCCCGAAATGGGCGGCGCGTTCACGGGCCTCAAGGTCACTGTGTTCCTCGAGGTCGAGGGCGCGGCGCATTACCTGCCGGCCTATGCGGGCAACCTCGACATCATGACCAGCGCGGCCCTGCGCACCGCAGAGCGGCTGGCGATCAAACGCAACTGGGTGCAGGAGGCCGCCTGAGATGGAAAAGATCTATATCCAAGACGTCACCCTGCGTGACGGGATGCACGCCGTGCGCCACCAGTACGATCTGGGCCATGTGCGCGCGATTGCACAGGCGCTTGACGAGGCGGGGGTCGATGCGATTGAGGTCGCCCATGGCGATGGCATCACCGGTTCAACCTTTAACTACGGGTTTGGCAAATGCACCGATGAGTCATGGATCGCCGAGGCCGCCAAGGTCATCAAGACCGCGAAACTGACCACACTGTTGTTGCCCGGGATCGGCACGATTGAGGACCTCAAGCGCGTGCGCGATCAGGGGGTTCAATCGGTCCGCGTCGCGACCCATTGCACCGAGGCCGACGTTGCCGCCCAACATATCGCGGCGGCCAAGGACATGGGCATGGACGTGTCGGGCTTTTTGATGATGTCGCACATGAACACGCCCGACGGCCTCAGCGAACAGGCCAAGCTGATGGAAAGCTATGGCGCAGATTGCGTCTATTGCACCGACAGCGGTGGTCGCCTAACGATGCAGGACGTCGAGGCGCGCATCGCCGCCTTCCAAAGCACCCTGCAACCGACCACGCAGATCGGCGCGCATATGCACGAGAACCTGTCGCTATCGGTCGCGAACTCGGTCGTGGCGGTGAAAAAGGGCGCCTATCGCGTCGATGCCTCTTTGGCCGGTATGGGCGCGGGCGCGGGCAACACCCCGATTGAAGCCTTTGTCGCCGTCGCCGACCTCTATGGGTTCAAGCACAACTGCGACCTGTTCAAACTACAGGACGCCGCCGAGGATCTGGTGCGCCCGTTGCAGGACCGTCCGGTGCGGGTTGATCGCGAGACCATGACGCTTGGCTATGCGGGGGTCTATTCGTCCTTCCTGCGCCATGCCGAACGCGCGGCCGAGATGCACGGCCTGGATACGCGCGAAATCCTTGTCGAACTGGGTACGCGTAAAATGGTCGGCGGTCAGGAAGACATGATCGTCGACGTCGCCTTGGATCTGGTGCGCCGCAAAGAGCAAGCCGCCTAAGCGCCACCCGATAACATCAACGCGGGCGGGGAACCGGTTGGACCGTCTCCTCTCTTTGGGTCAATCGTGCCCGCCCGCGTCCTTATTTGAGGAACCTGAATATGAAGAACATCGTCATCCTTGGCGCAGGACAGGCCGGTGCGGGCGCGGCGCTCAAGCTGCGGGAACTGGGGTTTGCGGGCAAGATCACCTTGCTGGGCGATGAGGCCTATGCGCCCTATGAACGCCCTGAGCTATCCAAGGCCTATGCCCTTGGCAAGATGGCGTTTTCCGCCCTGACCATCCTGACGCCCGAGGATGCGGCGGACAAGGGGATCGACATGGTTCTGGGCGTGGGCGCAACGGCGATCAACCGCGCGGCCCGCACCGTTGAAACGCCGGTTGGCGATTTTGCCTATGACGCGCTGATCCTTGCGACGGGGGGCACCGCGCGCCGCCTGCCCCTGCCGCGATCTTTACGCGCGCGCACCTATGCGATCCGCACCCGCGACGACGCCGATGCGCTGCGCGACAAGCTGCCCCTCTCGCGGTCGGTTGCGGTGATCGGCGGCGGCTGGCTGGGGACCGAAGTCGCCATTACCGCGCGCGGGCTGTGCCCCGATGTCCATTTGATTGAGGCCGCCGATCGCCTATGCGCCCGCGTTGCGCCGCAATGGCTGTCCGATCGTTTGCACGACTGTCAGGGTGAGGCGGGCGTCACCCTGCATCTGGGGTCCATGCCGACGTTTGACGAGGACGGCCTCACCATCAACGGCACCCGCGTCACCCCCGACCTGATCATCGAGGCGATCGGGATGCGCGCCAATGACGATCTGGCCGTGGCCGCGGGGATCGAGTGTGACGACGGTATTCTGGTGGAAAACGGATGCCAGAGCAGCGATCCGGCGATCTTTGCCATTGGGGATTGCGCCCGCGTGCGCGGTGGCCAACGTCGCGAAAGCTGGCAACACGCCAACCAATCCGCCGAGGATGTCGCGCGCCTGTTGGTGAATGCGTCCAAACGCACCCCCGAGGCCGATTGGTTCTGGAGCAGTCAGGGCCCCCACAAAATCCAGATGGTGGGCGATTGCCCCGATACCGCCGAGCAATGGGAACGCCGTGGCCCGCGCGGATGCAGCCGCCTGTACCTCAAAGGTGCGCGCCTGATCGGCTGTATCGCGATGGACAACCCGCGCGACATCGCCGACGCGCGCCGGATCATCGTCGCGAACCAGTCTTTGGATCAGACCAAGGCGGCGGACGCCAAAACGCCCCTGTCCAAATGCATCGCGGACGCGCGCGAGACCCTGCGCTTGCCGCACTAGATTCACCGTCACATCCGCGCAGATCGCAGTAACCTAAGGTATGGAGACGGCCCTGCGCGGGGGCAATTAGGCCTCTGCGTCGGCCTCCATCGCGGTGGCAAGGCGCATCGCCTTTTCGAAAAACTCGTCCGCGCTCATGCTGGAGATCGAGTTGTGCAGCACCGAGTCCCCCATGATCAGGCAATAGGCCAGATAGGCCCGTTTGCGCGCCTCGTCCTCGCCAAACCCCATGTCGCGAAACAGCTTGGTGATATAGTCGAACCGGATTTCATCGACCTCGGCCACGGCCTTGCGCGGCATTTCCACGCGACGGCCCCAATCGCGGATCGACGATTCAATTTGGGCGAATGCAGGCGAATTTTTGCGCCGTGGCAGTTCGAACAGGCGGCGCATCCGCTCTTTGGGGTCGACCCCGCTGATGGAAATTGACCGGATGACATTCAACGTCATCTTTTTGCGCCAATGGCTGAGCATCGCGCCAAGCAATTCGCCACGGTTGTTGAAATGCCAGTAAAAGCTACCCTTGGTCACGCCAAGCTTGGTGCAGAGCGCGTCAATCTTGATGCCGCGCACGTTCTCGTTCGTCAGAATATCCAACGCCGCCTTGACCCAGTCCTGTTCGTTCAGGGGGCTGCCTTTGTGGCGCTGTGTGGCGCGGCGCTTGGGCGTTGGAGGGACTTCGTCGCTCACCTGTGTCTCCTTTGGGTTCGCCCTACGTTAGGGTACTGTGCGCCAGAGATGAAGGGGCCAAGACGCAACCGCGCCCTATCGTGATTGCAATGTTGCCCTATCGCCGTGCGGCGAAAAACGCGCGCAGCATCTCGGCGCAACGGTTCGCGTCGATCCCGTCGTAAATCTCGGGGACATGGTGGGCCTGCGGATGGGTAAACACACGCGGACCAACCGAGACGCCGCCCGATTTCGGATCCGACGCCCCGTAATAGAGGCGCGCGATTCGCGCGTTGGCAATCGCGGCGGCGCACATCGGACAGGGTTCCAGCGTCACATACAGATCGCACCCCGTCAGACGTTCCACGCCCAACAGGTCACAGGCCGCCCGAATGGCCAGAATTTCGGCATGTGCCGTCGGATCGTTCAATTCCCGCGTCCGGTTGCCCGCCTGCGCCAAAATCGCGCCGTCAGGGCCGATTATGACTGCGCCCACAGGCACTTCGCCCCGCGCTTGGGCGGCTTCGGCCTCGACCAATGCGGTGGCCATATGGGATTTGAACGGGCTCATGCCATCCGTGATGGCGCAAAGGTGGGCCCATGCGCAAGGTGCTTTCGTCCGCGCGCATTTGGGCGTAAACGCATCACATGAGTGAAAAACCGTTTCAGGGCGATCGCATCGCCAAGGTCCTTGCCCGCGCCGGTGTCGCATCCCGCCGCGAGGCCGAACGCATGATCGAAGCAGGGCGCGTCAGCGTCAACGGCAAGGTCCAGACCAGCCCCGCCCTGAACGTGACGTCCAAGGACAAGATCCTTGTCGATGGCAAACCGGTGGCCGAGGCCGAGCCGCCGCGCCTGTGGCTCTATCACAAACCCACGGGGTTGGTGACCACGGCGCGCGACGAAAAGGGTCGTACGACGGTGTTTGACGAACTGCCCGACGGCATGCCGCGCGTGATGTCGGTGGGGCGTCTCGATTTGAATTCCGAGGGGTTGTTGTTGCTGACCAATGACGGCGAGATCAAACGCCGTCTGGAACTGCCCTCGACCGGATGGCTGCGCAAATACCGCGTGCGGGTCAAAGGCACCCCGACCGACGAGATGCTGGTCCCCCTGCGCGAAGGGATCACCATCGACGGCGAAACATTCCAAGGCATGGACGCACATCTGGACCGCCAACAGGGCGCGAACGCGTGGCTGACCATCGGTCTGCGCGAGGGCAAAAACCGAGAAATCCGCCGCGCGATGGACTATATCGGTCTGACCGTCAACCGCCTACTGCGCATCAGCTACGGCCCGTTTCAGCTAAACGATCTGAAACCCGGTGAGGTGGAAGAGGTCAAGTCGCGTGTCCTGCGCGATCAACTGGGTCTGGACAAGGATTTCGCGCCCACAGACAAACCCCGCCCCAAGGTGCGCCGTGGTGGCAAACCCGCGCCGCGCGGTGCCAAGGGCCCGCGCCCGCCGGTGGATGATCTGGACGATTTCGGGTCGAAACGCGGCCGCCGCCCACAGGGGCGTCCGAGTGGTGCCAAACCATCCCGCCCCGCGCGCGGCCCACAAGGCACAGGCAAACCCGGCGGTCCACGGGGAAAACGCTGATCCAATCCCCCCTTGTTTGCCCGTCGGGGATATGGCTTGCTGTGCACGAACGCGTGAAAGGATCTGCAAGCCATGGGCGAGATGCTGAGTTTGGGAAATCTGGTGGATTTCCTGTTGCTGTTTGTTTTGCAAACGGTTTTGACGATGGGCAACGTTCTGGGCATCGGGATTGAGGCCGGTCGCGCGCCCTTGGCCCAACAATCCGCCGTCCGGTTCTGGGGCATCGGCAGTGCGGTCATCCTGCGCATCGTGGTGTTTCTGGCGACGCTTGGCATTCTGAACGGCTTTGGCGGGGCGTTTTTGCACCTTGGCTGGGACGGGGTGATCACCGGCGGCGTCGGCCTGTCTACCCTTGCCTTTGCGGTTGGGGGCGCGATGCTGATCCTGACGGCGATCAAGGAAATCGCGCGCCTGTTGTCGGTAGAACATCTGGACAATGATCTGGACGACCGTGGCGGACGGCCCGGTTTGATGTCGCTGATCGGCATTCTGGGCCTGAACGTGGTCTATGCGTTTGAGGGCACGATTGCCGCCCTTGCCCTGACCACCTACCAGCCGGTGATTTTCGCGGCGTTTCTGCTGCCTTGGGTCGGGGTTCTGATCCTGCGCGATGAACTGACGCTGTTCCTGTCGCGCCGCCGCATGGTTGAGGTGGGTGGCCTGTTCATCCTGCTGGCCGTGGGCATTCTGGCGCTTGGCATGGCGGGGACGGCGTCCGATCCCGTCGCCCCGATCAGCATCTTTGGCATGGCCGTCACCCCGATGTCACAGGCCGCCTTTTATACCACCGTCATCGTGTTGATCGCCGTCGTCTATAGCCAGTCGAGCTTTGCCCGAAAATTGGCCGCCGCGCGAAAAGCCGCGCAAAAATAGGCGATTAGGGATTTCGGATTTGCTGCAAAGGGCTGCCTTTGCTTAACCTGACAAAAGAGTGAGATGGGGAACCGGATGTCCGGCACGGGTTTACAAAAGATTGCGTTCTTTCTGCTGATCGCGCTGGTGATCTATGCGGGTACCGGAGGGGGAGCATAATGGCCCAACGTTTTGGTGGCGCACATAGCCCCGGCGGCCCGCCCCCCGGCACATCCGCAACACGCAAAAAACACCCGTTCGAGGGGCGCAAACCGGCACGCGCGGCGGTGCGCACCAAGGTCCTGTTCATCGTGCCCCTGCACTATGCGATCCACGCCTTTCGCTCGGATGCGACGGATATGGCGATGTATCTGGTGGCGATGGGCGTCCTACTGGGCGGGGCGTGGTTAACGCGTGAGGGCGTGCGCGCGCAAGAGGCCTATGAGGCGCGCACGATCGCCCGCCGTCCTGCCGTTCCGCGCAAAATTCTGGGATCGGTCCTGACCGGTCTTGGCCTCGGCGTTGCGGGTCTGGTCGGTCATGGCGTGGTTGAGGCCGTGATTTTTGCGGTTCTCGGCGCGGGTCTGCACCTGTTTGCCTTTGGCCCCGACCCCCTGCGAGACAAGGGCGCCGAAGGCATCGACATGTTCCAACAGGACCGTGTCGCCCGCGTTGTGGATGAGGCAGAGGAACACCTTGCCGCGATGTCGGACGCGATCCTGCGGGCGCGCGACCGTCACCTGTCTGACCGCGTGGCCCAGTTTCAGGTCACCGTGCGCGACATGTTCCGCACCGTCGAACAGGATCCTCGCGACCTGACGGCGGCGCGCAAATATCTGGGTGTCTATCTGCTGGGCGCCAAGGACGCGACGGTGAAATTCGCCGACCTCTATGCGCGCACCCAAGACCAAAGCGCGCGCGCGGATTATGAGGCCTTGCTGAGCGATCTGGAGAGCAATTTCGCGGCAAAGACCCAGACGCTTCTTCTGGATGATCGCAGCGATCTGGACGTTGAAATCGAAGTGTTGCGCGACCGTCTGGCGCGCGAAGGGGTACGCCCGTAACGGGCCATTATTGGTGGGATAAAGAGATGTCAGAGACTATTCGTCAAAAGGCCGAACAAGATTTAAAAGCGGTCGAAGAAGTCACCGCGAACCTGCTGCCCGAACCCAAGGGTGAGCTGATCACGCTGGATGCGGCGGATGCCTCGACCAGTGACGAGGTCCGCAAGCGCATGGCAGAGCTGGACATGACCGACACCCAGTCGATCATCGGCTTTGGCTCGCGTGCGCAAACCGAGTTGCAGCAGATCAGCCAATCCATGCTGCAGGACGTGCGAAACAAGGACGTCGGTCCCGCCGGCGACAGCCTGCGCAGCATCGTCACCACCCTGCGCGGGTTTTCGGTCAGCGAACTAGACGTGCGCCGCGAACGTAGCTGGTGGGAGAAACTGACCGGCAAGGCCGCGCCGTTTGCCAAGTTTCTGGCGCGGTTCGAGGACGTCCAAGGCCAGATCGACAAGATCACCGACAACCTGCTGAACCATGAACACAAGCTGCTCAAGGATATCAAATCCTTGGACAAGCTCTATGAAAAGACGCTGGATTTCTATGACGAACTGGCGCTCTACATCGCGGCGGGTGAGGCCAAGCTGGCGGAACTGGACGGCGAAACCATCCCCGCCAAGGCCGCCGAGGTCGACGCCGCCCCCGAGGATCAGCAGGTGATCAAGGCACAAGAGCTGCGCGATCTGCGCGCCGCCCGCGATGATCTGGAACGCCGCGTGCATGACCTGAAACTGACCCGTCAGGTGACGATGCAATCCCTACCCTCGATCCGTCTGGTTCAGGAAAACGACAAATCGCTGGTGACCAAGATCAACTCGACCTTGGTGAACACTGTTCCCTTGTGGGAAACCCAGCTGGCCCAAGCGGTTACGATCCAACGCTCAAAAGAGGCCGCCGAGGCCGTGCGCGCCGCCTCCGATCTGACGAATGAGCTGCTAACGGCGAATGCACGGAACCTTCAGGACGCCAACCGCGTTGTCCGTCAAGAAATGGAACGCGGCATCTTCGACATTGAATCCGTCAAGGAAGCTAACGCAACTTTGATTGCAACTATCGAAGAAAGCCTGCAGATTGCCGACGAGGGAAAAGCCAAACGTGCAGCCGCCGAGGAGGAGCTCCAGAAAATGGAGTCGGAACTGCGCGATACCTTGGCTTCGGCAAAAGCACGCGGCGACGGGACCGGCACCAACACCGGCACCTCCGTACCCGCATAAAAACTGGGGGGAACAGGCAATTCTGTACCGACTGGGCGTAAAAACATGTGCGGTGATGGCGGCAATCGTCCTCGCCGCCTGCGAGATGACCACGGCACCCGAAGACGTCGTTCCCCCGCCGCACCGCCCCGATACGGCGGTGCCCGCGCCTTCCCCCGAGAGCGAGGTGATGCGCAACTATTTCAACCGCGTTCAGGCCGATCTGATCACGCGCGGGTTGATGCGCACAGATGGCGGCGGCCCCGATACACCGTTCACGCCGCAACAATTGATCGACAATTTCGTCAACATCGCTTTGTTCGACGAGTATGTGAACGTGAATGGCCGCTTGGTCCCGCGCACGACGACCAGCAGCCTGCGCCGCTGGGACAAGCCGATCCGCATGCATGTCATTTTCGGCGACACTGTTCCTCTGGAACAGCGCGTCGTGGATAAGAAAAACATCCGCAGCTATGTCCAGCGCCTGTCGGGCCTGACGGGCCTGCCGGTCTATCCGGCCTCGCCGGAAACCGCGAATTTCCACGTGCTGATGCTGAACGAAGGCGACCGACGCCACTTCGGCCCCCGCCTGCGCGAACTGGTGCCGGGGGTGGATGAAACGACCCTGCGCACCGTGATCGACATGCCGAAATCGACCTTCTGTCTGGTCTTTGCTTTTTCCCAAGGCAGTTCGTCCACCTACAGCCGCGCCGTCGCCGTGATCCGTGCCGAACACCCCGAGCGGTTGCGCAAATCCTGCATCCATGAGGAACTGGCCCAAGGTCTGGGCCTTGCCAACGACAGCCCCACCGCGCGCCCGTCGATTTTTAACGATGACGAGGAATTCGCCTATCTGACGACCCATGACGAGTTGCTGTTGAAAATGCTCTACGATCGACGCCTGACCCCCGGCATGCGCGAGGCCGAGGCGCGCCCGATCCTGCGCACCATCGTCGATGACCTCTTGGGCACGAACACGCAATCCTAGACCACGGGCCTAGACCAGCGGGACAATCCGGCGTCAATTCCCCCCAAGCGGGGAATTGGCAGCGCCCGCGCCTTGTGTTTTAACCTTAGGCAAATGTTTTCAAAGGGATGGTGCCATGGGTATCTTTGATTTCCTGTCTGGTGAATTTATCGACGTGATCCACTGGGTGGACGACACCCGCGACACGATGGTCTGGCGGTTCGAACGCGAAGGCCATGAAATCAAATACGGCGCGAAACTGACCGTGCGCGAAGGCCAATCCGCCGTCTTCGTGCATGAAGGCCAACTGGCCGATGTGTTCACGCCCGGGCTTTACATGTTGGAAACCAACAACATGCCCATCATGACCACGCTTCAGCACTGGGATCACGGGTTCCGCTCGCCGTTCAAATCCGAAATCTATTTCGTCAACACGACGCGGTTCAACAACCTGAAATGGGGCACGAAAAACCCCATCATGCTGCGCGATCCCGAATTCGGTCCGACCCGCATCCGCGCCTTTGGCACCTATTCGATCCGCGTGACCGATCCCGCCCGTTTCATGACCGAAATCGTCGGCACCGACGGCGAATTCACCATGGACGAGATCAGCTTCCAAATCCGCAACATCATCGTGCAGGAATTCTCGCGCACTATTGCCAGCAGCCAGATCCCCGTCCTCGACATGGCCGCCAACACCGCCGATCTGGGCAAGCTCATCGCCTCCGAGGTCTCGCAACCGCTGGCCGAATACGGCCTGTCGATGCCGGAATTCTACATCGAAAACATCTCGCTGCCGCCTGCGGTGGAACAGGCACTCGACAAACGCACCTCGATGGGGCTGGCGGGCGATCTGGGCAAGTTCACCCAATATTCGGCCGCCGAGGCGATGACCGCTGCCGCCCAGAACCCCAACGGTGGCGGCGGTATGGGTGCGGGTCTTGGCATGGGAATGGGCATGGCCATGGCCAACCAAATGGCCGCCGGACCGTGGGGCGCACGCCCCCAAACCCACCACGCAGGCCCCGCCGCAATGGCACCCCCGCCCCCGCCGGTCGAACACGTCTGGCACATCGCAGAAAACGGCGCGACCAAGGGCCCGTTCTCCAAAGCCGCGATGGGCCGCATGGCCACCGACGGCGCGTTGACCCGCGAGACGCTTGTCTGGACCCCAGGTCAGGACGGCTGGCTCCCCGCCGGTCAGGTCACCGAACTGGCGCAACTCTTCACCATTCTGCCCCCGCCGCCGCCTCCGCCCCCCCCCGGCGTCTAACCTCTTCATCTTGGCAAAAATACTCCCGCCGGAGGCATGAAATCCATGGCACCGCCCCCACCGCCCCCGCACACGGGCGATCATCGCTTTCCCTGTGACCAATGCGGGGCCGACCTGCGTTTTGACGCGGGGGCGAACCGCTTGGTCTGTGATTTCTGCGGCAACACCCAAGCCCTGCCCGAACGCGGCGGCGATCTGCGCGAACTGCCTTATGAACCGGGACAGGCCACCCGCCTGCCCGAGGACGCGCTGGAAAACGTCTCGGTCTCGCCCTGCCCCAACTGCGGGGCGCAGGTGCAATTCACTGGCGCGGATCACGCCACAGAATGCCCGTTCTGCTCCACCCCCGTGGTCAGCCACACAGGCGAAATGCGCCATATCAAACCCCAAGGCGTGGTGCCCTTTGCCCTTGACGAAAAGGCAGCCAAACAGGCGATGACCAACTGGCTGGGTCGTTTGTGGTTTGCCCCCAACGGGTTGCAGGAATACGCGCGCAAGGGGCGCACGATGGACGGGGTCTATGTGCCCTATTGGACCTTTGATGCGGACACGGCCAGCGCCTATGCGGGCGAGCGCGGCGATGTCTATTACGTCTCGCGCACCGTGCGCACCAATGGCAAAACCCGCACCGTGCGCGAACGCCGCGTGCGTTGGTCCCCTGCGCGGGGACGAGTGGCGCGGGCGTTTGACGACGTGCTGGTCCTTGCCTCCAAATCCCTGCCCAAGAAATTCACCGACGCGCTTGCCCCTTGGACCCTTGGCGACCTGAAACCCTATGCGCCCGAGTTCCTGTCGGGGTTCCGCGCCGAGGCCTATACGGTCGAACTGGACGACGGGTTCATCGAGGCGCGCCAGATCATGGACCGCACCATCGCCCAAGACATCCGCCGCGACATTGGCGGCGATGAACAACGTATCCACGACGTCGACACCCGCGTATGGGACGAAACGTTCAAGCATATCCTGCTGCCGGTCTGGGTCGCGGCCTATAAATTCCGTGGCAAGACCTACCGCTTTGTCGTGAACGGCCAAACCGGCGCGGTACAGGGCGAACGCCCCTATTCGCCGTGGAAAATCGCGCTGGCCGTGGTTGGCGCCGCTGTGGTTGCGGGTGCAATCGCCGTCGGGATACAATACGCGAAATAGCGCGGCCAACCGGCAATGATTGCGTTAACATCGGCGGTTAAGTACAAAACCCGCGACTCGGATACGAAGGAATGACCATGATCCTGTGCTGTGGGGAATCCCTGATCGATATGTTGCCGCGCGTGACCGGCGACGATGAACCTGCCTTTGCGCCCCATGCGGGCGGCGCGGTGTTCAACACGGCGATTGCGCTTGGCCGTTTGGGGACGCCCGTGGGGTTCGTGTCGGGCCTGTCAAACGACATGTTCGGCGACATCCTGCGCGACACCCTTGGCGCGTCAAACGTCGATCACAGCCTGACCATCACCTCGGACCGGCCAACGACGCTGGCCTTTGTGACGCTGACCAACGGTCAGGCGTCCTATGCGTTTTACGACGAAAACACCGCCGGTCGGATGCTGTCGCCCGAAGACATGCCCGCCCTGCCCGATCAGGTCGAGGCCGCGTTTTTTGGCGGCATCTCGTTGATGGTGGAACCCTGCGCCAAGGCCTATGAATCCCTGATGGCGCGCGAAAGTGCGGCGCGCGTCACCATGATCGACCCCAACATCCGCCCCAGCTTTATCAAGGACGAAACGGTTTACCGCGAACGTCTGGCGCGTCTGTTTGCCGTGTCCGACATTGTGAAACTGTCCGATGAGGATCTGTTCTGGCTAGAGGGCGAAGGCGACATCGAAACCCTTGCCCAAGGTCTGTTGGCGAAAGGGCCCAGCGTGGTTTTCATCACCGAAGGTGCCAAGGGCGCACATGCCTTTACCACCCGCGACACCGTGTTCGTCCCCGCCCAAAAGGCCGAGGTGGTCGATACCGTCGGGGCCGGTGACACGTTCAACGCGGGCGTTCTGGCCGCGCTGCATGCCGAGGGCAAGCTGAACAAATCCGCCCTATCGGCCATTGACGCGGACACGTTGCAGGTGGCCCTGACCCTTGGGGTGCGGGTCGCGGGCATTGTCGTTGCGCGCGCGGGCGCTAACCCGCCTTGGGCACAGGATCTGGCATGAGGGCGCTGATCCAACGCGTGCGACAGGCGTCGGTCACGGTCGACGGTCAGGTCATCGGTGAAATCGGCGCGGGCATGTTGATCCTTGTCTGTGCGATGGACGGCGACAGCAGCGCGCAGGTCGAAAAACTGGCCCGCAAAATCCCCAAGATGCGGATTTTCACCGATGAGAATGACAAGATGAACCTCAGCCTGCTGGACACCGGCGGGCAGGCCCTGATCGTTAGCCAGTTCACGCTGGCCGCCGATACCTCGCGCGGGAACCGTCCGGGGTTTTCGACCGCCGCCCGCCCCGAGGTCGGCAAGGCCCTGTACGAGGAATTCATCGCCGCCATGTCCGCCCAAGGGATCACCGTCGCCACAGGCGAATTCGGGGCCGATATGCAGGTCGCCCTGATTAACGATGGGCCGGTCACAATCTGGACCGAGGTGGAGTGATTAATTTTTAATCACCCGCCCCGAAATTGGGCCAAAACGCCTGCGACATTTCACACGCCTTAACGGTTCGCGTTGCGGCCCCTGAGCAAACGCATAACGTCATTCGCATGAATGAGAAAACACCGTTTTTTGACGAACTGCAAAACCCTGACGGAACCGCCCGCGCCCCCTATGCCGGGTTTGACGATTGGTTTCAGGGCCAAGACACCAAGCACCTGTTGAAAAAGTCGCAAGAGGCGGAGACGTTCTTTCGCCGGACAGGCATCACCTTTAACGTCTATGGTCAGGCCGAGGCGGATGAGCGTCTGATCCCGTTCGACATCGTGCCGCGCGTGATTTCCGCCGCTGAATGGGGCCGGTTGAAACGCGGGATCGAACAGCGGGTGCGTGCAATCAACGCCTTTCTCTATGACATTTACCACCGTCAGGAAATCATCCGCGCCGGTCGCATCCCCAAAGAGCTGATCGCGCAGAACGACGCCTTCCTGCCCCAGATGATCGGCGTCACACCGCCCGGTGGGGTCTATACGCATATCGTGGGCGTGGACCTCGTGCGCACGGGACCGGACGAGTTTTTTGTGCTGGAGGACAACGCACGCACCCCGTCGGGCGTGTCCTATATGCTGGAAAACCGCGAAACGATGCTGCAGATGTTTCCCGAGCTGTTTTCGCGCATCAAGGTCCAAGAGGTCTCGGATTATCCGGTCCGTTTACGCCGCTCTCTGGCCGCCTCTGCGCCGCCCGCAACCACGGGCAAACCGGTTGTGGGCATCCTGACGCCGGGCATCCATAACTCGGCCTATTTTGAGCACTCGTTCCTTGCCGATAACATGGGTGTGGAACTGGTCGAGGGGCATGATTGTCGTCTGGTCGACGGGCGCATCGCCATGCGCACAACCCGCGGGTACAAGGCGATTGATGTTCTCTATCGCCGCGTGGACGACGAATATCTGGACCCGCTGACGTTCAACCCGAACTCGGTTCTGGGCATTCCGGGGATCATGGATGTGTACCGGTCCGGCGGGATTACCATCGCCAATGCGCCCGGCACCGGCATCGCGGATGACAAGGCGATCTACAGCTATATGCCCGACATCGTCGAATTCTACACCGGCGAAAAGGCGATCCTGCAGAACGTGCCGACGTGGCGTTGTTCTGAGCCGGACTCGCTGGCTTATGTGCTGGACAACCTGTCCGACCTCGTCGTGAAAGAGGTTCATGGATCGGGCGGCTACGGCATGTTGGTCGGCCCCGCCGCCAGCAAGAAGGAACTGGCCGCCTTCCGCAAGAAACTGACCGCGCGTCCGGGCAACTATATCGCGCAACCGACGCTGGCCCTGTCCACCGTGCCGATCCTGACCAAGGCCGGTCTTGCGCCGCGCCACGTGGATTTGCGGCCCTTTGTCCTTGTCTCACCGGACAAGATCGACATCACGCCAGGCGGTCTGACGCGGGTGGCGTTGAAAAAGGGATCGCTGGTCGTGAACAGCAGCCAAGGCGGCGGCACCAAAGACACTTGGGTATTGGGGGAATAACCATGCTGGGCAAAACCGCAGGTGGGTTGTTCTGGATGTTCCGGTATCTTGAACGCTCGGAAAACACGGCGCGCTTGGTTGAGGCGGGATTTCGCATCGCCCTGACGCGCCCTGATAGTTCGGCCGATGAGTGGGCGTCGGTTCTGGACACGGCCGGTGTGCGTGGCCTGTTTGATATGGCGGGCGGCACCTATGATGGCGCGTCGGTGGTTGATTTTCTGCTGCGCGATCCGGCCAACCCGTCGTCGATCCTGACGTCCATCAACGCCGCGCGCAGCAACGCGCGCATGGTGCGCACCGCCCTGACCCGCGAGGTCTGGGAGGCCGTCAACGAAAGCTGGATGACGCTGACCGACACCCTGCGCCGTCCGGTGCGTGAGGCCGATTTGCCCGGTGTCCTGAGCCTGATCCGGCGCCAGAGCGCGCTGGTGCGCGGGTCGATGCATGGCTCGATGCTGCGCAATGACATCTATGACTTTGCGCGGCTGGGCACGTTTATCGAACGCGCTGACAACACCGCGCGTATTCTGGACGTGAAATACTATGTCCTGCTGCCGTCGTTCACGCAGATCGGGTCGTCTCTGGACAATGTCCAATGGGAAACCATCCTGCGCTCGGTCGCGGGTGAGCGGGCGTTTCGCTGGCTGAACGGGCCGGACATCAACCCCAAGGGGATCGCCGAGTTCCTGATCCTTGACGGGCGCATGCCGCGGTCTCTTAAATTCTGTATGTCCAAGATGTCGGACAACCTGTCCTACCTCGAACAGGACTATGGCTCTGAATTGCAGAGCCTGAAACTGGCCAAAACCCTGCGCGCCAACATGAGTAAGGGTGGCATCGACGGGATTTTCGACGAGGGCCTGCATGAATTCCTGACCCAGTTCCTGACCGACACTGCGCAATTGGGCGCATTGATCGAACAGGACTTTCGGTTTTACGGTTAGGTATCATGCGTCTGAAAATCCGACATAACACCCAATACACATATGAACGGCCCGTCACCTATGGCCTGCAACAACTGCGCCTGACGCCCAAGAACGACCACAACCAACGGGTTCTGGACTGGACCATCACGATTGAGGGCGGACAAAAGGAACTGGCCTTTCAGGACCACAACGCCAACCACGTCGACCTGATCGGGTTTAGTGGCGACGGCCACACGATTTCGATCCTCTGCGAGGGCGAGGTTGAGATCACCGACACAAGCGGCGTGGTCGGCAAACACACAAGCCCCGCGCCCTGCTGGTACTTTCAACAGGCCACCGACCTGACACGCGCGGGTAATCAGACCCGTAAGCTGATCAAGGGGCTGTCGGGCGATCACGCTCAGGCGATTGAGACGCTGCACACCCTGTCCGCCCGCATCCGCGACGCGGTCGCCTATGACACCGGCCACACCGACGCACAGAGCACCGCCGAGGACGCCCTGTCGGCCGGTCACGGGGTCTGTCAGGACCACAGCCACATCTTTATCGCGGGGGCGCGCGCCCTTGGGTTTCCGGCGCGCTATGTGTCGGGGTATCTGATGCTGAACGACCGCATCGACCAAGAGGCCAGCCACGCCTGGACCGAGGCGCATGTGGATGGAATCGGCTGGGTGGGCTTTGACATCTCGAACGGGATTTCGCCGGACGGGCGGTATGTTAGGGTTGCAACGGGCCGCGATTATCGTGAGGCCGCGCCTATTTCAGGCATACGAGTTGGTGATCACGGCACGGAACAACTTGAAGTCCATATACAGGTTCAGCAATAAGTCTGGGCTACGCCACCTGAGGACCATTCGATGACATATTGCGTTGGGCTGCGCCTGAATTCCGGTTTGCTGTTCATGTCCGACACGCGCACCAACGCGGGTTTGGATAATGTGTCGACCTTTCGCAAAATGCATGAATGGAGCGCACCGGGGAAGGCCGCGATCACGGTCATGACCGCCGGCAACCTTGCGACCACACAGGCGGTGATCAGCCTTCTGGACGAACGCTCCAAGGCGCCCAGCGAACGCGCACCCTCGATCCTGGAACAGCCGTCGATGTATCAGGTCGCGCGCCTTGTGGGCGACACCCTGCGTGAGGTCATCGCGGGCCACGCCGAAACCGGTCAGCGCGCGGATGCCGCGTTTAACGCCACGATGATCGTCGGTGGCCAGATCGGCGAAGGGGAACCGCGCCTCTTCCTTGTCTACCCCGAGGGCAATTTCATCGAGGCCAGCGAGGACACCCCGTTCTTTCAGATCGGCGAAACCAAATACGGTCGCCCGATCCTTGTGCGCGCCTTTGATCCTAACATGGGGTTTGAGGATGCGATCAAACTGTTGCTGGTCTCCTTTGACAGCACGATCAAGGCAAACCTGTCGGTGGGCCTGCCTCTGGATTTCCAGATCTATAAGGCTGGCAGTTTGACCAGCGCGCCCATCCGCCGCGTCGAACGCGATGACGCCTATTTCCAAACGATTTCGGACGGATGGGGCGATGCTCTGAAACTGGCGTTTGACAGTTTGCCCGCCTTTACCCTGCCCGACGCCTAAGACGCGCCATTTCCTGACTCAACAAATCCGAACCTGACCCGTTTCTGTTTCTGACGGGGCAGTCGTGCTTGGCATGACACTTGCTGGGTTATGCCTGACACGCGCCTGCGTTGTGTACACGTCGTGAAACCGGAACCGGCATTCAAAGGTGGATTTACATGGAAGACTTCGGCATGACCGCGCGCGCAGCCGCCGATGACCAAGATCAAGAGCGCAACAAGGCGATCACACAGGTCGCCGTTCGTGTTGGCGATCTCAGCCTGCAAATCGCAGGGGTCAGCGGGGACGTTGACGACACCGCCGCGCAGGTCGAGGCACAATCGGCCATGCTGCAGACACTGGCGGAACAGTCGGTCGAAATGGCCTCGCAAACGCGGGCCGTTCTCGATAGCGCCCAAGCCGCCCTCACCACCACCGAAGAGGCCGAGGCCAAGGCCAGCGCCACCGGCGAGCGCCTGAAAACCATCGTGTCGGATGTGGCCTATCTGGTCGAGGACGTCTCGACCGTCGGCGGTCAGCTCTCCCGCCTAGAGGAGGCCCTGAAACGCGTGGCCCAAGTGTCGCGCGAGGTGGATTCGATTTCGCGCAAGACCAACCTGTTGTCCCTGAACGCCGCGATTGAGGCCGCCCGCGCCGGCGTGCATGGTCGCGGGTTCATGGTCGTCGCCCGCGAAGTCAAGGACCTGTCCGACATGACAAGCGAGGCCACATCGGAAATCAGCGCCACCATCGAAACCCTGTCCAAAGAGCTAAAGAGCCTGATGGAACAGTCCGGCCAGACCGTGGACAAGGCCAACGGCATCAAACAGAACACCGACGGGATCGGCATCGAGATTGAGGAAATCCCGAACATCCTGCACAACGTCAGCAACGCCCAGCGCGACATCACCAGCGCCACCCAAGACATCAGTCTGGCCGTCAACCGCACGCAAGAAGAGGTCAACAACCTCAGCACCGGCGTCGGCGAAAGCGCCGAGAGCCTGAATTCCGCGCGCGACAAGCTGCTGACGATCATCGACGGGTCCGAGGTCCTGACCAGCATGACCGCGCGCTTGGGTGTGGAAACCGTAGACACCCCCTATATCGAACGCATTCAGGAACTGGCCGCCCAGATTTCCGCGCGGTTCGAAGAAGGCATCAATCGCGGTCAGATCACCGTGAACGACCTGTTTGACACCAATTATAAACCCATCCCCAACAGCGACCCCGAACAGTTCATGACCCGCTATATCCGGTTCACCGATCAGGTGCTGCCGGAGTTCCAAGAGCCGATGCTGAACTTCTCCAACAAGATCGTATTCTGCGCGGCGGTGGACACGAACGGCTTCCTGCCGACCCATAACCGCAAGTTCAGCCAACCCCAGATGCCCGGCATGTCGGAATGGAACGCCGCGAACTGTCGCAACCGGCGCCTGTTTAATGACCGCGTCGGTCTGTCCGCAGGGCAGAGCAAACGCCCCTTCCTGCTGCAGGCCTATCGCCGTGACATGGGCAATGGGAACTTTGTTCTGATGAAGGACATCTCGGCCCCGATCATGGTGCGCGGGCGCCATTGGGGCGGGATCCGTCTGGCCTATAAGGTGAATTGATCAGGCGGTGCCGAAAATCTGATCCGCGTGTTGATCCATATAGATGCGCAGCCACGGGGTGTACCGCTCGGGCCGCGCGATCAGATCGGCGCGCAGATCGGACAGGGTGATCCATGCGGTGTCCATCACCTCATCCGTGTTCGGCGCGGGGGTGACGGTCGCATCCAGACGCGCAACGAACAGATCGACCACCTCATGCTCGACCAAGCCGCCGCCGACATCGGCGCGGTATTCCACCGTGCCCGCAGGCGTGATCGGCATATCCCGCAGGCCCAGTTCCTGATCCAGCCGCCGATGAGCACAGGTCGCGGCGTTCTCTTGCCAATGGGGATGGGTGCAGCACGTGTTCGCCCACAGACCCGGCGTATGGTATTTGCCCAGCGCACGGCGCTGGATCAAAACGCGATCCCCGCACAGAACGAACACAGACACTGCCATGTGGCGCAGGCCCTGCTGATGCGCGGCCAGCTTGCCCACGGGGGTCAACACCCCGTCCACCCATGCAGGGATCAGATCATCCATCGTCCAAATCCACCCGTTTTGCGTCCGGCCCTGCCCTTACCCCGATCCGCCCGAAACTGCCAGCCCCCGCAACGGCGCACAGCCGCCTTGCGCCATTGTCCCTTGTGATGCGATCGGGCGTGGTCTAGGCCTTTACCCGCTAGCCATAAGAAAGACCCACATGCGCGCGCACCCTTGGCTTGACCGGTTCATCGGTCTGATGCTGATCACGATCACCGTTCTGATCATCCTGCGGGACTGGCATATCGCCACGTGGGCCAGCGCGGTTGCACCGATCCCTGTGGTTCTGGTGGTGGCCTTTTTCTTTTTCGAGGTCCGGTTTTCGCGCAAGATCTTTGTGCTGGTCGGGATCGGGTTGGCGATCTGGGCGGGCGCGACGCGCGAGGACTGGCGCGACATCATCCTTGGCGGTCTGGCGTCCTCGGCCTTTATCGCGGCGTTCTTTTCGGCGCTGACGACCCTGCGCAATGCCGCCGATACCTCGCCTGCGATCCGCACCTGTGGCCGGTATCTGGCCAATCAGCCGCCCGGACGGCGCTATGCTGCGCTGACCCTTGGGGGGCAGGCGTTTTCGCTGTTGCTGAACTATGGCTCAATCGTCTTGTTGGGCAGCCTGACCATGGCCAGCAAATCCAACGATCCCAACCCCGAGGTCAACGCCCACCGCGCGCGGCGCATGTTGCTGGCCATTCAACGCGGGTTTATCTCGACGCTTGCGTGGTCGCCCCTGTCTTTTGCGGTCGCGATCACCACAACCGTCATCCCCGGTGCCACATGGCCCAAGGCCGTTTTGCCCAGCCTGATGACCGGCGCAATCGTGGCGGTCGTCGGGTGGTTTATGGATACAGCGTTCAAGCCCAAATTCGCCACGCCCCCCGCCCCGCGGGAGGACAACGGCGACACGATCAAAACCGTGCTGCCGCTTGTGTTCCTGCTGGCGCTGCTGGTCGGGTCGGTAACGTTCTTCTATATCACCACGGGGTTTCGCATCACCGGTCTGGTAACGCTGATCGTGCCCGTCATCGCGGCCAGCTGGATCGCCATTCAGGCCCCGTCGGGGCGGCGTCTGACCAACCTTGGACGACGTGCGCGCGATTATACGTTCCAAGACTTACCCAACTACCGCAGCGAGTTGACCCTGTTGATCATGGCCGGGTTCATCGGATCCGTCGGCGGCGCGATGCTGGGCCCCATCGCGGCCAACAGCGGTCTGGACCTTACCCAACTGCCTACGTGGGTGATCCTTGTGGCACTGGTGTGGTTTATCCCACTGACCGGCCAATTGGGCATGAACCCCATTCTGTCCGTCGTCCTGATGGCCCCGATCCTACCCAGCCCCGCGGCCTTGGGCGTCACCCCCACCGCCGTCATGGTCGCCATCACCGCCGGCTGGACGATGAGCGGGGCAAGCTCCCCCTACACCGCCACAACGATGCTGATCGGGAACTTTGCGGGGAAATCGGCGGTGTTTGTCGGACTGCGCTGGAACGGGGTCTATACCCTGTTCACCTGTGCGGTTCTGTCGGTTTGGGTGGTTCTGTTTTCAACGCTACAGATCGGGTAATCCGCGCGGATTATTCCGAGTAGTCAAAGCCGATCTGATGGCTGGACAATTCCGACAGCAAGGCCGTGAACACGTTTCGCCGCGTCACCGCCGCCCGCATCGCGCGGTCGATCTGGGGCAACAGGGTGTCAGGGGCATCAACGTTCAAAATCACCCGCTGACGTCCGGCGTTGTCATACACCACCTGCTTGGCCCCGCGCATATCCGTGCGAAAGCCGAGAAAGTGTAAACCGTCATCGCTGTGATACGTCATTCGAAACTCTCACCAAGTGATCAATCACAAAAAATGAATGTAAGGCAGACTCGGGATTTTCCCAAAAAAGATTAAGTGATCGCGCCGGTCCCTTTGGGTTTGTGCCGCGTTTGCCACATAATTCTTAGGGGTATAATACCGCCTTTCGTCTATATAGGTGGATTTGCGGACGCAAAATTCAAGTTTGTGATTTCTCACCCCTTGACCTTCCAGTGACTGGAACCCCTATCTAGGGTGCGAGATGGAACAATGGGGGTCCCCATGTTGGACGCACAGCACATTCGCCTTGAGATTGACAATATGACCTGCGGCGGCTGCGCGGCGCGGGCGCAAAAGGCGCTGGACGGCGTTCAGACGCTGGAAAATGTGACCGTCAACCTGCCCGACAACAGTGCCCAGTTCGATGCGACATCCCCTGACGCCCTGCCCGATGCGATTGCCGCATTGGCGGCGGCGGGCTATCCGGCGAAAACGGCGACGGCCCTGTTTGACATCGAAAACATGACCTGTGGCGGCTGTGCGGCGCGGGTCGACAAGGCCCTGCGCGCCGTTCCTGGTGTCAGCGCCGTGTCGGTCAGCCTGCCCCAAACCACGGCCAGCGTCACCTATGCGCGCGGCGTGACCACCGTGTCCGATCTGTCGGCGGCGGCCACGGCGGCGGGCTATCCCGCGCATGTTCAAACCGGCGACACCCCCACCGATCACAGCGCCGAGCGCGACGCCGAATACCACGGCCTGCTGCGCCAAACGATGATCGCCGCCGCGCTGGCCCTGCCGGTGTTCCTGATGGAAATGGGCGGCCACCTGATCCCCGCGATCCATATGTTCATCGGCAATACCATCGGCCATCAGGCCAGTTGGGTGATCCAGTTCCTGTTGACCAGTGCGATCCTGATCGGACCGGGTCGGCGGTTTTATCGCCTTGGCCTGCCCGCCCTGCGCCGTGGCGCGCCCGATATGAACAGCCTCGTCGCGGTCGGCACCGGCGCGGCCTATCTGTTCTCGGTCGCGGCGACCTTTGCGCCCGCCCTTTTGCCCGCGCAATCACGGGCGGTCTATTTCGAATCCGCCGCCGTGATCGTGGTTCTGATCCTGCTCGGTCGCGCGCTTGAGGCGCGGGCCAAAGGCCGCACGGGTGCCGCGATCGAACGCCTTGTCGCCCTACGCCCGCAAACCGCAACGCGCCTGCGCAACGGCGTGCCCGAAGAGGTCGCGCTGGATCAGATCTATGCCGGTGACATCCTGTTGGTGCGGCCCGGCGAAACCCTGCCCGTGGACGGCACGGTTCTGGACGGCGAAAGCCACGTGGATGAAAGCATGCTGAGTGGTGAGCCCATTCCGATCCTGAAAACCCGTGGCGCGCCGGTGACGGGCGGCACGTTGAACGGCGCGGGCGCCCTGCGGATCGAGGCGACCCATGTGGGCGCGGACACCGCCCTGTCCCAGATCGTGCGCATGGTCCAAGAGGCACAGGGCGCACGCCTGCCGATCCAAGGTCTGGTTGACCGCATCACCCTGTGGTTCGTGCCCACGATCATGGCTCTGGCCGCGCTGACCTTTGCGGTCTGGATGGCGGTTGGGCCGGGCCTGTCGCACGCGGTTGTGGCCATGGTGTCGGTTCTGATCATCGCCTGCCCCTGTGCGATGGGTCTGGCGACGCCCACGTCCATCGTTGTGGGCACGGGGCGCGCCGCCGAGATGGGCGTCCTGTTTCGCAAGGGCGACGCCCTACAGGCGCTGAGCGGGATCAAGACCGTCGCGCTGGACAAAACCGGCACGATCACACAGGGCAAACCGGTTCTGACCGATTTTGTCCCGCTGGGAGATGGGGACCGCGACGCCCTGCTGGCGCTCTGCGCGGCGGTTGAGGTGGGATCGGAACACCCGATCGCCAAGGCCATCGTCGCGGCGGCCAAGGACGCGGGCCTGAAACGCCCGACGGTCAGCGGCATCACCGCCGTGAGTGGCGGCGGCGTGCGTGCGGAATTGGATGGCGCACCGGTTGTAATCGGCAGCCCCGCCTTTATCACCGAACAGGGCATCACCGACGCGGACGCCACCGAGCGCGCCAACCAATTGGCCGAGGCGGGCAAAACCGTTCTGATCATGGCCCATGCGGGACGCGCCGTGGCCGTGGCCGCCGTGTCCGACCCGATCAAGGACGATAGTGCCGCCGCCATCGCGGGCCTGAAACGCCTCGGCCTGCGGGTCGTGATGATCACCGGCGATAATGAGCGCACGGCCGCCAGCATCGGCGCATTGGCCGGTGTGGATGATGTCATCGCCAACGCCCGTCCTGAGGATAAGGAACGCGCGATCCGCGATCTGCAAGCGAGTGGCCCCGTGGCCTTTGTCGGGGATGGGATCAACGACGCCCCTGCCCTTGCGCGCGCCGATATCGGCATCGCGATTGGCACCGGCACCGATGTCGCCATTCAGGCCGCCGATGTGGTTCTGATGCGCGGGGCACTTGGCGGTGTGGTGGATGCGTTCGGATTGTCGCGCGCGACGCTGGCCAATATCCGGCAGAACCTGTTCTGGGCGTTTGGGTACAACGTCGTTCTGATCCCTGTGGCGGCGGGCGTTCTGTACCCGTCTGCGGGTCTCCTGTTGTCGCCGGTTTTGGCGGCGGGGGCGATGGCCCTATCGTCAGTCTTTGTCCTGAGCAACGCGCTACGCCTGCGCCGCGCCCGTATCGCATAGGGGGTCACGATGCACGCTATGTCGATCAAACAGGTGGCCGAGGCCGCCAACCTGCCCGCCAAGACGATCCGCTATTATGAGGATATCGGGCTGATCACGCCCGCGCGCGGCGACAACGGCTATCGCAGCTTTGGCGAAACGGACCTGCACAAATTACGGTTCGTCGCCCGTGCGCGGTCTTTGGGGTTTAGCGTGGATGAATGCCGCACCTTGCTTGCGATGTATGAGGACACGGATCGCGCCAGTGCGGATGTCAAAGCGTTGGCCGAGACCCACCTGACCCGCATCGACGAAAAGATCCGAGAGTTGACCGAGATGCGGCAAACCCTGTCGCATCTCGTCCATTGCTGTGCGGGGGATGACCGCCCCGGCTGTCCTATTCTGGACGATCTGGCCGGGACGGGTCGCGCGGATTAGGGAACAATCGCCGCGCGGATGATCAGGGCGACGATGGCCAATGTGCCAACCCCCGCCGCCCACAGCGCGATGAACCACAGGACCCGCCTCATGGCCTAGTGATACCCTTCTTCGGGATCGACCTTGCCGCGGAACACCCAATAGGCATAGGCGGTATAGGCAAGGATCAGCGGCACCAGAACCACCGTCCCGACCAGAGCAAAGGCAAGGCTTTCATCCGGCGCGGCGGCGTCCCAGATCGTCAGACCGGGCGGCACCATGTGGGGATAAAAGCTGATCCCGATGCCGATAAAGCTGATCACAAAGAGGGACAGCGCGGCGAGAAACGGCTGCCGGTCGCGGCCCTCTTCGGCCAGACCACGGAACAACAGGATCGACGCGCCCACCAGGATCATCGGAACGACAAAGGTATAGAGACTGCCCGGCAGGTTGAACCAGCGTTCAAAATAGACCGGATCCTGAAACGGGGTCATCAAACTGACCAGACCCACAAACCCCAAGGTACCCCAGCCCAGCGGCACCGCATACCGGCGCATTTGCGCGGCCAACTCGCCCTCGGTTTTCATGACCATCCACGTGGCCCCCAACAGGGCATAGCCGATCACAACCGCCACACCGGTCAGCACAGAGAACAGCGTCAGCCAATCCCACCAGCCACCGGCATAGGCGCGGTCCACAACGTCGATCCCTTGGACCAGCGCGCCAAGGGCCACGCCCTGCATGAACGCCGCCACGACCGAGCCGCCAAAGAACGACAGGTCCCAGACGCGCTTCCATTTCTCGGTGCGCCAGCGGTATTCGAACGCCACCCCGCGAAAGATCAGCCCCAGCAGCATCAGGATGATCGGCATATACAGCGCGGGCATCACCACCGCATAGGCCAGCGGAAACACCGCAAACAGGCCCCCGCCCCCAAGGATCAACCACGTCTCGTTCCCGTCCCACACCGGCGCGACGGAATTCATCATGACGTCGCGATGACGCTCGGTCTTGGCAAAGGGGAACAGGATCCCCACGCCCAAATCGAACCCGTCCAAAATCACATAGACCAAAACCGCAAAGGCGATGATACCGGCCCAGATAAACGCAAGATCAAATGGCATTTTCGTTTCCTCGCTTATGCGTTGGCGTCATCGGCGCGCTCTTCGGCGGCCTTGGTGGATGCAATGGGACCGGCGGCGCGCACGGGCGCCTCACGCAGGCCCAGACGTCGGGTATGCGCGGGTTTGTTCATCATGCGCAGGATGTAATAGGTGCCCGCGCCAAAGACGAAAAAGTAGACCACGATGAACATCAACAGGGATGTCGCGACCGCAGGCGCCTCGACCGGCGACAGCGAGTCCGCCGTGCGCAACAGGCCATAAACGGTGAACGGCTGACGCCCGACCTCGGTCGTGATCCAACCGGCCAGAACGGCGATGAACCCCGTCGGCGCCATCAGGATCGCGGCGCGGTGGAACAAAGGTGCCTCGTAAAGACGTCCGCGCGCCCGCAGGTACAGCCCCCACAGGCCCAGACCCAGCATGGCAAAGCCGATGGCGATCATCACGCGAAAGCTAAAGAATACGATGGTAACCGGCGGCTCATCCTCATCGGGCACGGTGTCCAGACCGTCCAAAGGCGCGTCCAGATGGTGCTTCAGGATCAGCGAGGACAGTTTCGGGATTTCGATGGCATAGTCGATGCGCTTGTCCTCGGGGTTCGGGATACCGAACAGGATCAGGGGCGCGCCATCGGGGTGGCTGTCGTAATGCCCCTCCATCGCCATGACCTTGACCGGCTGATGTTCGAGCGTGTTCAGACCATGCGCGTCGCCCGCGAAAATCTGGATCGGGGTGACGATCACCGCCATCCACATTGCCATGCTGAACATGCGCCGCGCCTCGCCATCCGTGCGGTCACGCAGCAGATGCAGCGCGCCAACCCCACCCACGACAAAGGCCGTGGTCAGATAGGCCGCCAGAACCATATGCACCAAACGATAGGGGAAGGACGGGTTGAACACGATCTGCCACCAATCCTCGGGGATGAATTGTCCCGCCTCGTTCATGCCGTACCCTGCGGGCGTCTGCATCCAGCTGTTCACGGACAAAATCCACGTGGCCGACATCAAGGTGCCAATCGCCACCATGGCCGTTGCAACCATGTGCAACTTGTCCCCGACGCGCTGACGTCCGAACAACATGATGCCAAGGAAACCCGCCTCTAGGAAAAACGCCGACAGGACCTCATAGGCCATCAACGGGCCAAGGACGGGGCCGGTTTTATCCGAGAACACCGCCCAGTTCGTGCCGAATTGATAGGACATCACGATGCCCGACACGACACCCATGCCAAAGCCGACGGCAAAGATCTTTTTCCAATAGTTGAACAGGCGCAAAAACACCTCGTCCCGCGTCATCAGCCAGCGGGCGTTCAGCACGGCCAGAAAGCTGGCCAGACCAATGGAAAAGGCAGGGAAAATAATGTGAAAGGACACGGTGAATGCAAATTGCACCCGCGCCAAGGTTTCGGCGGTTAAACTGTCGAACATCGCGGTTCCTTGTCGAACAATGCGGATCAAAACAGGCAGGGAGGACCACCCGTTGCCCAAGGCATAGTGCTGGTGATCACTGCAAAGCAACGTGACAGATGCACGTTTCTCAGGGCAATTTTGTCGCGGTTCGCCGCCCAAATCGCCCCAAAACGATATCTGATTTACCAGTTTTCCAGCCGACTGATCGCCGCATTTCCACCGGACGATTCTGACCCGATTTTCACCATCAGACGCATCGCGCCTGTGACACAGCTAGGGTGCCGTACCGCGCGATCCAACGGGGCGGGACAATCCGCCCCATGCGTCATTCGGGACGGCGCACCAAAGGCACCGCATCCACAACAGTCGGGTCCAGACCCGCACCCCCCGCACCGGTCGCATATTGGATCAGTTGGGCGCGCATGCGCGGCTCCCAGAAATCATTGATGTGATCGGCGATTTTCGCGGGCGCATCCGTGCGCGGCTGGGTCTTGAAAAAGGTCGCGATCTGGTTGGCCATCATGATCATTTTTTCGGGGGACATGTCAGACCTCACTCTGGATACGCTGGGGATGGGTGTAGATATCGAAGGCGCCGTCGCGGCAATGGGCAACGATGGACAGGCCACAGTCCTCTGCGGCGGATAGGGCAGCCGCCGTAGGGGCAGAAACGGAGATCAGCATCCCCACACCGGAAAACGCGGCCTTTTGAATCAGTTCAACCGACAGGCGTGAGGTCATCACGACCGCGCCCCGCGTCGGGTCCATATCGGCCAAGGCCATCGCGCCAAGGAGCTTATCGAGGGCGTTGTGGCGCCCGACATCCTCGCGGGTCAGGACCATGTCACCGTTGGGCGTCAGGAAACCCGCCGCGTGAACCGCGCGGGTCTGGTCCTGAAGCGGCTGGGCCGCGCGCAATTGATCGGGCGCGCCTGCGATGACGTCCACGGACATCGACCAAGCGGCGGGGGGCAATGTCGGCAGCGGGCGGATCGCCTGATCCAGACTGTCGATCCCGCACAGACCACAGCCCACGGGTCCGACCATCGCGCGGCGGCGTTCCTCAATCATTTCGGCGCGATCATTGGTCAGCCAAAACCGCGCCTCGATCCCGCCTTCATGCGGGACGACCTCGCGTTCCCGCACTTGGGCCAGAGAGGTGATCACCCCCTCACCCAACAAAAACCCGACCGCGAAATCGCCGATATCCTCGGGCGTCGCCATCATGACGGCCAAGGTCGACCCGTGCACCACGATGGCCACAGGCACCTCGGCGGGCACGGCGCGCGACGCGGACGGATCCCCCCGCCCGACACGGCGCACCGGCCATGAGGTCACAGGCGCGACCATCCCCGCGCCCTTATTCGGCGGCTGGCAGAACACGGCGCGACCGCGTGGCCATCTCGTCATAGTCCTGTTGCCACTGGCTGGGACCGTTCGATGGGCTGACCTGAACCGCCGTCACCTTGTATTCGGGACAGTTCGTGGCCCAATCCGAATAGTCGGTGGTCACGACGTTGGCTTGCGTGTCTGGGTGATGGAAGGTGGTGTAAACTACACCGGGGCTTACGCGATCAGTGATCTTGGCGCGCAGGCTGATCTCGCCCGAGCGGCTGGCCAGACGGATCCAGTCGCCATCGCGCACACCGCGCAATTCGGCGTCGTTGGGATGGATTTCCAACAGGTCCTCATCATGCCAAACGGTGTTTTCGGTGCGCCGTGTCTGTGCGCCGACGTTGTATTGCGACAGGATACGACCCGTTGTCAGCAACAATGGGAAGCGCGGACCGGTGCGTTCATCCGTGGCGACATACTCGGTGACGATGAACCGCCCCTTGCCACGCACAAACCCGTCCACATGCATCAACGGTGTCCCATCGGGCGCATCCTCGTTACAGGGCCATTGGATCGAACCGCGCTCTTCCAGCGTCGCGTAATCCACATTGGCAAAGCTGGGCGTGGTCGCGGCGATTTCATCCATGATCTGCGAGGGATGGGTATAGGTCCACCCCGCCCCCATCGCATTGGCCAACATCTGGGTCACTTCCCAGTCTTCATAGCCGTTGCGCGGGGCCATGACCTTGCGCACGCGGTTGATGCGACGTTCCGCGTTGGTGAACGTCCCGTCCTTTTCGAGGAAGGTCGAACCGGGCAGGAACACATGCGCATAATTCGCGGTTTCGTTCAGGAATAGGTCATGCACGATCACGCATTCCATCGCGGCCAGACCGGCGGACACGTGTTTGGTGTCGGGATCGGATTGCAGGATGTCCTCACCCTGACAATAGAGGCCCTTGAACGTACCCTCGACCGCGGCGTCCAGCATATTGGGGATGCGCAGACCGGGTTCAGGATCGATGGACACGCCCCAGACCTTTTCGAAAATCGCGCGCACCTCGGGCGATTTCACATGGCGATACCCGGGCAGCTCATGCGGGAAGGACCCCATGTCACAGCTACCTTGAACGTTGTTCTGACCGCGCAGGGGGTTCACGCCCACGCCGTTGCGCCCGACGTTGCCGGTCAGCATGGCAAGGTTCGCGATGCCCATCACCGTGGTCGACCCTTGGGAATGTTCGGTAACGCCCAGACCATAATAGATCGCCCCGTTGCCCCCCGTCGCGAATAGACGCGCGGCGGCGCGCAGGTCCGCCGCAGGCACACCGGTCAGCAGTTCAACCGCCTCGGGCGCATGGCGCGGATCGCGGACGAACTCGACATATTCCTGAAACTCGTCCCAATCACAGCGTTCGCGAATAAACGCCTCGTCAAACAGGCCCTCGGTCACGATCACATGCGCCAGCGCAGTCACCACGGCGACGTTCGTCCCCGGACGCAGCGGCAGGTGATGCGCAGCGCGGATATGGGGCGATTTCACCAGATCAATGCGGCGCGGGTCGATCACGATCAACTGGGCCCCTTGGCGCAGACGTTTCTTCAAACGGCTGGCAAAGACGGGATGACCATCGGTCGGGTTCGCGCCGATCACGATCACCACATCGGCGGCGGCGACACTGTCGAAATCCTGAGTGCCGGCCGAGGTGCCAAAGGTCTGCCCCAAGCCGTAACCAGTCGGCGAATGGCACACACGCGCGCAGGTGTCGGTGTTGTTGTTGCCAAACACCGCGCGGGTCAGCTTTTGCACCAGATAGGTTTCTTCGTTGGTACAGCGGCTGGACGTAATCACGCCGATGCTCTTCTGGCCGTATTTGTCCTGCAGTCCGCGCATCCGTTTCGCGGCAAAGCTCAACGCCTCATCCCAGCTAACCTCTTGCCACGGCTCATCGATGCTGTCGCGGATCATCGGGTTCAGGATGCGGTCCTGATGGGTGGCATAGCCATAGGCGAAGCGCCCTTTGACGCAGGAATGACCACGGTTGGCCTGACCGTTTTTAAACGGCACCATGCGGACCAGTTGATCACCGTTCAGTTCCGCTTTGAACGAGCAGCCCACGCCGCAATAGGCGCAGGTCGTCACGACGGACCGTTGCGGCGTGCCCAATTCGATCACCGATTTTTCCTGCAACGTCGCGGTCGGACAGGCCTGCACGCAGGCACCACAGCTGACGCAATCAGAGGACAGGAAATCATCGCCCGATGCGCCCGCCGACACGCGGCTGTCAAACCCGCGTCCCTCAATCGTCAGGGCAAAGGTGCCTTGCACCTCTTCACAGGCACGCACACAGCGCGAACAGACGATGCATTTCGCCGGATCATAGGTGAAATAGGGATTGCTGTCGTCTTTGGGGATGTATTGCGGGTTCGGCTGATCGCCCGCGCGGGTCGCGAAATGGGTCGCCATAGGCGCATCGGCGGGGGCCTCATAGCGCACATCGCGCAGACCCACGGCACCGGCCATGTCCTGCAATTCGCAATCGCCATTCGCCGCACAGGTCAGACAGTCCAGCGGGTGATCGCTGATATACAGCTCCATCACGCCGCGGCGCAGTTTCTGCAATTTGGACGTCTGTGTGTGCACCACCATCCCCGCCGAAACCGGCGTGGTACAGGACGCAGGCGTGCCGCGACGGCCCTCGATTTCCACAACGCACAGACGGCAGGACCCGAACGCCTCAACACTATCCGTCGCGCAGAGCTTTGGCACCTCGCCCCCCGCAAGCGCGGCGGCGCGCATCACGGATGTACCGGCGGGAACCGTCACCGCAACGCCGTCAATCGTCAGGTCCACAGGCGCGCCATGGGCGGCAGGCGTGCCCAGATCGCGGTCATCGCTCCAAGGGATAATCAGGTCTTTCATTCTGCGGCCTCCTGCGTTTGGGCGGCGAATTCCTCGGGGAAAGCATTCAGGGCGGACATCACCGGAAACGGCGTAAACCCGCCGAGTGCACAGAGGGAGCCGTCCCGCATCGTGTCACACAGATCGCGCAACAGCGGCACCGCCGAGGCATCCCCCGACGCGATCCGGTCGATGGTTTCGACGCCGCGCACCGCGCCGATCCGGCAGGGCGTGCATTTGCCACAGCTTTCCACGGCGCAGAATTCCATCGCGAACCGCGCAAGGCCCAGCATATCCGCGCCTTCGTCAAACACCACGACACCGGCGTGCCCGATCAGGGCGTCCTTGGCGTCGAATTCCTCATACCCGAAGGGCGTGTCGAACTTGTCCGGTGCCATATAGGCGCCCAGAGGTCCGCCGACCTGTACCGCCTTGACCGGACGACCCGAGGCCGTGCCGCCGCCAATGTCATTGACCAGATCGCCAAGGGGCATCCCGAACGCCGTTTCAAACAGACCGCCGCGCGCGACATTGCCCGCGATCTGGATCGGCATGGTGCCCCGCGACCGGCCGAGGCCGAAATCGGCATAATGCGCCGCGCCTTTTTCAAAGATCACCGGCACAGTGGCCAGCGAGATCACGTTGTTCACGACCGTCGGGCGACCCAAGAACCCCTCAAGCGCGGGCAAGGGCGGTTTGGCGCGAACGATCCCGCGACGGCCCTCTAGCGAATTGAGCAGCGAGGTTTCCTCGCCACAGACATAGGCGCCTGCGCCCGCGCGGATCTCGATGTCAAACGCGGACCCCTGCCCCAGAACAGACGCGCCAAGAACCCCCGCCACACGGGCCAGTTCGACCGCGCGGGTCATGGTCGCAATCGCATCGGGATATTCCGAGCGCAGATAGACATATCCCTTGTCCGCGCCGACGCCCAGACCCGCGATGATCATCCCCTCGATCAGGGAAAACGGATCGCCCTCCATGATCATACGGTCGGCAAAGGTGCCGCTGTCGCCCTCATCGGCGTTGCAAACGATGTATTTCTTGGGCGCATGGGCCAGACGCACCGTGTCCCATTTGATCCCCGTCGGAAAGCCCGCGCCGCCGCGACCGCGCAGGCCGGATTGCTTGACCTCATCCACGATCGCCTCGGCCCCCATGCCAAGGGCGCGCTGCAGACCGGCGAACCCGCCATGCGCGCGATAATCGTCGATCGACAGAGGGTCGATCACCCCACAACGCGCAAAGGTCAGACGGGTCTGGCGGCGCATCCAATCCAGGTCATCAGTCAGGCCCAGATAGCAATCGCATTCGGTTTCGTCACCAAACAGGTGGGGCACATCGGCGGGCGTCATCGGACCATAGGCGATGCGGCCATTCGGGCCCTCGACCTCGACCAGCGGCTCCAGCCAGATCATGCCGCGCGTGCCGTTGCGCACCAACGTGATGTCGATACCGCGCGCGGCGGCCTGTGCCTGAATTTCGGCGGCGACCGCATCGGCCCCAAGGGCCTTGGCCGCGCTATCGCAAGGGACGTAGATTTTCATGCGCCGACCTCCTGCAGGATGGTTTCGATCTTGGCCTCATCGACGCGGCCATGGACAGTTTTGTCGACCATCAACGCGGGCGCACAGGCGCACATGCCAAGGCAATACACGGGCTCGACCGTCACGGCGCCATTGGCGGTTGTCCCGCCCCAATCAAGACCCAAGAGGTCCAGAACGCGTTGACCCAGCGCGCCGCCATCCACGGCCTGACAGGCCTCGGACCGGCAGATCTTGATCACGTGACGGCCCACGGGGTTGGTGCGGAAATCGTGGTAAAAGCTGATCACGCCATGCACTTCGGCACGCCCGATGTTCAGGGTCTCGGCCAGAACCGGCACCGCCGCGTCGGGGATCAGACCGTACTGATCCTGCAGCGCGTGCAGCATCGGCAACAACGGCCCCTCAAGGTCCGTCAGAGGTGCGATGATGGTGGTGATGTCGTCTGTGCTGGGCGTGGCCTGGCGCGCGCTCATGGGTACCTCCGCATTTTCTGCGGGGGTACGCGGTTTTCAATAGCCAATCAATATCGTATTTCCGTCAATTGATAGAAATAATCTATTGGTTGACCTCTGCCGTTTCGGCCGCGGGTGTGGGGGCATCAGGGGCGTTCGCACTTGGCTCGGCGGGGGCGTCCGCATCTTCGACCCCTTGGGCAAGCGCGCGCAAGCCGGGCATGTCGATCAGGCGAATGACCCGTTTTTCCGTGACCAACAGCCCGCGCTCTTTGAGCCGCGACAGTTCCTTGTTCACCGACTGACGCGAGCATCCGACCGCATCGGCGATATAGCTCTGGTTCCGAGTGATTTCGCCATCGCGCCCCGCCAGTTGCAACAGACAGGTGCACAGACGTTGTTCCACGGTCGAAAACGTCACCATGTGTTTGGACGCATTGTCCCGCTCCAGACGGGTGTGATTGACCCGCATGATGTTGCGCAGGAACACCTTGTTCCCCACCGCCGAAAACAGCAACGGCGTCGGATAGAGCAGAACCGTCGCATCCACCGTCGCCATGCAATCCGCGACACAGGGCCGGTCCGCGATCGCCTCAACCTCGCCCATGGTTTCGCCCGGTCCTGCGTGGTGGATCACCGTCACCTCGCCATCGGGACTGGTCTGTGAAATCTGCACCAACCCGTGCGCCACAAAATAGAGACCCTCGGACCGTTCGCCCTGTCGCAGGATGAACTGACCACGCCGGAACACACGGATCGCACATTGGTCCAGAATGTCCTCACGCAGGTCAGAGGGCAGATCGCTCAGGATGTCCGAGCGCAGGATTTGCGGGAATTGTAGACTTGCTTTCATTTGGATCCAAAAATTGGCGTAACGCGACAGGATGCATCATCAGGTGCACTGCAACACTTTAACACTTGGTCAAGAGACGCCCCATATGTTGCGTCCCATTGTTCCTGAGACAAGCCATGAAGCGGCGGCATGGTGGTATTTCCGGGAAATGCACTGGCAAATGCATCAGAACCGGGCGGAGTCGTCTTGCCCGTCATAAACCGCGCCAGTTCATTACAGGTCTCGTTGACGCCGATCCGGTGGCATCCCGTGCAGGTGTTGTCGGGCAAATCGAAATGCGACAACGGCCAGCCGGAAAAGCCCGAACCCGCATCGACATGGTAATAGGGTCCCAAGGGGTTTGAGGGCACATGATCCAGAACCTGCCCGACAAATGGGCTATACATAAAGGGATCGTTGTCATGGCAATTGCCACAGCCCTCGGCCAGCACATCCGACAAATCGGCCCAGAAATCCGCCTGACCCTCGGTCGGGGACGGGACGTTTTCGCCACTGACACCGCCCGCCTCTTCGTCCTTGGCCATGAACCAGCAGGTCGCGCCGGTCTGCGGATTATGGGCGATGACGTCGATTTCGTCATAGGTGCTGGACGTCTCATCGCGGATGGTTTTCTGACGGCACATCACCGACACCTGCATCGTGTCGTTGGACAGGTTCAAAATGCGTGAATAAGGCACGCATTGCCCGTCCGAAGTGTCGCCGTTCGCCAGCAACCCGGGGCGATCACACGTCATGTCTTTGCTATAGCTGCTGGGCGTATGGCCATCGACCGTGATCGGGACCGGCACACCATCGGCGCAACTGATCGGGGGCAGATCGCCCACCGCCTGTTTACAGGCCTGCGCGTAGGTGTCGAAATCATCCGCAAACGCGGCGGGCGCAGACAGGCCCAGCGCCAATAGGATCGCAGAAACTCGCAGCATCTTATTGCCCTCCCTGCGCGGCGCTCAGGGCGTCCGACGCCACCTGATAGATCGCGTTGTAATAGCGCACGTAGCCGGTACATCGGCAGATGTGATCGCCCACCGCGTTGTTGATCAGGTCGGGCAGATCATCGACCGTGGTGGTGGTCGGGTCTAACCCGTCCAGCATCATCGTCGCCGCCATCACGAACCCCGGCGTGCAATAGCCACATTGGAACGAAAACTCGGTCAGGAACTTTTCCTGCAGCGCGGTCAGTTGCCCGTTTTCCGCGACGCCCTCAACCGTGCGAATGTCGCAATTGTTCAAGGTGCCAAGGGCGGTCGAACAGGCAATGATCGGCGTTTCCACCGGCGATCCGGGCCGTTTCATCGCCACCGTACAGGCGCGACACACCCCGATCCCACAGCACAGTTTCGTGCCCGTCAGTCCCTTGTCCACATGCAGGTAATCAATCAGGCGATCCTCGGCTTGATCATCATCAACCGTGTGAGAGGTGCCGTTAATCGTAAATGAAATCGTCATTATCCCAGCGCCTTTTTAATGTCGTCCCGTGTGATCGGCAGCGATCTGAACCGCACGCCAATCGCGTCGTAAAGGGCGTTTGCAATGGCGGGCGGGATGGAGCACATCACCGCCTCGGCGATACCGCGACCGGCGGCTTTTTCGCCCAGCAACGGCTGAACATGGATCAGTTCCTGCGCCCGCTCGCCTGCGGTGATCTGATCGCCCAGAGGCACGTCCGAGAACCGTGGAACATGGTATTGATCAAGGTTCCATTTGCCATCCGCCGGACCCTCTGGCCCCGGTTTCGCGTCCTCCATCAGGGTGTAACCGATGGCCATGGCCACGCCCCCCTGACTCTGCCCCGAGACCAGTTCGGGCACATGCAGACGTCCCGCGTTTAGCACGCTCAGGACATTTTCGACCCGCACATCATAGGTGGTCGGATCGACCGACACCGAAACGACGTTGACGCAGGGGGCCCACGTGCTGCGCGACCACCGCCCCGCGTCTGCGGGCGGTTGGACGACAGATGTGCGCCAGATTGGCTCGGGCGTCTCGTTTGCACCCGTGTAGACCGCCAGACCGTCCAGCTCAAATTCAGTGGCCTCGCCGTTGATGGTGAACGTCCCCTTGGCCCAGTCGCCTTGGAAAAACGCATGACCCAGAACACCGGTCGGCATGTTGTTTTTGTACATGACCTTGGCCAGCTCGGACATGTGCAACAGAGGCTTGACCGGATTGGTGCTGTGCAGCAGACCGTCCTGCCAATAGGCCTGATCGGGGTGGACGACCGCCATGCCCCACAGGATCGCCGCCGCAGGCAAAACCGCAATCCGCATCAGGGCCTCGGCGGTCTGTTGGGTCACGTTGACCTGATGCAGACCGGTCAGACAGGCCGAGGATGACCCGACCCCCTTGGGCGTCCATTTCGGGTTGGACCAATCCGCGACAACGCCGTCTGGTTGGTGGGTGCCCTCAAGCATCTGGGTCTTGGGGAACAGATGATAATCGCCCGGGGTCACCCGATCCGCATTCGCCCCGATGATCGGCCCGACCACTACCCCAAGGGTCGTTGCCGACCCGTTGCCCATATCAACCGCATCCGTTTCGACGGTGATGGAACCATCACGCTCAATCTTCACAGCCGCGACAACGCCATCGCCACTGGTCCCGTAGGCCTGCAGCGACATCGCCATGCCGGTGCCGTAGAGACGCCCATCGGCGGCATGGGCGCGTTTGCCCGCGCGCCGCGCCTTCCACAGGGGATGTTCCTCAGCCAGATCAAGCATATGCGACAGGCGCAGCACCTGATCAATCGGCCCGCCCACAACCGTGGTGTCGCGCATGTCCACAAGGTTCGCACGGCGCAGGTCGAACGGGTCCCAGCCTTTGCTGCTTGCGATGACATCCAGCGCGGTTTCGATTGCGAAAAACGCCTGTGGACCGCCAAAACCGCGTTGCGACCCGCCCGGAACATTCTGGGACTGATAGGCATTGGCCTTGATGTTGGCGCGGGGCACCTTGTAGCTGCCGCCGATGCACAGACCGGCAAGGTTGGCGACATAGGGGCTTAGGTTCTTACGCCCGCCCCCGTCAAAGGCCATTTTTGTGATGATGGCCTGAATTTTCTTGTCATCATCGACGTAAAGCGATCCCTCAACCTTGCACGCGTGGCGTTTCAGGCCTGTCTGGAATTGCTGATAACGGTCCAGTTCCAGACGGATCGGCTTGTCCGGCGACATCCCCGCCGCAAGGGCCAGCATCAGGGAGAACGGCGACTTGTCCCGCCCGCCAAATCCGCCACCGGGGTAACAGCTTTGCAAATTGACGGTCGCGACTTTGCTGGGGCTGTCGCTCGACCCATACATCGAGACCATATCGGCCACGTCATGATCGGGGGATTGCGTGCCCAGAACAACGTTCAACGTGCCCGTGCCCGAAGTGTCGAGAAAGGCCATACCCGTCTCAGGCTCCATGAACATCGGGTCCATCGCGGCCATCTCGCTGTCCAACGCGGCCGAGCTGATGTCGGATTGCGTGGATATCCAGCTTTGGATGTCGTCGGCCTGTGTCATCGAGTCCTGCTCATACGTGTCAGGATCGGCCGTGGCGTAGGAAAAATCGCCGTTTTTGACATAGTTCGTCAGCGGGCGGAACACCTTGCCGCCATCGGGGTTCGGACCGATTTCATCCGCGTAATTCTGAAACGCGTCATCCTGAAACTGGATCAGCTTTTTGACGGCCTTGAAGGTTTTGAAATCTTCACACACCAGCAGGGCCACTGCCTGCCCCAGAAAATCGGGCTGTGCGCCGGGTTGAACGATCAGATCAAACTCCAGACTGTCGGGGCGGTCAAATGATCCATCCCCCGAGGTCAGTTTGGCGCTCGCGGCCGCCTCTTTGGCCTCTTCTGCGGCGATCCGTTCGTCCAGATGCAAGTCGCGTCGCGCGGTCAAAACGGGCTGACGCATCGACGGGCTTAGGTCATTGCCGTAGAACAGTTGAACCTTGCTCTGGAGATCGCCCAGCATGTCCATGTTGACCGACAAAAACGGGCGCGTGGTTGAGGTGGCGTTGACGAAATACGCATAGGCGAGGCCCTTATCCTGCGGCCAGTTCGCCATGTCGCGTGGGTAAAAGTCGCGGGCAAATATCTTTTCTCCCGTGACCTTGGCCACGCCTTCAATCCGCTGTGTCGCGACACCTGCGGTGCCGAGGGTCGCCGCGCTGGCGGCTGTTGCCCCCATACCCGCACCCCGCCCAACCGGAGAAATCGTCACCGCGACCGCCCCTGCCGTCCCTTTGATGAAACTGCGGCGGCTTAGCCCACCGGCGCTAAATCCGTGGCTCATAATACCTCCCATGGATGTAGGCCGTGGCCCCACCCCGAAAAATGCATTGTCGTCAAAACGCCAGTTCACGATAGCCAGCATGACAGGTGCAAATGTCGCCTTGATTACAGAAATTGATCACCGACGCGACAATTTCATAAAAGTGTAAACAATCAGGAATTGAGATATTTGCAAATCGCCATCAAATTGGGCGATTTTTTGTCACGCGGGATGATAAAAATGAAAATCAGCGCCGTCAGACCGGAAAGCGCAGCAACTATCGCCAAGGCGACAGAAATACATCCTTTTGGATAGTACGCCAGCCTCAGTTCCAGTTTTCAGGCGTGTTTCAGTACTTGGCCTGAGCATTGAAGAGTGGACAACACCCACTCGCCCAGAGGCAGATTGTTTTTCGTAATTTTGTCAGTGAGTGACCTGCCTCTGGCATATGCTGGACATGGCCCGGACCTCGTGTTCGCTTTGACCCGATGCCACTGCCTCATCCCCAAACTGCCCAAACCTCTAGTAAAGACAAAAAAGACGGCAAGCAGCGCGGCTTGGGCCAGACGACTTTGCCAATGCCGGTGCCCGAATTGCTGACCGCGGTGGGGCTACGCCCGATCACTCGGACACTTCGATCCGAACGCGCCCTTCCAAAGTGGTTAATTTCGACCTTGATGCCGCGTCAAATTCGCCAAGCCGCACCAAGCCGCGTGAGTTGGAAAACGGTTTGTAGAAGAGCGCGAGGTTCCCCCACGGCGCGTAGGTGGTGATATCGCCGGTCGTGGGCTCATAGCTTGTGGGCGCGGCGGAGGTATCCAACTTGTGCGGGAGGTCCGCGACCTTTTCCACGCCGTGATAATCGCTGAACTCCATCTCCAACGGCAGCATCGCGGCGAATTCGCGGGCATAGGGCGTATCGTCGAGCGTGGCGTGCAGGGTTTCGGCGTCGGTGATGAAGATGATGGCGGTCATGGACGGTCCTTCGGCGACAGCGGCCTGAGCAAGGAAAAGAGCGGAGAAAAGAGTGGTTTTGAACATGGTAAACTGGTCGGGGCTATGCGCCCCGACCCTACGCACTAGGCTGCGGTCATGTCGATGACATAGCGATAGCGGGCCTTTTTGCTTGCCACCTTTTCGCAGGAGGCACCGATCTGGTCGGGGGTGATCATCTCGTAGCTGGCTGCGATCCCGTGCTTGGCGGCAAAGTCGATCACGGCCTGCGTTTCTGCGATGCCACCCGTCATGGAACCCGCCAGCCGCGTCCGACCAAAGGCCATAGCCATGCCAGAGGGACCTTCGAGCATGCCCAGCGCGCCGACGTTTACCAGCGTGCCGTCGAGTTTCAGCAGATTCAAAAACGGCTGCATCTGATATCCAACAGGCACGGTCGAGAGCATCAGATCAAAGCTACCGCGCAGCGCGCCCATGGCCTCCTCGTCCGACCACAGGTAGGCCTCGGTTGCGCCAAAGGCTTTGGCGTCTTCGATTTTGTCCTCAGAGGTGGTGAAAACGATGACCTCGGCGCCTTTGGCGGCGGCCAGCTTCACGGCCATATGGCCCAGACCACCCATGCCGATCACGCCATAGCGCTGACCCGGCTGCAAATCCCACGTGTTGATCGGGGAAAAGGTGGTGATGCCCGCGCACAGCAACGGGGCCGCCCCCGCAAGGTCCATCCCCGGCGGGATGCGCAGCACGTAATCCTCGTCCACGACGATCCGTTTGGAATAGCCGCCATAGGTCACACCGCCCGAGACCTTGTCCTCGGAACCATAGGTAAAGGTGGTACCGTTCAGACAGTATTGCTCTAGGTCAGCGACACAGTTCTCGCACGTGCCGCAACTGTCGACCATGGTGCCGACGCCTGCAATGTCGCCTTCGCGAAACTTGATGACATCCGCGCCGGTGCTGACTACGCGGCCAATCATCTCATGACCCGGCACCACAGGCTGATTCACCGCCCCCCAGTCGCCGTTGACGCTGTGGATATCGGAGTGGCAAATCGAGCTGTACATGATGTCGATCACGACGTCTTTGGGCCCCGCCGCGCGGCGATTGATGGTGAACGGGGTGAACGTCAAAGAGGTGTCGGTCGCGGCCCAAGCCTGCACATCACTTGCCGCCAAAGAGGCCGGCGCGGCTTGCGCGCGGGCGCTCGCGGGGATGATTGCGGGGGCGGCTGCGGCGGCCACACCGCCCGCAAGAAGGGCGCGGCGGCTCTGGCCATGACGGGTGAGGATTTCGGCTGTTGATGTACAAGCGTCGCACATTCTGAGGATCTCCTGTGTTTGTTGTCTCTTTCCAATGTGGTGCAAGTTGCGGCGAGGATAATCGCGAAACGCTGCACATCATTCATGAGGGCAGATCATGAATGGCGTGAGGGCATCCCCCATGATGCGGCGAGCCCCCTGCCCTAGGTCTTGGGGTGAGACGAATGACACAGCAGAGGATGACCAATGAAACACACAGTTTTCACGACCCTTGCCGCCCTTTCGATCACGGGGGCGGCCCACGCCCAATCCGTCGAAATCACCCACCATGAGGATCGCGCCGGAATGATCGGCAGTTCCGAGACCTTTACCGGCACGGCCTATGTTTCGCCGGTCTTCGCCCCCAAGATGAATGACGTAAGCGCCGGCGAAGTCACCTTTCTTCCGGGGGCGCGGTCGAACTGGCACACCCACCCCGCCGGCCAGATGCTTGTGATCACCCATGGCACGGGCTGGACCCAAGAGCGCGGCCACCCGCGTCAGGTGATCCAAGCAGGCGACGTGGTCTGGTGCCCGCCGGGTGTCGAGCACTGGCACGGGGCGACCGATACGACCTCTCTCACGCACTATGCCATTCAGGCGGGCGTTGACGGCGCGGCGGTGACTTGGGGCGGCCCTGTCTCGGACGCAGAATACCTGCAGGACTGACCTTTCATGCGTCGACTTCATAAATCCGGCCGTTATATTCGGAGCGAACACCAATGGTAACAATAGCTTCGACGGCGGCCCAGCTTATGATACGCGACAACATCAACGATCTGATTGCCTTTGCCGCCGTGGCCGAGGAACGCAGTTTCACCAAGGCTGCGGCGCGTTTGAACGTGTCGCAGTCTGCGCTTAGCCACACGATCAAATCGCTTGAGCAACGGCTTGGGTTGCGCCTGTTGACGCGCACCACGCGGACAGTTGCCCCGACACTTGAGGGCGAGGATTTGCTCGCGACCCTGTCCCCCTGCTTTGAGAAAATCGAGAACCGTCTGCAAGCGCTGAACGACAGCCAAGGCGCCCCCAAAGGCACAGTGCGCATTGCGGCGACGGAATACGCCATTGAGACGATCCTCTGGCCCAAGCTGTCGCCCGTGCTCAAGCAATATCCGATGGTTAATGTCGAGTTCGATATGGACTATGGCTATACCGATCTGGCGTCCTCGCAATGCGATGCGGGGGTGCGATACGGGGATCAGGTCAGCGACGGGATGATTGCCACGCGCATCGGCCCGGATGAGCGGATGATTTGCGTTGGCGCGCCGTCCTACTTTGACGCGAATGGTACGCCCGCGCATCCCAAAGATCTGGTCGATCATCGCTGCATCAACCTGCGCCTTTCGAACCATGGCGCGCTTTATGCGTGGGAGTTCGAAGAGGAGGACGGGACCGAGATCAACGTCAAGGTCACTGGGCAGGCGTGCTTTAACACCATCAACCCTGTGCTGCGCGCGGCCGTGGATGGGCATGGCTTGGCGCTTGTGCCGGAGCGGCTTGCGCAGGCCCATCTCGACGCAGGGCAACTGACCCTGTGTTTGGGCGAGTTTTCCCCTTATTTTGCGGGGTTTCACCTGTTTTATCCCAGCCGCCAGAGACCATCGTCCGCCTTCACCGTGGTGCTCGACGCACTGCGTGAACGCGCTTAATCACAACGATTAATGCAAGTGGCTCATATGTGGGGTGATCAATTCGGGCATTAACTGTTCCTGCGGTCGGGCCCATCTGTTGTTTAACACAGCAACAGGAGCCCATGATGAAAACCGCAGCAACAGCCGCAGCATTCGCCGTTCTGAGCACGTCCGCCTTTGCACAAGACCTCTCTGCCAGCCTGCCCGAAAGCGTCGGGAAAGTGGCGCCCGCGCTTGAGGCCTATGTCGGCGACGCCCTGTTTAACGATGAGTGGTCAAACGATACGCTGGCCCCGCGCGACCGTGCGCTTGTGACCTTTGCCGCCGCGCTGACCCGCCATGAAACCGAGGCGTTGGAACGGTATCTGACGCTTGCCTTGGATGCCGGTGTCACCGCGTCCGAACTGTCTGAAACCATCACCCATCTGGCCTTTTACACGGGCCTAGAAAATGCCGTTGCGGCCGCTGAGGCCGCTGCGCAGGTCTTTGCCGCACGCGGGATTTCAACAGCCGACCTGCCCGGCGCAACGACCGATCTTTTGCCCCTGAATGAAGAGGCCGAGGCCGCGCGTGAATCCCTCGTCCAAGGCAATTATGGCGACGTCAGCCAAGGCGTCGTGGACCACACCCGCGATGTGCTGTTCCGTGATCTCTGGCTGCGCGCGGATCTGGCGGCGCGTGACCGCTCGCTCATTACCGTGGCGGCCTTGATCGCGGCAGGTCAGCCCGAGCAAATGAGCTTTCATCTGAACCGCGCCATGGACAATGGCCTTAGCCAGGCAGAGGCAAGCGGTATGCTATCGCATCTTGCGTTCTACACGGGCTGGCCCAAAGTCTTCTCGGCGCTGCCTGTCGCCAAACAGGTCTTCGAGAGCCGAAACTAAGGAGACACGGGATGAAACTGGCCATTCTTGGCTCTGGCCTGATGGGGGCAAAGCTTGGCGCGATCTGGGCGCAGTGCGGACATGATGTGTGTTTTGCCTATGCGCGATCAGACTCCAACTTGGAACGTCTCGCCCGTGATGCGGGCGCCCGTTGGGGCAGCGTCGCCGACGCACTGAACGGTGCGGACGCGGCCCTGTTGGCCGTTCATTGGTCGCGGGTCGAGGACGTGCTTGATCAGGCGGGCGACCTGGATGGTTTGCCGGTCTTGAACTGCTCGTTGCCTCTCAACGACGCCAACTCGCAATTGGTCATCGGCACCACGGACTCGGGCGCGGAAACACTTGCCCGTCTCCGCCCCAAGGCCCGCTGGGTGTCGTGTTTCAACACCAACCCGTCAGAGAGCTTTCACCCCGCCTTTGCCCTCAAGGGCACGGGCGAACCGCCCCAGACCTTTACCTATGGCGATGACCAACAGGCCAAAGAGATCGCGGGCGAATTGATCCGCGATATCGGCTTTGAGCCGCTGGAGACAGGCGGGCTTGGCAATGCGCGGTTCATCGAACCCTTTGCCATGGCGACCGTTGAACTGGCCTATGTCCAACCGGGCGGTGCGGCCCTGACATACCGATTTGAAAAACTACGCGGCTGAGCGCCGCAGACGACCGAAAGGAACGACCGATGAAAATCACCCGAGCAGGCTCAAACCCCTCCATGAAGGGTCCCGAAGACTGGTTCACCGGCACCGTCCGTGTGGACCCCGTGTTCCAGACCGAAGCGCCCTCCACCGTATCGGGCTCTCACGTCACGTTTGAACCCGGCGCGCGCACCGCATGGCACACGCATCCGGCGGGCCAAACCATCGTGATCACCTTTGGCAAAGGCCGCGTTCAGCGCGAAGGCGGCCCCGTCGAAGAGGTCACCGCAGGCGACACCGTCTGGTTCCCCGCAGGCGAAAAGCACTGGCACGGCGCGTCCCCCGACACCGCCATGAGCCACTACGCCATTCAGGAAGCCGTCAACGGCGAGGCTGTGTCGTGGCTCGAAAAGGTCACGGACGAAGATTACGCCGGCTGATCCATTTATGGCCCCTCTTCATGAGTGGCATCAATTTTACACCAATTATCCAGCGCGCCTGCCGTCCCTAAATCGACGGCGAGGCCGCAACCGCGGTGAGACGCAAAAGGAAAGACAATGCTGAACGAAACATACACCCTCGAAAACGGCGTGAAGATCCCGAAACTGGGCTACGGCACGTGGATGATCGAAGACGACAAGGCCGCCGATGCGGTCAAAAAAGCCATCGCTCTGGGCTATCGTCACATCGACACTGCACAGGCCTACGCGAACGAGCGCGGCGTTGGCGAAGGCGTCCGCGAGTGCGGCGTAGATCGTAGCGAGATCTTCGTGACCACCAAGCTGGCCGCCGAGATCAAATCCTACGAAGAGGCCAAAGCCGCCATCGACGGCTCGCTGGACCTGATGGGTCTGGATTACATCGACCTGATCATCATCCACAGCCCGAAACCGTGGGAAGAGTTCCACGGCGACGACGACTATGCCGAAGGCAACCTCGCCGCGTGGAAAGCGCTGGAAGAGGCCTACGAGGCGGGCAAGCTCAAGGCCATTGGCGTGTCCAACTTTGAGAAAACCGATCTCGACAACCTGATCGAAAACGGCACCGTCAAACCGATGGTCAACCAGATCCTCGCCCACATCTCGAACACACCGTTTGAGCTGATCGACTATTGTCAGGACAAGGGCATCGTGGTTGAGGCCTATTCCCCCATGGGCCATGGCGAGCTGATGAAGAACGAAGCGGTCGCCAAGATGGCCGAAAGCTATGGCGTCTCGGTCCCGCAACTGGCGATCCGCTACTGCCTCCAGCTTGGCCTTGTGCCGCTGCCGAAAACCCAGACCCCGTCGCATATGGAAAGCAACGCGGCAGTGGATTTCGTGATCTCGGACGAGGATATGGAAACACTCAAATCCGCCGAAAAGATCAAGGACTACGGCGAATTCAGCATCTTCCCTGTCTACCAGACCACGGCCTAAGCCAGCCGGAACAAACGCAAAAGGGGCGGCGCCACACGGCGACCGCCCCTTTTCATTTGCGTTCCGATATGAACCGGAACACCGCAAGGCGGTCCGACGCATTTTCACAAACATTGATCAATTCTACGGGGGAATTTGTCAGGGAAGAACAGCGCGCTGGAACAGCTATTCTTCAGACCTATCAGCCATCTAAATGAGATAAGTGGCGGAGACGAAGGGATTCGAACCCTCGAGACGGTTTCCCGCCTACTCCCTTAGCAGGGGAGCGCCTTCGACCACTCGGCCACGTCTCCGCCGCCGGTACTATCGGCTAGTTTTCGGGGACACAAGCCGTTTTTCGTTCGGGAATGGAATTTGTCGACGGATTTTGTGGCGCAACCAAATCCACAACAAAAAACGGCCCGTTGCGACGGGCCGTTTTCCAGAACTCTGTAATGCGGATCAGGCGTTAAAGAGGAAGTGCATGACGTCACCGTCCTTGACGACATAGCCCTTGCCCTCGGCGCGCATCTTGCCCGCGTCTTTGGCGCCGGTCTCACCGCCATTGGCGACGAAGTCGTCAAAGGCAATGGTTTCGGCACGGATAAAGCCGCGTTCGAAATCGCCGTGGATGACTCCTGCGGCCTGCGGGGCATAGCATCCGGTCGGGATGGTCCATGCGCGGGCCTCTTTCGGGCCAACGGTGAAATAGGTTTGCAGGTCCAGCAGGGTATAGCCCGCGCGGATCAGACGATCCAAACCGGCCTCTTCCAGACCCAGCTCGCCGAGGAACATCTCGGCCTCTTCGCCGTCCAACTGGCTGATCTCTTCTTCGATCTTGGCGGAAATCACCACTGCGGCGGCACCCTGTTCGGCGGCCATTTTGGCGACCGCGGCGGAATGCTCATTACCCTCAGCGGCCTCATCCTCGGCGACGTTACAGACATAAAGGATGGGTTTTGACGTCAGCAGCTGCAGCATCTCCCACGCCTTTTGGTCGTCCTCGGACACCTCAACCACGCGGGCGGGCTTGCCACCTTCAAGGGTTTCGAGGGCCAGTTTCAACAGGCGCTCTTGCTGCACCGCCTCCTTGTCACCGCCACGCACCTTGCGCACGATGTTCTGCAGACGCTTTTCGATGCTTTCCATATCGGCCAGCATCAATTCGGTCTCAATCGTTTCGGCGTCGGCCACCGGATCGACGCGGCCCTCAACGTGGGTCACATCGCCATCCTCGAAACAGCGCAGCACATGGGCAATCGCGTCGCATTCACGGATGTTGGCCAGAAACTGGTTGCCCAGACCTTCACCCTTGGAGGCGCCTTTGACCAGACCGGCGATGTCCACAAACGTCATGCGCGCGGGAATGATCTGTTTCGAACCGGCGATTTCGGCCAGTTGATAGAGACGCGGGTCTGGCACGGCCACGTCGCCAACGTTCGGCTCAATCGTGCAGAACGGAAAGTTCGCCGCCTGAGCAGCCGCGGTTTTGGTCAGCGCGTTAAACAGCGTCGATTTTCCAACGTTGGGCAGACCAACGATACCTGTCTTGAACCCCATGAGGAGACCCTTTTTCCTGTGCTTGGCGCTTGATAGGCGGGGGCGGGCCGCTGTGCAAGGTGCTTGCGCGGGGGACGCGACCAACAAACGCACGCGAAACGGCCCTGATCCGTGCAGAAACCGTTGCAAACCGCCGCTGTTTGCGCGAAACCCGCTTGGACCAATCGCAGAGGACGCCATGACACGCATTGACGCCAAATTCGCCGAACTCAAAGCCGCAGGCAAAAAAGCCTTTGTGTCCTATGTGATGGCGGGCGATCCGGATTTCGACACCTCGCTGGAAATCGTCAAGGGTCTGCCGGCCGCAGGTGTGGACGTGATCGAACTGGGCCTGCCGTTTACCGATCCGATGGCCGATGGCCCGACCATTCAGCTGGCCGGTCAACGCGCGCTGGACGGGGGCATGACGCTGGAACGCACGCTAGAGATCGCGCGCCGGTTCCGCGAAACCGATGACACGACGCCGATCGTTCTGATGGGGTATTACAACCCGATCTATAACCGTGGCGTGGACCAGTTCCTGATCGACGCCAAAGAGGCCGGTATCGACGGTCTGATCGTTGTTGACCTGCCGCCTGAAGAGGACGACGAGCTGTGCATTCCCGCGTCCAAGGCGGGTATGAACTTTATCCGTCTGGCCACCCCGACGACGGACGACAAACGCCTGCCCAAGGTTTTGGAAAACACCTCGGGCTTTGTTTATTACGTCTCGATCACCGGCATCACCGGCGCGGCGGCGGCCAAACCGTCGGACGTCGCCCCCGAAGTGGCCCGCATCAAGGCCAGCACGGATCTGCCGATCATCGTTGGCTTTGGCATCCGCACGCCCGACGCGGCGCGTGATATCGCCGCCGTTGCCGATGGCACCGTGGTCGGATCGGCCATCGTCAAGTTGATTGAGGAAAAACAACCGGTTGCGGATATTCTGGCCTATGTGAAATCGCTGGCCGACGGCGCGCACAGCGCCTGATCCCCACCGAATACCAGACCTTACAAGGGGTCGGATGCCACCGCATCCGGCCCTTTTTCTTTGGCCGCACTACCGCCTTTGGCCGGTCAACCTGACCAATTTGCAGGTTTTGATTGCGAAGAATGAACTTCATTGGTAACAAATCCTCACCAATACGCCGAGGAACGACAACATGCCCGTCATCACCTGTATCGAAGACCTGCGCCGCATCTATGAACGCCGCGTGCCCAAGATGTTCTACGATTATGCCGAGACCGGCAGTTGGACCGAACAGACCTTTCGCGAGAACACCACCGATTTCGCGGACATCAAGCTGCGCCAACGTGTGGCCGTCGATATGGAAGGTCGCAGCACCGCAACCCAGATGATCGGACAGGATGTGGCGATGCCGGTCGCCCTTGCCCCCGTTGGCCTAACGGGGATGCAATGCGCGGATGGCGAGATCAAAGCCGCCCGCGCCGCCGGTAAATTCGGCGTGCCCTACACCCTGTCCACGATGTCGATCTGTTCGATCGAAGATGTGGCGGAAAACACCGAAAAACCGTTTTGGTTTCAGCTCTATGTCATGCGGGATGAGGATTACATCGCCCGCCTGATCCAGCGCGCCAAGGATGCCAAATGCTCGGCCATGGTTCTGACGCTGGATCTGCAGATCCTTGGCCAACGCCACAAGGACCTGAAAAACGGTCTATCCACGCCGCCCAAACCCACTCTGCGCAACATGATCAACCTGTCCACCAAATGGCAGTGGGGCATGGGCATGCTGGGCACCAAGCGCCGTCAGTTCGGCAATATCGTCGGTCATGCCAAGGATGTGGCGGATATGTCGTCGCTGATGGATTGGACCGCGAAACAGTTCGACCCGCGTCTGGATTGGGAAAAGGTCAAGGAATACAAGCGTCAATGGGGCGGCAAGCTGATCCTCAAGGGGATTTTGGACGCCGAGGACGCGCGCATGGCCCTGAGTGTCGGCGCGGATGCGATCGTTGTCTCGAACCACGGCGGGCGGCAGTTGGACGGCGCATTGTCAGCGATCCGCGCCCTGCCCGAGATCATGGATGCGGTCGGCGACAAGATCGAGGTGCATCTGGACAGCGGCATCCGCAGCGGTCAGGACGTCCTCAAGGCACTGGCGATGGGCGCAACCGGCACGTTCATCGGGCGCGCCTATATCTATGGCCTTGGCGCGATGGGCGAACAGGGTGTGACCCGCGCACTTGAGGTGATTCACAAGGAACTGGACACCTCGATGGCGCTGTGTGGCCGCAAGTCGGTGCGCGATCTGGACCGCGATATCCTGCTGATCCCCAAAGGGTTCAGCGGCGAGTGGGAATAAAACCACCCGCAAACCCCGGTTTCATGGCCCCAAACCCTGTAAAACAGGTGTTTTGGGGCTTTTCTTTTGGGGGAAAGTGACCTATACGCGCGGCTTCAATCGGGCATACACCCTTGGAGGATGCCCCTAACATATGGAGAATTAACATGGCTGGTCAGATTCCTGATCTTATTGCCACGGAACGCGCGGGGACAGGCAAGGGGGCCGCTCGCCAAGCACGCCGTGAGAACCTGGTACCTGGTGTCGTTTATGGTGGTGGCGCAGACCCCATCGCGATCAACATCAAGTTCAACGAACTGCTGAAGCGCCTGAAAGCTGGCCGCTTCCTGTCGACCCTGTTCAACCTGCAGGTTGAAGGCCACGAAGACGTGCGCGTGATCTGCCGCGGCGTTCAGCGTGACGTTGTCAAAGACCTTCCGATCCACGTGGACCTGATGCGTCTGCGCCGCACCTCGCGCGTCAACCTGTTCATCCCCGTTGAGTTCATCAACGACGAAGCGGCACCGGGCATCAAGCGCGGTGGCGTTCTGACCGTTGTCCGTCCCGAGGTTGAGCTGGAAGTGACCGCCGGCGACATCCCCGAGAAGATCACCGTTGATCTGGCTGGCCTGAACATCGGCGACATCGTCCACATCTCGGACGTGACCCTGCCCGAAGGCGCCAAGCCGACCATCCGTGACCGTGACTTCGTCATCGCGAACATCTCGGCCCCGTCGGGTCTGCGTTCGGCCGACGCGGAAGAAGAAGGCGAAGAAGAAGCAGCCGAATAATCGGCGCTCTTTTAGCTTACGAATTGAAAAACGCAGGGTGTCAAAACCCTGCGTTTTTTGTTGTCTCGCGATGTGGCGGGTTGGCCTATTCGGCCTCGTCCATCGGGGCGGCGTTCAACAGGGCATAGTTTTCCGGCCCCACACGCTCCATCAGTGCCAGTTGCGTCTCTAGGAAATCAACGTGGCCCTCTTCGTCCGTGATCAGATCCTCAAACAGGTTCTTGGACACGGTGTCGCCCACGCTCTCGCAGTAATCGCGGGCCTCACGATAGAGGGTCAGCGCGTCATGCTCGCCCGCCAGATCGCATTCCAGCGTCTCTTTGGGGCCTTCGCCGATTCGCAGAGGGTCCAGCTTTTGCAGGTTCGGATGCCCCTCAAGGAACAGGATCCGCGCGATCAATTTGTCGGCGTGGTTCATTTCCTCAATGGATTCTTCGCGGGACTTCTTGGCCATTTTCGCAAGGCCCCAGTCCTCTTGCATACGGTAATGCAACCAGTACTGGGACACCGCGGTCAGTTCGCTGCGCAATGCGGCGTTCAGAAATTCGATAACTTTTGGATCACCCTGCATTGATTTTTCCTTTGCTTGCGGTGGCTTGCCGAAGTCCCCTCAGTTCGACCGGTACTTCTAGGTTAGTATTTTTGCGCATGGTGGAAAGGAAAAGTGACATACACGACCCGCAATCGGGCGACTTCCCCAAGGCCCGATAGACCTTTCGCGGGGTGATAATCGCCTTGGCGTCCGCCTCGCGCATCCAGTTGATCGCCCCGTGGATGTCGCGGTCGGTGATGTGTTGGCAATGACAGACGATCACGTGCGGTCCTTTCGGTTTGGCTGGCAAATCCTGATCATTTCACTAAGGAATGACAAGCCTGTGTGTTTTTGTCAACTTTTCTGTCGCGCAAATCCCTTTCGCCCTGACGCGGGATCGCCTATGCACAAAGAGGAAAAGGAGCCGCCACATGCGATTGTTCGTCGGATTGGGAAACCCCGGTGCGAAATACGCCCAGAACCGCCACAACATCGGCTTTATGGCCGTGGATCAGATTGCGTCGGACCACGGGTTCGCGCCGTGGCGGGCCAAGTTTCAGGCACAGGTATCCGAGGGCCGTTTGGGCAGTGAAAAGGTTGTCCTGCTGAAACCCGAAACCTTCATGAACCTGTCCGGTCAATCCGTGGGCGAGGCGATGCGGTTTTACAAACTGACGCCTGACGATGTCGTTGTGTTTCACGACGAACTGGACATCGCGCCCGGCAAATGCCGCGTAAAAACCGGTGGCGGGCATGCGGGGCACAACGGCTTGCGCTCAATCCATGCGCATATCGGCGCGGACTATCACCGCGTCCGTCTGGGCATCGGCCATCCGGGGCACAAGGACCGCGTGGCGGGCTATGTTCTGGGGGATTTCGCCAAGGCCGATCAGGACTGGCTGGACGATCTGCTGCGTGGGATTGGCGACGGGGCCCCTGCCCTTGCGACTGGCGATACCGGCAAGTTCACCAATGCCGTGGCCCTGCGCGTGGCCCCGCCGCGCTCATCCACGGGCACCGCTGGCCCCAAAGGCGCCCCCAAGGGTGAGGCGGCCAAACCGAAACCCGAACCCGCAGCCGCGCCCGAACCCGAGGACACCCGCAGCCCTCTGGAAAGACTGGTCGACAAATTCCGCAGCTAGAAAGGTCCCCCATGGAAAAGGATGAGGCAATCAACGTGTTGGACGGGCCTTTGGCGCTGTGCTCATCCGATCCGGTCACGGGGTTCTTTCGCGACGGGCATTGCAACACCTGCGCCGCCGACGCGGGCAGCCACACGGTCTGCGCCGTGATGACGGCGGAATTTCTGGCCTATTCGAAATACGTCGGAAATGACCTCAGCACGCCGCAACCGGCCTTTGGCTTTGCTGGCCTGAAACCCGGGGATCAATGGTGTCTGTGCGCCGCGCGGTTCCTACAGGCCCATGATGAGGGCTGTGCCCCGCGCGTCCACCTTGAGGCGACGCATAAACGCGCGCTGGAGATCGTACCGCTATCCATCCTGCGTCAGCACGCACTTTAATCGGCGGCCAACGCCACGGGCGGCTCGGCCTCGGACAGTTGATCAGGGGCCGGTGCGTCGATCAGATCCTCGATAAACAGGCCCAGCAACTGTGCCCGCCCGTTCACCCCAGCCTTGCGATAGATGGCGTTGGTTTGGGCCTTGACCGTGCCCTCGGACGTATTGCGAAAGCCCGCGATTTCCTGTGTCGAAAACCCCTTGATCGAGAACATCGCGACGTCTTTTTCCGCTGGCGTCAGACCCCATTCATCAAACCGCTGATGCAAGAGATCCATAAAGGCGCTGGACACGGCCTGTAGCTTTTCGCGTGCCACGGCGGTTTCACGCAAACTGCGCCGCAGGGCGATTGCGCCCAAAACAACACCAAGGATCAGGCCCAAAGACGCGCCGATTTCCAACAGTTCGCGCACCTCCCAATTGATCGGACGCACGCGGATACCCAGCAGGGTAAAGACGATATCGGACACAAAGAACACCGCGCACAGAAACTGAACGACCAAAATCGCGATAATCGTCAGCGGTGCGCGCACGCCATGTCCTCCCTTCGTTTAAACATCCGGTCTAGTTGCCGGACTTAATCCCGATCCCTGTCGCGATCCTCACGGTCCTCGCGGTCGTCGTCGCGATCCTCACGATCATCGCGCCGGTCATCGCGTTCATCTTCGCGGTCGTCGCGGGCGTCCTCCCAATCGTCCAGCGCATCGTCCAATTCGTCGTAATCCGAACTGCCGCTTCCGCTACCACTGTTGCTGCTACCGCTGTTGCTTGAGTCAAACGGGTTCAACAACGTCAAGCCCTCGCCCGACGAATTGGTCGACCAGAAATCGCGCAGGATTTCGCCAGTGACAGGGTTGTAGATAATTTCACGCTCAATCCCTGGCCCTTTGGCGCGAATGCGCACACGGCCAAGGAATGTCTTGGACATCCGAACCTCGGTAAATCCTTGTTCAGAGAGCTGTTGGGCAAGGCTTTCGACACCCGTCATGGCCAAGGCCGGAAAGGCCGCCAAGACAAAGGCACCCGCCAGACAGGCCGCGCGTAGTGCTTTGCGTCGCATTTTTACATCCTCACCAAAAAGGGCGTCCCCCAAGATACTGGGGATATCATGGGGGACAAGACCATAGTTTTGCAAGCGCTTGGGGATTAGTCGCGGTCGCGGCCACCACGGTCGTCACGGTCATCGCGATCGTCACGATCATCATCGCGATCGTCGCGGTCATCGTCGCGGTCATCACGGTCGTCGTCTCGGTCATCACGGTCGTCGTCGCGGTCATCGCGATCATCATCACGGTCATCGAAATGATCATCATCGTCACGACCACTGCGGCGATCATCATCGTCACCGCGGCGTTTCAGCGACCTTTCGGTCTTGATGACATTGCCATCCTTGTCATAGGTCGTTTCGGTCTCGATCCGGCCTTCGGTAACTTCGGATTTGCGCAGGTTGCCGTCGCGGTCATAGGTCAGCTCGGCCTCACTGCCCAGCGTCTTGCCCTCGACCTTGATCCCGCGGCGCGAGACCTCGACTTCAATGTTGGTATAGCCCTGCGCCTGCAGATCAGAGACCGCGCCCTGCACGATTTCCTGAACGGTCGGCGGGGTGGGTTCGGGCTCGGGCTCTGTGGTTTGTGCAAGAGCGACAGAAGCAGTCAGGGCACAGGCCATACCGGTGGTAACAATGTAACGGCGGATCATGGTGGCTTTCCTCGATTTAATAGTCTGGGTCTCCAAGGCACGTCCGGTGCCTGTGATCATCAAAACGACGTACCACGCCGAGAAACCATTCAACCTCGGTTTAAAAACGCCCCAATCTTCCCCCCGTTTAGGCCCGTAAACTGAGGTTTATGGCCCGATTCAGCCCTTAACGCGGGTGCGCCGCCACCCGCGCACGCAAAACGGGCGCCCCAATGGGACGCCCGTGAAATCTCGGCAAACGGTGGTGTCGGCGCTTAGGCCTCGACCCCCATGTCAAAGCCCAGATGGCGCGCGACGGTAAAGATGTCCTTGTCGCCACGGCCACACATGTTCATGCAGATGATGTAATCCTTGGGCAATTCCGGTGCGATCTTCAACACATGCGCAAGAGCGTGGCTGGGTTCCAGCGCGGGAATAATGCCCTCGGACTCACAGCAGACCTGAAACGCGGCCAGCGCCTCTTTGTCGGTGATCGACACATATTCCGCACGCCCCGTGTCGTGCAGCCATGCGTGCTCGGGCCCGATCCCCGGATAATCCAGGCCGGCCGAGATCGAGAACCCTTCAAGGATCTGACCATCGTCGTCCTGCAACAGATAGGTGCGGTTGCCGTGCAAAACCCCCGGACGGCCGCCGGTCAGGGAGGCACAGTGCTCCATCTTTTCGTTGACGCCTTTGCCGCCGGCCTCAACCCCGATGATGCGCACGTCCTTGTCGTCGAGGAACGGATAGAACAGGCCCATCGCGTTCGAGCCACCGCCAATCGCCGCGACCAGCGCGTCGGGCAGACGACCTTCGGCCTCAAGCATCTGCTCTTTGGCCTCTTTGCCGATGATGGCTTGGAAATCGCGCACCATCGCGGGGTACGGGTGCGGACCGGCCACGGTGCCGATGCAGTAGAACGTGTCGCGCACATTGGTCACCCAATCGCGCAGCGCGTCGTTCATTGCGTCCTTCAGCGTGCCACGACCCGACGTCACCGGCACAACCTCGGCACCCAACAGACGCATACGGAACACGTTCGGGGCCTGACGTTCAACGTCATGCGCGCCCATATAGACCACGCATTTCAGACCGAATTTCGCACAGACCGTCGCCGTCGCCACGCCATGCTGACCCGCGCCGGTTTCGGCGATGATGCGGGTTTTGCCCATGCGGCGCGCCAGAATGATCTGGCCCAGCACGTTGTTGATCTTGTGCGCGCCGGTGTGGTTCAGCTCATCCCGCTTGAAATACACCTTGGCCCCGCCAAGGCGTTCGCTGAGGCGTTCGGCATGATACAGGGGCGACGGACGACCGACGTAATGCTTCCACAGGAAATCCATTTCCGACCAGAAACTGGCATCCGTTTTGGCGTGCTCGTACTGGGCCTCAAGCTCGAGGATCAGAGGCATCAGCGTCTCGCTGACAAAGCGGCCACCGAAATCGCCGAACCGGCCCTTTTCATCAGGCCCGGTCATGAAAGAGTTAAACAGATCGTTCATCGCGGTGCTCCCTAGCGTTGCCAAAGGGTGTAGCTCAGCGATGGGGGGCCGACAAGGCAATGGGGCCCGAACGCGCCAGAATTTCGCACCCTAACCGGCGGATCGCACCGCCTCAAAGAAAGCGCGGATCTTGGCGGGGTCCTTGACGCCCGGCGCGCTTTCGACACCCGAGGACAGGTCCAGCTGTTTCGCGCCCGTACGCAGGATCGCAAGGGCCGCGTTTTCCGGCGTCAACCCACCGGCCAGCATCCACGGCACGGTCCAGTATTTCTTGTCCCGCACCAATTGCCAGTCAAACGCCAACCCGTTCCCACCGGGCAGATCGGCCCCTTTGGGCGGCTTGGCGTCGATCAGCAACTGATCGGCCACGCGGGCGTAGACGTCGATCTGATCCATGTCGGAGGCGTCCGCGATGCCCACGGCCTTCATCACTGGCAGGCCATAGCGCGCCTTGACCTCGAGCACACGCTCGGGGCTTTCCGATCCGTGCAACTGGATGATGTCGATCGGAACGGCGTTCAGGATTGCGTCCAACCCCGCGTCATCCATGTTCACCGTCAGCGCGACCTTGGCCACACCGGGGGGCACCATCGCGGCCAGATGCGCGGCCTGTTCGACCGTCACATTGCGCGGGGATTTGGGGAAAAAGACAAAGCCGACATAGTTCGCGCCGGCCTCAACCGCCGCGTTCAGGCCCACCTCATCGCGCAGGCCACAGATTTTGACCCGAATGTCTGAGTGTTGCATGGGTTCAGGCGGCCTTGTCGCCGGTCCCGTTCAACAGGGCAAGGACGTCGTCCTCTTCTTCGCCACTATCGGATTTCAGGCGCTTGACCTCACGTTCCAGCGACTTGGCCTCGCGCTTGGCGCGGGTGGCGGCGGCGCGGTGACGTGCCTCGCGCAGCCATTCCCAGACAAAGCCGATCAACAGACCCGCAATGATCCCACCGAACACCACCACAAACAGCGGCAGTTCGACAGTGAAAGAGACACCCGCGAATTCCGAGATTTCTTGCGGCAACAAGCGCAGCAGAACCGTATCGCGGTTCGCAAGGGCCACAATGATCAAGCAAAGCCCCAACAGGGCCATGAACGCATATCGCAGGTATCGAAACATATTTGGTATCCGGTTATTTGCCGTTCAGACGGTCGCGCAGCAACTTACCCGTCTTAAAGAACGGAACGCTCTTGGCTTCAACCTCTACCGATTCACCCGTGCGCGGATTCCGGCCGGTACGCGCATCACGCGATTTAACCGAGAACGCGCCAAAGCCCCGCAGTTCAACCCGATCCCCACGGGCCATAGCATCAATAATCTCTTCGAAAATCGTGTTCACGATGCGTTCAACATCGCGTTGATACAGATGCGGGTTTTCGTCGGCGACTTTCTGAATCAGTTCGGATCTGATCATGGAATTACAGCCCCCCTAGCCCAGTGCTGGTTTATTTTGTGCACTTCGATGCGTTGACTATAACGCGTTTTTTTCATCGCGAAACAGAAAGCACGGAAATTTACTGTTTTACGCAAGGAACTTATGCGGTTGGGGCGGGATTTTCGCGGGCGTCCGCGCCGTTCGGCGCATGCCAGAGACCCTGTCGGGTCTTTCGACCGTCGCATAGGCGACAAAACGGATCGGACCCAGTTAACGATTCGCCTCACGCGGGCATGAAAAAAGGCCCCGGAATGCTCCGGGGCCTTTCGCTCGGTCTAGGACCGATATGACTTAGTTGTCGCCCTTCAGAGCGGCGCCGAGGATATCGCCCAGCGATGCGCCCGAGTCCGAGGAACCGTACTGTTCGACGGCTTCTTTCTCTTCTGCGATCTCGCGTGCTTTGATCGACAGGCCCAGACGACGGGTCTTGTTGTCGACGTTGGTGACGCGAACGTCGACCTTGTCGCCAACTTGGAAGCGCTCGGGACGCTGGTCGGCACGGTCACGCGACAGGTCGGAACGACGGATGAACGATTTCATGCCTTCGTATTCGACTTCTACGCCACCGTCTTCGATCGCGGTCACCTCAACGGTGATGATCGAGCCGCGCTTGACGCCATCAACAGCTTCGGAGAACGAGTCGCCGCCCAGAGCTTTGACCGACAGCGAGATACGCTCTTTGTCGACGTCAACTTCGGTAACAACGGCTTTGACCACGTCACCTTTGTTGTAGTTCTGGATAGCTTCCTCGCCGCGCTGATCCCAGCTCAGGTCGGACAGGTGAACCATGCCGTCGATGTCGTTGTCCAGACCAATGAACAGACCGAATTCGGTGATGTTCTTGACTTCGCCTTCGACTTCGGTGCCCTCGGGGTTGTTCTCGGCGAACACTTCCCACGGGTTGCGCATGGTCTGTTTCAGGCCCAGCGAAACGCGACGCTTGGCGCTGTCGATTTCCAGAACCATGACGTCGACTTCTTGGCTGGTCGAAACGATCTTGCCGGGGTGGACGTTTTTCTTGGTCCACGACATTTCCGAAACGTGCACCAGACCTTCAACACCCGGCTCCAGCTCAACAAATGCGCCGTAGTCGGTGATGTTGGTAACGCGACCTTTGTGAACCGAGTTCAGCAGGTATTTCGCGCCAACAGCATCCCACGGATCTTCCTGCAGCTGTTTCATGCCGAGGCTGATGCGGTGGGTTTCTTTGTTGATCTTGATGACCTGAACCTTGACGGTTTCGCCGATGTTCAGGATCTCGTTCGGGTGGTTCACACGGCGCCATGCCATGTCGGTGACGTGCAGCAGGCCGTCAACGCCGCCCAGATCAACGAACGCGCCGTATTCGGTGATGTTCTTGACCACACCCTCAACAGCCTGACCTTCGGACAGGTTGCCGATAACTTCGGCACGCTGTTCGGCGCGGCTCTCTTCGAGGATTGCGCGACGCGATACAACGATGTTGCCACGACGACGGTCCATTTTCAGGATTTGGAACGGCTGCTTCAGACCCATCAGCGGGCCAGCGTCACGTACGGGGCGCACGTCAACTTGCGAGCCGGGCAGGAACGCAACAGCGCCACCCAGATCGACGGTGAAACCACCTTTGACGCGGCTGAAGATTGCGCCTTCGACGCGCTGATCTTCGGCGTATGCTTTTTCCAGACGGTCCCAAGCTTCTTCGCGGCGGGCTTTGTCACGGCTGATAACCGCTTCGCCACGGGCGTTTTCAACGCGGTCGAGGAAAACCTCAACGTCGTCGCCAACTGCGATCTCGGGAGCTTCGCCAGGGTTAGCGAATTCTTTCAGATCGACGCGGCCTTCCATTTTGTAGCCTACGTCGATGATGGCTTGGCCTGCTTCAATCGCAATGACCTTACCTTTGACAACCGAACCTTCCGAGGGGGTGTCAATCTCAAAGCTCTCAGCCAAGAGGGCTTCGAATTCTTCCATAGATGTGTTCTGAGCCATGTGGTCTCGTTTTCCTTTACAATCGATTTTTCTGGCCGAGCGGTTGTCTCCGCCGGTCTTAGTTGGTGCCCACATGCGCGGGCGGACGTTGGTCAGGCAGACAAATTATCGCAAAACAAAGAGGGCCGGATGATTCCCGACCCCTGCTCGTCTTTAGTGTTTTGCGGCGTTTTCGCCTTATCGACGGGCGCTCTATAGCGCGCAAATCCCTATTATGCAAGGCCCGCGCGCGTTCTCGCTCACCTGCGTTACAGGTGCGCGCGAATGGCCTCGGCGGCCTTTGCAATGGCGTCCTCGATGCTCAGGTCCGTGGTGTCCAACAGAACCGCGTCATCGGCGGGTTTTAGGGGTGCGGTCGCGCGTTCGCTGTCGCGGCGGTCGCGTTCGCGCAGGTCCTCAAGCACGCTCTCGGGGGTCACGTCATGGCCCTTGGACGAGAGTTCCAGATAGCGACGTTGCGCGCGGATCTCATCGCTGGCCGTGACGTAGAGTTTCACCTCGGCGTCGGGGCAGATCACCGTACCGATGTCGCGTCCGTCCAGAACCGCGCCCCCTGCGCGCCGTGCAAATGCACGTTGGAAATCGACCAAGGCCGCGCGGACCTCGGGGATGGCGGCCACTTTGCTGGCCGCTTGGGCCACGGGACCGGTGCGTAGGTCATCGCGGTCAAGATCGGTGAAATCCAACGACGTCGCGGCCTCTACCGCGTCCATCCCGTCCAGAACCCGCGCCCCAACCGCCCGATACAGCAACCCTGTATCCAGATGCGCAAACCCGAAATGGGTGGCGACGGCTTTGGAAATCGTTCCCTTGCCCGAGGCGGCGGGGCCATCAATGGCGACTGCGATGCTCATAATACCTGTGTCGTAATGTCGGGGTGATCACCATCTGCCTTTGGCAGATCGTCGTCAATATCGTAATAATCGCCCTTGTCGGCGCAAAAGATATGGCCCTCAAGGCGCACGCCGCTGGGCGCATCCAGAGTACCCGCAAAGATCGCCAGATCACTGCCCGGACCGTCCCAGAACAGGTTAGACCCACAGACGGGGCAAAACCCGCGCCGCGCCTCGGGCGAGCTCTGATACCACTGCACCCGCCCCTCAATCTTCACCCCATCACGCGGGGTCGAGGTCGCGGCGACATGGTGGCCGCTGGTCTTGCGACATTGGGTGCAGTGACAGGCGACCACGGGGCGCAGTGGCCCCTCGGTTTCATACCGGACCGCGCCGCACAGACACCCGCCGCGCGACGTCATACGTCCTCGCGGTGGAACGTCGCGCCCAGTTTTTCCATCAGCGGCTCAAAGATCGGGAAAGACGTCACGACCGGACCCGCATCATCCACGGTCACAGGTTTCTGCGACGCCATCCCGCAAATCAGGAACGACATTGCAATCCGATGATCCAGATGCGTCTTACAGGTCGCACCACCCGGCACGCCACCCGGCCCCATGCCATGCACGGTAAAGCTGTCCTCGGTTTCCTCAACGGTGACGCCACAGGCCTCAAGGCCCAGCGCCATCGCATCAATCCGGTCACTTTCCTTAACGCGCAACTCTTTGACACCGTCCATCACGGTGGCCCCTTTGGCATAGGAGGCCACGACCGACAGGATCGGGTATTCGTCGATCATGCTGGGTGCACGTTCCGGCGGCACAGCAATGCCCACCATATCCGGCGAATAACGCGCGCGCAGATCGGCCACGGGTTCGCCACCCTCTTCGCGCATGTTCTCATAGTCCAGATTAGCACCCATCTCGCGCAGGGTCGTGAACAAACCGGATCGCGTGGGGTTCAACCCGATGCCCGGCACCAAAACGTCCGAGCCTTCGGTGATCAACGCCGCACAGACCGGAAAGGCGGCGGACGACGGATCGCGCGGCACAACGATGGTCTGCGGCTTCAACTCGGGCTGGCCGACCAAGGTGATCACGCGTCCCTCATCGGTCTCTTCAACACGGATATCGGCACCAAAACCGGCCAGCATCCGTTCGGTGTGATCGCGGGTCGCCTCTTTCTCGATGACAACGGTCTCGCCCGGCGCGTTCAAACCGGCCAGCAACACCGCCGATTTCACCTGCGCCGACGGCATCGGCACAACGTATCGTACCGGAACGGCCTGCGCCGCCCCAACGATGGTCATCGGCAAACGGCCCCCTTCGCGGCCCACGGATTGCGCCCCGAACAGCGCGATGGGATCGGTCACCCGCCCCATCGGACGCCCGCGCAACGATGCATCACCGGTAAATGTCGCAACGATCGGGGATGTCGCCATCGCGCCCATAATCAACCGCACACCCGTCCCCGAGTTGCCGCAATCGATCACATCCTCGGGCTCTTGGAACCCGCCAACGCCAACGCCCTCAACGCGCCATTCGCCCGGACCGACATGGGTCACCTTGGCCCCAAAGGCGCGCATCGCCTTGGCCGTGTCCAGCACATCCTGCCCTTCCAGCAAACCGGAAATCCGCGTCTCGCCCACGGCCATCGCCCCGAACAACAACGCGCGATGGCTGATCGACTTGTCCCCGGGCACCTCGGCCACACCTGTCAGCGGCCCAGATTTCTGCGCGCTCATCGGAATTGGATCACCGTGGCCGGACATGCTTCCCCCATCCATCAAAATACAGTCGCGCGAAGGAGTATCGAAACTCCCCCGCAGGGTCCACTACGATTTGATAGCGCCCACATCTTCAGCTTGGCTTAAATACTCAAAATCCCACGACCGACACACGCACGGACGGCAGGATTTCAATCCGCCACCCGCCGGAAGGTCAGGTAATGCGGCACCCGCCCCTCGCGCAGGGCCTTTTGCTCGTACCGCGTGGAATACCAATCGGCCCACGGGGTGCGCCAATCCTCGGGCCCCTCGGCCAGCCACTCAAACCCGTGCCGCGGCACCTGTTCCAAGGTCTGACGCACGTAATCCTCAATATCCGTCGCCACGCGGAAAATCGCACCGGGCTTCAGAACCCGCGCCAGCGGCTCTAGGTGTTCGGGCGTGACGAACCGGCGGCGGTGGTGGCGCTTTTTCGGCCACGGATCGGGATAGAGCAGAAACGCGCGCTCAATGCTCGCATCGGGCAGGACGTCGAACATATCGCGCACATCACCTGGATGCACAGCGACATTGCTGACCTCGGCCTTGCGGATTTTGCCCAGCAACATCGCAACCCCGTTGATGAACGGCTCACACCCGATGATGCCGACATCGGGGTTTTGCGAGGCCTGATGCACCATGTGCTCGCCCCCGCCAAAGCCGATCTCCAACCACGCAGGCCGCCCGCCGAACAGCGCGTCCAGATCCATCGGCGTGCGTTCAGGGTTTTCGGTCCATGTCACACCGGGGGGCGCCAGTTCGGCCAGATCGGCGTCCAGATACTCGCGCTGACTGTCGCGCAGGGTCTTGCCATGGCGACGCCCATAGAAATTCCGCCATCCGCGTTCGGGGGTGGTGTTCTCGGCCATGGCTGTTGCTCCTTGCTCTCTTCGGCGCGCGTCCTAGGCGACAAGGCCCCCGTTGTCCATGGTTCTATTCGGTCAGCATGTTGCCCGCGCGCAATTCTTCACGCGTGGGATACCACAAATCATCGCCGCGATTGCGGATGGTTTCGATGGCGAACTCGGCCTTGATCCCATGGGACAGGAAATGGGTCAGGCGTTCATAGACCTCTTGTTGGGTGTCATCATACAACCACTCGGCCAGATCGAACGGGCTTTCCCAGTCCTTGCTCTCTTGGTTGTCTTCGTAATAGCCCTCAATCCCGTCGGCACCCCAGTAATACTGGTGAAAGCCGACCTTGCCGCCGCGCTCCATCGTGCGATTGACGCCCGCGGCCATGACGACGGTGCAACTGCTTTCACAGTAGTCCACCACATGGGTGTCCAGTTCATAATCCGAAATGATGCGCGCCATTTCCAGCGCGGGGTAATAATACCCCCCGCCACTGGTCAGATGGACCGCGGTGATCTGCTTGTGGGTCTTCAGGTTTTCGCGCAGATCCTCGACATCGGCCCACTCAATCTCGGTGTCCCCCTGAACAAGGTTCTCGTCATAGATCAGGGCCGTCCCGTCGACCCGAAAGCGGGAGGGTTCAGGCGTCGCGCGCGCAACTGCGTCTTCGTACATCTGCGCGGTGGTGCAGAAAAACCCACAGGCAAGCGCGATCCCTAAACCCATATAATACCGCCTTTGTTACACGGCCTTTTTCAAGGCCTCGACCAGATCCGTTTGTTCCCAGCTGAACCCGCCATCCGCGTCGGGTGCGCGGCCAAAGTGGCCATAGGCCGCCGTGCGTTGGAACACGGGCTTGTTCAACTGCAGGTGCTCGCGGATGCCGCGGGGGGTCAAATCCATGACCGAGGCGATGGCGCGTTCGATCTGCGCCTCATCCACCTGACCTGTTCCATATGTATCTGCGTAAATCGACAGAGGTTTGGCAACCCCGATCGCATAAGAAAGTTGAATGGTGCAGCGTTTGGCCAACCCAGAGGCGACTACGTTCTTCGCCAGATAACGCGCGGCATAGGCGGCCGAGCGGTCCACCTTGGTCGGGTCTTTGCCCGAAAACGCGCCGCCACCATGGGGCGCGGCACCGCCATACGTATCCACGATGATCTTGCGCCCTGTCAGGCCTGCATCGCCATCGGGGCCGCCGATTACGAACTTGCCCGTCGGGTTCACCCACCATTCGGTGTCCGGCGTGATCCAGCCCTCGGGCAGAACCTCGGTGATATAGGGGGCGACGATCTCGCGCATCTGATCGGCGCTCAGGTCCTCAGACCGGTGCTGGTGCGACAGCACGATGGAGGTCACGCCAACGGGACGACCGTTTTCATAGCGCACGGTCAACTGGGACTTCGCATCCGGTTCCAGTTCCGGCTCGGCGCCCGACTTACGGACCTCGGCCAGACGGCGCAGGATCGCATGGGCGTACTGGATCGGGGCGGGCATCAGCGCGTCGGTCTCATCCACGGCATAGCCGAACATGATCCCCTGATCCCCTGCGCCTTCTTCTTTCTGCTCACCCGCGTCAACGCCTTGGGCGATATGCGCGGATTGCTCGTGCAGATAGTTGTCCACGGCCATGTTGGACCAATGGAACCCGTCCTGTTCATACCCGATGTCGCGCACACAGTTGCGCGCGATGTCCTCGACGCGGTCAATCACGGATTGGGGGCCGCGCACCTCACCGCCGATGACGACGCGGTTGGTGGTGGCAAAGGTTTCACAAGCCACCCGCGAATACGGGTCCTCGGCCAGAAACGCGTCCAGAACAGCGTCCGAAATACGGTCGCACACTTTATCGGGGTGTCCCTCGGAAACGGATTCCGAAGTAAACAGGTAGTCAGTACGGGACATGGGAAGTGCTCCATTAGGTTTCACCGACACGCCAGGAAGCCGTTGTGCCGGTATGTTGCGCCGAAATAGGACGCCTCACGGCCTAGGTCAACGCACGATTGCGCCGCATCCACGCACAAAAGCCAGTGAGGACAAGTATCAGACCTAATAACGGCCAATCGCCCGCCATTGCATAGGGTGTAGGCGAAAGAGCCTGCGGAACTGTCGATTGGATATAGCCCGCCGTGTTCAGAGGACGCGACGCCTGTATCTGGCCAAGGGGATCAATCACCGCCGAAACGCCCGTGTTCGCGGACCGCAACACCGACAGCCCGTTTTCGATCGCGCGCAGACGCGCCTGTGCCAGATGTTGATAGGGGCCGGAAAACCCGCCGAACCACGCGTCGTTGGTGATCTGCAAAATCCACGCGGGCCGCGTGTCGGCGGCGCGGATGTCTTGGGGGAACACGGCCTCATAGCAAATCAGAGGCAGAACCGGCTGACCGTTGCGCAGGCGGATCACCTCGGCCCCGGGCCCCGAGGCAAAACCCGCCCCGCTGGCCGCCAGACCATAAAGGCCAAATCGCGCCGCCAGATCGGCAAAGGGGATGTATTCGCCAAAGGGGACAAGGTGGTGCTTGTCATAGACCGTGGTGATCCTACCGCCCTGCCCCAACAATGCTGCGGAATTATAAAGACCCGTCTCATCGCGGCGCAGACCGCCCAATACCACCTCGGCCCCGTTTGCGGCCTCGGCAATCTCGCCCAGCAACGGCCCCGCATCGTTCAACAGATAGGCCACCGATGTCTCGGGCCAGACGATCAGGTCGGGCGCAGCGGGTTCCTCGGCGGCGGTGAAATCCAGCAGGCGCTGATAGAACACGGGGATCATATCGCGGCGCCATTTTTCGTGCTGCGGGGCGTTGGGTTGCAACAGGCGCACCGTGGTGTCGCCAGCGACCATGGGCGTGTTTAGCCGCCAAAGGCCCCCGCCCCACAGAACCGCGACCATCGCCACCGCGCCGATCCACGCGCGCCAGTTGCCCAGCGCGATCAGACCGGACAGGCCCATCAACATCAGGCTCAGGAACGGCACCCCGCCAAGGGCCGCCCATTGCGCAACCGGCGTTTCGACCCAGACATGGCCAAGCGACGCCCACGGGAATCCCGTAAACACATAACCCCGCGCCAGTTCCATCAACGACAGCATCAGGATCAACAGGGCCAACCGCCGTGCACCGCCATCGCGCACCACACGCGCGGTGACATATCCCGCCAGCCCCCAGAACAAGGCCAGCCCAGCCGCCAGAAAGATCAGGGCAAAGGGTGCCATCCACCCGTGTCGCGCCACATCCACCAGAAAAGGTTCGACAATCCACGTCAGCGATCCTGCGAAATAGCCCGCGCCGCCCGCCCACAGGGTGAACGCCACGCGCCACGGTCCCACGACCTGTGCAGCGACGGCCAGCAACACCGCCATCCCCGCAATCGTCGCCCACCAGAAATCAAACGGCGCTTGGCCAAGGGCGGCAACCGCCCCCGCCACCACCGCGATCCCCATGCGCCAGCGCGCCGCGGTTTGCATTCGCGCCAGTGCCGTGCCGAGGATCATCAGTGGGACCTTTCGCTAGCCTTGTGCGGCTTCGGGGACGCGGACGCGGATACGCTTGATCCGGCGCGGATCGGCATCGACGATCTCGAACTCAACCCCGCCGTCGTGCTGAACCACCTCACCGCGCACCGGTACGCGACCGGTCAGCATGAACACCAACCCGCCCAGCGTATCGATTTCCTCTTCGTCCTCTTCCTCGACCAGCTTTTGACCAATCTCGGTTTCGAACTCATCCAGCGGGGTCTTGGCCTGTGCCAGATAGCAACCGGGCTTTTCCACGGACCAGAACCGGCCTTCGGCCACATCGTGTTCGTCCTCGATCTCACCGATGACCTGTTCGATCAGATCCTCAATGGTCAGCAACCCGTCCACACCGCCGTATTCGTCGATCACAAGGGCCATATGCATCCGCTCGGTCTGCATTTTCTGCAGCAGAACGCCAATCGGCATCGACGGCGGCGCATAGAGTAGCGGGCGCAAAAGCGGTTCAATCGCGAATTCTGCCGAGCCGCCGTTCAACCCGAATTGCAGCGCGAAATCCTTGAGGTGGATCATGCCAATCGGCGTGTCCAACGTGCCCTCGTAGACAGGCAGGCGCGACATCCCGCTTTCGCGGAAGACGGCAACCAGATCGTCCTTGGAAATATCTGCGGGGACGGCGACGATTTCGACCTTGGGCAGGGCGACATCCTCGACCCGCATCCGGCGCAAATTGCCAAGTCCCGGCAACGGCGTTCCGTTCAAGGCCGCACCCGGTTCCGGGTCACTGTGCCGTTCCTCATCCCCTTGGGGATCATCCGGAGCCTTAAAGGCCCCCCAAAGTCGCCCGATCAAACCAGGCTGAGTCTCGTTTTCATAGTTTGGCGCGCTCTGCGCCGCACTAGACGACCCGTCGGTCTCTGCGCCCATCGTTCCTTACCGTTAAAACTGGACCAAGCTGTCCGTCATTCATATGGGTCAGCAATACCCAATGTTGCAAGTATTTCTGTCTCAAGACGTTCCATCAGATCGCCATCTTGTGGCCGAATGTGGTCAAAACCCAACAAATGCAGCGTCCCGTGTACCAATAGATGAACGACATGATTTGCGAATTCCTTACCCTGCTGGCCGGCTTCGGCCATGCAAGTGTCATAGGAAATCGCGATATCGCCCAGTTCAATCGGCATATCGGGTAAATCGGGTTCGGGCACATCGGGCATGTCACCGTCGGTTTCGGCGGCCAGATCGGTGGCGGGCCATGACAGAACATTCGTGGCCTTGTCCTTTTCGCGGAACTCGGCGTTCAGCTCGGCAATGCGCGCATCATTGCACCCCATGACGCACATCTCTGCGCCCTCAGGCACCTTTAGATGCGACAGAGCCGCGGTGCAGGCCCGTTCGGCCAGCACCACCAGTTCATCCGACCAACGGTCATCTTCGATAAGGACATCAATTTCCATGGCGCCCCCTTATCCGGTCCGACGCGCCTTGCAAAGTGCCCGTGGCGTTACGCCTGACCTTTGGACATCGCCTCAATCGAGGCCTGATCATAGGCTTCGATGATTTTCGCGACCAGCGGGTGACGTACCACATCCTTGGAGGTGAAGTAGTTAAAGCTGATCTTGTCGATACCTTTGAGCAGGTTTTCCGCATCGCGAAGGCCCGATTGGACCCCGCGCGGCAGGTCGACCTGACTGCGGTCGCCGGTAATCACCATGCGCGAGCCCTCGCCCAGACGGGTCAGGAACATCTTCATCTGCATGGTCGTAGCGTTCTGCGCCTCATCCAGCACGACGAACGCATTGGCCAGCGTCCGCCCCCGCATAAAGGCCAGCGGCGCAATCTCGATCCGCTTTTCCTCAATCAGTTTGGCAACCTGTTTGCTGGGCAAAAAGTCGTTCAGCGCGTCATAAAGCGGCTGCATATAGGGATCGACCTTGTCCTTCATGTCACCGGGCAGATAGCCCAGCTTTTCGCCCGCCTCGACCGCAGGGCGCGACAGGATGATCCGGTCCACGTGCCCGCCGATGAACATGTTCACCGCCACGGCCACCGCCAGATAGGTTTTCCCCGTCCCGGCCGGACCGATCCCGAACGCCAGTTCATTGTTAAACAGTGATTGCACATAGGCCTTTTGTGCCTCGGTGCGCGGTTCGATCAGTTTCTTGCGGGTTTTGATTTCCACAGAACCACGGTTGAACATCTCAAGCTGATCGCCCGGTTCGGTGCCGGTGTCCTCTTCGGTGGCGCCCAGACGGATGATGCCGTCGATATCGCCCGCATCCACGGACTTGCCCGCCTCAAGACGACCGTAGAGCTGTTGCAGGACCATCGCCGCGCGGCCACGCGCATCGCCATCACCCACGACGGCCAACTGGTTGCCACGGCGCAAAATGTGCACGGATAATTTGTGCTCTATTTGGGCGAGGTTCCGGTCGAATTCACCGCAGAGATCAATCAGTAGACGATTGTCAGGAAACTCCATCAGGGTTTCTTGAATTTCATCGCCAGCGAGCGGGGGTGTCAACGCACTGATGCCCAAGCACGACTCCGTTTTTTAAGGTGCCTACATAGATATGGTGGCCCTCAAAGGGGATTCCCGCAAGCTCTGGTTTCAAACTTTCATCGAAAAGACACAAAAAAACTGCGCCCGGTTGTGGGGCGCAGCCTATTTTCGCGGCGAATTGGGGTGATCCTAGATCGGATCCTCGAAATCCGAACCGGATTTGAACGGGCCGATGGCCGTGTTCGGGGGGGCAACGCCGCTGCAAACCGGCTTGCCGTATTTGTCCAGACGCTGGGACAGATAGCCCTCGACGCCATCGTCGATGATCCAGTGATCACAGCCGTTCGGATCAACCCAGATACCGGCCTTGAGCTGGCTCAGGTCTTTGGAGTCGAAACCACGGTCGACGGTTTTATCTTCTTTGACACCCACCAGACCTTCGTCACAGGCAGCGACCGATGCGGCGATGGCCACGAGACCACAGAGTTTAACAATGTTCATATCGGTCCCCTTAGCGCAGGCAGATGATTTCGACGCGGCGGTTCTTGGCCTGACCAGCGGCGGTTTTGTTCGACGCAACCGGCAGACGCTCACCATAAGCGCGGACGTCGGCGATCCGCACACCGGCCTGACGCGCCACACGGGCAACGGCATCGGCGCGACGCTGCGACAGGGCGATGTTGTATTCATCCGAGGCACGGCTGTCCGTATGACCGGCGATCACAAAAGACGTCGCCTGGGTCGAGCGGAAGAACTCGGTCAGGCGACGCACGCCCGCCGCCGAGATTGCCGACTTGTTGGTCTCAAACAGCTGATCCGAGGACACCACGCCACAGGTGTTGCCACGGCGGCAAACCGGAATGCCGTCGCGCGTCACGTGCGGGGTCATGAACCCCTCAACACCGTCGTCCATAACCCAGTGCTCACACCCATCGGGGTCAACCCAGATCGTCGGAATATAGCGTTCGCCATAAATCTTGTTTTGCGCCAGAGCCGCCCCCGCGACGGAGCTCACCGCAATCGCGGCGATACCGGCTACGGCCATGCTTTTCCGCACCGTGTCAAAGATGCCCATCGTACCATTCCCACCTGCTCTTCGAGTGAAATCCCGACAGAGCTGTTATCAATCGTTTAATTCTCTGGCCAGTTTAGCAAAAGGTTTATACGAAAATACATCGTTTTCTGATACTTGCGCTGCGCAACGAAACAATGTGACCCCGCAGACTCACATTGTTGCGATATGCGCCTCAACCGCGTGCAATCTACACGCGCAGCAAGATCAGATCACTTTACCGGCAAGGGAATTTGGCGCGGCCGACGTGATTCTTACCCGCGCGATTTTACCGATCATATCGGGGCTAGCTTCGGCATGAACGGCGTGCAGGTGGTCGGATTTCCCGATCAACTGCCCCTCACGGCGACCGACCTTTTCAAACAGCACGCCGACCTCTTTGCCGACCATCGCGGCCTGGATTTCGGTCTGCTGTTGGGTCAGCAGCGCCTGCAGCCGTTGCAGACGTTCGGACGCCACATCGGCGTCCACCTGTGCGCGCTCGGCCGCAGGCGTGCCCGGACGGGTCGAGTATTTAAACGAATAGCACTGGCCATACCGCACCTGCCGGACCAGCTCCATCGTGTCCTCAAAATCGGCGTCCGTTTCTTCGGGGAAGCCGACGATGAAATCCCCCGACATCAGAATATCGGGACGCGCCTCACGGATGCGTTCGATCAGGCGCAGATAGCTCTCGGCGGTGTGGCTGCGGTTCATCCGTTTCAGGATGCGGTCGCTGCCCGATTGAACCGGCAGATGCAGATAGGGCATCAGTTCCGGCACCTCGCCATGTGCAGCGATAAGGTCGTCGTCCATATCGTTGGGGTGCGAGGTGGTATAGCGGATACGCTCCAACCCTTCGACCTTGGCCAGTTCGCGGATCAAACGCGACAGGGTCCAATCCCCGTCCGCGCCGTTGCCGTGATAGGCGTTGACGTTCTGGCCCAGCAGCGTGATCTCGCGCACGCCGCGTTCGACCAGATCGCGCGCCTCGGTCAACACGCGATCTACGGGGCGGCTGACCTCGGCGCCACGGGTGTAGGGCACCACGCAGAAGGCACAGAATTTATCGCACCCTTCCTGCACCGTCAGAAACGCGGTCGGGCCGCGTTTCGCCTTGGGGCGTTTGGCAAGGTGGTCGAACTTGTCCTCTTCGGGGAAATCGGTGTCCAGCGCCTTGCGGCCCTCACGCGCCTTGGTCTCCAGTTCCGGCAGGCGGTGATAGCTCTGCGGGCCAACGACCAGATCGACCATCGGCTGACGGCGCATGATCTCTTCGCCCTCGGCCTGCGCGACACAGCCCGCAACGCCGATCTTCAGGTCGGGGTTCGCGGTTTTCAGCCCCTTGAACCGGCCCAGTTCGGAATAGACCTTTTCGGCGGCCTTTTCACGGATGTGGCAGGTGTTCAGCAGGATCATATCCGCATCATCGGGCGTCTCGGTGGTCACATACCCCGACCCGCCCAGCGCCTCGGCCATGCGTTCGCTGTCATAGACGTTCATCTGACAGCCGTATGTCTTGATATACAGTTTCTTCTGCTCACCCATCTGGCGCGCGCCCCCGTGGATATTGGTGACCGAATATTTAAACCCGCCCAATACACAATGCAGGCACGGGCCGCAACGCTTGCAATACCGGCGCGGATGACGGATTTTACCCGCAACAGAGCAGGAATGAAAAACCCGATGCAATACAACGGCCTGACAGATTTCTTGAAAAACGGCACAGCCGCATTGGCCAAGGGGCCGATCGCGGTGATCATCGCCGAAGACGGGGTCGAACTGGACACCACCCTGCGCCATCACCTGAACATCGGGTTCAAATCGGTGATCGCCCTGTTGCCCGATGTGGTCGAAATGCCCGGCGATCTAGAGGACAAGGTGCACCGCGTGCGTCTGGACGTCTACCGCGAGGGCGCAGTGGTTCACGCGATCAACCGCCTGATCGAAGGCGCGGCGGGTCAGTGGATGTATTACTGTTTCAACGCCGAATACCTGTTCTTTCCGTTCTGCGAGACGCGCACGATTGGCGATATGCTGACCTTTCACACCGAGGAACGGCGCGATGCGATGCTGTGCTATGTGGTGGACCTCTATGCGGGCGATCTTGGGCAGTTCCCGAATGCGGTATCGCTGGAAACTGCGTTGCTGGACAAATCGGGGTACTATGCGCTGGCCCGCTATGATGAGGTCGCGGGCGAGGACAAGGACCGGCAGTTGGACTTTTTCGGCGGGCTGCGCTGGCGGTTTGAGGAACATGTGCCCTATGACCGGCGCAAGATCGACCGCATCGCCCTGTTCCGCGCCAAGCCGGGTCTAAAACTGCGCCCCGATCACACGTTCAACGACGAAGAATACAACACCTACGCCTGTCCGTGGCACCATAACCTGACCGCTGCGATCTGCTCCTTCCGCACGGCCAAGGCCCTGAAAACCAATCCGGGCTCCACGTTCGAAATCCAGACGTTCCAATGGCACAACTCGGTGCCGTTTGAATGGAGTTCACAACAATTGCTGGATTTGGGCCTGATGGAACCGGGGCAGTGGTTCTGAACCGTCCCTGACCGCTTAACGCTTGCGGCGCAGGCGGATCACCACATCGACCTTGGCAATCTCAACGCCCTCAGGCGCATCCGGCAGGCCGCTGATTTTCAGACGATCGGCGGGGGCATCGGTCAGACGGCCCTCATCTTCCCAAAAGAAATGGGGGTGGTCATCGACGCGGGTGTCAAAATAGCTTTTGGCGCCATCGACCATGACCTCTTGGATCAGGCCCGCATCGCAAAACGCGCGCAAGGTATTATAGACCGTCGCCAGAGACACCTTTTCCCCCGCATCAACCGCGGCGGCAAACAGGCTTTCGGCGGTGATGTGGCGATCCTGACCGTCACCCACCAACAGACCCGCCAACGCCAGACGTTGACGTGTCGGGCGCAGGCCAGCACGGCCAAGCCATTGGGTAGAGCGATCGATTGCCTGCGGCGTCATAGTGCGTCTCTCGGTAGTATTTCCCTCTGTATATCGGCGAAAAGGGAGGTAATTCAATTGAATTTCTCGCCCCGCTTTCCTGTGAATACAGGCGTCACGCCTATTGCAACGCGTCAAACAGCGGTGTTAGAGGGGTGCGATCAAGAAGAAATGAGCACAAAGGGCTACCTGAATGGCCGATTATCCTACGAGCTTTGACCGGGACGACCTATTGAAATGCGCACGCGGTGAGCTGTTCGGCCCCGGCAACGCGCAATTGCCCGAACCGCCCATGTTGATGATGGACCGCATCACCGACATCAGCGCCGACGGCGGTCTGCACGGCAAAGGCCACGTCGTGGCCGAGTTCGACATTCAGCCTGACCTGTGGTTCTTTGATTGCCACTTCCCTGGCAACCCGATCATGCCCGGCTGTCTGGGTCTGGACGGTCTGTGGCAGCTGACCGGCTTTAACCTTGGCTGGCGCGGCTGGCTGGGTCGTGGTTACGCACTGGGCGTGGGTGAGGTCAAACTGACCGGCATGGTCCGCCCTGATCGCAAAATGCTGACCTATTACGTTGATTTTACCAAGGCCGTACAAACCCGCCGCTTGACCATGGGCGTCGCAGATGGCCGAGTAGAAGCAGATGGCGAAGTCATCTATCAGGTCAAAGATATGAAGGTCGCTCTGTCCGAGAGCTAAGCCCCACAATTTCTGGAGGAGAGCGCCATGCGCCGCGTCGTCATTACCGGCATCGGTATCGTGTCCCCTATCGGTAACAATGCCGCCGAAGTCGAAGCCAGCCTGCGGGCCGGCCGTTCGGGGATCATCGCCGAAGAGAACTACACCAAACACGGGTTCCGCAGCCAAGTCGCGGGCATCCCGCAAATCGATCTGGCCGCCAACATCGACAAGCGCCAGTTGCGCTTTATGGGTCCGGGTGCGGCGTATAACTACATCGCTATGGAACAGGCGGTCGCGGATTCCGGTCTGGAAGAAAGCGACGTCAGCAACGAGCGTACCGGCCTGATCATGGGGTCTGGCGGTCCGTCGACCTCGAACTTCTTTGACGCCCACCAGATCGTCATCGAAAAAGGCAGCCCCAAGCGTATGGGCCCGTTCATGGTGACGCGTTGTATGTCGTCGACCAACTCGGCCTGTCTGGCGACCCCGTTCAAGATCAAGGGCGTCAACTATTCGATCACCTCGGCCTGTTCGACCAGTGCGCATTGCATCGGCAACGGTGTTGAGCAGATCCAGCTGGGCAAACAGGACATCGTGTTTGCAGGCGGCGGCGAAGAGGTCGATTGGACCCTGTCCTGCCTGTTTGACGCGATGAACGCCATGTCCAGCAAATACAACGACACACCGGATAAGGCCTCGCGCCCGTTCGACGCGACTCGCGACGGGTTCGTAATCGCAGGCGGCGGCGGCGTTCTGGTTCTGGAAGAGCTTGAGCACGCCAAGGCCCGCGGCGCGAAAATCTATGGTGAGGTCACCGGCTATGGCGCGACCTCGGACGGCTACGACATGGTGGCCCCGTCCGGCGAAGGCGGCGAGCGTTCGATGCGCGTTGCCCTGTCCACCCTGCCCGAAGATCGCAAGATCGACTATATCAACGCTCACGGCACCTCGACCCCTGCGGGCGACGTGACCGAGGTCAAGGCCGTGCGTCGCGTGTTCGGCGAGGGCAGCACGCCCCCGATCGCATCGACCAAGTCGCTGACCGGTCACAGCCTTGGCGCGACCGGCGTGCATGAGGCGATCTATTCGCTGTTGATGATGCAGGGCAATTTCATCGCGGCCTCGGCCAACGTGACCGAGCTTGACCCCGAAATCAACGAGGGCGAAATCGTCACCGAACTGCGTGAAAACGTCGAGCTGGACAGCGTCCTGTCCAACAGCTTTGGGTTCGGCGGCACCAACGCCACCCTGATCATGAGTAAATATCGCGGGTAACCTGTTATGGCGAATTTGATGAACGGCAAACGCGGCCTTGTGATGGGCGTCGCTAATGAGCGCTCTATCGCATGGGGCATTGCCAAGGCTCTGGCCGATGAGGGCGCGGAACTGGCCTTTTCCTATCAGGGTGAGGCATTCGGCAAACGCGTCGAACCCTTGGCCGCGTCGGTCGGGTCGGATTTTCTGGTGGATGTCGATGTGACCGACCCCGCCAGCATGGACGCCTGTTTCGATCAGCTGAAATCGCGTTGGGGCAAGCTGGACTTTGTGGTCCATGCCATCGCCTATTCCGACAAGAATGAGCTGACCGGTCGCTTCGTCAACACGTCGCGCGAGAACTTCAAGAACTCGCTGGATATCTCGTGCTATTCCTTCATCGACGTCAGCCGCCGCGCGGCGGAAATGATGCCCGATGGCGGTAGCCTGATCACCCTGACCTTTGCCGGTTCGAACCGTGTGACGCCGAACTATAACGTCATGGGCGTAGCCAAGGCCGCACTGGAAAGCGCGACGCGCTATCTGGCCGCCGATCTGGGCGCACAGGGCATCCGCGTCAACGCGATCTCGCCTGGCCCGATGAAAACGCTGGCCGGTGCCGCAATCGGCGGGGCACGCGCAACGTACCGCCACACCGACAGCAACGCGCCCTTGGGGTCCAACGCCACGCTAGAGGCCGTGGGCGGCACCGCCGCGTGGCTGTGCTCGGACTATGGTGCCTGCACCACCGGTGAAATCGTGCGCGTGGACGGTGGTTTCCACGTTCTGGGCATGCCCAAGCCTGAAAACCTCTGATCACCGCGATCATGCGAAAACAAAAAACGCGCACCAACCGGTGCGCGTTTTCTTTTGTCTGAACGGATGGTCGCGGATCAGGCCGCGACGATTTCCACCAGTTCGAAATCAAACGTCAGGTCTTTGCCAGCCAGCGGATGGTTGGCGTCCAGAACAACGGATTCTTCGGTCACTTCGGCAACCGTCACCGGCATCACCTGACCCGTCGGGGTTTGCAATTGCAGCTGGGTGCCCAGATCCAGCGGGATATCGGCGGGCACCTGATCGCGCGGGATCGCCTGACGCGCGTCGGGCTGCACGGGGCCGTAGGCCTGATCGCTGGGGATTTCGACGACCTTTTTGTCGCCTGCCTTCATGCCGGGGATCGCCTGATCCAGACCCGGAATGATCTGACCCGACCCAACCGTGAATTCCAGAGGGTCACGACCTGCAGAGCTGTCGAAAACCGTACCGTCCGTCAGGGTGCCGGTGTAATGAATGCGCACGGTGTCGCCCGCTTTGACCTCGGTCATATGTCTACTTTCCAATTTTCTCGGGGTGAGTTTGCAGAGGCTGCGCCGGTCGCACAGGTACTCTTGACGTGGGACCAACTTAAAATTCTTGTGAAGAATGTAAAGGGCGGCGGGGCTTTTCGCATGAAACGGCCTGTGCCACGGTGCCCGAAAGGGGAGGAAACCATGCCAATCACAACCTGTATCTTTGATGCCTATGGCACATTGTTCGACGTCACCGCCGCCGCCCGTCAGGCCGCGAATGAGCCTGGAAACGACGATCTGGCCCGCGTGTGGCCGTCACTGGCCACGAACTGGCGCAACAAACAGCTGAACTATACGTGGTTGCGGGCGATCACGGGGGTCCATTGCGATTTCTGGCAGGTGACCCAAGAGGCGCTGGATTGGTCGCTTGCCGCCGAGGGCCTGCCAACCGAGGGCGCGTTGCGTAAGCGTCTGCTGGCGCTTTACTGGGAGCTGTCGGCCTTTGCCGAGGTGCCCGCGATGCTGCGCGCACTAAAAGACATGGGGATGAACACCGCGATCCTGTCCAATGGTTCGCCCGCGATGCTGGACGGGGCAGTGCAATCGGCGGGCGTTGGCGATGTGCTGGACGATGTCCTGTCAGTCGAGAGCGTCGGCATCTTCAAACCAGATGCGCGGGTCTATGAATTGGTCGAGAAACGCTTTGCCTGTGCGCGGGATGAGGTGTTGTTCGTCTCGTCGAACGGATGGGACGCAGGGGCGGCCACGGGGTTCGGATTTACCACCGCATGGGTCAATCGGGGCAATGATCCGGTTGACCGCCTGCCGTGGACACCCGAACATATCCTGACGGATCTGTCCCAGATTCCGACCTTGGTGCAGGAGATTTCATGACCACATTCACAGCCGACGACGGGGCCCGCATTGCCTATACCGATACGGGCACGGGTCGGCCGTTGCTCTGTCTTGCGGGTCTGACCCGCAACCAAAGCGATTTCGACTATATCGCGCCGCACCTGCCCGAGGGCACGCGCGTCATCGCGATGGATTATCGCGGGCGGGGTGGGTCAGACTGGACCGGTGCGGACAGCTATACGATTGCGCGCGAGGGCGCGGATGCCCTGAACCTGCTGGATCATCTGGGGATTTCTTCCGCGCCGATCCTCGGGACCTCGCGCGGCGGGCTGATCGCGCTGTATCTGATGGCCGTGGCGCCCGAGCGCGTGGCGGGCCTGTGCCTGAACGACATCGGGCCGGTGATTGATCGCGGGGGCCTTGACCGGATTGCCGATTACGTAGGCCGCAGCCCGCGTTCCATCACAACGTATGAGGACATGGCCAAGGCGCTTGCGGCCCAAGCGGACGGGTTCGCCAATGTCCCCGACAGCCGCTGGATGGAAGAGGCGCGCAAGCATTACATCCAGACCGATGCAGGGTTGCAGATCAACTATGACCCCGAGTTGCGCCAATCCTTCCTTGACGCCTATGAGGCCGAGGATCAGGACGCGTGGCCCCTGTGGGATCTCTGCGCGACAAAACCCGCCGCCCTGATCCGTGGGGCGAATTCCGATCTGTTGTCCCGCGCGACGGCAGCAGAAATGGCGCGCCGTCATGGCAACCTGATCTATGCCGAAATTCCCGACCGCGCGCATATCCCGTTCCTTGATGAACCGGGTTCAATCGCGGCCATCACCGAATTTCTGGAGACCGTCCATGGATCGTGACGCGATTTTCGCAGCGCGCGACCGTCTGGCCCAACACGCCCGCCGCACCCCACTGCTCGAGAGCCCGTTTTTAAACGAGATCGCGGGGCGGCGTGTGCTGGTCAAGGCCGAGTGCCTGCAACACACCGGCAGTTTCAAGTTTCGCGGCGCGTGGTCGGCTCTGACCGCCCTACCCGCCGAGAAACGCGCGAATGGCGTCTGTGCCGTGTCCTCGGGCAACCACGCCCAAGGGGTCGCCATGGCCGCCCAGATGATGGGCGTGCCGGCGACCATCGTGATGCCCGCCGATGCGCCACGGCTCAAGATCGAGAACACCCGCGCCTATGGGGCCGAGGTGGTACTCTATGACCGCGCGACGGTGGACCGCGACGCCTTGGTCCGGCAGGTCGCCGAGGAGCGTGGCCAGCATGTCATCATGCCCTTTGACGATGCCGACGTGATCGCGGGTCAGGGCACCGTGGGTCTGGAGATCGCGGAACAGGCGGCGGAACTGGGCATCACCCGCGCCCATGTTTTGGTCTGTTGTGGCGGTGGTGGGCTGACGGCGGGGATCGCCACCGCCCTACACGCCACCGCGCCCGACATGCGCGTCCATCCGGCCGAGCCCGAGGGGTTCGACGACGTGGCACGGTCCCTCTCCACCGGCACCCGCCAGATGAACAGCGTTCGCAGCGGGTCGATTTGCGATGCGATTCTGACACCCGAATCCGGTGATCTGACGTGGCCGATCATGCGCGACCTCTGCGGCGCGGGGGCCGTGGTCAGCGACGACATGGCCCTGGACGCAGTTGCGGCCGCGTTCCAACGCCTGAAACTGGTGGTCGAGCCGGGGGGCGCGGTTGCGCTTGCCGCCGCGCTTTGGGCCTTGCCAGACGGGGTTGCAGCGGATGTTCCGGTGATCGCCGTGGCCACCGGTGGCAATGTCGACGCGGACATCTTTGCCCGCGCTTTGGAGCGCCTGTAACGGGTGCTCCAAATTTAGTTGACACCGACAACTATTATTTTCTATTCCTGTCCCAACGGGAGGCATGAGTGTGCCGCGTGCAAGGGGACAGGCACGCGCATAGGCTTGCGCCACTCATGAAAGGGAAAACAGATGCAAATGGCTGATCTGGGCGACGTCGCCCTGCACTATCGGGTTGATGGCCCTGAGGACGCGCCAACGGTTGTGTTCGCGAACTCGCTGGGGACGGATTTCCGTCTGTGGGACGATGTTCTGGCGCTGTTGCCGCAGGGGCTGCGCTATGTGCGCTATGACAAGCGCGGGCACGGCTTGTCGTCCTGTCCGCAGGGGCCCTATTCGATGGGCGCGCTGGTGCGCGATGCCGAGCGCCTGCTGGACCATCTGAACGTGCGCGAATGCGTGTTTGTCGGCCTGTCGATCGGCGGTCTGATTGCCCAAGGTCTGGCCGTCAAACGTCTGGATCAGGTGCGCGCGATGGTCCTGTCCTGTACCGCCGCGAAAATCGGTACGGCGCAGATGTGGCAAGACCGCATCGACGCGATCAAGGCCGACGGGGTTGAACCCATGGCCGACGGGATCATCGACCGCTGGTTCGCGAAACCCTTTGTCGCCAGTGGCGCGTCCCTGCCGTGGCGCAACATGTTGGCGCGCACCCCCGCCGAAGGTTACGCGGGGTGTTGCGCGGCGATTGCGGGCACGGATTTCTATACACCGACCTCGGGCCTGACCCTGCCGACGCTGGGGATTGCGGGGACCGAGGACGGCTCGACCCCGCCCGATCTGGTGCGCGAGACGGTCGATCTGATCAAGGGGTCGCGCTTTGAACTGATCCGTGGCGTTGGGCACCTGCCCTGCGTGGAAAAACCCGAGCAATACGCCGCCCTGCTCACCCAATTTCTAAAGGATGTCGGACATGTCTGATCGTTTTGACAAAGGAATGGAGGTCCGCCGCAGTGTTCTGGGCGACGCCCATGTAGACCGCGCCGAGGCCGCGAAAACCGAGTTTGACCTGCCGTTCCAGACCCTGATCACCGAGGGCGCGTGGGGCACCGTCTGGGCCTCGGACGGGATCAGCAAACGCGAACGGTCCATGATCACGCTGGCCCTTTTGGCGGCGACGGGAAACTTTGAAGAAATCCCGATGCACATCCGCGCCACCGCCCGCACCGGTGCCAGCAAACAGGACGTTCTGGAGGCGTTTCAACACGTCGCCATCTACGCCGGCGTGCCCAAGGCGAACCACGCCCTGAAGCTGGCCAAGGCCACCTATGCCGAAATGGAGGAGCAAGAGCCGAAATGACCGATCAATCCCCCCTGATCCCGCGCAATCGCGAGATGCATCCGGCCCCCTATTATCCGGATTACAAAACCTCGGTCGCGCGCTCGCCCAGCTTGCCGCTGATCTCGATGGAGAGCACCCCGAGCGAGGAAACCGGCCCCCGTTTCGGCCATAACAAACTGGGCGCGCTGGACAACAACCTGATCCTGAACTGGACCAAGGGCGCGGCACCTGCCGTGGGGGAACGCGTGTTGATGCACGGGCGGGTTCTGGACGAAAACAACCGTCCCGTGCCCAACACCCTGATCGAGATCTGGCAGGCCAACGCCGGTGGCCGCTATCGCCACATCAAGGACACGTATTTCGCGCCGCTGGACCCGAATTTCGGGGGCTGCGGGCGCACGATCACGGATGAAAACGGGTGTTATGAATTCCTGACCATCCGTCCAGGTGCCTATCCGTGGCCCAACCGTGGCAACGACTGGCGTCCGATGCACATCCACATCTCGGTCTTTGGTCATGCCTTTGGTCAGCGCCTGATCACCCAGATGTATTTCGAGGGCGATCCGCTGATCGACCGTTGCCCCATCGCCGCCACCATCCGTGAGCGCAGCCAGCTGGACCGCCTTGTCGCGCCTCTGGATATGGCATCTGCCCGCCCGATGGATTTCCTGGCGTATAAATTTGACATCGTCCTGCGCGGTCGCCGCCAGACCATGTTCGAAAACAAAATGGAAGGGATGTAAGCCATGGTTCAAAAGCTGGACACCCTGATCGAGAGCCCCTCGCAAACCGCTGGCCCCTATGTGCATATCGGCACGGTGCCGACCTATGCGGGTCTGGGCGGGATTTACGAGCATGAAATCGGCGACAGCCCCATCGCGGACGGCGCCAAGGGTGAGGTGATCACCATCACCGGCACGGTTGCGGATGCGACGGGCTGGGTTCTGCGGGACGCGATGTTTGAAACATGGCAACCCGACGCCGCCGGTAAATTCGCGGGCGACGCCGGTGCCGATCCCGCCGTCTCGGGCTGGTCGCGCGTCTGTGCCGATCCCGAAAGCGGCGAATGGACCCTGAAAACCGTGAAACCCGGCTCGACCACCCTGCGCGATGGCCGCGTTCAGGCCCCGCATATCTCGGTCTGGCTGGTGGCGCGTGGCATCAACATCGGTCTGCAAACCCGCATCTATTTCGAGGATGAGGACAACAGCGCCGACCCCCTGCTGAACCGCATCGAACAACGTCCCCGCGTGGACACCTTGATCGCGAAACGCACCGGTGACGGGGAATACCGGTTCGACATCCGCATCGCCGGTCCGCAAGAAACCGTGTTTCTGGACATCTGATCCGTGACACAGGTTATGCTGATCCACGGCGCGTGGAGCACAGGTGCCGCTTGGACCTCGGTCGTGCCCGCCCTTTCGGGGGCGGGTCATGCCGTTTTGGCCCCGACCCTGCCCGGCCATGGCGATGACCCGACCCCGCATGACGGGATCGATGTCATGACCTATGCCCGCGCGATGATCGACCGCCTGCCTGAGACCAGGCCTGTGACGGTCGTCGGCCATTCCATGGGTGGGCTTGTGATTTCGCAAATGGCGGAACTTGCGCCCGAGCGGATCAACCACCTGATCTATGTTGCCGCGTTCTTGCCGCGCGACGGGCAGTCCCTGTTGGATCTGATCAAAACCCAAGAGGGTCCGGGCATTCAGGTCGCTGTGGAACGTGCGGACAAACATTCGACGGTTCTGAACCCCGAACGGGCCGCGCCGATCCTGTTCCCCGATGCCGCGCGCGCTCAACAGGCCGCCGCCCTGCGCGGTCTCAGCGCCCAGCCGAACCGCGCCCAGACCAGCCCCGTCCGCCTGACGGACGACCGGTTCGGGCGGGTGGCCAAAACCTATATCCTCTGTACCCAAGACCGCACCGTCACGCCCGACCTGCAACGGGCGATGATCGCGAACAACACCTCTGGGGACACCGCCGTTCATGAACTGGACTGCGGGCATTTCCCCCAACTCAGCGCAACGTCGGATCTAAACCGGTTGCTGAACTCTCTGCTCTAGGAAACGCCATGACCAAACCCTGCATCATCTGTGTCGCCATCACGGGGTCCTTGCCGCGCAAGGAAAACAACCCCGCCGTGCCGATCACCATCTCCGAACAGATCGAGAGCACCCACGCCGCATTCGAGGCAGGCGCCACCATCGCCCATTGCCACGTGCGCAACGACGATCAGACCCCGACCAGCGACCCCGAAAAATTCGGCCGTCTGCTGGAAGGTCTGCGCGAACATTGCCCCGGCATGATCGTCCAGCTGTCGACCGGTGGCCGCTCGGGCGCGGGGCAGGAACGCGGCGGGATGCTGCCGCTGAAGCCCGACATGGCGTCGCTGTCGGTAGGGTCCAACAACTTTCCCAACCGCGTCTATGAGAACAGCCCGCAACTGGTCGATTGGCTGGCCTCCGAGATGCTGAAATACGACATCAAACCCGAGATCGAGGCGTTCGATCTGTCCCACATCCTGCAGGCCGTGAACATGTCCAAGGACGGGCGTCTGGCCGCGCCTTTGTACGTGCAATTCGTCATGGGCGTGAAAAACGCGATGCCCGTGGACCGCGAGGTGTTCGATTTCTACATCCAGACCCTGAAAAACCGTGCGCCCGATGCGGAATGGTGCGGCGCAGGCATCGGCCCGAACCAGATCGTGATGAACGAATGGTCCATCGCCGCAGGCGGTCACACCCGCACCGGCATGGAGGACAACGTGCGTTTGGACAAAGACACGCTTGCCCCCTCGAACGCGGCCTTGGTACAGCGTGCCGTAGACCTGTGTGAGAAATACGAACGCCCCGTCGCCACTTGGCAACAGGCGCGTGACATCTTGGGATTGAACTGACCTATGGCCATTTGCGTTTTCGACAGCCCCCTTTACCGCGACCTGTTTCACGACGCCGAGGCGGGCAAGCTGTTCACCGATAGCGCCGAAGTGCGCGCGATGCTGCTGGTCGAGGGCGCATTGGCCAAGGCCCAAGGCGAACTGGGCGTGATCCCGTTGGAAAGTGCCCTGTTCATCCACCGCTCGTCGATGGAGGTTCAGGTGGACCCCGCCGGACTGGCCGCCGGAACAGGCCAGAGCGCGGTGTGCATCCCGTCCCTCGTCGCGTCGTTCCGCAAGGCGATGGAGGCCCCCGAACACGCGCAATACGCCCATTTCGGCGCGACCAGTCAGGACATCATCGACACCGGCCTGATCCTGCGGCTGCGCCAGGCGCTGACGCTGTTTGATCAACGATTGGTTGAATTGATCCACGCGCTTGGCGATCTGGCCGAGGCACATGCCGAAACGCCGATGGCCGCCCGCACATGGGGTCAGGTCGCGACACCCACCACATTCGGGGCCGCCGTGGCCGCATGGGGCACGCCCCTGATCCGGCATCGCGAACGTCTGGCCGCGCTGCGCCCGCGTCTGCTGCGGATCAGCCTGTCAGGCGCCTCGGGCAACCTGTCGGCCATGGGGCCAAAGGGGCCTGAAGTGCGCGCCGCCATGGCCGCATCCCTGAACCTTGCCGATCCGGGTGACGTCTGGCACACCGCGCGAGACAACGTGGCCGAGCTTGGCGCCTGGCTGACCGCCGTGACGGGTAGCCTGTCGAAAATGGCCGAGGATCTGCACCTGATGTCGCTGTCAGGGATTTCCGAAATCCGTCTGGCCAGCGCGGGTGGGTCGTCCACCATGCCGCAAAAGAATAACCCTGTGCAGCCTGGCATTATCATGGCGATTGCGGGGATGTTGAACGGGTTGAACACCACGTTGCAATCGACCCTGTCGCACCAATACCAACGCGATGGTGCGTCGTGGCTGATGGAATGGATGACCCTGCCCCAGATGGTCATGGGCACGGCCCGCGCCCTGAGCGTTGCGACCGAACTGGCCAAATCCGTCGCCCCGAATTTCGACGGCATGGCGCGTATGGTGCAGGACCCCCTCGACCTGATTTATGCAGAAACGATTTCCTTTGCTCTGGCCGATCTTATGCCCCGCCCCGAGGCACAGGCCGCGACCAAGGACATGTGCAAGGCCGCCGTGGCCGACAACATTCCCCTGCGCGATCTGGCCGCCGCGAAATGGCCCGACATCGATTGGGCCGCCCTGTGTCAGCCACAGAACAACCTTGGCGAAGCGGTCGCCCTCGCAAAGAATTTTACAACCACCGCGAAAGTTCTCGACTAACTGCGAAATTTCTTGTTCTCTGGGTGAAATTTGAAACACCCACAGTTCCGTGCCCTTACAGATCGTTTTTATTTTTATTACGCTTGTGATCAACGCCATGGGAATTGGCGTGATTTTGCCCGTGATGCCCGATTTGATCCAATCGGTTGGCGGGTTTGATCTGAGCAAAGCCGCCGCTTGGGGCGGTGTCATGGCGACGTCGTTTGCCGTGATGCAATTCCTGTTCTCACCGCTTTTGGGCAACCTGTCGGATTGTTTCGGACGGCGTCCGGTGCTGCTCTTCTCGCAGGTGTTTATGGCGCTGGATTATCTGCTGATGGCCTTAGCGTGGAGCATGCCTGTCCTGCTGATCGCGCGGTTCATCGGCGGGATCACGGCGGCGACCCCCGCCACCGCATCCGCCTTTCTTGCCGATATCTCGCCCCCCGAAAAAAAGACCGCCCGATTTGGCCTTGCGGGCGCCGCCTTTGGCCTTGGGTTCGTGCTTGGGCCACTCATCGGCGGGGCGCTTGGCGAACTGGACCCGCGTGCGCCCTTCTTTGCGGCGGCGGGCCTGTCCGCGCTAAACGCCCTGTTCGGCTATCTGGTTCTTCAGGAAACGGTAGACGATAAAATCCGTCGCCGTTTCAGCCTGTTACGCGCAAATCCAGTCGGCGCCCTGCTACACGTCGGACGGCGGCACAACATGCTGGGCCTGTTGTTCATCATCTTTCTCTATGAGTTCGCGTTCTTTGTGTACCCGTCCACATGGGCCTATTTCACCAAGTTTCGCTTTGACTGGAGCCCGACCGCAATTGGCCTGTCGCTCATGGCGTTTGGCCTGTCCATGGCCCTGATGCAGGGCGGGTTGATTCGCGTGATCCTGCGGTTCTTGGGGTCGAAATGGACGGTGATGCTGGGCCTTGTCGTCAACATCATCGCCTTTGTCCTGCTGGCGGTGACGACGAGTGGCTGGGTCGCGCTGGCCCTGACGCCCTTTGCGGCGCTTGGCGCGATTGTGGACCCCGCGTTGCAAGGTGTCATGGCCCGCCGCGTCACCGATGATCAACAGGGCGAATTGCAGGGCGCAATTACCTCGATGCGGTCTATCGCGATGGCCCTGTCGCCGCTGGTTATGACCCAGACCTTTACGCATTTCACCAAAGACGGTGCGCCTATCGTCCTACCCGGTGCGGCCTTTGCCCTCGCGGCGATCCTGATGACCGTATGCGCCTGCGCCTTTATGTGGGATCCGCGCCGCAAAACGCGCGAAAATCCGCCCAAGGATGTTGTCGAAAGCCACAATTAGCGTTCCAAATCAACATCTTGCTGCACCTGCAAAGTAAATGTTGGATTCTATGCTGCAACATGGCAAAATTGAGATTATTCCCAGAGGAGTCTCAACGATGCTATCTCCGAAACGACAGGCCCTGAAAGAACGTCTTACCGATGCGGGTGAGCGTCAGATCGCCAAAGGCGGCATTGTCGCCCTCAAGGCGCGTGAACTCGCGGCCGAGGTGGGCTGTGCTTTGGGCGGGATCTATTCGGCCTATGGGGACTTGGGCGAATTGGCCGTTGAGGTGAACCGCCGCACGTTGGAACAGCTCGAAGAGCACATGCGCCAAGCCGTCGTCGGCCTGACCCGCGAAGGCCCCGAGGAACGTTTGATCAGCCTCGCACAGGCCTATCTCGACTATGCCGAACGTGAGGGGCCGCGCTGGCGCACGCTGTTTTCCATCGGTCTGTCCGAGGATGGCGAACACCCCGGGTTCTTTGACGCGCTGCAGCCGGTGATCGACCTGATCAAGGAACAGCTGGACGAACTTTACCCCGCCAAGACCAGCCGCACCCTTGAGGGTGAGGCGCGCCTGTTCTTCGCCGCGCTGCACGGAGCGGTGTCCTTGGGCATGGAATCGCGTCTTTCGGTGCTGGAACGCCAAGGGTTGCAGAACCGTCTGACCACCATGGTCGAAAAATTCGCGGCCTAAGGGGCGATGGGGTCGAAATAGGCTTTGAACAGCGGCGGTTCTATCCGTAAAATCATTGCATCATGGGGCCCCTTAGCTCAGCTGGATAGAGCATCCGCCTTCTAAGCGGACGGCCGAGGGTTCGAATCCTTCAGGGGCCGCCATGACTCTTCTGCCAGTTGCCAAGCAAAGCCGGGATTTGAGTCAAATCGCCGTCTCAAAGCGTTGCGAAAACCCGCTATCGACATTCGGATCACGCAACGATCTTATCATTTAGAGACGTTTGCGAGATCCGCTTTAACGATGCGCGAAAGGCCGGTGCCAATGACAAATACCCATACCTCCATTGCTCGTTTGAACGTCTGCAAAGTCGTTCAGGGTGGTTCCTGATGTTCAAACGCATCGCTTTTGCACTGATTGCATTTTTTGCACTGATCACGATGTATGGGTTCGCAGACCACTACGGCTCTCGCTACACGTCTTGGCGCGCATTGTCCTCAGAACATGTTTTCGATGCCGCACAGCGGTACATCGAGTGGCAGTACATAAACAGAAAACAGTACAATAACTTCGAGACAGACAACGTGAGCAACATCACCGCCGTCTGCTTTTACGCTGTGACCTGCGATGACGATGAGGCACGCCTGGCCCTTATTAGTGATCCTGATCAATTCGATTTCGACGCCCTTAAACGGCGCATCTGGGCGCGTCGGTTTGAAGGAACATGCCAAGGTCAAACTGCGAACTTGGGACTGCATGTGCTACGCTCAGAAGATAGCGTCAAACAAGATTATGACCTCGCCTTTTGGACATTCTATGGTGACGGATTTAGATTTAGGTCCGTGAATGGACGCTTTTTCTACTGGGGGGCGTTCAGTGAGGAGCCGTGGGAGCGCTGCTCACTAGATCGCGCTGCGTATCTGATCGAAAACGGCGCGCTTGTGCGGAACGCGAAGTAACCTCCAAAGATGCCTCGCTGTGCCGACAAAGGTGCGGCGCAAATGAAAGTCGCCCCCACACCGCTTGCACCGAACACGCCAGCATTGCGATCCGATTTGCCAAGGCGCCAGTGTCCGCAACGCGGACAGGCGGCTGTTCTCCCTCGATGGGAGGACAGACGCCCCTTGCCCATGGGACCCTGTCCGTACTTTGGACGCAGGCATGTTTTCCCTTGTGCCCCGCGCCACAGCGCGTTGAAATCCGGCCATGACAGACGCACCCCATTCAACCCCGCCGATTGCCCCTTTGACCGATGCCGCATGGCCGACCGAGATTGCCGACCTGCGCGACGGGTTTGCGGGGGCGTTGAACGTCTATCGAACGATGGCGCATCACCCAGACCTGCTGCGCGCATGGGCCCCGCTGCGCCAACATGTGGTCAAGGACATGGCCCTGACGCCCGAGCACTCCGAGGTCGTGATCCTGCGCACCGGTGTGCGGTTGGGTTCGTCCTATGAATGGGCACATCACGTATCGCGCGCACGCGCGCTTGGCATGGACGACGCACGGATCGCCGCAGTTCGGGCGCGCCCTGACGGGCTTGACGGGTTGCTGGTCGATGCGGTGGACGCGGTGATTGATCACAAACGCATTCCGAGTGATCTGGAACAAGAACTGGCCGATATCTTGGGCCGTCACGCGGTGTTCGATCTGATCGCGACGGTCGGGTTTTACTCGGTTCTCGGTACGATCTTGATGACCTATGATGTGCCCGTCGACGCGAATGTCGCCGCCGAAATGGCGCAAAACCCGCTTTAATCCGCAAGGCTCTCGGCGATGCGCGTTGCGACCTCGGCCAGCGGTTCGGCATAATCCTCTAACGCCTTGCGCGTGCTCATCGCGCTCTGAATCCAGATCAACGAGACACAGCCCAAAACAGTCTCCCCCGACCGGATCGGCAGGGCAATTGACGCGGTTTCCTGCCGGAACTCTCCGCTGTCCCGCACGGCGATGCCACGGGCGCGCGTTTCCTCGATCAGGTGCGACAACAGGCGCCCCTCAAGGAACGGTTGATCCGCCGGATCGTTCAAACGGCGCAGATGGTCAAGGATCAGGTCGCGCTCGTTCTCGGGACAAAACGCGATATAGGCCCGCCCCGCCGAGGTTCGCAAAACCGGCAACCGATAGCCCGTCATCCCGCGATCAATCGAAAGGGGCGAACGTCCGTGCGTGGTTTCCTGAATGACCATGGCCGCGTTGTTGTAAATCGTCAGGTCCAGCGGCCAGACAACCCGTTTCGCGTAATCGGCAAAGATGGGACCGGCGGCCTGTGTCATTTCCGAGGTCAGGGCATAGCCATCCCCCAACGCCGCCGCAAATCGCGTCACCCGCACAAGGTTCGACGTGGCCGAAAACGCGACATAGCCCAGCTCTTCGAGCGTTTCGAGCAGCCGGTACACCGTCGGGCGCGGCAGGTCCAAGGCCTTGGCGATTTCGCCCGCGCGCGCCTCGCCCACGCGGTTCACATAGCGCAGGATATCCAGCCCCCGCGCCAACGCACGCACAGAGGAGGACGCGGAACCCGACGTGGCCTGTTTCGGTGTCATGTACCCACCATTACACAGGCCACGCCGGCGCGAAAGTTACTGTTCTGCCTGAACGGGATTGCGCAGGATGCCGACGCCCGACACCTCAACCTCGCACACATCGCCGTCCTTCATGAACAGGGGCGGGTTGCGCCGCGCGCCGACACCGCCCGGCGTGCCCGACACAATCACATCGCCCGGCAATAGCGGCAGAATGGTCGAGCAGTAGGAGATCAGGCGCGGGATCGAACACACCAGCATGTCCAGCGTCGTGTCCTGCACCGTTTCGCCATTCAGACGGGTTTGCAGGCGCATTTTGGTGTGATCCTCGATCTCATCCGCCGTCACCATCCACGGCCCGAACCCGCCGGTGCCCGCGAATGTCTTACCCGGCATGAACTGATGCGTGTGCTTTTGCCAATCACGCACAGACCCGTCGTTATAGGGCGCATAGCCCGCGACATAGTCCAACGCGTCCGCCTCGGAAATGCGTCGCCCCTCCTTGCCGACGATCACCGCGACCTCGCCCTCATAGTCGAACTTGTCGGATTCCAGCGGCTTGATCAGAGGCTGGTTATGCCCGATCTGCGACCCCGCATAGCGCGCGAACAACACGGGGTTCGGGGTTTCCTCGCGGCCGGTTTCCTCAATATGGGCGTGGTAGTTCAGACCGACGCAGATGATCTTGTCGGGGTTCGGGATCACCGGATCATGGGTCACGTCGTCAAAGGCGAAATCTGCCGCCTCACCCGACAGGGCCGCCGCCGCCGTCAGATCGCCCGAGGCCAGAAAATCGCGCAAGGTCGGGGCGGCGAACCGCGCGCCCAGATCAACAATGCCCGCCTCGGTCACCAGACCATAGGACGCCGTGCCGTTTTTGGTAAAAGAACAAAGTTTCATAGACTTAAGCCGTTTCCAGTTGTTGTGTGCAAAGAGGCGAAGGCCAGATCCGCATCAGCAGATCGGCCAGTTGTTCAGGTGTTTCCGCCGCGCCCAGCGTGTGACGGTCAGGGCGCAGAACGGTGGCGCGCGCGCCCAGCCGCTCAAGGTGCTCGGCGGCGTTTGAGGTCTCGGTCGTCACGACCCCTACCGCGTCCGGCACGTCCACCCCGTTCAGGATGTCGGGCTCGGCCACGATGACAAACTGATGGGGGAACAGATCATCCATCCGCGCCCCGTCCGCCATGCGCGGCTGACCAAACAGGCGGCCCGCCAGATCACCGACCCCAAGACCCGGCCCGATCGGGGGTGCGATACTCTGCATCCGTGCGCCGCCCGTGGGCAGAGGCAATGCCGCGCGCAGGGCCTCTTGGGTGCCCGCCGTGTTGATCAACCCGCCCAGACGCACCGCCGTTTCGATATATTCGGCGGCGTTGGGTTTGCGCTCGCTCTCATAGCTGTCCAACAGGGTTTCTGCCGCCGCGTGATCCACCGCGCCCTGACAGATCAGCGCGAGTTTCCAGTAGAGGTTCGCCACATCCCGTGTACCCGCGCACATGCCTTGGCCCATAAAGGGCGGGGTCTGGTGACAGGCGTCCCCCGCCAAGATCAACCGCCCCTTGCGCCAGTCTTCGGCGACCAGCGAATGGAAGGTATAGACCGCAGTGCGTTCCAGATCGGCCTCTTCCGGCGAAATCCAGTCGGAAATCAGGTCCCAGACCCGTTCGGGCTTGGCGATCTCGTTGCTGGCCTCATCGGGCAGGACGGTGATTTCCCACCGCCGCCGCGCACCCGGCGTGCGGACATAGGTGGCGGGACGTTCGGAGCGGCAATATTGCACCGAATGATCGCCCAACTCGGGCTTGTCGCCTTTCAGGATCACATCCACCACCAACCAACGTTCGTGGAACCCGAGATCCCGCATCCCGCTCTCGATATAGCGGCGCACAAGGGAGCGCGCCCCGTCACAGCCAACCACGTATTTCGCGCGGGCGCGCTCCACCTTGCCGCAGGACATGTCCTCAAAGCGCAGTTCGACCACATCGCCCAGATCATCGATATGGAACACCTCGCACCGCGTACGGATCGTCACATTGTCCCGCCGTGTCAGGTGGCCGCGCAGCAGTTCCTCGAGGTCCGGCTGATGGAACCGATAGTTCGCGCGCCATGCCTGCGGACCCTCACCCTGCGGACGCGGCCAGTCAAGCAACAGCGCCCCCTGCCCGTCCACAAACCGCATACCGGGATGGGTGTGGGTCAGTGGCTCCATCTCGTTGGCGATGCCGATCCATTGAAAGGTGCGCATCACCTCTGCGTCGAAATGCACCGCGCGGGGCAGATGATAATGCGCGCCCTCGCGGTCGAGGATCAGCACCCGCAACCCGCACTCCCCCAAAAGATGCGCCAGAGTGGCCCCCGCAGGGCCATAGCCCACAATGGCGACGTCATAATGCTCCATGCTTAGTTTCCTTGTTTTGCAAGTTCGCCCATAAGCCAAGGGCAGTCGGACACAGGCGGCGCGCGGCGACCGCGTTCAGCCGCCTCTAGACGCATATCGCGCAGACGTTTGCGCCCGTCCTCTTCGCTCAGATAGAGGCGCTCATGCCCCCAAAAGCTGGGCCCGTCGTGGGTCTCATGGGGTTCCCATGTGTCGGGGTCGATCACCCGCCCGCCCCAGCCGTTTTCGACAAAGAAACCGGACGGGGAATGCGCGTAATACGAGGTCATGAAATCGTTGGTGTGCCGACCAAGGGTATAGGCCACGCGGCCCTCTTCCTGTTGGGCGAGGTCATATCCCTGACCGACATCGTCGAGGTTCTGGAACTCAACCATGAAATGGTGGAACCCCGCCTGCCCCGAGCCAACCATGGCAAAGGAATGGTGCCGCCCATTCACGTGAAAGAAGTACAGACCATAGGGTTTCAACCCGTAATCCGAGACGTGGAAATCCAGTAGGTCGCGATAGAACGGCAGCATCACGTCGATGTCTTTGACGTGCAAAACCGCGTGTCCCATGCCCAAGGGACCAGTCATGAACCCGTCGATAGGACGGCCCGGAACAAACGGATCACTGGCGATCATCGGGGCGTGGAACAGTTCGACGCGGTTGCCCATCGGGTCCAGAAACCAGATCAGTCGCCCGACAAACCGCCGGTCACACAGGTTCGGAGCAGCCCAATGCACCTCGACCCCCGCGCGCTCCAACCGCGCGCCGTATGTCTCTAGGTCTTCGGCGGTCTCGACCTCCCACCCCATAAAGGCAAGCGTTTCCCCCGGCTCGTCGGACACCAACAGCCGCTGTTGCCGGTCATCCATGCGAAAGGCCAAGGCCTTGCCGCCGCGGTCGATTTTCTGCATGCCCAGCAACTGGCCGGCGAAACTACCCCATTCGTCCAAGCGGTCCGAGCGCACACCGAGATAGCCCAAAGCGTTGATCGCCATGGTGACCTCCATTCGTGATGGTTTCTGAAGGGGTACAGGATCGCCGATGGCGGGCCGGTACCCAATGCTCGTGCCCTGCCCGTCCGTATGGCGGACAGGGCGCGGTATTATTGCGCGGCGACAGCGCGGGCGCGCTCCAGTGCGGCGGCGGCGGCATCGCTGTCGGCCTGCCCGTTGACCCACGCATCGGCGGCACCGGCGAATGCATCGGCCCACGCGGCCATGCCACCTTCATCCAGATCGACAAAGGTCACCTCACCTGCGGCGCGGAACTCGGCCTCGATCGCGGCGTCGGTGTCGTCAATCACGCCTGCGATCCATTCCGCAGTGGCGCGGCCCGACATTTGATCCAGAACCGCACGGTCCGCATCCGAAAGGCTGTTGTAGGTGTTCTTGTTCATCAGGATCGCCATGGGCGAGGCGATGAAACCCGTGCTGGTGATGTTCGGCGCGACCTCGTTCAGGCGGAAGGTGCGATAGGCATCCATCACCCAAACCGCGCCCGAAACGACACCGCGTTCAAGGTTTTCATAGACCTGCGGGGCGGGGATACCGACGCCAGACGCGCCCACCATCCCGAACAGTTCGGACCCGAATTTCGAGGGCGAGCGCAGCTTGAGCCCATCCAGATCGGCGGGGGCCTGAACCGCCTCATCCGCCATAAAGAACCGGTAGGACGGCGTGGTAAACACCGCGATCACCTTGTAATCCGCATATTCATCGGCCAAGGTGCCTTCTTCGGCCAACGTGTTCAGGATGTTGGCCCCCGTCGCGCCATTGGGCACCAAACCCGGCACCTCAACCACGCCGGTCACAGGAAACAGACCCGGCGTATAGGTCGGCACCACAAGGGCCACATCGGCGACACCGGCCTTGACCAGATCGGCCTGTGCGGGCGGCGCGCCAAGGATCGAACCGGGATAGAGTTTGAACTGGGCATCCGGCGACAGCTTGGCGTTGATCTGGTCGATCCACGGCTGCAGGATTTTCGACGAATAGAACCCTTGGGCCGGTTCAAAGGATGACACGCGCATCTCGCGGGCCTCGGCCGTCTGGGTCGCGGCGGTCAGGGACAGGGCGATCGCGCCCGCTTGGATCAGTGATTTGAACATGGTTCCTCCCGTGATGTTCAATGGAATGGTCTTGGTCAGATCGCGGTATGAGGCAGCCAGATCACAATCGCGGGCAGCGCAATGATGATCGCCACACGGATGAAATCGGCCACGACAAACGGGGCAGCACCCCGCCAGAGTTCAGTCAGTTTGATGTCGGGTTGGACGGTTTTCAGAACGAACAGGTTCATGCCGACGGGGGGTGTGATCAGGCCCATTTCCACGACCATCACCGCGAAAATCCCGAACCAGATCAGGTCGATACCCGCCGCCGACGCAATCGGCACGAACAATGGCACGGTCAGCAACAGCATCGCCAAACTGTCCATCAACGTCCCAAGGACCAGATAGATCGTCAGCATCAACAGGATTACCAACAACGGCTGATCCAGCAGTCCCGCGAACATGCTGGTCAGGGAAAACGGCAACCCAGACAGCGCTAGGAAAAAGTTGAACAGGTTCGCCCCGATCAGCACCAGATAGAGCGCACCACAGGTGATCGCCGTATCCATCAGGGCAAGCATCATCCCCCGCCCCGACAAACGCCGCGACACGATCCCATAGACCAGCACCACAAAGGCCCCGATCGCCGCTGTTTCGTTTGCTGTAAACTGTCCCGTGTAGAGGCCGCCCATGATCAGGCCAAAGATACCGACCGGCGGCAGCAACTCACGTAGGGCGCTGTTGCGTTCATCGCCATTGGCGCGGGGGCGTTTGGGGGCATCGGACCACCCCGCCCAGATCGGCACCCAGATCGCCAGACAGTAAAGCAGCACGGCAAGCGCAATCGGCCCCGCCGTCGCCAACAGCAGCTCGCGGATCGATTGCTGGGCGATAAAGGCATAGATCACCAGAACGGTCGAGGGCGGGATCAGAATGCCCAACGTGCCTCCGGCCGCGACGGATCCTGCCGACAGGGACCGCGAATAGCCCGCCTCGCGCATCTCGGGGATGGCAATCCGCCCCATCGTCGCCGTCGTCGCAAGGGACGACCCCGAGATCATCCCGAACCCCGCCGACGCGCCGATGGTCGCCAAGGCCAGACCGCCACGGCGATGCCCGATCAGCACCGACATGGATTGATAGAGCTTGGCCGACAGACCCGAATGCGCCGCGACATTTCCCATCAGCACAAACAGCGGCAACATCGTCAGGGTATAGTTCGTCAGGCTGTCCCAAACGGTGCTGGCCCCGATGGCCATCGCCCCGCCGGTTCCAATAATCATGGCCGACCCGACCAGCCCCACGAGACCAAGGGCCACCGCCACTGGCACCTCTAGAAAGATCAGGACAATCGCCGCGCCAAAGCCCAGCCCACCCAGCAACAGACCGCTCATCGACGCGCCCTCCCGACCCAAAGGGCCGCGCGAAACCCGATCAGGGCCGCCGCCGCACAGGACAACAGGACCACTGCGATCAAACCAACGGCATAGGGGATCGGCACGCCCAGATCGGCGGTGGTCTCGGGCGAGCCCCATTTGTCCAACGCGTTGTGTGCCATGATCCACGCCAACATCGCGGCAAACAGGATCGACGCCGCCGTGCCCACCATGCCCAAGGGCCACGCGAACCGGTTGGGCGACACTTCGGACAGCAATTTTGCGGTGACATGGGCGCGTTTGGCATAGCACACCGGCATGGACAGCAACGCCCCCAACCCGATGGACAGCGACGTCAGTTCAATCGCACCGGGGACATTCGTCCCTGCCACGGCGCGCAGGGCCACATCGACCACCGTCACCCCCGTGCCGAACAAAAAACACAGGCCCGCAGCGGCCAGAAACCCGCGTTCGATCCACGTTCCGGTCATGAGCGTTCCCTCGCCCCGACCCAACACATCTGTTGTCCCATTGCGTTCCCCTCCCAAGCGCATGAGAGGAACCATAGGAAACCGAACACGGGATACGGTATCGCCGAGGGAAAAGTGTCCGCCTGACGGACACATGCACCCCATCCCCGAATAAAAACAGGGGCAGGAACACGTGTCCCCACCCCTGATTGGACCCTGATCCGCCTACGGGCAAAGGCGGAACGGGTCTATGTCTCGTGCCTAGCTGCGTACGGGGGTGTTTTCCATGAACGCAATCGTGTCGGCCAATGAGGACACAACCGCCTGTGATCCCAACCCCATGGCATTTTGCGCCGACGAGGCCTGTCCAAACCGGATGCAGTCCTCGATCGGGCGGCCCAGTGACAGGCCCGTTGCGAACCCCGCGTTGAAACAATCACCACAGCCGCAGGTACACACCACATCAATCGCAAAGGCGGGAATGTCGATCCGTGTGCCCGCCTGATCGCGGTACATCGCGCCCGCCGCCCCAAGGGTCAGGATCACCGCGCCCACCCCTTGGTCCAACAAATAGGCCGCGATATCCTCAAAATCGGTCAGGCCGGACAGGGCCATTGCCTCTTCCTCGGACGGCATGAAATAATCCGTATGCGCCAAAAGGGGCCGGATCAGATCCATGTCCTCAGGGGTCGAGGCAAACACATCCAGTGTCGTGGTGATCCCCCGCGATTTCGCGGCGGCCAGCATTTCGGCATTGCGCCCCTTGTCCATCGCATCCATCAACCCGACCCCGCCGATGTGCAGGATCTTGGTGTCCAGCACGCGGTCGACCTGATCGTCGGTCACATAGAACCCCGCCGTAGCGCCGCGTTTGTGCAGCGCGGGGCGCTGTCCGTCGGGACGGGTGGTGACGATGCTGGACGAGGTGGTCATATCCGCCACGCGCTGCATCATCTGGGTGTCCACGCCGAAATCACCAAACCGGCGCAGAACCCAATCCCCCATCAGGTCATTGCCAACCCCGCCCACGGCCTGAACCGACAGACCGTGTTTGGCCGCTACAATCGCCGCCGAGCCCGCCGCACCAGAAACGGCCAGCGTGAATTCATCGACGAAATAGGTGTTCCCCCCCGGCGGAATGTCCGTCACCGGACGGCACAGGGCATCAAAGGTGTGAAACCCCATCGACGTATAGTCGAATGTCATCGCGTTCTCCTCCCAGACATCGCGTGATGCTAGCGTAGGCGCAGGCCGCTGGCGGTGTCGAACAGATAGATACGGGACAGATCAAACCGTACCTTTTCTGCGGCATTCAGGTCGGCGCGGTATTCGCGGTCGGCCTTGACCTCAATCAGCTTTTCACCGGCCTTAAGGGTCAGGAACGTCATGTCGCCCGTGGGTTCCACCCCGTAAACCGAGCCCGCCAGATGCGTGGACGCGGGATCGACCGCGCAATCCTCGGGGCGAACGCCGAGGGTGATTGCGCCGCTGTGGCTTGTGCTCAGCCCCTCAACCCGCACGCCCTCGGCGCTAAAGGTTCCGTTTTCCAACGTGCCCTCAATCAGGTTCATGGGGGGAGAGCCGATAAAGGCCGCAACAAAGGTGTTGGCCGGATCGTTATAGATTTCATCGGGCGTGCCGATCTGTTGGATCGCCCCCTTCTCCATGATGACAATCCGGTCGGCCAGCGTCATCGCCTCAATCTGGTCATGGGTCACATAGACCGTGGTGATCTTCAACTCGCGCTGAATGTGCTTGATCTGGACGCGCATGTGCTGACGCAACTTGGCGTCGAGGTTGGACAGGGGTTCGTCCATCAGGAACACATGCGGCTGACGCACGATGGCGCGGGCAAGGGCGGCGCGCTGACGCTGGCCGCCCGACAGGGCACCGGGTTTGCGGTCCAGATAGTCGGTCAGTTCGACCAGTTCCGCCGCGCGCTTGATCAGCCGATCATGATCGCCCTTGGGCACGCCCCGCATCCGCAAGGGAAAGCGGATGTTCTCGTAGATCGACATGTTGGGATAGAGGGCATAGCCCTGAAACACCATCGCCACATCGCGGTCACGGGCGTCCACGTCATTCATGACCTCGCCGTCCATGACGATGTCGCCCTCGGACGGGTCCTCTAGCCCCGAAATCATGCGCATGGTCGTCGTCTTGCCACAGCCCGACGGACCGAGAAACACGATGAATTCCTCATCCGCGATATCAAGGTTCACATCGCGCACGCCCCATACGGCGCCCCACTTTTTCTGGATATTTTTCAGTTCGATACGCGCCATTATTCTTATCCTTTGACTGCGCCCATGGTCAGGCCCCGCGACAGGTGTTTCTGGATCAGGACGACCACAAGGAACACAGGCAGGAAGGCCAGGAATGCGACCAATGCAATTGCGTTATAGATCACCCCGTCCGAGCCACCGGTAAAGTTCGACAGCGCGACCGACATCGTATACGCGTCCGGCGTCGATGCGATCAGAAGGGTGAACAGGAATTCGTTGATCGCAAAGATCATCGCGATCACGGATGCGGTGATGATACCGGGCAGGATCGCGGGGATGATGATTTCCCACAGGATCCGCAACTCGCCCGCACCATCGGTTTTCGCCGCATCTTCAAGCTCTTTCGGGATGTCCAGCATGTAGGACCGGATGATCCACGTCACAAAGGACAGGTTGATCGCCGCATAGATCAGCATCAACGCCCAGATCGTGTCCAACAGGCCCAGATTGCGGAACAGAAAGAAGATCGGAACCGCCACAATGGCAGGGGCCATCATCCGCGTGGACAGGATATAAAACCCGATGTCATCGCGTCCGCGATAGGTGAACCGCGACAGGGAATAGGCCGCAGGGATCGCCAGGATCAGGTCAATCACAACCGAGCCGATGATCGCCAGAACCGAGTTGCGAAGGTATTTCGCCATCGGCCAGTCTTCCCAGATCATGTGCCACGCGTCCAAGCTGAACGTGGGCCAATAGATCGGGGTCGGGGTGATGATTTCGGTGCGCGGGCGCAGGCCGATCGACAGGAACCACAGAACCGGCGTCAAACAGAACAGAGCCCAGCCCCCCAAGATCGCATAGCGCAGCCACAGGTTCTCGCCACGGGTTTTTCTACGTTGGGACGCCATGATCAGGACCTCGCCGAAACAAAGGCGCGCTTTACCACCAGCTGCGCAATAATGATTGTGATGACCAACATGACCACCGAGGCCGCCGAGGCGTAGCCAAAGTTGAAAAACTTAAAGCCGGTTCGATAGATGAAATAGCTGATCGTCTCTGTCCCGAAGGCAGGGCCGCCCTTGGTGATGATGAAAACATTGGTAAACATCGTGGTGATGTCGATGGCCCGCAGGATCAGCGCGACCGCGATGATCGGCTTCATCATCGGCAGGGAAATGTTGAAAAAGATCGCGTACCACGACGCCCCGTCAAGGCGCGCGGCCTCTTCGACCTCTTCGTCCTGTCCCTGCAGACCGGCCACAAAGATGATGAACAGGAACGGCGTCCACTGCCACACATCGGCAAGGATCAGGATCATCCGGCTCAGCCATGTCGAGGACTGATAGGCGATGTTCCCATCGACCAAACCGATCTTCATCAACAGGTCGGCCACGATCCGCCCGTCCAGAAACGCCAGTTTATAGATGAACGCCACCGCCGAGGGCATGAACAGCATGGGGATCAGAAAGATGATCCGCCACCCTTGGACCCACGGGTCACGATAGGCGTAAAACGCTAGGGCCAGCGCGATCACACATTGCAGGATCAGGGAAATCGATCCCATCACGAACGTATTCCACAACGCCCCCCAGAATTGATAGTCCCCCCACAGCTTGGCGTAGTTCGCCACTCCGGCCGGTTGCCACGGGCCGAATTTCACATGGTGAAAGCTTTGGGTGATGGCGAACACGCCGGGATACAGCGTGATCAACAGCAGGTAGATAACCGCCGGCGCCACAAGGAAATACGGCAAAAGCGTCTTCATGCGCTTGCTGCGCCGCTTGAATTTGCGGGTCGTCGGCATCACCGGGGCAGCCGAAGCCGCCCCGGTGTCCGACAGAGATGGATTGCTCATACGGCACCCTTTTCCTGTCTTGTCTGGAATGTCCGTTTAGAACGGCAGGTCCTTGCCTTCGCCGACATAAAGGCCCGGCGCGGCATTGGCGTAATCCACCGGATCGTTGCCCGCATAGAAGCCGTTTTCGGTCATGATCTGTTTGACCGCAGACGCCGCGTTGTCCAACGCCTCTTTGGCCGAGATCTGGCCAACGACGGCGCGGTTGATCTCGTTGCCGATGGCCTGTTCGATCGGGAATGCCCCCGGCAGGCGCGGTGCGCACCATGCGTGCTCAAGGCTGTCGGCCCAGACTTTGGCGGGCTGGCTGACCTCTTGCAGGTTCGGGTTGTTCAGGATCGACTTATAGCCCGGGGCCACGCCGTTGGCGTTTGCCTCGTTCATGGCCATGATCGACGAGGTCGTTAGAAAGGCCAGCATCAGGAACGCCCCTTCGGGGTTCTTGGCGCTTGCCGAGACACAAGACGTCGAACCGGCGATGTTGGGCGGCGCAAAACGGCCACCGGCAATGCGCGGTTCATAGATAGTGATGAAATCATCGACGATCTGCGACTGATCCGGGCGCATCGCCTGGGTGCCGCTGTCCTGCCAGCTGATGTTGGTGGCCACCTGACCGCCCAGCCATGCCGCACGGTTTTCCGGCCAACCGGCACCGGCGAACCCTTCGTTCGCGTTCTTGGACAGCTCCAGAATGATTTCCAGACCCTTCATACCGGCGTCACCGTTAAAGATCGGCTCCCAGTTCTCGTCAAACAGCATCATGCCAGCCTGCGCCGAGATGTGTTCCCACGTATAGGTGGACCAGAACCCCGGTGCCGCCATCAGGCCCACGCCCGACACACCCGGTTCGACCTTGTTCAGTTCGGCCGACAGGCGGATCAATTCGTCATAGGTCGGAACCGAATTCGCACGGTCGATCGGACCACCCAGAACCTTTTCGACGTAATCCTTGCGCAGGTGCACCATCTGGATGTCACAGTCGAACGGGATGCCGTACATGGTGCCGTTGAAGAAGCCATAGTTCAGACGATAGGTGTCATAGAAATCGTCCAGCGGCAGCGCCCATTTCTCGGCGAAGTCATCCAGCGGATACAGGAAGCCCGGCGCCGCAAAGTCGCCCATCCACGGCGAGAAGAACTGCAGCGCGTCAAACGAGGCGTTGCCCGAGATGAATTCGGCCAGAACCTTGTCATACATGCTGTCATCAGGGATCGGAACCAGTTCAACCTTGATGCCCGACAGCGCCTCGAACGGGGCAAGACCCTCGGCGGCCGATTCTGCGTCGGCGGCACCTACGGCAAAGCGCACGGTCGTCCCGGCCAGCTCTTTGCGCACCGCGTCCCAATCGACGGTCCGGATCCAGTCCTTATCGGCGTCCCAGATCGGTTTCGAATCGGCCATGCCATAGAGGGCTTGGTAATCCTTGCGCACGTATTTCGAGATCGAGATATCGTCGAGGATGCTCTGCGGATCGGGCAAAGCCGTTTCCGCTAACAGTTTTCCGCCCCACGTTGCGCCAACGGCGGCAACGCCTACGGCGGACGTGCTCGTCAAGAATGAGCGCCGCGACAGCTTCCCAGTCAGTTCCATCTAGTTTCCTCCCTTGATGGCCAATGGTCGTTCAATTTTTCGGTCGGCTGCAACCACTCTCCTCAAGTGATTGTGACCGCCAGAACATTTATTAGTCCCTCCGAACTGTTGTTCAAAACACCCCCTCACGTCAAGCCGTTCGGAAACATTTTTGAACATCTTGATTGACGACTGCACAATTGTTCTTTTTATTGTGCCCATGATTTCAGCAAAATAGGTGCCCGATATGCCCTCGAATATTGCCCTGACCGGCCTAGCCAAAGACCTCGCGGCCCGCGCCGACACCGGACAGCCTGTCCGAATCGGATTGATCGGCTCGGGCGAGATGGGAACGGACATCGTCACACGCGCCGCCATGATGGATGGTGTTGATGTTGCTGCGATTTCTGAAATCAACGTGCCTAACGCACACCGCGCCGTCAGCATCGCCCACCAAGAGGACGGCCACAGTCAGGACGCCAAATCGACCGATGATCTGAACGCCATCATGGAAAGTGGCAAAACCGCGATCACCGACAACGCGGACCTGATTCTGGAATCGGGACTGATTGATGTGGTGATCGACGCGACCGGCATTCCCGCCGTCGGCGCCGAGATCGGGCTGCGCGCAATGGAACGGGGCAAACACCTGACCATGATGAACGTCGAGGCCGATGTCACCATCGGGGCCTATCTGCGCAACGAAGCTGAACGTCTGGGCGTAGTCTATTCCCTTGGCGCGGGGGATGAACCGTCTTCCTGTATGGAGTTGATCGAATTCGTCACCGCCATGGGCCACAAGGTGGTCTGCGCGGGCAAGGGCAAGAACAACCCCCTGAACATCGACGCAACGCCGGACGCCTATACGGCCGAGGCGATCGCGCGCAACATGAACCCCCGCCTGTTGGTGGAATTCGTCGATGGTTCGAAAACCGCCGTTGAAATGGCCGCTATCGGCAACGCCACCGGTCTGGTGCCGGATGTCGACGGGATGCATGGCCCCGCCGCTGGCCCCAAGGAACTGGCCAAGGTTCTGATCCCCGAGGCGGATGGCGGCATCCTGTCGGGGATCGGCAAAGTGGACTACTCGATCGGCAAGGGCGTGTCTCCCGGCGTCTTTTGCATTGTCGAAGCAGAGCACCCGAGGGTCCACGAGCGGATGAAGGACCTAAAGATGGGCGACGGGCCCTATTACGAATTCATCCGCCCCTATCACCTGACCTCGCTTGAGGTGCCGCTGACCTGTGCGCGCGCCGTTCTTTACGGCAAGGCCGACATGATCCCGCTGGAAAAACCCGTGGTCGAGGTCTGTGCCCTTGCCAAAAAAGACCTGATGCCCGGCGATACCTTGGATCAGATCGGCGAATACGCCTACCGCGCTTGGGCGATGGAGGTCAGCCGCGCCCAGGCCGCAACCGCCCTGCCCGCCGGCATGCTGACCGGTGCCGTCGTCACCGCCCCGATCAAAAAGGGCGAACTGATCACCGCCGCAAACGCGAAACTGCCTGACAGCAAACTGGTCGAACTGCGCCGCCGTCAGGACGTGATGCTCTATGGCAAGGACCTGTTGAATGTCTGAGACCGTGACCGAAAACACCCCCTATGCGATCCGCGCCTACACGCCTGAACGTCTGCGTGACGCGCTGCGCAAAATGTACCTGATCCGCAAATTCGAAGAGGGGGCCGAAGACAGCTATATGCGCGGCCTGATCCACGGCACCATGCACCTGAGCATCGGGCAAGAGGCCTCGGCCGTCGGCTCGTGCATGTCCCTCAGCGATGAGGACAAAATCACCTCGACCCACCGCGGACACGGCCATTGCGTGGCCAAGGGGGCCGATCTGTCCAAAATGTTCGCCGAGTTTTTTGGCAAGGAAACCGGTTACTGCAAAGGGCGCGGCGGGTCGATGCATATCGCCGACCCCTCCAAGGGCAACCTAGGCGCAAACGGGATCGTCGGGGGCGGCCTGCCCATTGCGGTGGGCGCGGCCCTGTCGGCCAAGCGTCTTGGGACCGGCGCGGTCACCATCTGTTTCTTTGGCGACGGCGCGAACAACGAAGGCGCGTTTCACGAGGCCCTGAACATGGCCAAGGTGTGGAACCTGCCCGTCGTGTTCGTCTGTGAGAACAACAAATACGGCATGTCGACATCCATCGAACGCTCAACCGCCGTGAAAAACATATCAGAGCGCGCAGCGGCCTATTCCATGCCGGGCGTCACCGTGGACGGCAACGATTTCTCGGCGGTGAGCGAGGCCGTAGATGCCGCCGTTGCCCGTGCGCGCGACGGACAAGGGCCCAGCCTGATCGAAAACCTGACCTATCGCTGGCGCGGCCATTCCAAATCGGATCGCAACCGCTATCGCACGAAAGAGGAAATCGCGGATTGGCAATCGCGCGATCCCATCGCCGCCATGGCCAAGCTGTTGATCGAGCACAAGATCGCCACCCCCGATGAGGTCGCCGCGATTGAAGACGACGCCGCCCGGACCATCAAAGACGCCATCGAATTCGCCGCCGCCGCGCCCGATCCGCAACTGGATCAGGTGACCCGCGATGTCTACACCCAAGAGGCCCCCGCATGAACGCCCACAGCCAACCTGAAACCCGCGACCTGTCCTACGCCGAGGCCATCCGCGAGGCGATGGACATCGCCATGGGCGCGGATGAACGCGTGATCCTGATGGGCGAAGACATCGGCGTCTATGGCGGCGCGTTTGGCGTCACCGGCGATCTGATCGACAAATACGGCCCCGACCGCGTGATGGACACACCGATTTCGGAACTGGGCGGTGCCGGTGTTGCCGTTGGCGCGGCCCTGACCGGCTTGCGCCCGATCTTTGAATTCCAGTTCTCGGATTTCGCCACTTTGGGCATGGAACAGATCGTCAATCAGGCGGCCAAGCTGCGCTATATGCTGGGCGGTTCGGTCTCGGTGCCGGTTGTGATGCGCCTGCCCGGTGGTTCGGGTACGGGCGCCGCTGCGCAACATTCCCAAAGCCTTGAGGCATGGACGGCCCATGTGCCCGGCCTAAAGGTCGTGCAACCCTCGACCCCTGCGGATGCCAAGGGGCTGCTCTTGGCCGCGCTGGACGATCCTGACCCCGTCCTGATCTATGAGCACAAGATCCTATACAAGATGAAGGGCCCCGTTCCCGCCGGTCATTACACCACCCCCATCGGCAAGGCCGCAATCGTGCGTGAGGGACGCGATGTAACGATCGTCGCCACCGCAATCATGGTGCACAAAGCACTGGAAGCCGCCGAGAAACTGGCCGCCGAGGGTGTGGATGCCGAGGTCATCGACCTGCGCACCATCCGCCCCATCGACCGCGACACGGTTCTGGCCTCGGTGCGCAAAACAGGTCGGTTGGTCTGTGTCTATGAGGGGGTGAAAACCCTTGGTGTCGGGGCCGAGGTATCGGCCATGGTCGCCGAGAGCGACGCCTTTGATTTCCTCGACGCACCGATTGTGCGCCTTGGCGGGGCGGAATGCCCGATCCCCTATAACCCCGAACTGGAAAAGGCCGCCGTGCCACAGGTGCCCGACATCTTGAACGCCGTTCGAAACCTGGCAAAGGGGCGTATCTGATGCCCGTCGAAGTCATCATGCCCAAGGTCGATATGGACATGGCGTCCGGCAAGATCATGTCGTGGCACATCGCCGAAGGGGACAGCGTCACCAAAGGCGATCCCCTGTTCGACATCGAAACGGACAAGGCCGCGATGGAGGTCGAGGCCCCCGCCGACGGCATCCTGCATTTCACCGCCCCCGAAGGCACCGAAATTGCGATCGGAAAACCCTGTGCGTGGCTTTATGCGGAGGGCGAAGAGGTCGGCGAACAACCCGCCCCGTTTGACGCAGACGCGGCCCCCGATCCCGATCCTGCACCCGCCCCTGTGGCACCCGAGGCCGAGGCCCCGACGCCCGAAACTTTGATACCCGCGCCCACCGACAAAACGCGCGCAACCCCCCGCGCCCGCCAAATGGCGCGCGATAACGGCGTGGACATCGCGACCCTAACCGGCACTGGCCCGCGCGGTCGGGTACAGGCGGACGATGTCGAAACCGCCCTGACGCGCACGTCCGCACCCGCGACGCCACATGTGTTCCGTGCAGAAACCGGCGCCCTGTCGATCACCCGCTCCAAGGGCGGAACCGGCACGCCGGTCGTGTTGATCCACGGGTTTGCCAGCGACGCCACCTCTTGGGCCGCGATAGAGCGGCACCTGAAACACCGCCCCCTGATCCGTATCGACCTGCCCGGACATGGCAAGTCGCCAAAACTGCGCATCAACAGCTTTGCCGATCTGGTGGCGGAGGTGCGCCGCGCCTTTGACGATCTGCATCTAGAGGCCGCGCATCTGGTCGGGCACAGCCTTGGTGGCGCTCTGGCGCTGGCCCTTGCGGACACGCGTCCGCGCTCGGTCGCGTCCCTGTCCCTGATCGCTCCTGCGGGGCTGGGACCCGATGTGAACGGCACCGCCCTGAACGGCATATGCGCCGCCACGCGCGAGAACAGCCTTGGCCCATGGCTGCGCCAATTGGTGGCGGATGAGGATCTGATCACCGATGCCTATGTGCGCCTTGCCATGGCAGGTCGCGCCGATCCGAACCTGCGCGCGGCGCAATCCGCGCTGGCCGATGTTTTGTTCCCCGACGGGGTTCAGGCGTTTGATTTGCGCGCCGCCCTGTCGCGTCTTGAGGTGCCCGCGAAAATCATCTGGGGCAAACAGGACGCCATCATCCCGTGGGCCCATGCCCTGCGTGCACCGGGACAGGTCGGGCTACATTTGTTCGACGGGATCGGCCATATGCCGCAAATCGAGGCCGCAGACGAGGTTGGAAAGATCATCGGAACATATGTATGATCAGATGTTCGCACTAGTTTCCCAAAGGCCCTGCCATGCCCGACACCACCGCCCCCAAGGACAGCCGACGCAGTGACAAGTCGTCTGATCTGAACACCCAACTGCGGATCCGTGCGGCGTGGCTCTATTATATCGAGGGCATGACGCAATCGGATGTGGCGAAAAAGCTGGGCGTGAACCGGATCATGATCACGCGGATGCTGAGCGAGGCGCGGCGACGGGGCGAGGTGGTTATTCGCATCAAATCCCCCATCGCCCCGTTGATCGAGGTGCAAAACCAGCTTGAGGAACGGTTTGGCCTGCGCGGTGCGATCGTGGTGCCCTGCGAGGGCGAAGAGGACGACCCGACCCGCGCGATTGCCGCCGCTGCGGGGGCATATGTCACCGACATTATGAAACCCAACCTGACCGTCGGGGTGGGCTGGGGGCGAACCCTGCACACGATGCTGCCCTATATCGAGGGTCGGCCACTGGACGGGGTGCGGGTGGTGTCGCTGTTGGGCGGGATCGCGCAGGCGCGCCGCTTCAACCCTGCCGAATTCGCGTGGCAATTTGCCGAGATGTTCGACGCCGAGGGCTATCTGATCTCGGCCCCCGCCATCGTCGACAGCGCCCAGACCAAGCACGCCCTGCTGGAACATTGCGGGTTGGACCAGATCCTTGAGATGGCGGAATCCTGTGACGTGGCCCTGTTGTCCTGTGGCGGGATCAGTGCGCTGACGACCTCTTATCGTCTTGGTCATGTGTCCGAGGCCGAGCGTCAATCGATGATCGATGCAGGCGCGGTTGGGGATATCCTCTATAACTTCCTTGACGTTCACGGCGATCCTGTGCCTCATCCCGTGAACGAGCGTTCAATTTCTCTGTCGATGGAGCGTCTGATGCGGGTGCCGGAAAAGGTTCTGATCTCGGGCGGGCCGGAAAAGACCGACATCATGCTGGCGACCCTGACTGCGGTTCAGCCCAGTGTGCTGATCACAGACGAGGCCACAGCGCGCCGCCTATTGGACGCGACAGACATTTAGGATCAAAGGGTTAGGACAAATGACACGGCCGCCGACATTCCGCTTTCTGCCTGATCTGCCTATGCCGATCAGGGACGCCTTGCGTGGTGTGGCCAGTCTTGCCGACGCAACCGAGGACGCGTTGGAACCGGCATCGAAACTCTTGCCCGAACCGTTGCGTGAACCGTTTCATTCGGCCCTGAAATCGGTGGAACAGGCGGGCAAACGGTTGATCAGCGCGCCGATCGACATGACCCAGATTGCCACCGCGGCGCAGTTCATGACCGGTGCAGATCGCGGGTCGGCGGCCCGTCGCGCCTGTACATCCGTTTTCGTCTATGCATGGGAACATCTGGCCACCGAACAGAACGAGCCGGTTCTGATCAGCGAAACCATTCTGGCCGACCGCCTTGGCCATATCGCCAAGGCCGGTGACCTGACCGGTGCCGATTTCGCGGCGCAGGTGGTGATGGATTTGCGCGCCTCCTCTGTGATCGGGCGCATGCCGGGCCTGCCCCGTGGCGCGACACATCCTGACACTGATCTGCACCTGCTATCGGTCGCGACGTGGCTGCTTGCAGCACGTGGCGACAGCATTGAGGACGAAGAGCACCTGCTGGATATGACCGTCGCCCTGATCCGCGCAATGGCGGGGCATGCGGGCGATCCGTTCGCCGACCCCGTAGACCTTTCGCGGTTTCTGACCGACACATCCGCACATTTGTAGGAGGTCCGATCATGACCGTCCCCACCACCGAGCAACCGGTTCACAAATCCGCCCAGCGGTTGCGCTGGTTCGTGGATGCCTTCGACAAACAGGTGCGCGCGACCGAGGCCCAGACCGGTCATCGCTTTGACACGGATCGCACGGCCTTGGCAGCGGTGTTTGCCGATTGGCTGCGCGCGTTTGAGGCGCAAAAGCCCACCGCCGATAGCGACAAACCGGCCTATGTTGGCTTTGCCTCGGGCCTCATGCTGCGCGCGTTGATCACCCACGCACCGGTAAGCGTCACCCATCACGCGGGGCCAACCGATGACAACGACCCCGCGTCGTTCTGGCCCGAGGGATTCTTGTACGTCACCTTTTGCCTGAATGTGCGCGGACAGGTGCTTGAGGCCGATTATCACGCCCAGCAACACCCGGGAACCGCCCTGGGCGATCCCCGCACATGGTGGAGCTTTCGCGAGAACGTCAAAAAAGACAGCTCCCAAGCGATTGCCTTTATGGACCTGTTCGCGGGCGACAAACCGGAATGGCAAATGCCCCAACGGTTCCGCCTCCATCGCGATGGCGGCCCCGACCTGATCGGATGACCTAGGCGCGCACGGCCTCAACCGCCAGACGCGCCATCTCAACCGCGGCCTCGCGTGTGGCGGCGACGGCGATGAAGCGTCCGTTGTGGCAGAACTTGGCCCCTGCGACACCACTTGCCGCCTCAAGGTCCGCGTCGGTCAGACCCGCCCATGCCTCGGGCAGGTCGGCGCGGTTTTCAAACGATCCGCCCTCTTTGCGGATGGTGGTCACGGCCCAATCGCCGCCATCACGCGGATGGATCACGAACAACAGGTGATCGGCCTCGGCATCGACCACGGCGGCGCGAAACGGCATCCCCATCGGCAGTTCCAGAACCGCGCCCTCACCCGCCGCGACAATCGCCTCGGTCACCATGGCGTGGGCCCGCCGCTTGGCGGCCTTGCCCTTGATCGACGCCTCGACAAAGGCGCGCGCAACCGGCAGCGCGGCCATGAACGCCGCATCATCCGCCCCCGCACCGCGATCATCGAACTGCGGTTTCAATGTCTCCAGCAGCACCGGCAGGGTCAGACCGGCCAGCACCCCCGCCTCGGACGGGTTCATGGCCCCGTTGTCGATCAGATCGACCGGCAGGACAAACCCGCGATCAAAGCTCTGGTGGATATCGTCCAGATGCGCCTCGGGCACGTCCATCGCGCGCAGGTAATCGCGCCCGTACTGCGCCCAGATCAACCCGAATGAGCTATAGGGCTGGCCATCCTCGCGCAGGGGAATGGGGCGTTGGTGGTGATCGAAAATCCCCGCCTCGGCGTCAAAGGCGCGCCCCACGTCATAGATGATCTTGCCCGCGCCCGGCGTGATCCACGCCCCGTCGCGGGTCCGGATCAATTCGGCGTCCGGAAACAGCCGCGTCAGGATGACCGAGGACAACAGTTCATCGGCATGAAAACCGCCGGAATGGGTGACGAGGTGCGTGATGGTCATCGGTCCGCCTTGGGGCCAGAGGAAAAGAAACGGGCGACCGCACGGGCCGCCCTGTGAATTCGGCGGCACACTAGGCCGAGTCCGCTGCACGTTTCAATGCGAAAACCCGCGTTTGTTTGCCGCGCGGGGATCGGATATGCCGGTGTGGGATTTAAGGGAACCGACGCCATGACCACCGACCACACCACACCGATCGAATGCGCTTGGGACATCGACGGGCTGCGCCTGACGGGGTTGGAGTGGGGACCGGCGGACGGGGTGCCGGTCTTGGCCCTGCACGGGTGGATGGATCACGGTGACAGTTTCGCGGAGCTTGCCCCGCGTTTGACGGGGTGCCGTGTCATCGCGCTTGACCTGTCGGGTCAGGGGCACAGCGCGCATCGCGCCGCCCATGCGACCTATAACATCTGGGATGACCTGCCCCAGATCGCTGGGGTGCTGAATCAACTGGGATGGGATCGCTGCGTGATGCTGGGCCATTCGCGGGGCGCGAATATCAGTGCCCTGTTCGCCGCCGCCCTGCCCGAGCGCGTGTCGGCCTTTATCGCGCTGGACTCAATCGCGACGGAGCCGACCGGCGATGATTTTGTCACGACCCTGCGCGCCTTTGTCACCCAAACGCGGATGCAACTGGACCGCAGTGGCGGGCGCCGGTTCGATAGCATGGACGACTACATCGCCCGCCGCACCCGTCAGGGAAATTCGACCGCGACCGCCACGGCACTGGCGCCCCGCGCGGTGGCGGTGGACGGGGATGGCGTGCGCCTGACCGCGGACATGCGTCTGTTCGCCAGTTCCGCGATGAAATTGACCGAAGAAGACGTGAACGCCGTTCTGCGCGCGATCAAATGTCCGGTTCTGAACATCTGGGCCAAGGACGGGATCAAGGCGCATCGTCCGAAACTCCAGGCCCTTGCCGCGCGTGCGCCCGACCTGATCACGGATTACACGACGGTCGAACTGCCCGGGGACCACCATTTCCATATGCGCCCAGATGTGGCCGCACAGATGGCACCGGTGATCGATGCCTTTCTGACCCGCCACGCCATCGCCTAACCGCCCAGAACCGCCCCCGGGTTCAACAGGTTCAACGGATCCATCTGCGCCTTCAGCCCGCGCATCAGAGCCAGTTCCACGTCACTGCGGCTGTGCCCGATCCAATGCGCCTTGATCCGGCCGACACCATGCTCGGCCGTGATGGACCCGCCATAATCGCGCAGCAGATCATAAATCGCAGCCTCAATCGCGTGCTCGGCCTCATGGCTGCCATCGTGGCCAACCAAAAGATGTACGTTCCCGTCGCCCACATGACCGACCTTTAGAACGCCGTTCACATCCGGCATGTCCGCCAGAACCGCATCCGCCGCATCGCAAAAACGCCCAAGGGCGGAGGGGGACAGACCAATGTCAAAATTGATGTGATGGCCAAAGTCGGGATCGACCTCGCCCACGGCCTCACGCAGGGACCACAGCGCGCGCATCTCGGCTACGGATTGGGCCAATACCCCGTCTTGGACGAGGTCGCGCTCAAACAGATCGGCAAAGAATGCCTCAACCTCATCCGCGCTGCCGTCCTCGCTCTCGACCTCTAGCATCAGGTAAAACCCGTGCCGCCCATCCAACGGCGATTGGGCGAGGCTTGTCGCGTGACAGACGAAATCCCAATAGTCGGGCCACATGCCCTCAAACGCGGTGATGCGGGTGCCGAACCGGTCGCGCGCCGCCCCGAGACAGGACAAGGCCGCCCCATGATCGTGCAACGCCAATAGGGCAAGCGCGCGGCCAGGCACATGTCGGCGCAATTGCAAAACCGCCTGAGTGACGACACCCAACGTGCCCTCGGACCCGATGAACAGGTGCTTTAGGTCGAAACCCGCGTTGTCCTTAACCGTTTTGCCAAGGCGCGAAATCACCGAGCCATCTGCCAGCACCGCCTCTAGCCCCAGAACATTCGCCCGCGTCATCCCGTGTTGCAGCACACGGATACCACCCGCGTTGGTCGCAATCGTTCCGCCAATCGTGGCCGTGCCGCGCGCTCCGATGTCCACGGGATATTCCAACCCGACCTCAAGCGCGGCATTCTGCACGGTCTCAAGCGGCGTGCCCGCCATCACGGTGATCGTCATCGCCTCGGGGTCCAGTTCGACAATGCCCGTCATCCGTTCGCTGGACAGAACAATCGCCGCGTCCGCGCCACAAGAACCACCCGACAGGCCGGTCCGCCCGCCCTGTGGCACGACGGCCAAACGGTGCTTTGTACACAGGCGCAGAACCTCGGCGACCTCACCCGTACTGTGGGGCCGCACCACCGCCAAGGGCAGCGCGCCCGTCAAACCGGATTGATCCGAGGCATAACGCGCGCAATCGGCGGGATCGGTCAAAACCGCACGTTCCCCCAAGGCGCAAAGCAGCTCTGCAATCGCCGCCGAACGGTCACTGACGTGTTGAATGTCGGTTTGGTCCATCTATGATGCGCTCCTTGACGCTTGGCTATCCGTCCACGGGAGAAATCTATGCCGCCCAGTATGTTGCTCGGCCGCCTGCCCGGCCTGAGGCACTTTATCGAGGTTGCCCAACTGGGGTCGTTTCGCGCCGCGGCGGACCGGCTGCATGTGGCCCCTTCGGCGGTCAGCAAGCAGATCAAGAACCTTGAACTGGCGCTGGACGTGGAACTGTTCCGGCGTGATCGCGGTCGGGCGGGTCTGGAACTGACCGAGGCGGGGGAAATCCTGCTCTATCGGTGTGCGTCGGTGGTGAATGAGTTGACCATCGCGCGCGACGAAATCGACCAGTTGCAGGGCCTGCAACGGGGACACCTGCGTCTGGGTGTGAACGAAGTCCTGGCCTCTGACCTGTTGCCCGGCATCTTGCGGGACATGACCTACAACCACCCCGGTCTGAAATTCACGATCATCGTCGAGAACACCCAAGACATCGTCAAACGCATGCGCGACGGGGATATCGACATCGCGTTGGGGTATAACTTTCCGTCCTCCGAGGATCTTGAAACGCTGGCGACCCTGCAACGGCGCACCTATGTGATCGCCGCGATGGATCATCCGCTGGCCAAGCTGCGCAAGATTTCCCTGACCGAGCTCGAGGGCGAGAAATTCATCTTTCCCGACCATTCGATCCAGTTGCGCCAGATGATCGAAGACGCCTTGGTGCGCAACGGCGTCACCGTGCGTGAGGTGATGGCCACGAACAGCTTTACCCTGCTGCGCCAGATGGTTGAGGCGGGCGTCGGCACCAGCATCGTAATCGGTCGGTTCCTGCAATTGCGGCGCGAAAAGATCGCCTTTGTCGAACTGGAAACGCCCCCGTTCGAGACCAAGCCGATGTCCTGCGTGCGCCTTGCGGGACGCACGCCGACCACCTCGTCCGAGGCCTTTGCCGCGTCGATCAAAACGCTGTTCGCGCAATATGGCGGCTAGGCCCGTCATCGCGCAGCCAAGGGCGAACGGTTGTAGTTCTTATAGATCAGATAGCGCGACGGCACCCGTCCAAGGGCCCCGAACCATTGCGGCACATGCGGCCCCATCCAGATCGCGTCGCCCTCGGTGACCGGATACCACTGATCGTCCAAACGATAGACCCCGCCCCCATCCAGCAGGAGCAATCCATGCTCCATGAAATGCGTCTCGACATAGGCCAGTGATGCCCCGGGGTGAAAGTTCATGATGTTGAATTCGCCATCAAAACCCGCGTCGGTTGGCAGCATCTTTTGCACCATCAACCAGTCATCCCCACGTAGGGGCGTGCCGTCCACATCGGCCACATGACCGAACACCGGCGCAGGCACATCGCCGCGTTGGGTGAACCGCCATTCAAACAGAACAAACCGTGTGCCCGCCGGTGCCGTCAGGGTCGCCGTGTTATCCGGCGGTAGAAAGGCGAACCCTTCGGACCACAGGGTCTGACCCGAGGAAAACCGCACTTCCCCGTGCAGCACAAAGATAAACCGCGCGTTGCCGTCCGGCGCAGCGGCAACATCATTCAAACCGGACGCCGTTTGCACCAGACCCATCGCAAATTTCGCGCCCATGTCGGGACTGATCAGATAGGCGATCTCGGCACCAGGCCAGTCGGGATCGGTGATCCATTCATGGCTTTCGGGCGTCAAAAGCGCGTGGTTGCGGCGAATATCGGAACGGGTTTGGCCGAATTGGGGGATCATTGTTGCTCTCCGCGCGGGGCCGTGCCCGCATAGGTCAGGATCAACCCCTTGAGCAGCGCCGCGCGCCGCGCCAACGGGGAAATCAGAATGTGTTCATCGGGCGAATGCCAGTTGTTGCCGATGGCCCCCAACCCGTCCAACGTCGGAACGCCAGCCGCACAGGTGAAATTCCCGTCACTCCCCCCGCCCGAGCGGGTCTCGACCATCGGCGCGCCAAGGCCCGCGTTGATCTGGGTCGCGGCGTTCATCATCGACAGGGTTTCGGGGGTGCGGGCCAGACAGGGCTTTTCGATTTCGCCGGACAGAACGATGTTCACGTCAGGGTCTTGGGCGGTCATGGCACGCAACTGTGCCTCAACCGCCGCGCCCAGATCGTCATCGGCAAACCGTACGTCGATGTCACAGGCCGCATGCCCCGCCACGACATTGGGTTCGGTCCCGCCACGCACGCGACCGACGTTCACCGTCGTGCCCGCGTTCAGGTCCGTCATCCCCTCAATCCTGCGAATGGCGCGGGCCAGCTCCAAGATGGCCGAGTGCCCGTCGCCAAAGGCGGAACCCGCGTGGGACTCACGCCCATGAAAGTCCAGCGTGTATTTCGCGCGCCCCTTGCGAAAGGTGATCACCTCATCCCCCCGCGCGGGTTCAGGGATCAGGGCGGCCCCGTGCTTGCGCGCCTCATCTTGGATCAACGCATGCGACGTGGGCGAGCCGATTTCCTCGTCCGAGTTGTAGATCAGCGTCACCGGACCGGACAGCGACGTGCCAGACGCCACGATGTCGCGCATCGCACAGAACGCCAGATACCCGCCGCCCTTCATATCCGCGATGCCGGGGCCGTATTGGCGATCACCGTCGCGGCGAATGGCCACCGATCCCGGCGCACAGACGGTGTCGATATGGCTGGTGATCAGGACGCCCGGACCGGGGCCGCCAGCAAACCGCACGATCAGGTGATCGCCCATGCCATCACGGCCCGCGACGCGCTCAACCTCGCCGCCCAGCGGGGCGAAATCCGAGGCGATCAGGTCGATCAACCGTCCGATGTTGTCGACCGCCCCCGTGGGCGTGTCGATCTCGACCCAGCGTATCAGACCGTTCAGGATATCTTCGCTCTGCATCGGATCAACTCAGGCTATCGGGGTAGTCTTGCCAGATGCTGGGCGTCAGGCGCAGCGTCTGTTCAATCGGGTGCGCTTTGGCCCAATGATCGGCGATCTCTGCCCCCGTTGCGGCCCAAACACCGGGCAATGCCATGGTGTCGCGCAGCATCGCAGCGAGATTTTCGAACCGGTGCCCCCAACCCGAGCGCGCAGGCGACACGCACAGGTTCATGTACCGACCACGCCGGTATTGCGCCGCGACCTCGGCCCTCCAGTTGCGCAAGAGGGCGGCGGGACGTTCCAGCCCCGTGCCCTCGCGCGGGAACATCAGGAAGAACGTATCGTCGAAATGATAGTAATAGGGCAACGTCAACAGACCCTCGGACCGGTCCGCGTCACTGACCCAATAATAGGGTGCATCATCCGCCAGACCGTTGCCGAAATAGGCGTAGCCCTGATCGCGCAACAAACCAATTGTGGCGTCCGTGGCGCATCCGGTCGCCGCGCGGTCATCGGGATGGGACAAGGCGTACCACCCCTTGGGGCGCGCGCCCGTGGCGGCGGTCAGGATCTCGGTCGCGCGTTCAATCGCGGCGCCCTCGCCCCCGTCGCGGTGGATGGCGGGGTCCTCACCGATCAGACCTTGGGCGGCGATTTCATGTCCCCCAGCCAGAACGCGGTCAATCACGTCGGGATAGGCATCGGCCACCAAGGCGGGCGTCGCAAATGTCGCGCGGATACCGAGGTCGGCAAACAGGGTCAGGAACTGATCCAACCCCTCATTCAGGGCGAAATGCCATGTGGGGTAGGCCAGATCCTTGGCCGTGATGCCCTTTCCGGTGGCGGCGGGGTTCAGGTTGACGGTGACCCCAAGGGGCATTTGAACACCGTTCGGCCATTGGATGTCCGCATCCCGAATGCCGATTTCGTCGCTGGTGGTGTAGTGGTCTTTCCAAGGCATGGGCTTACTCCGCGCTCGGCGTCATGGGATGGGTGCTCAGGATGTGCTGGGCCAGCGCGTCGCAGGTCGGGAACCACACACCGGGCAGGGTTTTCATCCGCTGAATCAGGCGCTGGATCATGTCGACGCGCATGGCGTGCCCCGACACAAACGGGTGCAGCAAGAAGTTCACATAGCCGCCGGTCTTGTATTGCTGCTCAAACGCGGCCCACCAGATGTCGAACACCTCATCCACGTCCATCACGCGCTGTGCATTGTTGGGCGTGTCGAGCCAGCCAAAGCTGAAATACATCGCGTCATCGAGGGCATAGTGGAACGGCAACTGCAGGATCGGGTTCTCGCCCGCGCTGTCCAACTCATAAAACGGCAGATAGCTTGCCGAGGTGAACGAGTTGTAGACCACCCCCTTGTCGCGCAAAAGCGCGGGGGTGTGACTGCTGCGGGTGCCGGTGACGGGTTTGCCCGCAATGTCCGACAGGGCCGCCAAAGTGCGGCCGAGATGCGCGTCCTCAACCACCGGATCGCCATAGACCTCATGTTCCCACATATGATCGGCCAACTCATGCCCGTTTGCCACCACATGGCGCAGCACATCGGGATAGAGTTCACAAATCCGCCCCGGCGTGAACAGCGTGACCTTGACGTCTTCGGCGTCGAACATGTCCATGATCCGCCAGACGCCAACACGTCCGCCGAATTCACCCTTGGCCTTTTGGCCCCAAGGTTCGTTCAGCAACCGGCGCAACAGCATCGCGTCGAAATCCAGCGTAAAGTTCACCGCGATCTTGACGCCTTCGGGATAGGCGAAATCGGGGATCGGGATGCGACGGGTGCGTTGGAACCGCGCGGTGTCGATCAGGTGCTGATAGGCCTCGGGGGACGGGGCGGTGGTGTCGGCTTGGGTCATTGCACACCTTTGGCATTGGGGGAAACGGGACCGCGCGGCAGACCCGCACGGTAGAGAACGGCGGCCTCGGCGGCCTTGAGGCCCGCGATGACCGGATTGACCACCGGCACGCCGGTCGCGGCAGCCAGACGCGCGGGCATGTCGGGCATGAACGACAGGGCAAAACACCCCAGCACCAGAACATCCGCCCCCGCCGCGACACAGGCGCGTGCCTGCGCGGCGATCTGCGGGAAATAGGTGTCCGGATCGCGGTTCAGATCGGCCACGGACGCGCCGATTGTGACCTCGGAAACAAAGCTGCCTTCGACGCCGATGCCACGGATACGGCGGCGCAGACCGGGGGGTGTCGGGTCAGAGGACAGGACCGAAAACCGTTCCCCCAACTGGGTGGCGGCCAGTATCCCCGCCTCCCCCGCGCCGATGACGGGCAGGCCCGACACCTCGGCCAAGGCATCGACCGCCGGATCGCTAAAGCACCCGATCAGAACCGCGTCATAGTGATCGGCCCACTGCGTCGCCGCCTCGCGCAAGGCCGGAAACACCATGGCCGCGTCGGCGGCGCATTCAATCGCGTTGGGTCCCTCTTCGGGCGAGGCAATCGCGACATCCGCCGATGGCGCCCATGCCTGCAGCATCTCCAGACGGCGCGCCACAACCGCGGGACCGGCTGTTTTATGCAGCGGGCTTGCCAGTTGATAGAGCACACGGGGTCGATCCGACAAATCGGTCATTTCAAGGTCTTTCAAGTTCGTCGTTAAGCGGGCGGCAGCGATCAGAAGGCGCGTTGCAATCCGACCAGTTTCTGGACCAAGGCCACACCGCCGATGGACAGCAGGATCGACAGTGTCGCGGCGGCGGCGGCGGTGGGCTTGAACTCATACGTCAGGAAGTCAAACAGCGCGAGCGGCAAGGTATTGCCCCCAAGCGGCTTGAGCAGTAGCGAGATCGTGTAGAGGTCAAAGCTGTTGATAAAGGCAAAGATCGCCCCCATCGCCAGCCCCGGCATGATCAATGGCAGGATCACCAGACGAAACGTCTGCCACCCCGTTGCGCCAAGGCTGGCCGAGGCCTCTTCCAACGAGCCGGGCACCTGACGCAGGGCGGCGGCGATGGACACATAGGCATAGGGAAACGACATCAGGATATGCCCCATCTGCAGGCCGACAACCGTGCGTCCCAATTCGATCTTGTAAAGAAAGAACAACAGCCCCACCGCGGTCAGCAATTCGGGCACCAGCAAGGGCAAGGTCATCCCCAGTTGGAACCACCCCGACAGGCGACCGGAAATCACCTGACCGGCCATGGCGGCCATGACCGCAACGGCGGTGGTGACAATCGCGGTGATCGCCCCGATCCGCAGCGACATCAGCAATCCGTCAACCAGATCCTGACGGTTAAAGAATTCGACATACCATTGCATCGACAGGCCCTTGGGCGGAAACTCGATCATCAGGCTTTCGGTGAACGAGGCCCCGATGATCATGACCAGAGGTGCCATCAGGAACACATAGAGCACCACGATCAGCACCCCATAGGTAAGGCCCACAGGGCGCTGATAGCTAAAGGTGGAGGTGGCGTCGCTCATGCTTTGGACCTTTCCATAAGTTTCGCAGTCAGGGCCGTGAACAGGGCCACCACAAGGATCGTCGAGACCGACAGGACAATCGCCAAGGCCGAGCCAAAGGGCCATTGGAACGTGCCGGTCAGTTCCCCGATAATGAGGGTGGGCATGTAGCTGACCATTTGGCCGCCAAGCAGCGCGGGCGTCACATAGGCCGCCACCGCCAGAACATAGACAAGGATCATGCCCGGATAGATGCCCGGAAAGCTGAGGGGCAGGATGATGTCGCGAAACACCTCGCGCCGGTTCGCGCCCATCGACGCCGAGGCCTCGATCAAGCTGGGGTTGATGTTGCGCAGGGCGTTGTTGATCGGCAGCACCATGAACGGCACAAACACATGTACCAGTGCGAGGATCACCAACCCTTGGGTGAACAGCAACCGCAGGGGGCGTTCAATAATCCCCAACCCCAACAAGACGTCATTCAAAGGCCCGTTCAGGGCGGCCACAATCATCCAGCCAAAGTTGCGCACCAACACACCCGTCATCAGCGGCGAGGCGATACAGGCATAAAGGAACACGGCCTTCAGGCCCTTGGCTTTGGACATGTGCCACGCGATCGGATAGCTGACCACAAGGCACAACAGCGTCACCACACCGGCCGTAAACAGTGACCGGAACAGCACCCCCCAGTAATACCCGTCACCAAGGATGCGGTCGTAATGCATTGTGGTGAACTCTTCACCGAACGGTTCGGTCGTTCCGGGCGTGCGAAAGCTCATCTCGATCATGTTCGTGATCGGCAGGATCATGAACACAAAGATCAGGGCAATCGCGGGCACCGCCAGCCACAGTTTCGGATTGCGCAGGGTCATGGGGCCACCTCGGGCATCAACCACGCGTGACTGTGATCAATGGCAATCCCGACCTCATCACCGGTTTTGACATTGGCGTTGGGCTCGGCCGACAGCTTCAGAACACCGCCACCAGGCAGGGTGATTTCGCAATGCAAGGCCGCGCCAAGGAAGGCCGATTTCGTGACCGTGCCGCGGAACGTGGCCTCGTCGACCGAGGTTAGGCGCAACGCCTCGGGGCGCAACAGCAATTCAACCGGCGTGTCGGCCGTGATGCCCGCAACCCCGCCAAGGTCCAGTGTCGTGCCGGCAACCGCGATGGAATACTGTCCCTCGCCCGTCACGGCGACCTTGTCACAGGACAGGAAATTCGCCTCGCCAGTGAAATCGGCCACATAGCGTTCGACCGGTTTCTGGTAAATCTCGCGCGGGGTGGCGAATTGCGCCACGCGGCCCGCCTTCATTACCGCGACCATGTCGGACATGGCCATGGCTTCGGATTGGTCGTGGGTGACGTAGAATGCGGTAATCCCCGATTGCTGTTGCAGATCGCGGATCAGCCAACGCACCTCATCGCGCAGACGCGCATCAAGGTTCGCCAGCGGTTCATCCAGTAACAACAGGCGTGGCTTCAGGACCAGCGCACGTGCCAAAGCCACGCGCTGTTGTTGACCGCCCGAAATCTCACGCGGCAGACGATCCCCAAGCCCGTCCAGCCGGACAAGCTTCATCACGTCATAGACCCGCGTTTCGATTTCACCTTTGGGCAGTTTCTGGAGCTTGAGCCCGTAGCCGATATTCTCGGCTACGGTCATGTGTGGAAACAGGGCGTAGTTCTGAAACACCACGCCGAAACCGCGACGGTTGGCCGGGGTCGAGAGGATCGACTCCCCCTCTACCAGAATGTCCCCGCCGTTGGGTTCAAGGAACCCGGCCAGACACCGCAATGTGGTGCTTTTGCCGCATCCCGAGGGCCCAAGCAGCGTCACCAACTGACCCGTTTCGGCCCGCAGTGACACGCCATCAAGCGCTAGGAAATCCTGATACCGCTTACGCAGATCCCTGACTTCAACCGTTGCCATATCTTAGATCGTCCGTTCCCAGAGGTCGTTCAAGCCCGGCATGATGGCGAGCGTTTCATCCCAGTCAAAGCGGATTGCCTGACTGACGATTTCCGGCTGAAGCGGCCATTTCTGCAGTTCTTCGGGCAGTTCGACGGTCTTGTTCGTCGGCGCGATGAGCCAGTTCTCGGCCATCCACAGCTGGATTTCGGGCGAGAGAACAAAGTTGATGTAGTCAAAGCCCAGTTGCTTGTCGGGGCTATGTTCAAAGACCGAGAACGAGTGGTCAAACACCAGCATGCCTTCTTCGGGCACGACATAGTCAATCGGAATACCGGCCTCTTGCATGCCTTTGACCTCACCAAGGTCGATCGGCGCAACGGCAACCTGCCCCTGCGACAACAGCGGCGTCAGCTGGGCCGAATACCCGATCTGCGGGAACGGACCCAGTTCTTTGAACTTGGCGACGGCGGTTTCGACGTCATCACGGCCCGAACCGAAATGCTCACCCGCCCACATGGCCATCATGGTCGCAGCCGAGTTGGTGATTTTGTAAAGACCCAGTTGGCCGCGGAACCGTTCGTCCCACAGATCGGCCCAGCCTTTGGGCGGCTCGGACACGAGGTCGGTGCGATAGGCGATGACCAGCGGGGCCAGCATACCGGTGACGGCGGTGTTGCCCTTGAGGATCGCGGGCTCGATCACGTCGGCCATGTTGGGCACGTTTTCCGTGGTCAACTCGGCGAAATAGCCGTCGTTGCGGATCTGTGCGGTGTATTTTTCGTTCAGCATAACCGCCGGGAACGGGGGATTCTCGGGGCCAGCAGCGCGGAAGTTTGAAATCCACGCGGTGCCCAGACCGATGTCCAGATCAAAGTCCTTGCCGATCTGCTCGGCAAACTGGGGCATGATATGCGTGCGCCAGTCGTTTTCCCAACGGCCACCGAACATGTTCACGATGAACGTGTCCGATTGTGCGCGGGCGGGCAGGCCAATCGCGGCAAGCGCCGCGGTGCCGGCGGAGGCGCGCAAAAAGTTTCGACGAGAAAGGGTCATATTTTCGGTTCTCCTGTTGGTCTTGGTATGGACCCCGCGGGAGGATGCAGGGCCCGGATTGCCCGCCATCGTTTCAGGCGGGATTTGGGTTGTGGCTACATCTCGATTTTCGTCGGGTCGAGCCGCAAATCGACTAAAACGGGGCGGTCACGACGGGTGATTGCGTCCACGGCCTCCCCAAGGGTTGTTTCATCTGTGACGCGCACACCGATAAGGCCAAGTGACTGGGCCACTTGGGCAAAATCGATTTTCGCAATCATCGACAGGGCGGGGTTCATCTTGCGGTTGGTGAACTGGACATGTTCCGCGCCATAGCTCTGGTCGTTGCACACAATGACGACCATATCGGTCCCCTCGCGCAGGGCTGTGACCAGTTCCGACAGGCCTGACAGGGTGAACCCGCCATCGCCCGCGACCAGAACGGTCGGGCGGTCGGTCACGGCGGTGGCTGCACCAATGGCTTGGCCGATGCCGCAACCGATCGCGCCGAAATGCGAGGTGTAAATCAGGTCCGCCGGACGCGTCACCGGCAGGTTGCGCCACGCCGTTGTGACGAACCGGCCAAGGTCGGCCACAAGCACGCGCTCTTCGGGTAGGGCCTGATGCAACCGGCGCAGGGCATGCACCATGTCGATGGTGCCCGCCGCGGTTTCCACCGGATCGGGCAGCGCGGCAAACTCGTTGTCCTGATCGCGCAGACGCGCTGCCAGATCGTCATCCGTCGCCCCCGAGCCTGGGATTTCGGCCATGTTCAACAGGTCCGTCATCGCGCGCGCCGTGCCCGCGATATCCCCGATCAAGCGCAGGGTCGGCTGATCCAGACGCGGGGTTTCCTGAATGTCGGGCAGGATCTGAACCACGCGGGTGCCCTTGGTATAAGCCCCCTCTTCGGTGGTGTGTTTGCTCAGGCTCGCGCCAAAGGCCAGAATGCAATCGGACTGCATGATGACCTCGCTGGCCACCGGATGGCTCAGGCCACCGCAAATTCCGATGTTGAACGGCGCACCATGGAACAATCCTTGGGCCTTGAGCGTGGTGGCCAGAGGCGCCTCGATCCGCGCCGCCAGCTCAAGCAGAGCCAAACGCGCCTCGGGGCTTGCCGCGCCGCGACCGGCAAGGATCAAGGGACGGCGGGCCGAGGCGAGCATACCAACGGCTTCCTCAAGCGCCTCGCCCGATGCGGGCGCAAGCGTGACCTCGGGCACAGGCACAACGGTGTCGGCGCCCGCCCCCAGATCGGCCCATTGCAGATCCACGCGCATGTTAAAGACCACCGGACACCGACGATGCGCCGCCATGTGGAACGCCCGGTTCAGGTCACTGATCGCTGTCTCGGGGCTGCGCATTTCGATGAATTCGGCACCGGTGGATGCCACGACCTCACGCTGATCGATGTTCTGCAGATGCTGCAAATCGCCCGGCGTTGTGTCCCCAACCAAAACCACCAACGGAATGCCACCGCGCGCGGCCTCGGCCAAAGCGGTACAGACGTTGGTCAAGGCCGGTCCGTGGGTGATTGTTGCCACGCCCGTGCGCCCCGTCGCCTGTGCAAAACCGATAGCCGCCAGAACCGCGTGCGCCTCATGGGTGCAGGCGACATAGCGGCCCATCTCACCCTCGACATAGGCATTCACCATGAACAGGTTCGCATCCCCGACCAGACCATATAGATGGCGGACGCCGTGCCCCTGCAGAGCTTGGGCCAGCCCTTGGTGCAACGTGATGGTGTCGGTCGTATCTTTCATTCTGGCCCTGCCGTTTGGGGTTCGTTTCCCTAGGCATACACAGGCCGGTTAGGTGACAAAAGTTCATTGTTAGAATGCTAAAAGTTCCCAAAAGTGACCATTTAAAATTCACGGAATGCCCCCTGCCCGCATCACGGCACACAGGGCAAAACGCACAAAAAAGAGCGCCGTCCGGCGCTCTGATCATCGTTCACGGTGCCCGAGGGCGATGTGGGGGTGGCCCCTTAGTGGGTCCAAACCGCGCGACGGTTGGTGGCAAAGTTCTCGCCATAGCCACCGGCACGCACGTTGTGCTTGCGCTTGTTGGGTTCCATCACGACGGCGTCGATGCCGTGTTCTTTGGCGTAGTCGACGGCGGCCTCTTTGCTGTCAAAGCGCATTTTGACCTGTGCCTGTGTGTCCTCGGACGAGGTCCACCCCATCAGAGGATCGATATGGCGCGCGCTGGCCTGCGGGTATTCCAGAATCCACTGTTGCGTCTTGGCGGTGCCCGACTGCATTGCGGTTTTCGCAGGCTGGTAGATTCTGGCGTGCATGGGTCAAACTCCTCAGGTCTGATGCATATATGAAAAAATTACCGTCTCAGTGCAAGCGATTCACGGCTCAAAATTGAGAACAAGACTTGAACATTTATCTATGAACGGCACATTAGGCACAAAGATCAGGGGTCCAAATGCCATACGCCCATTCCGATAAATCCGAGGCCGTCCTGCACGCCGCAGCCGATAATGTGCGCACCCGCGAAAAGCTTGAGGGTGGCATCCGGTTCCAGATGCATTCGGAATTCTCGCCCGCAGGGGATCAGCCCACGGCGATTGCGGAACTGTCTGCGGGCGTGGACGGGGGCGAGCGCGATCAGGTTCTGCTGGGGGCCACGGGGACGGGTAAGACGTTCACCATGGCCAAGATCATCGAACAGACCCAGCGTCCCGCGATCATCCTTGCCCCGAACAAGACGCTTGCGGCCCAGCTCTACGGCGAATTCAAAGGCTTCTTTCCCGACAACGCCGTCGAATATTTCGTCTCGTTCTACGACTATTATCAGCCCGAGGCCTATGTCGCGCGCAGTGATACCTACATCGAAAAAGAAAGCCAGATTAACGAACAGATCGACCGCATGCGCCACTCGGCCACGCGGGCGTTGCTGGAACGCGATGACGTGATCATCGTGGCGTCGGTGTCGTGCATTTACGGTATCGGCTCGGTCGAAACCTATGGCGCGATGACGCAGGATTTGATGGTCGGCAACGACTATGACCAGCGCACGATCATGGCCGATCTCATCGCCCAGCAATACAAACGCAACGATCAGGCGTTTCAACGCGGCACCTTCCGCGTGCGGGGGGACAGCCTTGAAATCTGGCCCGCCCACCTTGAGGATCGCGCGTGGAAACTGTCGTTCTTTGGCGAAGAGCTTGAGGCGATTACCGAATTCGACCCGCTGACCGGCGAAAAGACCGGCGCGATGGAGCGTATCCGTGTCTACGCCAACAGCCACTATGTCACGCCCAAACCGACGATGACGCAGGCCATTATCGGCATCAAGAAAGAGCTGAAAACCCGTCTGGACCAACTGGTCTCCGAGGGCAAATTGCTTGAGGCACAGCGCCTTGAACAGCGCACGAATTTCGACCTCGAGATGCTGGAGGCCACCGGTGTCTGCAACGGGATCGAGAACTATTCGCGCTATCTGACGGGGCGCGCACCCGGTGAACCGCCCCCCACCCTGTTCGAATTCATCCCCGACCATGCCCTAGTGTTCGCAGACGAAAGCCACGTCTCCGTGCCCCAGATCGGTGGCATGTATCGCGGCGACCACCGGCGTAAATTCACACTGGCCGAGCACGGGTTCCGCCTGCCCAGCTGTATGGACAACCGCCCCCTGAAGTTTGAGGAATGGGACGCGATGCGGCCCCAGTCGATCTTTGTCTCAGCCACGCCCGCCGCATGGGAATTGGAACAGGCGGGTGGCGTGTTCACCGAACAGGTGATCCGCCCCACGGGCCTGCTGGACCCCGAGGTCGAAATCCGTCCCGTCGAAACACAGGTCGACGATCTGCTCGACGAAATCCGCAAGGTGACGGATCAGGGCATGCGCACGCTGGTCACGACCCTGACCAAACGCATGGCCGAGGATTTGACCGAATACCTGCACGAACAGGGCATCAAGGTGCGCTATATGCACTCGGACATCGACACGATTGAGCGGATCGAGATCCTGCGCGATCTGCGTCTGGGGGCGTTTGATGTGCTGATCGGGATCAACCTGCTGCGTGAGGGTCTTGATATTCCCGAATGTGGCCTGGTGGCCATTCTGGACGCGGATAAAGAGGGCTTTTTGCGCTCTGAAACCTCGCTGATTCAGACGATTGGCCGCGCAGCACGGAACGCCGAGGGGCGCGTGATCATGTACGCCGACCGCATTACCGGAAGCATGGAGCGCGCGCTGGCCGAGACTAACCGCCGCCGTGAAAAGCAGATCGCCTATAACGAAAAACACGGCATCACGCCCGAGACCGTCAAAAAGAACGTCGACGACATTCTGGCCGGTCTCTATCAGGGCGACACCGACATGTCCCGCGTCACCGCCACCATCGACAAGCCGATGCATGGCGCCAACCTTGAGGCGCATCTGGCCGGTCTGCGTGAGGAGATGCGCAAGGCCGCCGAGAACCTTGAGTTCGAAGAAGCCGCCCGCCTGCGCGATGAGGTCAAGCGCCTTGAGGCCGTCGATCTGGCCGTTTCCGACGATCCTCTGGCCCGTCAAAGCGCGGTCGACAGCGCCGTTGAGGACGCAGTCAAATCCAAGGGCCGATCCACCGCCGGACGGCCTGGACAACGCGGCGGCGTGCGCCGTCGATCCAAACGCTAAACCGTCGCCCAAAAATCGACCATTTCGCCCCCTGACGATCTCTGTCAGGGGGCCAATCGTCTTAACGTCACGTAAAAATTTCACATGATCGTCAATTCAGGCGAACTAACAGTTACTTAACGCCCGTTAAGGTAGATTTTGAAGACGGCCGTGATGTCAACACCGTGGGGGCGGTTGTGAAAATTCCCTTAGGCCACCATCAAATCGCACAACTATGACGCGATTGATTGTTGCCGCCTGTCCCACAGGTCCCTTACTCTTCACGGCATTGTTGAACTTTTTTTCTAAAAGACAGAGCTATGCCAGAACCACACATCCAGAATCTTATCCTCTCGTACCATCGTGTGCGACAAACGCTAGGCCTGATGGGACTCTCGCTCCCCATCATGTTGTGTATCGGCGGATTTCTCAGCGGATCAGCGATTGAGCCGTCGATCTCTGACTTTTACCACACGGGTATGCGCAACCTGTTTGTGGGCGCGCTGACGCCGATTGGGATTTTTCTCATATCCTATAAGGGCTGGAAAGGGCTGGGAAAAATCACGATGGTCGCCGGATTGGCCGCCATCGGCGTGGCGTTTTTCCCCAACGAAGGCCCCGATGTCTTGCTGCGCGAAGCCGGCCAATCGCGCGCCGTCGCGATCATGCATTATGTCTCGGCCCTGACGTTTTTCATCTGCCTAGGGCTGTTCTGTTTTGTCGTTTTTCCCTCGGACGCGACGCGTGCTCAACGCCGTGCGTTCTTCCGGTGTGGCTATGCGATCTTGCTGTCGACCGTACTGGTGACAATCTGTTCTTACTTCAAAGTCCAAGGCCCCGTCGGACCACAGACCCTCGTGATGGAGGCGAACCTCGTATTCTGGTTCGAATCGATTGGCGTCTGGGGGTTTGCCGTTGCGTGGTTGCTGAAAGGTCATCACGACCTTCAGCGCAGTTTCCCCGAAGTGGCCGAGGCCGCCTATCTGCCCCGCATGTGTCGCAGCCTTGGTCAATTGACCGTGATCGGTCTTTTGATCCTGCGCCATGTTTTGTGGATCGCTCCCCTGCGCCGGGCGCGCCACCTGATCGCCGCCTTTTCGGCGCGGCGCGCAAGCCTAAACACCCGCCCCCGTCCGACCCGCACATGGCGCACGCGTGCGGCACTCCCCCTTGCCCGTATCGATCGGCCACAGGCGCTCGGCAGGATTGCTCGTACGGTCCTGCCGATCACGACACCACGTCTCCGCCGCATCGCCGTCCATTCCCCGAAACCCGCAATGCCATCCCCGAAACCCAGCACCCGAACCGGCCTATCAACACTGCTTGGGGCAACCTATTGGCCAGGAACACCACCAATGCCATGGCAGGATGACGGGGTAGATGCACCGCCGCCCGTCATGACGTCTTGCAGACCCCGCCCTTCGCACTCATTCTGCCCGCATGGAACAACCGACCTCTCCGATCCGGCCCACCGATGATCAGGCCCGCACCATGGCGCACAGCGTTCTGGCAGCTGTCCGCTATGGCGCCTTGGCCACGATTGAAACGGCAACGGGCGCACCGATGGCCACCAAAATCGCCATCGGCTATGCGCCTGATGAGGGGCTGTTCGGCTATTTGTCCGATCTGGCGCAGCACACCCAGAACCTGCGCGCAAACGCGAACGTCTCCCTGTTGCTGGAAACGGTGGCGGACAAGGGCGATCCGATGAATGCCCCGCGCCTAACCCTTATGGCAAAGGCGCGCCGCGTTGAGCGCGACACGCCTGAACATAATACCCTGCGGGACCTGTATCTGGCCCGTTTCCCCAAGGCCAAGCTGTATATCGGGTTCACCGATTTTGCGTTTTACCGGTTTGACCTTGCCAAGGCGCACCTGAACGGCGGCTTTGGCAAGGCCTTTGTCCTGACCCCTGCGGATCTTGGCGCTTAGGTCGCGTTGTCCATCCGCGCGGTGACCTGCACCCGACCCTCACAGGCCTCGGGCCAGACCACATCGACCTCGGTCTTTGCGCTACCCTGTTCGACACGGACATAGGGCATAGCCGTCACGCGATTGCCGGAATTGTTGGTGATCTCACCCTCGGCCGTCACCGCCACCACATTTCGCGCCCGCCCGTTAAAGGGGAGGTATCCCGCGAAATCCTTGGTCCACGCGCCTGCCGTGCTGTTCTGATCCAGCTGCAACATACAGGGGTTCGAGACGAACTGGCTGACACCGTTGAACGTGTTGCCCTCCATGATCAGGTTGCGGGTCCGGCCCATATCCAAATCGGCATAGGTCGTGTCCACATATTCCACACGGTCAATGTTGCCGTTGATGGCCTTGAACGTGTTACCCGAGATATTCAGCCCCTGAATGAAATGCCCCGTGCCCACGGGTTTGATCACGAACCAACGGAACCACGGCGCGACATCGTTCACCGTGAAAATATTCCCCGTCACGGTCAGCGCGCCAAACGAGAACTCGTTGTTCTGCTCGGGCGCTTCATCGTGTTCGTTGGTCCATTCCACGAACGAGTTATCGATATAGTTCGCCGTGATCGTCGTCTTACAGTTCGGGTCGGTCAGAACGATACCCGCCTGCCGGATGCCGTCGGTCTCATTGTCCCCTTGGAACCAGTGGTTACCCATGAACATGTGACCCGAACCGCCCCAGACCCCGAAATGCGCAAAACGCACAACACGGTTGTCGCGGATTTTTGTGTCATTCGCGTTCACATTCATCGCGATCGTTTCGCGGTCCTGCGCGCGCAGAGGCTGTTCGTTCGACAGGAACTGACACCGGTCGACCAGCATCCCCTGACAACCCCGCCCAGTCGAGGTGATCCCACGGTTCGCGGGCTTGGTAAAGAAACAATCGCGGAAATGCGTGATCCCACCGGACGGCGCGATCATCACGCCGCTGGCCTCACCGTTACATTGAAAATCAATGTTGGACAGAACGAACCGGTCCAGAGAGGCAAAGCCCGACAGGTCCAGAAGGTATTTAAACCGCGTAAAGGTGTAGACCTGCGTGCCCGCCGCATCGAACAGAGGTGCCGACAAGGTCAGAGTCCCCGCGCCGACGTTGCGGCTGGTGACATAGACCTCACGCCCGACGCCCAGACCGGTGACCAGCGCCCCGTCAGGGATATTCGCGATATTGGCGACATTGGTCAGGGTGGTCTTGTTGCTGGTCGAATAGGTCGCCTGCGAGGTCACCACATCGGGATCCCAGTTGGTCGACGGGTTCGCGTATAGCTGCCCGTTACGGATCACACGACGGATCGCATAGGTGTCCTTATTGCCAACGGCGGCCTGCACATCGACGGGACGGTCCAGTTCAACGATGCGCCCCTTCATGTCCAGACTTTCGTGATCCGAAAAATTGAACAACGTGGCAAGGGCGCGCTCGAACCCCTCAAGCTCGGACCCGAAGGCGTCGATATAGGACGGCAGGTCAAAGTTACGCGTCAGCGCCAGACGTTTATCGGCGGGCATGGTGACGGTCCCGACAAAGCGCACTTTGCTCTCGAACGTCACGTGATCGGCCAGATGGAACACGCCCGACGGCACCAGAACATCGCGGCCATTGGCGACACTGTCGGCCAGCTCAAACGCCGCGCTGTCGTCTGTCACACCATCGCCAATCGCGCCGTAGTCGCGCACGTCGACCCAATCCATCATCCCGCGTAGGAAGTATGAGGTAACGTCCTCGACCTCGATATCGTCAATGCGGATCAGACCGCCGTTCGTGCCGGTCAGGTCGATCCCCACATGGGCCAGCGTCGGCGCGGTGCCCCACACCATGTCCACGCCGCTGCGGTTGCCCGAGCCGATGATCGCGCGCACCTCATAGACCGTGCCGTATTCGGCCAATGCGACCGACGGCCCCGTCAACGGAATGCCCGTGACCGCGCCCGCCCCGTTGCCTGCCCATGCGGCGATGCGCACCGACGGGAGGTTCCCGCTTAGGGCTTTGACCCGCGCGCGCACCTCGACATAGCACCCCGGTTCAAACGGCATGTCGGCAAAGGCACGGATTTTCTGGGTGTCCTCGTTTTTCAGAACTTCCAGACAGCCCGCAAAATCCTGATCGGCGGCCACAAAGGCGGCATTCGGATCGCCATCATAGGTCGCGGTCCCCGACGTGCCATCCCCGCGGGACCAGTTGGCCAGACCTTGATCAAAGGCTGGCGGTGTCAGGACAAAGCCCTCGGTCACTGCTTTGTTCATAAAAACCCCTTTCCGCACGCGCCCACGTGCAAACGGCCCCCTGCCGGATGGGCAACGAGGCGCTCAATTGTGTGTCGTGTCATGAAGAAACGCGCAGGCCATGTGGCTGCGTCGGGATAGGGTTTTACGGTTTGGCGCTTAAATGGTGGTTAACGGGGCGTTCTCAGGCCCCCATGCCACCCGCGCTCAGGATACGTACACCATTGATTTTCCAAAGATCTTGCAGATTGACCATCTCATACTCAAGAATATGAAAGGCCCCGCCTGCATCCGTGATCATCACCCGCTGCTTGATCGTCGCACCGACCTCTTCGCGGGACAGAAACGCCACCGTGTCCGGTCGCCAGACCATCGGATAGCCCGATTTCACCATCGCACCGAACCGTTCGGGCGTGCCGAACATGCGCTGGATAAAGGGCGAGGCAAAGGTGAACGCCTGTTCAAAATCGTCGATTTTGAAGGCGTCCAATTGGGATTGGATAACGGTTTCGGGGCTGGATTGCGCGTGGGACACACCCGCCACGGCGATGCTCGTGGCCATTCCCAAACTCAGCGCGTTGAACAATGTTCGCATGGCATCCTCCGGTCAGGTAGGACATGACCTAGCCCGACCGGAGGCAATTTCAAATTCCACCTTATGCGGTCAATTCGCCGTTCAGCGCCTTGTCGATCAGGGCGACGGTTTCTTCAACGCCGTAAAGGGCGATAAAGCCACCAAACCGCGGACCCTGCGATTGGCCCAGCAGAACCTCATAGAGCGCCTTGAACCAGTCGCGCAGGTTCTCGAATTCGTGGTCTTTACCGACGCTGAACACGAGGCTCTGCAACTCTTCGGCGTCCAGACCACCGTCCCATGCCGACAGACGGTCGCGCAGATCGGTGATGGCGGCGCGTTGCTGATCGCTGGGCGCGCGGAACTGACGCTGGGGCGCGACGAAATCGGTGAAATAGCGCACGGCAAACCCCGCCGCGTCATCCAGATCGGGGTGCGTTTCGGGGCTGGCCTCAGGCGCATAGCGCTTGATGAACCCCCACAGGCCATCCTTGTCCGACGCCCCCGCCACCGATGCAAGGTTCAGCAGCATCGAGAACGGCACGACCATTTTGCTTTCGGGCGGGTTGCCATTGTGAATGTGCCAGACGGGGTTGGCCAGCTGTTGCTTGGCGTCCTGCGTCGGGTAGGCACGCAGTTGTTGGTGGTATTCGTCAACCGCCTTGGGGATCACATCCCACCACAGACGTTTTGCCGTCTTGGGTTTCTGGAACATGAAATAGCTCAGGCTCTCGGCCGAGGCATAGGTCAGCCACTCGTCGATCGAAATACCATTTCCCTTGGATTTCGAGATCTTTTCGCCGTTCTCATCAAGGAATAGCTCGTAGGTGAAATGCTCGGGCGGGCGCACGCCCAAGGTCCGGCAAATCCCGTCATAGATCGGCGTGTTGGTCGAGTGGTCCTTGCCGTACATCTCGAAATCAACGCTCAGGGCCGCCCAACGCGCCCCGAAATCGGGCTTCCATTGCAGTTTGACATTGCCGCCCGTAACCGGAACGGTCCATTCGCGCCCGTCCTCATCATCGAACGTGACGGTGCCGTTCACCGCATCCACGTTTTTCATCGGCACGTACAGAACACGACCGGTTTCGGGGTGGATAGGCAAAAAGATCGAATAGGTCGCCGCGCGTTCATCACGCAGGCTTTTCAGCATGATCTTCATCAGATCATCGTATTTCTCCGCCGCGCGCAGCAGGATCTCGTCGAACTGACCCGAGGCATAGAATTCGGTCGCGGAATAGAATTCGTATTCGAACCCGAACCGGTCCAAGAACCGGCGCAGCATCGCGTTGTTGTGCCCGCCAAAACTCTCGAACTGTTCAAACGGATCGGGCACGGCGGTCAGCGGCTTTTGCAGGTGCTCGTGCAGCATCTCTTGGTTCGGGACGTTCTCGGGCACCTTACGCATGCCATCCATGTCGTCCGAGAAACAGATCAGGCGCGTGGGGATGTCGCTGATCGCCTCAAACGCGCGACGGATCATCGTGGTGCGGGCGACCTCGCCAAAGGTCCCGATATGGGGCAGACCCGACGGACCATAGCCGGTCTCAAACAGGACATATCCCTTTTCGGGCGGGGCCTTTTCGTAACGTTTGAGCAGGCGGCGCGCCTCTTCAAAAGGCCAGGCTTTCGACGACATCGCGGCTTCACGCAGTTCAGACATTTTTTCAACTCTGTTTTGATTTCGGGCCCCGTGCCCGACAAGCATCGCTACCTATTGTGCCACCGGCCATACGTCAATATTCTGTGGTCAGACAGGAGGCCAACATGTCCCAACCAACCCCACTTCTTACCGCTCAGGACAGCCTAGTGGCGATTATGATCGCGATTTCCGCCTCGGATGAGACGATCCGCACCTCGGAACTGGTCACGATTCAGCGCATCGTGAATCACCTGCCTGTCTTTGCCGATTATGATGAGGACCGGATCACCACCGTCGCACAGACCGTTTTCGACCTGTTGGAAGAGGTGGACGGGCTGGACGCGCTGTTCGGTCTGGTGCGTGAGGCCCTGCCGGAGCGTCTCTATGAAACGGCCTATGCGATGGCCTGTGATGTGGCCGCCGCTGATGGGACGCTGCTTGAGACGGAACTGCGTCTGCTCGAAGAAATCCGGTATGAGCTGAACATCGACCGCCTGCATGGCGCGGCCATCGAACGCGGCGCGCGGGCACGGCACCTGACTCTGTAATGGGTCAGCTGTTATAAACCGTTGCCCAGCGGTTGATCAGGTCAAGCTGAAGGTTGCGCGCCTTGCGCGTCCATGTGCGTCCCCCTTGGGGGCGTTCGCGGGTTTCTTCCGTGATGGCCGCGCGGGCCCTCTGATCTGCCATGAACGTCGCAAAGACCAGATCGCGACCGCTGCGGGTTTTGACATAGCCCGTCAGGCCCGACACGAAATTCAACGTCCCCGTTTTGGCGCGGATTTTCACGGGGTTGGTTTTGTCGGGCTTGCCGTCGGCGGTTTTCAGATACACGTCCTTCATCAGACCGGCCAGAACGCTATTGGCACCGTAGCCTGACAATACCCGCGTCATATCCTGCGGGCTGATACGGCTGTCCTCGCCCAGACCGGAATGATCCACAAACCGCGCATTGCTCTGCCCCAACCGATCGCCCAGCCAATCGGTCATCTGCCCCCCTGACGCGGACAGGCCCCCAATCGACCCGCTGCGCCGCCCCGTGGCGGTCAGGCCCACGACCTCGGCGGTCAGGTTGGTGGAATACTTCATCATCGCGCGCAGGATCGTGGTCAAACTGGGGCTGATGTTTTCGGCAACGACCGTACCGGCGGGACGGTTGCGGGTTTCACGCGGGGACGGCAGGGCAATCCCCTGCGCCGCCGCGACGGCCTGAAACACCTCGGCGGCATAGCCACCGGGATGGCGCACCGGCAACCACCGTGCGCCCCCATTGCCCAGCGCGGCCGAGGCCACGGTCCAATCATCCACACCGCCATTGGCCTGCGTGTAGGTGTAGACCGGCGCCTGGCGGTTCACGACGCGCATTCGCGCCGTGTTGACCCGCGGGGCATAATTGCGCGCACGCGCATCCATAGTGACGGTGTAGCCCTGACTGGCGCGTTTCCATTCGAAATGAACGCGGTTGAAATTCAGGTTCAGACCCGAAATCGACGGGTTATAGCCTACGTGATCGGGCTGATCCGGATCGATATCGTGGATTTGCGGCAAGGCCCCAGCGAAATAGCGAAACGCTCCGTCGACACCGCGCACGCCGCGCGCGCGCAATTGCGCGGCCATCTGGCCCAACTGGTCGGTATCAAGGATCGGATCACCCCCGCCCACCAAAATCAGATCGCCCTGCACGCGCCCATTGACCACAGGACCCGTCGCAACCAACTGCGTGCGAAAGACGTATTCGGGACCAAGGTAATTCAACGCATAGGCCGTGGTGATCGCCTTGGCTGTGCTGGCGGGGGGCATCTTTTGCGTGCCATTCACGGCCTCAAGCACCGCGCCCGTGCGCGCATCGGCCACCACAAAGGCCGTGTCGCCACTGAGGTTGGCCGCATTGATCAGATCCCCCGCATCAGGGGCCGCGCGTTTCGCAAATCCGTTCGGACGCGGCGGCGGGATCAGGGCGCGGTCAAACGGTGCCGCATTGGCGATCCCTGCCCCACTGGCCAGCAAACCGCCCAAAACCCATCTACGCGAAACCATGTTCACCCCCATGCACTTAGGGGTTCACTGAACCAAATGCCGCGCCACGGGGCAAGCCCCGCACCGGCAAAACTCGAACACAAATGCGTCTTAGCGCACCCACTGCCCGCGGCTGCGGATTTCGGTCGATGACGCGTCGTTCATCGGCATATTGGCAAAGCACCAGACCGGCGCCCCATGGCGCGACAGATCACGCGCATACCGCCCCGGCAGGCGATGTTTGGCATAGATCGACGCGGCCTTGGATACGCGGGCGTCGGTGCGGCTCCCCGGTCGGGCAAGGACCCCAACAGGCACCGTGCCCATGATCGCGTGCCAATTGTCCCATTTGTGAAACTGGCGCAGGTTATCGGCCCCCATCAGCCAGATGAAATTCACCCCCGGATAGGCACGGCGCAGCGCGCTCAGGGTCTCGGCGGTGTAACGCGTGCCAAGGCGTGTCTCGATATCGGTGATGGTGACGCGCGGATGATCCATCACGGCACGCGCGGCGGCGATCCGGCGATCAATCGGCGCGGGCCCCTCGGATTTCAGCGGATTGCCCGGACTGACCAGCCACCACACGCGGTCCAGCTTGAACCGCTTGAGCGCCTCTTTGGTGATGTGCACATGCCCCTCATGCGCGGGATCAAACGACCCCCCGAGCAGACCAATGGTCATCCCCCGTCGCGCCACAGGCGCGCCCGCACGTCCCCCGTCAATGATCAAATCGGTCCCCGATCAATGAAACATCATCAAAACCGCCACAGCGATTGCCCTTTTCTGTGCTCTTGACTAGATGAGTGCAAACGGAATCCTGAACAAAGGCGGCACAAATGGCATCTTACCAATATGTGTACCACATGGATGGTGTGTCCAAGACATACCCCGGTGGCAAAAAATGTTTTGAAAATATCCGCCTGTCGTTCCTGCCGGGCGTGAAAATCGGTGTCGTCGGTGTCAACGGCGCGGGTAAATCGACCCTGCTGCGGATCATGGCAGGCATTGATAAGGACTTTTCGGGTGAGGCCTGGGCGGCCAAGGGCGCCAAAGTCGGCTATCTCCCGCAGGAGCCGCAACTGGACGAAAGCCTGACCGTGCGTGAAAACGTCATGCTGGGCGTGGCCGAGAAAAAGGCCAAGATCGACCGGTTCAACGAACTGGCCATGAACTACAGCGACGAGACCGCCGAAGAGATGGCCACGCTGCAGGACGAAATCGACAGCGAAAACCTGTGGGATCTCGACAGCCAGATCGACGTCGCGATGGAGGCTCTGCGCTGTCCCCCCGATGAGGCCCCTGTGGAAACCCTGTCGGGTGGTGAACGCCGCCGCGTCGCGCTGTGCAAACTGCTGCTCGAAGCGCCCGATATGCTGTTGCTCGACGAACCGACCAACCACTTGGACGCGGAAACCATCGCGTGGCTGCAAAAGCACCTGATCGACTACAAGGGTACGATCCTGTGTGTGACCCACGACCGGTATTTCCTTGATGACATCACCGGCTGGATCCTCGAACTCGACCGTGGGCGCGGCATCCCCTACGAGGGCAACTATTCCAGCTGGCTGGAACAAAAAGCCAAACGCCTGGAACAAGAGGCCCGCGAGGACAACGCGAAACAGAAAACCCTCGAACGCGAACTGGAATGGATCCGCGCCGGCGCCAAGGCCCGTCAGGCGAAATCCAAGGCCCGTATCGCCGCGTATGAGGAAATGGCTGGCCAGTCCGAGCGCGAAAAGCTGTCGCGCGCCCAGATCATCATCCCCAACGGCCCGCGCCTTGGTGGCAAGGTGATCGAGATCGAAAACATCTCCAAGGCCTATGGCGATCGTCTGCTGATTGAGGACCTGTCGTTCTCGCTGCCGCCGGGTGGCATCGTGGGCGTCATCGGTCCGAACGGCGCCGGTAAATCGACCCTGTTCCGTATGCTGACCGGCCAAGAGGCACCTGATGCGGGCACCGTTACCATGGGTGACACCGTCGATCTGTCCTATGTGGATCAGTCGCGCGATGCGCTGGACGGCAACAACACCGTTTGGGAAGAGATTTCCGGCGGGGCCGAATTGATCGAACTGGGCGATGCGACCGTCAACAGCCGCGCCTACTGTTCGTCCTTTAACTTTAAGGGCGGCGATCAGCAGAAAAAGGTCGGCATGTTGTCGGGTGGTGAGCGTAACCGCGTCCACATGGCGAAACTGCTCAAGGCCGGTGGCAACGTGCTGCTGCTCGACGAACCGACCAACGACTTGGACGTTGAAACCCTGCAGGCGCTCGAAGCCGCGCTTGAGGATTTCGCGGGCTGCGCCGTGATCATCTCGCACGACCGTTTCTTCCTCGACCGTCTGTGTACACACATTCTGGCGTTCGAGGGCGACGCGCATGTCGAATGGTTCGAAGGCAACTTCGAGGCCTATGAAGAGGACAAGAAACGTCGTCTGGGCCCCGATGCGTTGGAACCCAAGCGCGTCAAATACAAGAAATTCACCCGCTAAGCCGCGGCAATTTCAAAACCGGACCCGCCCGCGCAACCGCGTTGGCGGGTCTTTTTGTTGGGGGCTCACGCGCGGGCCTTGGCACCGGCGAATTTGACGATATCACCGGCGGGGCGCGCACCGGCCAGTCGCGCGGCCTCTTTGCCGCCTTTGAACCGGATCAGGGCGGGGATGCCTTGGATGCGGAACCGCTGGGTCGCTTTGGGGTGGTCTTCGGTGTTCAACTTGGCAAAGCGCACCTGACCGGCCAGCTTTTTCGCGGCCATCTCGAACTGGGGGGCCATCGCGCGGCACGGCCCACACCACGGCGCCCAGAAATCCACGACCAGCGGCAGGTCATCGGTGCGGATCGCCTTTTGCAACTCGGCCATGGTGATCGCGCGCACCTTGCCGTCTAGCAATTTCGCGCCACAGGTTCCGCATTTGGGGCCACGGGTCGCGGCGTCCTCGGGGAAACGGTTCGCGGTGCCGCATTCCAGACAGGCCAGTTTGATCGCATTTCCCATGGGTCTGCTCCGTTTCTCAGTGTCATGGGATATATCGGCCCTGCCCCGCCAATGCGCAAGTCAGAGCCGATCAATCGCCTGTGCGTTATTCCGCGGCTTCGGCGTAATCCTCAACCGGCGGGCAGATGCACACCAGATTGCGGTCGCCATAGGCATTGTCGACGCGGCCAACGGGGGGCCAGTATTTGTCGACACGGAACGAGCCAGCGGGGAAGCAGCCCTGCTCGCGACTATAGGGGCGGTCCCAGTCCGCGACCAGATCGTTGACCGTATGCGGCGCGTTCTTGAGCGGGTTGTTCTCCGCGTCCATGCGCCCCGCCTCGATCTCGGCAATTTCGGCGCGGATCGACAGCATTGCATCACAGAACCGGTCCAGTTCCGCCTTGGTCTCACTCTCGGTCGGTTCGACCATCAGGGTGCCCGCCACGGGCCAACTCATCGTCGGGGCATGGAACCCGTTGTCGATCAGACGCTTGGCGATGTCATCGACCGTGACGCCCGCCGTGTCGGCAAAGGGGCGGGTGTCGATGATACATTCATGCGCCACGCGGCCCGATTTGCCCTTGAACAGGACGTCATAGGCCCCTTCCAGCCGTTTCGCGATATAGTTGGCGTTAAGGATCGCGGCCTTGGTCGCCTGTGTCATGCCGTCGCCCGACATCAACAGACAATAGGCCCAACTGATCAACAGGATCGAGGCCGAACCATATTGCGCCGCCGTCACCGCGCCCGTGTCGTCGTGCAGCGGATTGCCCGGCAAATACGGTTCCAGATGCGCCTTGACCCCGATCGGCCCCATGCCGGGACCGCCGCCGCCATGGGGAATGGCAAAGGTCTTGTGCAGGTTCAGGTGGCTGACGTCGCTGCCGATTTCACCGGGTTTCGCCAGACCGACCAGCGCGTTCAGGTTCGCGCCATCCAGATAGACCTGACCGCCAAATTCATGGGTGATGTCACAGACCTCACGCACGGTTTCCTCAAACACACCATGGGTGGACGGGTACGTGATCATACAGGCGGCAAGGTTCTCGCCCGCCGCCGCTGCCTTGGCGCGGAAATCGTCCAGATCGATGTCGCCGTTCTCGGCGGATTTCACGACGACAACCTTCATCCCGCACATCTGCGCGGTGGCGGGATTGGTGCCGTGCGCCGACACGGGGATCAGGCAGATGTTGCGATGCCCCTGCCCCATGGCGCGGTGATAGGCGGCGATGGTCATCAGACCCGCATATTCGCCCTGCGCGCCGGAATTGGGCTGCATCGACATGGCGTCATAGCCGGTGATCGTGCACAGCTTTTCCGACAGGTCCTGCACCATGGCCTTGTACCCTTTGGCCTGATCCTTGGGCGCATAAGGGTGGATGTTGGAAAACTCCAGCCAGCTGATCGGCATCATCTCAACCGCCGCGTTCAACTTCATCGTGCAACTGCCCAGAGGGATCATCGCACGATCGAGCGCCAGATCACGGTCGGCCAAGCGGCGCATAAAGCGCATCATCTCGGTCTCGGCGCGGTTCATGTCGAACACCGGATGGGTCAGATAATCGCTCTCGCGCAGCAACGGATCGGGGATGCGATAGGTGGCCTCGACCGCGAAATAATCGCCCTCAATGCCGAACGCCGCCCACAGGTCCTGAATGCTGGCCGCGCGGGTGGTTTCATCCAACGCAATGCCCAGTTTCGTTTTGCCGACTTTGCGCAGGTTGATACGCCGCGCCTGTGCCGCGTCATAGATCACGCCCTGCATCGCGCCGACTTCAACGGTGACTGTGTCAAAGAACGATTGGGGCTCGACCGCGAACCCAGCGTCTTCCAGCACCTTAACCATGCGTACGGTCTTGCGGTGGATACGCTGCGCGATCGCCTTGAGGCCCTTGGGCCCGTGGAACACCGCATAGAACCCCGCCATCACGGCCAACAGCGCCTGCGCGGTACAGACGTTCGATGTCGCCTTTTCGCGGCGGATATGTTGTTCGCGCGTTTGCAGGGCCAGACGATAGGCCTTGTTCCCGCGGCTATCGACACTGACCCCGACAATCCGACCGGGCATAGAGCGTTTGAACGCATCGCGACACGCCATATAGGCGGCGTGCGGGCCGCCATAGCCCATCGGCACACCGAACCGTTGCGTGTTCCCGACCGCAATATCGGCCCCCATCGCGCCCGGTTCTTTCAGCATCAACAGGGCCATCGGATCGGCAATTACGATCCCGACCCCTTTGGCCGCGTGCAGGGCGTCCATTTCAGCGGTGAAATCGCGGATATGCCCATAGGTGCCCGGATATTGGAAAATCGCGCCGAACACGTCTTCGGCGTTCAGATCATCAGGCGAACCGACAACAATCTCGATCCCCAGAGGCGCGGCGCGGGTTTTCATCACCGCGATGTTTTGCGGGTGGCAGTTTTCATCGACAAAGAACCGCGTCGATTTCGACTTGGCCACGCGTTGCGCCATGACCATCGCCTCAGCCGCCGCTGTCGCCTCATCCAGCAGGGACGCGTTCGCGACCTCGAGACCCGTCAGGTCACAGATCATCGTCTGAAAGTTCAACAGCGCCTCAAGACGCCCCTGACTGATCTCGGGCTGATACGGGGTATAGGCCGTGTACCACGCGGGGTTTTCAAGGATGTTGCGTTGGATCGCGGGGGGCGTGACGGTACCATAGAACCCCTGCCCGATCATCGTCGTGAACACCTTGTTCTTTTTGGCGACCTGCCGCATGTGCCAGAGCAGTTCACGCTCGGATTTCGGCGCACCAAAGTCCAGCGGCTCGGCCTGACGGATGCTGGCGGGAACGGTCTGATCAATCAGTTGATCAAGGGTCTCCACCCCCACGACCTGAAACATCTCGGCCATTTCCTCGGGCGAGGGGCCGATGTGGCGCCGGTTGGCAAAGTCATAGGGATCATAATCGGTGGGGGTGAATGGCATCGTCAGCGCTCCTGCAGATCAGCCGATAAAGTCTTTGTAAGCTGCCTCGTCCATGTACGAATCCAGTTCGGACATGTCCGCGATCTTCATCTTGAAGAACCACGCCTCGCCCAGCGGATCCTCGTTCACGCGACCGGGGTTATCGGGCAGGGTTTCGTTCACTTCGACGATTTCGCCGTCCAGCGGCGCAAGGATGTCCGAGGCGGCCTTGACGCTCTCGATAACGACGACCTCATCATCCTTGGCGACCTCGGTGTCGACCTCGGGCAGTTCGACAAACACAACATCGCCCAGCTGTTCCGCCGCGTGTTCCGTGATGCCGACAACGACCAGATCGCCTTCGACGCGCAGCCATTCGTGTTCTTCGGTGTATTTCATGGGGGTGTTCCTTAGCGCTTGTAGGTTGAGGGGCGGAACGGCAGGTCGGCCACGGTAGCAGGCAGACGCTTGCCACGGACCTCGCCGTAAACTGTGGTGCCGATGGCGGCGTGTTCGGTGGTGACATAGCCCATGGACATGGGCCGTTCGATCGACGGGCCAAACGCGCCCGAGGTGACCGTGCCAATCGGATCGGCGTCGGTGTCATTGGCGAAAATCTGGGTGCCTGCGCGCATCGGCGCACGGCCCTCGGGCAAAAGGCCCACGCGTTTGCGCGGCGCACCATTGTCCAGTTGGGGCAGGATCACATCGGCCCCGGGAAAGCCACCGGCGCGGTCCCCGCCCGTGCGGCGGACCTTTTGGATCGCCCATGTCAGGTCGCCCTCAACCGGCGTGGTGGTCGTGTCGATGTCATTTCCGTAAAGGCACAGGCCCGCCTCCAGACGCAGGCTGTCGCGCGCACCAAGGCCGACCGGCTCGACATCACCGTGCTCCAACAGGGCGCGGGTGAACGCCACCGCCTGATCCGCAGGGACCGAGATTTCGAACCCGTCCTCACCGGTATAGCCCGAGCGGGAAATCCACAGTTCCCCAAACGCGGTCGGGGCCGTTAGCACATCCATGAACCGCATATCCGCGACACCCGCCGCGATGGGTGCCAGTGCCGCCTCGGCCGACGGGCCCTGCAGCGCGATCAGCGCGCGGTCGGTGAGTTCGGTGATGTCACAGGTGTCAGACAAATGCGCGCGCAGATGGGCGATATCGGCCTCTTTGCAGGCGGCGTTCACCACCAGAAACAGGTGATCGCCACGGTTCGCAAACATCAGATCGTCGAGAATGCCGCCCGTGTCGTTCGTGAACAGACCATAGCGCTGCCGACCCTCGGCCAGCGCCAGAACACTGACGGGCATCAACCGCTCAAGCGCGCGGGCCGCCGTTTCATAGGTCCCGTCCTTGGCGCGCAGGATCACCTGCCCCATGTGGCTGACGTCGAACAGGCCCGCCGCCGCGCGGCAATGCAGATGCTCTTTCATCACCCCGGCGGGATATTGCACCGGCATCTCATAGCCAGCAAAGGGCACCATTTTCGCGCCCAGTTCCACGTGTAAATCAAACAATTCCGTCCGGCGTAATTCGGCCATGTACAACCCCGTATCGCCGGAACGCCCGGCATCGCGCATACGACCCCCATGGCCGCAGAATCGATGCCCCCTCTGTCCGTGTGCCTGAGATCGTTATCCCTTCGGCGGGGGCGGTGACCCCTCTCTCCAGAGTTTATGATCCGCAGCGGTCCATTTTGCCTGAGAGTTTACCGGGGCGGTTGCTCCTTCGGCACTGGCTAAACCAGATTCTCCCGTGCGGATGTCGATTTAATTAGCTCAAGCGTCGCATTTGGGCAAGGCCTTGCGCGCAGCAAAAGGATCGCAAATATGGGACCCATGTCTGATGCTTATTTCTTTGGCTATGGGTCGCTGGTGAACCGTAAAACCCATGCATATTCCGATGTGCACCGCGCGCATTTGCGCGGGTGGCGGCGGGTCTGGCGGCAAACGCACCTGCGCAATCTGGCGTTTTTGTCTGTGGAACGCGCGCCCGACGTGGCGATTGACGGGCTGATCGCCGCCGTTCCGGGGGCGGATTGGGACGCGCTCGACGAACGGGAAATGGCCTATCACCGCAGCCATATTTCGGACGGCCTGACCCATCCCGGACCGGATACGGCGCGCGTCGAAATCTATCAGGTCTCGCCCCGGAACATGACCGACGGGGCGCATCCCATATTGCTGAGCTATCTGGATGTGGTGGTGCAGGGCTATCTGGCCGAATTCGGCGCGGATGGCGTGGCGGCGTTTTTCGAAACCACCACCGGTTGGGACATTCCGATCATGGATGACCGATCCGCCCCGTTCTATCCGCGCCACCAACAGCTTGGCAGCGCGGAGAGGGATCTGGTCGACGCGGCCCTAGACCGCATCGGGGCCGAGGTCAGACCGTCGGCTTGGTTTGCAACAGTGCCATAACATCGGCCATTTCGGGGCCGCGCGCCTGACCGGTGACGGCCTTGCGCAGGGGCATGAACAGGCCCTTGCCCTTGCGGCCGGTCGCCTCTTTGACCTCTGCGGTCCATGTGGCCCATGTGTTGTCGCCATAGGGCGGTTCGGGCAGCATCGACAGGGCGGTCGCGATGAACTCGGCGTCCTCGTCGTCGACAACGGCGGTCGCGCCGTTCTGGAACAGGTCCCACCAGCCGGCCATGTCGCCCTTGACCGTGATGTTCTCGCGCACAACCGACCAGAACTTTTCTGCCTTGTCCGCAGGCACGCCCAGCGCGGCCACATCATCCGCCACAGCCTCCAGAGGCAGACCATGCAGATACCGCGCGGTCAGCGGGAACAGGTCCTGTTCGTCGAATTTCGTCGGCGCCGCGCCAAAGTTCGAGATGTCGAACCCATCAACCAGTTCGTCCATGGAGGTGCAGAGCTCAACCGGCTGGCTGGACCCCAGACGCGCCATCAGCGACAGCAGCGCAAAGGGTTCGACCCCACGTTCGCGCAGATCGCGCAGGGCCAGCGTGCCCAGACGTTTCGACAGGGCCTCACCCTGTGGGCCGGTCAACAGCGAATGGTGTGCGAACGACGGCACATCCCCGCCCAGCGCGCGGATGATCTGGATCTGGGTCGCTGTGTTCGTCACGTGGTCCGAACCGCGCACAACATTGGTCACACCCATCTCGGTGTCATCGACAACCGAGGCCAGCGTGTACAGGAACTGCCCGTCACCACGGATCAGAACGGGGTCAGACACGCTTGCCGCGTCGATCGAGATATCGCCAAGGATACCGTCGGTCCATTCGATGCGTTCGTGGTCCAGCTTGAAGCGCCAGTGGCCCTGACCGCGCTCGGCGCGCAGGGCGTCTTTTTCGGCCTCCGACAGGTCCAGCGCGGCGCGGTCATAGACCGGCGGCTTGCCCATGTTCAGCTGTTTTTTGCGCTTGAGGTCCAGTTCGGTCGGCGCCTCGAAACACTCATAGAAACGACCGATCTCACGCAGCTTTTGCGCGGCGTCCTCATAGCGTTCAAGGCGTTCGGACTGACGCTCTACGCGGTCCCATTCGATGCCCAGCCATTCCAGATCCTGCTTGATCCCGTCGACATATTCCTGTTTCGACCGTTCCGGATCGGTGTCGTCCAGACGCAGGATAAACGTGCCCCCCGCCTTGCGGGTGATCAGGTAGTTGAACAATGCCGTGCGCAGGTTCCCGACGTGCAGGTAACCGGTCGGAGACGGGGCAAAACGGGTAACGGTGGTCATGGCAAGGCCTCTCTTTCTTGGCGTCGTGCTGTTTCATAGACCGCGCGATTTGTCCATAGAAACGGGCGCGAATGGGCCCAATCCTCCGGCGATTAACCGGCATCTGCCCGCCGATGACACATCACTCGCTAAGCTGTGAAATGGAATTTGTGCGAATCCGACCTAGTGTCCCCTGCATAACCACTTAACCGGAGCTTTGTTATGTCCATTTCCTTGACCCGTCGTCAGGCCCTTTTGGCCGGTGCTGCGGCCCCCATCGCGGCCAGCATCGCCGCATCCACGCCGGCACGCGCCGCCGCCCCGCAACAGGGCGTCGCGACCCCCAAATTCAACCGCGTGATGCTGGGCGAGTATGAGGTCACCACGCTGTTGGCCGGCAGCCGCCCCGTGCCTGAACCCCACGGCATTTTCGGCCTGAACGTCGATGACGAAGAATTCGCCAAGGTCTCGGCAGATGCCTTTATCCCCACCGATGTGGCGCAGTTCTTTTTCACACCCACGCTGATCAACACCGGTTCGTCCCTGATCCTGTTTGACACCGGCCTGTCCGCCGAGGGCACCGTGGCCGCGGTCAACGCCGCAGGCTATGAGGCCGATCAGATCGACACCGTTGTCATCACCCACATGCATGGCGATCACATCGGCGGCCTGACCGATGACGCGGGCCACGCAACCTTTGCCAATGCGTCCTACCTGACGGGTCGCGCGGAATTTGACCACTGGTCGCACGCCGACAATGACGGGTTCAAAGCCAAGGTCGCCCCGCTGGCCGAAAAGTTCGCGTTCCTTGAGGACGGCGACGCGCCGGTCGCGGGCATCCACGCGATGGGCGCATCCGGCCACACCCCCGGTCACATGGGCTATGTCGTGGAAAGCGGCGGCAAGAGCCTGTTGATCGGGGCCGATTTCGCCAACCACTATATCTGGTCGGTCCAGCATCCCGATTGGGAAGTGCGCTTTGACATGGATAAGGCCGCTGCTGCGAAAACCCGCCGCAAAATCCTGGACATGCTGGCCGCCGAGAAAATGCCGTTCATCGGCTATCACATGCCCTTCCCCGGCATGGGCTATATCGAGGCCAAGGACAGCGCGTATCGCTATGTTCCGGCCAGCTACCAGTTGGTCCTGTAAGGCGACACCGCCGACATACGATGCATAAAATGGCCGGGGAATTTCCCCGGTCATACTTTTTTGGGGGTTTGACAGACGCGCCTGAATAGACAGGATGACGCAAACGAAAGGCCGCCCATGAAAGACATCCTGACGATCACGTTGAACCCCGCGCTGGACCTGTCCAGCCAGACCGGCCATGTCGAGGCGGGGCCGAAACTGCGCTGTGCCCATCCTGATGAGGACGCAGGCGGCGGCGGGATCAATGTGGCGCGGGCAGTGCGTACACTGGGCGGCAATGCGCGGGCCTTTGTGGCGGCGGCGGGACCGTCGGGCACCAAGGTTCTGAACCTGCTGCTGGCCGAGGGCGTGAACGTCGTTCCCTTTGCCAGCCCCGGCGAAACCCGCGTCAGCCTGTCGATAATCGACCAGACCACCACGGGCCAGTACCGGTTCATCATGCCCGGCCCCGTCTGGGGCACGTCGGATTGTGAGCGCGTCCGAGGCGCCATCCTGTCCCACGCCCGTACCGGCGGGATGGTCGTGTTCAGCGGTAGCCTGCCACGCGGATTGCCCGTGTCATTCTACAGCGACCTCTGCCCCGAATTGTTGGACAAGGGATGCAAGGTCGTGATGGACACCTCGGGCCTTGCCCTGACCCATCAGGCGCAAAACGCCACCGCCCCCGCCAGCATCCTGCGTATGGACGCGCATGAGGCCGAAACGTTGGCCAAACGCGACCTGCCGACCCGCGAACACAGCGCGGATTTCGCCGCCGAACTGATCGAATGCGGCGCGGGTCAGGCGGTTATCATCGCGCGCGGGGCCGAAGGCTCGGTTCTGGTGGACGGGGAGCAGCGCCTGTTCGTCACCGCCGCAGACGTCCCCGTCCGCAGCAAAACCGGCGCCGGAGACAGTTTCGTCGCGGGGTTCACATTGGCCCTTGCGCGCGGGTTGGACATCTCGACCGCCATGACCCACGGCGCCGCCGCAGCCAGCGCGGCCGTCATGACCGACGCAACCGACCTGTGTGACGGCGATCAGGCCATGGCCCTGCGCGCCGCCTGTCAGGTCAGCGCCCTTTAGCTAGTGTCGCGCCAACGGTTCACGATCGGATAGCGCCGGTCCAGCCAGAACGCCCGCGGTGTCAGACGCGCACCCGGTGCGGACTGGAACCGCTTGTATTCGCTGATATAAACCAGATGCTCGACCCGCTTGATGGTCTCGCGGTCATATCCGGCGGCGACGATCTCGGCGACTGACTTTTCCTCGTCGATCAGCATGGTCAGGATCGCGTCCAGCACGTCATAGGGCGGCAGGCTGTCCTCGTCCTTTTGATCCTCACGCAGCTCGGCACTGGGCGGTTTGTCGATGATGCTGGTCGGGATGACCTCGCCCACCGGACCCATCATCCAGTCGCGGTGATTGTCATTGCGCCAGCGGCACATCTCGAACACCCGTGTTTTATAGAGGTCCTTGATCGGGTTATAGCCGCCCGCCATATCGCCATAGATCGTGGCATAGCCCACCGCGACCTCGGATTTATTGCCCGTGGTCAACAGCATCTCGCCAAACTTGTTCGACATCGCCATCAACAGCAAACCGCGCAGGCGGGATTGGATGTTTTCCTCGGTCAAATCGGGCTGCAACCCCGCAAACAACGGGGCAAGGGTTTCGGTGATCGCCGCGCGTCCCTGTGCAATCGGGACATAATCGTAATGACAGCCCAGCGCCTTTGCCACGGCCTCGGCATCGTCCAGCGACCCTTGTGACGTGTATTCGGACGGCAGCATCACACAGCGCACATTGTCCGCCCCGATCGCATCCGCCGCAATCGTCGCCACAATCGCGGAATCGATCCCGCCCGACAGGCCCAACAGGACCTTTTTGAACCCGCTCTTGCGCAGGTAATCGCGCAGGGTTTCGACCATCACGCGATAGTCCTGCTCCCACTCATCCGGCAGGTGCGCCTTGTCGCCCTCAACCGCGCGCCAACCGTCGTCCGTGCGCACAAAATCGACATGGCACAGACCCGTGTCCATCGCGGGCATCTGCACGGCCAGCTTGCCACCGGGGTTCAGGACAAAGGACGCGCCATCAAACATCTGGTCGTCCTGTCCGCCCAACATATTCAGATAGACCAACGGCAATTCGGTCTCGACCACGCGGGACACCATGATCGACAGGCGTTCGTCATGCTTGTTGCGGTGATAGGGCGACCCATTGGGCACCAACAGGATTTCCGCACCGGTCTCGGCCAATGCCTCACACACCTCTTCGCCCCAAGCGTCCTCACAAATAGGGGTGCCGATGCGCACGGGGCCAACCGAATACGGACCATTGATCGGGCCGGAATCATAGACGCGTTTTTCGTCAAACACGGTTTCATTGGGCAAACGGTGTTTGAACACGCGCGTGACGATCTCACCGCCGCGCAGAATGTAATAGGCGTTATAAAGATGCCCATGCGCCGCAAAGGGGCCGCCGATCCCGATAGTGGGACCATCTGCACAATCGCGCGCCAGTTGTTCAATCACAGCCATCGCATCGGAGGTAAAGGCCGGTTTCATGACCATATCCTGCACCTGATAGCCGGTCAGGAACATCTCCGGCAGGGCCAGCATATCGGCGCCCGCGTCCTTGGCCGCCTGCCATGCCTCGCGCGCTTGGGCGGCGTTGCCGTGGAAATCACCGACGGTCGGGTTCAGCTGGGCAAGGGTCAAACGGAATTGATCGGCCATGGCGTCCTCATAGATTACAGGGCCGGTTTATCAAAACCACCGGCAAGTGCCAGCCGATTGATTGTGAAAACCGTTGTAAGGCCCCGTCTGGTCCATTAGCTTGGCGCGCATAATGAAGGTCAAGGAATGACCACGCGCAAGAGGGCTCTCGATCAGATGGCGGGCAAGATGAACATCCGTACGGCACTTTTTCTATCCGTGGCCTGTCTTTATCCCGCTTTCGCCACTGCCCAGGACAACGGCCCCGTCGAAACGAAACAGTTCGACGATGGCGGGATTTACGAGGGTACCTTTGTTGACGGCAAGCCGGACGGGCGCGGGACCTACCGCCTGCCCAACGGGTTCGAATATTCCGGCCAATGGGAAGACGGCGAAATCCGTGGCACGGGCGTCGCGCGGTTCCTGAACGGCGCGGTCTATGAGGGGAACTTCGAGAAAAGCAAACCCCACGGGTTCGGCAAGATCTCCTTCGCCTCGGGTGGCACCTATGAGGGAGAATGGGTCGATGGCGCGATCACCGGCACCGGCGTCGCGGTCTATGCCAACGGTTCGCGCTATGAGGGTGAGTTCCTGAATGCCCGCCACCACGGCCAAGGCATTTTGACCAGTCCCAATGGCTATATCTACGACGGCATGTGGGTCGGCGGCGTCAAAGAGGGCAAGGGCAAGGTCACCTATGCTGATGGCTCGACCTATGAGGGCGGGCTGCAGGGCGGTCTGCGCTCGGGTCAAGGGACATTGGTATCGCCCGACGGTCTTGTCTATGTCGGCGCGTGGAAGAACGGCCAGATCAACGGCCTTGGCAAACTGACCCAGCCCACCGGCGAGGTCTATGAGGGCCTGTTGGTCAACGGCGAACGCCACGGCACGGGCAAGATGCTTTATGCCAATGGTGACATCTATGAGGGCGAGTTCCAGAACGACCACCGCCAAGGCACCGGCACCCTGACCGGCAGCGACGGGTTTGCCTATGTGGGCGGATGGCTGGACGGTCGGATTGAGGGCCAGGGCACAGTCACCTACCCCGATGGCACGGTCTTTACCGGCACGTTCCGCGACAACCTGCCCGATGGCACAGGCGCGATCACCTATACCGACGGCTCGACCTATGAGGGCGAATGGCGCGGCGGCGTGATTGAGGGCCGCGGCACCGCAACCTTTGCCGATGGCATGGTCTATGAGGGCGAGTTCCAGAACGCCCTGTTTGACGGTCAGGGGACCTCGACCCTTGCCAATGGCGATGTGTATGCGGGCGGCTGGCAGATGGGCAAACGCCACGGTCAGGCGGTTTATACCTTTGCCGATGGCTCGGTCCTTGAGGGGACCTTTGCCAATGGCACCGTGTCGGGCACCGCGACCTATCGCGGCGCGGACGGGTTTATCTATGACGGGGAATGGCAGAACATGCAGTTCCACGGCCAAGGCACCGCGACCTATCCCAATGGCGACGTCTATGAGGGCACGTTTGAAAACGGCATGCGTCAGGGTCAGGGCACAATCCGGTACGCAGGTGGTGAGGTCGAAAGCGGCGTGTGGTCCAACAACCTGCTGACCACGCGCGATGGTGATGCGCCCAGCACCGATCCGGTTTCGCCCGAAACGACGGAACCCGAGACGACCGAGGCTGAGGCGACCGAGGCCGCCCCGGCCGAATAATCACCCCTGCTGGGCCGCGGACAGCGCCACCAGTTCAGGGCGAATACGTTCCTCAACAAAGGACACGGGCACGGTATCGACCGTAACCACCCCGCGCACGGTCAGAACCGGCACGTTCGCATCGCCCTGCATCAGGGTCTGGCGCACCTTGGTCCGCCCGTTGAACCGCTCCATGATATGGGGCGGCAGAGATGCGCTAAACGTCTCGCGGTTTTGCAACGTGCCGGCCAACGCCACGCCAAACGGCGTGTCCGTGGTTTCCAGCAGAACCCGCGCCCGCAGCGGCAGGCGTTCCGGCGTGTACCAGTTGTCCGCGTCGAGCAGTGGCACATCGCCCCGCTTCAACGTGATTGCGCGGTGGCGCACCACCTCCCCCTCGGCGGGCTTGAGCAGATCGCGCCCCAGCTGCGGCAATTCGGTGCCGCCCGATTCCGGTTTGATATCGGCATAGAGGTCCCCCTCTCCCAGCCCGCGAATTTCGCACCACACCTGTAAGGCGGCGGTGACGCTGAACGTGGTCAGCAGGGTCTCACACAAATGCAAAACGATTGGATCTAATGACTTATCCATGAACTCATCCCAAAAATATACGCCACCTCCGGTCTAGCGCGCGTGGGTTGAGCCGGTCAATCAAACTCAGACGGGATCGCCGCGATCAAGGCGCTCCAGCACCGTCTCTGCGTCGGAAATAATCGCATCGCGTTTACCCGCGTCCATCTTGTCCCATGTGCGATACATCATGCCCATGCGGCCATTGCCCTGAAACCGGTCGCGGTGACGATTCAGGAAATGCCAGTAGAGGACGTTGAACGGACAGGCCTCTTTGCCGGTTTTATCGCCCACTTTATACGCGCAATCGCCGCAATAATCCGACATCCGGTCGATGTAGGAGCCGCTACTGACATAGGGTTTTGAGGCAACGATGCCGCCGTCGGCGAATTGGCTCATCCCGATGGTGTTGGGGGCCTCGACCCACTCAAACGCGTCGATATAGACCGACAGATACCATTCATGCACCTGCGCGGGATCAATCCCCGCCAAGAGGGCGAAATTGCCGGTCACCATCAGGCGCTGAATGTGGTGCGCATAGGCCAGATCGCGGGTTTGCCCGACGGCGGCGCGCATGCACGCCATGCCGGAGTCCCCACCCCAATAAACGGCGGGCAGATCGCGGGTGTGGTTCAGAGTGTTCTGGGCCGTATAGTCCCGCCCCTTAAGGAAATAGATGCCACGGATGTATTCGCGCCAGCCGATGATCTGACGAATGAACCCTTCGACCGCGTTCAGGGGGGCATCGCCGTCGCGATAGGCGGTCTCGGCGGCCGCGCAGACCTCGCGCCAGCCCAACAGACCGATGTTCAGATAGGGTGAGATCAGCGCGTGATAGAGAACCGGATCATCGGCCAGCATCGCGTCCTGATAATCGCCAAAACAGGGCAGCGCGTTTTTGATAAAGTGATCCAGAACCTGCAGTGCCTGATCGCGGTCCGTGGCATAGGCAAACCCGTCAACCGTACCGAAATGCCCGTCAAACCGGTCCGTAACCAGATCCATTACAGCGCGCACCGTGTCATCGGGTTCAAACCGACAGGGACCCAGTTTAAACAGATCACCGCGCGCGGGCTTGCGGTTGTCCTGATCGAAATTCCACTGCCCCCCGCAGGGATCATCCCCGTCCATCAACAGACCGGTTTTGCGCCGCATCTCACGATAGAAATATTCCATCCGCAGGGATTTGCGCCCCTCGGCCCAGCGTTCAAACTCTGCATGGCTGGCCAAAAACCGCGTGTCCTGTCGCATTTCAACGTGCAAGGGCAGATCGTTCAGCGCGTCGATCAACCGCCATTCGCCGGGCTCGGTCAGGACGACTTGATCGGTCTCGAACTCTTCGGCGCGGCGCAATAGCTCACCGCATATCGACCCCGCATTGTCTGGGTCGTCCAAGGTGGTATAAGCGACCTCCCACCCCGCATCACGCAACTGATCGGCAAACTTGCGCATCGCCGACAGGATCAGGGTGATCTTTTGCGGGTGATGAGGGACATAGGTGCCCTCATCCGCGACCTCGGCCATGACGACCACATCGCCCGCCTCGGGGCCATCCGACAGGCAGGACATCTCGGGCGACAATTGATCGCCAAGGATCAGGATCAGACGCTTTACCACGGGATCACCTTGCCCGCCCAATCAAAGAAGCCGCCGGTGTCTGTGACGTCCAACCCGTCCATCACGCGGATCAGGTTTTGGGCCGCCTCATGCGGGGGCACGGCGGGATGGCGGCCCACGTATTTGCGGGTCAATTCCGTTTGAACCGTGCCCGGATGCAGGGCGACGGCGATAGCCTGTTTATGGGTACGGGCCAGTTCGATTGCCGCGCCGTGGACGATCTGGTTCACCGCCGCCTTGGCCGCGCGATAAGCGTGCCAGCCGCCCAGACGGTTGTCACCAATGGACCCCACCCGCGCCGACAAAACCGACAGAACCGCGCGCCCATCGCGTGGGATCAGGGGCATCACATGTTTCAACACCAAGGCCGGTCCCATCGCGTTCAAACGGAACTGCGCCATCAACCGGTCGGCGTCGAGTTCACGAAAACTCTTTTCCGGTCCGTTACCGTCGATTTCCAAACCGCCCGTCGCCACGATGATACGGTGAAACGGACCATCCACCCCAGACAGGGCGCGGGATATCGACTCCTCATCCGTGATGTCCAACCCGTCGCCCGACCGCGACAGGCCGACAACCGTTTCGCCGCGCGACGTAAGCGCGTCACATAGGGCCGTGCCGATGCCACCACTGGCCCCGATGATAAGAGATTTCTGAGCTTCCATAGGGGTGAGCTATCGCGCCCATCCTGCCGGTCAACGGCGCCATGCGACGTTTTGACAAAATTGGGGTTTTCCTTGGAACAAAACCGCGTATATTCCGCCCCCATGACACGGGACTTTCATATCACCACAGTTGCACCGGCCTTGGCCGCGCGTGCCCTGTCGACCCGTGCCCTGCTACTCCTTAGCTGCCTCTGAGCGTGCCTTGGCGCGACCGCTCAGGGGTGGACCAGCGCCAGGTGATATTTGCTAGGGTTTAGACAAGAAAGATACGAAAATGACCGACACGACTGCACAGGATCAGGTCCTGATTTTTGACACCACGTTGCGCGACGGGGAACAATCCCCCGGTGCCACGATGAGCCACGCCGAAAAGCTTGAGATCGCGGCGATGCTGGACGAAATGGGTGTCGACATCATCGAGGCCGGATTCCCGATCGCATCCGAAGGCGATTTCCGCGCCGTCAGTGAAATTGCCGCCAACAGCAAGAATTCGGTGATCTGTGGTCTGGCACGCGCCAACGCGACGGACATCGACCGCTGTTTCGAGGCCGTGAAACACGCCGCGCGGCCCCGCATCCACACGTTCATCGGCACCTCGCCCCTGCACCGTGCAATCCCGAACCTGAGCATGGATGAAATGGCCGACCTGATCCACGAAACGGTCAGCCATGCGCGCAACCTGACGGACAACGTGCAATGGTCGCCCATGGACGCCACGAGGACCGAGCACGATTACCTGTGCCGCGTCATCGAAATCGCGATCAAGGCCGGTGCCACCACCATCAACATCCCCGACACTGTGGGCTATACCGCCCCGCGTGAAAGCGCGGATTTGATCCGTATGCTGATTGAACGGGTACCGGGTGCAGATGAGATCGTTTTTGCAACGCACTGCCACAACGACCTTGGCATGGCGACGGCAAACGCGCTGGCCGCGGTTGAGGCCGGTGCGCGCCAGATCGAATGCACCATCAACGGTCTGGGCGAACGCGCGGGCAACACCGCGTTGGAAGAGGTCGTTATGGCCCTCAAGGTGCGCAACGACATCATGCCATTCAAAACGGGCATCGACACCACCAAGATCATGCAGATCAGCCGTCGCGTCGCCTCGGTCTCGGGTTTCCCCGTGCAGTTCAACAAGGCGATTGTCGGTAAGAACGCCTTTGCCCACGAAAGCGGCATTCACCAAGACGGCATGCTGAAGAACGCAGAGACGTTCGAAATCATGCGTCCGACCGACATCGGCCTGTCCGATACGAACCTCGTGATGGGCAAACACTCGGGCCGTGCGGCATTGCGCGCCAAGCTGAACGATCTGGGCTATGAGCCGGGCGATAACCAGCTCAAGGACATCTTTGTGCGGTTCAAGGCCTTGGCCGACCGCAAGAAAGAGGTCTACGACGAGGACCTGATCGCCCTGATGCAGGACACCCAGACCGGCGAGGCCAGCGACCGCGTTCAGGTGAAATTCCTGCGCGTGATCTGTGGCACCGAGGCCCCGCAATCGGCCGATCTGACCCTGACTGTGGACGGTGTGGACCAACAGGTCACCGCGACGGGCGATGGCCCCGTGGATGCGACGTTTAACGCGATCAAGTCGATCTTCCCGACCAAGGCGCGTCTGGAACTCTACCAAGTGCACGCCGTGACCGAAGGCACCGACGCTCAGGCCACCGTTTCGGTGCGTCTGGTCGAGGATGGCAAGATCGCGACCGGCCAATCGGCGGACACCGACACCGTGGTTGCCAGCGCCAAGGCCTATGTCAACGCGCTGAACCGGTTGGAAGTGCGCCGCGAAAAGACCGGCAGCGACAAAAAAGAAGTGTCCTACAAGGATCTCTGATCCAGAAACCGGTCACAACACGATCAAGGGGGCGAAACCGCCCCCTTTTTTCTTGCAAACACAACCAATGCGGCAAGAACGCGCCGGTTTGGGTGTTTCTGCCTCTTTTCCACAAGGCCCGCGCCGCCTATAACGCCCCATGACCGCGCGCGTTTTGCAGAGTCGCGGCACAGGCATGGGCAAGGGGAAGGCCGGATAATGGCAGGTTTTGGCGGTTTGTTTTCGTCGGATATGGCGATTGACCTCGGCACGGCGAACACGCTGGTGTACGTAAAAGGGCGCGGGGTTATCCTGAACGAACCCTCTGTGGTGGCGTTCCATGTCAAAGACGGGCGCAAACAGGTTCTGGCCGTTGGCGAGGACGCGAAACTGATGCTGGGCCGGACGCCCGGTTCCATTCAGGCGATCCGCCCGATGCGCGAAGGTGTCATTGCCGATTTCGACACCGCCGAAGAGATGATCAAATACTTCATCCGCAAGGTGCACAAGCGCACGACCTTTACCAAGCCCAAGATCATCGTCTGTGTCCCCCATGGCGCGACCCCCGTTGAAAAGCGTGCGATCCGCAACTCGGTCATGCAGGCCGGTGCGCGTCGTGCGGGCCTGATCGCGGAACCCATTGCCGCCGCGATTGGCGCGGGCATGCCCATCACCGACCCGACCGGCAACATGGTTGTCGACATCGGTGGCGGTACGACCGAGGTGGCGGTTCTGTCCCTTGGCGATATCGTTTATGCGCGCTCGGTGCGTGTCGGTGGCGACCGTATGGATGAATCGATCATTTCCTACCTGCGCCGTCAGCAAAACCTGCTGATCGGGGAATCCACCGCCGAGCGCATCAAGACCTCGATCGGGACCGCGCGGATGCCCGACGACGGGCGCGGCGCGTCGATGACCATCCGTGGCCGCGACCTGTTGAACGGTGTGCCCAAGGAAATCGAGATCAATCAGGCCCAAGTGGCCGAGGCCCTTGCCGAACCTGTTCAGCAAATCTGCGAGGCGGTGATGACCGCGCTTGAGACCACGCCGCCGGATCTGGCCGCCGATATCGTGGACCGTGGCGTGATGCTGACCGGTGGTGGTGCGCTGCTGGGCGATCTGGATCTGGCCCTGCGCGAGGAAACCGGTCTGGCCATTTCGGTCGCCGATGAATCGCTGAACTGTGTGGCCTTGGGCACCGGCAAAGCGCTGGAATATGAAAAGCAACTGCGCCACGTCATCGACTACGACAGTTGATGGCGGCGCGCCGTGCCCGTCCATAATGCGGGGGTGACGTGGCGAACGATCGCAACAACACGGAATACATGCGCCCGATCCGGCGTATTGTCGTTGGGGGGCTGGTGGTGTTTCTGCTGGCCCTGTTCCTGTTGTGGCGCATCGACAGTCCCCGCGTCGAACGGTTCCGCGCCAACCTAACCGACCGCTTTGTGCCCAGCTTTGACTGGGCGCTGCTGCCTGTCACCAAGGCCATCGAGATGGTCGAGGGGTTTCAGTCCTACGCGCGTATCTATGACCAGAATCAGGAACTGCGCCGCGAATTGCGCCAGATGAAGGCGTGGAAAGAGGCCGCGCTACAGCTGGAACAGGAGAACGCGAAGCTCTTGGACCTGAACAAGGTGCGTCTGGACCCCAGCCTGACGTTCATCACAGGTGTCGTTCTGGCCGATAGCGGATCGCCCTTTCGCCAGTCCGTGCTGCTGAACGTCGGGGCACGTGATGGGGTTGTGGATGGCTGGGCCACGACCGACGGTCTGGGCCTGGTCGGGCGCATTTCCGGCGTGGGCCGCGACAGCAGCCGCGTGATCCTGCTGACCGACAGCAACAGCCGCATCCCGATCACCATCCAACCCTCGGGCCAGCGCGCGATCCTCAGCGGGGACAACTCGGCCGCGCCGTTGATTGAGTTCCTTGAGACCCCCGACGCCGTGCGCGCGGGCGATAGCGTCGTGTCCTCGGGCGATGGCGGTGTGTTTCCCGCCGGTTTGCTGGTCGGGCAGGTTGCCATTGGCACGGACCGGCGCATGCGCGTGCGCCTGACCGCCGATTACGAACGTCTGGAATTCCTGCGCGTGCTGCGCAGCCACGCCAATGAGGTCATCACCGATCCGGGCAGCCTAATTGCGCCCGCGCAGATCGGCCCGCCCGCGCCGTCTGAGGCGGCGGAGGCCAGCCAATGATTGATCCCGTCACCAGTCAGCGTTGGCTCTACCGGTCGCTGTTTGTCGGGATCTGTATGGTCATCGTGTTCTTTCAGATCCTCCCGCTCAGCACCCTGCCGACCACTGTGCCGGGACCGGATCTGTTGCTTTGCCTGACGTTTGCATGGGTGCATCGCCGCCCCGAATTCGTGCCGCCCCTGTTGATCGCACTGGTGTTTCTGACCGTTGACATGCTGACCCAGCGGCCACCGGGGTTGCGGGTTGCGCTGATCCTATTGGCGGTGGAGTTCCTGCTCAGCCGTCACGACGACAGTTCGCAAATGCCCTTTGCCGCCGAATTGCTGTTTACCGTCTCGGCCATCGTCGTTCTGACGTTGGGTTACGGGATCGTGTTGCGCCTCTTGGCGGTTGCAGATGCGCCATTGCACCTATCTATGATACAGATGGTGGCGACGATCCTGTTCTACCCGCTGGTGGCGGGGGCGTCGCATCTGCTGTTGTCCCGCGCGGGCGGGACGGGCGATTTGGACTGATCCGGAACCGACATGCGTTACACACCCAAGGATATCGAGGCCAGCAGCCGCAAGATCACCCGTCGCGGGCTGATCCTTGGCGGGGTGCAGGTGGGGTTCATGTCGGTTCTGGCCCTGCGGATGCGGCACATGCAGGTCGATCAGGCGGACCAATACCGTCTGCTGGCCGAGGAAAACCGCATCAACCTGCGCCTGTTGCCGCCCTCACGCGGGTTGATCTTTGATCGCAACGGGCGGCCCTTGGCCACCAACGAACAGAACTATCGCATTGTGGTCGTGCGCGAGGACGCGGGCGACGTGGATGAGGCCCTTGCGCGGATCGCGCATTTCGTGCCGATGTCAGACGATGACATGGAGCGCGCCAAGCGTGAAATCCTGCGCCGCAGCCCCTTTGTCCCCGTCACCATCGCCGACCGTCTGACATGGGACGAGGTGGCCGAGGTCGCCGTGAACGCCCCCGCCCTGCCCGGTGTCACGCCCGAGGTCGGCCAATCCCGCGCCTATCCCTTGTCCGAGGATTTCGCGCATATCATCGGCTATGTCGGTCCGGTCAGTGACTATGACCTGTCCAAGCTGGAAGATCCCGATCCCTTGCTGCAAATCCCGCGGTTCCAGATCGGCAAGAACGGGGTTGAGGCGCGGCTTGAGGAGCAACTGCGCGGCAGCGCGGGCACCAAACGCATTGAGGTAAACGCCGTTGGCCGCGTCATCCGCGAGTTGGACCGCACGCCGGGTCAGGCGGGCGCGAATGTGCAGCTGACCATCGATCACGGGCTACAGAATTTCATGCGAGCGCGTCTTGGGGCCGAAAGTGCGGGCGCGGTGGTGATGGACGTCAAAAACGGCGATCTGCTGGGCATCGCCTCGGCGCCCAGCTTTGACCCCAACAAGTTCGTGCGCGGGATTTCGGTCGCCGATTACCGCGAACTGACCGAAAACCCCTATCGTCCGCTGGCCAACAAAACGGTTCAGGGCACCTATCCCCCCGGCTCCACGTTCAAAATGGTGACGGCCCTTGCCGCACTTGAGGAAGGCGTGATCGGCCCCGATGAAACCGTCTATTGCCCCGGTTTTGTTGAAAAGGGCGGTCGGCGGTTCCACTGCTGGCGGCGCGGCGGGCATGGCAACGTCGATCTGGTCAAAAGCCTCGAGCAATCCTGCGACGTCTATTATTACGAGATCGCCGAACGCGTCGGCATCGACAAGATCGCCGCAATGGCGCGCCGCCTGGGTCTTGGCGAACGCCACGATGTGCCCCTGCCCGCTGTGGCAAGCGGTCTGGCCCCCGACAAGGCATGGAAACGCGAAACGCGTGGCGCGGATTGGGTTGTGGGTGATACGCTGAACGCGTCCATCGGTCAGGGCTTCGTGCTGGCCTCACCGCTACAGATCGCCGTGATGACGGCCCGTATCGCCAGTGGACGCGCGGTCGCCCCGCGTCTGGTCAAATCCATCGACGGGATTGAACAGGCCGCCGCCCCTGCCGAGGCGTTGGACATTTCGCCGACCAATCTGGAACACATCCGCCAAGGCATGTTTGCCGTTTCCAACAACCGGCGCGGCACGGCCTATCGCACCCGCGTGGTCGATGACGCCATGCGCCTTGCGGGCAAAACCGGCACCAGTCAGGTGCGCAACATCACCGCCGCCGAGCGCGCCCAAGGTGTGTTTCGCAACGAGGACCTCCCGTGGGAGCGGCGCGATCACGCGCTGTTCGTGGCCTTTGCCCCCTATGACGCGCCCGAAATCGCGGTGTCGGTCGTGGTGGAACATGGCGGGGGTGGCTCGACCGCCGCCGCGCCGATTGCCCGCGACATCGCCTTGCGCGCCCTATATGGCGAGGTGCCGCCGCTGTCGGCCTATCCGTCCGATCAGCGCGGCCAAATTCAGGCGCTGTTCCGTGATCTGCCGCTGATCGACGTGACACCCACCCCGACCGGACGCACCCGCGCATGAGCTATCTTGAGTATCAACAGAAAACCGTCCCGACCGGATGGCGCAAGGTTCTGCATTTGAACTGGGCACTGGTCCTGTTGCTGGCCGCCGTGGCAAGCGTCGGGTTCATGATGCTGTTCTCCGTTGCGGGCGGGTCGCTGCGCCCGTGGGCCGATCCGCAGATCAAGCGGTTTATCATGGGCATGGGGTTGATGTTCTTTATCGCCTTTGTGCCCATCTGGTTCTGGCGCAACATGGCGGCCGTGGCCTTTGGCGGCTCAATCCTGTTGCTGTTGGCGGTCGAATTTTTCGGCGCCGTCGGCATGGGCGCGCAACGCTGGATCGACCTTGGGTTCATGCGGTTACAGCCCTCGGAACTGACCAAAATCACCGTCGTGATGATCTTGGCGGCATATTACGACTGGCTGCCGATGGAAAAGGTTTCGCGCCCTCTCTACGTGCTGATCCCCGCGATCCTGATCCTGTTGCCGACGGGGTTGGTGTTGACCCAACCCGACCTTGGCACCGCGTTGTTGCTGATGATCGGGGGGGCGACGGTGATGTTTGCTGCCGGTGTGCATTGGCTCTATTTCGCGGTGGTAATCGCGATGGGTGTCGGGTTGATCGCCGGTGTGTTCCTGTCGCGCGGCACGCCGTGGCAGTTGCTGCAGGATTACCAATACCGCCGGATCGACACGTTTCTGGACCCGTCCACGGACCCCCTTGGGGCGGGCTATCACATCACGCAATCCAAGATCGCACTGGGCTCGGGCGGCTGGACGGGACGCGGGTTCATGCAGGGCACGCAAAGCCGTTTGAACTTTCTGCCCGAAAAGCATACCGATTTCATCTTCACCACCTTGGCCGAGGAATTCGGGTTCATCGGCGGGTTCTCTTTGCTGGTGCTTTACGGGTTGATCATCCTGTTCTGTCTCGGTGCGGCGATCCGCAATAAGGACCGGTTCTCGTCGCTGCTGACCGTGGGGATCGGCATGACGTTCTTCTTGTTCTTCGCGCTGAACATGTCGATGGTCATGGGCCTTGCGCCGGTGGTGGGCGTGCCCCTGCCCTTGGTTAGCTATGGCGGCTCGGCCATGCTGGTGCTGCTGGTTGCCTTTGGCCTGATCCAGAGCGCCTATGTCCACCGACCACGGAGCAAAGTATGATCACCGTCCTTTTCGCCGCCGCCGAGCGCGCGTGGCCCGAGTATGAAACCGTTCTGCCCGCCGCCTTGGCCGAGGCGGGGTTGGACGCGACCGTGATCCGCGACACGGACCGGCCCGAGGACGTGGATTACATTGTCTATGCGCCCAACGGCACCCTGACGGATTTCACTCCCTATGCGAACGTCAAGGCGGTGCTTAGCCTGTGGGCCGGTGTCGAAAAGATCGTCGGCAACACCACCATCACCTGCCCCCTGTGCCGTCTGGTAGACCCCAGTCTGGCCCAAGGCATGACCGAGTGGGTCGTGGGTCAGGTGTTGCGCCATCATCTGGGGTTGGATCGCTATATCAAACGCGACAGCCGCGATTGGGATCAGGTGACCCCGCCCTTGGCGTCCCAGCGCAAGGTGACGATCCTTGGTATCGGTGAATTGGGCGCGGCCTCGGCGCGGGCGCTGCGGGCCTTGGGGTTCGACGTCCATGGCTGGAGCAACAGCCAGAAAGAGATCGACGGCGTCACCTGTTACGCGGGTGCAGGCGGTTTGGAACCGGCGCTAACGGGGGCGGAGATTGTGGTCCTGTTGCTGCCCGACGCGCCGGGGACGCAGAACGTGATCAATGCGGAAACCTTGGCGCATCTGGCGCAGGGGGCGGTCATCATCAACCCCGGTCGCGGGCCGTTGATCGACGACGACGCCCTGATCGACGCGTTAAATTCCGGTCAGCTCTCGCATGCGACGCTGGACGTGTTCCGGCAGGAGCCTCTGCCGCAGGATCACCCGTTCTGGTCCCATGCGGGCATCACCATCACCCCCCATGTCGCCAGCGAAACCCGCCCGTTCTCGGCGGCCAAGGTGATCGCGGAAAACATGCGCCGCGCCGAGGCGGGCGAGGCGTTGATGCACGTCGTGGACCGCGAGCGCGGCTATTAACGCAGGATCGGCGGCTTTTCCGGATCGCGACCGGGGGCAGACGGACCGGCGGTGTTCGGCGCCTCGGGTTCGGGTACATCAAACCGCAAGCCAACCTTGGCCAACAGGGCCGACACCGGATCGGACGGTTTGAAAAAGCCGACGTCGATACTGCCCGCCTCAATCCCGCTAAAAGTCAGGGCCTCATTCGCGGCGCGGGCCAAGGCGGGTTCCGCCCCAGGGATCGCATCGACAAAGGCCAGCATCGTCCCCTTGGTCCCGTTGTCATAGGTCACACCCACCAGATAGGCATAGCGCGCCAAACCCGCCGCCGTGACCAGTTTCGCGTCCAGCCCGACGACCAAGGCCTCGGGGACATGGGCGGGGGCGATGAACTCCTCAACCCGCGCTTCGACCTCATCGGGGCCATTGGCGACCACGGACACCATCCAATCCACCGCGCCTGCGGGCAACAGCATCTCGGACGTGCCGGTATCAAGGTTCACCCCAAGGCCGATCCCCTGCCCCTCTAGCATCGTAACCAACGTGCGCCCCGTCGCGCCGATATAGGGCGCGGTTTTGCCGACAAAGGCCGCCAAACGTTCCTCACGATCAAAGACCAGCACGAACGGCTGACCCTCCACCGTATAGATGTCGGGGGACACGTTATCGCCGTCGGGTTCCTTTTCCAGCAACAGGAACAGTTCGCTGTCGATCAGCCGTTCGAAAAACCGCAAGCGCGCGGCGTCGTCTTCGGGCGCGGCTTCCATTGCGGCGTGGGCGATATCCAGCGCGGTCTGTTCAGTCATCAAGAACCTCTTTCACTCGGGCCTGCAGGACGGGGATCAATTCCGTCTCGAACCATGGGTTTTTACGCAGCCAAGCCGTATTGCGCCACGACGGATGAGGCAAGGGAAAGACGTCCGGCGCGACATCACGCCAAGCCGCCACCGTGCGCGTCACGCCGCCCTTGGCCGCCGCGCCCATGTGGAATTTCTGGGCATGACCGCCCACAAGGATGGTCAGTTTCACGTCGCGCAAACCGTCCAGAACGGGACGATGCCATGTCTTGGCGCATTGGGGCGGCGGCGGCAGGTCGGACCCTGCCGCGTTATAGCCCGGAAAACAGAACGCCATCGGCACGGTCGCCACGCGCGACAGGTCATAGAACGTGTCCGCGTCCATCCCCAACCAATCGCGCAGCCGGTCGCCCGAACGGTCAAAGAACGGTTTGCCCACCTGATGGACCTGCATTCCGGGTGCCTGTCCGGCGATCAGGATACGTGCGGTCGACCGGAACCACGTGACAGGGCGCGGGTCATGGGCGGTATGGGTCGCCGCGAACCGGTCCGCGCACAGACGACAGGCGCGGATGTCCGCCTGAACCGCGTCCAAGGCATCGCCGGTTGTGATGTCGCTTTGCATGGGGGCCTCTGGATCGGATATCGCCCCAGTGTCCTTGTTTTGCACGGCTTTCTCCACCCACGTTCGCGTGTCCGCCGCCACGCCTGTCCTTTTAATAAACCCTTTCGCAACATATATGTTACCCAATGGATTTTTGGGCACGGATCGGACATAATGATGCCCTAAACACCTTTTATTGTTCTCTTTAAGTCAACGGTTTAAGAACGGCTTTGGCGCAATTTGGTGCCGCAACAAGGCGGATGCATGATCGAGTTCGACGGAGTGAGCAAGTCCTTCTGGACGGGGAAACAGCGCAAGGTGATCCTTGATCGCGCGTCGTTTCGTGTGGAACTGGGCAACTCTCTGGGCATCCTTGCGCCAAATGGCACCGGTAAGACCACGCTGATCAACATGATGGCCGGTCTCGAAAAGCCGGATGAGGGACGCATCACCCGCACCAGCAAGATTTCCTTTCCGCTGGGCTATATGGGCGGGGTCGTTGCCCGCCACACGGCCACCGAAAATTCGCGCCACATCGCACGTCTCTATGGTCTGGACCCCGATTACGTCGAGGCGTTCTCGCGCTGGCTATGCGGGCTGGAGGAATATTTCGACATGCCCGTCGGGACCTATAGTTCGGGCATGCGCGCGCGGTTTTCGTTTTCCCTGATGCTGGCGCTGGATTTCGACATCTACCTGATCGACGAGGGCATGCCCGCCACGACAGACGTCGAGTTCAACCGCAAAGCGGGGGCCGTTTTGCGCGAACGGCTTGAGAACACCACGATTGTTGTCGTATCCCACCAACCAGAGACACTGGAAAAGTTCTGTAAATCGGCCGCGGTTCTAAAGAACGGCCGCATCCATATGTTCGACACGCTTGAAGAGGCACGGCAGCTGTATGAGTACCAAACCCAAGGCTAAGAAGTTCCGCATCCGTCGCAGCGGGCCGCTTGGCTCGGGGCGGCCCAAGGCGGCACAGGATCAGGCACCGGCGGCCCAGTCGGTCGAAGACGGGTTCGACGGCCCCCGTCCCGCCATTGCACCGCAAACGCATCTGGATGATCCCGCTGCTCAGGAACAACAGGAACTGGGCATCGACCGAGAGATTGCCGAAATCCGCAAAGAGGGCCTGACGGGTCGCCAGTTGCGCATGGCGCGGCGGATGGCGATGAAATACGGCCTTGCTCCGACATCGGATTTCGACGCGGTGCGCCTGTTGCGCAAACGCGGGATCGACCCGTTTCAGCGGGCTAACCTGCTTGAGGTTGTTCCAAATGGCGAGGCCGCCGCGCCCGCCAAGCCGCGCACGCAACTGCCCCAAACGGTCCCCAACCCATCCAAGACCCTGCCCTCGACCGAGTTCAGCCGCGAAGACGGCATGGCACAGGTGCACGAAATCCAGCTACAGCTGGCAAAACGCCGCCGCCGCAAGAGCCTGCTGCTCATGGCGCGTCTGGCGGTGTTCGTACTGCTGCCGACGTTGTTGGTGGGCTATTACTATTTCACCATCGCAACGCCGATGTACGCGACCAAATCCGAGTTCGTTATCCAACAAAGCGAGAGCGCCGGCGCCGGCGGTCTTGGCGGGTTGTTCGCAGGCACGGGGCTTGCCGTTCAACAGGATTCGATTGCGGTCCAAAGTTACCTGACCTCGCGCGATGCAATGCAGCGTCTGGATGACGATCTGGGGTTCAAGGCCCATTTCGCACAGCCCGCGATCGACACGATCCAACGCCTGCCGGAGGACGCGTCCCAAGAGCAGGCCTATAAGATTTACAAGCGCAACGTAAAGCTAAGCTATGACCCCACCGAGGGCATCCTAAAAATGGAGGTCGCCGCCGCCGACCCTGCGACCTCGGCGGCGTTTTCCGAGGCGCTGATTTCCTATGCGGAACAGCGTGTCGACAGCCTGACCCAGCGTTTGCGCGAAGATCAGATGTCCGGCGCCCGCGAAAGCTATGAAGACGCCGAGCGCAAGGTCGATGCGGCACAGGCGCGTGTGCTGGAGCTTCAGGAACGTCTGGGCGTGCTTGACCCCGCCTCTGAGACCTCGTCGCTGATGGCCCAGATCGGCACGTTTGAACGCCAGTTGCGTGAAAAGACCCTGCAGCTGGATCAGTTGCTGGACAACGCGCGGCCCAATCAGGCGCGTGTCGATGGTGTACGCGGCGATATCCGCCGCCTAGAGGCGCTGATCGACGATCTGCGCTCGTCACTGACCATCAGCACCAGCAGCGGCGACAGCCTTGCACGCGTGTCCGCCGAACTGCGCATTGCCGAGGCCGACCTATCCAACCGACAACTGCTTTTGTCCCAAGCCCTGCAACAGCTTGAGACCGCGCGCATCGAGGCCAACCGACAGGTGCGCTATCTGTCCCTTGGCGTGACGCCCGTCCCCCCGGATGAGCCGACCTATCCCCGCGCGTTTGAGAATACCCTATTGGCGTTCCTCGTATTTGCAGGGATTTACCTGATGATTTCAATGACCGCCGCCATCCTGCGCGAGCAGATTTCGGCATAACACAACCACTGGATGGGACGGGGCGGCACACCGTCGCCCCGCCCAAACCAGAAGATCAAAAATCGATTTTCGAGAAACAGAAAAAATTCAGAATTTTTCGTTTTTGGGTCTTGAAGACCAGCCAATCCCGGCGTAGATAACGCGCCACAGTTGGGGTGTAGCCAAGTGGTAAGGCACCGGTTTTTGGTACCGCGCACCGTAGGTTCGAATCCTACCACCCCAGCCATTTTCCTAGAACGACACTGACTTAACCGGCCCACGGGCACATGGTTCTGCACGCGTGTTTCGGTCCAAGGGCCTGAAACACAAATGGGCCCACCGAAGTGGACCCATACCGATTTCCGCTATGATGCTGCGCCCTAGAAATCCAGCTTCAGACTGTATTGCACTTCAGGCTCGCCCTTTTCCGTCGAAAGCAGGTTAAGCGACGATAGCCCCGCATCGCGCGCGAAACGACGCTCGAACCCGATTCCGAACCGGAGGGCGGTTTGGTCATTGGCATGGTCGATGTCCAGATGGATGCGCCGCGTTTGCCCATCCTCCTCGGCAGTCACAAAGTCGAAACCGACCCCCATACCGCACCGCGTATCAATATCGTCAAACGCATCGCAGAACGCTTTGACGCCCAGATCAAGCTGTCCGTCCAGCCCGTCCCACAGCCCCGCGCCATCGCCCGCTTGGGACAGGTCATTGGCGAAATGCGCCTCGACGAATATGCGACCGCCCGACACGCTTTCGATGGGTACAGTGCCCACATCGCGGAACGGGTCACTGATGGCGGTCACCTCGGTCTCTGTGTTCGGGGTATAGAACCCGTCCAGCCCCAGACGCGGCGTCACAATCGTGTCCGAGACCATCAACTCACCCGACACCGCAACACCGCCGGTGACGCCCCAATAGGTGAAATCCCCCGTGGCCGTGATCGGGTCGACTCCGTCAAAGTCCAGATCATAGCTATGGTTTCCGATGACCCCGCCAAGGTGATAGTCCAGAAACACGTCCTGAACCAATCGACGCGCACCATAGACACCGGCGTTCAGACCAAAGCCGTCGATCTGGCCGCCTGCGAGGGTATCCACCGTCGTCTTGGTCATGTAGCCCCCGAGATACCTGCCAAACAGGCTATCCCCCTGCCCCAAGCTCTCCCAACGGCGGTTAAAGGTCAGCTGATACTGCGTGCCAAGGGCGTCATCCTGCGTAAAGACGATGTCCGCGCTGTCGATCGTCCATTTACGGGTCAGGTCGTTATAGCGCTCATTCGTGTAGGCCCCGTCGAGGACCAGCCCCTCAAAGGTCAGCTTGGCGGCACCATTCAGACGGTCAGTTGTCTGATACGACCGCAGCCCATCGGGATCCTTCAGCGCGCGCCGTAGGCGCTTGGCCGCATCACCGCGCCATTTGGATACCATTTCCGTCTGGCGCTGCATGGTGACGCGAATGTCGTCCTCTAGGATGAGGGCAAGGTCCTGTGCGATCTGGTCGATCAACTCGACATCAAACGTGACCACCGTGGCGCTGCCGTTACCAGTGCCCTCGGTCGCGTTGCCGCTTGGGGCGCTCTCGTAGACATATGTGCCCCCCAGATCGTCACCGGTGGGCGTGCCCCCTGTTACCGCGTTCGAACCTGCGATCAAATCGGCGCTGAGCGTGGCAAGGTTCGAGACCCGCCCTGCGCTCAGGTCGGACGCGGTCAGGGCATAGCTTGCCGTATAGACCCATTGCTCACCGGCGTTCAGAATGCCGTCGTCTGTCACCCCCGCGACCGGCGTCAACGCCTCATCACTGGTCAGCGGATCGTCCAACAAAACGGCGTCATAGCTCAGATCGCCGATATTCTCGACCGTGATGGTATAGGTGATGATCTCACCGACCTGCGGGCGTTCGGACAGGGCGCTGTCATCCGCGATCTTGGTGATCTCGATGCCGGTGGTGAAGTCGCTAGGGTCCATCGCGATGTGGTTATGGATCACCCCTTTGGACAGGGCATCGGGATCGGTCCAGTCCGCAAAGGTAAAGTCAAACTCAAGGTAATAGGTCGCGTCACCGCCATTCGCGGCTGGGGCCATGGTTGAGGCCACGATTTCCTCGACCCCAAAGCCAAGGCTGGTGGTATAGCTGCCCGCCTGTGGCGGCACGATCTGGGACGCAAAGCTATAGTCGGGGTGCGACACGCTTAGGGAATAGGTGCCGCTTTGCGCAGGAGATTGGAGCAAAAAGGAATAGAGCCCGTCCGCCCCCGTTTGAACGTTGTTCGCATCACCCGCCGATGTGTCCAGCCATGTGTCCGGCACTACCGATCCATTATGCAGCAACGTTACAGTTGCCCCCGTAATCGGCGCGCGCGAAATGGCGTCATAAATCACGCCGCTCGGGTCAACGACAATCGCATCGACATCGGCAACCAGACGCTCGGCGCCTGCAGCGACAACGATGTCCTGAACCTGATCTCCATTCGCATCCCCATTAGACGACTGCGAGCGAACCGCGCCCCCCTCAGGCGGCTGAAACTGGATCGCGTAGGTGCCCATCTCAAGCTGCAGGAACGAATAGAACCCCGTGGCCGACGACACCGTTCGCGCGACCTCTTGCCCGGTCGCCTGATCAATCAGGATGACGATCACACCTTCTTCGGGGCGGGTGCCGTCGGTGACCTGCCCCGAAATCGAGCCCAGGAATGTGACGGTCGCTTCGTCCGTGTCAAAGGTCGGACCGGATTGATCATTCACCGATGCGGTCGCGGCTGTTGCACTGGCCAAGGCAAGGTTGCTGACATAGCCGCGCTCAAGGTCCGCCGACGTCAGACCATAGGTCAGAACAAAGGTCGTATCGTCCGTCTCTCCAGGCGCAAGGGCGGCAATGGTTTGCCCCAACACACCACCGAACAGCGGGTCATCAATCTGCACGTCGGTCAGGGTGACATCGCCCGTATTGCGCACTTCAAGAACATAGGAAATCGTGTCTCCGATGGACGTGCCCAGCACCCCGTCGATGTCATTCAAAACACCACTCTTGCGCAGGGCAATAGATGGGGTGCGCGCTATGGTCGTGTTCACCGGCGTTGCGGTGGTGGCGGCGACGTCTTCGCCCCCATCACCCGCACGTTGGCCATCGCCGTTGAGATCGACCCATGCCGTTGCAGTCGCGCTATTGCTAAGACCACCGGCATCGACGTCGCCCTGATCCACCACATGGGTCAGGGTCGCGCTGGCCGTGCCACCGGGTAGGAATGCGGCGTCTGTACTCCCCGCGCTATAGCTAATCGCACTCAGGGTCGCGGTCAGAGACGTGCCATCCACGCGTTGAAAATCATCGCCAAGGGTCAGGCCCTGCAGGGTCGTGTTGCCCGTGTTTTCAACGTTCAGGGTATAGACCAGCGTGTCGCCCACACTGACCACTCCATCCCCGTCCCCATCCGTGTGCGCGACCGTCTTGACCACAGTTACACCGGGCGTGCGACTAAGGGCGCGGGTGGTCGCATCACCGTTTCCAGTACCGCTCGTCTGGTTGCCCGAGGAAGAGCTCTCTACCGCGAACGCACTTGCGGGATCGCCATCGACCGACAGGGCCTCAATCGTCGCAATGTTGCTGATTGAGCCGCTATCAATGTCCGATTGGGTCAGGGCATAGCCCATCGTAAAGGTCAGTGTATCACCAACCTCAAGTAGCGCGCCGTCGGTCGTGCTGTTGCCGCTGCCGGTCTTGACCGGCGTGCCGAGGGTCAGAGACGTTTCGTTGCCCGCCCCATCGGTAATGGCATCGCTCCAGCTCAGATCATACAGGGGCACATTGCCCGAGTTGCTGACCACCACCTCATAGGTCAGAACATCTCCTGCAACCGCCCCGTCGTTCAGCGCGCTTGCATCGACCGTCTTGGTCACTTGCAATTTCGGCAGCGACGTCACCCCGTTTGTGATCGTCACCTCATCCGTCGTCGCGTCCTCAAGCAGCCAGCCCGCCTGATTATAGATCAGGGCCGACACGTCATAGGTTTCCCCCGCAGTCAGGTCCGAGCCTGCGGGGATTTCGATGCTCCACGTGGCGCTATTGCCATCATCCGCGGGTTGGACCACGCCGTTGTCGGCTGTGTAGACCTGACCGTTGATCAGAATGACCAGATATTCCCCCGAGCGCAGCGTGACCGTACCCGAAACCACCGGCGTGGTATCGGCCGTCGTTTGTGAGTTCACGGCGATAGGGCCAACCGGTCGCTGGCTTTCGGAACTGGCCAGATAGTCGTTCAGCGCATCCAGAATGCCCGACCCGTCCGCCGACCCGCCGACGTCCTCACCCGTATCGATGCCGCGCGGGGCGCTGGTAAGGGGTTTAATGTCAGACAGGGAAATCCCGAATTTACTAACCCCAAAGTTCGAGGCCCCCGAGATGTAATAGGTGCTTTCGCCGCCCGTCGTCACATAGACATCACTACCCGGCACGACGTCCTGTACGTCTTTCATCTGAATACCGGCAGGCAAGGTCGTCCCCGATGGCATGCTTAGCGCGATGTCGGCTATGGTCGAATTCGGCAAAAAGCCGAACAGTTTCAGATCGCCCTGTTCCTTGAGCTGCCAACCGATCCGCCCCTCGATATCCAGCACCTCTGCCCCACGGCGCAGCCGCAGCGTCCCCGCAACGTCGTTGCCCTGTGCCCCTGATCCGATAAATTCGCCTGTCGCGCTGACCTGACTGAAAAAGGTCGCGTCAAACCCGAGATCGGCAAAGGTGACAACCGTATCGGCGTCTTGGTTGTTCTGCCCCCGCAGACCAACGAACCCCTCGCTAAATGGCACCGAAACCACCTCGGCACGGGTTGCAGAGGCCGCGATCACAAAAAGGAACGCAGCGGCGATAAGTTGGGTCAGGATTTTGATCACGGGAGTACTCGGTAGAAACTGCAAACAGGGCACTTCTCTACCGCGTTGGGCCGGACGGCCTAAATGTCGCGGATGTAGGGGAATGCGGGAAAATAGCCCAATACCGTAACCTTTTGCCTGTTGCCTCCATGCCTTGGGAGTGGACAGAGACCATGATCTATCCTCGCGAGAGGCACAGCCATTGCTTTGGGGAAAAGCGATGCAAAGGGAGGCCAGACCTACACTAAGGTTGGGCCAGAATAGGTGGTTTCTTGCCCTGATCCTGCCAAAAGGATTTTCCCCCTTTGAGACATTGGAGGTTCGTGGCACTCTGCACTTACGCCAAACACAAAATACAACCGGAAAACCGGGCCCGTGTAATCGAGCAGGAGTGCTAATATGAAATTTGTAGGACTGGGCCTTGCGGCCCTGATGCTTGCGGCTGCCAGTGGTGCAACCGCGAACCCCCAATCCAAAGCTTTTATCAAAAACTTTGACGCCAATGGCGATGGTGAGATCACCATGGCCGAGGCCGAAAGCCACCGTGAACAGGTCTTTAGCCTGCTCGACCGTGACCGCAGCGATAGCCTGTCGCGCGAGGAACTGGTGCGCCGCATCCGCATGGTCGAACAGGTTCTGTCGGAAAACGAGATCGACAAAAAGGCCAGCAGCGACAGCATCGACGCCATGATCGCGCAGTACGACAAGGACAAGGATGGCGAGATTTCGTTCGCCGAATACAACAACGGCATCAAAGGCTGGTTCAAGCGCAAAGACCGCAATGGTGACGGCGTTATCAGCGCCGACGACGCGCGCCGCGCCTGATCAAAAAAGGCCCCCTGCATCGCAGAGGGCCCAGAGAGAGAAGAGAGATAAGGGGGCCACGCGGCCCCCTTTTTCATTAGCCATCCACGCGGATGGTGACGTTTTTCGGGTCATAGGGGCTGTCTTCGGCGACAACGGCGTCAAACAGCTGATCGAACATCTTGACCTTCAGTTGGGTGCCAACCTCCGCGTGCTCAGGGGCGACATAGCCCATCCCAATCGATTTCTCGAAATGGACCGAATACCCGCCCGAGGTCAGACGACCAACGCGCGTGCCATCAGCGGCATAGAGCGCCTCACGGCCCCACGGATCGGCACCTTCGGGGCCGTCGATCAACAGGGTGACGCATTTCGCACGGATACCCGTGTCCAGCATCGCCTGCTTGCCGTAGAAGTCCTTGTCCAGATCGACAAAGCGGTTCAGGCCAGCCTCAAGCGGGGTCGCGTCGCGGCCAAGCTCGGTCCCGAAGGCGCGATAGGATTTCTCCTGACGCAGCCAGTTCTGGGCGCGCGCACCAACCGGTTTCAGGCCGTGCTTTTCGCCCGCTGCCATCAGACGATCCCACAGATAGTTCTGCATCTCGATCGGATGGTGCAGCTCCCAGCCCAGCTCACCGGTATAGGCCACGCGGATCGCCTTGACGGGGCACATCATCAGTTCGATGTCGCGCGCCGACAGCCACGGGAAACGCTTGTTCGACAGCGCGGTTTCGGGATCTGCGTCGCGGATCAGTTCGGCAAGGATCGCCCGCGCGTTCGGACCGGCCAGCGCGAACACACCGTATTGCGAGGTCAGGTCCTGAACGTTGATGCGACCGAACTCGGCCTCTTTGTCCTCAACCGCCTTGCGCAGGTAATCGTGGTCATAGGCCTGCCATGCACCGGCGGAGACAAGGTAATAGCTATCCTCGGCCTCGCGCACGATGGTGTATTCGGTGCGCGTGGTGCCTGCCGACGTCAGAGCATAGGTCAGGTTGATGCGACCGACCTTGGGCAGCTTGTTACAGGTGAACCAGTCAAGGAACGCGGTCGCGCCCGGACCCGAGACGCGCAGTTTCGCAAATGCGGTTGCGTCGATGAGACCGGCGGTTTCGCGGATCGCTTTGGCCTCTTGCTCGGCGTATTGCCACCAGCCACCACGACGGAAGCTGCGCGCGGCGTGATCGTCGAACCCTTCGGGCGCGTAATAGTTCGGGCGCTCCCACCCGTTCACGGCACCGAATTGTGCGCCCAGCGCCTTTTGGCGGTCATAGGCGGGTGCGGTTTTCAGCGGGCGACAGGCCGAACGCTCTTCATCGGGGTGGTGCAGGATGTAGACGTGCTCATACGCTTCTTCGTTTTTACGCGCGGCGTATTCGGTGGTCATCCAGCTGCCATAGCGTTTGGGGTCGAGCGAGGCCATGTCGATCTCGGCCTCACCGTTGACCATCATCTGGGCAAGGTAATAGCCGGTGCCGCCTGCGGCGGTGATACCAAAGCTGAAGCCCTCGGCCAGCCACATGTTGCGCAGACCCGGTGCCGGGCCCAACAGGGGGTTGCCGTCGGGGGTGTAGCAGATCGGGCCGTTAAAGTCGTCTTTCAGACCGACCGTTTCCGAGGACGGCAGACGGTGGATCATCGACATGTATTCTTCTTCGATGCGGTCCAGATCCAGCGGGAACAGGTCCGCGCGGAAGCTGTCGGGGCAGCCGTATTCGAAACGGGCGGGCGCGTTCAATTCGTACGGGCCAAGGATCCAGCCGCCGCGCTCTTCGCGGACGTACCATTTGGCGTCGGCGTCGCGGATGACGGGGTGCTCTTCGCCGCCGTTTTCGCGGTAGGCGACCAGTTCGGGATCGGGCTCGGTCACGATGAACTGGTGCTCAACGGGGATCGCGGGGATCTTGATGCCCAGCAGTTGCGCGGTGCGCTGTGCGTGGTTGCCGGTGGCGGTCACGACGTGCTCGGCGGTGATGACGATCTGTTCCTCGGTCGGGACAAGGTTGCCGCCGCGGTCCATCATCTTGGTGCAGGTGACAAGCCACGCGCTGCCGTTCCATTCATAGCCATCGACCTGCCATTTGCGTTCGATGGTCACGCCGCGCTGACGGGCGCCCTTGGCCATCGCCATGGTGACGTCGGCGGGGTTAATGTAGCCGTCGGTCGGGTGATAGATCGCGCCCTTCAGGTCGTCGGTATTGATCAGCGGCCAACGCTCTTTGATCTGCTCGGGCGTCATCCACTCATAGGGCACACCACAGGTTTCTGCGGTTGACGCATAGAGCATATATTCATCCATGCGCTCGTCGGTTTGGGCCATACGCAGGTTGCCCACGACCGAAAAGCCAGCGTTCAGGCCAGTCTCTTCTTCAAGCGTCTTGTAGAACTTGATCGAATAGTCGTGGATGTGGGTGGTGGCGTAGCTCATGTTGAAGTAGGGCAACAGGCCTGCCGCGTGCCAGGTCGAGCCGCTGGTCAGCTCATCCCGTTCCAACAGCATAACATCCTGCCACCCTGCACGCGCAAGGTGATACGCAATCGAGGTCCCGATTGCACCGCCGCCGACTACAAGGGCTTTGACATGGGTTTTCATGAGGCGCGACTCTTCTCTAGGGGTATGTTTTCCTAGGAATACCCAGATTCAGACGCGCCGCGCGTTTAGCCACCGACCGGAAATAGGAAAAAACCGACCTGTGTCGTTTTTCCGACCTCCAATCGCGTCACAGCATCGAGGGCACGACCATATCCGGCGGACGGTGGCCGTCAGCAAAGGTCTTGATGTTGATGATGACCTTTTCGCCCATCTCCATCCGTCCCTCGACCGTGGCCGAGCCCATGTGCGGCAACAGAACCACGTTGCTGAGTTCACGCAGGCGCGGGTTGATTTCATGGCCGTGCTCGAACACGTCCAGACCCGCACCGGCCAGCTCCCCGGCCCGCAACTGGCGCGTCAGGGCGTTTTCGTCGATCACCTCACCACGCGAGGTGTTCACGATCACCGCGTCCTTTTTCAACAGTTTCAGGCGACGCGCATTCATCAAATGGAACGTGGACGGCGTGTGCGGACAGTTGATCGACACCACATCCATACGCGCGATCATCTGGTCTAGGCTCTCCCAATAGGTGGCCTCATGCGCGGCCTCGACCTCGGGGCGCAGACGAGTGCGGTTGTGGTAATGGATCTGCATGCCAAACGCGCGCGCGCGGGTCGCCACGGCCTGACCGATGCGGCCCATGCCAAGGATGCCCAGACGGCGACCGCCGACTCGACCGCCCAGAAACGCGGTGGGGGTCCAGCCCTCCCATTGGCCGGACTGCATCACGGCCAGACCTTCGGGAATGCGCCGCGTCACGGCCAGAATCAGGGCCATGGTCATGTCGGCGGTGTCATCGGTGACAACGCCCGGCGTGTTGCTGACCAAGATGCCGCGCTGACGGGCGGTGTGAACGTCGATGTGATCCACACCCGCGCCATAGTTCGCGATCAGTTTCAACCGGTCACCGGCGGCCGCCAGCATCCCCTGATCAATCCGGTCGGTGACCGTCGGCACCAGTACATCGGCCCGCTGCATCGCGCGGATCAGATCTTCGCGCGACATCTTGTCGTCGGCCACGGACAACTCGACGTTGAAGAGTTCGGAAAGACGGGTCTCAACCACCTCCGGCAACCGTCGCGTGACGACAACACTTAGACGTTCTGCTGGCATTCAGGGCCCCCCGTTCTCTTTCCAAGCCTGTCCCTTGATGGCAAAGTGTCCCAGAACGGGGCGCTGCACAAGACCCCGACGCCAGAGATGGCGCAAACACGGCGAACGTATTTCATGAGGCGGCATATGCGACACTTGCTTTGGGCAGTTGCGTTGAGTGTGGGACTATCAGGTCTGGCACAGGCACAGGACGTGGGGCCCGTGACGAACCTGCCCCTGCCGCGGTTTGTGTCGATGAAGGCCAGCGAGGGCTTTGCCCGCCGTGGTCCCGGTCGCACGCATAAAATCGACTGGGTCTACAAGCACCGCAACCAGCCGTTGGAAATCACCGCCGAGTTCGGCCACTGGCGTCGTGTACGTGATCAGGACGGGTTTGGCGGGTGGATGCATTATTCCCTGCTATCGGGGGTGCGCACGGTTCTGGTGACCACGGATTTCGCGTCACTGCACCGCGCGCCGGACGCCGAAACCATGGTGACCGCCAATGCCGAGATGGGCGCGGTGGCGCGTTTGCTCGCCTGTGTCCCCGCGTGGTGCGAGATTTCCGCCGGTGGCGGTGCCGGTTGGATCAAGAAATCCGACATCTGGGGCGTCAACGACGACGAAGTGTTTGAATAGCCCCCAGAATCCAATAAGGGGACGCCCCCCGCAACAGATCGAAGGGCGCGCCGATGGCACAGAATGACGATACACGGTTGAACCTGTCTGCGGGCGTGGCCTCGGTCGGGGTGGCGTTTGTGCTGGTCGCGCTCAAGCTCTGGGCGTTGAGCCAGACCAACGCCCTGTCTGTGGCGGCGTCACTGGCCGATAGCGCGATGGATTTGATGATCTCGCTGGGCGGGTTGGTGGCGATCTATTATGCCGCGCGCCCCGCCGATGACGATCACACCTTCGGGCACAGCTCGGCCGAAGATCTGGCCGCGCTGGGACAGTCGTTGTTCATCCTGATGTCGGCAGGCGCGATTGGCTGGACTGCGTTTATGCGTCTGTTGTCGGGCACGCCGTCGACCCTGATGGATCAGGGCGCGGGGATCATCGTCATGGCGATCTCGATTCTACTGACCGTGGTTCTGGTCCTGTGGCAACGGCGCGTGGCCAAGCGCACCGGCAACCGCGTCGTAGCAGCGGATTCGTTGCATTACATCGGCGACCTGCTGCCCAGCATTGGCGCGATCGTCGCCCTGTGGGTCTCCTCGCAATTCGGGATTGGCCAGATCGACAATATCGTCGCCATTGCCGCCGCCGTCTTTATGGCCGTGGGTGCGGCGCGTCTGTTCACCGGCGCATGGAACGCGTTGATGGACCGCGCCGCCGATCCGGACCTGATCGCGGGGATTGAGGACATCGTGCGCGATTGGCCCGGCGTGCGCGGTTACCACGACCTGCAAACCCGCACGGCCGGCAGCAAGGTTTTCGTCAACATCCATATCGAATTGGACGGGGATCAGACCCTTTATGTTGCGCATGGGATCGGCGCAGGTCTGAAACGCGCGATTGTCGAGGCCTATCCGCAGGTCGATTTGATCGTGCACAAGGACCCCGCCCGCAACGCACAGGCGGCACGCGGCGGGGCCTGAACCCCGCCCCGATTGTTAGGCCAGACCGCGACCGGCCAACAGGGCCTCGGGCCCCGGCAAACGACCACGGAACGCGACATAGAGCTCATCCGCGTCTTGCGATCCGCCGGTCGACAGGATGAACTGCTCCAGCCGCTTGGCCGTGTCCGCGTCGAACGCATCCCCCACCTCGTCAAAGGCGGCAAAGGCGTCGGCGTCCATCACCTCGGACCACATGTAACTGTAATACCCGCTGGAATAGCCGTCGCCCGAAAAGACATGCGCGAAATGCGGTGTGGCGTGGCGCATGGTGATCGCATCGGGCAGGCCCATGTCCGACAGGATTTGCGCCTGTGCGGCCATCGGATCGGCGGGCGGTGTGCCTTGGTGGAACTTGATATCGACCATCGCGCTGGCGACATATTCGACCGTCTGGAACCCCATGTCATAGGTCGCCGCCGCCAACAGCCGGTCCAGCAGGTCCTTGGGCATCGGCTCGCCCGTCTCGGCATGGGTCGCGAATTCGGTCAGGACCTCGGGCACCTCCAGCCAGTGTTCGTACAGCTGGCTGGGCAGTTCCACGAAGTCACGCGCCACGGACGTGCCCGAGATGCTCTCATACGTCACATCGCTTAGCATCTGGTGGAGCGCATGGCCGAACTCATGAAACAGCGTGCGCGCATCGTCATAGGACAGCAACGCCGGTTGCCCCGCAGGCGGTTTGGCAAAGTTACAGACGTTATGCACGATGGGACGGACATCGCCGCCCAGCTTGCGCTGGCTGCGGCTGGCCGAACACCATGCGCCCGACCGTTTCGATCCGCGCGCGAAATAATCGCCCATGAACACGGCCACATGTTGGCCGTTGCGGGTGACCTCATAAACGCGGACATCGGGGTGATAGGCGGGCACGTCCAGAGGCGCGAACTCCAACCCGAACAGGCGGTTCGCGCAGGCAAAGGCGGCCTCGATCATGCGGTCCAGTTGCAGATAGGGTTTCAGGACGGCTTCGTCCAAATCATGCTCGGCCTTGCGGCGTTTTTCCGAATAATACCGCCAATCCCACGGGGCCAGCGGTTCATTCACGCCGTCCTGTGTCATCAGATCCTGCAGCACCTCGGCATCGGCCAGTGCGGTCGCCTTGGCCGGTTCCCACACCCGTTTCAACAGGGTTTCAACATTCGCGGGCGTCTTGGCCATTTCGGTCTCAAGCTTATACGCCGCGAAATCTGCGTATCCCAACAGGGTCGCGCGTTCATGGCGCAGGGACAGGATTTCGGCGGCGATATCGCGGTTGTCGGTTTCGCCCCCGTTGGCCCCGCGCGCGGTCCATGCGGCAAATGCTTTTTCGCGCAGATCGCGACGCGGCGAGAATTGCAAAAACGGCACGATCAACGACCGCGACAGGGTCAGAACGGGACCGTCTGCGCCCTTTTCCTCACCCGCGGCGCGGGCACCGTCCCGTACGAAACCGGGCAAACCGTCGAGGTCCGCCTCGGCCAGCGGCATAAACCACCCGCGCTCATCCGCCAGCAGGTTTTGCGAGAATTGCGTGCCCAGAACAGCCAGACGCGATTTCACCTCGGTCAGGCGATCGCGCGCATCGCCCTGCAACTGTGCCCCCTGACGGACGAACCCGCGATGGGTCAGTTTCAGAACCTGCGCCTGTTCATCGCTCAGGTTCAGGTCCGCGCGCGCCTGCCACAGGGTATCGATGCGCGCAAACAAGGCGGCGTTCATCGAAATCTCGGACGAATAGGCCGACAGTTTCGGCGCGAATTCCCGTTGCAGGCGTTCGCGTTCCGGCGTGCTATCGGCGCCCGCGACGGAATAGAACACCCCCAGCATCCGACCAAACCGGTCCCCCGCCAGTTCCAGCGCATCGATCGTGTTTTCAAACGTCGGCGGGTCGGTCTGATCGGCGATGGCGGCGATTTCGGCGCGCGCCTCATCAATCAGGACCTCGAACGCCTCTTCGAAATCAGCGTCGGAAATGTCGGCATAGGGGGGCAGGTCAAACGGTGTCGACCAGTCGCCAAGCAACGGGTTGGTCATCAAGAAAACTCCTTTGTCACACTCAAGCTAGGGTGCCCCGTGACAAAGTTCCAGAGCCCTAATGCACGTCCCCACAAACGGGGCAATCGGCGCGGCGTTTGACGGTCATCTGGCGGTTCTCACCATAAAGGGCGTCATAAAATTGCAACCGCCCGCGCAGGGATTGACCCGCATCGACGATGTCCTTGATCGCCTCAACCGCCATCATCGACCCAACCACACCGGGCAGGGCACCCATGACCCCCGCCTCGGCGCAACTGGGGGCCAGACCGACCGCCGGTGCCTTGGGGAACACACATTCGTAACATGGCGCATCACGGGCCGGATCATAGAGGCTGATCTGTCCTTCCCATTGGGTGATGGCGGCGGAAATCAACGGCTTGCCCGCCGCGACGGCGGCGCGGTTCACCATATACCGCGTGTCGAAATTGTCCGTCCCGTCAAGGATCAGGTCATAGTCCGCGAACATCTCAACCGCCGTTTCTGCGTCCAGACGGCGGTGATAGGGGCGCACGGTGATATGCGGGTTCAGGGCCAGCATCGCCTCTTGGGCCGAAAACACCTTGGGCATGTCCAGACGGTCGTCGGTATGGATGATCTGGCGTTGCAGGTTCGACAGATCGACCGTGTCATCATCCACGACGCCAATCGTCCCGACCCCAGCGGCGGCCAGATACATCAACGCGGGTGAGCCAAGCCCCCCTGCCCCGATCACCAGGACCTTGGCGTTTTTCAGACGTTTCTGACCGGGACCGCCCACCTCACGTAGGACGATATGACGGGCGTAGCGTTCCAGTTCGGTCGCGGTGAACTTGTCCGGCGCGACCACGGGCGCGGGCTCATCCGTGCGGGCACGGGCGCGCAGTTGCCCCAGCGCCCAGCGATAGCCATAGACCAGCGCAACCGCCCCCCCAAGGACCAGCCATTCGTTCCGCGTCCCGCCAAGGTTTTCGACCATCGGGTGACCGTCCGGCAGAACCGACAACAGGATCAGAACCCCAAGGTACAGCAGGCCCAGCATCACCATCCGCGCCCGCACCGGCACGTTCAGGATCGCGCCAAAGCCCCAGATCAGGACCGCAATCGCCAGAACCGAAACCATCTATGCGCGCCCCGTGCTGCCAAACCCGCCCGCGCCACGGTCCGTGTCGCTGAGGTCCTCGGCGGTGGCAAAAACGCCCTGCACGACGGGTGCCACGACCAATTGCGCGATCCGGTCGCCATGGGCGATCTGAAACGGCTGATCGGACAGGTTGATCAACAACACCCCCAGCGGCCCGCGATAATCGCTGTCGATTGTGCCGGGTGCATTGGGGATCGAAATCCCGTGTTTAAAGGCAAGACCCGAACGCGGGCGCACCTGAATTTCGAACCCTTCAGGGATTTCAACGCGCAAGCCCGTGGGGACCAACGCCCGCTCACCCGCCGCCAAGGTCAGGCCGGTCTCACGATCCTCGGGGCGCAGGTTCGCGCGCACATCCGCGCCCGCCGCGCCCGTGGTTTCATAGGACGGCAGGGCCACGCCCGTATCCGCCCAGTCGTCGAACAGCACCTTGATCATCGGGGTCATGTCAGGGCCTTTGCGATTTTGGCGGCCAGATTGCGCGCGACCTCATCCTTGCCCGCGCGAGGCCAGCTTTCGCCGCCCTCGGCGGTGATCACGGTCACGGCGTTTTCCGCGCCGCCCATGATGCCGGTTTCGGGCGACACGTCATTGGCCACGATCCAATCGCACCCTTTGCGCGCCCGTTTCAGGGTCGCGTTGGCGATCACGTCATCAGTTTCGGCGGCAAAGCCCACGACCAATTCGGGGCGGTGTTCCTCCAGCTGGCTGATGGTGGCCAGAATGTCGGGGTTCTGGGCGAATTCCAGCTGCGGCAGGCTGCCCGAACCGTCCTTTTTCATCTTGGACCCGCTGGCATTCGTCACCCGCCAATCGGCGACAGCGGCGGCAAAGATCGCGGCATCGGCGGGCAAGGCGGCGTGCACGGCGTCATACATGGCCTGTGCGGTTTCCACGGCAACGACGTCCACGCCCGCAGGCGGCGCGACAGAGGCGGGGCCGGTGATGAACGTGACCTTGGCGCCCAATGCGACAAGGGCCGCCGCAATCGCGCTGCCCTGCGCGCCCGAGGACCGGTTCGCGATATAGCGCACGGGATCAATCGGTTCATGCGTCGGACCCGAGGTCACAATGACATGGCGACCGGTCAGCGGCCCGTCGGCGAAATGATCCGCGACGGCGGCAACGATCTGATCGACCTCGGACAGACGACCGGGACCGAATTCACCACAGGCCATCGCGCCCTCTTCGGGCCCGACGCAGGTGATCCCGCCACCGGTCAGGGTCGCCAGATTGCGCCGCGTCGCGGGGTGTTCCCACATGCGCACATTCATTGCGGGGGCGATCATCACCGGTGTATCCGTCGCCATCAACAGGGTGGACGCCAGATCATTGGCCAGACCGTTTGCCATCTTGCCCATCAGATCGGCGGTGGCAGGCGCCACAAGGATCAGATCGGCCGAACGGGACAGTTGGATATGGCCCATTTCGGCCTCTTCGTTCAGATCGAACAGGTCGCGATAGACCTTGTGTCCGGCCAATGCGGCAACGGACAGGGGCGTCACGAATTCCTCGGCCGCGCGGGTCAGAACGGGCACAACCGTTGCGCCCTGATCACGCAACCGGCGCATCAGGTCCAACGATTTATACGCGGCAATTCCGCCGCCAATGATCAGCAAAATACGCTTGCCCGCCAGCATGTTTGCCCCCCGCGACTGTGGCTTTGGGATATGTCTACGCGCGGGGGGATGCGGTGACAAGCACGGCCTGACCCCGCCTTTGGTGCCGCCCGGCCCGACCTATTTCGAAAACGCGGCGCAGGGATCGTCGCGTTCGACCGGATCGGTGACGCGCCAGAGGTCAAAGGGCACATCGCCCTCGGGCGGCTCCTCAAACTGACCATAGGCGATGACGTCCGTGATGCCCGCATGGGCCAGCGCGGCGGGAATACCGCGATCACGGCGGGCGTGGCCGTTGCCGGTGATGACGATCACCGGACCGCCGGTGTCCGATAGGGCTTGCGCCGTCACGGCGGCGAATGTCGCATCGCGCAGGCGCTGGGCCTCAACCATGCCGCCCAGCATCTGTTCGGGCAGGGCGTTGCAATGGGCCACCTGTTGGTCGGCCTCGCGCGCGGCCTGCTGGGCATCTGGCAGGGGTTTATCCAATCCGAACCGCGCCGCATCGCCGTCAAACACCGCCGCCGCACCTGAACCAATGGCCGCACGTACCGTGTCACGCGGCGCGGCGGCACCGTAAACACGCGCCTCGCCCAGCGCGGCAAAGATCGGATAATAGATATCGAAATCCGCCCAACCGGACGCCTCCCACCCTAAAGCGGCCTCAAGAGCCGCTGCATCGCCCAAAAGCTCGGGCGAGGTCGCGGCGGCTTGTTCGGGCGACAGCATCTCAAACACCACGGCGGAGGGGCGCTGGGCCGCAATCACGTCGGCCTGAAATTGATGATGGTGCGGGTTATCATGCACCTCGCCCACGATCACGATGGGCGCGGGCGGGATGTCGGCAACTGTGGCGATGTCGCGTGCCCACGTGGGGCACCCCATCAGGCACAGGGCCGCGATATGTAAGGTCTGTCTCACATCAAGAAGTGATGGACCTCACGGCTCTGGGTTTCAAGGTTTTTGCGCATTTTTTGAAACGCGGCGGCCTCTAGCTGGCGGATGCGTTCCTTGGACAGGCCCAGTTCCTCACCCAGACTTTCAAGGGTGCGGCTGTCGTCCTTGAGCTTGCGTTCCTGCACGATATAGCGTTCGCGGTCATTCAACGCAGACATCGCGTTCAACAGCCATTCGCGCAGTTGTTCGGTGTCATGGGCGTGCTCAACAGCGGCATCGGCCTGTTCGCCGGTATCCTCAATCGTGTCAATCCATTCCCGCCCCTCGTCCTCGGACGACTGGGTGGCGTTCAGGGAAAAATCCGACCCCGACAGGCGACCCTGCATGGTTTCGACGTCGTTTTCGGACACGCCAATTTCGATCGCGATGCGTTGTTTCAACTGATGGCCGTCCAGCTCTTCACCGGCGGCGGCGGCCTCACGTTCGATTTGGGCCTGAACGCGGCGCATGTTGAAAAACAGTGCCTTTTGCGCCGAGGTTGAGCCGGTGCGCACCATCGACCAGTTTCGCATGACATAATCCTGAACGGAGGCCTTGATCCACCAGACGGCATAGGTCGAAAAGCGCACGCCACGGTCGGGATCAAATTTCTCGGCCGCTTTCATCAGGCCAAGGTTTGCCTCTTGGATCAGGTCATTCATCGGCGCGCCATAACGTTTGAACTTGGACGCCATCGAAATTGCCAGTCGCATATAGGCGGTGATCAGGCGGTGAAGCGCCTCTTCGTCACGTTGATCGCGCCACGCATAGGCCAGCTGTGCCTCGGTTTCTGCGTCGAGCAATTCCGCCTTCATCGCGCGGCGTGAAAATTTCTGGTCGGCCTGTCCGTCGAATGCCATGTCCCGCTCCTGATCTTACCGGTCGGTTTCATGATGGGTACGTGGGCAAACGCGGATTGGATCACTTTGGTTCCGGAAATTTACCGAACGGGCGGCACGGTTCAGCGTTCGTGATCGGTGCCATCACCAAATATCGTTTTGTATGGCGGGGCTTTGCGGCTAGCCGTTGGGGTATGAGCTATGATCTTTTTATTGGTGATAAAACCTTGTCCAGCTGGTCTTTGCGCGGCTGGCTGTTGTTTGAAAAATTCGGCATTCCGGTCACAGAGCACGCGATCGGGATGTATCAGGGCACGATGTCCGAGGACATGAAGCCCCTCTTCCCCGCCCGCACCGTACCCGTAATGCGCACGCCCGAGGGCCATATCGTGCAGGACACGCTGGCCATGGCCGAGACCCTGAACGACCGTCATCCCGATGCGGGCATGTGGCCCAAGGATGCAGGCGCGCGGGCACTCGCGCGTTGGATCACGGCGGAAATGCATTCGGGCTTTGGTGCCCTGCGCGGGGCGTGCCCGATGAACCTGCAACGTATCTGGTTGGGGTTTGAGCCATCCGACGCCGTTCTGGCCGATCTGGCGCGGCTAGAGACCCTGTGGTGTCAGGCGCGCACAACCTATGGGCAAAACGGTCCGTGGTTGTTTGGTGACTATAGCATCGCCGATGTGTTCTACGCCCCCGTCGCGACGCGTATCATCACCCACAAACTACCGGTCAGTGACATGGCGATGGATTATGCGCACGCACATATCAACGACCCCGCCTTCCTGAAATGGCGCGAGGGCGCGTTGACCGAGGACTACGGCGACACGTTCAAGGGCAGCTATCAACTGCCCCTCGACTGGACCCCGTGGCCCGAGAGCCTGTGGTCTTAACGCCCGTCCGCGCGCGTTAACCCCGCATTAACCCTGTTCGCCCAATGGTTAACCATCGGGTGAACAGGTCAGGATGGTCGGTCATGGTGGCACGCGCCTACACGGTCGCGTTTGAAGGGGTTGAGGCGCGCCTCGTCGAGGTGCAATGCGCCGTCACCCCCGGTCTGCCCGCGTTTTCCATTGTCGGCCTGCCGGACAAGGCCGTCAGCGAGGCCCGCGAACGCGTCCGCGCCGCGATGGCGTCGATGATGCTGGCCCTGCCGTCCAAACGCGTCACCGTGAACCTGTCCCCTGCCGATCTGCCCAAAGAGGGGTCGCATTTCGACCTGCCCATCGCCCTAGCCCTCTTGGCCGCGATCGAGGTGATCCCAAGCGATGAGGTTGAGCGTTCCCTTTCCCTTGGGGAAATGTCGCTGGACGGGGTATTGATGCCCGTTGCCGGTGCCCTGCCCGCCGCCGTTCTGGCCGCCGAAGAGGACCGCACGATGCTCTGCCCCGCGCCCAGCGCGCCCGAGGCCGCATGGGTCGGCGCGACCGAGGTCATCGGCGCGCGCACCCTGTCCGATGTGATCCGCCATTTCACCGGCGCGGCCGTCCTTTCCCCCGCCACCCCGGGTGAGGTCACCGCCGCCCCCGCCACCCGCGACATGCGCGACGTCAAGGGACAGGAACGCGCGAAACGGGCGCTGGAAATCGCCGCCGCCGGACATCACCATATGATCATGACCGGCCCGCCCGGCGCGGGGAAATCCATGCTGGCCGCGCGGATGCCGGGGCTGTTGCCCGATCTGACGCCCGCCGAGGCCTTGGAAACCTCCATGATCCATTCGTTGGCCGGTCTGATTTCTGAGGGCGGCATATCGCGCAGCCGCCCGTTTCGCGATCCCCACCACACCGCATCGGTCGCCGCGATTGTCGGGGGCGGGCGCGGGGCCAAACCGGGTGAGGTGTCTCTGGCCCATCACGGGGTTCTGTTTCTGGACGAAATGCCCGAATTCAACCGCGCGGTTCTGGAAACCCTGCGCCAGCCGTTGGAAACAGGGCGGGTGACCGTGGCTCGGGCGAACAACCATGCGCATTATCCGTGCCGGTTCATGTTGCTGGCCGCCGCGAACCCGTGCCGTTGCGGGCATCTGTCCGATCCGACCGCCGCCTGTTCCCGTGCGCCTGCGTGTGGCGAGGACTATCTGGGCCGGATTTCGGGACCGTTGCTGGACCGGTTCGATTTGCGGGTCGAGGTGCCGCCGGTGTCCTACCGCGATCTGGACCTGCCCCCCTCGGGCGAGGACAGCGCGATAATCGCCGCCCGCATCCGTACCGCGCGCGACGTTCAAACCGCGCGGTTCTCAGAAATGGATGGGGTCGGCACCAACGCCCATGCCGAGGGTCATGTGTTTGAGGAGATCGCGACGCCGGATGCCGAAGGGCAGGCGATGCTGGGCCGTGCGGCGGACCGGTTTAACCTAAGCGCGCGGGGCTATCACCGTGTGTTGCGGGTGGCGCGCACCATCGCCGATCTGGACCACAGCGCGGACGTCCGCGCGCCCCATGTGGCCGAGGCGCTCAGCTATCGCTTGCCGTCCCAGCCCTGATCGACCAGCCATCTGGCCAGCGTATCAATCGTGCCCATCGCCTCGGGCAGCATCCGCCCGAAAATCGGCCATGCGTGGGGCAGGTTCTGCTCAATCACCTCATGCACCAGCGTGCCATTCGCGCGCAGCTTGTCCGCCATCCTGCGCGTGTCATCCAACAGGGCCTCGGTTGCCGAGGCGGTCAAAAACGTCGGCACATCAACGGGATAATCCCCGAACAGGGGCGACGCGTGCGGATGAACCGCCGATTGCCCCTGTAGGTAATAGTCCGAAATCTCGAACCGGCGCGCGATGGGCAACATCACCTCGGTTTTCGCATTGGCCAGAACGGACGCGCCCGAAAACGTCAGGTCGGTCCACGGTGAAAACGCGAAACAGGCGTGCGGTAAGGGCAGGTTTTCCGCCGCAGCCGCCGCCACAACGGCCAAGGCCAGTCCGCCCCCCGCACTGTCCCCGCCAATCGCGATCTGATCGGGTGAAATGCCGCGCTCAATCAGCCCGCGATAGGCCACCAGACCATCGTCAAAGGCCGCCGGAAACGGATGTTCGGGCGCCAGACGATAGGAGGTCATCCACGCACAGGCGCCACAGCGGATCGCCATCTGCGCCACAAGGGTTTTGTGCGTATCCAGCCCGCCCATGATGTAGCCACCACCATGGAAATACAGCAGATGCGCCGCCCCCGTTTCGGGGCCGGTGATGCGCAATCCGGGCAGATCGCGAACGATGTTCACGGGGGTGTAGGTCGCGCCTCGGGGGCTGCGGAAAAACAGGCGCGCCTTGCGCCGGAACGATTGGCGCGCCTCCTCAACAGATGCAATGCGGGCCAACGCGGGCTTTTCCACATGGGTCAGCGCCGCGTTCAGAACCCGCCCGCGCAGGCTTAGCGTTTGTCCTCGATCACCTGCCATACCTGCGCCGCCACGTTGGTGCCATCGAACCGCTCCAGCTCTTGCATACCGGTGGGCGAGGTCACGTTGATTTCGGTCATGTAATCGCCGATCACGTCGATACCGACGAAAATCTGGCCGTTCTCGCGCAGGGTCGGGCCGATGGCCGCACAGATTTCCAGATCGCGTTCGGTCAGCGCGACCTTTTCCGGACGTCCACCCACATGCATGTTCGAGCGCGTTTCGCCCTCGGCCGGCACACGGTTGATCGCCCCGACGGGTTCACCGTTCACAAGGATCACACGCTTGTCCCCCGCAGAGACGGCGGGCAGGAATTTCTGCACGATCATCGGTTCGCGCGACATGCCGGTGAACAGCTCATGCAGCGAGGCAAGGTTGCGGTCGCTGTGATCCAGACGGAACACGCCCGCCCCGCCATTGCCATAGAGCGGCTTCAGGATGATATCGCCGTGCTCGGCCTTGAACGATTTGATCGTCTCCAGATCGCGCGCAATCATGGTCGGCGGGATGAAATCGGAGAACTGCAGCACCAACAGCTTTTCAGGGAAGTTGCGCACCCAGAACGGGTCATTCACGACCAGCGTCTCAGGATGGATAAAGTCCAGCATATGCGTCGTGGTGATATAGCCCATGTCGAACGGCGGGTCTTGGCGCAGCCACACAACATCCCAATCGCCCAGATCTTCGACCGTTTCGTCGCCAAGGGTGAAATGGTTGCCGATCTCACGCCGCACGGTCAGGGGCCAGCCCCGCGCCTTGACCCGACCATTGTCCCAGAACAGACGATCGGGCGTGTAGTAAAACAGGGTATGCCCCCGCGCCTGCGCCTCTTCGGCCAGACGGAACGTCGTGTCGGCGTTGATGTCGATCCCGTCGATGGGATCCATTTGAATAGCGACCTTCAAAGACATGCACAGTCCTTTCCATAGTTGGGCCATACATGGACCGTGACGGGGTGTGTTGCAATCTCACATTCCCGTTAGGCCGGTGTTCAGGTCCCCAGAGCGTTCTCGATAATCTGTATCTGTCCGGCCTGATCTACAAGGGCCACATCGAACCGCATCGGGGTCAACTGCCCCGTCGGCAGGCGCCCGACATATTCGGATGCGGCGGCAAACAGGCGGCGGGTTTGGGCCGGCGACAGATGGGTCGCGGCGCGGGCGAAACTTTTGCTGCGCTTGACCTCCACAAACGCGACCGTTTCTGCGTTCTGCACGATCAGGTCGATTTCCCCGCCCTGCCCGCGCCAGCGATGTTCTAACACCTCATAGCCCCGCGCGGCGTAATCGCGGGCGACGATGTCCTCGGCGGCCAGACCGCCGTAATGGGCGTGCTGACCCCGTGATTTCATTTCTGGTGCGCCAAGGCCATTTGGTACACCTGACGTTTCGGCAGGTTCAGGGCGGCGGCGACCTCGGCAGCGGCGTCCTTGACCGAAAGGCGCGTCAGGGCCTCGGTCAGCGCGGCCTCGACATCCTGTTCGCTGGCCTGTTTGGGCTCAGCGCGGTCGATCAACACGACGATCTCACCCTTGACCGGATGCTCGGCCAAGGAGGCCGCCAATTCGCCCAAAGTGCCGCGTCGGGTTTCCTCGAATCGTTTGGTCAACTCACGGCACACCACCCCGCGCCGATCCTCGCCCATGATACTGGCCAGATCGGCCAGTAACGCGGCGACACGTTTGGGTGATTCATACATGATCAACGTCGCCTGAATCTCGGCCAGATCGGCGATCCAACTGCGCCGCGCGGATTTTGCCGTGGGCGCGAAACCGGCGAACATGAACCGGTCCGACGGTAGGCCCGCAACCGTCAGCGCCGCCAGAATGGCCGACGGTCCGGGCGCGGTCAGAACGTCTATGCCTGCATCAATTGATGCACGTGCCAGCTGATACCCCGGGTCGGCCACAAGGGGCGTTCCCGCCTCGCTTGCATAGGCGATTGAGGCGCCGCCGGCCATTTGTGCGACCAATTTGTCACGCACTCCGGGGGGGCTGTGCTCATGATAGGCGATGACATGCCGATCCCCCAAGGCAACGCCGTGAATCTGCATCAGATGTCGTAAGGTGCGGGTATCCTCGGCCACCAGAACATCGGCCGAGGCCAGAATATCAAGCGCGCGCAACGTGATATCACGGGCCGCACCAATAGGGGTCGCCACGAAATACAGTCCAGGGTTGAGTTTGGTTTCGATTGGGGTCAAAGAACACCCGCTTTCTTTATGTAACGTTTACTTGCAGGGGCTTAGGTCTTAACCTGCGCCGCAAGTTGGGCCCCGGGAACCGGGATTGAGGAGTTTGATTTATGTTGGCTATTTTCAAAGGCCGCTGCAAGCCGTTCGCCAAACCTGCGGCACTTGGGGCAGCGATGTTGGCATTGGTCGCGTGTCAGCCGGTTGCAACCGGTTCGGGCCCCAGCATCAACACCCGCAACGCCGTGCCCGTGGCCCTGTTGGTGCCCGGCGGATCGGCCAACGCTGCCGATGATCTGGCCGCGACCAGCCTGCAAAACGCGGCGCGTCTGGCGATTTCGGACCTTGAGGGCGTGGAAATCGACCTGCGCGTCTATAACACTGCTGGCAACCCCGATCAGGCCGCCGCCATGGCCCAAGAGGCCGTGTCCGAGGGCGCCAAGATCATCATCGGCCCGCTTTATGCGCAAAACGCCAATGCCGCCGGCCTGGCCGTCGCATCGCGCAACGTGAACGTGCTGGCCTTTTCCAACAACACCGAGATCGCGGGCGGCAACGTCTTTGTCCTTGGCCCGACCTTCCAGAACACCGCCAACCGCATGGTGTCCTATGCTGCGCGTCAGGGCCGTGATCAAATCCTGATCGTGCGTGACCAGAACGTCGCCGGTGAACTGGGCGCGACCGCCATCCGCAACGCCGCGTCGCGTTCGGGCGCGACCATCGTGGGCGAGCAATCCTATGAATTCTCGCAAAACGGTGTGGTTCAGGCGATCTCGGGGATCGCGTCGGCCACCCGCAGCAGCGGTGCCGAGGCCCTGTTCTTTACCGCCGATAGCGCGGGCGCCCTGCCCCTGTTGACCCAGTTGTTGCCGGAAAACCGCGTGGACCCGTCGCAATATCAATTCATGGGCCTGACCCGCTGGGACATCCCGCCCAGCACACTGTCCTTGCCCGGTGTTCAGGGCGGTTGGTTCGCCCTGCCCGATCCGGCACTGACCACCGCGTTCGAGAGCCGCTATCAAGCCGCATTCGGTCAACCGCCCCTGCCATTCAGTGCCTTGGCCTATGACGCGATTGCCGCTATTGGTGCGCTTGTCCAACAGGGGGACAGCAACGCGCTGACCGTCGGCAGCCTTACCCAAGCGCAGGGTTTTGCCGGTGTGAACGGTGTGTTCCGCCTGAAAGCGGACGGAACGAACGAACGCGGCCTAGCGGTCGCAGAAATCCAGAATAATCAGGTGGTAGTGATTGACCCTGCACCAAGAAGCTTCGGCGGCGCCGGTTCCTGACCAACGTCCCAATGACCCCCGCGATCGCACGCCGGATGGATTGATCTGTCCGGCGTCGACTATTTTCGACCAAGCCGCGCTGGACGCCGCGATTGAGGCCGCACGCCAAAACGGCGACGCGCCCCGCGACATCCGCAATATGGTGGTCAAGCACCTGAACGAGGCGCGCAAACACGGCAATGACGTCATCGCCGCGGCGTTTACCAAACACCCGTTTGCCGCCGAAAAGACCGTTCGCGCCTATGCCTATCTGACGGATTGTCTGGTGCTGAACGTGTTTCGCACCTCGTCCCAGATCCTGCACCCGCTGAGCACCCCGACCGAGGGCGAGCGTATGTCGGTCATCGCCGTGGGCGGCTATGGCCGCGCGGAAATGGCCCCGCATTCGGACGTCGATCTGTTGTTCGTGACGCCTTACAAGGTGACCGCTTGGGCCGAGAGCGTGATCGAATCCGCGCTCTATATGCTGTGGGACCTCAAGCTGAAGGTCGGCCATTCCAGCCGCACGATCAAAGACTGTCTGCGCCTCGGACGTGAGGATTACACGATCCGCACCGCCCTGTTGGAGCACCGGTTCCTCTGTGGCGACGAAAAGCTGGCGGATGAGTTGCACAACCGCCTGTGGAGCGATTTGTTCAGTTCGACCGCCGCCGATTTCGTCGAGGCCAAGCTGCAGGAACGCTCGGATCGGCACCGCAAACAAGGCGGTCAGCGTTACGTTCTAGAACCCAACATCAAAGAGGGCAAAGGCGGTCTGCGCGATCTGCAATCCCTGTTCTGGATCGCGAAATACGTACACCACGTGGACGACCCCGAGGCGCTTGTCGATCTGGGCGTGTTCACGGCGGACGAATACCGCCAGTTCGACAATGCCGAGAACTTTGTCTGGGCCGTGCGTTGTCATCTGCACCTGATTTCCAATCGCGCGATGGATCAGTTGACCTTTGATATGCAGATCGAGGTCGCCAGCCGCATGGGATACACCGATCACGGCGGGCGTCGTGCGGTTGAACATTTCATGCAGGACTACTTCTACCACGCCACCCATGTGGGCGATCTGACGCGGATTTTCCTGACCGCGCTGGAGGCGATGCACGTCAAAAAAGAACCCGCGATCCTTGGGTTCTTTCGCCGTCGTCGCAAGACCAAGCCCCTGTATGAGATCATCCATAACCGTCTGGCGATCAAGGATGACACCGAGTTCTTTCAGGACAAGTTGAACATCCTGCGCCTGTTCGAAGAGGCCCTGCGCACGGGGATGTTGATTCACCCCAACGCGATGCGCGCGATCGCGGCGAACCTCCATCTGATCGATGACGAGATGCGCAACGACAAGAACGCAAAGCGTCTGTTCATGGACCTGCTGTTGAAACACGGCAACCCCGAACGCTCGTTGCGGCGGATGAACGAATTGGGGGTGCTGGGCGCCTTTGTGCCCGAGTTCAAACCCATCGTCGCGATGATGCAGTTCAATGTCTATCACCACTACACGGTGGATGAACACACGATCCAGTGCATCTCGGTTCTGGCCCAGATTGAGCGCGAAGAACTGGTCGAAAGCCTGCCTGTCGCCAGCCGCATCCTTAAGGATGGCGTGAACCGCAAGGTTCTGTATCTGGCCCTGCTGCTGCACGATATCGGCAAGGGTCGGCCCGAGGATCATTCGGTTCTTGGCGCGAAAATCGCGCGCAAGGTTGCACCGCGCATGGGGCTGAAACCCGAGGAATGCGAAACGGTCGAATGGCTGGTGCGCTATCACCTGCGCATGTCCGATATCGCCCAGCGCCGCGACCTGTCCGATCCGCGCACCGTGCGCGATTTCGCCAAGCTGGTCAAAACCCAGAAACGTCTGGACCTGCTGACGGTCCTGACGGTCTGTGACATTCGCGGCGTGGGTCCGGGGACGTGGAACAACTGGAAGGCGCAGTTGCTGCGCAATCTCTACAGCCACACCGCCGAGGCGCTTGAAAACGGCCTAGAGGCGGTCAACCGCGAGGCCCGCGTGGCCGATGCCAAAAAGGACCTGCGCAATGCGTTGGTCGATTGGGATCGCACCGCCCTGCGCACGGAAACCAAACGCCACTACGACCCGTATTGGCAGGGCTTGCAGACCGACACCCACGTCGTGTTCGCGAACCTGCTGCGCGGAATTTCCAACGGTGAAATCCGCATCGACATGAAACCGGATGAAGACCGCGACGCGACGCGGGCGTGTTTCGCGCTTGCCGATCACCCCGGGATTTTCTCGCGTCTGTCGGGCGCGCTGGCGCTTGTCGGGGCGAACGTTGTGGATGCGCGGACCTATACGTCCTCGGACGGCTATGCGACCGCCGTGTTCTGGATTCAGGACGCCGATGGCGCCCCCTATGAACAGCAACGCCTGCCCCGTCTCAGCCAGATGATCCAGAAAACCCTGCTGGGTGAGGTCGTCGCACGCGAGAAACTGGCCGACCGTGACAAGCTGTCCAAGCGCGAAGCAGGCTTCCGTTTCCCGACCTCGATCACCTTCGACAACGAGGGGTCCGAGATCTACACGATCATCGAGGTCGACACGCGCGACCGTCCGGGCCTGCTGCACGATCTGACGCGGACCTTGGCCGAGAACAACATCTATATCGCCTCGGCGATGATCGCGACCTACGGGGCGCAGGTGGTGGATACGTTCTATGTCAAAGACCTGTTCGGGCTGAAACTGCACTCGCAGGGTCGGCAGGACGCATTGGACAAGAAACTGCGCGCCGCCGTTGAAGCCGGTGCGCAAAGGGCCAAGAAATAATGGCGCCGGTGCGGTTGCTATCGGGGTTTCTGACCGTCGGGTTTTGGACCCTCTGCAGCCGCGTCCTCGGCTTTGTGCGCGACATTTTGATCGCGGCCTATCTGGGCACGGGACCGGTGGCCGAAGCCTTTTTGGTTGCCTTTTCCCTGCCCAATATGTTCCGTCGGTTCTTTGCCGAGGGTGCGTTCAACATGGCCTTTGTGCCGATGTTTTCCAAAAAGGTTGAGGCAGGCGAAGGCGCACATGAATTCGCCCGCGACGCCCTGACGGGGCTGGCCAGTATCCTGATCCTGTTCACCCTGATCGCCCAGTTGTTCATGCCCGCTCTGGTGTTGATGATGGCCTCGGGGTTTGCGGGGGATGAACGGTTCGATCTGGCCGTCGCCTTCGGGCGGATCGCGTTTCCCTATATCCTGTTCATTTCCATTGCCGCGCTGCTGTCGGGCGTTCTGAACGCCACGGGACGGTTTGCCGCCGCCGCCGCCGCGCCGGTTCTGTTGAACGTGCTGTTTATCGGCGCGCTCTGGATCGGGGGCGCGGCCGGTTGGGACACGGGCCTGACACTGGCATGGACCGTGCCGATTGCGGGTGTGGCGCAAATGGCGCTGGTCTGGGTTGCGGCGTCGCGCGCGGGGTTCCGTTTGATCCCCACCCGCCCGCATATGACGCCCGAGTTGCGCCGCTTGGCCATCATCGCCGCGCCTGCCGCGATGGCCGGTGGGGTGGTGCAGATCAACCTGTTGGTTGGCCGTCAGGTTGCCAGCTTTTTTGAGGGCGCGATCGGTTGGCTGAACTATGCGGATCGCCTGTATCAACTGCCCCTTGGGGTGGTCGGAATTGCCGTTGGCGTGGTCCTGTTGCCCGATCTGTCGCGCCGTCTGCGCGCGGGGGATGAGGACGGGGGCGGTCACGCCCTCAGCCGCGCGGGCGAGTTCGCCCTGTCGATGACCGTGCCTGCCGCCGCCGCCCTGATCGCGATCCCCGTGACCCTGATTTCGGTGCTGTTCGAGCGCGGCCAGTTCAGTGCCGAGGACAGCCAGTTCACCGCGCAGGCATTGATGGTGTATGGCCTTGGCCTGCCCGCGTTTGTTCTGCAAAAGGTGCTGCAACCGCTTTATTTCGCGCGCGAGGACACGAAACGTCCGTTCTATTTCGCGCTGGCCTCGCTGGTGATCAACGCGGGCGTGGCGATTGGATTGATCGGCACGCTGGGCTTTATCGCCGCTGCATGGGGCACGACGCTGGCCGCGTGGGGAATGGTCGCGCTGCTGTGGATCTGGTCGCGCAACATGGGGGCGGCGGCGCGGTTTGACGCGCGGTTCTGGACCCGTGTGCCGCGTATCTTTGCCGCCTCGGCCATCATGGGCGTTGCGCTGTTTGGCGCGGCGCATCTTATGGCGCCTCTGTTGGCGATGGGCGGGGTGAAATACCTCGCGCTGCTTGCCCTCGTCATCCTTGGCTGCGTGATCTATTTCGGCGGCGGCCATGTGATCGGGGCCTTCCGCCTTGGGGATTTCAAATCGGCATTGCGCCGCGGCGAGCGCGGTTAATCGCGCCGCATCTTGGCCATCAGGCGGGACCAGCCGCCCGGACTGACCACAAAGGACAGGGCGAACCCCGCGACAAAACCGAACAGTTCCGCCACCCAATCGGGGCTGGACCCGAACAGCGCGCCAAACAGCAACTGTAGCCCCATCAGAAACCCGATCAGGGTAAAGGCACTGGCCTGATTAAGGCCCCGCGCGCCCAAGGTCACCCAGAGCAGAAACGAATACGCCCCGATCAGACCGTATGCCCCCGGAAACGCCCCGACCAACAGGATCGGTTTGGGCACAAGGATCGTGTACATGATCGCGCCGAAGATCGAGCTGCCGAAAAACACGGCCAGAACGGCCCATGCGCGGAAAATCTCGCCCACCATTTTGCCCAGCGCCAGAATGAACACGATGGCAAACACCGCTTGGGACAATTGGGCGTGCACAAACGGATAGGTCACGAACCGCCACAGCAACTCCACCGGATAACGCCCCGTTTCCACCATCCAGCGCAGCGCCTCGGCCGAAAAGGCGAAATCCTGAATGGCGGCCAAACGCCAACCGACCGCTCCCGCCCCGCCGATCAGGCCGCGCGCGCCCATGTTGAACATCAGTTCGGCCATGGCCATCGGCACGACCAAGGCCCAGACCACAGGGGGCAACGGATTAATCGGGGCCTCGTTCAGATCGGTCATAGCGGGTCCTTTGCGCGTGGCGTCATGTTGACGGGCTGTCCCTGCATGGGTAAGCGAGCAGTACATGAAATTCCAGACGGAGAGTATATTATGACGGAGGTGGTCCACACACCGCGCGTCTTTTCAGGGATCCAGCCCTCGGGCAACCTGACTTTGGGCAATTATCTGGGCGCTATGACCCGGTTCGTCGACATGCAAAACAACAGTGGCATGCCCACAATTTTCTGCATGGTCGATCTGCATGCCATCACCGTCTGGCAAGACCCTGCCAAACTGACCAACGCCACGCGTGAATTGTGCGCAGGCTTTATCGCCGCCGGTATCGATCCGGAACAATCGATCCTGTTCAACCAGAGCCAAGTGCCCGAGCACGCGCAACTGGCGTGGATTTTCAACTGCGTCGCGCGCATGGGTTGGATGAAGCGCATGACCCAGTGGAAGGACAAGGCCGGCAAGAACCAGGAAAACGCGTCGCTGGGCCTGTTTGCCTATCCCGCGCTGATGGCGGCCGACATCCTGATCTATCACGCGACGCATGTGCCCGTGGGCGAGGACCAGAAACAGCATCTGGAACTGACCCGCGACATCGCGATCAAGTTCAACAACGACTTTGGCGTGGATTTCTTCCCCGTGACCGAGCCGGTGATCGAGGGCGCGGCCACCCGTGTCATGAGCCTGCGCGACGGGTCGAAAAAGATGTCGAAATCCGATCCCTCGGACATGAGCCGCATCAACCTGACCGACGATGCGGATGCGATTGCGAAGAAGATCCGCAAGGCCAAGACCGACCCCGATCCCTTGCCCGAGACCTATGACGATCTGTCCGAGCGTCCCGAGGCACGTAATCTGGTCAACATCTACGCCGCAATGTCGGGCAAGACCCCCCAAGAGGTCGTCACCGAATTCGCAGGTCAGCAATTTGGCACATTCAAACCGGCGCTGGCCGATTTGGCGGTGGATAAGCTGGCCCCGATTTCGACCGAGATGTCGCGCCTGATGCAGGACACCGCCGAGATCGACCGCATTCTGGGCCGCGGGGCCGAGCGTGCGCGCGAGATCGCTGCGCCGATCCTGAAACAGACCTACGACATCGTCGGCATGATCCGGTCGTAACATTTCACGCGGGCGGGGATCACTTTCCGCCCGTGTCACATTTCGGTTGTACGAATCCCCTAGCCTGACCCGTGACCGGCACCTGCGCCGGTTACCCCGAGGCATGTTCCCCCAAAAGACCTTCTCGGGCATCGGGCGCTTGGTTTCCCCGCCGAATTCGCCCCGCGCCTCTGGTTCCCCGCCAGAGGCGTTTGTTCTTCTTTGGACCTATGCGATGCGACTTTGCTTGCATGACGGGCCAAGCCTGCGCAGTATCCCCGAACAAGGAGGCCCCGCCATGCGTAAATTTCTGGTCGTGCTGGATGACAGCCGCGAATGCCTGAATGCGATGCGTTTTGCCGCCATGCGTGCGGCAAACACCGGGGCCGGTGTGCAAATCCTGTCCGTGATTCCCCCCGAGGAATTCAACCACTGGATCGGGATTGGCGACCTGATGCGCGAAGAAGCCCGCGAACGGATCGAGGCCCATTATGAGGTCTTTGCCAAATGGATGCGCGACCGCCATGCGATCACGCCCGAACTGGTCATCCGCGAGGGCGAGGCGGTCGAACAGATCCTTCAACAGGTGAACGAGGACCCCGAGGTCGGCGTTTTGGTCCTTGGCGCGGCCAGCGATAAAAAGGGTCCCGGCCCCATCGTCAGCCATATGATGAAGTCCTCGGGCACCCTACCGATCCCCCTGACCATCGTTCCGGGCAGCATGTCCAAGGAACGGCTTGAGGCGATCACCTGACATTCCCCGATTTTAAGGCATGGCGTGGATACCTGTTTCAATACATCACGTCTGCGTAACCGCCTTCTTTACGTGTAGACAGTTACCTCCCTATATGAGAACCCTCTAAGGGAATTTTTACTGGTTACGTGAGGCTACCATGACCAAACTTCTGCACATCATCGCATCGCCCCGTGGTGCAAACTCGAAATCGAACGCGCTGGCTACGACCTATGTCGAAGCGGCCAAGGCCAAGAACCCCGACCTCGAAGTCGACGTTCTGGACCTGTTTGCCGAAGATCTGCCCGCATTTGATGGCGATCCGGCGGCTGCAAAGATGACCTTCTTTGGTGACGGCGTTATGGACGCATCCAAGCAAGCCGCTTGGGACAAAGTCGCCGAAATCACCAACCGCTTTATCTCGGCTGATCACTATGTTCTGGGCGTTCCGATGTGGAACGGTGGCGTTCCCTACCGTCTGAAGCATTACATCGACATCATCACCCAGCCCGGCATGCTGTTCGGTTTCGACCCCGAGCGCGGCTATTTCGGCCTGCTGGAGAACAAAAAAGCGACCGTCATCACCTCGTCGGGCGTTTGGGCCCCGGGTGCGGATGCGAAATACGGCACCGACTTCCATTCGAACTATCTGGAATGGTGGCTGCAAACCATCGGCGTCAGCGACATCGATCTCGTGCGCTATCAGCCCTCGCTGCTGACCGCTGATCCGGCAGCCGGTTACGCCAAAGCCGAAGCCGAAGCCAAAGAATTGGCATAAGTTAAACAGCCTGGACAGGTAGGGGTGGGGCGGTCAATGTGATCGCCCCTTTCCGTTGCTATAGTTGACTTGGGCTGTCAGAATTATCATATCACTCCCAAACCAGCGGAGACGCCTATGTTCATTCAAACCGAATCGACCCCGAACCCAGCCACCCTGAAGTTTCTTCCGGGCCAAACCGTTCTGGAAACGGGAACTGCCGATTTCCCCGGCGCCGAGAGCGCGGATAAATCGCCCCTCGCCACCCGCATCTTTGCGGTCGACGGCGTGACCGGCGTGTTTCTGGGCACGGATTTCGTGACGGTCACCAAGGATGAGGCGACCGCGTGGGAACATATCAAACCCGCGATCCTTGGCGCGATCATGGAGCATTTCCAGTCGGGCCAACCGGTTCTGGCCGGTGATCAGCCCGCCGCGCCCGCCCATGCGGAACATGATGGTCCCGACGGCGAGATCGTCGATCAGATCAAACAACTGCTGGACACCCGCGTGCGTCCCGCTGTGGCACAGGATGGTGGCGACATCACCTTCCACGGGTTTGAACGCGGTGTGGTTTACCTGCACATGCAAGGCGCCTGTGCGGGCTGCCCGTCCTCGACCCTGACGTTGAAAATGGGGATCGAGAACCTGCTGCGCCACTACATCCCCGAAGTGCTTGAGGTACGCCCCGTTGCGGCCTGAACCTCTGGTCCTCGGCTTTGACACATCGGCCGCGCATTGCGCGGCCGCTTTGCTATTGGGCGACCGCGTTCTGGCCGAGATGACCGAGGACATGACCCGCGGACAGGCCGAGCGCCTGTTCCCGATCCTTGAACAGGTCCTGTCGATGGGCGGCCATGATTGGGCCGACCTTGACGCCATTGGCGTCGGCATCGGGCCCGGCAATTTCACCGGCATCCGTATTTCTGTATCGGCGGCGCGGGGTCTGTCCCTGTCCCTTGGCGTGCCTGCGGTGGGCGTGTCGGGCTTTGACGCGCTGGCCTACGGGGCGGATGGACCGGTTTTGACGTCGATCGACGGGCGCCGCGATCAGGTCTACCTGCAACAGACCGGAGGCGAGCCGTTTCAGGCGCATCTGGATGATCTACCGACCGAATTGGCCCACACCGGTCCGACCGTGATCGGACATGGCGCTGAGCGTCTGGCCGCACATACCGGCGGCACCATCGCCGCCCCCGCCGCCCCCGTGGCCGCGGCGATTGCCGCCATTGCAGGCGCGCGCGCGGCATCGGGTCAGGTCGCGCGCCCTGCGCCCCTGTACCTGCGTGCGGCGGATGCGGCCCCTGCGGCGGACCAACCGCCCAAAATCCTGACATGACGCCCGACGAACTGGCCGATCTGCACGCGCTGTGTTTCACGACACCGCGCCCGTGGAAGGCCGCCGAGTTCACCGACCTGTTGGACATGCGCGGTGTGTTTCTGATCACCCAAGGGCGCGGCATGATCATGGGACGCGTGATCGCGGATGAGGTTGAATTGCTGACCCTTGCCGTCCATCCCGATGAACGCCGTTCGGGGATGGGGCGGGCCTTGGTGGACGCCTTTGTAACCCGTGCCCGCGATATGGGCGCGACCACCGCGTTTCTGGAGGTCGCCGCGCCAAATACCGCCGCGATTGCCCTATACGAGGCGACCGGATTTGAAACCACGGGAACGCGCCCCGGATATTACCGAACCCCCGATGGACAAACGCAAAATGCGCGGATCATGTGCCGCGACCTTGGGCGACGTTAGGTTAACCTTTGCCATTCCTGAACAAGGGGTCAAAAAGCGGTTGACCACCTGATCCGCCTTGCGCCTTAATCACAGGCATGAATTGGCAAAAGGATGCAGCCGCTGCGCGCGGACAAGACATCCGTTTCAACACATGGGAGTTGTTTGATGACGATTAAAGCCACGTTTCTGGGGGCTGTAGCGACGCTTGCACTGGGTGCGGGCGGGGCGCTGGCCGACCCGGCTCTGATCTATGACCTTGGCGGTAAATTCGACAAGTCGTTCAACGAGGCTGCGCATAACGGCGCAGAAAAGTGGAAAGCCGAAACCGGCGGCAGCTATAACGAAATCGAACTGCAGTCCGAAGCCCAGCGTGAACAGGCCCTGCGCCGCTTTGCCGAGGCAGGCAACAACCCGATCATCATGACCGGCTTTGCGTTCGGTAGCGCCTTGGGTGAGGTCGCACCGGATTACCCCGACACCAAATTCGCCATCATCGACATGGTCGTTGATTCCCCGAACGTCCGTTCCGTTGTGTTCAACGAACATGAGGGCTCGTATCTGGTCGGTATGATGGCCGCGATGGCCTCGGAATCGGGCACCGTCGGCTTTATCGGCGGTATGGACATTCCTCTGATCCGGAAATTCGCCTGTGGCTATGCCCAAGGCGTCAAGGCCGTGAACCCCGATGCAACCGTTGTTCAGAACATGACCGGCACCACCCCCGCCGCATGGAACGATCCGGTTAAGGGCGGCGAGTTGACCAAGGCCCAGATTAGCCAAGGCGCGGACGTGGTTTACGCGGCTGCGGGCGGCACCGGTGTTGGTGTTCTCAGCGCGGCAGCGGACGAAGGCATCCTGTCGATCGGCGTGGATAGCAACCAGAACTACCTGCACCCGGGCAAGGTTCTGACCTCGATGATGAAACGCGTGGACAACGCCGTTTACGAGGCGATGAGCGAAGGCGCAGACCTTGAAACCGGTTTCAACGTGATGGGCATCGCCAACGGCGGTATCGGTTACGCATTGGACGAATATAACGCCGAGCTGGTCAGCGCAGAGATGCAGGCCGCCGTCGATGATGCGGCTGCGAAAATCGCGTCGGGCGAGATCGCCGTGCACGACTATATGTCCGACAACGCCTGTCCGGTTCAGTAATTCCTGACACCGACATGCAACCGGCGGGTCCGCCCGCCGGTTGTTTTTTGCCAAAGGGCCCTGCCCCCGAATTTTCAGACCTCTGCCCATGACTGACCAAGTGCCGTCGATCGAACTGCGCGGGATTTCCAAAGCGTTTGGCCCCGTTCAGGCGAACAAAGACATTTCCATCCGGGTGATGCCCGGCACGGTTCACGGGATCATTGGCGAAAACGGCGCGGGGAAATCAACGCTGATGTCGATCCTCTACGGCTTTTACAAGGCCGACGCGGGCGAGATCATCATAAACGGCAAACCCACCGCCATCCCCGACAGTCAGGCCGCGATTGCGGCGGGCATCGGCATGGTGTTTCAGCATTTCAAGCTGGTCCATAACTTCACGGTCCTTGAAAACGTCATCATGGGGGCCGAGGACGGCGCGATGCTGCGCCCGTCTCTGGCCAAGGCCCGCAAGGAACTGCGCCGTCTGGCGGATGATTACGAATTGCAGGTCGATCCCGACGCCTTGATCGAGGACCTTTCGGTCGGCCACCAACAACGGGTCGAGATCCTGAAGGCCCTTTATCGTCAGGCCGATATCCTGATCCTTGATGAACCGACCGGCGTTCTGACCCCTGCCGAGGCGGACCACCTGTTTCGCATTCTCGACAACCTGCGCGCCGAGGGCAAAACGATCATCCTGATCACGCACAAGCTGCGCGAGATTATGGAGATCACCGACACCGTTAGCGTCATGCGCCGTGGCGAGATGACCGCGACCGTCAAAACCGCCGAAACCTCGCCCGAACAACTGGCCGAACTGATGGTGGGCCGCAAGGTTCTGTTGCGCGTGGATAAGGTTCCCGCGCAACCCGGCCGCCCGATTTTGGAAATCGAAAACCTGAACGTCACGGATGAGGACGGCGTTGCGCGCCTGAAAGACGTGTCTCTAAACGTGCGGGCCGGTGAAATCCTGGGTATCGCGGGCGTGGCGGGCAACGGGCAATCGCAGCTGCTTGAGGTTCTGGGCGGGATGCGCACGGGCACGGGTATCGTGCGGATGAACGGCGATACGCTTGACCTGACGGGGCGGCATTCGGACGGGGCATCGCGGCGCGCGCGCGGCATCGCCCACGTCCCCGAGGATCGCCAGCACGAGGGCCTGATCATGCCGTTTTCGGCATGGGAGAACACGGTCTTTGGCTATCACAACGATCCCGCCTATCAGAAAAACAGCCTGATCATGGACAACGCGGGCATCCGCACCGAAACGGCGGCCAAGATGGACCGCTTTGACGTACGCCCACCCGATCCGAACCTGCCTGCGCGCAATTTCTCGGGCGGGAACCAGCAGAAAATCGTTCTGGCCCGTGAAATTGAACGCAACCCCGACCTGCTGCTAATCGGACAACCGACGCGCGGCGTGGACATCGGCGCGATTGAATTCATCCACCAACGCATCATCCAATTGCGCGATGAGGGTAAGGCGATCCTGTTGGTCAGCGTCGAGCTGGACGAGATCATGTCGCTATCGGACCGCATCGCGGTGATGTTTGACGGCAAAATCATGGGCGAACGCCTGCCCGCCGAGACGAATGAAACCGAACTGGGCCTGTTGATGGCCGGTGTCGACGAAAGGGCCGCGTAATGCAGCGTATCCCGAATTGGGCCGATGTGGTTCTGGTCCCCCTGTTCAGCCTGCTGATCGCGTTCCTGCTGTCCGGTGTGGTGATTTTCGCCATCGGGGAAAACCCGATTGCCGCCGTCAAAATGATGATCAGTGGCGCGGTCGGATCGACCTATGGCTGGGGCTATACCCTTTATTATGCAACGAATTTCCTGTTCACGGGGTTGGCCTTTGCGGTGGCGTCACACGCGCGTCTGTTCAACATCGGTACTGAGGGTCAGGCGACCCTTGGTGGTCTGGGCGTGGCATTGGTCTGTCTCTATATTCCGTGGCCGCACTGGGCGCTGGCCCTGCCTGCGGCGATGATCGGCGGCGCCCTGTTCGGCGCGGCATGGGCGTTTTTGCCCGCATGGCTACAGGCCAAACGCGGCAGCCACATCGTGATCACGACGATCATGTTCAACTATATCGGCTTTTCCCTGTTGAACTATGTTCTGGTGAATGTCCTGCGACCCGTTGGCGCGATGGATCCGGCCACGGCCAAGTTCCCCGAGGGCGCGCATCTGCCGACACTGCACGACATTCTGGGCGTGTTCGGCATCCCGTTTTCCAAGGCCGCACCCGCCAACATCAGCTTTGTGATCGCGCTGATCGCCTGTTTCCTTGTGTGGGTTCTGATCTGGCGCACGCGTCTGGGCTATGCCCTGCGATCCTATGGCCAGAGCGAGAGCGCGGCCGTCTACGCCGGCATTTCCCCCACCAAGATCATCGTCATCGCCATGCTGATTTCCGGTGGTCTGGCCGGTCTGATGGCGGTCAACAACGTCATGGGCGAGGCCGAGCGCCTTGTCCTGAACTCGGTCGAGGGGGCGGGGTTCATCGGGATCGCCGTGGCCCTGATGGGACGCAACCATCCGTTCGGCATTTTGCTGGCATCAATCCTGTTCGGGGTCCTTTATCAGGGCGGCGCGGAACTGGCCCTGTGGATGAACATCCCGCGCGAATTGATCGTGGTCATTCAGGCACTGGTCATCCTGTTCACCGGCGCGCTCGACAACATGGTGCGCATGCCGATTGCCTATGTGTTTAACCTGCGCCGCCGCAAGGAGACCGCATAATGGATTTCCTGACGCTTCTCCAAGTTTCCGACAGCACCGTGCGCCTTGCGACACCGTTGTTGCTGGCCTGTCTGGCGGGTCTGTTTTCCGAACGGGCGGGGATTTTCGACATCGGCCTTGAGGGCAAGATGCTGTTCGCGGCGTTCTTTTCCGGCGCGATTGCGGCGGTGACCGGATCGGCGTGGCTGGGTTTGGTTGCGGCGATTTTTGCGTCGCTGATCCTGTCGGTGATCCATGGTCTGGCCTCAATCACCTTTCGCGGGAACCAGTTGATTTCGGGCGTCGCCATCAACTTTCTGGCGGCGGGTCTGACGGTTGTGGTCGCACAGGACTGGTTCGGTCAGGGCGGGCGTACCCCGTCCCTGACGGGGGATGCGCGGTTCACGCCGATCACCCTGCCCTTTGCCGAAGGTCTGGGCGCGGTTCCGGTCCTTGGGCCGATTTATCGCGATCTGCTGTCGGGGCATACGATCCTTGTCTATGTCGCCTTTGCCTGTGTGCCTCTGACGTGGTGGGTTCTCTATCGCACGCGGTTCGGTCTGCGTCTGCGCGCCGTGGGTGAGGCCCCCGAGGCCGTCGATACGGCGGGGATTTCGGTTGTGCGTCTGCGCTATAGCGCCGTGATCATCTGTGGCGTTCTGTGTGGGATCGCGGGGGCGTATTTGGCCACCGCCCTGCAGGCCGGTTTCGTCAAGGATATGACCGCCGGTCGGGGCTATATCGCGCTGGCCGCGTTGATCTTTGCGAAATGGCGACCGTGGTATGCCCTGTGGGCGACGTTGTTGTTCGGGCTGTTGCAGGCGGTCGCACTGCGGTTCCAGAACATCGACCTTGGGGTCTTTGTCCTGCCGGTGCAGTTCATGGACGCGCTGCCGTTTATCCTGACGGTGATCATCCTTGCAGGCTTTGTCGGTAAGGCAATCCCGCCCCGCGCGGGCGGCGAACCCTATGTCAAAGAACGCTAAAACCTGATCACAGTCCGATTTCGCGTCTTGCGTAGATCCCGCAATTGGGCCTAGGGATTATGTATGCAGATTTATCTTCCCATCGCTGAGGTATCGGTCAACGCGTTCTTGCTGTTGGGCCTTGGCGGGTTGGTGGGGATTTTGTCTGGCATGTTCGGCGTGGGCGGCGGGTTTTTGATGACCCCGCTGATGTTCTTTATCGGCATTCCACCCGCTGTGGCCGTCGCGACCGGCGCGAACCAGATCGTTGCCTCGTCCTTTTCCGGTGTTCTAGCGCATTTGCGCAGGCGCACCGTCGATTTACGGATGGGCGGGGTCCTGTTGATCGGGGGTCTGATCGGCGCGGGCTTTGGCGTTTATATCTTCAACCTGCTGCGCGAAATGGGTCAGGTCGATCTGTTGGTGCGGCTGTGTTATGTCCTGTTCCTTGGGGTGATTGGCGCGCTGATGTTTGTCGAGAGCCTGCGCGCGCTACAAAAATCGCGCAGTGGCAAGCGCCCCACCCGCAAGAAACACAACTGGGTGCATGGCCTGCCCCTTAAGGTGCGGTTCCGGACCTCGGGTCTCTATATCTCGGTCATTCCGCCGTTGCTGGTCGGGTTGCTGGTCGGGGTGTTGGCCGCCGTTATGGGCGTTGGTGGCGGGTTCATCATGGTGCCCGCGATGATCTACATCCTTGGGATGCCGACCAAGGTGGTTGTGGGCACGTCCCTGTTTCAGATCATCTTTGTCACCGGTTTCACCACCGTTTTGCACGCGGCGACCAACCACACGGTGGACATGGTTCTGGCGGTTCTCATGCTGATCGGCGGGGTGGTTGGCGCACAGATCGGCACGCGGATCGGCGTACGGATGAAGGCCGAACAGTTGCGCATCCTGCTGGCACTGATGGTGCTGTTGGTCTGTGGCAAACTGGCGCTGGAACTGTTGATTGAACCGGCGGAACTCTATTCGATCGGATCGGACGGATGAGGGTCGCGCGCGCCTTGATCCTGTTGTTGCTGATGGCCCTGCCCGCACAGGCCGAACGGGTCGTCGCGGGCCTGAGCCAAGCGCGCGTGTCCATCACCACGGACTTTAGCGGATCGGAAATTCTGGTGTTCGGGGCCGTCAAACGTGAGGCCCCCGCGCCCGAGGGGCCGGATCTGAACGTGGTCGTCACCGTCGCGGGCCCGTCCGAGCCGACCACCGTACGCCGCAAGGATCGTCGCGCCGGTATCTGGGTCAACGCGGATATGCAGGATATCGGCCCCGCGCCGACCTTTTACTCCGTTGCGACTTCGGCCCCCCTGACCGAAATCCTGTCCCCCGAAACCGACCGCAAGCACCGGATTTCCATCCGCCGTGCCATTCGCGGCGTGGGGGTGACGGACAACAACTATATCGACGCGTTGATCCGTATCCGTCAGGACGAGGGCCTCTATCAAATCAATGACAGCGCCGTGACCTTGCAACAGGACACGCTGTTTCGGGCGGGCATCGCCCTACCTGCGAACCTGACCGAAGGGGCCTATGCCACGCGGATTTTCCTGCTGCGCGGGGGCGATGTGATCGACCGCTATGACACGGTGATCGTGGTGCGCAAGGTGGGACTAGAACGCGCGCTCTACAACTTGGCCTATGACCAACCGCTGATCTACGGGATCCTATCTCTGGCGATTGCGATCATTGCGGGTTGGGCCGCGTCGGCCGTGTTCCGCTATTTTCAGCCCTGATCGATATCCTCTTGCGCCTCTAGGGTCAGGGGCGCGGGGGCCGCAACCAAATCCGATGTCCCCAAAGCCGCCGTTGGGCGCGCCAAGCTGCGCCGCACGACCCAATGCAGACGTTTCTCCGCCCGCGTGATCGCCACATAGGCCAGACGTTTCCACAGGGGCGTTCCGGCCTCAACACGGCCCATGCGCGCGGCGACCTCTAGGTCGGGGGCAAAGACCTGCACCTCTTCCCATTGGGACCCCTGCGCCTTGTGGATCGTCACCGCCGCGCCATGTAGGAACGCGGCACCCATACGTGCGGCATAGGGGATGAACGGTTCCTCTTCGCCGGGCAGTTCGATCTTGATGATCGACGCCGCGCTGACTTGCGGGTTTTCGGCACCCACGACATGCAGCTGGGAAAATCCGGGCTTGCGCCCTGCCCCCATGTAAATCACCTGCGCGCCCTTGATCAGGCCCCGCGCCTCAAGGTCCAGACGTTTCTTGCGGTGCTTCATCGGCAACTCGATCCCGTCACAGATCAGTGGTTCCCCCGGCAACAGGGCATCATGCGGCGCACCATAGGCCGCGCGGAACGCTTGGATCAATTTGACCCGCGTATCATTGCGCCACACCAACACGGGCGAGCGCGCCATCAGGCCCGCGTCCACCCGCCCCGCATAGACGACGCGGTCGTCTTTTTCCGCGATCTCGGCCACCAAGCGGTCGAATTTGTAATAGTCCATCCACGGATCGGCCAACGCATGGGCAAGGTCCAGAATCGGGTTATCGTCTGCCTGTCGGTGAATGCGCTTCAGTTCGAACACGCGGTCCTCGGGCAGACGGTCGAACACCATGCTGCCCGACTGTTTCACCGGCGCCAACTGGGCCGGATCGCCGAACACCATCAGGGTCGGGAAAATCTCGCAAAGGTCTTCGTATTGCCGGTCGTCCAGCATCGAGCCTTCGTCGATCAGACCGATGTCCAGCGGATCCTCGCGCCGTTTCCAGCCGGTGATAAAATCCGACCCGCGCAGCCCCGCCGCCGCCAAGGCCCCGGGAATGGATTTGTTGGTCTGATAGAACGCACGGGCCCGGTCCAGCGCCGTGTCGGTCAGCCCCTCGATCTCGGGGCGTTCGGCATTCCCTTCTAGCCACTCGGCGATCTTTTCGTATTCGGGATCGTACATCGGCGTATAGAGGATGCGGTGAATGGTCGTCGCGGGCACGCCGCGATTGCGCAGCACGCTGGCCGCCTTGTTCGTCGGGGCGAGAATGGCAAGGGTGCGGCGGTCCTTGCGGCGCTTGCCCTCATAATCGCCGGACACCACGTCGACGCCCGCCTCTTGCAGCGCCTTGACCAGTTCAGCCAACAACAACGTCTTGCCCGACCCCGCCTTGCCCACAACGGCTACGGGCGATGTGCCCTGATCGTCGGATCGGGGCGACAAGAGCGCCTCACCCTCTAAATGGACGCCAACGCCCTGCAGGATCTCGGCAATCTGATCAAAGGCTTCGGCCTGATCTTCGGAAAACTGGATGGCAGGTGTCGACATGGCGCCACATTAGTTCTGCGCGCCGCCCCGCACCAGCGTGAAACGCGCCTACAGCGTTTTTCGTCTGTGACTGTCCAGCGACGTCACCACATCATCGGTCGGACGCTGGGCGGGTTCAACGCCGCCAAGGTCCTGTCGCGCAATTTCTTTTGTTCTGCCAAGCTCTTGCGCCAGATGCGACAAGCCGTTCGCCAAGGCAAACGCCCTGAGATCATCAAGAACTTCGAGTATCCATTCATCCGCCATGTTGCACCGGCCCAAGGTTAGTTGGTCAAGCATTTACAACCATAACGTGAAAAATGTCATTGCATAGTCGTTTTCAGAAATCGGCAACAGAAAACCCCGCCGCGGGCGCGCGACGGGGTCTCTGAGTTCCTGAATTCGGGCCGCTTAGGCTTGGCCAGCTTCCAGAACATCCTCAAGGGTGCGCAGGCCGGTTTTCGGGGCCTGAACCAGTACGGCCATGTTGCCGGGCTTGTGTTCGTTGCGCAGCATCTTGGTGTGGGCCTGCGGGATTTCTTCCCACGGGAACACTTCGGACATGCAGGGGTCCAGACGACGCTCACACATCAGACGGTTGGCCGAAGCAGCCTGTTTCAGGTTGGCAAAGTGGCTACCCTGCAGACGCTTTTGGTGCATCCACATGTAACGCACGTCAAACGTGGTGTTAAAGCCCGAGGTGCCGGCGCAGATCACAACGATACCGCCCTTTTTCACGATCAGGGTCGACACGGGGAAGGTCGCCTCGCCGGGGTGTTCGAACACCATGTCGACGTTCACACCTTTGCCGGTGATTTCCCAGATCGCCTTGCCGAACTTACGGGCCTCTTTCAGCCATTCGTTATACTCGGGGCTGTTGACCGTGGGCAGTTGGCCCCAGCATTTGAAATCCTTGCGGTTGATCACGCCCTTGGCGCCCTGATCCAGAACGAACTGACGCTTGGATTCGTCCGAGATCACACCGATCGCGTTTGCACCGGCCGTGTTGGCCAGCTGGATCGCGTAGGAGCCCAGACCGCCCGACGCACCCCAAACCAGAACGTTCTGGCCAGGCTTCAGTTCATGCGGGTGGTGGCCGAACAGCATGCGGTATGCGGTCGCCAGCGTCAGGGTGTAGCATGCGCTCTCTTCCCAAGTCAGGTGCTTGGGACGCGGCATCAGCTGTTGCGCCTGAACGCGGGTGAACTGCGAGAAGGACCCGTCGCCGGTCTCATAGCCCCAGATACGCTGGGTCGGCGAGAACATGGGATCACCACCGTTACATTCTTCGTCGTCACCGTCATCCTGGTTACAGTGGATGACAACCTCGTCGCCCACTTTCCAGTTTTTGACCTTGTCACCAACGGCCCAAACGATGCCAGCGGCATCCGAACCGGCGATGTGGTAGTCCTGACCGTGGACGTCAAAGGGCGAAATCGGCTGACCCAGACCGGCCCAAACGCCGTTGTAGTTCACACCAGCGGCCATAACCAGAACCAGCACTTCGTGGCTGTCGATCTGCCAGGTGTCGACCACCTCTTTCTGGAACGACTGCTCGGGTTCACCGTGACGGTCACGACGGATCGCCCATGCATACATTTTCTTGGGAACATAGCCCATCGGGGGCATTTCACCGACCTCGTACAGGTCTTTTTCCGGTGCGTCGTACGTCAGTACATCCGTGTTCGTGTCCAGAGCCATTTGAGCCTCCTAGAGTTAAATTCTGTGCCGCATCGCAGAATCAATGCGTGATCTGGGTCATCAAGTAAAGGTGCAAAAGTAACTTTGCAACCAAAGTCGGGCATATTTTGTAATTTTATGTCGCGACGGAATTTCCGCATCCGTGCCGAAAACCACCTCAAAACACCGTTTACCTAGCGGAATCGGTAAAAATCGGATGAGATGGGATCGTGGTTACGACTATACGCGAAAGAACGCCGCGTCGCAGCGAATTGACACGGCCATAATATTTCCCTTATGTCCTGTTGGACGAAATTTTGTTGCTGAACCGACTCAAGACCGATTCAAGGGGCCCGCGATGACTGAGACGCAAAAAGACCGCCCGTGGCTGTTTAGAACCTATGCAGGCCACTCGACCGCAAAGGCATCCAACGCCTTGTACCGCGGCAACCTTGCCAAGGGTCAGACCGGCCTGTCGGTCGCCTTCGATCTGCCGACCCAGACCGGCTATGACAGCGACCACGAACTGTCCAAGGGCGAGGTCGGCAAGGTCGGCGTGCCCGTCGCCCACCTTGGCGACATGCGGATGCTGTTTGATGACATCCCCTTGGAGCAGATGAACACGTCGATGACGATCAACGCCACCGCGCCGTGGCTGTTGGCCCTTTATATCGCCGTGGCCGAGGAACAGGGCGCGGATGTGTCCAAACTGCAAGGCACGGTTCAAAACGACATCATCAAGGAATACCTGTCGCGCGGCACTTATATCTGCCCGCCCAAACCGTCCCTGCGGATGATCACGGATGTGGCGGCCTATACCCGCCAGCACCTGCCGAAATGGAACCCGATGAACGTGTGTTCCTATCACCTGCAAGAGGCGGGCGCGACGCCGGAACAGGAACTGGCCTTTGCCCTTGCGACCGCCACCGCCGTTCTGGACGACCTCAAGGGCAAGGTCAGCGACGCCGACTTCCCCGCCATGGTGGGCCGGATTTCGTTCTTTGTGAACGCAGGCATCCGGTTCGTGACCGAGCTGTGCAAGATGCGCGCGTTTACCGAGCTGTGGGATGAAATCTGTCGCGAACGCTATGGCGTTGAGGACGCGAAATACCGCCGCTTCCGCTATGGGGTTCAGGTGAACTCGCTCGGCCTGACCGAGCCCCAGCCGGAAAACAACGTCTATCGTATCCTGATCGAAATGCTGGCCGTGACGCTGTCGAAAAACGCCCGTGCGCGTGCGGTTCAGCTGCCTGCGTGGAATGAGGCGCTTGGCCTACCGCGTCCGTGGGATCAGCAATGGTCGCTGCGTATGCAACAGATTCTGGCCTATGAAACCGACCTGTTGGAATACGGCGACCTGTTTGACGGCAACCCCGCCGTTACCGCCAAGGTCGAGGAACTGAAAGACGGTGCGCGCAGCGAACTTGCCCAGATCGACGCGATGGGCGGGGCCGTGGCCGCAATCGAATACATGAAATCCCGTCTGGTAGAATCCAACGCCGAGCGTATCGGCCAGATCGAAACCGGTGACACGATTGTTGTCGGCGTGAACCGCTGGACCGAGGGTGAGCCCTCGCCGCTGACCTCGGGTCCCGAGGCGATCATGGTCGCCGACCCCGAAGCCGAGGCCGACCAGATCGCCCGCCTGAACGCATGGCGCGCCGACCGCGACAGCGCGGCCGTCGAGGCTGCGCTTGCCAAGGTCCGTCAGGCCGCCGCAACCGGTGAAAACATCATGCCCGCCTCGATCGAGGCCGCCAAGGCCGGTGCCACCACCGGTGAATGGGGCGACGTGGTGCGTAATGCATTTGGCCTTTACCGTGGTCCGACCGGTGTGTCCAAGAACCCGTCGAACCGCACCGAGGGCCTTGAGGATATCCGCGAACAGGTCAACGCCGTGTCCGACCGTCTGGGTCGCCGTCTGAAGTTCCTCGTCGGCAAACCCGGCCTGGACGGCCATTCCAACGGCGCCGAACAAATCGCCGCCCGCGCCCGCGATTGTGGCATGGACATCAGCTATGAGGGCATCCGCCTGACGCCTTCCGAAATCGTCGAGGCCGCGCGCAACGATGACGCCCATGTGGTTGGCCTGTCGATCCTGTCAGGCTCGCATATTCCGTTGATCGGCGAATTGATGGACAAAATGCGCGCCGAAGGTCTGTCGCATATTCCGGTGGTCGTTGGCGGTATTATTCCCGACAAAGACGCGGAACGTCTTTTGGCAATGGGGGTGGCCAAGGTTTACACCCCCAAAGATTTCGAACTGAACCGTATCATGTTCGATATCGTTTCGCTGGTTGATCCGGCCCCTGTGGCGGCCGAATAGGTTAACAACCACGCCCTTGTGAAAGTTGCCCATCTGGTGCAAGCTCTGGTTTTCAATTGTATTTTTTGAAAACCTGTGCGCTTTATCAGGTGGGCAATTTTTTATGGGGAAACATAATGAACCTAGAGACTCTCACTCGCCAAGAACTGCTACAACTGCAAGCTGATGTTGAAAAAGCATTGAAAAAGCTTGAGGTTAAAAACCGCGCTGCCGCATTGCGCGCCGCCGAAGATGCCGCCAAGGAATTCGGCTTTAGCCTGTCTGATCTGACGACCGAAGACGGCAAACCCGCATCCGCACCGAAATACCAGAACCCCGCCGATCCGACCCAAACTTGGACCGGTCGCGGCCGCAAACCGAAATGGATTGTGGACGCTCTGGAAAGCGGCAAAGATCTGGACGAACTGAAGGTATAAAACACAAATGACCATCCATATCGGTGCCAAACCCGGCGATATTGCAGAAACGGTTCTGATGCCTGGCGACCCCTATCGGGCGAAATGGGCGGCGGAAAAGTTCCTGAAAAATCCGACACTTGTGAATGAAGTGCGCGGAATGCTGGGATACACCGGTGAATGGAATGGTCATCGTGTCACCATTCAGGGCAGCGGTATGGGGATGCCGTCGCTTTCGATTTATGCCAATGAGCTGATCCGGGACTATGGGGCGAAAACCCTGATCCGGATCGGTTCCTGCGGCGCCTTTCAGGATAATGTAAAGGTCCGCGATGTGGTGATTGCGATGGCATGTTCTTATGTGTCATCGCCCTCATCTACCATTCTGCGCGACTTGAATTACGCACCTTGCGCGGATTGGGAATTGCTGCGTCGCGCGGTCGATGCCGCGCAATCGCAGGATGTAACCACCCATGTCGGCTCGATTTATTCCAGCGACACGTTTTACGACGAACGCGCCGATTTGACCGAGCAACTGATTCGTCACGGCGTATTGGCCGTCGAAATGGAGGCGGCCGAGCTCTACACGCTGGCTGCGCGGTATGGGGTTCGGGCATTGGCGGTGTTAACCGTTTCCGATCACGTCGTCACGCATGAGGCATTGCCCAGCGATCAACGCGAACGCAGCTTTGGCGAAATGGTTGAGATCGCCCTGCACGCGGCGTTTGACACCTAAATCCCGTGGGAACGGGAATAGCCGTTCCTATCCGGAGATGTCCAATCGGTTAATGCATCCGCGCGGGGTTTAAACACCTCAACCAATAGCGCGTGACATTTCGCATCGTCCGAGGAATGCGACGATCCGCAATCCCCACCGGGACAGGCGGACAAATTGCCCAGCAAATCAATCTCGGCAAAAAACTCGATATAATCGCCTTGGCGCGCGGGGCTGGCCTTCATGAAATACTGCCCCGTATCGGCGGTAAAGCCCGTGCACATGAACACGTTCAGGACATCGTGGATGTGATGTTCGACCTCATCCGCCGGTCGTCCCGTGTGGGCGGCCAAGGCGCGCGTCAGGTTCGAGTGACAGCAGTAGTGATAGTCCTCACCACCGGACAGCACATGGTGCGTATATGGGTCACAGCGCGTGCCTATGACATCATGCACCCCGCCGCCAAACTCATCGCGCCCGTACCAATGCAGGCTGTCGCCCGTCACTGTCGCCATGGGCCGTAGATAGGGAAAGTTGGACCACAGCCGGTCGCCAATCCCCACATGCGTGCCATGCAAGGCGCGGGTTTTTCCGGAAAAGAACCGCTCAGCCAGGTCATTGGCGTTGAACAGGTTCAGGTCCCCCACCTGCGACCCGTCGGGGCAGGAGATGCGAAAGAAATGCCCCGACGGCACCGTGAAACAGGCGGCATCGCGCGGCTCGACGCGCGTGGTGCTGATGACCTCGGCGCCCTCACGCGCGGCGTGGTAGGTGTCCATCGGGGCCGTGGGCAGCGTGTCATTCGGATAGCAGATCACAGGCGCAATCGCGCGGCGGGCCTCGGCGTCGGGGGGCGTGGTCATTTCGGGGAACCTTTGGTTTTCTCTGCGCAAAATGTAGGGGCCTTGCCGTCCTCGGTAAAGGCCACGGCACCACAGGCAAAGCACACATACTTGGCATGTCCGTCACGGTCGCCTCGCCGGTCCGCGCGCCACCTGCACCGCCTCATGTCGGGACGTGAAAACAGCACCACAAGGACAAAGGCCACGATCAGGCCGATTACAATAAACATCCCCTGCCCCATCCGTTTGGCATCGCGTTCCGTCACAGCCTAGGCAAGGTCCGGACAAATTTAAAGGGTGCCCATGGGCACCCTTGATGACACATATCGTGCATTTGAACGTCGAAACGTCCGCGCAGATCAGGCTGCGTTGTAGTATTCGAACAATTGGGCCGGTTCTTGCTCCTGTTCGTCATGGGCGACGAATTCGGCGGGCTCGTAGTAGGACAGGCTCTCTTCGAGGATGGCGAGCGCGTCTTGCGCGTTAGCCTCGACAGCGGGGTGTTGGATCGGTTGCATTATCGCATTCCTAAGGTTGTTCACCCTCCCCGAGGCGATACCTAGACCTTTGTCGGCCAAGTTACACCCGACAATGCGGCAACCTCGCTATGCGTTCAGCGCAACAAAAAACCGCGCAAAAAGCGCGGTTTTTCGGGTGTTCAACCTATGGTCCGGAATCAGACCATGCGTTCGACCATCATCTTCTTGATCGACGCGATTGCCTTGGCCGGGTTAAGACCCTTGGGGCAGGTTTTCGCGCAGTTCATGATGGTGTGGCAGCGGTAGAGCTTGAACGGATCTTCGAGTTCGTCCAGACGCTCCCCGGTGGCCTCATCACGGCTGTCGATGATCCAGCGATAGGCGTGCAGCAACGCAGCCGGGCCCAGATACCGATCGCCGTTCCACCAATAGCTGGGGCACGAGGTCGAGCAGGACGCGCACATAACGCATTCATACAGACCGTCGAGTTTCTTGCGATCCTCGATCGACTGACGCCATTCCTTGGCAGGACGGTTGGTCTTGGTTTCCAGCCACGGCATGATCGACGCGTGCTGAGCATAAAAGTGCGTCAGGTCAGGGATCAAGTCCTTGACCACCGGCATATGCGGCAGCGGGTAGATTTTCACGTCGCCCTTGATCTCGTCCATGCCATAGATACAGGCCAGCGTGTTGATCCCGTCGATGTTCATCGCGCAGGACCCGCAGATCCCTTCGCGGCACGAGCGGCGGAAGGTCAGGGTCGGGTCAACCTTGTTCTTGATGTAGATGAGCGCGTCCAGAACCATCGGGCCGCAATCATCCATATCGACGAAATAGGTATCGACGGACGGGTTTTTATCGTCATCCGGGCTCCAGCGGTAAATCTGGAACTTGCGGACGTTCGTGGCACCCTCGGGCTTGGGCCAGGTTTTACCGGCCGTCACCTTAGAGTTCTTGGGAAGTGTGAACTGTACCATGTAAGTAACCCTCCTTAGAACGTCCGCGCCTTGGGCGCGATTTTTTTCAGGCTGATGCCGCCGGCGTCTTCGGTCGTCAGCGGATCCTCGATCACCGGACGGTAGGTCAGGTCAACCTTGCCGCCTTCGACATGGGCGATCGTGTGAACGCGCCAGTCGCCGTCGTTACGCTCGGGGAAGTCCTCGTGCGCGTGGGCACCACGGCTTTCGTGACGGGCCTCGGCGCCGGTGATGGTGGCCATCGCGTTCGGCATCAGGTTCGTCAGTTCCAGCGTTTCCATCAGGTCCGAGTTCCAGATCAGCGAGGTATCGGTGACCTGTACGTCGTCCATCTTGCCCGCGATGGCGGTCATCTTTTCGACGCCCTCGGCCAAGGTTTTCGAGGTCCGGAACACAGCCGCATCCGACTGCATGGTTTTCTGCATCTCAAGGCGCAGCTCGGCCGTGGCCATCGTGCCCTTGGCATAGCGCAGACCGTCGAACCGTTCGAACGCCTTGTCGATCGCGGCCTGCGGGGCAACGGGCGTTGCGGCGGCGGGATCAACAACCTGACCGGCGCGGATCGCGGCGGCGCGGCCAAAGACCACAAGGTCGATCAGCGAGTTCGAGCCCAGACGGTTCGCACCGTGGACCGACGCACAACCGGCCTCACCCACGGCCATCAGACCGGGCACAACGGCGGTCGGATCTTCGGCAGTCGGGTTCAGAGCCTCACCCCAATAGTTGGTGGGGATACCGCCCATGTTGTAGTGTACCGTCGGCAGAACCGGGATCGGCTCTTTGTTGACGTCCACACCGGCAAAGATCTTCGCGCTTTCCGAAATACCCGGCAGACGTTCGGCCAGAGTTTCGGGCGGCAGGTGGTTCAGGTGCAGGTGGATGTGGTCGCCATCTTTACCAACACCGCGACCTTCGCGGATCTCCATGGTCATCGAGCGCGAAACATAGTCACGCGGCGCGAGGTCCTTGTAGGTCGGCGCGTAACGTTCCATGAAACGCTCGCCTTCCGAGTTGGTCAGATAGCCGCCTTCGCCGCGGGCACCTTCGGTGATCAGACAGCCCGAACCGTAGATGCCGGTCGGGTGGAACTGAACGAATTCCATGTCCTGCAGGGCCAGACCTGCACGGGCCACCATACCGCCGCCGTCACCCGTACAGGTGTGCGCCGAGGTCGCCGAGAAATAGGCACGGCCATAGCCGCCGGTCGCCAGAACGGTCATTTTCGCGTTGAACACGTGGAACGTACCGTCGTCCAGCTTCCAACACAGAACGCCTTGGCATTCGCCGTCTTCGCTCATCAACAGGTCGATGGCGAAATATTCGATGTAGAATTCGGCGTTGTTCTTCAGCGACTGACCATAAAGCGTATGCAGGATCGCGTGACCGGTCCGGTCCGCAGCGGCACAGGTCCGTTGTACGGGCGGGCCTTCACCGAATTCGGTGGTGTGGCCGCCGAACGGGCGCTGGTAGATTTTGCCTTCTTCGGTGCGCGAGAACGGCACACCGTAATGTTCCAGTTCGTAAACCGCTTTGGGCGCTTCGCGGGCGAGGTATTCCATCGCGTCCGTGTCGCCCAGCCAGTCCGAGCCCTTGACCGTGTCATACATATGCCACTGCCAGCTGTCGGGGCCCATGTTGCCGAGGCTCGCCGCGATACCGCCCTGAGCGGCAACCGTGTGCGAGCGCGTCGGGAACACCTTGGTCACACAAGCGGTGCGCAGGCCCTGTTCGGCCATGCCCAGCGTCGCCCGTAGGCCGGCACCACCGGCACCAACGACCACGACGTCATAATCATGCGTCTCGTATTCGTATGCAGCCATTCGTCTTTGCTCCTTACAGCGCGATGCGGGCGATTGCGAAAAGGCCAATCGCAGCCAGCGCATAGCTGAGGCAGATCATCGCGATGATCAGAATTTTGCGCGTCAGACCCGAGGTATAGTCCTCGATCGCGACCTGTACGCCGTTCTTGAAGTGCATCATGCTGACCGCGATGGTCAGGCCTGCAATCACCGCCGGGAAGGGGCGGCCAAAAAAGGCGATCACTTCTTCATAGGGTTTGCCCAGCATCGGGCCAAAGGTGAACACGAACAGCGGCACCAGAACCAACAGCCCGACCGAGCTGACGGTCATGGACCAGAAATGTTGCGTGCCCTTGTGGGCCGAGCCCAAGCCGCTTGCGCGTTTGCGATCTGTCAAGAATGCCATGATGAGAACTCCTTAGATCACAACAACGGTGAAGATGGCCAAGGCCACCGACCCGATGATCACGCCCCACGCCATCTGTGTGGCGGTGGTCAGGTCGAACCCGCGGCCCGTATCCCAGACCAGGTGACGCACACCGGCCAGCGTGTGATACCACAGCGCCCAGACCGACCCGAACATCACCAGATCCCCGATCCACGAGGTGATGACGCCGTCGGCGAATGCGAAATATTCAGGCCCCGATGCGGCGGCAAGGAACCACCACACGACCAACACAGCACCCGCCAAAAGGGCGATGCCGGTGATCCGCGTCAGAATCGAGGTAATCGAGGTCAGTTGCGGCCGGTACACTTGCAAATGCGGGGAAAGCGGCCGGTTCCCCCTGTTCACGTCAGCCATGATGATCCCTTCTCCATGTCTGGTTCTGCGGATATGTCATAGCGATATGACGGTTAGAGTCACGCCGTGTTAGCGCCAAACAGCCGTTAAAATTGAAAAATCTGTCTAAAAATTACCGTTTGTGATCACGCAAATACATCGCGTGATCACAAAACGGCAAAAATGTTATCACACAGGCATCAGGGCCCAGTAATCCAGATCCAGCAGGACCTCGGGCAGGTATTTGCCGTCTTCGCCCTTCAATGCACCCGGGGTGCCGCCATCCGTGGCGACCAGACGCAGACGGATCGCACCAACGCCCGGCGCGGCGGTTTCGGCCTTGTCCAGAACCTCGGACCACGCCTTGACCGTCTTACCCGAGAAACACGGGTTCGCATGTGCCCCGCCGTTCAGACCGACGATCATCTGCGCATTTGCCAGACCGTTGAACGACAGCGCGCGCGCCATCGAAATCACGTGGCCGCCATAGATCAGGCGTTGGCCATCGGGGCGGAAGGTGGCGTCGAAATGCACCTTGGCAGTGTTCTGCCACAGGCGGGTGGCCTGCATATGCTCGGCCTCTTCGATGGTGACGCCGTCGACGTGGTCGATGATCTCGCCCACCTCATAGTCCCCAAACCGGTGCGCCTCACCAGCCAGCGTAAAGTCGTAATTGGTGAAATCCAGACCCTCGGGGATCACCAGATCCGAGGCGGGCACGGTTTTGGCCAGATCGGGCAGAACGGTTTCGGGCGCGGGCGCATCCAGATCGCGTTTGCGCACCATGACCCAACGCACATAGCTCAGGACCTCTTCGCCGCGCTGGTTCAGACCACGGGTGCGCACGTAAACGACGCCCGACTTCCCGTTCGAGTTCTGTTTAAGACCGATTACCTCGGATTCCGAGCGCAGCGTGTCGCCCTCATAGACCGGACGCAGGAACCGCCCCTCGGCATAGCCAAGGTTCGCCACCGCGTTCAGCGACACATCCGGAACGGTTTTGCCAAACACCGTGTGAAAGGCGATCAGATCGTCCAGCGGAGACGCGGGAAGGCCGCAGTCTTGGGCGAACTGATCCGAAGAATAGAGCGCATGGCGCGCCGGATAGAGCGCGTGATACATCGCGCGCTCGCCCCCCGACAGGGTGCGCGGCACGGCGTGCTTGATCACCTGCCCTACACTGTAATCTTCGAAAAAACGTCCCGGATTGGTTTTCGCCATGGTCTATAGTGCCCCTAGTTTCACATCGGGCGAATACTCGCCCTCAACTTCTTTCACCACCGCCTGCGCACAGCGCATTTTGCCCGTCCCCGCATCAAAGGCGTAGGACGGATCACCATAGAGGTCCCAGCCCTTGCTCAGGGCATCGGTCACCTTGTGGCAAAAGGCAGAGGTGTCTTCTTCGGTCAATAAACGGTATGCTTTCATGGTCTCACCCGAACGGAAAATATCCCAACAGAACGTGGATATAGGCGATGACGCCATAGACCACCACGGTGCCCACGATGGATTTGATCTCGGGTCCTGCGCCTGTGGGTACGTCTGCGGCGGGTGTGGGTCGGGGACCGGATTTGTTGATCACGATCATCTCGACCAAGGCCCAGACGAACAGACCGCCAAACAGGATGAACGACGGCAAATCCCCGTTCACAAGGATATGCGCCAGCGCCCAGACCTTGACCCCAGCCAACATCGGGTGACGCATCCGCCGTCCCAGTGCGTTCTGTGTCCCGCTTGAGGCAAACAGATAGACCGACAGGATCATCAACAGGTTGTTGATCCCCGTGGTCGGTGCCGTACGCCCCCAAAAATACGGGCCGTCCGCCATGCGATAGCCGACGACCATCAGCGCGACACTGGCAAACAGAACGATGGCGATGATGCCACGTCCCTTGGCCTCTCCCAGACCGGCGCGCATCTCGGGCGCCAGACGTTTCAACAGGTGGGCAGCCGACCAGACGGCCACCCCCAAGATCAATAGCAGCATTACATACCTTCCAACTCCGCGATCGCGGCCGCCTTGGCCAACGTTTCTCGCGCAGTCACGATATGCAGATTTTCAACGATTTTCCCATCCACAACTGCGACACCTAGGCCATTTGCCTCGGCTTCCTCGAAGGCCGCGATCTGACGCTGGGCCAGATCGATCTCGGCCTCGGTCGGCGCAAAGGCCGCGTTGGTGATTGCCACCTGTGCGGGGTGGATCAGGGTTTTGCCGTCAAAGCCCATGTCGCGGCCTTGCTCGCATTCGGCCTGCAGGCCCTCGTCGTCTTTGAACGCGTTATAAACGCCGTCGATCACCGGAATGCCTTCGGCGCGACCGGCCAGCAGGCACAGTTGCAGCGAGGTGAGCATCGGCAGACGATCCGCGCGGAACCGGCATTTCAGTTCCTTGGCAAGGTCGTTGGTCCCCATCACGAAACCGGCCATGCGCGGATGCGCGGCGATTTCGGCGGCGTTCAACATGCCCGCAGGGGTTTCCATCATCGCCCACAGCGGCACGTCGGGGATCAGGTCCGCAACGGCTTGGACATGGGCGGCACTGCTGACCTTGGGGATCAGGATCGCCTCGATATCGGCACCGACAAAGGCCGCGATATCCTTGGCGCCCCATTCGGTGTCCAGACCGTTGACCCGCACGATGCGCGCACGCGACCCGAAATCCCCGTCCTTCAGGGTTTGGGCCAGCAATTCGCGGGCGTTGTCCTTTTCGTCGATGGCCACTGCATCTTCGAGGTCAAAGATGATAGCGTCCACCGGCAGGCCCTTGGCCTTTTCCAGCGCCCGTTCCTTGGATCCGGGGATATACAGTACCGACCGATATGGGCGCGCGACCTGAGCCATGATGATTCCTTCCCTACGCAACTTTGTTGCGCAAACCATCACAGATGCGCACGATTGCGCAACCCCCGATTTGCCGCGATGCAGCGTAATGCGACGAATTGGCGAGGATTTGTCGCTAGGTCAGTGCATCCCAGATCAACTTTGACCCCGTCATCATCAACAAAACGTAGGTTAAACCGAAAAAGTACCGCTCTGGCAGGAGGTGGTGCGCCTTTACCCCCAATAGGGCGCCGATCACCATGAACGGCGCAAGGAACAGGTCGGCCTTGAACGTGTCCCATGAAAAGATGCCCAGAAACGCATAGGGCACGAATTTGAGGCAATTGATCACCCAAAAGGTAATGACGGTCGTGGCCTGAAAGGTGGTTTTGCCCATGCCTTGGGCCAGCAGGTAAACGGCCACCGGCGGGCCACCGGCGTGACTGACGAAACTGGCAAACCCCGCCGTGGCCCCCGCGACATACCCCGTGGTGTTCGAAACGGGTCGGACCCTGAGCGTGATCAGCTTGTATTTCAACGCCAACTGCCAGAACACAAAGGCAATCGCCACCGCCCCGATCAGGAACCGGAACACGTCGGGATTGGTCATCCGATAGATCAAAACCGCCAGCACAACACCGGGGATCGCGCCCAGCATCATGTTGCGCGCACTGGGCCAATCCCACTGTTTCCAATAGGGGCCAAGCGTCGTCACATCTGCCAGCATCAACAGCGGCAAAAGGATCCCCAGCGCCATTTCCGGCGGCAGCACCAGCGCCAGAATCGGCGTCGCCGCAAAGGACGCACCGGACCCGAACCCGCCTTTTGATACACCTGCAAAGAGAACTGCCGGAACTGCAATCGCGAAAAATGTAAAATCGAATTCCAACATGTAACTACCTTGTAAACTGGGGCATTTTGTCACCTCATAGCGCAATGTTAGCGCCATAAGAAGGCCCTTAATCCCCCGCGCCGCGCTGCAGCGGGCTTGCGCCAAGGCCCCGAAATCGCTAGGCAACCGTCACTTTTCAAACAGACAGGGATCTCATTCATGTCCAGACCCAAGATCGCCCTTATCGGCGCAGGCCAAATCGGTGGCACCCTTGCTCACCTGGCCGCCATCAAGGAACTTGGCGACGTTGTTCTCTTCGACATCGCAGAAGGCACGCCGCAGGGTAAAGCGCTTGATATCGCCGAATCCGGCCCCTCCGAAGGGTTCGATGCATCCCTGAAAGGGACCAACGATTACGCCGATATCGCGGGCGCAGATGTCTGCATCGTCACCGCAGGTGTTCCCCGTAAACCGGGTATGAGCCGCGACGACCTGCTGGGTATCAACCTGAAAGTCATGAAGTCGGTTGGCGAAGGCATTGCTGCCCACGCGCCGAACGCATTCGTTATCTGCATCACCAACCCGCTGGACGCGATGGTTTGGGCCCTGCAGAAATTCTCGGGCCTGCCGACCAACAAGGTCTGCGGTATGGCCGGTGTTCTGGACAGCGCACGCTTCCGTCACTTCCTGTCGGTCGAATTCAACGTCTCGATGAAAGACGTCACCGCATTCGTTCTGGGCGGTCACGGCGACACGATGGTTCCCTCGGTGCGTTACTCGACCGTTGGCGGCATCCCGCTGCCCGATCTGGTCGAAATGGGCTGGACCACGCAAGAGAAACTGGACGCCATCGTTCAGCGCACCCGTGACGGCGGCGCAGAAATCGTTGGCCTGCTGAAGACCGGTTCGGCCTTCTACGCTCCGGCGACCTCGGCGATCGAAATGGCCGAAGCCTACCTGAAAGACCAAAAGCGCGTTCTGCCCTGTGCGGCATACTGTGACGGCGAAATCGGCGTAAACGACATGTACGTTGGCGTTCCGACCATCATCGGCGCAAACGGTGTCGAGAAAGTCGTCAACATCAAGCTCAACAAAGAAGAGCAAGAGATGTTCGACAAGTCGGTCGACGCTGTTAAAGGTCTGGTCGAAGCCTGTAAGGGCATCGACGGCTCGCTGGCCTAAGGCCCGCCAGACAGACATTCGCGAAAGCCGGCCCCCTGCGGGTCGGCTTTTGCATTCGGGGCGACCGCTGTGCCACATCGCGTTGCGCCTAATGTTTCAAGGGGTTTGCGACATTTGTCGCGATTCTACGCCCTTTGTGATCACACTTTTCAAGACTGTGATCACAAAACCCGAATTCTGGTCGATTTTAAGATACTGATAGCGGAAACCGTTTTTAAACGGGTGTCCGCCATGTCATGACACAATCGAAATTGAACTAGAACGGGACTTTCTTCATGAACATTCATGAATATCAGGCGAAGGCTCTCCTTCGTTCCTATGGCGCCCCGGTCTCTGAAGGCCGTGTCGTTCTCAAAGCTGACGAAGCTAAAACCGCAGCAGGCGAATTGGACGGCCCGCTGTGGGTCGTCAAAGCGCAGATCCACGCAGGTGGGCGCGGTAAAGGCTCGTTCAAAGAGGCAGATGCTGGCGAAAAAGGCGGTGTACGCCTCGCCAAGTCGGTCGAAGAGGCCGCTGAAGAAGCCAAAAAGATGCTGGGTCGCACCCTTGTCACGCACCAGACCGGTCCGGCTGGCAAGCAAGTGAACCGCATCTACATCGAAGACGGTTCGGACATCGAACGCGAACTGTACCTCGCCCTGCTGGTTGACCGCGTCACCAGCCGTGTGTCGTTCGTTTGCTCGACCGAAGGCGGCATGGACATCGAAGAAGTCGCTGCCAGCACGCCCGAAAAAATCCTGAGCTTCTCGGTTGACCCCGCAACGGGTTACCAGCCGTTCCACGGTCGCCGCATTGCATTTGCTCTGGGCCTTGAGGGCAAACAGGTCAAAGAATGCGTCGCCCTGATGGGTATCCTCTACAAAGCCTTCATGGAAAAAGACATGGAGATGCTGGAGATCAACCCGCTGATCGTGACCGACACCGGCAGCCTGAAACTGCTGGACGCGAAACTGGGCTTTGACGGCAACGCGATCTATCGCCACGCCGATGTTGCTGCCCTGCGCGACGAAACCGAAGAAGACCCCAAAGAACTGGCCGCGTCCAAGTTCGACCTGAACTACATCGCACTGGACGGCGAAATCGGCTGTATGGTGAACGGTGCGGGTCTGGCCATGGCGACGATGGACATCATCAAGCTCTATGGTGCTGAACCGGCAAACTTCCTCGACGTTGGCGGCGGCGCCACCAAAGAGAAAGTGACCGAAGCCTTCAAGATCATCACCTCGGACCCCAACGTTAAGGGCATTCTGGTGAACATCTTTGGTGGCATCATGCGCTGTGACGTGATCGCCGAGGGCGTGATCGCTGCTGTGAAAGAGGTCGGTCTGCAAGTGCCGCTGGTTGTGCGCCTCGAAGGCACCAACGTTGAGCAAGGCAAAGAGATCATCAACACCTCGGGTCTGGACGTGATCGCAGCGGACAACCTGTCCGACGGTGCTGAGAAAATCGTGAAAGCGGTTAAAGGCTAATCTCGATGAGCGTCCTGAACTCTCTGTGCAAAATTTCATTCGCTTCGCTTGTTGCGGTGGTCCTGGCTGGATCGGCGCAACAAGTGCAAGCCAATGAAAAACTGGCCGAGCGCCAGAAGCCAGACCAAGCCACCCAGGCTTTTGTTAATGGCTGCATTGAGAATTGGGACAACCGATCCCAAGCTCTTTCTGTAATGTCTGCAAACGGAGTCAACACTGTCTCCAGCAGTAGCAAATATCCGAAGGGGTTCCTCGTATATCCCGGCACGCCGAAAGTCGTTTTCTTGGGAGGCATCTACGATGGCTTGCCCAATGTTACGCTGCGCTGCCGTGTTTCCATTCGGGGATACTGGGCCGGTCGGGTCGCTTCCGAGGTTGCGGCAAGTCTATCCAAGAATGGCTATCGCCTGATCGAAGATCGAAATGCCAAACCAAAATCTGATGGTGCTTACTTCGCCATTCGCGGCACCTTCAAAAAAGGTAGCGACACTTTCGCTGTCTCTGTCGCACAGGGACGCACAAATGTCGGGAAAGAAACTGTGCTCAACTTTGCCAAAATCGGCGACTGAGCATTCAGAACGAATTCTAAGTAGGAGAGAGCCACATGGCAGTCCTCATCGACGAAAACACCAAAGTTATCTGTCAGGGCCTAACCGGCTCGCAGGGTACGTTCCACTCGGAACAGGCAATTGCATACGGCACCAAGATGGTTGGCGGCGTGACCCCCGGCAAGGGCGGCACCACGCACCTTGACCTGCCGGTCTTCAACTCGGTCCACGAAGCCAAGGCCGTCACCGAGGCCAACGCGACCGTGATCTACGTTCCCCCGCCCTTCGCGGCTGACTCGATCCTCGAAGCGATCGACGCAGAAATGGAACTGATCGTTTGCATCACCGAAGGTATCCCGGTTCTGGACATGATGCGCGTCAAACGCGCTCTGGTTGACAGCACCTCGCGCCTGATCGGCCCGAACTGCCCCGGTGTGATCACCCCCGGCGCTTGCAAAATCGGCATCATGCCCGGCCACATCCACAAGCGTGGTTCGGTCGGCGTTGTGTCGCGCTCGGGCACGCTGACCTATGAGGCCGTGAAACAGACCACCGACATCGGTCTGGGTCAGTCCTCGGCCGTTGGTATCGGCGGCGACCCCATCAAAGGCACCGAGCACATCGACGTGCTGGACATGTTCCTGGACGATGATGAGACCCAGTCGATCATCATGATCGGTGAAATCGGTGGTTCGGCCGAAGAAGAAGCAGCCGAATTCCTGAAAGAGCAAAAGAAAAAAGGTCGCTGGAAGCCGACCGCAGGCTTTATCGCTGGTCGTACGGCCCCTCCGGGTCGCCGCATGGGCCACGCTGGCGCGATCGTTGCTGGCGGCAAAGGCGGTGCCGAAGACAAGATCGAAGCCATGAAATCGGCTGGTATCATTGTTGCCGACAGCCCCGCAACGCTGGGCGAAGCCGTGCAAAAGGCGATCGAGCTCGGCTAATGCCGGCCGGGAACGCCATATGCGCGGGCTCGGATAGAGACGCTATTGGTCCGGGGCGGTTTCATCGCCCCGGCCAACGCCCATTTACGGGGCGTGTTTTGCCGCGTGCTCAGGTTTTCGCACAAAACGCCGTTCATTCTTTTGACACGTTTTCGTTGGTTTGCTTGGCAACCGACACATCCGCGCCCCAAATGGGGGCAACCAAATCGCATCTCGGTGCGTTGGCCCGCCGCAACAAGACGGTGGACCATATGACAAATCTTGCGTGGGCACCGTCGCGTCGCCTGCGCCCCGCCCCGGGTGATCAGCGCCCTCATTCGTACGGTCCCAACCCACTAGAGGTTACCCAATGAACGACCAAAGCCCCAACGATATCTTCCACGCTTCCAGCTTCCTTCAGGGGCACAACGCGGAATATATTGAGCAACTGTACGCGCAATATGCCAACGACCCGAACGCGGTTGATGAGGCATGGCAGGAATTCTTTCGCGCCTTGGGCGACGCCGAAGTGGACGTCAAGAAAGAGGCCACCGGCCCCTCTTGGCAGCGCACCGACTGGCCGCCGACCCCGAATGATGATCTGACGATGGCGCTGGACGGGCAATGGCCTGCGGACCCTGCGCCTGCGGACATGGGCAAAAAGATCGCCGCCAAGGCCGCCGACAAGGGCGTCGCCATCAGCGATGACCAGATGAAGCGCGCTGTGCTGGACTCGATCCGCGCGCTGATGATCATCCGCGCCTATCGTATCCGTGGCCACCTGATCGCCGACATCGACCCGCTGGGCATGCGCGACCAGACCCCCCACCCCGAGTTGGACCCGAAATCCTACGGCTTTACCGAGGCCGACATGGATCGCCCGATCTTTATCGACAACGTTCTGGGCCTGCAGATGGCCTCGATGCGTCAGATCATTTCGATCGTTCAGCGCACCTATTGCGGCACCTTTGCCCTGCAATACATGCACATCTCGAATCCCGAAGAAGCCGGCTGGCTGAAAGAGCGGATCGAGGGTTACGGCAAAGAAATCCACTTTACCCGCGAAGGTCGCCGCGCGATTCTGAACAAGCTGGTCGAGGCCGAAGGTTTCGAGAAATTCCTGCATGTGAAATACATGGGGACCAAGCGTTTCGGTCTGGATGGCGGCGAAAGCCTGATCCCCGCGATGGAACAGATCATCAAACGCGGCGGTGCCTTGGGTGCCAAGGAAATCGTCATCGGCATGCCCCACCGCGGCCGTTTGAACATCCTTGCCAACGTGATGAGCAAACCCTACCGCGCGATCTTCAACGAATTCCAGGGCGGCAGCTTTAAGCCCGAGGACGTTGATGGTTCGGGCGACGTGAAGTACCACCTTGGCGCATCGTCGGACCGCGAGTTTGACGGCAACACGGTTCACCTGTCGCTGACCGCGAACCCCTCGCACCTTGAGGCGGTGAACCCCGTTGTTCTGGGCAAGGCCCGCGCCAAAACCGACCAGAAAAACGACCACGACCGCACCAGCGTGATCCCGATCCTGCTGCACGGTGACGCCGCATTCGCGGGTCAGGGCGTTGTGGCCGAATGTTTCGCCCTGTCGGGTCTGCGCGGTCACCGCACCGGCGGCACGATCCACATCGTTGTGAACAACCAGATCGGTTTCACTACCGCGCCGCACTTCTCGCGCAGCTCGCCCTATCCGACGGACAACGCTCTGGTGGTTGAGGCCCCGATCTTCCACGTGAACGGCGACGACCCCGAGGCCGTTGTCCACGCCGCCAAGGTCGCGACCGAGTTCCGCCAGAAGTTCCAGAAAGACGTCGTCATCGACATCTTCTGCTATCGCCGCTTTGGTCACAACGAGGGCGATGAGCCCATGTTCACCAACCCGGTGATGTACAAGAAGATCAAAAAGCAAAAGACCACCCTGTCGCTTTATACCGACCGGTTGGTGGCTGATGGCCTGATCCCCGAGGGTGAGATCGAGGATATGAAGGCCGCGTTCCAATCCTACCTTAACGACGAGTTCGAGGCCGGCAAGGAATACAAACCGAACAAGGCCGACTGGCTGGACGGTCGTTGGTCGCATCTGGACCGCGAAGGTGAGGATTACCAGCGCGGGGAAACGGCGATCAAACCCGAAACCTTTGACGAGATCGGTGGCAAACTGACCGCGGTTCCCGACGGGTTCTCGGTGCACAAAACCGTTGGCCGTCTGATGCAAACCAAACAGGCCATGTTCGAAACCGGCAAAGGCTTTGACTGGGCCACGGCCGAGGCTCTGGCGTTCGGCTCGTTGGTGACCGAGGGTTATCCGGTGCGTCTGGCCGGTCAGGACTCGACGCGCGGGACCTTCTCGCAACGTCACTCGGCCTTTATCGATCAGAACACCGAAGAGCGTTACTATCCGCTGAACAACATCCGCGAAGGTCAGGCCCATTATGAGGTCATCGACTCGATGCTGTCGGAATACGCGGTTCTGGGCTTTGAGTATGGCTATTCGCTGGCCGAACCCAACGCGCTGGTCATGTGGGAAGCACAGTTCGGCGACTTCGCCAACGGCGCGCAGATCATGTTCGACCAGTTCATCAGCTCGGGCGAACGCAAATGGCTGCGGATGTCGGGTCTGGTGATGCTGCTGCCCCACGGGTTTGAGGGTCAGGGCCCCGAGCACAGCTCGGCCCGCCTTGAGCGCTTCCTGCAGATGAGCGCCGAGGACAACTGGATCGTTGCGAACTGCTCGACTCCGGCGAACTACTTCCACATCCTGCGCCGTCAGCTGCACCGCAGCTTCCGCAAGCCGCTGGTTCTGATGACGCCCAAGTCGCTGCTGCGCCACAAGCTGGCCATCTCGACCAAAGAGGATTTCGTCAGCGGCTCGTCCTTCCACCGCATCCTGTGGGATGACGCGGAACAGGGCAACTCGGACACCAACCTCGTCGCCGACGACAAAATCAAGCGCGTGGTGCTCTGCTCGGGCAAGGTCTATTACGACCTGCTGGAAGAGCGCGACGCACGCGGTATCGACGACATCTACCTGATGCGTGTGGAACAGTTCTATCCGTTCCCCGCCATCTCCTTGGCCAAGGAACTGGGTCGCTTCGCAAACGCCGAAATGATCTGGTGTCAGGAAGAGCCCAAGAACCAGGGCGCATGGACGTTCATCGAACCGAACCTCGAATGGGTTCTGACGCGGATCAAAGCCAAACACCCGCGTCCCCGCTATGTAGGCCGTCATGCGTCGGCCTCTCCGGCAACCGGCTTGGCAAGCCAGCACAAAGCACAGCAAGAGGCGCTCGTGAACGAAGCGCTGACGATCGAAGGGTAAGTCAATATGTCCACTGAAGTACGCGTACCGACTCTGGGTGAAAGCGTCACCGAGGCCACTGTTGCAACGTGGTTCAAGCAACCCGGCGATACCGTCGCCGTAGACGAAATGCTGTGCGAGCTGGAGACCGACAAGGTCACCGTCGAGGTGCCTTCGCCCGCCGCTGGCACGCTGGGCGAAATCGTTGCCGCCGAAGGCGAAACCGTTGGCGTTGACGCCCTGCTGGCCACGATCTCCGAGGCTGGCGCGGCGGCAAGTGCTCCGGCCGCCAAAACCGAAACGGCGCCTGCCGCCGCCCCCGCAGATGCGGGCGGGTCGGCTGTGGATGTGATGGTCCCGACCCTTGGCGAAAGCGTCACCGAGGCCACTGTTTCCACGTGGTTCAAACAGGTGGGCGACACCGTCGCACAGGACGAGATGCTGTGCGAACTGGAAACCGACAAAGTGTCGGTTGAGGTGCCTGCACCCGCCGCTGGCGTTCTGACCGAAATCACCGCCGCCGAAGGCGCGACCGTTGATGCCTCGGCCAAACTGGGCGTGATCTCGTCGGGTTCTGGCGCGGCGGCTGCTCCGGCAGCGGCCCCCGCTGCTGCGGCTCCGGCCGCCTCCACCGGCAAGGACGTTGAAGACGCCCCCGCCGCCAAGAAAATGATGGCCGAGGCTGGCCTGTCCGCCGGTTCGGTTCAGGGCACGGGCCGCGACGGTCGTGTCATGAAGGAAGACGTGCAAAAAGCTCTGGCCGCTGGCACCGCCGCTGCATCGGCTGCGCCTGCTCCGGCTGCTGCGCCGCGTGCGCCTGTCGCCGCCGAGGACTCGGTGCGCGAAGAGCGGGTCAAAATGACCAAGCTGCGCCAGACCATCGCCAAGCGTCTGAAAGACAGCCAGAACACCGCGGCCATGCTGACCACCTATAACGAGGTGGACATGTCGGCCTCGATGGCGCTGCGTAAAGAATACAAAGACCTGTTTGAAAAGAAACACGGTGTACGTCTGGGCTTTATGTCCTTCTTTACCAAGGCTTGCTGTCACGCCCTGAAAGAAGTGCCCGAAGTGAACGCCGAAATCGACGGCACGGACATCGTGTACAAGAACTTTGTTCACATGGGCATCGCCGCCGGTACGCCGCAGGGTCTGGTTGTTCCGGTCATCCGTGACGCCGATCAGATGTCGTTTGCCGAGATCGAAAAAGCGATCGCCGAAAAGGGCAAGCGCGCCCGCGACGGCAAACTGTCCATGGCGGAAATGCAGGGCGGCACCTTCACCATCTCCAACGGTGGTGTCTACGGCTCGCTGATGTCCTCGCCGATCCTGAACCCCCCGCAGTCCGGTATCCTCGGCATGCACAAAATTCAGGACCGTCCGGTCGTTGTGAACGGCGAAATCGTCATCCGCCCGATGATGTATCTGGCCCTGTCCTATGACCACCGGATCGTTGACGGCAAAGGTGCTGTGACCTTCCTCGTGCGCGTCAAAGAAGCGCTGGAAGATCCCCGTCGCCTGCTGATGGATCTCTGATCGACGGGGGCGGGTTTTCCCGCCCCTTTCCACCTCTCCGAAAATCCCGGAGTGCCCAATATGAGCGATGACTTTCACTACCAAGCAACCGCAGGCCTTATCAAAGACCTCGGTATGTTTGCGATTAAGTCGATGCTCACATTGAATGCAGGTGCGATCGTTGTGATCCTTACGTTCCTAGCAAACATTTCAGCAAGCGATATCATCGTGTTTGATATAGAACGGATTAAGTGCAGCGTTTATTCATTTATGCTGGGCTTGTGTTTCGTCGCGCTTGCGGTTGGCGTCACTTACACTTCAGCGCAGCGTGCAGTTACGGCAAATGCACAGTATCGCGGCCTACCTCTGTTTCTATTTATCCAAATGAGCGCGCCCATCCTTTCCTTCGTCGCTTTTCTTGCAGGGGTAGGAACCGCAGTCACAGGGGTTAGTCAGCTATGAGCACCGAGTTGACCGTTCTGGCGTTGGCCATCGTTTTGCAGGCGGTTCAGTATTTCATTTTCGCGGTGCCTGCGAATTTGGAACTGGGGACGGGGTACACGTCCTCGGCCCGCGATTATCCGCCCTCGAAATCCCTGTCGGTGAAAACCGGGCGCCTCCAACGGGCGATGAACAACCATTTCGAGGCGCTTATCCTGTTTACCGCAGCCGTGGTTGTTGTGACGCTGGGCGATCAATCGACGGCGTTCACCCGTGGCTGTGCGTGGGCCTATCTGGCGGCGCGCGTCGCCTATGTGCCCGCCTATTATCTGGGCTGGCGTCCGTGGCGCTCGGCCATCTTTGGCGTGGGGTTCTTTGCCACGCTTTTGATGGTTCTGGCGGCCTTGGTCTGAGGGGGCAAACGATGATCCCCTGCCCAAGCACGCCCCAGAGACGAGAAAACAAATCCTGTGCTCCGGCCCCTGCGCGACAAAACCGCGACGCCGGAACACCCGAAACAAACGAGATGAAACTAGGTTAGGACCAAGAGTATGGCAGACTATGATGTAATCGTCATTGGTGGTGGCCCCGGCGGCTATGTGTGTGCGATCCGTTGTGCACAGCTGGGCTTGAAAACCGCATGTGTTGAGGGCCGTGAGACCCTTGGCGGCACCTGTCTGAACGTGGGCTGTATCCCGTCCAAGGCGCTGTTGCATGCGACGCACCTGTTGCACGAGGCCGAGCATAATTTCGCCAGCATGGGCCTGAAAGGCAAATCGCCCTCCGTCGATTGGGCGCAGATGCAGACCTACAAGGACGATGTCATCGGCCAGAACACCAAAGGCATCGAGTTCCTGTTCAAAAAGAACAAGGTTGATTGGCTGAAAGGCTGGGGCTCGATCCCCGCTGCCGGTCAGGTCAAAGTCGGCGATGAGGTCCACAACGCCAAGAACATCGTGATCGCCACCGGTTCCGAAGCGTCCAGCCTGCCGGGCATCGAGATCGACGAAAAGGTCGTCGTGACCTCGACTGGCGCGCTGTCCCTGCCGAAAATCCCGAAAAAGATGGTCGTCATCGGCGCCGGCGTGATCGGTCTGGAGATGGGCTCGGTCTATGCGCGTCTGGGTGCAGAGGTGACCGTGGTCGAATTCCTCGACAACATCACGCCGGGCATGGACGCCGAAGTGTCCCGCAGCTTCCAGAAACTGCTGAAAAAGCAGGGCCTGAACTTTATCATGGGTGCCGCTGTTCAAGGCGTTGAGGCCACCAAGACCAAGGCCAAAGTGACCTACAAGCTGCGCAAAGACGACAGCGAGGCCACGCTGGACGCCGATGTGGTTCTGGTCGCCACTGGTCGCCGTCCCTTCACCGACGGTCTGGGCCTTGAGGCGCTGGGTGCGGAAATCCTGCCGCGCGGTCAGATCAAAACCGATGGCCACTGGGCGACCACCGTCAAAGGCGTCTACGCGATCGGCGACGCGATTGAGGGTCCGATGCTGGCCCACAAGGCCGAGGACGAAGGCATGGCCGTCGCCGAGGTTCTGGCTGGCAAGTCCGGCCACGTGAACTATGGCGTCATCCCCGGCGTGATCTACACCCAGCCCGAAGTCGCCTCGGTCGGTAAAACCGAAGAGCAACTGAAAGAAGAAGGCGTCGCCTACAAGGTCGGCAAATTCTCGTTCATGGGCAACGCCCGCGCCAAGGCCGTGCATCAGGGCGACGGTTTCGTCAAACTGCTGGCTGATAAAAACACCGACCGCATTCTGGGCTGTCACCTGATCGGTCCGGCGGCGGGCGATTTGATCCACGAGATCTGTGTCGCGATGGAATTCGGTGCCTCGGCGCAGGATCTGGCACTGACCTGTCACGCGCACCCGACCTTCTCGGAGGCAATGCGCGAGGCCGCTCTGGCCTGTGGCGACGGCGCGATCCACGCCTGATAAAGTCGGCTGACCGGGGCGGGATGAAACCCCGGTCAGCCTACGGCGTTGGCGTTCGCCGGAGCACGCGCCAAAGCAGCACGCGTCATGACTGATCTAACGCAGTTGCCACAAAATTCCGTCGCACATGTTTTCACAAAAACAGGCGAAAAATTTACCGTACATTTTTGAACAGGGCTTGTGCCCGTCAGGCCGCCAAAAGGCGCAGGCCTTGGGTCACATCCGTGCGCACCGCAAGACGCAGCGCGGGTTCATCCCCCGCCTTGAGCGCCTCAAGAATCACACGGTGATGGCGCGGGGCCTCGGTCCGGCCAAGACGCCCATAAAGCGCCCGCATCGTCGGACCCAGTTGCAGCCAAACCGTTTCCGCCATCGCCAGCATCGCCGGTGCCTGCGCCCGCAGGTACAGGGTGCGGTGGAACTCTAGGTTCGTCTTGATGAAGGCGACTGCATCCTTGCGACTGGCAGCCTCGGAAATCGTGCCATTAATCACCTGTAGACGGTCGATCAGGGCAAGGTGCGCCCGCGGCAAGGCGCGCGAGGCCAGCTCCGGTTCCAACAGCGCACGCAGCGCGGCAAGTTCCTCGATCCGCTCGTTGCTCAGTTCCGGGGTCGAAATCCGCCCCGAGTTCGTCAGGGTCAGCGCGCCCTCGGCCACCAAGCGCCGCACAGATTCGCGCACGGGTGTCATGGACACGCCGAACTGTTTGCCCACCCCCCGCAGGGTCAGCGCCGCGCCGGGCGTGATTTCGCCATGCATGATGCGCGCACGCAGGGTGCGATAAATCTGGTCATGGGCGGGGGCGCTGCTCTCGGCAGGACGGGTTTGGATCAACATGGGACGTTTGTGATCACAAATGACCCGCGCGTCAATCGGGGAAAACGACGCGGTGCAATTGCGCGCCGTGTTGACGCAACCACGCGCGATGCGCCTGATAGTTAGGACACAACTCGGCGACGATCGCCCAAAAATCGGGCGAATGGTTCATCTCGATCAGATGGGCCACCTCATGCGCCGCGACATAGCGCAGGACCGCGGGCGGGGCCATGATCAGACGCCACGAAAACATCAGGTCCCCCCGATGCGTGCACGACCCCCAACGCGACCGCGTATCGCGCAGCGTGATCCGTCCGACCTGTCGCCCGATTTGATCCGCGTAATGGTCGCACGCCGCCGCCAACCGGTCCCGCGCGGCCTGTTTCAGGAACGCCTTTACCGCCGGAGCGGCCCGATCCTGATGGCGTTGGGGCAGGAACATCTCACCCGCGCCGACCTGAACGGATTTATGCGTGTCACTGAGGCACAGATGATGCGCGCGCCCCTCAAACGGGACGTCATTGCCCACCGCAATCACGGTCTGTTCGCCCTGCCCCGCGACCTGTGTCGTAATCCAGTCGGCCTTGTCGTTGATGAACGCGATCCCGTCCTGCAACGACGCCCGCGCAGGCAGGGTCAGCGTCACCCGCCCGTCCAGTTGGGACACCCGCAAGGTGTACCGCCGCGCCCGCGCCGAACGGCGCAACAGCACCTCAATCGACGGGTCGTTGGTCAAATACAGGGATTTCGGATCTTGCGCGGCCATACCGGAAAATGTCCCATCCCCGCCCCCGAGTACAGCGCGATTGCGCCCCACATCGCGGTTTTCATCGAAAAGCCCTTTGACACACCCTGCCACATATGGCAGTTGGCATCGACTCTGACCTTTTTGACGATTGAGGGGAATCCCATGCCCAAAGAAGAATGGGGCGTCAAGCGCGTTTGCCCGAGCTGCTCGACCCGCTTTTACGACCTTCAGCGCGATCCGATGATCTGCCCGTCCTGCGCGCACAGCTTCTCTCTGGAGAGCCTGAATGCTGGCAAGGGCCGCACCTTGGTTGCCGATAAATCCGAAAAGCCGGCCAAGACCGAAGGCGACGATCTGCTGGATGATGATACCGTACTGGACGACGATGATGACGTCGATCTGGGCGATGACGTTCTGGATGACGACGACGATGACGACAACGTCTCGTTGGACGAAATCGCAGACGTTTCGAACGAAGATAACGACAGCTAAAAATCTTTTGCGGAGGCGGGATTTTCTGCTTGAACTCCCGCCTCCGCTTCCATAAAGACACGCCACGGACGCGATAAACGTCCACTGGTTTGGGGCCTTAGCTCAGCTGGGAGAGCGCTTGCATGGCATGCAAGAGGTCAGGGGTTCGATCCCCCTAGGCTCCACCAAACTTCCCTCTCAAAATCATACTCCGCCTCGCACCCCTTCGTGACAAGAACGTCATGAGCTCTTGCACCGTGCCCTGTGCTAGTCTGCGTCCAGAGCGACCGGTGGGAGAAGCGGATGATCAGGGCCTTTGCCAAACACGACATTGCGGACGTGATCCGCCTGGCCCAAAAGCTGGCCCAGCATGTGAACGACCCCGTGCCCGATCTGACCGCCGAGGGATTGGGAAATCTTGCCTTTGGGGAACGGGCGGTGTTTCAGGCGTTGGTGGCCGAGAGTGCGGGACAGGTTGTCGGGTTCGCGGCCTTTTCCGATCTGTTCGAACTGCACACCAATTCCCGCATTCTGCATATTTCCGACCTGATGATCAGTGATCAGGCGCGACACGCTGGCCTTGGCGCGGCGTTGATAACGGCCATGCGGCGCATCGCGTTCGACCGCGGATGTCACGAAATTCGGTTCGAGGTCTGCCGCGAAAACACAGAGGCACAGGGATTCTATGCCAAGCTCGGGGCGCGGCGCACAGACGACGTTGATCTGTGGACCATGCCAATCTAGCGCCCGATACGCCCGAGATGTGTGTGCTGAAATCCTGTCGACAGCTTGAGCCCATAGCCCAACGCACGATCAAACCCCGAATGCGCCAGCCACAGCGCACCAAGCGCCATCATAACCGGCACAGACAGGATCAGGCCCAGCGCCCCGATCACAATCCCGAACGCATAGATGTGGACGACGTTATAGATCACGGCCCCCACACGCGGCCCCGCCAGATAGCCCGCAAAACTAAGGTCCGGCGCAAAGAATAACAAAACCGCCGCCCACCAAGGCTGGGGACCGTCCAACCACAGGAACATCGCCAAAGCCCCGATAAAGATCAGCGCCCCCTCGACCCTTTGCCACCCAATCGCCATTGTGGTTCCCCTTGTTCCGACACCCGCAGTGTTGCGCGCATTTGGGACGGCGGGCAAGGCGACGACCCCGCCGTCCGGCACCTAGGATCGCGCGTCGTCCCCGTTACCCGAAAATTGGCGAACTGCCCGAAAAATCAGCGCCCCAGCAGTTGGAGTTCTTTCTTTTTCTTCGTATTGTCTCTCGCGGAAAAATCGCTATGCCAACGATGAATTCGCGTCCGACGGGACTATGTTTCTGTCGAATGACAGCTGGCGAAAAACGAAAAACAGGGGGGCTTTGACGAATATGATCTGGAAATTCGCCGTTTACCCTTGGGAGACCCGCAATTTGGACCCCGAGAGTACAAACTGATGAATGAACAATCGTCGTGTGGCACCCCGGTTGTGCCGACCTGCACGGATGCGCGACCGCGTGAGGTCGGGCGTCACGTCCAAGAGGGATGCGCCAACGCGCGGACCTGTCATTTCGTCGCTTCCACTCTGAAATCGTAGGAACGGGCCGTGTCACTATTTCTTCTCGTCGCTCTCCCCTTCTTTGGCGCTTTGCTTCCGGGGATTATGAATTCGGCTGGGCGCAGCGCCTGTGCCGGGGTCACCTTTACCGTGTCGCTGGCGGCCTTTGTCGGGTTGCTTACGAACCTGCCCGCCATTCTGGCCGGTCAGACGGTGATGGCCCGCATCGACTGGATGCCCGAGCTGGGGTTGAACTTTACCCTGATGCTTGACGGGCTTGGGTTCTTCTTTGCCTTTCTGATCCTCGGGATCGGGTTGCTGATCATCGTCTATGGCCGCAATTACCTCAGCCGCGAAGACAACATGGGCGAATTCTTTACCTATCTGTTGCTGTTCCAAGGCGCGATGGTCGGCATCGTCATGAGCGATAACATCCTGCTTTTGCTGGTTTTCTGGGAGCTTACCTCGCTCGCGTCCTTCTTACTGATCGGCTATTGGAAACACCTTGCCGAGGGGCGCCAAGGCGCGCGCATGGCCCTGACCGTGACCGGCATGGGGGGGCTTTCGATGATCGGGGGGATGTTGATCCTTGGCCAGATCGTCGGCAGCTATGACCTGAGCGTGATCCTGCAGAACCGTGAGGCCATTCAGGCCGATCCGATGTTCCTGCCCGCGTTGGTGTTGATCCTGCTGGGCTGTTTCACAAAATCGGCGCAGTTCCCGTTCCATTTCTGGTTGCCCCATGCGATGGCCGCGCCGACGCCTGTGTCGGCCTATCTGCACTCGGCCACCATGGTAAAGGCGGGTATTTTCCTGATGGCGCGGATGTGGCCGGTGTTTTCGGGCACGCCCGAATGGTTCTATCTGGTCACCTCGGCGGGTCTGATCACCATGGTTCTGGGCGCGGTGATCGCGCTGTTCAAACATGACCTCAAATCGCTACTGGCCTTTTCGACGGTCAGCCATCTGGGCCTCATCACGATGTTGCTGGGCACGGGCACCGCGTTTGGTGCCTTGGCCGCCGTGTTCCACATCCTGAACCACGCGACGTTCAAGGCCGCCCTGTTTATGTCCGCGGGCATCGTCGATCATGAGGCGCACACCCGCGACATCCGTCGCCTTGGCGGTCTGCGCCACCTGATGCCGGTGACCTTTACGATCGCGACGGTTGCGGCCCTGTCGATGGCAGGTATTCCCTTGTTGAACGGCTTCCTGTCCAAGGAAATGATGCTCGAAGAGGCGCATCACACCGTTCTGTTCGGCAGCCACTGGCTGGTGCCGGTGATGGCGACCGTGGGCTCGCTGTTCTCGGCGGCCTATTGCTTCCGCTTTATCGGGCACACCTTCCTTGGTCCGGTGCGCGACGACTATCCGCACAAACCGCATGATCCGAATGCGGGCATGTGGCTGCCCCCCGCCCTGTTGGCGGTTCTGGTGGTCGTGATCGGTGTTGCGCCGTTCCTCGTTCAGGACTTTGTCTTCCTCGTTGCCAAAGCGGTGATGGGTGACGCGGCCGTTCTCAAGACCAAATACATCAAGATCTGGCACGGCCTGACGCCTGCATTGTACATGTCGCTGATTGCGGTGTTCGGTGGTCTTGCGGTTCTGATGCTGTTCAAACCGTTGTCGAAGATCTGGGAGACCACCCCGCGCCCCGAGGCCAAGGTGATCTTTGAGGCCATCATCGCGGCGTTTGTGCGCCTGTCGCAGGTTTTGACCCATCCGCTGCACAATGGTTCGTTCACGCGCTATGCGATGATCGGTGTGATTGCGATGATCGCCGCAGGCTATCACGCCTATGCAACCGGCACGGTGGCCGCCCCCGTGCGCGCCATTCAGGCCGCCGGTCCCGTGCCGATTGCGGGTTGGGCGATGCTGGTCGCGGCGACCTGTGGTTTGGTGATCATGCATCGCCAACGTCTTTTGGCACTGATCCTGATCGGGATTGTTGGCCTGATGGTCTCGGTCGGCTTTGTTTACCTCAGCGCACCGGACCTCGCGATGACCCAGTTCACGGTCGAGGTGGTCACGATCATCCTGCTGTTGCTGGCGCTGAACTTTCTGCCCAACCAAACCCCGGTCGAAAGCACGACCCTGCGCCGGACCCGCGATGCGGTGGTGTCGGTTGCGGCGGGTCTGGCGACCTTTGGTTTGGCCTATCACTACTTGCTGCGCGACTTTATCGATCCGTCGATTTCGGAGTTCCACCTTGCCAATTCGTACAAAGGCGGTGGCGGCACCAACGTGGTGAACGTGATCCTTGTGGACTTCCGCGGGTTCGATACGTTTGGCGAGATCATCGTTTTGGGCATTGCCGCGTTGTTGATTTACGCGCTGACCGAAACCCTGCTCAGTGGGCCGGTGCGGCGGCGGTTGCTGAACCGTGTGCCTGATCAACCCCGTTCGGGCGATATGCACCCGATGATGATGGTGGTTGTCACGCGGGTCATCATGCCGGTGGTTCTGCTGGTCGGGTTCTACATCTTTATGCGCGGCCACAATGAACCGGGCGGCGGGTTTATCGCCGGTCTGATCGTGTCGATCGCCGTGGTGATGCAGTACATGGCCAGCGGCTTTTCCTGGGCCAGCGCGCGTCTGAAATACCCCTATCACGGGGTGATCGGCGCGGGTGTTCTGGTCGCGGGTCTGACGGGGATCGGGTCGTGGTTTGTCGGCAAACCGTTCCTGACCTCGGACTTTACCTATGTGCGCATCCCGCCGTTTCACAAGTTTGAGCTGGCCACGGCGGCCCTGTTCGACCTTGGGGTCTTCTTGGCGGTTGTGGGGGCTGTGATGCTGTCGCTGGAAAGTTTCTCGCGACTGGCGCGCCGCGCTGATAGCGCCGAGAACGAACACCCGATGGACATTGACCCGTCGCGCGCTGTGTCCGCAGAGGGCAGCACAGATATGAAAGAGGGCAACTAAAATGGAATTGCTTGTCGCCTCCGCAATCGGCGTGTTGACCACCGCCGGGGTCTATCTGACCCTGCGGCTTAGAACCTTTCCGGTGATTTTGGGCATGTCCCTTTTGACCTATGCCGTGAACGTCTTTCTGTTTGCCTCTGGTCGCCTGACCATCGGTGCGCCCCCCATCCTCAGCGATGGCGCGACCACCTACACCGACCCCCTGCCCCAAGCGCTTGTGCTGACGGCGATCGTGATCTCGTTCGGGATGACGGCCGTTGTCGTGATGATCAGCCTTGGCGCCTATCTGGGCTCGGACGACGATCACGTCGATGATCCGATTGAGGCCACCGGTTCGGAGGTTCGCAAATGACCCACTGGATCATTCTTCCTATTGTTCTTCCGGCGTTTCTGGCCCCGTTTATCGTGCTGGCTGCGCGGTATCATATCGGGATTCAGCGCGTGTTTTCCGTGGCCGGTGTGCTTGCACTGATCGGGCTGGCGGCCAGTCTGGTGTGGCAGGTATCCGACGGATCGGTCATCTATTACCGCCTCAGCGACTGGGCCGCGCCATTCGGGATCGTTCTGGTCGGGGACCGTTTGTCGACGCTGATGGTGTTGCTGACCGCCGTTCTGGCCCTGTTTGTCCTGCTCTATGCCATCGGGTCGGACTGGGATAAGCGTGGTCGCAACTTCCACGCCCTCTTCCAGTTTCAGCTGATGGGGATTTTGGGGGCCTTCCTGACGGGTGACATCTTTAACCTGTTCGTGTTCTTCGAAATCCTGCTGATCGCGTCCTATGGTCTGATGATCCATGCGGGCGGGAACGAGCGTCTGCGCGCGGGCGTGCAATATGTTCTGTTCAACCTGATCGGCTCGACCCTGTTCCTGTTTGCACTGGGCGCGCTCTATGCCGAGACGGGGACGTTGAACATGGCGGACCTCGCCGTGCGTGTCCAAGGGGTCGGCCCCGAGGAAACCGCAGGCATCCGGATCGCGGCGGTTCTGTTGCTGTTGGTCTTTGCGATCAAGGCGGCGGTCGTGCCTCTGCACTTCTGGCTTCCGTCCAGCTATGCCGAGGCCCCCGCGCCTGTGGCAGCCCTGTTTGCGATCATGACCAAGGTCGGCGCCTATGCCATCATCCGTGTCTACACGATGATCTTCCCGCCCGAGCTTGAGGCGACGGCGGGCCTGTTTGGCGTCTGGCTGTTGCCTGCGGCACTGGTGTCCTTGGCCATCGGGATGATCGGCGTTCTGGCCGCGCGTAAACTGGACCGTCTGATCGCGTTTTCGATCATCGGCTCTATGGGCATGGTGATGATCGCGATTTCGCTGTTCACGCCCGAAGGTATCGCCGCCGCCCTGTACTATATCGTCCACTCGACGCTTGCGGGCGCGGCCCTTTTCCTGATCGCGGATCTGGTGCGCACGGGTCGCGGCAATCTTGATCTGACGGCGCAACCGCCCATGGCAGGGACCTATATGACCGCCGGTCTGTTCTTTGTCGGTGCGATTGCGATGGCCGGTCTGCCGCCGCTGTCTGGTTTCTTGGGCAAACTGTTGGTGCTGGAAGCGTCCTATGACAGCGCGCTGATGGTGTGGGTCTGGGCGATTGTCCTTGGCGCCAGCCTGATCAGCGTGGTGGGTTTCGCCCGCGCCGGTAGTGTGGTCTTCTGGAAGGCCCTTGGCACACCGGAAACCACCCCGGTCGAAGGGACCCAGCGTCCAAGCACCCTTAGCTATGCGGCGGTGGGCGGTCTGTTTGCCCTGTTGATCGCGCACACTGTCTTTGCCGGTAAGGTGCATGGCTATACAACGGAAATCGCGGCCGAACTGTTTGCCCACGACACCTATTTGTCCACCGTTCTGGACACACCGGGCAAGCTGAGCGACGCCAAAGAGGGGGATCACTAAGATGGTACGCCTGTACAACTGGCTCTTTCCGCACCCGCTCCTGACCCTGATTTTGGCGGTTGTGTGGGTTCTGCTGCAAAACGACGTCACCGCAGGCATGGTGGTGTTCGGCATCATCCTCGGGATCATCATTCCGCGCATTACCGCGGTCTGGTGGCCCGATCGCCCCAAATCGTTCCGCATGGGCAAGATGTTTTCCTACAGCCTGATGGTGCTCTGGGACATCGTGGTCTCTAACATCCATGTCGCATGGATCGTGATCACCGTGCCCAACGCCAAACTGCGCCCCGCGTGGATCGTGATTCCGCTGGACGTCAAACACCCCGAGGCGATCACTATCCTTGCGGGCACCATCACCCTGACACCGGGCACCGTGTCGGCGGACCTATCCAGCCAAGGCAACAGCCTCTTGGTGCATGTCCTGCACACCGACGATCCGGACGCGGTGCGTGATGACATCAAAAACCGCTACGAACGCCGCCTTTTGGAGATCTTCTCATGACAAGCGCCGACGGACTGTTTGAAATCGCTCTCATCATCGCATTGATCGCGCTGGCGGCGGGCCAAATCCTGTCGATGGCCCGTCTGGTGATCGGCCCGACGGTCGCCGACCGCATTCTTGCGCTGGACACGATGGTGATTAACGCACTGGGCCTGATCGTCGTCCTGGGCATCTACCAAGGCGTAAAGGTCTATTTCGAGGTCGCGCTGTTGGTTGCGATGCTGGGCTTTGTGTCGACCGTCGCTCTGGCGCGCTTTATTCTGCGGGGAGATATCATCGAATGACCCTTTCCACGATTGCTACGCTCGGGGCGGCCCTGTCGCTGTTGATCGGTTCCGGCTTTGTCTTGGTCGGAGTTGTCGGCCTGTTGAAATTCGACGATCCGATGACCCGCCTGCATGCCCCCACCAAGGTCGGCACGATGGGCATCGGCATGTTGCTCTTGGCCTCGTTGCTGGCCTCGCTGGCCAAAGGTGAACCGTCGATCCACGAACTTCTGATCATGGCCTTTTTGTTCGTGACCGCACCGGTCTCGGCCAACTTTATCGCCAAGGTGACGATCCATCGCCGCACGTGTGAGACCCCGCCAGCCCCGAAAAAGGACAGCACGTGGTCCACGCTGGACACACCCGACGCCTGATTGGGGCGACCTGCCTGATTTAAGAGATACCCGGCCCGTTTCGCGGTCGGGTATTTTCGTTTCAGATAGACGCGCCGGCGCGTGCCTCCAAAAACGTTGACAAATTATCAGCGTTTCACGATTTTAGCCAAACACCGCCCCAATTCCGGGACCCCGATTTGCCCGCCGACCCCGCCCCAATCATCACACCACCGCCCTGCCCGACGGAACCGGTCATCCTGCCACTGGGACGGGACGGATGGTTGGTGCGCTTTCACCTGACGATGGAACCTTGGGTGCCCGACGCGGTACAGATGTTGGTCGCGCGGGCCACTGCCAACCCGCCCAAGGGCATCACGGGCATTTCGCCCTGCTTGGGGTCGGTGTTGTTCACCTATGATCCTGATGCCTCGGACCGAATGGCGGTGCGTACGGGCATTGCGGATATTCTACGCGACACCGATTGGCGGGGCGTAACGCCGACGCCCGCCCCAACGGTTTGGCACCTGCCCACCGCGTTTGGCGGCGATCATGGACCGGACCTGAATACCGTTGCGGGCCTGACGGGTCTGGGCACCGATGCGGTTGTGCGCATGATCACCGACACGCCCCTGCGGGTTCTGGCCATCGGGTTCGCCCCGGGTCAGCCCTATCTGGGACTGTTGCCGGAGGCCCTGAACCTGCCGCGCATGTCCGAAATCAACCCGCAGGTGCCTTATGGCGCGGTCGCGCTGGCGATTTCGCAACTGGTGCTGTTTGCCAACCCGTCCCCGACCGGTTGGCGTCAGGTCGCGCGCACCGCATTTCGCCCTTATCAGCCCGATGCGCCCGTCCCCCTGCCGCTGTCTGCGGGGGATGAGGTGCGTCTGATCCCCGTCGGCGCGGGTGAGATGGACGCGTTGTTGTCATCGGGCGATCCCATGGGCGGCGCACGCCACGAGGTGCGGGGATGAGCGATCTGATCCTGATCCAGACCGCACCGGGGCACAGCATTCAGGACCTTGGCCGGTCCGGTCTGCGCAATATGGGCCTGTCGCGCGGGGGCGCGGCGGATCCGTTGGCATTGCATGAGGCGGCGGCATTGCTGGGCCATCGCGCGCCGGTTGCCGCGCTGGAAATGGCGGGGATGGGCGGCACGTTTGCGGTCACCGCCCCCACCCGCATCGCCCTGACCGGTGCACCGATGCGCGCCAAGATCGGCACGCGCGCCATCCAATGGAACGCCAGCCACACCCTGCATCCCGGTGAGCATCTGATCATCGGCGCGGTGACGGCGGGGACCTATGGCTATCTCACGGCGGCGGGCGGGTTCGCCACGCCTGAGGTTCTGAACAGCCGCTCTACCCACCGCACCGCCGGTTTGACCTTTGACCTGCAGGGCGGGATGCACCTGCCCCTGTTGCCAGACCCGAATGCGGACGCGGCCCCGATGGGTTTGCGCCCCGACAACCGGTTTGAGGGGGGCGATATCCGGTTCATCGCGGGGCCACAAACCGACCTGTTCGGGGACGAGACCCTGACGCGGTTTCAGGCCACCACATTCACCCGATCGGCCACCGCCAACCGTCAGGGCGTGCGCCTTGACGCGGACACCGACCCGTTTCGCGCCGATATGCCCGACGGGTTTTTGTCCGATTTCATCCTTGAGGGCGATCTGCAGATGACCGGCGACGGGCGACCCTATGTGTTGCTCTGCGAATGCCAGACCATCGGCGGCTATCCCCGTATCGGCACGGTGATTGACGCCGACCTGCCCTGCATCGCGCAGGCCCCGATGGGCGCGACCCTGCGGTTTCGGATGATCACGCTGGAGGCGGCCGACGATATCGCCGCCCGCTCCGCCAAAGACATCGCGGCCCTTTCCCGCCGCGCCACCCCATTGATCCGCGATCCCGCAACCATCCCCGACCTGTTGTCCTATCAACTGATCAGCGGGATGATCACGGGCCATGAACCAGAGGACCAGATATGATCACTGTCGACCTGAATTCCGACATCGGTGAGGGCTATGGCCCGTGGGACAAGGGCGATGACGCCGCCCTGATGCGGGTGATTTCCTCGGCCAATATCGCCTGTGGCTTTCACGCGGGCGATCCCGATGTGATGGCCCGCACGATGCGGTTGGCCGTTGAAAACGGGGTCGGCATCGGCGCGCATCCGGGGTTTGATGACAAACAGGGGTTCGGGCGGCGGCGCCTACCGCTGAGCCACGCCGAAATCACCAATATGATCACCTATCAATTGGGCGCGGCACAGGCGATGGCCCGCGCGGCGGGTGGCGAGGTTCGTCATTTCAAACTGCACGGCGCGCTGTCCAATATGGCGTCCGAGGACGCGGAATTGGCGCGGGTGTGCTATCAGGCGGCCCTGTCGGTTGCGCCGGACATCATCATCATGGGCTTGGCCGCAACCGCGATGGAGGTGATTGCCCGCGATCTGGGGTGCCGGTGGGCGGGGGAAATCTTTGCCGATCGGGCGTATAATGATGACGCGACACTGGTCGATCGCTCGATCGCGGGATCGGTCCTGCACGACCCGGCAACGATTACGCCCCGCATTCTGGACATGCTGCGCCATCAGGCGATCATCACCCACAGCGGCAAGCACATCCCCTGTCAGATCGACACGATCTGTGTGCATGGGGATACGGCGGGGGCGTTGTCGATGGCACAGTCCCTGCGCGCAGGGTTGGAAGACGCGGGCGTCACCATCGCGCCGTTCAAGGGCTAAACCGAAAACAAAAACGGGGACCGAATGGCCCCCGTTTTCTTGGGCCGGCCCGGAAAGGGGCCGGCAAGTGGTTAGGTATTTCCGTCTGGATTAGTCTTCGTCGTCAGCCAGATCCAGTGCTTCAAAAATCGCAGCGGCGCGAGCGTTCACAGCGCCACCTTCAAACGACGTCACAGCGCCATCTACCGGCAGACCAGCGTTGCGGCCGTGGTCAGCAGCAGCCAGCTCGGCAAAGATTTCAGCAGCGCGCAGGTTGCTGACGTTGCTCGACGAAACCGAGATGTTCGAGGGCGATACGGCCTCTTCGACGACGTATTTCGACAGACCTTCGTTAAAGCCGTCCGATTCCAGCGTCAGTTGTGCGTGGATTTCTGCGGCGCGGCTGTTGGCGAAACCGGGGGCTTTGACACCTTCGGCGAAAGCCGGAGCAGCAACAGAAGCGATCAGGGCGGAAGCAAGTACGATGTTTTTCATTTCAATTCTCCAATGTCTGGGTCATGCGGACTGTGCCGCGTTCATGACATCGATTTGGGTTTTGAAATTGAAACATCAATGCACAGTAGCGTGAGCGATGTCGATTTATGTGTGCATTTGCGCACCATTGATGTGAAATTCCCTCAATCCACGCGCCCTTGCCTAGGTAAAATCACACACTCTCACGCGCGGATGACTGATCGTAACATTTGGGGCTATGGCCGCGCGGCGCCGCGCACGATGGCGCCCATCTCCATCAACTGCTCGGCCAACGGGTTACTTTTACGCCAGACCATGCCGATTGTGCGCCGTGGGCGGGGGGCCGGAAACCGCGCAATCGCAACATCGGCGGACCGCGTTTCCATATCGACCGCCATATCGGGGATCAGGGTCACGCCCATCCCCGCGCCAACCATCTGCACAAGGGTCGACAGGGAACTGCCCTCCATCAACGCGCCCGGACGGGTGGCATCCATCTGGCAAAACGACAGGGCCTGATCGCGAAAACAATGGCCCTCTTCTAACAACAACAGGCGCATGGTTTGTAAGGTCTGCGGGCTGGGCACCGGATTTCCCGCGTCCTCGGCCGGACGGACAAGGACGAAATCCTCATCAAACAGAGCAAATTCCGTCAGGGTCGGTTCGGAAATCGGCAGGGCCAGAATGGCGACATCCAACCGCCCCTCTTGCAACTCGGCGATCAGGACCTCGGTCATCGCCTCACGCAGGTGCAGATCCAGATCCGGCAGGCGATCCGACAGGGCCGCAATGATACGCGGCAAGAGATAGGGTGCGACGGTCGGAATGACCCCCATCCGCAAACGACCCGCCAGCGGTCCCTTGGCCGCGCGGGCCAGATCGTCCAATTCCCCGACGGCAAGCAAAATTCCGCGCGCCTTGTCCAACAGGGCCTCGCCCACCGATGTCAGACGGATTTCGCGGGCGTTGCGTTCAACCAATGCGACCCCGAACAGGGCCTCTAATTCCTTGATCTGCAGGGACAAGGCCGGTTGGGAAATCGCACAGGCATCCGCCGCACGGCCAAAATGCCGGTGCTGTGCCAGAGCTTGGAAATAGCGTAGATGTTTTAGGGTCAGACCAATCATAAGCAGAACTTATCACATCCGTTAGGAAATCAAATTGGAGATAATAACGCACCCCAGTTAGAGTGATTCTAGATTTAACGTCAGGCCCGACCTGACCACACCAAGGGAGAGAGCCATGGACGGCAATACTTCGGAACCGACTGGCGGCTGCCCCGTCATGCACGGCGGCAACACGGGTCACGGCAACAGCGTCACCAAATGGTGGCCGAAATCGCTGAACCTCGACATTTTGCACCAACACGGCGCGCGCACCAATCCGATGGATCCCGATTACAACCACCGCGAGGCGGTCAAAGGGTTGGATTTCGAGGCGGTCAAAGAAGACGTCAAGGCCCTGATGACCGACAGTCAGGACTGGTGGCCTGCGGATTGGGGGCACTATGGCGGTCTGATGATCCGTCTGGCGTGGCACTCGGCAGGGTCCTACCGTCTGGCCGATGGGCGCGGTGGTGGCGGCGGCGGCAATATCCGCTTTGCGCCCCTGAACTCGTGGCCCGACAACGCCAGCCTTGATAAGGCGCGTCGCCTGCTGTGGCCGGTGAAAAAGAAATACGGCAATGCCCTATCTTGGGCCGATCTGATCATTCTGGCCGGTACAATGGCCTATGAAGATATGGGCCTGCCCGCGTTCGGGTTCGGCTTTGGCCGCGAAGATATCTGGGGGCCGGAAACGGACGTCAACTGGGGTGCGGAGAACGAATGGCTGGCGCCGTCGGAAAACCGCTATGGCGATCTGGACGATACCTCGACCCTGTATAACCCGCTGGCGGCGGTGCACATGGGTCTGATCTATGTGAACCCCGAGGGGGTGAACGGCAATCCCGATCCCGCCCGCACCGCGAAACACGTGCGCGAAACCTTTGCCCGTATGGCGATGAACGACGAGGAAACCGCCGCTCTGACCTGTGGTGGCCACACGGTCGGCAAGGCCCACGGTCGCGGCGCGGTCGACAGCATCGGTGCTGAGCCCGAAGGGTGCCCCGTGCACACCCAAGGCTTTGGCTGGGACAACCCCGGTCACGACGGCAAGGCGACGAACGCCTTTACCTCGGGGATTGAGGGCGCATGGACCGCGCACCCGACCCAGTGGGACATGGGCTATTTCGACTACCTATTCAACTATGACTGGGACCTTGCCAAATCGCCCGCAGGCGCATGGCAGTGGGAACCGACCAACATGCCCGAGGACAAGAAACCGGTCGACCCGACCGATCCTTCGGTGCGCCGCAACCCGATCATGACGGACGCGGACATGGCGATGAAGGTCGACCCGATCTACAACGAAATCTGCCAGAAATTCATGGCCGACCCCGAATATTTCGCCGACGCCTTTGCGCGTGCTTGGTTCAAGCTGACCCACCGCGACATGGGCCCCAAGGCGAACTATTACGGCCCGAACGTCCCTGATGAGGACCTGATCTGGCAGGACCCGATCCCCGCCGGTGCGACCGATTACGACGTCGATGCCGTCAAGGCCAAGATCGCCGACAGCGGCTTGTCCGCCGCCGAAATGATCGCAACCGCATGGGACAGCGCCCGCACCTATCGCGGCTCGGACAAACGTGGTGGCGCGAACGGTGCCCGCATCCGTCTGGCCCCGCAAAAGGACTGGGTCGGGAATGAGCCCGAGCGTCTGGCCAAGGTTCTGGGCATTCTGGAACCCATCGCCGCCGAGGCCGGTGCATCCGTCGCGGATGTGATCGTTCTGGCCGGTAACGTGGGTCTGGAACAGGCGATCAAGGCCGCCGGTCATGACGTGGCCGTGCCCTTTGCTCCTGGTCGTGGCGATGCCACCGACGAGCAGACCGACGCCGAGAGCTTTGACCCGCTGGAACCGCTGGCCTGTGGCTTCCGCAACTTCCAAAAGGAAAAATATGCGGTCGCGCCGGAGGAACTGATGCTGGACAAGGCACAGTTGCTGGGCCTGACGGCGGCCGAGATGACCATTCTGGTCGGCGGTATGCGGGTTCTGGGCACGAACTATGGCGGCACATCACATGGTGTGTTCACCGATCGTGTGGGCCAGTTGACGAACGACTTTTTCGTCAACCTGACCGACATGGACTATAGCTGGAACCCTGTGGACGGGGACCTCTATGAGATCCGTGATCGCAAAACCGGCGACACCAAATGGACCGCGACCAGCGCCGATCTGGTGTTCGGCTCGAACTCGATCCTGCGCGCCTATGCCGAGGTCTATGCCCAAGACGACAACGCCGAGAAATTCGTGCGCGATTTCGTTGCCGCATGGACCAAGGTGATGAACGCCGACCGGTTTGACCTGATCGCGTAACCTATCCCTCGTCCGGGCGGCCCTGCTGCCCGGACGGTTCTGTTTTGGTGGGGCCATATGTCAGGCCCCAGTCATAAAGCTGCGCCAGAATGACCGCCAACGCCCGCCCCTTGGGGGTCAGGGAATATCCCACACGGCGGCGCGCATCCTGTTTTTCCACCCGCGACACCAGACCCGACTGTTCAAATTCGCCCAACTGCGCCGTCAGGACCTTGCGGCTGATATCCGGCATCGCGCGGGTCAGTTCGAGGAAATGCATCTCCCCCGCCACCAGACAATGCAGGACCTTGGCCGCGTGTTTGCCGCCCAAAAGGCGCAGCGTATCGGCCACCGGACAGTCACCGGTTTCGGGGATCGCCCATGGGCGCGACGGGTCAATCGTGTCTTTCACATCGGCCTCCGGTTACCAAAAGGTGCCTAATTGCCCGCCGTGCGCGGGCCATGTCATCTGCCCCTGAACCTAAACACGGGGGCCGCGATGACCAAGATAAACATAGATACGATATCCATGCTGCCGCGCGGGATGCTGAACGCGTTTCTGGTAACGCGGGGGTCGGATGCGGTTCTGATCGACACGGGCCTGCCCGATAGCGCGCCCAAGATTTCGCGCGCCCTTGCGCGGCGGAACATGGGTTGGGCCAACCTGCGCCTGATCGTGCTGACCCATGGGCATATTGACCACGCAGGTTCGGCCAAGGCCGTGGCCGATCTGTCCGGCGCGCCGGTTTTGGCCCATGCCGAGGAGATGCCCTATCTGACCGGCACCCCGCCCCTGTTGCGGCCCAGTGGCCTGTTCGGGCGGCTCTTCAAACGGACCGGTTTGATCAACCAGCCGTTTCCACACGTCACCCCTGACATCCGGATGGACGGGGACGACATGGACCTGTCGGACTTTGGCCTGCCTGCACGCGTTCTGCACACACCCGGCCATACACCGGGGTCCATATCGGTGCTGATGAACGACGGGCGGGTGTTTGCGGGTGATCTGGCGGCGTCGGGCATTGCCCTTGGCGGGCTGATCCTGCGCAGCCGCCCGAAATCCCCCCCGTTCGAAGAGGACCGCGCCGCCGTTGCCACGTCACTGAACCGGTTGATCGGTCTTGGCGGGCGGGAATTCCTGCTGGGCCACGGCGGTCCATTGCCCGCATCCGCGATCAAAAGCCACATTGCAAATCTGACTTAATCCTCCCAAAACGCACCCAGAAATTCGCGCCCTTGGCCCCGCGGGTGGCCGAGGGCTTTTTCGTCTTGAAACACGCGGGATATTGCATCGGCAGGCCAATTGGTATACAGCCGCATACAAACGGGATGCGCACCTTGCAGAAGATTCTATTGGGTGGCATTCACACCGCATCTAACTCTAAATCGCTGGGATCGTCATGAGCTTGTACACAGACTACCTGATTGAGATTGAAAATCGTAAAGAGCAAGGGTTGCACCCCAAGCCAATTGACGATGGCGCACTGGTTGCGGAACTGATCGAACAGATCAAGGACACCGGCAACGAACACCGCGAAGCGTCGCTGAACTTTTTCATTTATAACACCCTGCCCGGCACGACCAGCGCCGCAGGCGTTAAGGCGAAGTTCCTGAAAGAGATCATTCTGGGTCAGGAAGAAGTCGCCGAAATCACCCCCGACTTTGCATACGAACTGCTGTCGCACATGAAGGGCGGCCCGTCGGTTGAGGTTCTGCTGGACCTTGCCCTTGGTGATGACGCCGCGACCGCCGCACAGGCCGCCGAGGTTCTGCAGACTCAGGTCTTCCTGTATGAGGCCGACACCGACCGTCTGGACGCTGCTTATAAGGCTGGTAATGCGGTCGCCAAAGACCTGCTGGAAAGCTACGCCAAGGCAGAATTCTTTACCAAGCTGCCCGAGATCGAAGAAGAGATCAAAGTCGTCACCTTTATCGCCGCCGAAGGTGATATCTCGACCGACCTTCTGTCGCCCGGTGCCGAGGCGCACAGCCGCGCCGACCGTGAACTGCACGGCAAGTGCATGATCACCCCCGAAGCACAGGCAGAAATCCAAGAGCTGCAAAAAGCAAACCCCGATGCCCGCGTGATGCTGATCGCGGAAAAAGGCACGATGGGTGTGGGCTCGTCCCGTATGTCGGGCGTGAACAACGTTGCTCTGTGGACCGGCAAACAGGCATCGCCCTATGTGCCCTTCGTCAACATCGCACCGGTTGTGGCGGGCACCAACGGCATCTCGCCGATCTTCCTGACCACCGTTGGCGTGACCGGCGGCATCGGCATCGACCTGAAAAACTGGGTTCGTAAGGTCGACGCAGACGGCAAAACCGTTCTGGACGAAAACGGCGACCCGGTTCTGGAGCAAGCCTATTCGGTTGAGACCGGCAAGGTTCTGACGATCAACACCAAGGACAAAAAGCTGTACGATGCGGATGGCACCGAACTGGTCGATATCGCCTCGTCGCTGACCCCGCAAAAGGTTGAGTTCATCAAGGCGGGCGGTTCTTACGCCGTGGTCTTTGGCAAAAAGCTGCAGACATTCGCGGCTGAGGCTCTGGGCCAAGAGCTCAAGTCCGCCTATGCGCCGTCCAAAGAAGTCTCGGTTGAGGGCCAAGGCCTGACCGCGGTTGAAAAGATCTTTAACCGCAACGCCCGCGGCACCACGCCGGGCAAGACCCTACACGCCGGTTCGGACGTGCGCGTCAAGGTCAACGTTGTCGGCTCGCAGGACACCACCGGTCCGATGACCGCGCAAGAGCTGGAGGCGATGGCCGCCACCGTGATCTCGCCGTCGCTGGACGCGGGGTATCAGTCGGGCTGTCACACCGCGTCGGTTTGGGACAAAAAGGCTCAGGCCAACATCCCCAAACTGATGTCCTTCATGAACAACTTTGGCCTGATCACCGCGCGTGACCCCAAAGGCGAATACCACGCCATGACCGACGTTATTCACAAGGTGCTGAACGACATCACCGTGGACGACTGGGACATCATCATCGGCGGCGACAGCCACACCCGTATGTCCAAAGGCGTCGCATTCGGTGCGGACTCGGGCACGGTTGCTCTGGCACTGGCCACGGGTGAGGCGACCATGCCGATCCCCGAGTCGGTCAAAGTGACGTTCAAAGGCAAAATGGCCGACTGGATGGACTTCCGTGACGTGGTGCACGCCACTCAGGCACAGATGCTGCAACAACACGGCGACAACGTCTTCCAAGGCCGCGTCATCGAGGTGCACATCGGCACCCTGCTGGCCGACCAGGCCTTCACCTTTACCGACTGGACGGCCGAGATGAAGGCCAAGGCGTCGATCTGTATCTCCAACGACGACACGCTGATCGGCTCGCTGGAACTGGCCAAGTCGCGCATCCAGGTGATGATCGACAAGGGCATGGATAACGAAGCCAAGACCCTGCAAGGTCTGATCGACAAAGCGGACAAGCGTATCGCCGAAATCACCTCGGGTGAAAAACCCGCGCTGACGCCGGATGACAATGCGAACTACTTTGCCGAGGTTGTCGTCGATCTGGACCAGATCATCGAGCCGATGATCGCCGACCCCGACGTCAACAACGACGATGTGTCCAAGCGCTATACCCACGACACCATCCGTCCGATTTCCTATTACGCAGCGGACAAAAAGGTCGATCTGGGCTTTGTCGGCTCGTGCATGGTGCACAAGGGCGACATCAAGATCGTGGCGCAGATGCTGAAGAACCTCGAAGCCGCCAACGGCAAGGTCGAGTTCAAGGCCCCGCTGGTTGTGGCCGCCCCGACCTACAACATCATTGATGAGCTGAAGGCCGAAGGCGACTGGGAAATCCTGCAGAAATACTCGGGCTTTGAGTTCGACGATCTGTTCCCCAAGGCACAGGCCCGTACCGAGTACGAGAACATCCTGTATCTTGAGCGTCCCGGCTGTAACCTCTGCATGGGCAACCAGGAAAAGGCCGCCAAGGGCGACACCGTTCTGGCCACCTCGACCCGCCTGTTCCAAGGCCGCGTCGTCGGCGACTTGCCCGAGAAGAAGGGTGAATCGCTGCTGGGGTCGACCCCGGTTGTCGTTCTGTCGGCGATCTTGGGCCGTACGCCCACGCTGGACGAATACAAGGTCGCCGTTGACGGCATCGACCTGACCAAATTCGCCCCGCCGATGGAAAAGAACCCGGCGACGAAATCGGCCCACTTCTAAGGTCCAAGCGATAAGACAACAAAGGCCGCGTGTTTCACGCGGCCTTTTCTTTTGGATCAGTGGTGGTGTTCGTGGGTCCGGTCGTGCGGGGTATGCGCCGTATTGCGGACCAGTTCGTAATGCACCTCGGGCAGGTTGGGGCCCTGATGCAGCTTGCGCACCGCCTCAATCACAAGGCCGCCGGCCACCGTGCGCCGTGAATGTAGGCGTTGGGCATCGGCCCATGTGGCGACCTTGAACCGTTCAAACCACAGTTCCGCATCCTGAATGTCACGCGACAGGGTCCAACGCGCCGCCCCGTCACGGATACGATTGCGCCGTTTTTCACGCATGACGGACAGGAATTCGGGAACGTCATCCTCGCGGATACGATAGGTGATCGTGGTCAGGATCGGTCCGCTTTTCATCACCATGTCGACCTTGGGCTGGGGCGGTTTCCAGTCCGATTGCGGGTCCAACCCGAACCCGTCAGGTTCCTTGATCCGCAGGAACAGACCAATGCCCGCCCCCGCAACCATCAGAGCAGCCGCCGAAAACAGGGCGGCAGGCGTGCCATATCCACCCGCGATCATCCCCCAAATCAGACTGCCCAACGCATTCCCGCCAAACACAAAGGTCTGGTAGATGCCGATGCTGCGGCTGATGACCCAGCGGGGCGAGGACACTTGGTTCGTGGAGCCGAATGTCACCTGAACAAGGATCCAGCACATACCGGTCATACAGGCGGCGATCAGCGATAGGATGATTGACGGGCTAAGCCCCAGAACAACCATCCCCACGGCATAGGTCACAAACGCCCCTGCCAGATAGCGTTCGACCGGAATGAGACGGCGCAGGGTCTGGGACAGCACCGCCGCCGCCACCGCCCCGATCCCGAACGCCCCTAGCAGAAAGCCATAAACCTGCGGTCCGCCCTGCAACACATCGCGCGCCACAAGCGGCAGCATCGCCATCACCGCAATCGCCGCGATGTTGAACACACAGGACCGCAAGATCACCGTCAACAGGGTCGGCGACAGGGCGATATAGCGCAGACCGGCCAAGATCGCGCTGCCGAACGGTTCGGGCGGCAGATCATGGGACGGCTTTGCGATTTTCCACCGGCTGGCCACGAACAGAACGCTGACGTTGCTGATCGCGGCGACAACAAAGGCCAAGAACGCCCCGACCGACGCCACCAACGCACCGCCAAGCGCGGGGCCAAGGCTGCGGGCGATATTCAGGTTACCGGTGTTGATCGCAAAGGCGGCGGGGGTCTTGTCGCGTTCAAAAAACTCGAACACCATCGACTGCCAGCCCGGATAATAGAGGGCCCGCCCCGCCCCCACGGCCAAGGTGCTCAGCAACAACAGCGACGGCGTCAGCGCCTCAAAATAGGCAGCGACGGCAACGGCCGTGAACACGATCATCAAAAATGACTGCGCCCACAGCACCATGACCTTTTGGCCGACACGATCGGACAATGTGCCCCCCGGCAAGGACAAGAGCATCACCGGCAGGGCAACCGACGCTTGGACCAATGCGACCTGCTCTGGCGTACCGCCCAGTGAAATCATCAACCAAGACGCCCCCACCAGTTGGATTTGCCAGCCGAAATTGGCGGACAATCCGGCCAGCCAATAGATCAGAAAGCCGCGGTTCTTGAGGGGATCGAACGGCGAGGTTTTGGGCGAGGAGCTTATTTTTCTTATCCTTTTCGGGTGTGACCCAAAACTAGCGCCGCCCCAATCACCCGTCGAGAGCGCGGAAACGCGGATATAGTCCAACCCTTCATACCGCATAGCCAAAGGCGATATCGCGACCGCATACAGGGCGGCTAGGATAGGAACGCACAACCGCAGTCGGGGGGACGGCGGAACCTGCACAAACGGGGGGATTTCATGGTTCTGGCACGAGAAGTGCGTTTTTGGCCGCAACGCAGCATGGCCGCTCCATTTGGGCGCGCGCGGTGCTGATCCTAGTGCCTGAAACAGACGGAAGACCGAAACTATGAACGCCCACTCCCCCGCCCCTGACGAGATTGCCGTGCCGCCGCTGGACAAGATCTTTCGCGCCAAAAGCGTGGCGATCGTCGGCGCCTCGCCCAAGCCGGGCGCGCGCAACCGGATCGTGAAAATCCTGATCAAACACGGGTTTGAGGGGCGCATCTATCCCGTCTCGCCCAGCGCGGATGAGGTTGAGGGACACAAGGCCTATAAAACCCTCGCTGATCTGCCCGAGGTGCCCGATGTTGCCCTGATCATCACGCCCGCCGCCACGGTTCCAGGTCTGATTGAGGAATGCGGCGCCAAGGGCATCACCTGCGCGATTGTCTATAGCGCAGGCTTTGAAGAGGTAGAGGGCGGGCATGAACTGGCCGCGCAACTGAAAGCGGCGGCGGATAAAAACAACGTTCACGTCCTCGGTCCCAACGGTCAGGGCGTATGGTCGGTTCAGGCAAAGACGATGCTGACCTTTGGTGCGGCGGCGTTCGGGCTGGAAAACCTGCGCCACGCCCCGATTGCCGTCGTGTCACAATCCGGCGCGCTGATGGGGGCGATTGGCGCGCATCTGCAACGCACGGGCCTTGGGTGTTCCTATATCGTATCCGTCGGGAACGAGACCTGCATGGATGCGCTGGACGCGCTCAGCTGGGTCGTGGAACAGGACGACGTGCGCGTTGTGGGTCTGTACCTAGAGGGTCTGGACAACGCCGCGCGTCTGTTGCGCATCGCGGCGCGCGCCCGTGAACGCGGCATCCAGATCGTCACACTCAAGGCCGGTCGATCCGCATTCGGCCAAGAGGCGACCGCGTCGCATACCGGCAAAATCGCCTCGCCCCACGCGATCTATACCGACGTTCTGGAACAGGCGGGCGTGATCATGGTCGACAGTCTGGGTGAGGCCATGGCGGCGGTTGAGGTTCTGTCGTTCATGCCGAACCCGCGCGTATCCGACGATCCCCTGTCCGGCATCGCCGTGATGAGTTCCTCTGGCGGGGCGGGTGCCCTGTTGGCCGACCATAGTGACGAGCGCGACCTGCCCATGTCCACCTTCAGCGACGACGCCGCCGCAAAGCTTCAGGAAATCCTGCCCGAATTCGCGCGCAAGGCAAACCCCGTCGACCTGACCGGTCAAATCCGCCAGTTCCCGAACCTGTTCCGCGACACGCTGGCCGTTCTGGGCGCCGATGCGCGGACCGAGGCCATCGTCGTGCAATTCGCGTCCAGTGGCATGAAAGACCTGATCGACAATGGCGATGCCTTCAAACAGGCCGCCCGCGACAGTGGCCTGCCCTTGATCATCACCTTTGCGATGGAAAAGGTGTCGACCGAGTTGAAGATGGAATTCATGGAGGCCGGCATCCTGATTTCCGACGATCCGTCCAACACCATGCGTGCGCTGCGCTGGCTCTATGACCGTCAGCGGTTCCAGAACATCACTGTGGCCCTGCCCGACACGTCTGCGTCGCCGCTGTCCGTGCCCCAGACATGGGGTGAGATGATGGATTATCTGGAAACGTCGGCGATCACGCCTGCCAAATGGACCCTGCTGCAACCGGGTGTGTCGGCGGTCGAGGGATGCAAGGATCTGAACTATCCGTTGGTGGTCAAGGTTCTGCCCGACGCGGCCGAACACAAGACCGAACTGGGTCTGGTCAAGCTCAAGGTCCAAACACCCGAGGACGTGGATGCCCACGCCGCCGAATTCCGCAAAATCCTGAGCAACCCCGATCTGCCGGTTCTGGTTCAGGAAATGGTCACGGACGGCGTCGAGGTCGTCCTGTCCTGTCTGGGCAACACCGATTTTGGTCCAGTCCTATCGATTGGCTCGGGTGGCGTTGCGGTGGAACTCTATCGGGACATCACCTATCTGGCCCTGCCCGTCACGCGCGAACAGGTCGAACAGGCCCTGAAACGCCTGAAACTGTGGACCCTGCTCGAAGGGTTCCGTGGCGCACCTGCGGCGGACACCGAGGCATTGATCACCGCAGCGGTCGAATTCGGCAACACCATCCTGCGCACCCCCGATCTTGCCGAGGCCGAGGTGAACCCCGTTCTGGTTCGCCCCAAGGGTCAGGGTCTGGTCGCGGTGGACTTCCTCGGGACCGCCAAAGACGCCTAATTCCCAAGCGCAAAACAGGAACACCCATAGGTCGGCGGCATATCCGCCGACCTTTTGTCGTTTCCCTGTGGCACTCGGTCGCAGACCCCGTTAGACCGGCCCCATAGACGACAAAGGCCCAGACGTGATCGACCCGCATTTCCATAACGTATTCGCATGGTTCCTGTGATGGGGAACTGGTTCGGATACGCGCTTGGGGCGGTTCTGGGGATCATCGGCGGAATTGTGATGCAAGCCATCGGCAGTCCCCTGCCCTGGTACATCGGCCCCCTGATGTTCAACGCCATACCTGCCCTTGCCGGTGTGCCGGTGCGCGGGCTGAACATGTTGCGCCCTGTGGCCCTGCCGGTGCTGGGGGTTGTTCTGGGGTCGGCATTCCTGCCGGACATCTTTGCCAACGCAGGCGCGTTTGTCTTTGCCCTGTCGTTGATCCCGGTGTTCATCGTCGCCTCGACCTCGGTCAATTACCTGTATTACCGGCGGGTGGCGCATTTGGACCCGATCACTTCCTACCTGTCCAGTGTGCCTGGCGGTCTGAACGACATGGTCCTGATGGGCGAACAGAGCGGCGGCGACTCCCGCCAGATCGCCCTGTCCCATTCGCTTCGGGTGATTGTGTCGGTGGTCGGCATCGCGGTTCTGGTGGTCCTGATTGCGGGCGATCAGACCGGTCAGGCGGGCGAACGGGGGCTGGTGGCCTTTGGCGAGGTGCCGCCGCTTGAACTGTTGATCCTGCTTGGCTGTGCCGCGTTCGGGCCGTTGGCGGGGCGCCTGTTGCGCATCCCCGCGCGGGCCATTCTGGGCGCGCTGATCCTGAGCGCGATTGCCCACCTGACCGAGGTCGTTCACACCGCGCCGCCCACCACGATTTCACGCGCGGCCCAGATGGTTCTGGGCGGGGCCGTCGGGGCAAGTTTTGCGGGCATGCACCTGCGTGTCGTCGCCCGCAGCATCATGCACGGCCTGATTGCCGCCGTTCTGGCGATCTGTGTCTCGGGCAGTATCGCGTTAATCGCCTATCTGGCGGGGGGGATGGATTTCTTTGCCTCCCTGCTCAGCTATGCGCCCGGCGGTTTGATGGAGATGAGCCTCTTGGCGCTCGCCATCAACCAAAGCGTCGCCTTTGTGACGATCGCGCATACGATGCGCTATGTCATCGTGATGTTCACCGCGATCTTCATTTTCAATCTGCTGCACAAACGCGATTAGGCCGCCCGCAGGGTCACTTCGCCAACCCGTTCGTAAAGAGTTGCCAGAAAACTGACGGACGCACCCATGCCCAACTCGCGCGCGGCGGTCTCATAAATCGCCCGCACCTCACCCAGAATCAGGGTCGTCACCCCGTGTTTGAGGTTCAGCGCCTCAAGCCCGCGCATCGCGTCAATCGCATCGCCAAGGGTCGTGGCAGACGCACGGCCCGAGGATAGCTCATCCAGAATGTTTTCGCATTCGCGGTTCCACGCCGATCCGTTGTTCAGAATGCGCCCGAAATCGGTCAGGTCCATCCCCATCTTGGCCGCGACCGACAGGATTTCATAGGCAATCGCACGGTTCGCCGCCGCCAGTGCCGTGATCGTCAGGGCGGTCACATCACTGTCCGTGACACGGTCGAACGTGTCCATGAAACGCACACCGGTTGCCTGTTCCATGAACGGCATCACGTGGTCGAGACCCGCGTGATCACCGATTATGTTTATGTTCATCTGAACGGCGGCGCGCCCCAAGGCCGACAAGGGCATCGGCACACCCGCCGCAATCCCCAGTTCCAGCGCCTGATTATTGTCCTTCAACATCAGGGTCAGAGCAAAATCCCCGACCGAACGCTCGGCGATAATCGCGGGCAGAACTGTTCGACAGGTAAAGTTGCCCGCCACACCCGCCTCTAATGCGGGGGTCAGTTCGCCCATCGGCACCCCCAACCGCACCGCCAACGCCGCCAGTTCAAGCGTCGCCACACGGAACACCATGTTCATCATGTTGTTCAGGGTTTTGACGGACTGCGCATCGCCCGCCACGCCGCTGGCGCGATAGATTTTCGACGTCATCGCACGTAGGGCGGGCATGGCGCGCGCTTGGGCCCCGTCATCGCCCGACAGCATGATCGTAATCGTGCCGCCCACCGCGCTTGGCACACCGCCCGCGACCGGAGCGTCCAACATATCAACACCTTGCGCGGCCAGACGGCGCGCCATGTCACGGGTTTCTGCGCCCACGCCACTGGTCTGATCAATCACGATCTTCCCGGGGGCCAGACCGCCCACCAGACCTCCGTCGCCAAAGATCGCGGCTTCGACATTGCTGCTTCGGGGGAGGCACAGAAAAACGATGTCACAGGCCCGCGCCATATCCGGCAGGGAGGTCGCGGGCGTCGCGCCATATTCGGCAAAGCGCGCCATGGCCGCAGGGTTCAGATCCCACACCAACAGGTCGTGATCCGCCACCAACCAACGCGCCAGCGCGCCCCCCATAGCCCCAAGGCCGACATAACCGATTTTCATAACGTTTCCTCGTCTCTCACCCTGCCCTGATTGTGGTGCGTCATGCAACGACACTGGGCGTTTTCAAGACAGTCTTCGCAATCGACATGCCAATGGTGGAATGGCGCCATTTTGGCATGGCAAGTGCGTATCCACCGCCCTAGACAGAGGGTGTGCCGGCGCAACGAACACTGGCATGGGCCCCTCTGTGACGGAGGAGACGCGGGTAACCGCAAACAACGGGACACTTCACCCTGTTCCGTGCCCATCAGGAGAGGAAATACGAATGAAACATGTCAAACGCGCCCTGCTGTGTGGTGGTATCGCTCTGGCCGTTGCCAGCACCGCCTCGGCTGAAACCTACCGGTTCTCAAGCTGGAACGCCCCGACCGAGCCGACGACCCAAGCCAACGACCAGTTCATCAAAGACCTTGAGGCCGCCACGAATGGCGACATCACGTTCCAGCATTTCACCGGCGGCGCGATCATGCCGCCGAAATCCCACCTCCAAGGCATCGGTGATGGCGTCGCACAAATCGGCCAGACGACCGTGGGCTATACCCCGTCGGACCTGCCGATCAACGCCTCGATCGCCGGCTTTGGCTTTATCGAACCCGACCCCATCGCGATTGGCGCGGCCTATGCCGACTGGATCATGCACGACCCCGCCGCTCAGGCCGAATGGCACGGCCACAACGTGATCCCGATGGCGGGTTTCTCGACCCCCGAATACTCGCTGATGTGCAACACCGCCGAACCCGTGACCGAGCTTGAGCACATGAAAGGCCTCAAGGTCCGTGCCTATGGCCTGATCGGCGCATTGGTGACCGATCTGGGCGGTGTGCCTGTCGGCATGCCCGCCTCCGAGGCCTATCAGGCGCTGCAAACCGGCGCACTGGACTGCGCCTCGCTCAGCGCGAACTGGCTGCGCGACGGCAACCTCCAAGAGGTGTCGAACTCGACCACGCTGACGCGCTGGACGCCTGCGTTCAACTCGCCCCAGATGACCATCAACAAAGACTGGTGGATGGGCCTCACGGACGAACAGCGCGGGATCATCTTTGAACTGGCCGCCCGCACACAGGCCCGCGCGCACATCATGTACGCGGAATCGGCAAGCAGCGCCCTCGCCAACGCCCTCGAGACCGGTCAAACGGTTGAGGTCGAACCGGCAGATAGCCTGCAGAACGCCGTTCAGGCATGGATCGATAACGGTGTGGGCGACATGACCGGCATCGCGCGCGACACCTACAAGATCGAAAACCCACAGGCGGTGTTTGACTCCTTTGAACCCTATGTCACCAAATGGGGTGCCTTGGTTGATGGTCTAAACGACCGCAACGACGAAGAAGAGCTGACCAAGCTGCTGATGGACAACATGTTCAACGATCTGGAACCGTCCTCCTACGGCATGAACTAAGCGCCGCGCGGGGCACTGGCCCCGCGCCACC